>NZ_LQIU01000001.1 GCF_001499995.1 Mycobacterium sp. IS-1496
GGGTGGAAAAGTAGGACACCGCCGAACACCCTTTACCCTCGGCCCTCCGACCACAATCGGAGGGCCGAGGCATTTCTATGGGTAATGCTGTGCGCTCAATCGAATAGCGTCGGAATGGCGGAATGGAATTGCTTTTCCATTCCGAGGAGCATTCGCTTCCTTTCGATTCCGCCGCCATATCCGGTGAGGCTTCCATTCGAGCCGATCACGCGGTGACACGGCACGATGATGCCGATCGGATTGTGGCCGTTCGCGAGTCCGACGGCCCTGAATGCGCCGGGAGCTCCGATCTGCTTGGCGATCTCGCCGTACGACCGTGTCTCCCCGTACGGAATGGTCGTCAGCGCCTCCCACACGCGGCGCTGAAACGCGGTGCCGACCAGATCGAGGTCGAGGTCGAACGCCGTGAGTTCGCCGGCGAAATACGCATTCAGCTGCTCGACGGCGTCGGCGAACGCGGTTGCGTCGGGCACCCAGCCTTCGCGGCTCGGTTCATAGGTCTGATCGACCATGCGCAGATGCATCAGGCGATCGTCGCGGCCGGCCAGGGTCAACAGACCGACCGGACTGTCGACGGTACGGAATCGGATCGTCACTGTCAGACCTCCTTCGGGGGCCAGTCGTTGACCGGATGGTCGAGCGCCGTCCACAGGTGCTGCGTCGCATAGGCCCGCCACGGCCGCCACCGCGAACTGTGCGCGGCGAGCGCTCGCGCATCATCCGGGAGGCCGAGGTGTCGGGCGGCGGTGAGCACGCCAAGGTCGGCCACCGGGAAGGCGTCGGGATCGCCGAGGCCCCGCATCGCGATCATCTCCGCGGTCCAGGGGCCGATGCCGGGCAGCGCGGTGAGCTGCTGTCGCGCCTCGTCCCAGTCGCATCCGGGGTCGAGACGGACGTCGCCGGCCGCCAACGCTTCGACGAGCGCCCGCACAGTGCGCTGCCGGCTGCGCGGCACCGCGAGATGGGCGGGTTCGATGTCGGCGAGCTCCTCCACGGTGGGGAACACATGGGTCAGACCGCCGTGCGGATCGCTGATCGGACGACCGTAGTGGGCGACGAGCCGGCCGGCGTGCGTCCGGGCCGCCTTCAGGGACACCTGCTGACCCAGGACGACCCGCCCCGCCAGCTCCGCCTCGTCGACCGTGCGCGGGATGCGCTGGCCGGGCGCCTTCGTCACCAGTGCGGTGAGTTCGGAATCGGCGCTGAGCACGTCGACGACGGCCTCCGGATCGGCGTCGAGGTCCACCAGGCGCCGGCACCGCGCGATCGCGCTGGAGAGGTCGCGGAGATCCTCGAGGTGGAGGACGCAGTCGACATGATCGTCGCGGGGGGTGAGGCTCACGATGCCGTGCCCCTTCGACAGCCGAAGCGTGCGCCGGAACGCCCCGTCGCGAAACTCCTCCACCCCCGGGACCGCGCTGGCCGCCAGGTGGCCGAACACCCCTTCACAGGCGAACGGCCTGCGCACCGGGAGGCGCAGCGCGAGTGACCCTGCGCCTGTCTCGGCAGATCCGTACCGGCGTCGCGCCCGCTCCCGCATCGCGGTGGGGGTGCACGCGGACGTGGCGCGCACGGTGTCGTTGAACTGCCGGATGCTCGAGAAGCCCGCGGCGAACGCCACATCGGAGAACGGCAGATCGGTGGTCTCGATCAACACCCGTGCGGTCTGTGCCCGCTGCGCACGGGCCAACGCGAGCGGGTTGGCGCCGACTTCGGCCTGCAGGATGCGCTGCACCTGCCGCGTGGTGTAGCCGAGGCGGTCGGCCAGGCCGGTGACGCCGTCGCGATCGACGGTGCCGTCGGCGATCAGGCGCATCGCCCTGGCGGCCACATCGCCGCGGACATTCCACTCCGGCGAACCCGGCGACGCGTCCGGCCTGCAGCGCTTGCAGGCCCGGAACCCGGCCGCCTGGGCGGCCGCGGCGGTCGGATAGAACCGCACGTTGCGGGCGAACGGCGGCCGGACGGGACAGCTTGGCCGGCAATAGATCCGCGTGGTCAGCACGGCGGTGACGAACCAACCGTCGAACCGGGCGTCCTTGGACTGCACGGCCCGGTAGCAGCGGTCGAAATCGTCGTACATGCTGTCAGACTTACACGCCGTCACCGACAACACCGGCGGAAATCCGACATGGTCGTGGGCGGGCGAACCCGTGCGTCGGCGCCGAGACGCCACGGCGACATTCCCTAGACTCGTCGCCATGAGCGGCAGTACCGGCCAGGTGGTTCACGAAGGTCTGCTGAAGATCGAGGACTGCCTGGACGCCGACGGCAACATCGTGCTGCCGCCGGGCGTCACGCTCATCTCCCTGATCGACCGCAACATCGCCGCCGTCGGCGACGCGGTGGCGTACCGCTACCTGGACCACACCGGCACCGACGACGTCGCCGTCGCCGAACTCACCTGGACCGAACTCGGTGTGCGGCTGCGGGCGATCGCCGCGCGCGTGCAGACGCTCACCTCCCGCGGCGACCGGGTGGCGATCCTCGCGCCCCAGGGGCTCGACTACATCGCCGGATTCTTCGCCGCGATCAAGGCGGGCACCATCGCGGTCCCCCTGTTCGCGCCCGAACTGCAGGGCCACGCCGAACGCCTGCGCACCGCACTCGGAGACGCCCGCCCGACCGTCGTGCTCACGACCACCGCGGCGGCCGGCGCCGTCGACGACTTCCTCGCCGGCCCGGTCGGTTTCCCGCGGCCGCACGTCGTGCTGCTCGACCAGATCCCCGACGATGCGGGCGACGCCTTCGTGGAGCAGCCGGTCGACGTCGACGACGTCTCGCATCTGCAGTACACCTCCGGCGCGACCAGGCCCCCGGTCGGCGTGGAGATCACCCACCGGGCCGTCGGCACCAATCTGCTGCAGATGATCCTGTCGATCGACCTGCTGGACCGAAATACCCACGGCGTCAGCTGGTTACCGCTGTTTCATGACATGGGGCTGTCGATGCTCGGGTTTCCCGCCGTCTACGGCGGACACTCCACGCTCATGTCGCCGACGGCGTTCCTGCGCCGTCCGCAGCGATGGGTCCGGGCGCTGGCCGAGGGATCCCGCCACGGCCGCGTCGTCACCGCCGCGCCCAACTTCGCCTACGAATGGACCGCTCAGCGCGGGCTGCCGGAGGCCGGCGACGACGTCGACCTGAGCAATGTCGTGCTCATCATCGGGTCCGAACCGGTGAGCATGGCGGCCATCGACACGTTCACCGCGGCCTTCGCGCCGCACGGGCTGCCGCCGACGGCGTTCAAACCGTCCTACGGCATCGCCGAGGCGACGCTGTTCGTCGCGACGATCGCCCCCGACGCGCAACCGTCGGTGGTCCATCTCGATCGCGGACACCTGGCCGCCGGCCGGGCGGTCCGCGTACCTGCCGACGCCAAAAGCGCTGTGCCGCAAGTGTCGTGCGGTCAGATCGCCCGGAGCCAGTGGGCGGTGATCGTCGACCCCGGCTCGGGGGAGGAACTGCTTGACGGGCACATCGGGGAGATCTGGCTGCACGGCGAGAACATCGGCCGTGGTTACTGGGCGCGGCCCGACGAGACACGCGAAACCTTCGGCGCGACACTGAGATCCGCCGTCGGAGGTCACGCCGACGGGGTACCCGAGAGCGGTCGCTGGCTGCGCACCGGCGACCTCGGCACCTACCTCGACGGCGAGCTGTACGTGACCGGCCGCCTGGCCGATCTCGTGGTGATCGACGGGCGGCAGCACTACCCGCAGGACATCGAGACCACCACGGCGGACGCCTCGCCGCTGGTGCGCCGGGGCCACGCCACCGCGTTCACCGTGCCCGACGAGCAGCTGGTGATCATCGCCGAGCGGGCGTCGGGAACCCGCCGCGCCGACCCGGCTCCGGCCGTCGACGCGATCCGCGAGGGGGTGCGGCAGCGGCACCGTATCGACGTCGCCGACGTGCGTTTCGTCCCCGCCGGCGCCATCCCGCGGACCACGAGCGGCAAGCTGGCCCGTCGCGCCTGCCGCGCCGAGTATCTCGACGGCACGCTGCGCGGGACCTGAGATCAGGCCAGCAGGGCCAGGCGGGTGGGCTCGTCGTGGCCGCGCAGGGTCACCGTGTCGCCCAGCGTCCAGTGCCCGCGTTCGGAGTCGGTGGCGGCCGCGACGGTGTCGGATGAGGCGACGAGCCGGCCGGGCGCCGACTTCGCGAGTTCGCACAGCCGTGCAGCCTCGTTGACCGGTTCGCCGATGACGGTGTACTCGAAGCGCTCCCTGGCGCCGACGTTGCCCGCGACCACCTTGCCTGCGGCCACCCCGATGCCCGCCTGGCATTCGGGCACCTCGTCGGCCAGGCGCCCGGCGATGGCCCTGGCCGCCGACAGCGCCTCGTCCTCGGCGTTGTCGAGTGCGACCGGGGCGCCGAACACGGCCAGCACCGCATCGCCTTCGAATTTGTTGACCAGGCCGTGATGACGATCGACCTCGTCGACGATCACCGCGAAGAACCGATTGAGCAGCTCGACGATCTCCACGGCGGGCCGGCTGGTGACCATCTGCGTCGATCCGATGATGTCGACGAAGATCACGGCGGCGTGGCGCTCTTCGCCGCCGAGTTCGATCTGTTGCTTCTCGGCCGCCAAAGCGACTTCCCGGCCGACGTGGCGGCCGAACAGGTCGCGCACCCGTTCGCGTTCGCGCAGACCCTCGACCATCTTGTTGAAACCCCGCTGCAGCTCTCCGAGTTCGGTGCCGTCGAAAACGACCAGCTGACAGTCGAAGTCGCCCCGCTCGACGTTCTTCAGCGCCGCGCGCACCACCCGTACCGGCGTCGCGATGAGCCAGGACAGCAGCCACATCAGGATCAGCCCGAAGAGCAGCGCCACGATGGCGATGATCATCACGGCGACCCCGAACTGCGTCGCGGTCAGATTCTGCATCGACAGCGAGAACACGGCCAGCATGAGGATGCCGAGCACGGGCACACCGGAGCCGAGCAGCCAGACCGTCATGGTGCGGCCCATGACCCCGTGCGCGAACCGGCGTGGCGGGCGGCCCGCTTCGAGCGCCTGGGCCGCGATCGGCCGCAGCGAGAACTCGGTGATGAGGTAGCAGGCGGTCGCCACCACGATGCCGGGGAAACCCACGGCGAACAGGAACCGGGGGATGAAGGCCGAATCCTGCAGGCCGTACAGCACCGTCAGGAGCACGGTGCCGACGCCCCAGAACCACAGCAGCATCTTGGCCACCTTCGACGGCGCCAGGAACACGTTGCGCTGGTCGGTGCGGGTGGGAGTCCGCTCCTCGATCGCCCACCGCAAGGAGCGGACCGTGCGGGAGGTGATCCAGGCCGTGCCGATGAGCAGCGCGACCACCATGTAGGCGGGCACCACGACCCAGGTCAACCAGGCCGGTGCGTCGGAGAACACGCTCGGCACCGGGATGGCCACGGCGTTGAGGAGCAGCGAGACCGCGATGCCCAGGATGTTGGTGAACAGGATGAAGAACGTGAGGATGACCTGGATGCGGATACGCCGGCGCTGTTGGTCCTCGTCCGGCCTTCCCAGCAGCCACGAGCCGTAGTGGGGGGTGTCCGGCAGACGCCCGCTCTGCCTGGTCACCTTCTCCAGGAGCAGTCCCAGCCGCTGTGGAACGCTTTTCTTGGCGGTCGTCGTCGCGTCCATTGTGCCGCCAGCCTAATTTGCAGAAGTGCGCAGACCCTAATGTTGTGCGGGTGCGTCTCGTCATCGCCCAGTGCACGGTCGACTACATCGGTCGGCTGACCGCCCATCTGCCCTCTGCGCGCCGACTGCTGTTGTTCAAGGCCGACGGTTCGGTCAGCGTGCACGCCGACGACCGGGCCTACAAGCCGCTGAACTGGATGAGTCCGCCGTGCCGGCTGAAGGAGGAGGCCGGCGACACCCACCCGGTGTGGGTGGTGGAGAACAAGGCCGGCGAGCAGTTGCGGATCACCGTCGAGGACGTCGAGCACGACTCGAGCCACGACCTCGGGATCGACCCCGGGTTGGTCAAGGACGGTGTCGAGGCCCACCTGCAGAAGCTGCTCGCCGAACATGTCGAACTGCTCGGCGACGGGTACACGCTGGTGCGCCGCGAGTACATGACCGCGATCGGGCCGGTGGATCTGCTGTGCCGCGACGAGTCCGGGCGCTCGGTGGCCGTGGAGATCAAACGCCGCGGCGAGATCGACGGTGTCGAACAGCTCACCCGCTACCTCGAACTGCTGAATCGAGACAGCCTGCTCGCGCCGGTGTCCGGGGTGTTCGCTGCCCAGCAGATCAAGCCGCAGGCGCGCACGCTGGCCATAGACCGCGGGATTCGTTGCCTCATACTCGATTACGACCAGATGCGCGGTATGGACAGCGACGAGTTCCGGCTCTTCTGAAGCCCTAGACTGCCCTTATGCCCAGGCGCCGTCACCCGTCGCGGCCATCGCGCCCGCTGCCTCCGCTGTTCACCGGGCGACGCGTCGAGACCGGCCCCGACGGCTATGACTACGAGGTACGGCCGGTGGCCGGCGCACGCGCGTCGAAGACCTACCGGTGCCCCGGCTGTGATCACGAGATCCGGCCCGGCACAGCACATCTGGTGGTCTGGCCAGCGGACGCGGGGGAGGCCGCGGTGGAGGATCGCCGCCACTGGCACACGCCGTGCTGGACGCACCGGGCCACGCGGGGCCCGACGCGCAGATGGTCTTAGTGGGTCAGTGCTCGGCCGCGGGTTCGACGAGCTCGATGAGCACGCCGCCGCCGTCCTTGGGATGAATGAAGTTGATGCGCGAGTTCGAGGTGCCGCGGCGGGGCTCGTCGTAGATGAGCCGCACGCCCTGCTCGCGCAGCCGCGCACTGAGTGCGTCGAGGTCGCTGACACGGTAGGCGAACTGCTGCAGGCCGGGTCCGCGCTTGTCGAGGAACTTGGCGATCGTCGAGGTGTCGTCGAGCGGCGACATCAGTTGGACCTGGGTGCTGCCGACCGCGGCGCCCCGTACCGACAGCATGGCCTCGCGGATGCCCTGCTCCTCGTTGACCTCTTCGTGCAGCACGATCATGCCGAGGTGGTCGTGGTACCACCGGATCGCTTCGTCCAGATCCGGCACCGCGACACCGACGTGGTCGATCGCGGTCACCAGGGCGGTGGCCAGTACTGGACGGGCGTCAATTTGCTCGGCAGTCATATCGCAAAGGTAACCTAACGGCATCGGTTCCGAACACCTCAGGTCCGCTGTATAGCCTCATCGGAACCGCCTGAAACCCGCTTGGAGGTAGTGATGACGACGTCGGTGATCGTTGCTGGAGCCCGGACGCCGGTAGGCAAGTTGATGGGTTCGCTGAAGGACTTCTCGGGCAGCGACCTGGGGGCGGTCGCCATCAGGGCCGCCCTGGAGAAAGCGGGCGTGGCCCCGTCGGCCGTCGAGTACGTGATCATGGGTCAGGTGCTCACCGCAGGCGCCGGGCAGATGCCGGCCCGCCAGGCGGCGGTGGCCGCGGGCATCCCGTGGGACGTGCCTGCGCTGACGATCAACAAGATGTGCCTGTCGGGTATCGACGCGATCGCACTGGCCGACCAGTTGATCCGCGCCGGCGAGTTCGACGTGGTGGTGGCCGGCGGCCAGGAGTCGATGAGCCAGGCGCCGCACCTGCTGGTGAACAGCCGCGCGGGTTACAAGTACGGCGATGTGACGGCGGTCGACCACCTGGCATACGACGGCCTGCACGACGTGTTCACCGACCAGCCGATGGGCGCACTCACCGAGCAGCGCAACGATGTCGACCAGTTCACCCGCGCCCAGCAGGACGAGTACGCGGCGCAGTCCCATCAGCGCGCCGCCGCGGCGTGGAAGGACGGGGTGTTCGCCGACGAGGTGGTGCCGGTGTCGATCCCGCAGCGTAAGGGCGATCCGCTCGAGTTCGCCGAGGACGAGGGCATCCGCGCCAACACCACGGCCGAGTCGCTGGCCGGGTTGAAGCCGGCGTTCCGCAAGGACGGCACGATCACCGCCGGCTCGGCGTCGCAGATCTCCGACGGCGCCTGCGCGGTCGTCGTGATGAACAAGGCCAAGGCCGAGGAGCTGGGCCTGACCTGGCTGGTGGAGATCGGCGCCCACGGTGTGGTCGCCGGGCCCGACTCGACGCTGCAGTCGCAACCGGCCAACGCGGTCAAGAAGGCGATCGCCAAGGAGGGCATCACCGCCGACCAGCTCGACGTGATCGAGCTGAACGAGGCCTTCGCCGCGGTCGCGCTGGCCTCCACCCAGGAGCTCGGCGTGGATCCCGACAAGGTCAACACCAACGGCGGCGCGATCGCGATCGGCCACCCGATCGGGATGTCGGGTGCCCGCATCACGCTGCACGCGGCGCTCGAACTGGCCCGCAAGGGTTCCGGCTACGCGGTCGCCGCCCTGTGCGGCGCCGGTGGCCAGGGCGATGCGCTGATCCTGCGTCGCCCCTGACGCGTCGCCCTCCGGCAGCGTCTACGACGGCTTGTAGTAATCGAGGCCGGCTTGAGGCACAATGGCGGCCATGTTCGGTGCTTTCGATCTGCGTAGCCCTGTCGGCTGGCTCCGGCTCGTCGGCCTGCTCGAGGCAGTGAGCTGGGTCGGCCTGCTGCTGGGGATGTACTTCAAGTACCTCGGCAGCCCGAGCACCGAGATCGGGGTCAAGATCTTCGGCCCCGCCCACGGCGGCGTGTTCGTCGCGTTCGTCGTGGCCGCCGTCGTGACCGGGTTCACCCTCCGGTGGAGGCTGTGGACGTGGTTGCTGGCGGGGCTGGCGAGCATCGTCCCGCTCGGCACTGTGATCTTCCTCATATGGGCAGAGCGCACGGGCCGGATGGGCGCCGGCGCGGCGCCCGCGATGGGTCGGCCAGGCCGCCCGGTACCCGAAACGACGTGACAGACTTGCACGCGTGACACGTCCACGACCTTCCATCGGGCCGGCGCTGGCCGGTGCGGTTGATCTGTCCGCGCTCAAGCAACGCCCCGCCGCCGAGGCGGGCGGGCCCGCCGCGACGGGCGGCCCCGGCGGGGTCGAGATCACCGAGGCGAATCTCGAGGCCGAGGTGCTGGTCCGCTCCGGCCAGGTCCCCGTCGTCGTGCTGCTGTGGTCTCCGCGCAGCGACTCCAGCGTGGCGCTGGGCCAGACGCTCGCCGACCTGGCAGGCGCCGACGCAGGCAGGTGGTCGCTGGCGACGGTCAACGTCGACACCACCCCGCGGGTGGCGCAGATGTTCGGCGTGCAGGCGGTGCCCACGGTCGTCGCGCTCGCCGGCGGCCAGCCGATCTCGAGCTTCCAGGGTCCGCAACCGGCCGATCAGCTGCGGCGCTGGATCGATTCGCTCCTCGAAGCGACCGCCGGGAAGCTGCCGGGTGCCGGGGATCCCGATCAGCCCGAGCAGGTCGACCCCGAGGTCGCGCAGGCGCGCGCCTTCCTCGACGACGGGGATTTCGACGCCGCACTCAGCGCCTACCAGGCGATCCTCGACGCTCAGCCGAACCACGCCGAGGCCAAGGGGGCGGTCCGGCAGATCGCGTTCCTCCAGCGCGCGACGACCCAGCGTCCCGACGCGCCGACCGTTGCCGACGCCGCACCCGACGACGTGGACGCCGCCTTCGCCGCGGCAGACGTCGAGATCCTCCAGCAGCAGGTCGAGGCGGCCTTCGAGCGGTTGATCGCCTTGGTCAAGCGCACCGCCGGCGACGAGCGCACGCGGGTGCGGACCCGTCTCATCGAACTGTTCGAGCTGTTCGACCCGGCCGATCCCGAGGTGATCGCGGGCCGGCGCAAGCTCGCCAACGCGCTGTACTGAGCACCGCGGTCCCGGCGCGTTCCCGGACCTCTTCGATCACTTCCTGCCAGCCGTCGGTCAATCACTGCCAACGGGATGGATGGCGCTGACCTGCAGGTTGTTGCAGTCAGACCGGCCAGGAAATCCCTCCAGACCGAACGGACACGAAGAGGCAAGAACATGAACAAGTTCGGATTCGCCACCATCATCGCCGGCGGACTGGCCACCGGATTCCTGGCCTTCGCCGCCCCCGCCCAGGCCGCCCCCTCCGGACCCGGCAACGCCGCCGACACCATCAGCTCCCTCGACGACCGCGGCTACCAGGTCCGCGTCACCCAGCAGGGCATGAGCAAGCCGCTCGACCAGTCCAGCATCGTCTCGGTCCGCTACGACAACGACGACCGCGTCGTATACGTCACCACCCGCTGACCACCCACCACGACGTAAGGGGCGCCCCACCCGGGGCGCCCCTTTCTCGTCGGCGAGGTTGCGGAAGGGTGCCTAGGACAGCGGCGGATCCGTCGCGGGCTCCTGCACGACGGGCGCCTCGGCGGACACCGGTTCGAACCACAGCGCGGACAGCGGCGGCAGCACCATCACCGCCGAGGCAGGGCGGCCGTGCCACGGTTCGTCGCTGGCCTGCACGGCCCCGTAGTTGCCGATCCCCGCGCCGTTGTAGTCCGACGCGTCGGTGTTGAGCACCTCACGCCAAGTGCCGGCGTGCGGCAGGCCCAGCCGGTACTGGCTGTGCTCGGTGCCGGAGAAGTTGAACACGCACGCCAGCACCGAACCGTCGTCGCCGTAGCGCAGGAAGCTCAGGACGTTGTTGGCCGAGTCGTTCGCGTCGATCCACGAATAGCCCTCGGGTCTGGTGTCGTGCGACCACAGCGCCCGGTGGCTCGTGTAGATCCCGTTCATGTCGGAGATCATCCGCAGGATGCCGCCCGAGTAGCTGTTCTCGTCGAGCTGGTACCAGTCGACGCCGCGTTCCTCCGACCACTCCGCGCGCTGGCCGAACTCCTGACCCTGGAACAGCAGCTGCTTACCGGGGTGCGCCCACTGGTAGGCGAGCAGCTGCCGCACACCCGCGGCCTTGCGGTGGTCGTCGCCGGGCATCCGGCCCCACAGCGTGCCCTTGCCGTGCACCACCTCGTCATGGCTGATCGGCAGCACGTAGTTCTCGCTGAACGCGTACAGCATCGAGAACGTCATCTCGTGGTGGTGGTAGCTGCGGTGGATCGGATCGCGGCTGATGAACGCCAACGTGTCGTTCATCCAGCCCATGTTCCACTTCATCGAGAAGCCCAGGCCGCCGAGATTCGTCGGCCGGGTCACCCCGGGCCACGACGTCGACTCCTCGGCGATCGTCACGATGCCCGGGCTGGCCTTGTGCACGGTGGCGTTCATCTCCTGCAGGAACTGCACCGCCTCGAGGTTCTCGCGGCCGCCGTAGATGTTCGGCGTCCAGCCGCCCTCGGGCCGCGAGTAGTCCAGGTAGAGCATCGACGCGACGGCGTCCACCCGCAGCCCGTCGACGTGGAACTCCTGCAGCCAGTACAGCGCGTTCGCGACCAGGAAGTTGCGCACCTCGGCGCGGCCGAAGTCGAAAACGTAAGTGCCCCAGTCCAGCTGCTCACCGCGGCGCGGGTCGGCGTGTTCGTAGAGTGCGGTGCCGTCGAACCGGCCGAGCGCCCACGCGTCCTTGGGGAAGTGGGCGGGCACCCAGTCGACGATCACCCCGATGCCCGCCTGGTGCAGGCGGTCGACGAGATAGCGGAACTCGTCGGGCGTGCCCAGGCGTGACGTCGGCGCGTAGTACGACGTGACCTGGTAGCCCCACGAGCCGCCGAACGGATGCTCGGCGACCGGCAGCATCTCGACGTGGGTGAATCCGTGCTCGACGACGTATGTGGTCAGCTGGTCGGCGAGCTCGACGTAGGACAGGCCCGGCCGCCACGACATCAGGTGCACCTCGAGGGTGCTCATCGGCTCGAAGACGGGATTCTGGGCGGCCCGCCGGCTCATCCACGTGTCGTCGCTCCACGTGTAGGTGCTCGTGGTGACCCGCGATGCGGTCTGCGGCGGAACCTCGGTGGCGAACGCCATCGGGTCGGCCCGCTCGCTCACCACACCGTCGGCGCCGTGGATGCGGAACTTGTAGAGCCCGTCGACCGGGAAGTCCGGCCAGAAGAGCTCCCACACACCGGTCGAGCCGAGGACGCGCAACTGCGCCTCGTTGCCCTCCCAGTGGTTGAAGTCGCCGATCAACTGGACACCCTTGGCGTTGGGCGCCCACACCGCGAAGGAGACGCCCTCGACGACGCCGTCGGGGGTGGTGAAGCTGCGCGGATGCGCGCCGAGCACCTCCCACAACCGTTCGTGGCGGCCTTCGGAGAACAGGTGCAGATCCACCTCGCCCAACGTGGGCAGGAACCGGTACGCGTCGGCGGTGTGGTGGATGTGCGGCTGGTCGCCGCCGTGGTCGTAGCTGACCTCGAGGCGGTAGTCGATCAGGCCGGTGAACGGCAGGGTCACCGCGAACACGCCAGCCTCGAGGTGGGTGAACACGTGCCGCTCACCGCCGACGACGGCCGCGACCTCAGTCGCGTGCGGACGGTAGGCCCGGATCACGGTGTGGTCCTCGTACTCGTGCGCCCCGAGGATCGAGTGCGGGTCGTGGTGCTCGCCCGCGAGCAGCCGGTTCAGGTCGGCGGTGTGCGGCCGCAGGTGCGGGCTGGTGGTCACAGTGCTGTCGTCGGTCAGTCGCTTCGTCTTGGCCATGCGTGTGTTCACTCCCTACGCAGTAGGTTGAGTCGTTGGTCGGCGGGCACCTGGGGCATGTTGAGCACATGCGCGACCGCCCTGGCGGGCTCGATGCGCACGTAGTTGGACTGCCCCCACTGGTATTCCTCTCCGGTGATCTCGTCGCGCACCCAGAACCTGTCGTAAGGCTCCATTCCCAGTGCGGGCATGTCCAACCACAACGTGGCCTCCTCGGGCCCGAACGGGTTGAGCGTCACCACGACGAGCACCTGATCACCGGTGGCCGGGTCGAACTTGCTGAAGGCCAGGATGGCGTCGTTGTCGGGGTAGTGGAACCTGATGGTGCGCAGTTCGTGCAGCGCCGGATGCACCCGCCGAATCTCGTTGAGGCGCGTGATGAACGGTTCGAGCGACTCACCGTCGGCCAGGGCGGCGTCGAAGTCGCGCGGACGCAGTTCGTACTTCTCCGAGTTGAGGTACTCCTCGCTGCCCTCCCGCACCGGCCGGTGTTCGAACAGTTCGTAACCGGAGTACACCCCCCACACCGAACTCATCGTCGACGCCAGCACCGCGCGGATCGCGAACATGCCGGGACCGCCGTGCTGCAGGCTCTCGTGCAGGATGTCGGGGGTGTTGACGAACAGGTTGGGCCGCGCGTAGTCGGCGTGCTCGACGATCTGCTCACCGAACTCGGTCAGCTCGCTCTTCGACGTGCGCCACGTGAAGTACGTGTAGGACTGCGTGTAACCGAGTTTCGCCAGCCCGTAGAGGCGGGCCGGCCGGGTGAAGGCCTCGGCCAGGAACAGCACGTCGGGATCCTCGGTCTTGATCTGCCCGATCAGCCACGCCCAGAAGTTGGGCGGTTTGGTGTGCGGGTTGTCGACGCGAAAGACCTTGACGCCGTGGGAGATCCAGAACCGGACCACCCGCAGCACCTCCATGTACAACCCGGCCGGGTCGTTGTCGAAGTTCAGCGGGTAGATGTCCTGATACTTCTTCGGTGGGTTCTCCGCGTAGGCGATGGTGCCGTCGGGCAGCACCGTGAACCACTCCGGATGCTCACGAGCCCACGGATGGTCCGGCGCGCACTGCAGCGCCAGGTCGAGTGCCACCTCGAGCCCCTGGTCGCGGGCGGCGGCCACGAACTCGTCGAAGTCGTCGATGGTGCCCAGTTCCGGATGCACTGCATCGTGGCCGCCCTCGTCGCTGCCGATCGCCCACGGGGATCCGACGTCGTTCGGTCCGGCGGTCACGCTGTTGTTGGGACCCTTGCGGTGCACCTTGCCGATCGGGTGGATCGGCGGCAGGTACACCACGTCGAAACCCATCCGGGCGACCCGGGGCAGCGCCTTGGTGGCGGTGGCGAACGTGCCGTGCACGGGGTGGCCCTGGCTGTCCCATCCGCCGGTGGAACGGGGGAAGAACTCGTACCAGGAGCCGAAGCGGGCCAGCGGGCGGTCCACCCACACGCCGTATTGCTCACCGCGCGTGACCAATTCGCGCAGCGGATACTGATCGAGCAGCGCGGTCACGTCGGCGGCCAGCGCGGCGCCCGCCCGGTAGAACGGATCACCCGGTTCGCGCAGTCGTTCGACCGCCTGCATCAACGGGTAGCGGTCCTGGCGGGGGACACCGGTGGCGGCGCGCTCCAGAAGACGCGCCCCGACGAGCAGATCGTTGTCGAGTTCCGACTCGCTCTGGCCGGCGTCGAGTTTGGCGGTGACGTTGTGGCGCCACGTGGCGATCGGATCGCCCCACCCGTCGACGCGGAAGGTCCACAGCCCGACCGTGTCGGGGACGAAGTGGCCGTGGAAGACATCGGGTGTGCGGCCCTGACTCATCGGCAGCGCCTGCGGTTTGACGCGCGGTGAGGCGGAGACGACCGCCTCGATGGGGACGGCCTCGGCGGCGTTCACCCGGCCGACCGGTGCCTCGGCGAGGTCGGGATACGACGTGCCGTGATAGCGCACCACCAGCGTCGCGGAGACGGCGTCGTGACCCTCGCGCCACACGGTGGCGCTGACCGGCACCACCTCGCCCACCACCGCTTTGGCCGGATACCGGCCGCCGGATATCACGGGCGCGACGTCATCGATTCCGATACGGCCGGCCACCAGCACTCCTCTTGAATCGGCGCGACCACCAGCATCGTCGGCGTGGCCACTGTCGGTTGACTCTGTCTCGGTTGGTTCTCGATTGACCCTCTCCGCGCCCTATACCCACCGTAGTGCGGGGCCCAACCCGAAGCAGGCCAAGGAATCGGCGAGACGCTGCGGGGCTCGGAGAAGTCAGTAAGGTAAAGCCACGTGAAAGCCCTGCGCAGGTTCACCGTCCGAGCCCACCTTCCCGACCGGCTTGCCGCGCTCGAGCGGCTTTCCATCAACCTCCGCTGGTCATGGGACAAACCCACCCAGGATCTGTTCGCCGACATCGACCAGAAACTGTGGCAGCAGATCGGCTGTGACCCGGTCGCGCTGCTCGGCGGTGTGAAGCCGGGCCGGCTCGACGAACTCGCCCGCGACGAGTCGTTCGTCCGCCGTCTCGACGGGCTGGCCGCCGATCTCGACGACTACCTGAGCCGGCCGCTGTGGTACCAGCAGCAGCTCGAGCAGGGTGAGGTGCTGCCCAACGGCATCGCGTACTTCTCGATGGAGTTCGGCGTGGCCGAGGTGCTGCCGAACTACTCCGGCGGGCTCGGCATCCTCGCCGGTGACCACCTCAAGTCCGCATCCGACCTCGGGCTGCCACTGATCGCGGTCGGGTTGTACTACCGCTCCGGGTACTTCCGGCAGTCGTTGACCGCCGACGGCTGGCAGCACGAGAACTATCCGTCGCTGGATCCGCAGGGGCTGCCGCTGCGGCTGCTGACCGACGCCGACGACAACCAGGTCCTCGTCGAACTGGCGCTGCCCGACGACGCGACGCTGCGCGCACGGGTCTGGGTGGCCCAGGTCGGGCGGATCCCGTTGCTGCTCCTCGACTCCGACATCCCCGAGAACGACCACGACCTGCGCGGTGTCACCGACCGCCTCTACGGCGGCGACCAGGAGCACCGGATCAAGCAGGAGATGCTCGCCGGGATCGGCGGCGTGCGGGCGATCCGCGCGTTCACCGAGGTGGAGGGATTGCCCTCACCCGAGGTGTTCCACATGAACGAAGGCCACGCCGGCTTCCTCGGCGTGGAGCGCATCCGCGAATTGATCGACGCCGGACTGGATTTCGACACCGCGCTGACCGTCGTGCGGTCCTCGACGGTGTTCACCACCCACACCCCCGTGCCCGCGGGCATCGACCGGTTCCCAGTGGAGATGATCAAACGGTACTTCGGCGGCACCCATCTGCTGCCGGGGGTTCCGCTGGACCGGATCGTCGGGTTCGGCGCCGAGGACGATCCGACGAAGTTCAACATGGCCCACATGGGTCTGCGGCTGGCCCAGCGCGCCAACGGCGTCTCGCTGCTGCACGGGCGGGTCAGCCGGGAGATGTTCAACGAACTCTGGCCGGGGTTCGACCCGAACGAGGTGCCGATCGGCTCGATCACCAATGGGGTGCACGCGCCGACGTGGGCGGCGCCGCAGTGGCTCGAACTGGGTCGCGAACTGCTCGGCACCCAGGATCTGGGGCTGCTGCGGGAGACCGACACGTGGGAGCGGCTGCAGGAGGTGGACCCTGGTCATCTGTGGTGGATCCGCTCGCAGCTGCGCCGGGCGCTGGTCGAGGACGTCCGCGCGCGCCTCCGCCGGTCGTGGCAGGAGCGCGGTGCCGCCGAAGCCGAGTTGGGTTGGATCGCAACGGCATTCGATCCCGACGTCCTGACCATCGGCTTCGCGCGCCGGGTGCCCACCTACAAGCGCTTGACGCTGATGCTGCGCGATCCGGCCCGGCTGGAGAAGCTGCTGCTCGACAAGGAACGGCCGGTGCAGCTGATCGTGGCGGGTAAGTCGCACCCCGCCGACGACGGCGGCAAGGCCCTGATCCAGCAGGTGGTGCGGTTCACCGACCGCCATGAGGTCCGCCACCGCATCGCGTTCCTGCCGGACTACGACATGTCGATGGCGCGCCAGCTGTACTACGGCTGCGACGTCTGGCTGAACAATCCGCTGCGGCCGCTGGAGGCGTGCGGCACCTCCGGGATGAAGAGCGCGCTCAACGGCGGACTGAACCTGTCGATCCGCGACGGGTGGTGGGACGAGTGGTTCGACGGCGAGAACGGCTGGGAGATCCCGACCGCCGACGGTCTGGCCGACGAGACGCGGCGCGACGACCTGGAGGCCGCCGCGCTCTACGACCTGATCGAACAGTCGGTGGCCCCGAAGTTCTACGAGCGCGACGAACACGGCATCCCGATCCGCTGGGTCGAGATGGTCCGCCACACCCTCAAGGTGCTCGGCCCGAAGGTGCTGGCCTCCAGGATGGTCCGCGACTACACCGAGAAGTACTACGCGCCCGCTGCGCAGTCGCTGCGGCGGACCGTCGAGGACGCCGACGGGGTGACGTTCGGCGCGGCGAGCGCGCTGGCCGACTACCGGCGCCGGGTTCAGGCGGCGTGGCCGAAGGTCGAGGTCACCGACGTGGACAGCTCGGGGCTGCCCGACACCCCGTTGATCAACTCCGCGTTGACCCTGACCGCGACGGTGGCGCTGGCCGGGCTGCGCCCCGACGAGGTGTCCGTACAGGCGGTGCTGGGGCGCGTCGATGCGAGCGACACGTTGCTCGATCCGGTGACGGTGCCGATGGAGCACACCGGCACCGCCGACGACGGCCGGGAGATCTACTCCACGACGACACCACTGCCGGTGGCCGGGCCGGTGGGCTACACCGTGCGGGTGCTGCCGCACCATCGGCTGCTGGCCGCGGACAACGAACTCGGCCTGGTCGCGCTGGCGTGAGCCTGGTCCGCGAGATCGGGGGCGGCCCCTACGCGCTGGCGCCCGGACCCGACGGGGCGATGTGGGTGACGCTCGTGCACGACGGCGCGATCGCCCGGGTGGGCGCCGACGGGGCGGTCGACCGCTTTCCGGTGGCCGCCGGGGCCCGCCCGTCACTGATCACCGCCGGACCCGACGGGGCGCTGTGGTTCACCCGCAACGGCGACGACCGGATCGGGCGCATCACCACCGAAGGGGAGCTCACCGACTTCCCCCTCGCCGAGGGCAGCGCGCCGTTCGGCATCTGCGTCGGCGCCGACGGGGCACTGTGGTTCACCGAGATGGGGTCGGGCGGTATCGGCCGGATCACCGTCGACGGCGAGGTGAGCGGGTGGGCGTCGGTCGGCGGCACCCCGTCGATGATCACCCGCGGTCCGGACGACGCGGTGTGGTTCACCCTCAACCAGGGCAACGCGATCGGCAGGCTGGATCCCGGCGACGGCGTGACGATGCGCGAGCTGCCGACGCGCAACGCGGGTCCGGTGGGCATCACCGCCACCCACGACGACGCGATCTGGTTCACCGAGATCCTCGCGGACAAACTGGGCCGGATCCCCCTCGAGGGGGCGCTGCAGGAGATCGACCTGCCCGGGAAACCGCATGCGGTGGTCGCCGATCCGGCCGGCGGCGTGTGGGTCAGCCTGTGGGGTGCCGACCGGCTGGCGCGGGTCGGCGCCGACGGTGACGTCGAGACCTTCGACCTGCCACCCGGCAGTGAACCGCACGGTCTGGCGTTCGGCCCCGACGGTGCACTGTGGGTCGCGCTGGAGTCCGGTTTCGTCCTCCGCATGCCTGACTGACCCGTGTGCCGGGAGGCCCGTCGAACCGCCACGGTCGCCCATGTACCTTCCGTTAGAGGGTCTAGTCATCTGGAGGGCTACAACGATGTGGCAACGGGGCTTCACGGCGTTGGCGATCTGCGGTCTGCTCGCGGCCGCACATCCGGGGCAGGCGTGGGCGCAGCCCGCTGCCGAACCGGTGGCCTCCGACGCGGCGCCGCCCCCGCCCGAAGGCGCGGTGCCCTCGACGCCTCCCGCGCACACCGAGACCCCCGACGGGTGGACGCTGACCGTGTCGGCGAAAGACGAGACGCAGGCGATCATCCCGCCGCTGACGACCGCGCTGTCGTCGCGTGAGTACGTCGTGGGCGGCACCTTCTCCGGTGACCTCGCCGGCCCGGACGCCGATGAGCCGCCGACCGGAATCCTCGAGGTGGGCTACGAGATCGGTTGCGGCATCGACATGAGCACGTCCAACGGGGTCTCGCTCACCGGCACCGCCGGCCTGAACCCGTCGCTCGGTGTGATCGGGACCGATGTCATCTCACCCATACCCGACGGCATCCTGCCGGGCATCGGCGGCAACATCGGCGGCGGCGTCACCGTGGGTCTCAAACCCGGCATCATCAACGTCGTCCCGGTGACGGAGAAGGAATTCACCGGGGCCGCGCCGTGGGTGATGGTGAGCAACTTCCGCATCAAGATCGACGGCTGTGTCGGTCAGTCGTTCATCCGGTCCTACGCCATCCTGACCCGCGAGACCGACATGTCCGAGGCGGTGCTGGCCTGGTACGGCACCACCAAGGTCGTCTGACGGCGAGCTGAGCCCTACGGAAAGCGATTCAGGCACCGCTGCTCGTCGCCGAGCACCCCGACCCGGAACGCGTCGATCCGGGCGAACCCGGACGGCACCGACTCGCCGTTGACGTCGCTGGCCGCCAGGCCGTTGCTCAGGATCCCCGACACCGCCTCGTCGAGGTCGCCCGCCGTCAGCGCGACCGTGCTGCCGTCGGGGGTGGTGACGTCGCTGGACAGCTTCGTGGTCGCCACCCCCGTCAGGCACGCGGTGCGCAGCGCCGCCTCGGCGGTGTCGAGCACCAGCCCCCGCTCGTGCTGCACTGCCTGCAGGTATCGCGACATCAGCACCGAGTACGCCGTGTTGTCGCCGTTGGCCAGCCCGTGGGTGTCGACGTCCAGTTGCGGGGCGCCCATCGTCTGCAGTTCCGGGAGGTCGACGACGAGCCGGTTCGTGGCCGGGCAGTAGGACACCGGCGGGCTCGGGCGCGCGTCCGGGCACGTCTCGGCGGCCTCGGCGGCGAAGTCGAGCGCAGGCGGGCGGGCGGGTTCGAGGGTGATGGTCAGCGCATCGACGATCGCACGCACGGATTCGGCGGTCACCGGCAGTTCGCCGGTCTGGTCCTCGGCCAGCAACACCGGCAGATCCCCACGGCGCTGGCCGATCTCACGCAGGTCGATGGCCGCGCACGACGAAGGCCCGTCGGTGAACCCGAACTGGAAGGCCGACACGCGTTCGAACGCCGAACCGTGTTCGTCGAGCGCGGCGAAGAGGTCACCTTCAGTGAACAAGGGGTCGCGGAACGCGATGACGGCCGACAACACGCTGTTGAGGCCGTCACCGGTGCTCAGGGTGAAGCGCGGCGACGACCCCTCGGCCACCCAGCGCATGTAGGCCCCGGCGAAGCAGTCGGCCTGCTGTTCGGGCACGAGCACCGGGGTGTCGGGTCCGTTGAGTTCTGCCTGACGCACGATCGGGTGCCCGTACTCGTGGGCGAGCACCATCGACACACCCATGTCCCCGTTCGCGGCCCGCAACGTCGGCAGGAGCTCACCGCGATCCCACCCGATCGTGTTCTCCTCGAGACAGAATCCGGCGTTGACGAGGTCGACGGTGTCGATGCCGCAGAACAGTCCGTCGAACTGCGCGGAGTCCCACGACACCAGCGTCTCGATCGGGGTGAACCGGTCGCCGCCGAACGTCTCCGGATAGGCCTGCGTCCAGAACTCCTCGACGTCGCTGACCGCCGCGGCGGCCAGCGCGTCGATGTCACCGCCGTCGGAGCCGGCGACCTCACGGGTGGGGGCCTCGGCGTCGGGGCGCAGTCCCGTCGGCCCGTCGGTGGCCACCATGCCGGCCACCCGGAATGGGCTGTCGAACACCGACACCGGACGGCCCTGCAGGGTGGTCGAGCAGCCGGCCGCCACCATGACGGCCACCGCGGTGACCCCGGCACCGAACACCCGCCGTCGGCTCATGCTGGCGCCTTTCCGTGTCACGTCGTGTGAAGGATAGTGACGTCAGCCGCCTGCCCGGAGCCGTTCGAGCGCGGCGCGCACCCGGGCCGCGTCGGTGGTGGCCCAGAACGGGGGCAGCGAGGCGCGCAGGAAGCCGCTGTAGCGGGCGGTGGCCATGCGCGAGTCCAGCACCGCGACCACCCCCCGGTCGTCGGTCCGCCGGAGCAACCGGCCCGCCCCCTGGGCCAGCAGCAGCGCGGCGTGCGAGGCGGCGACGGCCATGAAACCGTTGCCGCCGTGGGCGGTCACGGCCCGTTGTCTGGCGGTCAACAACGGGTCGTCGGGCCGCGGGAACGGAATCCGGTCGATCAGCACCAGGGACAGCGACGGCCCCGGCACGTCGACGCCCTGCCACAGCGACAGCGTGCCGAACAGCGAGGTCTGCGGGTCGGCGGCGAACCGTTCCACCAGTGCCGAGGTGGTGTCCTCGCCCTGACACAACACGGGCGTGTCGAGCCGGTCCCGCATCACCTCCGCGGCGGCCTTGGCCGCGCGCATCGAGGAGAACAGCCCCAGCGTGCGGCCGCCCGCGGCGGTGATCAGCGTCTCGATCTCCTCGAGCTGTTCGGCCGAACCCGTCCCGTCACGGCCGGGCGGCGGCAGATGGGCGGCGACGTAGAGGATCCCGGCCTTGGCGTGTTGGAACGGCGAGCCGACGTCGAGCCCGTGCCATGTCGTGTCGGCCAGCCCCCACGCCCGGGCCATGGCCTCGAAGTTGCCGCCCACGGTCAACGTCGCCGACGTCAACACCGTGGTCGCGTGCTCGAAGAGGCGGGTGCGCAGCAGTCCGGCCACCGACAGCGGGGCGACCCGCAGGATCGCGCTGACCGAACCCGGGCCGCCCTCGTGGTCCAGCCACACCACGTCCACGCGGTCGGGGATGGCCGGAACGAAGGAGTCCAGGATCCGGTTGGCGGTGTCGCTGACGTCGGTCAACGCGGTCACCGCCTCGGTACGTGCGGCGGCGGCCCTCGGATCACTCGGTGCGGTGTCGATCGCCGACCGCGCCCGGTCGGCCGCGTCGCGCAGCGCGGTGAGATAGGTGGCCAGCTCGTCGTCGAGCCGGTCGATGCGCCCGGGCGTGCCGTCGTGGATGGCCGACGACACGGTGGCGACGGCCGCCTCCAACCGGTCCGCGAGTTCCCCCTCCACCAACCGCGCCACCCGGCGGTGGGCGATGCCCAGCGAGGTGGCCGACAGCTCAGCGGTCGCCACCGACGTGACCCGGTCGGCCAGTTCGTGCGCCTCGTCGATCACCACCGCGCTGTGTTCGGGCAGCACCGCGGCATCGGACATCGCGTCGATCGCCAGCAGCGCGTGGTTGGTCACCACCACGTCCACGTCGGCCGCCTTGCCGCGGGCCTTCTCGGCGAAGCAGTCCGTGCCGTACGGGCAGCGGGTGACGCCGATGCACTCCCGGGCCGACACGCTCACCTGACGCCACGACCGGTCCGGGACGCCGGGCCGCAGTTCGTCGCGGTCGCCGGTCTCGGTGTCCGAGGACCATTTCGTCAGCCGCTGCACATCACGCCCGAGCGCGGTGGCCGCCACCGCGTCGAACAGCTCCTTCTGGGGGCGGTCGTCCGGGGCGTCTCCGGTGCCCGCGGTGCCGTTGTGGATCTTGTTGAGACACAGGTAATTCCCGCGTCCCTTGAGCAGCGCGAACTGCGGGCGGCGCGGCAGCGCCCCAGTGAGCGCGTCGGCCAGGCGGGGCAGGTCGCGGTCGACGAGTTGGCGCTGCAGGGCGATCGTGGCGGTCGAGACCACGACCGGTTCGTCGGCGGCGATCGCGTGGGCGATCGCGGGCACGAGGTAGGCCAGCGACTTACCGGTGCCGGTGCCGGCCTGCACGGCCAGATGCCGGCCGGTGTCGAACGCCTGCGCCACGGCCCTGGCCATCTCGACCTGACCGGACCGTTCGGCGCCGCCCACCGCCGCGACGGCCGCGGCCAGCAGGTCGGTGACGCGCTCGCAGGGATCCTCGTCGCCCGTGGCCACTCCTAGGGCCGTTCGCCGCCGCGGGCGGAGGCGATCATGCGGGTGGGGACGGCCGGTTCGCCGCGGGAAAGTTTGAGCCCGTCCCACGGCAGGCTGTGCAGCCCTGCGGTGACCCGCTCGCGCGCCGCGGCCAGGCCGAGCTCGCCGACCGGTTCGCCGGCACTGACCAGGGGCACCGTCAACGGGCGCAGTTCGTGGTCGCCGAAGCCGGTGGGCGGTGCGCCGTACGGGTGCACGATCTCCTCGAGGATCGTGCCGGACGGTTTCACCAGGCGGGCCGCCTGTTTGCGTCCGCCGTGGGATTCCTTGTGGCTGCTGCGTTTCTCGACCGGGAGGCCGTCGACCTCGACGAGTTTGTAGACCATGCCCGCCGTCGGTGCGCCGGAGCCGGTGACCAGTGAGGTGCCGACACCATAGATGTCGACCGGTTCCGCGCGCAGCGCGGCGATCGCGAACTCGTCGAGGTCGCCGGAGACCACGATGCGGGTCCCCGACGCGCCGAGGCCGTCGAGTTGGCCGCGCACCTGCCGGGCCAGCACCCCGAGGTCACCGGAGTCGATGCGCACCGCACCCAGGTGTGGACCGGCCACCGCGACGGCGTTGGCGACGCCGGCGGTGATGTCGTAGGTGTCGACCAGCAGTGTGGTGCCCGCCCCGAGGGCCTCGACCTGAGCCCGGAACGCGGCCACCTCGTCAGGGCCGTCGGGGGTGGTGTGCAGCAGTGTGAAGGCGTGGGCGCTGGTCCCCATCGCCGGTACCCCGTAGCGGCGTTGCGCCTCGAGGTTCGAGCTGCCGGCGAATCCGGCCAGATAGGCGGCCCGGGCGGCGGCCACCGCCGCCTGCTCGTGGGTGCGCCGCGACCCCATCTCGATGAGCGGCCTGCCCTGGGCGGCGCCGGCCATCCGGGCGGCGGCCGAGGCGATCGCGCTGTCGTGGTTGAAGATCGACAGCGCCAGCGTCTCGAGCAGCACACATTCCGCGAACGTGCCGTGCACCGACAGCACCGGCGAGCCCGGGAAGTACAGTTCGCCCTCGGGGTAACCGTCGACGTCGCCGCCGAAGCGGTAGCCGGCGAGGTAGCCCAGGGTCTCGTCGTCGAGGAAGTCGGCGACGGCCGCCAGTGCCGCGTCGTCGAAGGTGAACTGCCGCAACGCCTCGACGAACCGCGCGGTCCCCGCCACCACGCCGTATCGGCGGCCGTCGGGCAGTCGGCGGGCGAAGATCTCGAACGTCGCGCGCCGGTGCGCGGTCCCGTCCCGCAGCGCGGCTGCCAGCATCGTCAGCTCGTATTTGTCGGTCAGCAGCGCGGCTGTCACAGCTGCCACCGTAACCCGTATGGCCGCCCCGGTATCCTGACGGCATGGTCACACCGGCGAAAGCCCCGGGAACCCGCGAGCAGCGCGACGTGGCCACGGTGCCGGAGCAGGACGAGGCCACCGAGGCGCCCTGGGTGACCATCGTCTGGGACGATCCGGTGAACCTGATGACCTACGTGACCTACGTCCTGCAGAAGCTGTTCGGCTACAGCGAACCGCATGCCACCAAGCTGATGCTGCAGGTGCACAACGAGGGCAAGGCCGTCGTGTCGGCGGGCAGCCGCGAGTCCATGGAGGTCGATGTGTCCAAGCTGCACGCAGCGGGTCTCTGGGCGACCATGCAGCAGGACCGCTGACGGGGACGCTGGAGTGCGCAAATGGAAGCGGGTGCAGACGGCCGACGGTGCGAGGTTCCGGTCCGCGCTCCAACCGCATGAGGCGGCGCTGCTGCACAGCCTGGTCAGCTCGGTGAAGGGCATGCTCGACGAGCGTGAATCATCCTCTCCGGCAGACGAACTCGAGGAGATCACCGGGATGCGCACCGGGCACACGGCGCCCCCGCCGGATGCCACCATGAGGCGGCTGCTGCCGGACTTCTTCCGTGCGGCCACCGATCATCCGGCCGGGTCCGGCACCGCGGAGAGTCTCAACAGTGCGCTGCGCAGCCTGCACGAACCGGAGATCCTGGCCGCCAAACGTGATGCGGCACAACGCCTGCTGGACACCATGCCGGCCGGCGGCGGGCGGTTCGAGCTCACCGAGGACGATGCGCACGCCTGGGCCGCCGCGGTCAACGACGTCCGGCTGGCGCTGGGGACGATGCTCGACATCGACGCCATCGGTGGCGACGAACTGCCCGCGGACCACCCGATGGCCGGACACGTGGACGTGTACCAGTGGTTGACGGTGCTGCAGGAGTACCTCGTGCTCAGCCTGGTCGGGAAACCGCTGCAATGAGCGGATCGATCACCGACGTCGCGGGCATCCGCGTCGGCCACCACGACCGGTTGGACGCCGACGCCGCGCTGGGCAGCGGGTGGGCCAGCGGCACCACCGTCGTGCTCACCCCGCCCGGCACCGTCGGGGCGGTCGACGGGCGGGGCGGTGCGCCGGGCACCAGGGAGACCGATCTCCTCGATCCGAGCAATTCGGTACGCCATGCCGACGCCGTCGTGCTGACCGGCGGGAGCGCCTACGGGCTGGCCGCCGCCGACGGGGTGATGGCGTGGCTCGAGGAGCAGGGCCGCGGCGTCGCACTAGACGGCGGTGTGGTGCCGATCGTGCCGGCCGCGGTGATCTTCGACCTGCCGGTCGGCGGCTGGGCGTGCCGGCCGACCGCGGAGTTCGGCTACGCCGCCGCCGCGAGCGCCGGTGTCGACGTCGCGGTGGGGACCGTCGGCGCCGGGGTCGGGGCGCGGGCCGGCGTCCTCAAGGGCGGCGTGGGGACGGCTTCGGTCGTCCTGGACAACGGGGTGACGGTCGGTGCGATCGTCGTCGTCAACTCCGCGGGCGAGGCCTTCGACACCGCGACCGGACTGCCGTGGATGGCGGAGTACCGGCGTGAGTTCGGGCTCGTCGACCCGCCGGCCGACCAGATCGCGGCCTATGCGGGCCGCCATCAGGAGCTCAGCCCGCTCAACACCACGATCGCCGTGGTCGCGACCGACGCCGCGGTCAGCCCGGCGGGCTGCCGCCGTGTGGCCGTCGCCGCGCACGACGGGTTGGCCCGCACGCTGCGGCCGTGTCACACGCCGCTCGACGGGGATACGGTGTTCGCACTGGCCACCGGTGCGGTCGAGGTGCCGCCGGACCCCACCACACCGGCGTCGATGTCGCCCGAGGTGCCGTTGATGACCGCGATCGGCGAGGCCGCGGCGGACTGTCTGGCCCGCGCCGTGATGGTCGGCGTGCTGGCCGCCGAGGGGGCCGCCGGAATACCCACGTACCGGGACCTGTTGCCCGGAGCGTTCGGGTGAGACGTCTGCGAAGCGATAGGGGAGTGCAGTGCTGGTGATCCGCGCCGATCTGGTCGACGCCATGGTCGCGCACGCCCGTGCGGACCATCCGGACGAGGCGTGCGGCATCATCGCCGGCCGGGAAGGGTCCGACCGGCCCGAACGCTTCATCGCGATGGTCAACGCCGAACGGTCGCCGACGTTCTACCGGTTCGACTCGATGGAGCAGCTGCGGGTCCACCGAGCGATGTCGCAGGCCGGCGAGGAGCCGGTCGTGGTTTACCACTCGCACACCGGCACCGAGCCGTACCCCAGCCGCACCGACATCGACCTCGCGTCCGAACCGGACGCCCACTACGTCCTCATCGGCACCCGCGACCCGGACGTCCACGAACTGCGCAGCTACCGCATCGTCGACGGTGTGGTCACCGAAGAACCTGTCACCGTCGTCGAACAGTACTGAGAAAAGGAAGAGCCAATGTCTGTCACCGTCGAGATCCCGACCATCCTGCGCACCCACACCGGGGGCGAGAAGCGGGTCAGCGCGTCCGGCGCCACGCTCGCCGACATCATCAGCGACCTCGAGACGAACTACTCCGGCATCTCGGAGCGGCTCGTCGACCCGGACAAGCCGGGCAAGCTGCACCGGTTCGTCAACATCTACGTCAACGACGAGGATGTCCGCTTCTCCGGCGGTATGGACACCGCGATCTCCGACGGGGATTCGGTGACGATCCTGCCCGCCGTGGCAGGTGGATGACGTTGGCGCGTTACGACTCGGTGCTCGAGGCCCTCGGCAACACGCCGCTGGTGGGCTGCCCGCGCCTGTCGCCCCGCTGGGATGACGACGAGCACGGACCGCACGTGCGGCTGTGGGCCAAACTCGAGGACCGCAACCCGACCGGCTCGATCAAGGACCGGCCCGCGCTGCGGATGATCGAGCAGGCCGAGCGTGACGGGTTGCTGCACCCCGGTTCGACGATCCTGGAACCCACCAGCGGCAACACCGGAATCTCGCTGGCGATGGCCGCCTTGCTCAAGGGCTACCAGATGATCTGCGTGATGCCCGAGAACACCTCGATCGAACGCAGGCAACTGCTGGAGTTGTACGGCGCGCGCATCATCTACTCCCCGGCCGAGGGCGGCTCCAACACCGCGGTGGCCCACGCCAAGGAGCTGGCGGCGGCCAACCCCGAATGGGTGATGCTCTACCAGTACGGCAACCCCGCCAACTCCGACGCGCACTACTACGGCACCGGCCCCGAACTGCTCGCCGACCTGCCCGAGATCACCCATTTCGTGGCGGGGCTCGGCACCACCGGGACGCTGATGGGCACCGGCCGGTTCCTGCGCGAGAAGGTGCCGGGCGTGCAGATCGTGGCCGCCGAGCCGCGCTACGGCGAGGGCGTCTACGCGCTGCGCAACATCGACGAGGGTTTCATCCCCGAGCTGTACGACCCCGACGTGCTGACGACCCGATTCTCCGTCGGATCGTTCGACGCCATCAAACGGACCCGCGAACTGGTCACCAAGGAAGGCATCTTCGCCGGTGTCTCCACCGGGGCGATCCTGCACGCCGCCCTCGGTATGGCGGCCAAGGCGATCAAGGCGGGCGAGCGCGCCGACATCGCGTTCACCGTGTGCGACGCCGGGTGGAAGTACCTGTCGACCGGTGCGTACGGCGGTAGCCTCGACGACGCAGAGGACGCGTTGGAAGGGCAACTATGGGCATGAGCCCGCGCACGCGAGGAGCATGATGACCCGAGGCTTTCCCGCCAACCCCCCTGCGCCGCAGCAGAAGCGGCCGGCGTGGGTGGTCGGCGGGGTGACGATCGTCAGCTTCGTCGTCCTGCTCTACGTGATCGAGCTGTTCGACTCGCTCAGCGGGCACCGTCTCGACGAGAACGGCATCCGTCCGCTGGAGACCGACGGTCTGTGGGGCATCGTGTTCTCGCCGCTGCTGCACGCCGACTGGCAGCACCTCCTCGCCAACACCGGCCCGGCGCTGGTGCTCGGGTTCCTGATGACACTGGCCGGGTTGTCCCGGTTCATCTACGCGACCGCGATCGTGTGGATACTCGGGGGCCTCGGCACCTGGCTGATCGGCAATCTCGGGACGCACTGCCCCTATGTCGGCGTGCGCTGCGAGGTCAACCACATCGGCGCGTCCGGCCTCATCTTCGGCTGGCTCGCGTTCCTCATCGTGTTCGGGTTCTTTACGCGCAAGGCCTGGGAGATCGTCGTCGGCGTCATCGTGCTGTTCGTCTACGGCGGCATCCTGCTCGGTGTGCTGCCCGGCACCCCCGGGGTCTCCTGGCAGGGCCATCTGTGCGGCGCGGTCGCCGGTGTCGTGGCCGCCTACGTCCTGTCCAGTCCGGAACGCAAGGCCCGCGAGCTGCGCGGGTCGCGGACCGCGCCGCCGTACCTGCCGTCGTGACCACTCCGGCGGGCGATCGGCTGGGCCCGGTCGGGATCTTCGATTCCGGCGTTGGGGGGCTCACGGTCGCGCGGGCGATCATCGACCAGTTGCCCGACGAGGACATCATCTACGTCGGTGACACCGGCAACGGACCGTACGGTCCGCTGACCATCCCTCAGATCCGCGCGCACGCGCTGGCGATCGGCGACGACCTCGTCGAGCGCGGGGTCAAGGCGCTGGTCATCGCCTGCAACTCGGCGTCGTCGGCCTGCCTGCGCGATGCCCGCGAGCGCTACGCGCCGGTGCCGGTCGTCGAAGTGATCCTGCCCGCGGTGCGCCGGGCGGTGGCCACCACGCGAAGCGGCCGCATCGGGGTGATCGGCACGTCGGCGACCATCGCCTCCGGCGCCTACCAGGACGCGTTCGCCGCCGCCCGCGACATCGAGGTCGTCGGGGTCGCCTGCCCCCGGTTCGTCGACTTCGTCGAACGCGGCGTGACCAGCGGACGCCAGGTCCTCGGGCTGGCCGAGGCCTACCTCGAACCACTGCAGCGGGCCGACGTCGACACGCTGGTGCTCGGGTGCACGCACTACCCGATGCTCTCCGGTCTGATCCAGCTCGCGATGGGCGATCACGTCACGCTGGTGTCGAGCGCGGAGGAGACGGCCAAGGACCTGTTGCGGGTGCTGACCGAACTGGACCTGCTGCGCCCGCATCCCGCCGATCCCGCCGCCACCCCGGCCACCCGGGTGTTCGAATCCACCGGGGACCCAGAGGCTTTCACCGCACTGGCGGCCCGCTTCCTGGGCCCGAGTCTGGACGGGGTGCGGCCGGTACAGCGCCGCGTCGAGGCGTAGCGCCTGCCGGGCCTGCGGCCGGTGGTGACAAACCGGCCATGTTTTCGTCAACAGAGTTCTGGGCATGGCAAGCTAGTGGGCGTGCGAATCACCGTACTCGGTTGCTCCGGCAGTGTGGTCGGGCCTGATTCGCCGGCGTCCGGATACCTTCTGACCGCACCTGACACCCCGCCGCTGGTGCTGGATTTCGGCGGCGGCGTGCTGGGCGCGCTGCAGCGGCATGCCGACCCCAACGCGGTGTCGGTGCTGTTGAGTCATCTGCACGCCGACCATTGTCTGGACCTGCCCGGGCTGTTCGTGTGGCGCCGCTACCACCCGTCGCCGGCGCCCGACCGTGGGGTGCTCTACGGTCCGGCGAACACCTGGGCCCGGCTGGGCGCCGCATCCTCACCGGAGGGCGGGGAGATCGACGACATCTCCGACATCTTCGAGGTGCGGAACTGGTCGGACAACTCCGCCGTGCAGATCGGCGCGCTGTCGGTGTTGCCGCGTCTGGTGT
The DNA here is from genome assembly GCF_001499995.1 of Mycobacterium sp. IS-1496. Lineage (GTDB taxonomy): Bacteria > Actinomycetota > Actinomycetes > Mycobacteriales > Mycobacteriaceae > Mycobacterium. The sequence goes on from NZ_LQIU01000001.1 coordinate 29,586, forward strand.
GTCACCCCACCGAGTCCTACGGGATGCGCTTCACCGATCCGTCCGGTGCGACGTTCGTCTACAGCGGTGACACCGGCTTCTGCGATCCGCTCATCGAACTCGCCCGGGGCGCCGACATGTTCCTGTGCGAGGCGTCGTGGACGCATTCGCCGGACCGTCCGCCCGGACTGCACCTGTCGGGTACCGAGGCCGGCCGGGCGGCCGCGCTCGCCGGGGTCGGGGAACTGCTGCTGACCCACATCCCGCCGTGGACCTCGCGCGAGGACGTGATCAGCGAGGCGAAGGCGGAGTTCGACGGTCCCGTGCACGCGGTGGTGTGCAACGAGTCTTTCGACGTCATGAAGCACTGACTCCCGGCCGCCCCGTCGGGGTGAGCGGTTAGGGTTGGGCCGTGTCCAGACGAGAAGACGGTCGGCTCGACGACGAGTTGCGTCCGGTGCGGATCACCCGCGGTTTCACCTCCCATCCCGCCGGTTCGGTGCTGGTCGAGTTCGGCGAGACCCGCGTGATGTGCACGGCCAGCGTCACCGAGGGAGTGCCGCGCTGGCGTAAGGGAACGGGGCAGGGCTGGCTCACCGCCGAGTACGCGATGCTGCCCGCCGCCACACACGACCGCTCCGACCGGGAGTCGGTCAAGGGCCGGGTCGGCGGCCGCACCCAGGAGATCAGCCGGCTGATCGGCCGGTCGCTGCGCGCCTGCATCGACTTGAATGCGTTGGGGGAGAACACGATAGCGATCGACTGCGACGTCCTGCAGGCCGACGGCGGCACTCGCACCGCGGCGATCACCGGGGCCTATGTGGCGCTGGCCGACGCGGTCACCTACCTCGCCGCGGCCGACAAACTCTCCGACCCCCGGCCGTTGTCGTGTGCTATCGCGGCGGTCAGTGTGGGCGTCGTGGACGGCCGGGTGCGGGTGGACCTGCCCTACACGGAGGATTCACGCGCCGAGGTCGATATGAACGTCGTCGCCACCGACACCGGCACGCTGGTCGAGATCCAGGGCACCGGTGAGGGGGCGACGTTCCCGCGTTCGACGCTGGACAAGCTGCTCGACCTCGCGCTGGCGTCGTGCGAGCAGTTGTTCGTCGTCCAGCAGGAGGCGCTCGCGGCCCCGTACCCCGGTGTGCTGCCCGAGCCGAAGACGCCGCCGAAGAAAGCGTTCGGAAGCTGACGACCGAACTGCTGGTCGCCAGCCGTAACCGTAAGAAGCTGGCCGAACTGCGCAGGGTGCTCGACACCGCCGGGGTGTCCGGGCTGACCCTGCTCTCACTCGACGACGTCGCACCCTTCGACGAGGCACCCGAGACCGCGGCGACGTTCGAGGAGAACGCGCTGGCCAAGGCGCGCGACGCGTTCCGCGCCACCGGCGTCGCCGCCGTCGCCGACGATTCCGGACTCGAGGTGGACGCGCTCAACGGGATGCCCGGGGTGCTCTCGGCGCGCTGGGCGGGGTTGACCGGGGAGACCGACCACAAAGACGCGGCCAACACCGCGCTGCTGCTCGCCCAACTGCGCGACGTCCCCGACGATCGGCGGGGCGCGGGGTTCGTCTCGGCGTGCGCGCTGGTGGACGGCACGCAGGAGGTCGTGGTGCGCGGCGTGTGGCGCGGGGCGATCATTCGGGAGCCGCGCGGGGAGGGTGGATTCGGCTATGACCCGGTGTTCCTGCCCGAGCACTCCGATCGCACGGCCGCGGAGTTGACGCCGGCCGAGAAGGACGCCGCCAGCCACCGCGGGCGCGCGCTCGCGCAGCTGGTTCCGGCGCTGCGGGCGCTCGGCGACTGACGTCACGTCGTCGCAAGTTTTAGATAGACAGCCTAATGGGTAGCATGCCCGTCGTGGCTCGGCGAGGTGTGCAGACGACAGAGGCGGCAGCGGCGGTGGCCGCGCGGGTGCGCCCGAACGTGCTCATCGCCGTTCTCGCGGCGGCCGGCATCAGCGTGTCGTTGATGCAGACGCTGATCATCCCGCTGATCCCGGAACTGCCCGCCCTGTTGGGGACCGGCCCGGACAACGCGTCGTGGGCCATCACCGCGACACTGCTCACCGCGGCGGTCGCGACACCGCTGTTCGGTCGGCTCGGCGACATCTACGGCCCCAAACCCGTGCTGATGGCGTGTGCGGCGCTGCTCACGGCCGGTTCGGTGATCGCCGCGCTCAGCACCGCACTCATCCCGGTGATCGTCGGCCGAGGTCTGCAGGGATTCGGGATGCCGATCATCCCGCTGGGGATCAGCGTGCTGCGCGCGGCCGTACCCGCAGACCGGGTCGGGTCGGCGATGGGCATCATGAGTGCCTCACTCGGGGTGGGCGGTGCGCTGGGCCTGCCACTGTCGGCGGTGATCGCACAGAACTTCAACTGGCATGTGTTGTTCTGGTTCGCCGCCGGACTCGGCGCGGCGGCCCTGGTCTGCTTCGCCGTCCTGGTCCCGCCGGTGGGGTCGCGTACCTCGGAACGCGTGGACCTCCTCGGTGCCCTGGGCCTGGCAGGCGGGCTGACCACGCTGCTGCTGGCGATCTCCAAGGGTCAGACCTGGGGTTGGACCAGCACGACGACGTTGAGCCTGTTCGCCGCCTCACCTGTCATCTTCGCGGTGTTCGCGTGGTGGCAGCTGCGGGCGTCCGCGCCGATCGTCGACCTGCGCACCACGGTCCGGCGGCCGGTGCTCACCACGAACCTGGCGTCGGTCGGCGTGGGGTTCGGCCTGTTCGCGCTGTCACTCGTCGCACCGCAGGTGCTGGAACTGCCCACGCAGACCGGGTACGGGCTCGGTCAGTCGATGTTGCACGCGGGTCTGTGGATGGCGCCGGGCGGGCTGGCGATGATGGTGTCGGCGCCGATCGCCGCCCGGATCGCGGCGGTGACCGGACCCCGGCTCACGCTCGTCGTCGGGTGCGCGATCATCTCGGTGTCCTACCTGATCGGCCTGCGACTCCTGGACAGCCCCGTCGAGGTGCTGATCCTCAACGTCGCGGTCAGTGTCGGCGTCGGGTTCGCGTTCGCCTCGCTGCCTGCGCTGATCAACGCGGCCGTTCCGGTGACGGAGACCGCCGCGGCCAACGGCATCAACGCGCTGGCCCGGTCACTGGGCACCTCCGTGTCCAGCGCGGTGATGGGCGCGGTGCTCGCCGGGATGACCACGTCGTTCGCCGGGCGGGTTCTGCCGTCCCTGGAGGGCTTCCACACCGCCCTGATCATCGCCGCCTGCGCGGCGGGCGTCGCGGGCCTGATCGCGCTGGCCATTCCGAAGCCGGCCCCGGTGGCAGAGGCGGCGTCCTCCGCACCGGAGCCACCGGTGCGCGATCTCGAGGCGGTGCTGACGCGGCTGGGCCGGCACTCCGCGCTGGGCACCTACGACGGGGGCATGCCGATGCAGTTCCTCGGGCGGCGGACCTACGTCCTGCTGGCCCACCTCGAGCAGGCCGGGCCCGCATCGGTCGAGGAGATCGCCGACGCGCTGGGTGTCGACACCGCGACGGTGGGCAGCGAGGCGTTCGTCATGCTGCGCGACGGCCTCGTCGAGCCGGTGGCGCGGGACAGCGCACCCGCCTGGTCGGGGCGCACGCCGCGCTTCGCGTTGACCGCGGGCGGCCGGAATCGGTTGCGGCGGCAGCGGTCTCACAAACTGGCCGGGCTGCGCCGCGCGGTCGACGGGTGGGACCACGCCGACGTCGAGGCGCTGGTCGGCTATGTGACGCGGCTGACCGACGACATCGACGAGGTGCGCCGAGGCGTCCCGCCTGTCACAGGCCGAAGCGCGCCTTGAGGTTCTTCGTCTGGTAGTGCTCGACGACGATGCCGAGCAGCGGGATCGTGCCGGCGAGCAGTACGCCGATGGTTTTGCCGATCGGCCAGCGGACCTTGACCGCGAGGTTGGCGGTGAACAACAGGTACGCGAAGTACACCCAGCCGTGGATGGGGGCGACCAGCCACAGGAACGGCCAGTCCACCTTGACGATGTACTTGAGCACCATCTCGGCGCACAGGACGATCAACCAGATGCCTGTCGCCCAGGCCAGGATGCGGTAGTTGCGGACCGCCTTGGCGATGGTCTCGATCGACACCCCGGCGGGCGCGGTGTCCGGCGTCTGCGGTGCGGTCATGGTGTGGTTCTGCCTTCGTTGTCGGCTTCGGCGAGGTGTGCGAGGTAAGCGTTGTACTCACGCAGTGCGGGGTCGTCGTCGGACGAGGGAGGCGGGGTCGCCGCGGAGCGTTCGGGCAGCAGATCGGCGGGGATCTCGGTGACCGCGCCGCTCGGATGCGGTGCGGGCGGGGCTTCTTCGTAGCGGACGAACTTGAAGTACGCGTAGAAGCAGAAGCCGGCGAACATCGGCCACTGCAGGGCGTAGCCGAGGTTCTGCCACGAACCGGAGGTCGACTCCCAGCGGGTCCACTGCCACCACGCCAGCGCCAGGCAGCCGGCGGCGGCCGCCACGACCAGCAGGATCAGCGCCGGTCTCCTACGCCGTGTAGTGGACACGGCTCCACGGTACCGCGAGGTTCTCGGGGCCGACGAACTGATCGAGGCGTCACCGAAGCGGTTCGCGACCTCACCGAGTCGTGGGTCTTTTGCGAAAAGTGATAGCGCCCGTGCTAGCTGATAGCGCGGGCGGTATCGACTTTCGGAAAGGCACACCACCCGGACGCCGGCAGCCCGGACGGTACGATGACCACGCTGCGGGCGTGGCGAAATGGTATACGCGCCGGCTTTAGGTGCCGGTGCTCGAAAGAGCGTGTGGGTTCGAGTCCCTCCGCCCGCACTCCGTGTCACCGGGCCAGGCACCATGGCCTGGTGACCATGCTTCGCCTGCTCGCCCGAATCCTGCTCGGGGTGGCGCTCGCCTACGCCGGTGTCGGGCATCTGACCTTCGCCCGCACCGACTTCTACGCCCAGGTGCCGCCCTGGCTGCCGCTGAACGTCGACGTCGTGGTGATCGCCTCGGGTGTGGTGGAGATCGCGCTCGGCGCGGCCCTGATCGTGCTGCACCGGTGGCGGGTGCCGCTCGGCTGGATCACCGCCGCGTTCTTCGTGCTGATCTTCCCCGGCAACATCTCCCAGTTCCTCACCCACACCGACGCGTTCGGTCTCGACTCCGACCGCGACCGCGCCGTCCGGTTGCTCTTCCAGCCCGTCCTCGTGGTGTGGGCGCTGTGGTCGACCGGAGCATGGGCGGCATGGCGTCGACGCAAGGCGGTCGAGGAGCAGTCGCATGTCCGGGCGTGACCGCGACGAGGCCGGCCGGCCCCGCAACAGCCGCCCGCGCGACGCGCTCGGCCGGCCACTGCCGCCCGGCAGCGAGGGCGTCGACCGCATCCCCGACGATCTGTGCCTGCCGCCGGACGAGACACTCGCCTACGCCCAACGCCTGGTCGACGCCGGGCGTGCGTTCCATGCGCACGAAGTGCTCGAGGCGGCGTGGAAGAACGGCCCCGACGACGAGCGGTCGCTCTGGCAGGGGCTCGCACAGTTGATGGTCGGCATCACGCACGTCCAGCGCGGTAACCCCGGCGGGGCCCGCGCGCTGTTGCGCCGGGCCGCGGGACGGCTCGCGGAGGCGCCCGCGCGCTACGGCGTCGACGTGGCCGGTGTCGTTGGTTACGCCGAGGGGTTGGACCGCGACCTGGATACCGGTCGCGAGATCCCGGCCGACCGGCTCAGGCCCACGCTCGTGCGCGCGGACTGAATCGACCACCCGCTTACGCGGATAAGCGGTAGTCTCCCTCTCGCCATGGAGAGTCAGACATCCGCGCCCGCACCCGCCGATTCGGCGGCCATCCGCAAGGCGATCGCCGGCGCCTCGATCGGTAACGCCGTCGAATGGTTCGACTTCGCGATCTACGGCTTCCTCGCGACATTCATCGCCGCCGAGTTCTTCCCGGCGGGCAACGACACCGCCGCGCTGCTGAGCACGTTCGCGATCTTCGCGGCGGCCTTCTTCATGCGGCCTCTCGGCGGTTTCGTGTTCGGCCCGCTCGGTGACCGCATCGGCCGCCAGCGGGTGCTCGCGGTGGTGATCCTGCTGATGTCGGCGGCCACGCTCGGCATCGGCCTGCTGCCGACCTACGCGAGCATCGGTGTGGCCGCGCCGCTGCTGCTGTTGTTCCTGAGGTGCCTGCAGGGATTCTCCGCCGGCGGTGAATACGGCGGCGGCGCAGTGTATCTCGCTGAATACGCGCGAGACCGCAGCCGCGGTCTGACGGTGACGTTCATCGCCTGGTCCGGCGTCGTCGGCTTCCTGCTCGGGTCGGTGACGGTCACCGTGCTGCAGGCGCTGCTGCCCGCCGCGGCGATGGAGAGCTACGGCTGGCGCATCCCGTTCCTTCTCGCCGCGCCGCTGGGACTGGTCGGCCTCTACATCCGGTTGCGCCTGGACGACACGCCGGAGTTCGCGGCGCTGTCGGAGACCGACCGGGTGGCGTCGTCGCCGCTGCGGGAGGCGGCCACCACCGCATGGCGGCCGATCCTGCAGGTGATCGGGCTGTTCATCGTGTTCAATGTCGGCTACTACGTGGTGTTCACGTTCCTGCCGACCTACTTCATCAAGACCCTCGAGTTCGGCAAGACCGCGTCGTTCGTCTCGATGTCGCTGGCCAGTCTGGTCGCCCTGGTGCTGATCCTGCCGCTGGCGGCGCTGTCGGACCGCATCGGCAGGCGTCCGCTGCTGATCGGCGGTGCGGTCGCGTTCGTGATCCTGGCCTATCCACTGTTCCTGCTGCTGAACTCGGGTTCGCTCGCCGCGGCGATCACCGCACACTGCGTGCTGGCGGCCATCGAGTCGATCTACGTGTCGACGGCCGTCACCGCCGGCGTCGAACTGTTCGCCACCCGGGTGCGCTACAGCGGATTCTCCATCGGCTACAACGTCTCGGTCGCGGCGTTCGGCGGGACGACACCGTACGTCGTCACCTGGTTGACCGCGACGACCGAGAACAACCTCGCCCCGGCGCTGTACCTGATCGTCGCCGCGGTCGTGTCGCTCGCGACGCTGCTGACGCTGCGCGAGTCGGCCGGCCGGCCGCTGGCCGCGTCAGCGGTCGCTGACGTGCGACGATGAGCCGGTGAGCGGTAGGGGAGCGGCGCGGCCCACCAAGGCCGACGTGGCGCGGTTGGCCAACGTCTCGACGGCCACCGTCAGCTATGTCCTGAACAACGTGGCGAGTCAACGCATCTCGCCGCGCACACGCGACGCGGTGCGCAAGGCCGCCGAGACACTGGGCTACCGGCCGAATCTCGCTGCGCGCAACCTCGCGGTCGGGGGGAGCGGCATCGTGCTGTTCATCGTGCCCCGCATCGCGCTCGGCGAACTGCCGATGGAGGTCGGCAGCAGACTCACGACCGCGCTCGCACGCCACGGCATCGTGTTGTCGCTGCAGTTCGAGACCGACGACGACCGCAACGTCGTCGACGCGATCAACGACCTGAACCCGGTCGCGGTCACGAGCGTGTTCCCGCTGACCGGGGCGGCGCTCGCGGCCGTCGAGGCCGCGGGCATTCCGCAGATCCACGTCGGCAGCGCGCAGTTGCGCGCGCTCGGCGACCTGCACCTGTCCATCGGTGAACTGCGGATCGCGCATCTGAAGGAGCGGGGACACCGCCGGCTCGCCTTCGCCTACTCCGACGTCGACAAGCTCCGCCCGCTCGGCGACTACTGGCTCGCCGGGCTGCGGGTGGGCGCCCGCGAGCACGGGCTGCCCGACCTCGCGGTCGGCACGCTCGCGACCGACGGAAGCGACGCCGCCGAGGCCGTGACCGGTTGGGTGGACCAGGGCGTGACGGCGGTCTGCGCGCAGAGCGACGAGACGGCGTTCGTGGTGCTGCACGGGCTGCGCGAAGCCGGTCTGCGGTGCCCCGCCGACCTGGCCGTCATGGGCGTCGACGCCCGTCCGCTCGGTGCGGTGAGCGGTCCGCCGCTGACCTCCGTCGGATTCGACGCCAAGGAGATCGTGGACGTCGCCGTCGCGGCGATGATGGCCGAACTCGGCTACCCGATCGAGTACCAGCCCAGCGCCCGCAACGTCGCCCGGTTGATCCAGCGCGCGTCGACCTGAGCGTTACATCCGGAGGCAGAATTGTTGCTTCTGGCCCCGCTTACGCGTGTAAGCTCCCTACCGCGTACAGAGAGGCGGATTTCCGTGACCGTGAGTGCCAGCCCCGACGTCTACTTCGACCCGTATGACGTCGAACTCAATGCCGATCCCTACCCGATGTTCAAGCGCCTCCGCGAGGAGGCGCCGCTGTACTACAACACGCAGTACGACTTCTACGCCGTGAGCCGCTACGACGACGTGTGCAAGGCGCTCGTGGACCACGAGACCTTCAGCTCCGCGCGCGGCGCGATCATCGAGCTCATCAAGGCGAACATCGACATCCCGCCGGGCACGGTGATCTTCGAGGACCCGCCGATCCACGATGTGCACCGCAAACTGCTCGCGCGCATGTTCACACCGCGCAAGATCAACGCGCTCGAGCCGAAGATCCGCGAGTTCTGCGCCCAGAGCCTCGATCCGCTCGTCGGCGCCGGCCGCTTCGACTTCATCGGCGACTTCGGCGCCCAGATGCCGATGAAGGTGATCAGCTCGCTGCTCGGCATCCCCGAGGACGACCAGGAGATGATCCGCGACTACGGCAACGCCCAGTTGCGCACCGAGGCGGGTAAGCCGATGTCGGCGGCCGAAAACGGCATGGTGACCGGCGAGGTGTTCGAGGCCTACATCGACTGGCGCAAGGACAATCCGTCCGACGACATCATGACCGAACTGCTCAACGTCGAGTTCACCGACGAGACCGGCACCGTCCGCCGGCTTCGCCGCGAGGAGCTGCTCGTCTACCTCAACGTGGTCGCGGGCGCGGGCAACGAGACCACGACACGGTTGATCGGCTGGGCGGCCAAGGTGCTGGCCGAACATCCCGACCAGCGCAGGGAACTGGTCGAGAACCCGGCCCTCATCCCGCAGGCCGTCGAGGAACTGCTGCGCTTCGAGCCCCCGGCCCCGCATGTCGCGCGCTACGTGACCCGCGACGTCGAGATCCACGGACAGACGGTTCCCGAGGGCAGCGTGATGTTGATGCTGATCGGCGCCGCCGTCCGCGATCACCGCCAATTCCCGCCCGACGGCGACGTTTTCGACATCCACCGAGAACCGCGCCAGCATCTCGCGTTCAGCGTCGGGACGCACTACTGTCTCGGCTCGGCGCTCGCACGACTGGAGGGGCGGATCGCACTCGAGGAGATCCTCAAACGCTTCCCGGAGTGGGACGTCGACATGGCCAACGCCGAGTTGTCCCCGACCTCCACTGTGCGGGGCTGGGATTCGATGCCGGCGATCATTCGATGACCAGGGCCGCGCTGGTCGTCCCGAAGGACTGGGACGAGATCACACCGGACTGGATGACCACCGCGTTGTCCGCGCACCATCCGGATGCGGTCGTCGACACCGTGAGCGTCGACCTCCGCGACGACGGCACCAACCGGCGGGCCCGGTTACGCCTCGGCTACTCCGCGGGTTCGGGTCCGGAGACGGTGTTCGTCAAGGCCGTCGACCCCGCCCACCGCGACCTGGTCCGGCTCACCAGCGGTCTGTTCCACGAACCGCGGCTGTTCAACTCACGGGTGGAACTGCCGCTGGAGCACCCGACCGTGTTCACCGCACTGGTCGACGAGGCCGCCGAGGACTTCATCCTGGTGATGGAGGACCTCACCGCTCGTGACGCCGACCCGCGGGACGCCACCCGCCCCCTGAGCGTCGAACAGGCGGCGACGGGGGTGCGCGGTCTGGCCCGGATGCATGGGCGATACTGGGGCTCAAGGGTTCTCGAGGAGCCGACGCTCGACTGGCTGGAGCCGTTCGTGCCGTGGGACGGGATGGGCGCCGCACCGCTGTCCGAAGCGCAGAAGCGGCTCGGGGACGACGCGCCGGACGTCGTGATGGCGCTGACCATCGGCGAACTCATCGACGACATCTGGAAGCCGTACATCCGGAGTCTGACCAGAGCGCCGCAGACGCTGCTGCACGGCGATCCCCACATCGGCAACACCTATCTGCTGCCCAGCGGTGAGGTCGGGTTCCTGGACTGGCAGGTCGCCCGCAGGGGCAACTGGTCGCTGGACCTCGGGTACTTCCTGCAGGGCGCGTTGACGATCGAGGACCGGCGCCGCAGTGAGCGTCACCTGCTCGAGGAGTACCGCGACGCGCTCGGCCTGCCCGCCGACGAACTCCCGTCGCTCGGAGAGATCTGGCTGCGCTACCGGGCGTCGGTGGCGCACGGGCTCACGCTGTGGCTGTGCACGGCCAGTGCCGGCGAGCTGTGGCAGCGCCCGGACATCGCGATCGCTCTGGCGCAACGGTATTCGGCGGCGTACGCCGACCTGCAGACCGCCGAGGCGCTGGTCGACATCGACACCTGAGTCAGGGTCACCGAACCCGGGGCTGCCGCCACGGCCCGGGCATCAGGCTGACCGACACCGCGGAGATCACCGACACCGCGATCATGTAGGCGGCGATCGCATCGCTGGACCCGGTCGCCGCATACAGGGCGGTGGCGATGGTGGGCGCGAACGCCGATCCGATCACCGCCGAGAGCGTGTAGCCCAGGGAGACACCGCTGTAGCGGACGTCGGCGTCGAAGGCCAGGCTGAACAGCGATCCGGTCACCCCGGCCGCCGGCGCCATCGCCAGTCCGAACACCAGCACGAGCGCCAGCAGGAAGAGCCCGGGCCGACCGGTGTTGATCAGCGCGAAGACGGGCAGCACCGACAGACCCATCGCGACCACACCTGCCAGGAAGACCGGTTTGCGGCCGACGGCGTCGGACACCCTGCCGAACACCGGGTACATCACCACCGCCACCACGGCGGCCACGCACACACCGAGAAGTGCCTGCGCGCGGTCGATTCCGGCCACGGTCGTCGCATACGACACCAGGTAGGCCACGCAGATGTAGGCGAACACCCCCTGCGACAGATACGCCCCTGCGACGAGCAGGATCTGCCGCCAGTGCCTCCGGAACGCCACCGCGATCGGCAACCGGAGGACCGCGGCGCGGGCCTGCAATGCGGCGAAGTCGGGGCTCTCGGCCAGCGAGAGCCTGATGACCAGACCGATGACGATCAGCACGGCGCTGGCCAGGAAGGGGATCCGCCAACCCCAGGACAGGAACTGCTCGTCGGGGAGCAGCGAGACGGCGTAGAACGCCAGCGTGGCGGTGGCGGTCCCCGCCGGGGCGCCCATCTGCGGGAACGCTCCGTAGAGGCCCTTGCGTTCTGGTGAGGCGTGTTCGACGGCCATCAGCGTGGCGCCGCCCCACTCACCGCCGACGGCGAATCCCTGCGCCAATCGCAACAGCGTCAACAGGATCGGCGCTGCGACGCCGATCTGCGCGTAGGTCGGCAACGCGCCCATCAGCACGGTGGCGACGCCCATGATGAGCAGCGAGTAGACCAGCATCCGCTTGCGGCCGACGCGGTCGCCGTAGTGGCCGAAGACGATCCCGCCCAGGGGCCGGGCGACGAAGCCGACCCCGAACGTCGCGAAGGACAACAGGAGTCCGGTCGCCGGTGACACGGCGGGAAAGAACAGCTCGGGGAACACCAGCGCGGCCGCCGTACCGTAGATCAGGAAGTCGTAGTACTCGACGGTGGTCCCGATGAAGCTGGCCGACGCGACTCGCAGCGGTGACATGCCGACGGTGGCGGTGGCACTGGTCGCTGCCATGCACCTGGACACTATCGGCCGATGGTCGGCCCGGCAAGGGTTTTCGCGAGCCCTCAGACCCGCATGCGCAGTGGACGATTGGCGGTTTCGCGCATGGTGAGGATGGTGGCCAGCGAGACGACGGCGGCCACGATGACGTAGTAGGCGGGTGCGAGTTCGTTACCGGTGCGGTCGGTGAGCCAGGTCGCGACATACGGTGCGGTACCGCCGAACAGCGCAACCGACGTGTTGTAGCCGATCGAGTAGCCGCTGGAGCGCACCCGGGTCGCGAACAACTCCGCGCCCGCGGCCAGCGAACCCGCCACGAACACCGCCTCGAGCGCGGACAGGCCGGCATGGCCGGCGATGGCCCCGAGCAGCGATCCGGTGTTGAACAGCGCGAACAACGGATAGGCCAGAACGGCGAAGCCCACGGCGCCGGCGATCAGCAACGGCTTGCGGCCGACTCGGTCCGACAGCGCACCGAGCGGGAGGATGAGCACCAGTCCGACGACGCTGGCCACGGTGATCGACAGGAACGCGTCGATCTTGGTGAAGTCGAGCGTCTCGGTCATGTAGCTCGGCAGGTACGTGAAGACGGTGTAGAAGCCGACGTTGTGGATGATGACGAGGCCGGCGATCTGCAGGATCGGCTTCCATGAGGTCGTCACCGCATCCTTGAGTGGTGAGGTGGACACCTCACCGGATTCCTTGAGCTCCTCGAAATCCGGTGTGTCACCGAGCCGCAAGCGGATGTAGAGTCCGACGCCGCCCAGTACACCCGCGATGAGGAAAGGGATGCGCCACCCGTAGGAGTCCATCGCGGACTCGCTCAGCGCCGTCTCGAGGGCGGTCACGGTCACCGAGCCGAGCAGGAAACCGACGACCACCGACCAGACCAGGAAGCTGACGACGAAGCCGCGGTGCCGGTCGGGAGCGAACTCGGCGAGATAGCATGCGCCGCTGCCGTATTCACCGCCGGCGGAGAAGCCCTGCACGCACCGGAGAACGAGCAGCAGCAGGGGCGCAGCGACGCCGATGGCGTCGTAGCTCGGCAGCAGGCCGATCGCGAATGTGGAGGCCGACATCAGCAGGATGACCAGGGCCAGCACGCGCTGACGGCCGATCCGGTCACCCAGCGGTCCGAAGAAGAACCCGCCGAGCGGTCGCATGAAGAATGCGGCCGCGAAGATGGCGAAGGTGTTCAGCAGTGCGGCGGTGTCATCGGCGGTGGGGAAGAACGTCTTCGCGATGTAGGTGGCCAAAAAGCCGTAGATCGCGAAGTCGAACCACTCGACGGTGTTGCCGATGGCGGCGCCCCGCACCGCGCGCCGCACCGCGAGTGGGTCGGCCTCCCGCGGGCGGTGTCCGTCGATGGTGGCCATGGCTGCTCCTCGATCGATTCGTCGACCCGGGCACTGCTGGGACCGAGCATTCCCGATCTTGTGCGGAACTAACCCGCGGACTCCCGGCCGCGCCCCTGCTCCAGCGGGGTGAAGATCGGGGTCGGATCCACCCGGCCGCGCAGCAGCACCTCGCCCTGGGTGGCCCAGCGGCGGCGTTCCCCCGGATCTGCGCGTTCGGTGACGGCACCGGAACAGAGCACCCGGGCATCGGAGGCCTTCGCGTGGTCGGCGAGGCGTGCGGCCTCGTTGACCGCGTCCCCGATCACCGTGTACTCGTAGCGGTTCTCCGCCCCGATGTTGCCGGCGAACACCGGTCCGGCCGAGACGCCGATGCCGAAATCCAGTGGTCGGCTCCGCAACTGCGCGGCCAGCGTGCGCGCCGTCGCCAGCGCCGCGTCGGCGGCGTGGTCGAGGGCCAGCGGGGCACCGAACACCGCGAGCGCGGCATCGCCCTGGAACTTGTTGATCAGCCCGTGGTGGTCGTCGACCGCGGCGACCACGATTCGGAAGAAGTCGTTGAGCAACTCGGCGACCCGCTGGGGGTCCCGTCCGGTGGCCAGCCGCGTCGACCCCACGAGATCCACGAACAGGATGGCCGCGTCGCGGACGTCGCCGTGCCCACCGGTCGCCTCCTCGGCGCGGCGCACGACCTCCGGTCCGACGTGGCGGCCGAACAGGTCGCGCAGGCGGTCGCGTTCCCTCAGCCCGGTGACCATCCGGTTGAAACCACTTTGCAGATGCCCGATCTCGGACCGGTCGTAGACGTCGACCAGACGCCCGGTGCCGCCGCGCTCGATCTCGCCCATCGCCTCGACCACGTCGTGCACCGGGTCCGAGATCGACCGGGACACCACGATCAACGTCCGCAGGCCGAGCAGCACCGCGACGAGCGCGAGCACCAGCACCGGCAGTTCGATGGACGCGGCGTCGCCGACCAGCCAGCCGAGGCGGCGCATCGCGACCAACGTGACGATGCCCGCGCCGGGGAGTGCGATGCACACGGTCCACATCGCGATCAGCCGCCCACGCACGCCGGGTACCGACTCGGCGTGTTCCCTCTCCGTCGTCGGCACCGCCATCAGCGGGCGCAGCGGGCGCTGGGTGAACAGGAATCCGGTGCACACCGTGGCGGTGCCGCCGAACATCGCGGCCGTGATGATGACCAGCAGGGTTTCGGTGCCCGCGCCGGCGTTGAGGGCGATCAGGACGCCGGCCGCCACGCCCCACGGTGCCAGCAGGACCGCGGACAGTCTCGCGGTGACATTCGTCGTCGCACCGGTGGACACGGGGGAGCGGTCGGCCTGTCGACGGAACGCCGGCTCCAGCGCGGCGACGCCGCCGACTGTGGTGATCAGGACGCCGGCGGCGATGATGGCAACCACCGCGATCAGGTTGCCGACGGTGAGCAGTGCGCGGGTCCCCACGACGTTCTCGGCGCCCAGCGAGACCACGATCGCGGTGACCTCGGCGGCCGTCAGCAGGAACGCGACGGCCAGACCGGTGGTGTACCGGGCACGCACCGGCGCGGTGGGTCAGTCGCTGGCGGGCAGCGGCTTGGCCTCTTTGAGGTTCAGCGGGGTGCTGCCGATGGACAGCGTGCCCTTGCCGGCCTTGGTGACCAGCACCTCGGCGCCGCCGTCGTCGACGTACCGCTTACCCATCACATTGCCGTCGGACAGCGCCGGATCGATGGTCGCGTCGGCGGATCTCTCGCCGTCCAGCGGCACCATCGGTGCGCCGCCGGCGCGCAGGTCGTCGAGGCTGTCGGCGCTGCGCACCACGATCACCTGGGTGTCGCACACCTGGCTCTGCAGGCGGGTGCCGTTCTTGATCATGCGGGCTCCTTCTCGGGCTCGTCGGCTGCGGCTTGGAGTTCTTGGATGAGTTCCCGGCGCAGCACCTTGCCGGTGGCGTTGGTGGGCAGTTCGGCCCGGAACACCACTCGGTCGGGGGTGCGGGAGCCGCGCAGGTGCCTGCGCACGTGCGCCCGAAGATCGTCGGCGTCGGGGGCGGCGCCGGACGCCGGCACCACCACGGCGACGATGATCTGCCCCCACTGCGGGTCCTCGGGACCCACGACGGCGACGTCGCGGACGTCGGGGTGTTCCACCAGCACGTCCTCGATCTCGGCGGGCGCGATGTTCTCCCCGCCCCGGATGATCGTGTCGTCGGACCGGCCGCCGATGAACAGGTATCCGTCAGCGTCAAGGGACGCAACGTCTTTGGTGGGAAACCAGCCGTCCGCGTCGAGCACGGAGCCGATGTCGGTGTAGCGGCCCGAGACCTGGTCGCCGCGGACGAACAGCTCACCGGTCTCACCGGGGCCGAGCACGGTGCCGTCGTCGCCGCGGATCTGCACCTCGATGCCGGGCACGATCTGGCCCACCGAGCCGAGTCGGCGCGCCACCTCCTCGTCGTCGGAGGCGAGTGCGGCACGGTGGTCGTCGGGGCCGAGCACGGCGATGGTGGAACTGGTCTCGGTCAGCCCGTAGGCGTTGACGAAGCCGACGCCGGGCAGCAGTTCGAGGGCCTGGCGCACCAGCGGCAGGGCCACCTTGGAACCTCCGTAGGCCAGGTTGCGCAACGTCGGCAGCGCCACCTTCTCCTCCGACAGCGCGGACACGATGCGGTCGAGCATGGTGGGCACGACGGTGGCGGTGGTGACGCCTTCGGTGGTGACCAGCCGGATCCACTCTCGGGCGTCGAAGTGCCGCAGATACACCATCTTCCGGCCCGCGTACAGGTTCGACATGGCCGCGCCGACACCGGCGATGTGGTAGGGCGGCACACAGATCAGCGCCGCGTCATCCGGTGCGGCCGAGGCGAACTCGACGGTGCCGGTCACGTAACTGGTCAGGTTGTTGTGGGTGAGCTCGACGGCCTTGGGGCGTGACGTGGTGCCCGAGGTGAACAGCACGACGGCCACCGCGTCGGGGTCGGCGAACTCCGTGGCGGGCTCGGCCGTCCGCGCGGCGGCGAGGAACTCCTGCGCGTCGATCACCTGCTTGCCCGCGCCCTCGACCACTTCGCGGTACTCCGGGTCGGCGATCACCAGGGCGTCGGGAAGTCTCGCGATGAGTTCGTGTAGGCCGTCGCGGCTGAGCCGGTAGTTGAGCGGGGTGAACGGGATCGCCGCCCTGGCCGAGGCGAACAGCAGCAGCGGCAGCAGCGCGCCGCCGGTTCCGACGTAGGCGACGTGTGCGGCACCGGAACTCGCGATGGCACCGGCGCCGCCGTCGGCCAGTGTGGACAGCTCGGCGACGGTCAGCCGCAGGTCGTCGGAGACGACGGCGGTCCGGTCCGCGTCGGCCGAGACCGACATCTCGAGCAGCAGCGAGATACTCATGACTTGTCCACGAAGATGTCGAGGGTCGGGTTGTCTCCGCCACCGTAGCGCGACAGGTCGCTCACCCCGGCAGAGGCGAGCACGTCGGAGTCGATGAAGCACTGGCCGGTGGTCTCGCGGGCGGGCCGGGACAGGACCTCGACCGCCGCGTCGGCCATGATCTGCGGATCGCGCGCGGCCTTGAGTGCTTCCTGCCCGTCGGCCATGTTGGCCACCGCCGAGGTGGCGATGTAGGTCTCGGGCCACAGGCAGTTGAAGGCGATCCCCACGTCGGCGTACTCGGCGGCCCAGCCGAGCGACAGCAGCGTCATCCCGTACTTCGACAGCGTGTACGACGGGTGGGCGCCCAGCCAGTGGGGGTTCATGTTGAGCGGCGGCGCCAACGTGAGCACGTGCCCGTTGGACGATTCCCGCAGGTGCGGCAGGCAGGCCTTCGTCAGCAGGAAGGTGCCGCGGATGTTGATGTCCATCATCAGGTCGAACTTCTTGGCCGACAGCTGTTCGGTCGGTTCGGTGGCGATGGCGCTGGCATTGTTGACGCAGACGTCGATGCCGCCGAAGTGCTCGACGGCGGTGGCCACGGCGCGTGCGACGTCGTCCTCCTTGCGCACGTCCCCGACGACCGCGACGGCCTTGCCGCCCGCGGCTTCCACGTCCGCGACCGCGGTGTGCACGGTCCCGGGCAGCTTGGGGTGCGGTTCGCCGGTCTTGGCGAGCAGCACGACGTTGGCGCCCTGACGGGCCGCGCCGATCGCGATGGCCAGACCGATCCCGCGGCTTCCGCCGGACACCACCAGGGTGCGATCAGTCAACGGTCGCCGGCTGGGCACCCCTTGTTCGCTGGGCATGGGCCTCCTCGACTCAATTCGATGGTATTGGCATTCTCATTTTCTGCAAGTGGCGTATCCGGTGATTGTGTCGCATGGCCCGGTGCAGGTGGGCGCTGGGGTGTCGCGCGGCGCGACCGCGCCTGCCGACGGGCGCCGAACACGCGTCGACGCGGCGGCCTTCCCGAATGCGGTATTGGCATTCTCATTTTTTGCAAGTACGTTATCCACTGATGAGCGACCTCGTGCAGACTTCCTCGGGCCTCCCGCTCGAGCCCGTCTACGGGCCGGGCGATCGGGATGGCGAACCCCCCGCGCCCGGTACCTATCCCTTCACACGCGGAAACTTCGCGTCGGGATACCGCGGCAAGTTGTGGACCTTCCGGCAGTATTCCGGTTTCGGCACCGCGGAGGAGTCGAATCGCCGCTACCGCTACCTGCTGGACCAGGGTGGCACCGGCCTGTCCGTGGCGCTGGACCTGCCGACGCAGTGCGGATACGACTCCGACGATCCGGAGTACGGCGAGGAGGTCGGCCGGGTCGGCGTCGCCGTCGACACCCTGGCCGACGCGGAGATCCTCTTCGACGGCATCCCGCTCGACAAGATCAGCACCAGCTTCACCATCAACGGCACCGCGGCGATCCTGCTGGCGTTCTACGTCGCCGCGGCGGAGAAGGCCGGCGTCCCCCGGGAGAAGCTCACCGGCACCATCCAGAACGACATCCTCAAGGAGTACGCCTCCCGCGGCACCTGGATCTGGCCGCCGGAGCCGTCGCTGCGGTTGATCGCCGACACCATCGAGTTCTGCGCCGCAGAGGTGCCGCGGTTCAACGCCATCTCGGTGGCGGGCGCGCACTTCCGCGACGCGGGCGCGAACGCGGTGCAGGAGATGGCGTTCACGCTCGCCGACGGCGTGACCTACTGCGACACCGTGGTCGAGCGCGGCCGGATGTCCATCGACAAGTTCGCACCGCAGATCTCGTTCTTCTTCTACACCCATGGCGACTTCTTCGAGGAGATCGCCAAATACCGTGCCGGACGGCGGCGTTGGGCCACGATCGTGCGGGAGCGTTACGGGTCGACCAGCGACAAGGCGTCGATGTTCCGGTTCGGCTGCGTGTCCGGCGGGGCGTCCCTGTACGCGCCGCAGGCCCAGAACAACGTCGTGCGGATCGCCTACGAGGCCATGGCGTCGGTACTCGGCGGTGTGCAGTCGATGTTCACCGCCGCGTGGGACGAACCGTTCGCACTGCCCAGCGAGGAGTCCGCGACGCTGGCCCTGCGCACCCAGCAGATCCTGGCCTACGAGACGGGGGTGACCCGGGTGGCCGACCCGCTCGGCGGCTCGTACTTCGTCGAGGCGCTGACCGACGACACCGAGGCCAAGATCATCGAGATCATGCACGACCTCGAGCAGCACGGCGGCATGGTCCGCGCGATCGAGGACGGCTACCTGCAGGGCCTCATCGCCGACGAGGCCTACAAGCTCCACCAGGAGGTCGAGTCGGGACAGCGGCCCGTGGTCGGGGTGAACAAGTTCGTGACCGACGAACCGCCGCCGGACATCGACACCTACGAACTCGACGCCGAGGGCCGCGACCTGCAGCTCAAGCGGCTGTCGAAGGTCAAGGCGGACCGCGACGCCGATGCGGTGGCGGCCACGCTGGCGGCGCTGTCCCGGGCGGCCGAGGGTGACGACAACCTGATGCACAAACTGATCGACTGCGCGAACGCCTACTGCACCGTCGGCGAGATGGTCTCGGCGCTCAAAGCGGTGTGGGGCGAGTTCCAGCAACCGGTGGTGTTCTGATGAGTCCGACGCGCGTCCTCGTCGCGAAACCGGGCCTCGACGGGCACGACCGCGGCGCCAAGATCGTCGCCCGCACGTTGCGCGACGCCGGATTCGAGGTCATCTACACGGGCATCCGCCAGCGCATCGAGGACATCGTCTCGATCGCCCTGCAGGAGGACGTCTCGCTGGTCGGGCTGTCCATTCTCTCCGGCGCCCACCTGGCCCTGACCCGGCGCACCGTCGAGGCGCTGCGCGCGGCCGACGCCGGGGACATCGCCGTGGTGGTCGGTGGCACCATCCCGCAGGCCGACGTACCGAAGCTGCTGGAAGCCGGTGCGGCCGCGGTCTTCCCGACCGGCACACCGTTGGAGACCCTGGTCGCCGAGGTTCGCAAGCTGACCGGTGAGGTGGCGCAGTGACCCGGCGGTCGCCGAACGTGCGCCTGCTGCGACTTTTCGGCCGGGATTCCGCACTGACCGCACGTTCGGTGGAGGAGGGCTGACATGAGACTCGGTGTGATGATCGGCGCCGAACGCGGCGACATGGCCCGCAAGGTCACCAAGCTGGTGTCCGACATCGAATGGGCGGAATCGGCGGGGATGGACACCGCCTGGATGCCGCAGGTGCCCAACGACTTCGACTGCCTGACCATGGTCGCGCTGATGGCCGCGCACACCACCCGCATCGAACTCGGCACCGCGGTGGTGCCTCTGCAGACGCAGCATCCGATCGCGCTGGCGAGGCAGGCGCTGTCGGTGCACGCCATGGCCGCAGGCCGGCTCGCGCTCGGCGTCGGCCCCTCGCACCACTGGATCGTGCGGGACATGCTCGGACTGCCCTACGAGAAGCCCGCGGGCTACACCCGCGATTACCTCGAGGTGCTCAACACCGCACTGGCCGGCCCCGGCGACGTGGACGTCGAGAACGACTCCTTCACGGTGCACAATCCGACTGTGCTGCAGGCCGATACGCCGATGCCGGTGCTGGTGGCCGCCCTCGGTCCGGTGATGCTGCAGATCGCCGGTGAACTCGCCGACGGTACGGTGCTGTGGATGGCCGACGAGAAGGCGATCGGCGAGCACATCGCGCCGAAGATCACCAAGGCGGCGGCGGACGCGGGCAGGCCCGCCCCGCGCATCGTCGCGGGCATCCCGGTGTGTCTGTGTGCGAACTCCGAGATCGACGCGGCCAAGGACCGGGCCAATCGCATCCTCGCCGAGGCCGAGACGTCGCCCAACTATCAGCGACTGCTCGACCGCGGCGACGCCCGCAACGTCGGCGACCTGTGCGCCGCGGGTGACGAGGAGTCGATCCTGCGTCGATTCCGAGATTTCGCCGACGCCGGGGTCACGGATCTGTCCGTGCGCCTGCTGCCGATCGGCGACACCCGCGACGAGTTGATCGCCTCGAAGCACCGCACTCGTGAGGTGATCGCCGAACTGGCCAAGCAGGTGCGGTGACCGCACCGCTGGCCGGTATCCGGATTCTCGAGGTCGGTGTGATGCTCGCCGGTCCGTACGCGACGATGATGCTCGCCGACCTCGGCGCCGAGGTGACGAAGGTCGAGCCACCCGGCGGGGAGATCTCGCGACAGGTCGGCGACAGTTACTTCGCCAGCCTGAACCGCAACAAGACCAACGTCTGTCTGGATCTGCAGTCCGCCGAGGGGCAGCGTCGGCTCGGTGAGCTGGTCGCGGAATCCCATGCGCTGCTGGTGAACATGAAGCCGTCGGTGATCCGCCGGCTCGGGCTCACCTACGAGGCGCTGCGCAAGCACAACGAGAAGATCGTGTGCGTGGCGCTGACGGGTTTCGGGCTGGACGGCGGGGACGATCCGGCGTTCGACTACGTGATCCAGGCGGCCACCGGTGTGGCGGCGATGACCGGCGATCCAGACGGGCCGCCGACGCTTCCGGGCTACTCGTCGGCCGACAACTCGACCGGGCTGACCGCCGCCCTCGGCCTACTGGCGATGATCGTCTCCGGTCGCGGCGGACAGGTCGACGTCTCGCTGCGCGATGTGATGCTCTCGCAGCTGAACTACCGGGCGGCGGCGTACCTCAACGACGGGGTGGCGCCGCGCCGTCACCCCAACGGTGCGCACTCGTTCTACGTTCCGGCGCAACTGTTTCCGACCGCCGACGGTTACCTGGCGTTGTTCGTCACCCACGACGGGTTCTGGCGGCTGTTCGCGGACGAGGCCGGTATCGGGGGTTTCCCCACCATGGCCGAACGGGCCGCGCGTCGCAACGAGGTGCTCGCCCTCGTCACCGAGGCGCTGGCCCGGGATACCGCCAAGGGATGGGAGGCGCGCCTGCGCCCGCTGGGCATCCCGGCCGCGGCCGTGCGCGGGTTGCCCGACGCACTGGAGGAGACGCCGGAGGCGCTGGTGACCGCAGGCGACTTCCGGCTGGTCGGCAGTCCGATCCGCATCGCCGGCTACCAGCCCGAGTACCGCCCGCCGCCGCCACGTCCGGAGGCGGCCACCGGTCAGTCGTCGTAGGTGACCGCCACTCGCGCCGTGTCGGGGACCGCCTGGCAGGTCAGCACATATCCGTCCGCCACTTCGTCGTCGTCGAGCGCGTCGTTGACCCGCATGCTGGCGGTGCCCTCGGTGAGCTTGGCGATGCAGGTTCCGCAGTTGCCGGCCTCGCAGGAGAACGGCGGTGACATACCGGCCCGGCGGGCGCTCTCCAGCAGCGTCTCCCCGGGCACCTGCGCCACGGACAGCGTCTTGCGGTCGAGCACGATGGTGACCTCGGCGCCGGCCCCGCCGTCAGGCGCCGCGGGCATCGGTTCGGCCGTCATATGACTCCTTGAGCATGGTGATTCTGATAAATGGAGAACTCTATTCTCCCGAAATGATAGGCTGTTCTCAAGTGGAGATTACTTCGTCCAGGAGGGTCCGGCGGCGGTGAGCGATGGCCGACACGTGACGGACTCCGCCGCACTCGCATTCGGGGATCGCGAGTACTCCCTGGCCGAGCTCGACGCTCTGGCCAGCGGTATGGCGACCGCGCTGGAGCAGCGCGGCGTCCGCGCGGGCGACCGGGTGGCGATGATGTCGTCGAACCGGCCGGAGTTCGTCGCCGCACTGCGCGGGATCTGGAATCTGGGCGCCGCCGCTGTTCTGATCAGCCCCGCGTGGAAGCGCACCGAGGTCGCGCACGCGCTGGAGCTCACGCGCCCCAGCCACGCGGTCGGTGACCACCCCGTGCTCGCCGAGCAGATGCCCATGCTCCACCTGGACGAACCGGTCACGCCGGGCCGCCGCGAATTCGACGACATCGCACCGGACTCCGACGCGCTGTTCGTGTTCAGCTCCGGCACGACCGGTATGCCGAAGGCGGTCCGGCACACGCACCGGGCGTTCGCGGTCGCGGTGCGGCACTGGCGCGACGCCCTGGAACTGTCCTCGGCCGACCGGATGCAGATCATGACGCCGCCGTCGCACATCCTCGGTCTGCTCAACATCGTCATGGCGCTGGACACGGGCACCTGGATCCGCCTGCACCCGCGCTTCGACATCGACACGATGTTGCACCACATCGAATCGGACCGGATCACCATCGAGATGGCCGTCGCGCCGATCGCGCTGGCGCTCGCCGCGCACCCGAAGCTGGAGAGCTACGACCTGTCGTCGCTGCGCTACATCATGTGGTGCGCAACGCCGGTCACCACGAGCGTCGCCGACGACGTCACCCGCCGTACCGGAGTCGAGTGGGTGGCCGCCTACGGCACCACCGAACTGCCGGTCATCGCAGCCAATCCCGTCACCGGTGCGCGCCTGGACACGGTCGGGAGGCCGGTGCCCGGTGTCCGGGTGCGGGTGGTGTCGCTCGAGGAGGGGACGCCGGTGGGCCCGGACGAGGTCGGGGAGATCCAGGTGCGGTCGGATTCGGTCATGGCCGGCTACCTGCCGCGGGAGGCGACGTCGGCGGCGTTCGCGGACGGGTGGTACCGCACCGGTGACGTGGGACGCCTCGACGCCGACGGCTGGCTGCGCATCACCGACCGCTCCAAGGAGATGATCAAGGTCCGGGGTTTCCAGGTGGCGCCGGCCGAGGTCGAAGCGGTGCTGCACGGCCATCCCGCGGTCGAGGACTGCGCGGTGTTCGGCGAGCCCCACCCGACCGACGGCGAGGCCGTGGTCGCCGCGGTCACCACGAACAGCGGCGTCTTTGCCGACGAGTTGACCGAACTCGTCGCCGGGACGCTGGCGTCGTACAAGCGACCGAGCCGGGTGGTCTTCGTCCCGGCGATTCCGCGCCTACCTTCCGGGAAGGTCCTGCGCCGAGTGTTGAAGGAGCAGCATGGACGCACGTCTGACGTCTGAACAGCGGCAGTTGCGCGACGCCGCAGCCGAAGTGGCGGGCGACCTCGGCCCCACTTCGGTGGCCGACCTGGAGGACCGGGCCCGGGTGGCGAGGCTCGAGAAGGCCGTCGACGGCACCGGGTTCCGCACCCTGCGGTCCGACGGTGCCTCGGCCGTGGAGGTCGCGATCGTGGCAGAGGAGTTCGGCCGTGGGCTGGTCGACGTGCCGTTCCTCGGTCCGGTGCTCGCCGATGATCTGCAGCGCCGGATCGGTCGTGAGATCTCGGTCGACGCGGCCGACCCGACATCGATCGACCTCACCGGAAGCCTTGTCGGAGCGGTCGAGTCGCCGTCGGAGCTTGCCGAGCTGTCCGACGAGGATTCGGGCCGCTGGCACGCGCTCGCACTGGCCGCGACGACCGGCGACATGCTCGGCGCCGCGCGCGGAACCCATTCGCTGGCCACCGAATACGCCAAGGTGCGGGAGCAGTACGGATCGGTGATCGGCTCGTACCAGGCAGTCGCGCATCTACTCGCCGAGGGCCTGGCCCTGATCGAGGGATCGATTAGTGTCGCCCGGCACGCGGCCTGGGCCGTCGACGAACTGCCGGTCCGCGAGGCGATCGAGGCGGCCCGGATCGCCAAGATCTACTGCGCACGGGCGGCGATGACCGTGTGTGAGAACTCGATTCAGGTGCACGGTGGCATCGGGAACACGTGGGAATGTCTGGCGCACGTCTACCTGCGCCGCGTGCTCGCCGCCACCGAGATGTGGCCCGCGAAGCTGGAGGAGTTGACCATTGGACTTTCGTGATTCCCCCGAGGAAGCCGCGTTCCGGGATCGGTTGCGCGCGTGGCTCACCGAGCAGAAGGGCAAGTTCCCGACCTCTGGTGACGCATACTGGGCCAAGGCCGGAGAGTGGCACCAGGCACTCTTCCAGGCGGGCTTCTTCGGCACCTCCTGGCCGAAGGCCTACGGCGGACAGGATCTGCCGCCGGTGTACGACGTGATCGTCGACGAGGAGATCGCCAAGGCCGGTGCGCCGGCGCGGCCGAGTCTGGGCTACCTCGTCGTCGGCCTCAGCCATCACGGCAGTGAGGAACTGCGGCAGCGTTTCCTGCCCGGCATGATCAACGGGACCGAGCGGTGGTGCCAGGGCTTCTCCGAGCCCGGCGCGGGTTCGGACTTGGCGTCGTTGACCACCACCGCGGTCCGCGACGGCGATGAGTACGTCATCCACGGACACAAGATCTGGACCAGCTACTCGGATGTCGCCGACTGGTGTCTGGTGCTGGCCCGCACCGATAGGGACGTGCCGAAACACAAAGGCATCTCGGCGTTCATCGTCACCATGCACCAGCCGGGGATCGAACAGCGGCCGCTGCAGATGATCAGCGGCGTCACCAAGGAGTTCGGCCAGGTCAGTTTCGACGGCGCGCGCGTTCCCGCCGAGAACATGGTCGGCGCACCGGGGGAGGGCTGGAAGCTGGCGATGACGGTTGTCAGCCACGAACGTGAGCCCTCGACGCTCGGGTTCTCCGCCCGCTATGGAAAGACCGTGCGCCAGATGGCCTCTCGGGTCGACGGTGCGCCGAACGAGGAACTGCTGTGGGCGTGGGTTCAGACCGAGATGTTGCGACTGCACGTGCGTCGACGGTTGTCCGAACAGTTGGACGGCATCACTCACGGGCCGCAGGGATCGCTCGACAAGTTGCTGATGACCTGGACCGAGCAGTCCGTCGGTCACGCCGCGTTGAAAACCGTCGGCACGTCGGACGAGGAACTCTTCGGGGCGTACATGTACAGCCGGGCGCAGAGCGTGATGGGTGGTACGTCGCAGATCCAGAAGAACATCATCGCGTCACGAATCTTGGGATTGGGAGTCTAGATGTACGGCATGCCTGAGGAGATCCAGGTCACCGCGGACGGTCCGCTGCGGATCATCACGCTCAACCGTCCCGATGCGCTCAACGCGGTCAACGACGCCCTGCACGTCGGCCTGGCGCAGTTGTGGTCCCGGCTCAACGAGGACCTCGACGCGCGGGCGGCGGTGATCACCGGTGCGGGACGGGCCTTTTCGGCCGGCGGCGATTTCGCCTACCTCCAGGAGTTGGCCGGGGACGCGAAGCTGCGGTCGAAGACAATCCTGCACGGGCGCGAGATCGTGCTGGGGATGACGCGCACCCGGATCCCGGTGGTGGCCGCGGTGAACGGGCCGGCCGTCGGGTTGGGCTGCAGCCTGGTTGCGCTGAGCGACATCGTCTACATGGCGCCGACGGCGTACTTCGCCGATCCGCACGTGCAGGTGGGCCTGGTGGCCGCCGACGGCGGTCCGCTGACGTGGCCGCTGCACATCAGCCTGCTGCTGGCCAAGGAGTTCGCGATGACGGGCACGCGCATCCCTGCCCAGCGCGCGGCCGAGCTGGGGTTGGCCAACCACATCGTCGAGGATCCGCTCGCCGAGGCCATCGCCTGTGCCGAGAAGATGATGCAGATGCCCCGCCAGGCTCTCGAGGCGACGAAGCGGCTGCTCAACATCCACCTCGAGCGGGCCGTGCTCGCGAGCCTCGACTACGCCAACACCGCCGAAGAGCAGTCGTTCCAGACGGAGGACTTCCAGACGATCGTGGCGAAGCTCAACGCCAAGAACAACTGACGGCCGACGCGGACTCAACGCTCGACGATGAGCTCCTCGGAGCGTTGGATCGTTCCGGTGATACCGCCGGCGTCCTGGCGCGCCAGCAGGACGGCGGCGCGCGCCATCGCCTCCGGCGGCTCGACCATCTCCGGCGGGATCTCGATTCCCGCCCCGCCGGCCTGCCAACCCTCGGTGAGCACGACGCGCGAGGGGCTCAGGCAGTTCACCGCGATGTTGTCGGCCCGCAGGTCCGCCGCCAGGCCGAGGTAGAGCCGTTCGGCGGCGGCCTTCGACACCCAGTACGCGTTCGAGCCCTGATCGGTCATCGTCACGCCGGTGGTCGTCACCGCGATCAGGGACCCGCCGCCACGCGCCCGCACGTGGGGGATGACCGCCTTCGTCACCAGGAACACCCCGGTGACGTTGACGTTCAAGCACAGCTGCCAGCGCTTCAGCGGCGTCGACTCGATCGGTCCGAGCCACAGCACCCCGGCGTTCGCGACGAGGACGTCGATACCGCCGAACGCCGAAACAGTCTGGGCCACCGCGGCTTCCACGGAAGACTCGTCGGTGACGTCGCAGGCCACCGGTAGCGCGCGACCGCCGGACGCGGTGATGGCATCGGCCACCGAGCCGATGGTGCCCGGCAGCCTGCCCGGCTGCTCTGACCTGGCAGCGACCGCGACGGCGGCCCCCTCGGCGGCAAGCGCTTTCGCGACCGTCGCGCCGATGCCGCGGCTGGCGCCGGCGACGAAGGCCACCCGGCCCTCCAGCGAGTTCACTTGGGCGGGAACCGCAACGCTCCGTCGAGGCGGATGATCTCGCCGTTGAGGTAGTCGTTCTCGATGATGCTCTGCGCCAGCTGCGCGTACTCCGTCGAGCGGCCCATCCGCTTGGGGAACGGCACCTGCGGGGCCCAGTACTGCTCGAGCTGGTCGGCGGCCTTGCCGTAGGCGGGTGTGTTGATGGTCCCCGGCGCGATCGTGCAGACCCGGATGCCCAGCGGTGACAGGTCGCGCGCCGCCACCAGCGTCATCCCGAGCACGCCGCCCTTGGCCGCCGAGTACGGCAGCTGGCCGATCTGCCCCTCGTAGCCGGCGATCGATGCGGTGTTGACGATCACGCCGCGGCCACCCTCCTCCAGCGGCTCCGACTTCGCGATCGCCGCCGCCGTCAGCCGCATCACGTTGAACACCGCGGTCAGGTAGAACTCGATCGTCTTCTTGAACCCGTCGAGGTCCAGCGGCGAACCGTCCTTGCCGATCAGCCGTCCGCCGCTGGCGGGACCGCCGTGGGTGTCCACCGAGATGCGCAGCGGGCCGAGCGCCTCGGCCTCGGCGATCGCGGCGTTCACCGACTCCTCGGACGTCGCGTCGGTGCGCACGTACCGCACCCCGAGCTCCTTCTCGAGCGCCTCGCCCTTCTCGTCGGCGAGGTCGGCGACGACCACCTTCGCGCCGGCGCCCTGCAGTCGGCGCACCGTCGCCTCACCCAGTCCTCCCGCGCCCCCGACGACGATCGCAGAGCTACCGGCAATCTGCATGCGCTTCTCCTTCTTGCGACTATGACTCTCTTCTTGAGAGAATAGTATTCTCATCCGACGCGGAAACGGAGTCAATCCATGCCAGAAGCCGTCATCGTCGCTGCGCTGCGCACGCCCATCGGCACGGCCGTGAAGGGCACGCTTCGCGACACCGACGCCTACGCGTTGGCCGAACACGTCGTCGGAGCCGCAGCCGAAGATCTGCCCGCAGGTCAGATCGACGACGTCGTCCTCGGCGAGGGGCTGTACGGCGGTGGTGTGATCGCCCGCCACGCCGCGATCACCGCGGGGCTGACCTCCGTGCCCGGCCTGTCGAACAACCGCCACTGCGCGGCCGGTCAGGCCGCCGTGCAGAGCGCAGCGGCGAGCATCCGCGCGGGGATGGACCAGCTCGTGATCGCCGGTGGGGTCAACTCCGCCTCCACCACACCGCGGTTCACCCGCCGGGCGAGCAGCGCGAAGGACGCCGCGATGCTCGACTGGTTCCCGCCCACGCACCCCGACCGCGCCGACGCCCCGAACATGGACATGTCCATCACGGTGGGCTGGAACGCGGCCGTGCGCGCGGGGGTCAGCCGCGAGGAGATGGACCAGTGGGCGCTCGACTCACACCGCAAGGCGATCCAGGCCATCGACGACGGCCGCTTCAAGGACGAGATCGTTCCCATCGAGACGCCCTACGGGCTGTTCCACACCGACGAGCATCCCCGCCGCGACACCAGCTTCGAGAAGCTCGCCTCACTCAAACCGCTGCACCCCGAGATCGAGGGCTTCTCGATCACCGCGGGCAATGCGTGCGGCGCCAACGACGGCGCCGCGGCGCTGGCGCTGGCCAGTGACCGGCTCGGGTTGCCCGCACTCGGTGCCGTGAAGGCCTGGGCGTCGGTCGGCGTCGACCCCGCGTTCACCGGGCTCGCCCCCGTCGAGGCGATCCCGAAAGCGCTGAAGCGGGCGGGCATCTCGCTCTCCGACGTCGACCTGTTCGAGATCAACGAGGCGTTCGCCGCGATGTGCGTGGCCACCGTCAAGATGCTCGACATCGATCCGGCCAAGGTCAACGTCAGCGGCAGCGGGTGTTCGCTGGGCCACCCCGTGGCCGCGACGGGTGCCCGCATGCTGGTGACGCTCGTGCACGAGTTGCGCCGTCGCGGGGGAGGTATCGGTGTCGCGGCCATGTGCGCAGGCGGCGGCATGGGCTCCGCCACCGTGATCGAGGTGCCCGGCAGTTGAGGTCGTGAGGCCTAGGGTGGGGTGCACATGGACGTAGACGAGCTCATCGCCGCCGCGCGCAACGGGTCGACCCGCGCCGCCGGCCGGCTGCTCAGCCTGGTCGAGGGCGCCCGCCGCGACGAGGTGCTCGCCGCACTCGCTCACCACCGGGCGCGCGTCGTCGGTCTCACCGGTCCGCCCGGTGCGGGGAAGTCGACGACGGTCGCGGCGCTGGTCACCGCATACCGGCAACGCGGACTGCGGGTGGCGGTGCTGGCCGTCGACCCGTCCTCGCCCTACAGCGGCGGCGCGCTGCTGGGGGACCGCATCCGGATGGCGGCCCACATCAACGATCCCGACGTGCTGATCCGGTCGGTGGCCACCCGCGGGCATCTAGGCGGGTTGGCCGCAGCGGTCCCCGCCGCGATCCGCCTGCTGGCCGCGCTGTCCTACGACCTGATCATCCTGGAGACGGTCGGCGTCGGACAGTCCGAGATCGAGATCGCCGCGATCGCTGACCCCACCGTGGTCGTGCTCAACCCCGGCGCCGGTGACGCCGTGCAGGCCGCCAAGGCGGGTCTGCTCGAGGTCGCCGACATCGTGGTGGTCAACAAGGCGGACCGCGAAGGCGCCGATCAGACGGTGCGCGACCTCCGCGGCGAGGTCGGCGTCCCGATCCTCAAACTCGTTGCGGCACAGGGCGACGGGGTGCCCGAGCTGGTGGACGCGATCGACGCCCACCATCGCGACGACACCGCGCAGCGGCGCACCGCCAGGGCCAGGACGCAGATCCTGTCGCTGGCGCACACCCTGCTGCGGACCCATCCCGAACTCGACCGCCTCGCCGAACTCGTCGCCGACGGCACCCAGGATCCCTACGGCGCGGCCGAGCAGTTGTTCGCGGTCCGCATCGAGCGCTGAGTCAGCCGGGCAGGTCGACGATGCGGCGCATCGCGTGCAGCAACTCCTCGCGCAGGGTGCCGTCGTCCAGGTCGGCGACCAGTGGGTGCATCACCGCCACGCTGATGACGCCCGAGAGCATCGCCGCGTGGACGCGCGCCCGCGCACCGGTCTCCTCTCCGAGGATCGCGGCGTACAGGCGGTCGATGAACCGCTGGAACGGTTCGTGCTCGGCGAGCATCCGGATGATGACCGGGTCGAACTGCAGCACGCTCACCATCCGCCTGCGCTCGACGGCCAACTGGACCACCCGGGTGAGCAGCAGTTCACGCGCCGATTGACGGTCGGACTCGGCCTCGGCGGACTCCAGCGCCTCCTCGAGCCATCCGAGTTCCCGCTCCGTGAGCGCGATGACGATCTCGTCCTTGGTCTTGAACTGGTGGTAGACCGCGGCCTTGGTGACGCCGACGCGGTCGGCGATCATCTGCAGTGATGTCCCACCGACGCCGTGGTCGGCGATCAGCGCGAGCGCGGCATCGAGGATGCGGCCCTGCGCGGCACTACGCCGCACATCGGAGAACCGCCGGTCGGGCGCTGCGGAGACCACGACTGACAGGGTAGCCACCCGACTACCGCGTCAGGAGGGCAGGGACCGGCCCGTCGCCGCGGCGTGACCGGCACGGACCCCGAAAACCATTGCCGGACCCAGTGTCCCGCCCGCGCCGCCATAGGCCTTACCCGTCGCACCCGCCATGGCGTTGCCCGCCGCGTAGAGGCCGGGGATCGGGGTGCCGCCGACGTGCAACACCCGCCCGTCGCGGTCGGTGCGCGGCCCGCCCTTGGTGCCCATCGCGCCGATGCCCACCGGGACGGCGTAGTACGGCGGGGTGTCGATCGGACCCAGGGTCTGCAGCGCCGGACTGGGCGCATGGGGGTCGCCCCAGTAGCCGTCGTACGCGCTGGCGCCCCTGCCGAATTCGGGGTCGCGTTCCTCGGCGACGTGGTGGTTCCAGTCGTCGAGTGTGCGCGCCAGCCCGTCCGCGTCGATGCCGGTCTTCTCGCCGAGTTCGGTCAGGTCGGCCGACTTCGAATACCAGTCCGGTGCGGGGCCGTCGGGTTCCACCGCGAGGAAGCCGTACTTCTTGAGGTGCAGCGAGTCGAACACGATCCACGCCGGATCGTTGACGTAACCGTGTCGGGGGTCGAGGTACTGGAACGCCCCGGCCATCGAGTTGTACTCCCCGGCCTCGTTGACGAACCGTCTGCCGGCCCGGTTGACGATGATGCTGCGCGGCCGCGTGCGCTCCAACCGGACGCTGCGGCTGCGGGGATGTCCGTCGATGGTGTCGCCGGGGATCTGCACGATCGGCACCCACCACGCCTCGCCCATGTTGGCCAGGTCGGCGCCGTGGGCCATCGCCATCCGCAGGCCGTCACCGGTGTTGTTGGGCGGGGAGACCGGTCCGCGCATCGGTCCGCGCAGGAACGCCTCGACGAGCGTGCGGTCCCATTCGAACCCGCCCGTGCCGAGGATGACGGCTCGTCGCGCGTGCACCCGGATCTCCTTGTCGGGCTGCTGGATTCGCACACCGACGATGCGCCCGTCGTCGGCGATCAACTCGACGGCGCGCGATTCGGTCTGCGGCGTGACGCCGGCGTCGAGCAGGCCTCTGAGCAGGCCGGCGATCAGCGCCGTACCGGCCACGCACGGATCCTCCAGTGTCTCGTCCACCGAGGCGTGGATGCGGGCGCGGGTCTCGGCGTCGATGCCGACGTTGCTGAAATCGGCGGGGAACGAGGTGATGCGGTCGCGCCACGGCCCCAACCGCGCGAGGTCGAAAGGCGCGGCCGACAGTGACCGGCCGCCGCCGGGGCGGCCGCCGGGGAGTTCGGGTTTGTAGTCGGGGAAGCCTTCGGCCACCGAGAAGCGCAGGCCGCTGTGTGCCTCGACGAACTCGAGCATCCGTGGCCCGGTCCGCACGAACGTGTCGACCAGGTCGTCGTCCATCACGCCGAGTGACTGGGCCTTCAGGTAGGCCAGCGCGTCCTCGACGGTCAACTCGTCCGAGGCGCGGTCGTGTGCGGGGATCCACACGATGCCGCCGGAGACCGCGGTGGTCCCGCCGACCGTCGGCGCCTTCTCGTACACCTCGACCGCGGCGCCGTGTACGGCGGCGGTGAGTGCCGCGGCCAGACCGGCGCCCCCGCTGCCCAGTACGACGACGTCGGTCTCGTGATCCCAAGCCCTCACTTCAGGTCCTTCCTGTCGGGACGCACCCTCGTCAGAGGATGGCGGCGAGTTCCTTGGCGGCGGTGATCACCGCGTCCTTGCCGCCCAGCACGACGTCCTCCCGGTGCGAGATCAGGTTGATGCACGTCGGCGGTGAGGGCGGCCGACGGCGCACCGGCACCGCCAAGCCGTAGGTGTTGGGCTCCACCTCACCGTGGGTGATCACCCAGCCCTGTTCGCGGGCCTGGGGCACCAGATCCCGCTCGCCCGCGCGCGGCGGCATGCTCGCCAGCAGGGCGATACCGGCGGCCCCGCGGTCGAGCGGATACCGGCTGCCCTCGTGGAATGACAAGTGGTAGTACACATTCGTCGGGCTGATGACCGCGACCGCCACCTGCTGGTCACCCTCGGCGACGAGCAGGGAGACCGTGGTGCCGAGTTCGTCGGCGAGCCCGCGCAGCACCGGAACGCTCAGCGCCCGCACGTTGTTGTCGAACGACGAGCCGAGCAGCGCCAGGCCGGCCGCCGGCCGGTATCGCCCGTCCTCGCCCTTGGCGACGTAGCGGAACTGAGTGAGCGTGCCGAGAAGCCGGTAGGCGATGGTGCGGTGCACGCCGACGTAGTCGGCCACCTGCTGCACCGTGAGCCCACTCGGTGCGGTGGCCACGGCCTGCAGCGCCGACAGACCCCTCGCCAGGGTCTGCGACCCCGCCGCGAGTTTGTCGGGCACATTTCCCTCGGCTCCCGTGCCGCCCGTTCCCTTGACAGACGTCATCGTGAGAGTGATGCTCTTAACATAGTGCACATTAGTGAGCGATATTAGCACGCTGCACTACCGCAAAGCGAGAATGACATTTCCACCGCAGAGGGGAGAGCGAGGCTCCGTGGCCGAGCACGAAAGCGTCTGGAGCGACCTGCAGGGTGTCGCGTTCTCGCAGGGCTACCTCGACGTCCGCGGGGTGCGTACGCGCTACCTGCACGCCGGCGGGACCGACAACCCGGCACTGGTCTTCCTGCACGGGTCGGGCGGCCACGCCGAGGCTTACGTCCGCAATCTCGAGGCGCATGCCGAGCACTTCTCCACCTGGTCGATCGACATGCTGGGACACGGCTACACCGACAAACCCGGACACCCCCTCGAGATCCGCCACTACGTGGACCATCTACGTGCCTTCCTCGATGCCATCGGTGTCGAGAAGGCCCACATCAGTGGGGAATCGCTGGGCGGGTGGGTCGCCGCCCGCCTGGCCGCCGACCACGGCGACCGGGTGACCCGGTTGGTGCTCAACACCGCCGGTGGCTCGCAGGCCGATCCCGAGGTCATGAAACGCATCGTCACGCTGTCCATGGCGGCCGCCGAGGATCCCAGCTGGGAGACGGTCCAGGCCCGCGTCAAGTGGTTGATGGCCGACAAGAGCAAGGGATACGACGACATCGTCGCCAGCCGCCAGCGCGTCTACCGCCAACCGGGATTCGTCGCCGCGATGCGCGACATCATGGCGCTGCAGGACCCCGAGATCCGCGCACGCAACCTGCTCGGCCCCGAGGAGTACGGCAAGATCACCGCGCCGACGCTGGTCGTGTGGACCAGTGACGACCCGACTGCCGACGTCGAAGAGGGACGGCGGATCGCGTCGATGATCCCCGGGGCCCGGTTCGAGGTGATGCCCGGCTGCGGTCACTGGCCGCAGTACGAGGATCCCAAGACCTTCAACCGGTTACACGTCGACTTCCTGCTGGGGCGCTGATGAGGCAGGCCACGACGGACATCGACGTCGTCATCGTCGGCGCGGGCCCGGTGGGGCTGACGCTGGCCAACATCCTCGGCGGCCACGGCGTGCGCACCGTGATCGTCGAGGAGCGGGCCACGCTGATCGACTATCCCCGCGGCGTCGGACTCGACGACGAGGCGCTGCGGACCTTCCAGGCGATCGGCCTGGTGGACAAGGTTTTGCCACACACCGTGCCGAACCAGATCCTGCGGTTCTTCGACGGGAACCGCCGACTGCTCGCCGAGATGGCGCCACCGGACGCGCGGTTCGGGTGGCCAAAGCGCAACGGGTTCGTCCAACCCATGGTCGACGCCGAACTGCACGCCGGATTGGCGCGATTCCCCCACGTCGAGGTGCGGTGGGGGCAGAGGATGGCCGCATGCGAGCAGACCGCGGACGGCGTGACGGTGCGGCTGGAGGGGGACCCCACGCCGGTGCGGGCGCGCTACCTGGTCGGCTGTGACGGTGGCCGCAGTGCGACGCGGCGCCTCATGGGGGTGTCGTTCGACGGCACCACCTCGCCGACGCGCTGGCTGGTCGTCGACATCGCCAACGATCCGCTGGGCCATCCGAACAGCGAGGTGGGCGCGGACCCGGCCCGTCCGTACGCCTCGATCTCGATCGCACACGGGATCCGCCGGTTCGAGTTCATGATCCACGCCGACGAGACCGACGAGCAGGCCGAGGACCCCGCGTTCATCCACCGGATGCTGGGCCTGCTGGTGCCGCATCCCGAACGCGTCGAGGTGATCCGGCACCGGCTGTACACCCACCACTCCCGGATCGCCGGCGCCTTCCGGAAGGGCCGGATGTTCCTGGCCGGCGACGCGGCGCACCTGATGCCCGTGTGGCAGGGGCAGGGTTACAACAGCGGAATCCGCGACGCGGCGAACCTCGGCTGGAAACTCGCCGCGGTGGTCAACGGCCGTGCCGGTGATGCGCTGCTCGACACCTACGACGTCGAACGCCGCAAACACGCCAGGGCGATGATCGACCTGTCGACCATGGTCGGCCGGGTCATCTCACCGACCAACCGCCGTGTCGCGGCAGTGCGCGACAAGCTGATCCGCGGGGCCTCGGTCGTCCCGACCCTCAAGCGCTATGTGCTGGAGATGCGGTTCAAACCGATGCCCCGGTACGAGCAGGGCGCGGTCTTCCACCCGGAGGCGCCGTCACCGACCTCGCCGACGGGGACCCTGTTCGTCCAGCCGCGCGTCGACACCCGCGAGGAGCAGAACGTCTTGCTCGACGAGGTGCTCGGCACGGGTTTCGCGGTGCTGTGCTGGAACAACAACCCGCGCGCCCTGCTCGGCGCCGACATCTTCGACCGGTGGAAAGCCCTGGGCGCGCGGTTCATCGCCGCACGACCGTCGACGCAACTGCACTGGACCGGTCACGACGATCCCGACGTCACCGTGGTCGGCGACCGCACCGGCGCGTTGAAGGGCTGGTTCGACGCGCACGCCGAATCGGTGCTGTTCCTCCGCCCCGATCGCTGCATCGCCGGCGCCTGCATCGCCCAGCGCGCCCCCGAAGTGAGCACCGCCCTGTTCGGGGTGCTCCATCTGACCCAGGGAGGAGGCAATGGTCACCATGGCGCAGATCGCCCTGTGCTGCATGTCGCACAGTCCGCTCCTGAATCTTCCGGGACCGTCGCGGGAACTCCTTGACGACATCGGGACGGCGCTGGCCGTCGCCCGCGACTTCGTCGCCGAATTCGACCCGGAACTGGTGGTCACGTTCTCCCCGGACCACTACAACGGGTTCTTCTACAAGGTCATGCCTCCGTTCTGCGTCGGCACGTCCGCGCAGGGCGTCGGCGACTACGGCAGCCACGCCGGACCACTCGACGTGCCGAAGGGCCTCGCAGAGGAACTGGCCACCGCGGTGCTGGAAGCCGATGTGGACGTGGCGATCTCGGCGAGCATGGACGTCGACCACGGCACCGTGCAACCGCTGCAGAACCTGTTCGGCGAGGCGACCGCCCGTCCCGTCGTCCCCGTCTTCATCAACTCCGTCGCCACACCGTTGGGTCCGCTGCGCCGCTCTCGGCTGCTCGGCGCGGCGATCGGCAGGTACCTCGCGACGCTCGACAAGCGCATCCTGGTGATCGGGTCGGGTGGGCTGTCCCATGACCCCCCGGTCCCCACCCTGGCGACCGCTCCACCCGCGGCGCTCGACCGCATCGTGCACGGCGCGCCGATGAGCGCTGAGGCGCGAATGGCCCGGCAGTCCGCGGTGATCGACGCGGCGCAGGCCTTCGCGCACGGCCAGAGTCCGCTGCAGCCGCTCAACCCCGCGTGGGACGCCACCTTCCTGGAGATCCTCGACGAGGGCCGGCTGTCGGACCTCGACGGGTGGTCGAACGCCTTCATCGCCCGCGAGGGCGGGAACTCCGCGCACGAGATCCGCACCTGGGTGGCCGCTTTCGCGGCGCTGGCGACCAGCGGTGACTACCGCACCCGGTTCCGCTTCTACCGGGCCGCACCCGAGTTGATCGCGGGTTTCGCCATCCGGACGGCGGTGCTCGCGTGAACTTCGACAGGCAGGTCGACGTGCTGGTGGTCGGCTCAGGAGGCGGCGGGATGACGGCCGCGCTGACCGCGAATGCCTGCGGGCTCGACACCCTGGTGGTCGAGAAGGCCGCGCACTTCGGCGGGTCCACGGCGCTGTCGGGCGGCGGAATCTGGGTGCCCGGCGCGCCGTCTCAGCGCAAAGCCGGCTACACCCCGGATCCGGAGGCGGTCTTCGGGTATCTCAAGCAGATCACCGGCGGGCTGGTCAGCGATGCGCGGTTGCGCACCTACGTCGACGCCGCCCCGCAGATGATGGAGTTCCTCGAGAACCTCAGCCCCTGGTTCGAATTCGTGTGGAAGCCCGGTTACGCCGACTACTACCCGGAACTGCCGGGCGGCTCGGAACTCGGCAGCACGATCAACGTGCCCGCCATCGACCTGCGCGAACTCGGGGACGAGGAACAGCACCTGCTCCAGCCGCTGGCGCTGGCGCCGAAGGGGATCTGGTTCGCGCCCAAGGATCTTCGCCTCTTCTACCAGGTCCGGCAGAACTGGCGCGGTAAAGCCGTGCTGGTCAAGTTGATCTGGCGGATGGTGCGGGCGCGGGTGTTCGGCGACCGGATGGCCGCGATCGGCCAGTCGCTGGCCGCGCGGATGCGTCTGGCCATGAAGCAGGAGAACATCCCGCTGTGGCTGAGCGCCCCGATGACCGAACTGGTCACCGGTCCCGACGGCGAGGTGGTCGGTGCGGTCGTCGAGAAGGACGGGCGCGCCGTCCGTATCGGTGCGCGCCGCGGCGTCAT
Source organism: Mycobacterium sp. IS-1496 (assembly GCF_001499995.1). Taxonomy (GTDB): domain Bacteria; phylum Actinomycetota; class Actinomycetes; order Mycobacteriales; family Mycobacteriaceae; genus Mycobacterium. The sequence goes on from NZ_LQIU01000001.1 coordinate 66,580, forward strand.
CCTGGCCGCAGGCGGGTTCGACCACGACATGGACTGGCGCAGGCAGCATCTGCCGGTGCTGGAGAAGGACTGGAGCTTCGGCAACCCGGCCAACCTCGGTGACGGTATCCGCGCCGGCGAGAAGGTCGGCGCCGCAGTCGAACTGCTCGACGAGGCGTGGTGGTTCCCGGCGATGTGCTGGCCCGACGGCCGGTTGCAGTTCATGCTCAACGAACGCATGATGCCGGCGCAGTTCGTCGTCAACGGCGACGGCAGGCGCTTCATCAACGAGGCCGCGCCGTACATGGATTTCGCGCACGCGATGATCGACGGCCAGCGCTCCGGCGTCACCCACATCCCGTGCTGGCTGATCACCGACATCCGCTCGTTCCACCGCTACGTGGTGGGCGGCCACCTGCCCATCCCGAAGGTGCCGTTCGCCCCGGTGCCCACCGGCTGGAAGGTGCCCAAGGCGTGGCTGGACTCCGGCGTGGTCAAGGAAGCCCATTCGTGGGAGGAGATGGCGGGCAAGATCGGCGTGCCCGCCGAGAACCTGCGCCGGACCGCCGAACGGTTCGACGAACTCGCCCGCAAGGGGCACGACGACGACTTCAACCGCGGTGACAGCGCGTACGACAACTACTACGGCGACCCCACGCTGCCGAACCCCAACCTGCACCCGCTGGGCAAACCGCCGTACTACGCGTTCCAGATCATCCTCGGCGACCTCGGCACGTCCGGAGGCCTGCGCACCGACGAGCACGCCCGGGTGCTGCGCGACGACGACTCGGTGGTGCCCGGTCTGTATGCGGTGGGCAACAACTCCGCCGCCGTGATGGGCCGCAGCTACGCCGGCGCGGGCGCGACGATCGGCCCCGCCATGACGTTCGGCTACATCGCCGCCAAACACGCCGCCGCCCGACCTCAGTCCGTCTCCAGCCCATCACAGGACCACGCTCAACCCAGTCCAGGGCCGTCACCCATCGGAGGTAGCACATGAAAATCTCGCTGTTCTACGAATTCCCGCTGCCGCGGCCGTGGTCGGAGGATGACGAGCACCAGTTGTTCCAGCACGGCCTCGACGAGGTCGAGGCCGCCGACAAGGCGGGCTTCTCGACGGTCTGGCTGACCGAGCACCACTTCTTGGAGGAGTACTGCCACTCGACCGCGCCGGAGATGTTCCTCGCCGCGGCGAGCCAGCGCACCAAGGACATCCGGCTCGGCTTCGGCGTCATGCACCTGCCGCCGCCGATCAACCATCCCGCGCGGATCGCCGAGCGGATCGCCACCCTCGACCACCTGTCGAACGGCCGCGTCGAATTCGGCACCGGTGAGGGATCGTCCGTCGCCGAACTCGGCGGGTTCAACATCGACCCGGCCGACAAGCGCAGCATGTGGGAGGAGGCCCTCGAGGTCTCGATCCGCTGTATGACCGAGGCGCCGTTCACCGGGTTCAAGGGCGAACACGTCGAGATGCCCGCCCGCAACGTGATCCCCAAACCGCTGCAGAGCCCGCACCCGCCGGTCTGGGTCGCCTGCACCCGCCCGTCGTCGGTCGGAATGGCCGCCGAGAAGGCCATCGGCGCACTGAGTTTCGCCTACACCGGCCCGGAAGCCCTCAAGGACCGCGTCGACGGCTACTACAAGGACTTCGAGGAGAAGGGCACGCCGGTCACCCCGGCGATCAACCCGAACCTGCTGGCCATCGGCGGCGACCTGTCGATGATGGTGGCCAAGACCGACGAGGAGGCGCTCAAGCGGCTCGGCATCGGCGGCGGATTCTTCTCGTTCGGGATCATGCACTACTACCTGACCGGTATGCACACACCCGGGCGCACCGGCGTGTGGGAGCTCTACCAGGACGCGGTCAAAGAGGATCCGACCCTGGCGTACGGACCCGGCCGCGGCGCCATCGGCTCACCCGACACCGTGCGCGAATTCCTGCGGGGCTACGAGGCCAGCGGCGTCGACGAGATCATCCTGCTGCTCAACCCGCGCAGCCACGAGGGCACGATGGAGTCCATCGAGATCATGGGCAAGGAGATCCTGCCCGAGTTCATCGAACGCGACGAGAAAGCGGTCAAGGACAAGGCGAAGCGCCTCGCGCCGGTGATCGAGAAGGTCGAGGCCCGTCGCCAGCCGTCCGACGCGCCCATGTTCGACGAGACGTACTCGTTCGGCGGCCTGCCCACCGGCCGCGGCGGCAAGTTCACCGCGGGCGAGATCCCGGAGGCCATGGCCGAGATCAACGAGGGCCGGGTGAAGGCCGCCGAGCAGGAGAAGCAGGCCAGGGCCGTCAAGGAAGCGTCGGGCTAGGCCGACTCACGTGGGTGACATCGACCGGCTGTGGCGTTACGACGGTAAGCGGGTTGTCGTCACCGGGTGCGCGTCGGGTATCGGCGCGCACCTCGTGCGGCAGTTGAGCGAACTCGGCGCCGAGGTGGTGGGTCTGGACATGCGCAGGCCCGCGGTGGATCTCGACGAATTCGGCGAGCTCGACCTCTCGGACGAGGCATCCATCGATCACGCGGTGGGAACCATCGGCGGGGACGTCGACGTGTTGTTCAACGTGGCGGGCGTGTCCTCGGGCATCGGCGATCCGCCGCTGGTGGCGCGGATCAACTTCCTCGGCACCCGGCATCTCACCGAGTCACTGCTGCCGCGGATGCGGCCGGGATCGGCGATCGTCAGCGTGTCGTCGCTCGCCGCGGCGTCGTACCTCGACAACGCGCGCACCACGGCCGGACTGGTGCAGACGGCCACCATGGAGGACGGGATCGCCTGGTGCGCAGCGCATCCCGAGGAGCTCGCCGACGGCGGCTACCGGTTGGCCAAGGAGGCGCTCATCCTCTACACCATGCGCAGCGCCGGTCCGCTCGGCGCCCGCGGAGTCCGCATCAACTGCACGGGCCCCGGCGTCACCGAGACGCCGATCCTCGACCAGTTGCGCACCGCCTACGGACCGGCGTTCCTCGACGACATCCCCAAACCGCTCGGTCGGGTGTCGGATCCGGAGGAGCAGTCCGCGGTCCTGATATTCCTCGGCAGCAACGCCGCCAGCTACATCACCGGCCAGGTCATCTGGGTCGACGGTGGAAACCTCGCGGGCCGGGTGGCCGCGACCTTGGAAGAGACTTCAGAAGGGACGTGACGTGGCCACACTCGACGAATTCCGCCGCGCTGGGGACGCGCTGCGCAACTGGGGACGCTGGGGGGAGGCCGACGAACTCGGCACGCTGAACTTCATCACCGCGGACAAGGTGGCAGAGGGGGCGCGTCTGGTCCGGCACGGCAAGGTTTTCCCGCTCGGCGTCGACTTCGGCTCGGCCGGCCCGCAGGGGGCGTTCCAGTACCGGCCCAACCCGATGCACGTGATGACCGTCGACGGCGGCGACGCGAACACGCTGGTGCAGTACGGCCCTCAGTGGTTGAAGAACACCGTCGCCCAACAGCTCGCCGGGTATTTCGTCGACAACCCCTTCCGGTTCAACGACGACATGATCATCATGCCGTTGCAGGCGGCGACCCAGTGGGATGCGCTGTCGCACGTCTACTACGACGACCGGCTCTACAACGGGTTCCCGGCCGAGTCGGTGACCAGCCAGGGCGCGTTCCACTGCGGTATCGACAAGGTCGACAGCAAGGGCATCACCTCGCGCGGTGTCCTGCTGGACCTGGTGCGTCACCGCGGTGCGGACGTGTTCGTCGAACACGGTGAGCCGATCACCCCCGACGAACTCGACGAAGTGGTTCGCGCACAGGGGGTTTCGGTGGGCAGCGGCGACATCGTGCTGATCCGGACCGGCTGGTGGGACCGGTTCCTGGAGGCCGGTGACGGCACCGAACCGTACGCCGGGCTGGACTGGCGCTGCGCGTCGTGGCTGCACGAGCGGGAGGTGGCCGCGGTGGCCGCCGACAACCTCATGGTCGAGGATCCGGTGTCCGGGGTCGAGGGCACGATCCTGCCGATGCACATGCTGTGCCTGCGCGATATGGGCCTGATGCTCGGCGAGTACTGGGATCTGGGGGCGCTGGCCGCCGACTGCGCCGCCGACGGGGTGTACGAATTCCAGCTCATCGCACCGCCGTTACGGGTCACCGGTGCGGTCGGGGCGCCGCTCAATCCGATCGCCATCAAGTGACGGGGGAGACGATGACCGCGATAGACGACGGCCCGCTGGTGGTCGGGCTCGGCGGCACCCTGCGCGCCAACTCGTCGACGGAGCGGGCGGTGCGGTACTGCCTGGAGGCCGTCGAACGCCAGGGCGGGCGCACCCGGATGTTCGCCGGCCCCGACCTCGACCTGCCGATGTACGCACCGCACCAGCTCGAGCGCACCCCGGGTGCGCTGGAACTCGTTGCCGCGCTTAGGGATGCCGATGCGGTCGTCGTCGGGTCACCGGGGTACCACGGGGCGATCTCCGGTCTGGTGAAGAACGCGCTCGACTACATCGAGGATCTGCGGGAGGACCCGCGGGTCTATCTCGACAACACGCCGTGGGGCTGCATCAGCTGCGCGTACGGGTGGCAGGCGGCGGTGAACACGCTCGGGCAGTTGCGCTCGATCGGCCACGCGCTGCGGGCCTGGCCGACGCCGCTCGGTGTGGCGATCAACTCGGCGGACGCCATCTGGGACGACGGCGGAGTGCTGGTCGACGAACCGGTGCGCAACCAACTCGACCTGCTGGCCAATCAGGTGCTGACGTTCGCGCAGGCACACCGGACGGCGAAGTGAGCTTCCAGCGCAAGTCGGTCGCCGTCGACGGACTGACCACCGGCTATCTCGAAGCGGGACAGGGCGATCCGGTCGTGCTGCTGCACGGCGGGGAATTCGGCGCCTCCGCCGAACTCGGCTGGGAGCGCGTGATCGACGTACTGGCCGAGCGGTACCACGTGCTCGCTCCCGACATGCTGGGGTTCGGCCGGTCGGCGAAGGTCGTCGACTTCACCGACGGCCGCGGGATGCGAATCCGGCACATCGCCCGGTTCTGCGAGGTCCTCGGCGTGCGCTCGGCGCATGTCGTCGGCAACTCGATGGGGGCGATCAACCTGCTCGTCGACGCCACGTCCGGGGCGCCGGTGCTGCCCGCCCGCAGCCTCGTGGCGCTCTGCGGCGGCGGGACCATCCAGCGCAACGAGCACGCCGACGCCCTGTACGACTACGACGCGACGCTCGACGGGATGCGCAGGATCGTCACCGCGCTGTTCGCCGACCCGTCGTATGCCGCCGACGAGGACTACGTGCAGCGGCGCTACGAATCCTCCATCGCCCCGGGGGCCTGGGAATCGTTGGCGGCGGCACGGTTTCGCAGGCCCGGTCTGGAGCCGCCACCACCGCCGTCGGCCACCCGGCCGTACGACCGCATCGCCGTGCCCACCCTGATCGTCGAAGGGGAGCGCGACAAACTGCTGCCGCCGGGATGGGCCGCCGAGATCGCCGGCCAGATCCCCGGTGCGCGGTCGGCGGTCGTCCCCGCCGCCGGGCACTGCCCGCAGATCGAGCAACCGGCCGCGGTCACCGAGCTGCTCTTCGAGTTCTTCGCCGACGTCTCCCAACGAAAGGTGTCCGCCTGATGGTCACGCGACCCAACAACGAACTGCTCGGCAAGGTCGCGATCGTCACCGGGGGCGCATCGGGTATCGGCCGGGGGATCGCCGAACGGTTCGTCGCCGAGGGCGCCCAGGTCGTCATCGCCGACGTGCAGGACGAACTCGGCGAGGCCCTGGCGGCGCAGGCCGGTCCGAACGCCGTGTTCCACCACACCGACGTGGGCGACCAGGAACAGGTCCGAGCACTGGTGGACGTCGCGGTGGAACGGTTCGGCGCGCTGGACGTCATGGTCAACAACGCCGGCATCTCCAGCCCGCTGCGGCGCGGCCTGTTCAACGAGGACCTCGACGAGTTCGACCGGGTGATGCGGGTGAATCTGCTCAGCATCATGGCGGGGACCCGCGACGCGGGCCGGTACATGTCCGAGCACGGCGGCGGGTCGATCATCAACCTCTCCTCGATCGGCGGGATCCAGGCCGGCGGCGGGGTCCCGGTGTACCGGGCGTCCAAGGCGGCCATTCTGCACTTCACGAAGTGCGCGGCGATCGAGCTGGCGCACTACGAGATCCGGGTGAACTGCATCGCACCGGGCAACATCCCCACACCGATCCTGCAGTCCTCGGCCACCGGGGAGGACCGCGAGCGGCTCGAGAGGTTCGAGGCCAGGATCCGGGCGCAGATGCGCGACGACCGTCCACTCAAGCGCGAAGGCACGCCCGACGACGTCGCCGAAGCCGCGCTGTACCTGGCCACCGACCGTTCGCGGTACGTCACCGGCATCGTGCTGCCCGTCGAGGGCGGCACCATCGCCGGGAAGATCATCCCGCGCAAGGCCGAGCCCGCGTCCACCGCCAATGGCGGGCAGGCGTGACTTTAAATCAGTCGCTTGACTTAAGCCGTGCGCAAGAGTTGACTGTGAGCGTGACCACAGCGAGGACCGCGCGGGCCGAGCGTGCCAACAGCACCCAGGAGGCGATCCTGCGGGCCGCCGAACGTCTCTACGCCGAACACGGCGTGTTCGCCGTCTCCAACCGCCAGGTCAGCGAGGCGGCGGGACAGGGGAACAACGCCGCGGTCGGCTACCACTTCGGCACCAAGACCGACCTGGTCCGGGCCATCGAGTTCAAACACCGCGGGCCGATCGAGCGGCTGCGCGAGAAGATGGTGGCCGACCTCGGTCCGGCACCCGACATGCGCGACTGGGTGGCCTGTCTGGTCCGGCCGCTGACCGACCACCTGGCCGAACTCGGCAACCCGAGTTGGTATGCGCGGTTCGCCGCCCAGGTGATGACCGACCCCGCCTACCACAGCATGATCGTGCGCGACGCGCTGTCGTCGCCGTCGCTGGTCGAGGTGATCAACGGGATCGCCGGGTGCCTGCCGGACCTGCCGCCCGACGTCCGCGCCGAACGCAACGTCATGGGGCGGAACCTGTTGATGCACAGCTGCGCCGAGCGTGAGCGCGGCCTCGCCGAAGGTGTGGCAGTACCGCGCGCCTCCTGGGCGGCGGCGGCGTCGGGTCTCATCGACGCGATCGTCGGGCTCTGGCAGGCCCCCGTCACCGAGGTGCCCTGATGCGGGTCACCGTCGACCAGGACAAGTGCGTGTCGTCGGGCCAGTGCGTGCTCAACGCCTCCGACGTCTTCGACCAGCGTGACGACGACGGGGTCGTCGAACTGCTCGTCGAACACCCAGACCCCGACCAGGAGGCGGACGTGCGCAACGCGGCCGCCGCCTGCCCAGCCCTAGCCATCCACCTCGAGGAGTGATGTGTCGGACACGTTGACCGGAACCGCCGAAGTCTCCGCTGACATCCCGGACTATCCGATGGAACGCGCGGCGGCCTGCCCGTTCGCACCACCGCCGCAGATGCTCGAAATGGGCGCGGCCACACCGCTTTCACGCGTGCGGATCTGGGACGGCAGCACCCCGTGGCTGATCACCGGCCATGCGGTGGCCCGTGAGCTGTTCGCCGACTCGCGCGTCAGCGTCGACGACCGCCTGCCGGGTTTCCCGCACTGGAACGAGCACATGCTGTCCACGGTCAACAAGCGCCCGCGGTCGGTGTTCACCTCGGACGCCGAGGAGCACACCCGGTTCCGCCGGATGCTGTCGAAGCCGTTCACCTTCAAGCGCGTCGAGGGTCTGCGCCCGGTGATCCAGCAGGTGACCGACGAGTGCCTCGACGAGATCCTGGCCGGCCCGCAGCCCGCCGACATGGTCGCCAAACTCGCGCTGCCGGTGCCGACCAGGGTGATCAGCGACATGCTCGGCGTGCCGTACGAAGACCACGAGTTCTTCCAGCACCACGCCAACGTCGGGCTGGCCCGCTACGCCAGCGCCGCCGACGGTCAGAAGGGGGCGATGAGCCTCCACAAGTATTTGATCGACCTCGTCGAGAAGAAGATGGAGAACCCCGCCGAGGACGCGGTGTCCGACCTGGCCGAGCGGGTCACGGCCGGTGAGATCAGCGTCAAGGAGGCCGCCCAGTTGGGCACCGGCCTGTTGATCGCCGGGCACGAGACCACCGCCAACATGATCGGTATCGGCATCCTCGCGCTGATCGAGAACCCCGAGCAGGCCGACTTCCTGCGCGACACAGACGATCCGAAGGCCATCGCCAACGCCGTCGAGGAGTTGATGCGTTACCTGTCGATCATCCAGAACGGGCAGCGGCGCGTCGCGACCGAGGACATCGATATCGCCGGGGAGACGATCCGCGCGGGAGAGGGGATCATTCTCGACCTCGCCCCGGCGAACTGGGACGCCACCGCCTATCCCGAACCCGACAAGCTGGACCTTCGCCGCGACGCCGGTCAGCAGCTCGGCTTCGGCTACGGCCGCCACCAGTGCGTCGGACAGCAGCTCGCCCGCGCCGAACTGCAGATCGTCTTCCACACTCTGCTGCGCCGCATCCCGACGATGCGCCTGGCCATCCCGTTCGACGAGGTGCCGTTCAAACACGACCGCCTCGCCTACGGCGTCTACGAACTTCCCGTGACCTGGTAACAGGTTGTCCGACAGTCCGATTGGAGTGCCTCAGATGTCAGCCCCCAGCACCACCCTCTATCCACCCGAAGGCTTCGGCGCCCCCAAGCACCGGCAAGGCCACTCGACCGGCCAGGTGACCGGCCTCCCCGCGGGCACCGAGATCTTCTCGGCCGACAACCACATCTCCGTCGCCGACGACATCTTCTACGAACGCTTCCCCGAGGAGCTCAAGGGCGCCGCCCCGCGCATCTGGTACGAAGACGGCGCCTACATGGTCGGCATGAAGGGCAAGGCCTGGACCGGCGGAGATTTCGGCCGGGTGCTGATGCAATACGACGACCTGGCCGGCGCGGCGTCGAACAACATCGAGGCCCGGATCCGCGAGCTCAAAGAGGACGGCATCGACAAGGAGCTCGCCTTCCCGAACGCGGTGCTGGCGCTGTTCCACTACCCGGACAAGGGTCTGCGGGAGCGGGTGTTCCGCATCTACAACGAGCACATCGCCGATCTCCAGGAGCGCTCCAACGGCCACTTTTACGGTGTCGGCCTGATCAACTGGTGGGATCCCAAGGGCACCCGCAGCACCCTCGAGGAGCTGAAGTCGTTGGGGCTGCGCACGTTCCTGCTGCCCCTGAACCCGGGTAAGGACGACGACGGCAACATCTACGACTACGGCAGCACCACGATGGACGCGGTCTGGGACGAGATCGAGGCCGCCGGCCTGCCGGTCACCCATCACATCGGCGAGACGCCGCCGAAGACGCCGTGCCAGAACAACAGCGTCGTGGTCGGCATGATGGTCAACGTCGACTCGTTCCGCGAACAGTTCGCCAAATACGTCTTCTCCGGCATCCTCGACCGCCACCCGTCACTGAAGGTCGGCTGGTTCGAGGGCGGGATCGCCTGGGTGCCCACCGCGTTGCAGGACGCCGAGCACATGCTGGCCTCCTACCGGCACATGTTCAACCACCAGCTCGAACACGACGTGCGCCACTACTGGGACCACCACATGAGCGCATCGTTCATGGTCGACCCGCTCGGCCTGCGCCTGATCGACCGCATCGGCGTCGACAACGTGATGTGGTCGAGCGACTACCCGCACAACGAGAGCACGTTCGGTTACTCGGAGAAGTCGTTGGCCACCGTCGTCGAGGCGGTCGGCCCGGAGGACGCGGTCAAGATCGTCAGCGGCAACGTGCAGAAGTTCCTGGGGCTTCAGTGACAGCGACCATGACAGCCGGTTCTGCGCTCCTCGACATTCCCGACGTCCCCGACCGCGCCAGGATGTACCGCGAATGCGGCGCGCGGCTGCGGGCGTCGATGCGGGAGAAGGGCGTCGACGCCCTGGTCCTGCTCGGCAACGGCAACGTGGTCTACGCGACCGGCGCCAGCTGGCCGCTGCTCGACGCTGGACTCTCGCACGTCGAACGTCCGGTGGCCATCGTGCTGGCCGACGACGAGCACCCGCACCTGTACATGCCGTTCCGCGAGGGCAGCGCGTTCGACTCCGAGGTCCCCGACGACCACGTGCACGGACCGCTGTACCTCGAATTCGACGAGGGCGTGGACCGGTTCGCGCAGGTGTTGGCCGACCTGATCCCGGCGGGCGCCACGGTCGCCGTCGACGAGTTGACCGGAGCGATGCGCCGCGCCGCGGACCGGCTTTTCCCGGCCGGTCCGCCGTCGGACGCCGCTCAGGTGGTCGGACCGGCCAAGCTCGTCAAGACCATCGACCAGATCGCCGGCGTCCGACGGGCCTGCCGCATCACCGAACAGGCGCTCCTCGACGTCCAGCCGGCGGTCGCCCCCGGCGTGAGCCAGATGGACCTCTCGGCGCGCTTCGTCCGGCGGGCGTTCGAACTCGGTGCGACCACGAACATGATCGAGGCGATCTGGCAGGTGATGCCGACGACTCGTAGCAGCGGTGCGGTGTGGACCACCACCGGTGACCTGGCGCTGCCCCTGCTGCCCACGGAGAAGCCCCTGGCCAAGGGCGACGTGTTGTGGACGGACATCAGCATCACGTTCGAGGGGTACTGCTCCGACTGGGGGCGTACCTGGGTGGTGGGCGAGGACCCCACGCCCGAACAGAACGCGAACTTCGCGAAATGGCGCGAGATCCTCGACGCCGTCCTGGCCGTGACGAAAGCGGGCGCCACGTCGGGCGACCTGGCGCGCGCCGCGATCGCCGCGAACGGGGGGAAGAAACCGTGGCTGCCGCATTTCTACCTCGGCCACGGAATCGGCACCAACGCGGCTGAGATGCCGATGATCGGAACCGATCTCGGCGAGGAGTTCGACGACAACTTCGTGTTCCCGGCGAACATGCTGTTGGTGCTGGAACCCGTCGTCTGGGAGGACGGCACGGGGGGCTACCGCAGCGAGGAGATCGTGATCATCACCGAGGACGGCTACCAGTCGATCACCGATTACCCCTACGCCCCCTACGGACTGAACTGAGACGCGCGACATGGCAATCGAAATCGTCTGTGACGACCTCGCCCTCCGCACCGGCCGGCGCGAACGCGCGCTGGCCCAGATGGAGGCCCACGACTTGGACGTGCTCGTGCTGGGCCGCCAGGCCAACGTGCGCTACGTGACCGGCGCGCCGCAGCTCTGGGTCGCGGGCACCCGCCCGTTCGCGCCGATCTGCGTGGTCGTCCGGGCCACCGGCGAGATCCACCTCAACAGCAGCTGGGACGAGGGCATCCCGGAGGAGATCGGCCACGATCGGCTGTACGGGCTGGCCTGGAACCCGATGACGATCATCGAGGTACTCAAGGGCATCAAGGGCGCTCACGACGCGAAACGTGTCGGGACCGATGCGATCTCACCGACATTCGCGCAGCTGCTGCCGATCGCGTTCCCGAACGCCGAACTCGTCGACGCCGAGACCGCGATGAAGGCTGCGCGCCGCACGAAGACCGCCGACGAACTGCGCGTGCTGCGCGGCGCGCTGACCGTCGCCGAACGCGGCCTGGCCGCGGCCGTGTCCGAAATCGCGGTGGGAACCACCGAACAGGCGCTCAACGGCGTGCTCATGGAGGCGATGACGGCGGGCGGCTACAGCACCTCGGCCACCCAGGACGGGGCGTGGATCACCTCGCGCGAGCACGCCTGGCGCGTCGGTCGGCGCGATCGCCGGATCGCCGAGGGCGACCTGGTGGCGTTCGCGGCGGGGGCGCTGGCCGACGGTTACGTCGGCGAGGTCGGCCGCACCTGGCCGGTCGGTGACGTCCCCGGCGCGGATGCGCTGTTCGGCCGCTCGAACGACCTGGTGGAACGTCTGATCGACGTCTGCCGTCCCGGTGCGTCGGCGGCCGACCTGCTCACCGCCTACGAGGCCGCGGGCGAGGCGCTGCCGCCGATTCCCGTGGCGCACGGCCTCGGATTGGGCTTCGATCCGCCGGTGATCTCGCCGGACCTGCCGCAGACCTCGGCCGACGAGCGCCTCGACCCTGGCACGGTGCTGGCGGTCACGGCGTATGTGTGGGAGCCGGGCGTCGGCGCGGTCTTCCACCGCGACGCCGTGCTGATCGGCGACGACGGACCCGAAGTGTTGACGTCCAGCCCCGGGTGGGCGCAGACAACCGCCGGAATCGGCTGAGAGGAACCACGTGTCGGAGAGCAGGCGGCCGTCTCCCGAGGAGATCATCCTCTACGAGAAGAATCCGAAGACCAAGATCGCGACCATCACGTTCAACCGGCCCGAGTTCCTCAACGCGCCGACATCGTTGGCGCGACTGCGGTACGCGGACGTGTTGCGCGCGGCCAACGCCGACAACGACGTCAAGGTGGTGATCATCCGCGGCGTCGGCGACAACCTGGGCAGCGGTGCCGATCTGCCGGAGTTCATGGAGGGCAACGACAACCCGGCGGCGCGCCTGGCCGAGCTGCGGCTCGAGGACGACGGTGTGGGGGAGGTGACCTATCCGCCGAAGGGCACGTTCCGCAACGGGGCCACCATCAGCTCGTGGTACGCCAACTCCCAGGCCGGCAACCGGGCGCTGCAGGATTTCAAGAAGATCAGCATCGTCGAGGCCAAGGGCTACTGCTACGGCTGGCACTTCTACCAGTGTGCCGACGCCGATCTGGTGATCTCCTCCGACGACGCGCTGTTCGGTCATCCGTCGTTCCGCTATCACGGCTGGGGTCCGCGGATGTGGACGTGGGTGCAGATGATGGGGCTGCGCAAGTTCCAGGAGATGGTCTTCACCGGCCGCCCGTTCACCGCCGCCGAGATGTATGACTGCAACTTCCTCAACAAGGTGGTGGCGCGCGACCAGTTGGAGGCCGAGACCGAGAAGTACGCGCTGGCGTGCGCACGGAACCGCCCGGTGGACACCGTGTTCCAGCAGAAGATGTTCTTCGAGATCTTCAAGCAGCAGCAGGGCGAGTACATGGGCAGTCTGCTGTCGGCGTTCTTCGAGTCGATGGGCAACGGTGTCGCCAACGACAGCGACGACGATCTGGACATGTTCGAGTCGATCGACTCCGGGCTGTCGGCCGCGGTCAACGACAACGACAGCAAGTTCCCGCCCGAATTCCGGTTGAGCAAGCGCAACCGGGCCAAGAAGGACTAGGGCTGCTGTTGTCCGAGCCTCCGCTCTCCGGCTTCGTCGTCGTCGACCTGTCCACTGGGATCGCCGGCGGCTACTGCACGAAACTGCTCGCCGACGGCGGCGCCGAGGTGGTGAAGGTCGAGCCGCCCGAGGGTGATCCGCTGCGCCGCTGGTCGGCGTCGGGTGCCGACACCGGCGGTGACGGCGCACTGTTCTCGTACCTGGCGTGCTCGAAGCGCAGCGTGGTGGCCGACCCCACCGAATCCTCGGCCACCGCGTTCGTCGACGATCTGCTGGCGTCGGCCGATGCGGTGGTGTGGTCGCGCGGGTCGGCGGTCGCCGAGCATCCCGACTTCGCGCCGGCCGCGATGCACCGGCGCCACCCCGACCTGATCGTCACCGCGATCACCCCGTTCGGCCTCGACGGCCCGTGGACGGACCGTCCGGCAACGGAATTCACGCTGCAGGCGTGGTCGGGCGGGATCGTCGGGCTGGGCCGCGGCGCCCCGGACCGTGCGCCGGTGTACGTCGGCGGACAGATCGGCGAGTACCTCGCCGGTGCGTACGCGAGCGCCGCGACGCTGGCCGGCCGGGCCCGCGGTGTCGGCGAGCTGATCGACCTGTCGATGCTCGAGACGCAGATCCTCGGCCTCACCTACTATCCGGTGACCTACCACCAGATGCTGGACCGGCCATGGCGTGACGCCCGCAAACTCACCGTGCCCGGGATCGCCCGCGCCAAGGACGGTCTGGTCGACATCGGTTGCGGCACCGCCCAGCAGTGGTTCGATCTGTGCGCGATGACCGGACACGACGAGTGGATCGACGAGAACTCGCCGCTGTCGATCACCGAACAGGCCAACGAGAAGGCCGAGGAGCTCTACGCCTGGGTGGGCGAGCAGACCGTGGACGAGATCCGCGACCTCGCGTCGGCGTTCCGCATCCCCAACGCGCCGGTGGCCAACGGCGAGAACGTCGCCACCCTCGACCACTACGTCGAACGCGGCTCGTTCGTCACCAATCCGCGCGACGGGTTCACCCAGCCCGGCCCGCCCTACCGGCTGACCCCGCCGGTCCTGCGCGCCCCGCAACCCGCCCCGCGCCTGGGCGAGCACACCGACACCTATCGCCGAAACGAACAAACGGGTCAAAAAAAGGCCCGTTTCGGCGCCCAAATGTCCGTTTCGGCGCAATCTTCGGCGCAATCTTCGGCGCAGCCGGGGTTGCCGTTCGAGGGGCTGCGCGTGCTCGACCTGACGACGTTCTGGGCGGGTCCGTCGTGCACCCACATCCTGGCTCTGCTCGGCGCCGAGGTCATCCACGTCGAGTCCACCCGCCGCCCGGACGGCACCCGGCTGATCGCCGGCATCCCCGCCACCGAAGAGCAGTGGTGGGAGAAGTCGCCGATCTTCTCGGGGCTGAACACCAACAAGAAGGGGATCACCCTCGACCTGCACACCCCGCGCGGACGTGAACTGCTCAACCGCCTGATCGAGACCTCCGACGTGGTCGTCGAGAACTTCACCCCCAGGGTGCTCGACCACCTCGGCCTCGACTTCGCCGCCGTCTCGGCGTTGCGCCCCGACGCGATCATGCTGCGGATGCCCGGCTTCGGGCTCGACGGGCCGTGGCGGGACAACCCGGCGTTCGCGTACGTCATCGAGGCCGCGGCCGGAATCAGTTGGCTCACCGGCTATGCCGACCGCAACCCCAACGAGCCGTACTCGGTGGGTGATCCCAACGCCGGAGTCCACGCGCTCAACGGTCTGCTGCTGGCGCTCGAGCACCGGCGTCGCACCGGACAGGGCGTCCTGGTCGAGGCCGCCATGGTGGACGCCGCGCTCAACGTCGCGGCCGAACAGGTCATCGAGTACAGCGCCTACGGAGCGCTGCTCCAGCGCGCGGGCAACCGCGGGCCGACCGCGGCACCGCAGAACCTCTACCGCAGCAGCGACATCGACGAGTTCGGCAGGCCCGACAGCTGGGTCGCGATCGCCGTGGCCACCGACGCACAGTGGGATGCGTTGTGCGCGGCCATCGGCGCCGCCGACTGGGCGTCGGACCGCGCGCTCGCGACCCGGGACGGCCGCCGCGCCGCGCACGACGACATCGACGAACGCCTCGCGCAGTGGTGCGGGGAGCGCAGCGCCGACGACATCGTCGAATGCCTATGGCAGGCAGGTGTTCCGGTGGCGAAGGTGATGCAACCGCACCGGCAGACCGAACTGCCGCAACTCTCCCACCGCGGCTTCTTCGAAGAGGTCGGCCACCCGGTGAACCGTCCGACGCCACACAGTTCGCTGCCGTTCCGGCTGTCGGCCGGGCCGCAGCGCTTCCACCGCCACCCGGCGCCCCTGCTCGGGCAGCACACCGAGGAACTTCTCACCGAACTGGGGCTGACGGCGGACGAAATCGCCCAACTCGCCGCCGACAAGGTGATCGGCCACACCGTCTGACTGGTTGACTCACGCCATGGCCATCGACCCGTCCGGCATCCTGCTCACCGACCGTGTCGCCGTCGTCACCGGCGGGGGCACCGGTATCGGCCTCGGCATCGCCGCGGGCCTCGCGGCGTTCGGCGCCCGGGTGGCGATCTGGGAGCGCGACGCCGACCGCTGCACGGCCGCCGCCGAATCCGTCGGCGGCCTCGGCATCGTCACCGACGTTCGCGACTCCGACCAGGTGACGGCGGCCCTCGACCGCACCGCCGCCGAACTGGGCACCGTGACGATCCTGGTCAACAACGCGGGCGGCACGTTCTCCTCACCGCTGCTGGAGACCAGCGAAAACGCCTGGGACGCACTGTACAAAGCCAATCTGCGCCACGTCCTGATGTGTACGCAGCGGGTCGCGCGGAAGATGGTCGCCGCCGGGGTCGGTGGCAGCGTCATCACCGTGACATCGATCGAAGGGGTGCGTGCCGCACCGGGATACGCTGCGTACGCGGCCGCCAAGGCCGGCGTCATCAACTACACGCAGACGGCCGCATTCGAACTGGCCCAGCACGGTATCCGGGTCAACGCGCTGGCACCCGACGTCATCGTCACCGAGGGACTGATGGCGCTGTCACCCGACGGCCTGCCCGCGGGCATCGGTGACGCGATACCGATGGGACGGCCCGGCACCGTCGACGAGATCGCCGGGGCGGCGGTGTTCCTGGCGTCCGATCTGGCCGGATACATCACCGGTCAGACGCTGCACGTCGACGGCGGCACGCACGCGGCGGGCGGCTGGTACCGGCATCCGCGGACGGGCGCGCCCACCCTGGGGCCGGGTTAGCGGGGCCGGTCGAGCCCCGGTTCGCCGAGCCGGGAGCGGATCGCGGCCCAAGGGTCGGCGTACTTGCCCGGCATGTTCCGGTAGGCGGACTGGCGGGCGACGAATATCCGCGCCAGCGGCGCGAGCAGCTGTATCGGGTAGCGCAGCAGCCCCACCTGACCGCGCATCTCGGCGAGCATGTCGGGCCACGAATGATGTTGGAACTGCAGGGCTTCCTGCGCCCGTGCCGTGTCCATCCAGTCGGTGATGAACCAGGCCTCGTCGCGGTCGGGGTCACCCGGACGGCCGGGCGGCAGTGCTCCGGCCAACCCGCGGGCGCCCGCGAGCGCGGCCCCGACCTCGCCCTGACGGATCTTGTGGGTGTCGTCCCCGGCGATGAGCAGGATCTCGCCCACGACGTCGGCGGTGGTGGCCGCGGCGAACGCCCACGCGACGTCACGCACGTCGACGCTGTGGAGCCGTCCGTCGGTCGGCAGTGCGCTCTCGAAGAACAACGCGTCGGTGGTGAACGGCATGGCCTTCGGGTCGACACTGAGCACGCCGCCGAGACGCAGCACCACCCACTGGAGGCTCGACGCGCGCACGATCTCCTCGGCCTCGAGCTTGTGCCCGCCGTACAGTTCGGTCGGATTCGGCGGGGTGTCCGCGCTGACCGGGTCGGTGTGCCGGTGCGGGTTGCGGGCGCCGTACACCGCGTTGCTCGAGGCCTGGACGAAGCGGGGCGGCTGCGGCAGCGCCTCGGCCGCCCGCACCAGCGTCGCGGTGGCGTCCACGTTGACCTTCCGCGCCACCTTCGGGTTGCGATAGATCGGCGGCGGGATCACGGCGGCGAGGTGGATGATCGCGGACGGAGCCACCTCAGCGAGTAGCCCGTCGACCTGTGCGGCGTCGGTGAGGTCCGCCCAGCGCGCCTCGGCGCCGTCGGGCAGCGACGCGGCGGCCTTGCGGTTGGCATCCGTCTGGAGGTCGGTCGCGACCACCCGCCGGCCCAGTTCGGCCAACCGGCGCACCGTCTGCGAACCGACCAGGCCGAAACCGCCGGTAACGAGCACCGCGTCTGACATTGTTCTCCTACGAGGTCGTCACGCAGAACAGGTGATTATGGTGTTCTCCTTTAGCGAGAGTAACGTATTCGCTGATCCGAAAGGATCGCCAGCCGTCAGGGGGAGCCGATGAGCGACGAAGATCGAGGCGAGGGCAAGCGGGTGCCGCCCGACCGGCCGGAGGTCGCGAAGTGGGATCCGGAATTCACCGCGGCGATCGCGAAGACGGTCGGTGCCGCGATCAGACGCTACTTTCGCTCGGAGGTCCGCGGTCTGGACACGATGCCGTCCGCCGGCGGCGCACTCGTGGTGTCGAACCACTCCGGGGGCATGCTCACACCCGACGTCCTGATCTTCGCCCCGGCCTTCTACGACGAGTTCGGCTTCGACCGGCCGGTGTACACGCTGGCGCACTACGGTGTGTTCGTTCCCCCGGTGGGCAGCCTGCTGCGCCGCGCGGGGGTGATCGAGGCCAGCCGCGAGAACGCGGGAAACGCGCTGCGCTCGGGCGCGGTGGTGCTGGTGTTCCCCGGTGGCGACTACGACTCCTACCGACCCACGTTCTCCGAGAACAAGATCGACTTCGCCGGCCGGACCGGCTATGTCCGCACCGCGATCGAGGCCGGTGTGCCGATCGTGCCGATGGTGTCGATCGGCGGACAGGAGACCCAGCTCTTCCTCGCCCGCGGTGACTCGCTGGCCCGGCGGCTGGGGCTCAAGAAGATCCGCATGGAGATCCTGCCGGTCAGCATCGGCTTCCCGTTCGGACTGTCGGCGATCTTCCCGCCCAACCTGCCGCTGCCGTCGAAAGTCGTGACCAGGGTGCTCGAACCGATCGACATCGCCGCACAATTCGGCGAGGATCCGGACGTGGACGAAGTCGACAGGCATGTGCGCACGGCGATGCAGGAGGCGCTCGACGAGCTCGCGCGCGAACGCCGATTCCCGGTGATCGGATGAACCCGGTGCTGGGCGACACCGCGGCCAAGGTGGGCGCAAGCCTCGGGCTGATGCAGACGCTGTGGCGCGCCCGCCTCATCGCCCCCATGCGTCCGGACCGCTACCTGAAGATGGGCGCGGCCGTGCGCCGGGTCGGCGTGACGGCCACGGTCGGTTTCGCCACCGCGGCGCAGCGCTGCCCCGACCGGCCCGGGCTGATCGACGAACGCGGTGCGTTGACGTTCAAGGAACTCGACGACGACTCGGATGCGCTCGCCGCAGCGCTGCAGGGCCTGCCCGGCGGAACGCCGGGCACGGTCGCGATCATGTGCCGGAACCACCGCGGGTTCATCGAGGCCCTGTTGGCCGCCAACCGCATCGGCGCGAACGCACTCCTGCTGAATACCTCTTTCGCCGGCCCGGCCCTGGCCGAGGTCGCCGAACGCGAGGGCGCCGACGTCGTGATCTACGACGAGGAGTTCGGCGAGACCGTCGAACGCGCCCTGGCCGGTCTGCCCGACGCCGTCCGCATCGTCGCCTGGACCGACGAGCCCGGCAGCGCCGAGACCACCGTGGACGGCTTGATCGACGCGCACCGGGGCCGGCGCCCCCCGCCCGCCGAACGCAGCAGCGAGATCATCCTGCTGACCTCGGGGACCACCGGAACCCCCAAGGGCGCCAAGCGTTCTGCGGGCAGCGGCGGCGCGGGCGACCTCAAGGCCGTGCTGGACCGGACGCCGTGGCGCGCCGAGGAGACCACCGTCATCGCCGCGCCGATGTTCCACGCCTGGGGCTTCTCGCAGCTGTTGTTCGCCGGACTGCTGGCGTGCACCATCGTCACCCGTCGCCGGTTCGACCCTGAGGCCACGCTGGCTCTGGTCGACGAGCACCGGGCCACCGGGCTGATCGTGGTGCCGGTGATGTTCGACCGCATCATGGACTTGCCCGACGAGGTGCGGGCGCGCTACAGCGGCCGGTCGCTGCGGTTCGCGGCCGCCTCCGGGTCGCGGATGCGGCCGGACGTCGTCACCGCGTTCATGGACCAGTTCGGCGACGTCATCTACAACAACTACAACGCCACCGAGGCCGGCATGATCGCCACCGCGACACCCGCCGACCTGCGTGCGGCACCCGACACCGCGGGCACGGCCGCCGACGGCACCGAGATCCGCATCTTCGATCCCGAGTTCCGCGAGCTGCCCCCCGGCGAGACCGGCAGCATCTTCGTCCGCAGCGGCACGCTGTTCGACGGTTACACCTCCGGTTCGACGAAGGACTTCCACGACGGCTTCATGTCCTCGGGGGACGTCGGATACCTGGACGAGAACGGCCGGTTGTTCGTGGTCGGCCGCGACGACGAGATGATCGTCTCCGGCGGCGAGAACGTCTATCCGATCGAGGTCGAGAAGACCCTCGCCGCGCATCCCGGGGTCGCCGAGGCCGAGGTGCTCGGGGTGGACGACGAGAAGTACGGTCAGCGCCTCGCCGCGTTCGTGGTGCCCGCAGCCGGGGCGTCGATCAGCGCCGACGAGCTCAAGGAGCACGTGCGCGACAACCTGGCGAATTACAAAGTGCCGCGCGACATCGTGATCCTCGACGAACTACCCCGCGGCGGTACCGGCAAGGTGCTGCGCAACGAGTTGCGTGCGCACCTCGACTAACCGACGGCGGCGGTGGCCGGCGCCATCGCGGTGTCGATCGCGCGCAGTTCCGCGGGCAGCCCTGCGGCCTCGCGGATCTCGACGAGCGCATGCACCATCGCGTCGGTCGCTTCGTGGATGTCTTTGAAGGTCTGATCGTCGGAGAGCACCGAGATGTCGACCTGGTCGACGTAACTCCACACCGTCATGTTGAAGGCGCTCGCCGGCGAAAGCACACCGACGGAATAGATCTCGGTGACGTCGGCGCCGCCGATGTGTCCGCGCTCGCGTGGGCCGGGCACGCTCGACACCGCGACGTTCATGATGCGGTTGTGCGCGGCGTGCTCGGACTGCCAGCGGAACGCGGTGGGCGCGACGGGTGGCGGCAGATACTCCATCATCCGGCCCTGCAGCCGCGGGCCGATCAGGTCGTGAACCTCCTTGGCACGCTTGGTGGCCAGCGCGGTCAGCCGCACCCGGCGCAACGGATCGTCGATGTGCACGGGCAGCGACACCGCCAGCCCGCTGATCTCGTTGCCGGTCACCCGGTCGGGGGAGCGGTCGGTGGCCACGGGCACCGACGCCAGCAGGGGCCGGTCGGCGCGGCCGTCGTAACGCAGCAGCAGTTCGCGTAGCCCGCCGGCGCTGATCGACAGCACCAGGTCGTTGAACGTGACCCCGAGGTGCCGGGCGGTCTCCTTCAGGTCCGCCAGCGACACCGAGGCGGTGGCGAAGGTCCGCCCGGGCGACACCACATGGTTGAGGAACGTCGGCGGCGTCCGGAACATCTTCGCCATCTCGTCGGCGCCATGCTGCTCGCGCCCACGCCGCCGGACCCGGACCATGCCGCGCACCGCCTCGCCCACCAGGCCGGGGAATTCGGCGGCCTTCTGCAGATGGTCGCGGCCCGCCTCGGCGAGCAACTGCGATTTCGTCGGGGGCTGACAGGTGGTGTACTCGTCGCTCTCGGGGGTCACGTCGCCGCCCGCCAGATCCATCAGCCGCGCCAGCAGGTTCGCCGACGCGACCCCGTCGGCCAGGGTGTGGTGCACCTTGCCGATCAGCGCGAACCGGTTGTCGGCCATGCCCTCTGCGAAGTAGAACTCCCACAGCGGCCGGTCCCGGTCGAGCGGCGTGCTGGCGATCCGCCCGATGACTTCGTCGAGTTCCCGGCGACCGCCGGGGGAGGGCACCGACACCGTGCGGACGTGGTAGTCCAGATCGACGTCGCAGTTCTCCTGCCACATCGGGTGGTGGAACCGCAGCGGGATGTCGACCAGTCGATAACGCAGCGGTTCGAGCAGATGCAGCCGGCGGGCGATGGTGCGCCGGAACACCGCGAACGAGTACGGGCTGTCGTGGGTGGCGTCGTAGGAGGTGGCGTCGATGATCGCCACCTTCAGGGTGTGGGTGTGCAGGTTGGGCGTCTCGCTGTACAGCAGCATCGCGTCCATGCCGTTGAGTCGCTTCACGCCCCACCTCCGTCCTCGCCCGCCCGTAAAAGGAGGTATCCCCGCAATGGCGAGAGTTCATGCAACCACCCTGGCGCGGTGGCTACGCCGGTTTTGCCGGAATGGACCCGCCGAGACCCGAACGCGAGCCGGGGACCCCGCCTGTGGCGAGGTCCCCGGTTGGCCAGAGGTGCTACTTCAGGCAGCTGCCGCCGTCGACGGGCAGCGTGACACCGGTGATGTAGCGGGCCTCGTCGGAGGCCAGGAACAGCACCGCGTTGGCGATGTCCTCCGGTTCGACCCAGCCGATCGGCAGCGTGTGCATCATCTGGCCGACGACCTTCATGTCCTCCGGGCCCGGGTTCTCCAGGTCGGGACGGAACAGTTTCATGGTGCCGTCGTTCATGAACAGCGGCGTGTTGACGTTGGTCGGGTGTACGGAGTTGACGCGGATGTTCTGCGCGCCCAGCTCGACCGCGAAGGTCCGCATCAGGCCCACCACACCGTGTTTGGCCGCCACGTAGTGGCCGGTGTGCGGGTAGGCCTTGAGGCCGCCGACGGAGCTGGTGAGGATGATCGAGCCGCCGCGGCCGCCGGCGAGGATGTGCGGCACACCGGCCTTGACCGTCTTCCACACACCGCCGAGGTTGACGTCGATCATGTCTTCCCAGTCGCCCTCGCTGGTCTTGTCCAGCGTCTCACCGCCGTTGCCGATCCCGGCGTTGGCGACGATGATGTCCAGCCGGCCCAGCTGCTCGACACCGGAGTCGACGGCTGCCTTGAGCGCGTCGAAGTCGCGGGTGTCGACCTCGGCGGTGTAGATGCGGCGGTTGAGTCCCTTGACCAGATCGGCGGTCTCGGCGAGATCCTCGGGCGTCGACAGCGGGATCCGGACGCTGTCGATCTGCTTGCAGATGTCGACGGCGATGATGTCGGCGCCCTCCTGCGCCAGCCGCACCGCGTGCGCGCGGCCCTGCCCGCGGGCCGCACCCGTGATGAATGCGACTTTGCCTTCTACCCGTCCTGCCATCGGTTCCTCGATTCCTCGTTCGGTCATGCGCTGTGCACCTGCTCAGCACCTTCCCACCGGCACCCAATTGTGTCAACGCCGCCCTCACATCGGGCAATTTCTACTATCCGCTTAGTAGAACGGCGTTTTCGCGAGAATGCGCAGAGCGATCCACCGCACCGATGAGGAAGGTGTCGACCGTAGGTAACTGGGTTCGCCTGCGTGCGGCGGCGGTGTGCTAGATCTTGGCGAATCCGTGCGCGACGAAATCCCAGCACTCGTCGGCGGTGATCGGGTGGATGGAGCCGTCGTCGGCGCCGCCGCTGGACTGGGCCACGAACATGACGGTCTGCATGGTCATCGCGGCCATCCGCTTGGGGTTGATGCCCTCGCGCAGTTGCCCGGCGGCGCTGGCCTCCTCCATCAGCTCGGCCAGCAGCACGAGCAGGGGGGCGTGCGCCACCTTCACCTCGGCCGGATGGGAGACCAGGAGGCGGGGTGCGAAATCGGTGAACAGTGGCCGTTTGGCGGCGGGATCCGGCCGTGAAGTCTCGAAAAGCAACTGAATCGCCACTTTGAGGCGTTCGATCGGATCGGTGTGGCTGGCGGTGGCCGCGCGGATCTGGTCGGCCGACCGGCTCAGCGCGTCCTCGAACAGGGCCAGCAGCAGCTCGTGCTTACCGTCGAATTGCAGATAGAAGCTGCGCAGCGACTGACGCGACCGGTCGACGACCTCCTGCACGGTGAAATCCGTGCTGCCCTTCTCGATGATGATCGCCTGAGCGGCGTCGAGGAAGCGCTGAACGCGCTGCGCGGCGCGCAGTTTCGCGGTCTTGATCGACCGCTCGACGGCCCGCTGCTTCCACGCGGGCTCTTCGCTGGGTGTACTCACCGGCAGCTCGTGGCCTGGCCGATTCGGGAGAACATGGATGAACTGTACCGGAGAACGCCTGGGCATTGTGGTCCTGGCCCCCCTCGCGGCCCACGTGTCGGAGATTGTGCCTTCCTCATGACGAGAATAGTATTCTCACAATACGCATTAGAGAAGCGTTTCTCCAGAGAGCGACCCCGGGAGTGCCGTGCAACTGACTTTCGACGCCGACGTCGAAGCTTTCCGGGCCGAGTTCGTGGCGTTCCTCGACGCCAACCAGCCCGACGAGGGGGAAGCGACCCAGCGCCCGCGGTCGTCGGCGGACCTGCCCGACTGGGCGCGCCGCTGGCAACGCCTGCTGTTCGACAACGGCTGGCTGCTGCCCGGCCATCCGCCGGAGTTCGGCGGCCGCAACGCCACCATCCTGCAGCAGTACGCCTATCAGCTGGAACTGTCCCGGCGCCGCATCTACCACAGCTTCAACCCCCAGGGAGTGGGGATCATCGCGGCGTCGCTGATCTCCTTCGGCACGCCCGAACAGCAGCAGAAGTGGGCGGTGCCGATACTGCGCGCCGAGATGACCGCCGCGCTCGGCATGAGCGAACCGGGCGCCGGGTCCGATCTCGCCTCGCTACGGACCAGGGCGGTGCGCGCACCGGACTCCGGGCACTACGTCGTCAACGGGCAGAAGGTGTGGACGTCGGGGGCCAGCGAAGCCGACGTCCTCCTCACGTTCGTGCGGACGGACCCGGACGCGGCCAAACACCGGGGGATCAGCGTCCTGATGATCCCCACCGATTCGCCCGGCGTGATCCGCCGGCCGTTCGCATCGATCTGTGATGCCGGGGAACTGGACTTCAACGAGGTCTTCTTCAACGACGTCGAGGTGCCCGCGGAGAACCTGATCGGTCCCGAGAACGACGGGTGGCGGGTGGCCAACGGGTCCCTCGGGCATGAGCGCACGATGCTGTGGCTGAGCTACGCCGACCGCCTGCAGGACCTCGTCGACGACTTCCCGGTGCACACCGCGCTGGACCGCGACCGCTACGCGACGATGGTCATGGACTCGATGGCGCTGCGCCTGCTGGGTTCGGTCGCGCTCGCGAGGGCGGCCAGGGGAGTCGACGACGCCGCGGCGCTGTCGGTGCTCAAGCTGCTCGGCTCCGAGGCCGGACAGACGGCCACCGAACGCGCACTGGAGGCCGTCGGCGTCGACGGCCTGGCCCACCCCACCACCGTCGGGCCGTGGACCCCGCTCAACCTCGACGCCTACTCGTGCGGGTGGTTCGAGCGCTACACCCGCACCTTCGCCGGCACCATCGCCGGCGGCACATCGGAGATCCAGCGCAACATCATCGCCCAGCGACTGCTCGGGTTGCCCAGGAATTAGAGGAGAGACGTGTACATCGACTACGAGGTCGCCGACCGGATCGCGACCATCTCGCTGAACCGGCCCGACGTCGCCAACGCGCAGAACACCGAACTGCTCGACGAACTCGACGCGGCGTGGACGCGGGCCGCCGAGGATCCCGAGGTGGTGGTGATCGTGTTGCGCGCCAACGGCAAACACTTCTCCGCCGGTCACGATCTGCGCGGCGGCGGTCCGGTGCCGGACAAGATCACCCTCGAGTTCATCATCGCCCACGAGTCCAAGCGCTACCTCGAGTACACGCTGCGCTGGCGCAACGTGCCGAAGCCCTCGATCGCCGCGGTGCAGGGCCGCTGCATCTCCGGCGGTCTGATGCTGTGCTGGCCGTGCGATCTGATCATCGCCGCCGACGACGCGCTGTTCTCCGACCCGGTGGCGCTCATGGGTATAGGTGGTGTCGAATACCACGGCCACACTTGGGAATTGGGCCCGCGCAAGGCCAAGGAGATCCTGTTCACCGGCCGTCCGCTGACTGCCGAGGAAGCCGAGCGCACCGGGATGGTGAACCGGATCGTGCCCCGCGAGGACCTCGACACCGAGACCCGTGCGCTGGCCGAGCAGATCGCCACGATGCCGCCGTTCGCCCTGCGGCAGGCCAAGCGGGCGGTCAACCAGACCCTTGACGTGCAGGGGTTCTACGCGGCCATCCAGTCGGTGTTCGACATCCACCAGACCGGCCACGGCAACGCGCTGAGCGTCGGCGGGTGGCCGGTGCTGGTCGATCTCGACAAGATGAAGAGCACCGTCAAGTAGCGTCCGCTCTTCACCGCGAGCGTGCGTGTTCGCGCACGGCACACCGGGTGCTCTACGGCCGCTTCGGCACGCTCACGCGGCGCGAGCGTGCCGAAGCTGCGCATGGATCCGCGCCACGAACTCGTTCGCCCGGTAGCGGACGTCGTCGAACACGATCGGGATGACGACCCAGCCGACGTCCATCAGCGCGGCCTGACGGCGACGATCGCGCCGCATGGCGTCCGTACCGCAGTGCCAGTCGAGCCCGTCGTACTCCACCGCGACGCGACGGTCCGGCCACGCGAAGTCGACCCGCCGCAGTTCGCCGTTACCGTCGACGATCTCGAACTGCAGCTCGGGAATCGGCAGATCACCGTCGATCATCGCGAGCCGGGCTTCGCTCTCCATGGGCGATTCCGCGCGCGGGTCGGCCAGCGGCAACAGGTTACGGACGTTGACGATCCCACGGCGGCCGGCCTGTTCCATCGCGGCGCTCCACAGTTGGCCGCGGTTGACGACTCCGGTGCGCAGTGCGGCGTCGAGGGTGGCCAGTGCACGTGGACGGCGCAGGCCGCGGGCGACCTCGATCGCTGTCCACGCCGGCGCCGTCGCCCAGCGGTCACCGGCCTTCACCAGCGGGGCGCCGTCACGCCGGTGCACCACCAACCCGTCGACGGGACGCAGTTGGTGGCCCGGCGGATTGAGCACGTGCAGTTCGTCGGGCTCCTCGTTGTCGAAGCCGAACAGCGCCGCCGCGGTCGCCAGGCACACCGCCAGTGTCACACCGCTGGTCAGGTCGAGCCCGCGTAGCCGTGCCTCGTCGGTCGGCTCACCGAGACAGTAGACGCCGTGCCAGATGCGCTCGACGTACTTGCGCTTGAGCACCGCGTCGAACTCGTAACGCGATGTGTGACTGAGGATTTGACCGCTGGTGGCCACGCCGCCTTGGCGCTCGAAGATCTGCAGGAGGTCGGGGTTCATGCTGGCCATCGTCAGTCCGGCCGCAGACCTCCGGAAGCCCCGACGATGCCGGCTGTGGATGAATCAGCGGCTGTGCACGGTCGCTCACGCGCGACCGTGCACAACCTGCTGCGATATCCGCGGCGCGTCGTGTGCAGACCCGCACGCTCGCGGAGAAAGGCGACTAGAGGTTCGCCAGCCGGGGTGCCGAGCCGCGCGCCCGCAGACCCGCGCCGGCCCTGCGCGCGAGTTCCTTTGAGCTGCCCAACAATCCGTCGAGCACCAGCGCCCGCTTCACGTGCACGTGCAGGTCGTGCTCCTCGGTGAACCCGATGCCGGCGAGCACCTGCTGGCAGTTCCTGGCCGCCGTCAGCGCGGCCTTGCCCGCGGCCGCCTTCGCCAGCAGCGCGGTCAGGTCTGGGTTCTCCGAGCCGGGCAGGGTCAGCGTCGCCTCGGCGCCCTCGATGGCCACCAGCGTCTCGGCCAGCCGGTGCCGCACGGCCTGGAACTGGGCGATCGGCTTGCCGAACTGCACCCGGTCGCGTGCGTGCGTGCAGGCCAGCGTCAGCATCGCCCTGGCCGAACCCACCAGCCACCAGCCGACCGCCAGGCGGGCCTCGGCCACCCGGATCGGATAGCCCTCCTCCTCGCGGCGCAGCGGCAGTCCGCCCAGCGTCGAGTTCGGGGCCGTCCCGATCCGGTCCCACACCACCCACGCGTTGCCCGCGTACGGCAGGGGCAGTTCCACGGTGTCGCCGATCGTGTTCCCGGTCGCATGCAACACCACGTCCACGAGAGCCGATGCGTGCGAACCGGTTTCACCGAGCAGCCGGAACACCAGCGGCACCGCCGTCTCGGGCATGTCGGTCAGCATCTCGGCCCAGCCGAGTTCGGTGAGCGCAGCGTCGAGATCGGGGCCCGACGACGACAGCATGGTCTTGCGCAGTGACGCTTCGAGCATGTCGAGTGACTGCTGGTCCACGATCACTCCTTCCCGAGGTCGAGCAGGCGGCGGGCGATGATGTTGCGCTGCACCTCGGCGGTGCCGCCGTAGATGGTGGCCGCCCGTGAGTACAGGTACTCGGTGCGCCATTCGGTGTCGTCGAGTTCGACTGCGCCGGGCAGCAGGTCACGCGCGGTGTCGTAGAGGAGTTGTTCGGCGCCGGCCAGCAGCACCTTGTCGATCGACGTGTCCGGCCCGAGCCGCCGGCCGTCGGCCAACCGGTGCTGGGTGGCGCGGGAACGGCAGCGCAGGGTGTGCAGCGCCAGGTACACGTCGCCCATGTCCGCGTCCACGGCCTGGCCGATCCGCTTGACCTCACCGATGAGCGCGTCGAACCGCGAGTAGAGGTAGGCGATGCGCTGCCAGAAACACGTGGAGCGTTCGTAGGGCAGCAGGTCCATCGCCAGCCGCCAGCCGTCGCCGGGCTTGCCGAGCATCCGGCTCGCGTCGACGGTCACGTCGTCGAAGTAGACCTCGCAGAACTCGTCGACGTCGTGCATGGTCCGCAACGGCCGCACCGTGATGCCGGGGGTGTCGAGGTCGACGAAGAAGGCCGTGATCGCCTCGTGGTTGGGCGTATTCGCATCTCCCGTACGCGTCAGCAGGATGCACCGGTGTGAGTACTGCGCGAAGCTGGTCCACACCTTCTGGCCGTTGATGACCCACTTGTCGCCCTGCTGCACCGCCCGGGTGGTCAGCGACGCCAGGTCGCTGCCGGAGCCGGGTTCGGAGAAGCCCTGGCACCACTGTTCTTCGCCGCTGAGCAGTTTCGGCACCATCTCGGCGGCCAACTCGGCCGACGCGTAGTCGATCATCGTCGGCGCCAGCACCTCGAGCATCGAGTACGGCCCCGGTTCGGCCAGTCTGCGGCCCACCACCTCTTCGCCGACGATGGCCCGCAGGATCGCCGGGCCGCCGAGTCCGCCCGCGCTCTCCGGCCAGCCGTACCGCATCCAGCCCGCGTCGTAGAGCGCCCGCTGCACCCGGGCGAACTGGCGGATGTGCCCCTCCAGGGAGTGGTCGTCCGTGGGTGTGAGGTCGTTCTCGTCGAGCCAGCTTCGAAGCGCCGAGCGGAACGCGGCCGGCTCCAGCAGGTCGGTCATCCGGCCTCGGGCCTTCCGATCGCGTGGGGGCGACCGGAGTCGTGGTCGCCGTTGCGCCGGATGAAGGTCATGGCCCGGGTACGCAGTCGCCAGCCCCCGTCGGTGCGCACATAGGTGTCGTTGTAGTACCCGATGCGCATGTCGTGTTTGGAGTGCTCGATGAAGCACAACGGCTGTGTGCCGGTGGCCTTGTCGGGGTCGTCGGGGTCGAGGGTGACCAGCGACGTGCCGGTCATGAACAGACCCTTGGGGGCGGCGTCGACGAGTTCGGGAAAGCGGGCCAGCGTGTAGGTGGAGCCGAACGCGCTGTAGGTGCCGTCGGGGGTGAACACCGAGATCAGCCCGTCGATGTCACCCTGGGTGATCGTGACGGCGTACTTGGCCAGCAACTGCTGGATCTCGACGTGGTCGGCGAGACGCGATTCGCTAATGGGCACTGTCATTCTTGAAGACCTTTCCGCCTTTCATGACGAAGTTCACGTTCCGGGTGACGGCGATGTCGGACAACGGATCTCCCGGCACGGCGATGATGTCGGCGAGCAGTCCCTCGGCCAGGCGGCCGCGGTCGGTGACGTCGATCAGGTCGGCGGCCACCACGGTAGCGGCCCGCAGCACCGCAGCCGGGGGCATACCCCAATCGACGAGGGTGACGAGTTCGTCGGCGTTCTTGCCGTGCGGGATCGCCGGTGCGTCGGTGCCGACGGCGATCTTCACCCCGGCCTCGTACGCAGCCTTGATCGACGTGCGGGCCTTCGGGAACATCTCGGCCGCCTTGGCCTGCAACTCCGGCGGCGCCTTGGACACGTCCATGTACTCGGCCAGCCGCCGGGTCGTCACCAGGAAGCGGTCGTTGTCGACCAGCATCTGGATGGCCTCGTCGTCCATCAGGAAGCCGTGTTCGATGCAGTCGATACCGCATGCCACCGCGTGTTTGACCGCCTCGGCGCCGTGGGTGTGGGCGGCCACCCGCA
The DNA here is from genome assembly GCF_001499995.1 of Mycobacterium sp. IS-1496. Classification (GTDB taxonomy): domain Bacteria; phylum Actinomycetota; class Actinomycetes; order Mycobacteriales; family Mycobacteriaceae; genus Mycobacterium. The sequence goes on from NZ_LQIU01000001.1 coordinate 96,093, forward strand.
GCCCGCGCCGGTGCGCCTCGTCGACGATGACGCGCAGTTCCTCGTCCGAATAGTGTTGCGCCCCGGCTTCACCCGTCAGCGACATGACACCGCCGGAGACGCACACCTTGATCAGCTGGGCGCCGTGTTTGATCTGGTAGCGCACCGCCTTGCGGATCTCGTCGACGCCGTTGGCGATGCCCTCCTCGACCGTCAACTCCAGCGCGCCGGGCATGAACGCCGCGAACATCGTGGGGTCCAGGTGCCCGCCGGTCGGCGTGATCGCATGCCCCGCCGGGATGACGCGGGGCCCGTCGATCCAGCCGGCGTCGATCGCCTTGCCGAGCGCGACGTCGAGCAGGTAGCCGCCGGTCTTGACGAACAGACCCAGGTTGCGCACCGTCGTGAACCCGGCGCGCAGGGTGCGGCGCGCGTTGCCCACCGCGCGCAGCACCCGGGTCGGGGGGTCGTCCTGCACCTGGGACAGGCCCGGGTTCTCGCCGCGCCCGCCCATCAGGAGGTTGACCTCCATGTCCATCAGGCCGGGCAGCAGAATCGAGTCGCCGAGGTCGATCACCTCGTCGCCGTCGCCCGGCGCGTCGCCGACCGAGACGATCCGGTCACCGTCGATTCGGACGATGCCGGGGCGGACGATCTCCCCGGCGTCGACGTCGACGTATCCGGCCGCCTTCAGTGTCAGCATGTTCGCGCCGACACTACGGTTGTTGACGGATTTTCGGTGATATTCCTCAAGAACCGTAGTCTCGACGATCCGTCACCCACCGTCAGACCACCGGCTCCTTGATGAGGTGGATGTAGGCCGCGCCGCTGTCGAGCACGCGCGGTTGCTTCCACACCTCGACGGGGAAGCTCACCATCACGATCGACTGACCCAGGTGCACAAGCGCCTTCGCGTCGTCGGGCATGCCCTTGAGCGGGAATCGCGCGTCGACGTAGACCATGATGTCCTCGAGTCGCGCCATGCCGGCGTCGTAGAGTTCCTGCATCTCCGCCATGGTCGAGTTGAGGCGCTTCTGGTAGCGCTCCTCCTCGGTGGGAAGGCACCAGTCGGCGAACCGCTCCAGATCGGCGAATTCCTCAGGCAGCTTAGGCATGTGCGGATTCCTTCTCGTCCTCGGTGGTGGCGGCGTGCTTGCCGTTCGTGGACCCGTTGCCGTTGCCGCCCGCGAGAGACGCCTTGTACCGGTCCACGTACTTGTGCGCCGTGTGGTGCAGGTGCCGCAGCAGGATCTCCTGGTCGCACAGCGGGAAGTCGAGTACGGCGCGGGTGCCGATCTGGGTCTGCGTGGCTTCCAGCGTGTTCGCGTCCTGGAACGCGTACTCCTTGAACGTCACCGCGGCCAGTTCCTGGGAGAGCCGTTCGCGCAGGTTCTTCGGCGGCACGAAGTACAGATCGGCCTCGAAGATGTGGGTGTCCACACCGGTCGGCCAGTAGTTGTACGTCAGATACCAGCCCGGCACCCAGAACAGCAGGGTGAAGTTCGGGAAGAACTCGAACGAGTCCTGGCCCCAGGTCTTGTGGCGCCCGGGGTTGATGGCCGGCGGCAGCTCGTCGGGCAGGATGCCCTTGATGTCCGGTCGGTCCCAGGGTCCGAACAGGCCGCTGTGCAGGATCCGCTCGATGGGCTTGACCATCTTCAGGTCCTTCGGCGGGCTCATGCCGCCCCAGGACGAGATCATCGAGTGATCGCCCTTGATGTCGTAGTGCAGCGCCTCGAAGCCGAACTTGGCCAGCTTCTCGGCCTCCTCCTTCTCCGCCTGCTTCATGTGCAGGATCGGTGCGTGGTAGAACTCGACGAACGCGTCGATGAACAGCTTCCAGTTCGACCTGACCTCCGAGCGATAGCTGTAGTGCTCGGTCATCTCGTGGAACGGATAGCCCTTCAAACCCTGGCCGAATTCGCCCAGGTACTCCTCGAGCGAGACCGCGTCGTCGTCGAAGTTGACGAAGATGAAGCCCTCCCACACCTCGCAGCGCACCGGCTTGAGCGGGTAGTCCTGCTTGTCGAGGTCGAAGAACTCCTGCTCCTGCTGCACGAACGTCAGGTCACCCTTGAGGCTGTAGCGCCAGGCGTGGTACTTGCAGACGAACTGACGGCAGCTGCCGGAGACCTCTTCGCCGGGGTAGTCGCTCCACACCAGCTTGTTGCCGCGGTGGCGGCACAGGTTGTAGAACGCGCGGACCTGGTCACCGTCGTTGACGATGACGATGGATGTGCCGGGGCCCACCGAGGGCATCTCGCGGGTGAAGTAGCTGCCCTTCTTGGGCGTCTGCTCCACGCGGCCGACCTTGAGCCAGGTCTTCCGGAAGATTGCCTGCTGTTCGAGCAGCCAGTGATCGGGGTTGATCGAGTCCTCGTAGTTGACCGGCGCCGTGCCGAGTTCCGGCCAGTTCTCGGTCCAGCTACCGGCGGCCGGTTTGGGGAAATGTGCCACGGTTCGTTACCTCTCCTGGTCGGGTTCTACGCCGAATGTGTTGATGGCCATGGCCAGTGCGCCATAGCAGCCGATGGTGAAGACGAGGTCCATGCGCTGACGCTCGTCGAGGTGGGCGCTGAGTGCGGCCCACGTGTGATCGGAGATGTTCGCCTTCTCCTGCAGCTGATCGACCGCGTCGAGGACCGACTGGTCGAGCTCGTCGCCACCCTCACCGCGGGCGGCGCCTTCGATGGCCGCGTCGCTCAGCCCGACCTGGCGGCCCATCGAGACGTGATGTCGCCACTCGTATTCCGAGCCGAGCAGATGCGCGACGCGCAGGATCGCGAGTTCGCGCAGTCGCTCCGGAAGCGTCGAGCGGAACAGCAGGTGGACGTTGAAGCGCAGGAATGCGCGCGTGAGGCTCGGGTGATGGGCGAGCGTGGCGAGCAGGTTCCCTGCTCCCTCCGGGGTGAGGCGCTCTTCGGGGAGCATCACCGACAGTGCGCGCCGCACGTCGTCATCCCACTCATCCGCCGGCAGCGGGGCCAGGCGCACAGGCGTCTCCTCTCAAGGGCGAGAATCAGGTTCTCATTTCTGACTAACAGGTTTCCACAAAGGTGCATGATGGTCAACACGCGGGCATGAGCGCACCGGGACGTCCCGGTCGGCGGCATGGCGCGCAAACTGCGTCAATTGTTCACCGACATTGATTCTCCCGTAGTGAGAAGATAGTTTTCTGAGTGGGAGAACCTCGCCGGAGCACGCAGCCGCTCGACGGAAGGACTAGAGCCGTGAAGCACGACGACATGATTCTGATCAGCGTGGACGATCACATCATCGAACCGCCGAACATGTTCAAGAACCACCTGCCGGAGAAGTACATCAACGACGCGCCCCGGCTGGTGCACAACCCGGACGGCTCCGACACCTGGCAGTTCCGTGACACCGTCATCCCCAACGTCGCGCTGAACGCGGTCGCCGGCCGGCCGAAGGAGGAGTACGGCCTCGAACCGCAGGGCCTCGACGAGATCCGCAAGGGCTGCTACGACCCGAATGAGCGCGTCAAGGACATGAACGCCGGCGGCGTGCTGGCCACGATGAACTTCCCGTCGTTCCCCGGCTTCGCCGCGCGACTGTTCGCCACCGAGGATCCGGACTTCTCGCTGGCGCTGGTGCAGGCCTACAACGACTGGCACATCGACGAGTGGTGCGGCAGCAACCCCGGCCGCTTCATCCCGATGGCGATCCCGGCGATCTGGGATCCCGAATTGTGCGCCAAGGAAATCCGGCGGGTGGCGGAGAAGGGCGTCCACTCGCTGACGTTCACCGAGAACCCCTCGACGCTGGGCTACCCGTCCTTCCACGACCTCGAGCACTGGAAGCCGATGTGGGACGCCCTCGTCGACACCGAGACGATCATGAACGTGCACATCGGTTCCTCGGGCAAGCTGGCGATCACCGCACCGGACGCGCCGATGGACGTGATGATCACGCTGCAGCCGATGAACATCGTGCAGGCCGCGGCGGATCTGCTGTGGTCCGCGCCGATCAAGGCCTACCCGAGTCTGAAGATCGCGCTGAGCGAGGGCGGCACCGGGTGGATTCCGTACTTCCTGGACCGGGTGGACCGCACCTACGAGATGCATTCGACGTGGACGCACCAGAACTTCGGCGACAAGAAGCCCTCGGAGGTTTTCCGGGAGCACTTCCTGACCTGCTTCATCTCCGACCCGGTCGGGGTCAAGAACCGGCACATGATCGGCGTCGACAACATCTGTTGGGAGATGGACTACCCGCACAGCGACTCCATGTGGCCGGGTGCGCCGGAGGAGTTGATGGCCGTCTTCGAGACCTACGAGGTGTCCGACGAGGAGATCAACAAGATCACCCACGAGAACGCCATGCGGTGGTACCACTTCGAACCCTTCAAGCACATCCCGAAGGAGCAGGCCACGGTCGGTGCGCTGCGGAAGTCCGCCGAAGGCCACGACGTGTCGATCCGGGCCCTGAGCGCCCACAAGGACAGGAGCGGATCGAGCTTCGCCGACTTCCAGGCCAACGCCAAGGCGGTCACCGGCGCCCGCGACTGACGAACGGGCGGATTCACCGGTGCGGCCGACGATGGTCGCACCGGTGAGCCATGTGCGACAGCACATTTGCGACGAAAGAGGAGAACCACGTGTCGGGCGGCATGAATTTCGAACTGACCGAAGACCAGCAGCTGATCTACAAATCGGTCAGTGAGCTCGCCGCGAGGTTCGACGACCAGTACTGGATGGAGAAGGACTCCAACCACGAGTTCCCCACCGAGTTCTACGACGCCATCGCCGGCGGCGGGTGGCTCGGGATGACGATCCCCGAGGAGTACGGCGGCCACGGTCTCGGTATCACCGAGGCCACATTGCTCGCCGAGGCGGTGGCACGGTCCGGCGGCGGGATGAACGCGGCCAGCTCGATCCACATGTCGATCTTCGGTATGCACCCGGTGGTCAAACACGGCTCCGACGAGCTCAAGGCCCGCACGCTGCCGCGCATCGCCGGCGGCGATCTGCACGTGTGTTTCGGTGTCACCGAACCCGGTGCGGGACTGGATACCTCGCGCATCACCACCTTCGCCAGGCGCGACGGCGACAGCTATGTGGTCAACGGCAGGAAGGTGTGGATCTCCAAGGCGCTGGAGTCGGAGAAGATCCTGCTGCTGACCCGCACCACCCCGTACGACGAGGTCACCAAGAAGACCGACGGTATGACGCTGTTCATGACCGACCTCGACCGCGCGCACGTCGACATCCGCCCGATCCCGAAGATGGGCCGCAACGCGGTCAGCTCGAACGAACTGTTCATCGACGACCTGCGCATCCCGGTCGAGGACCGCGTCGGCGAGGAGGGCAAGGGGTTCTTCTACATCCTCGACGGGCTCAACCCCGAACGCATGCTCATCGCCGCCGAGGCGCTCGGTATCGGGCGCGTGGCGCTCGACAAGGCGGTGCGCTACGCAACCGACCGGCACGTCTTCGACCGCCCGATCGGGATGAACCAGGGGATCCAGTTCCCGCTGGCGGACTCGCTGGCGCGCCTGGACGCCGCCGAGCTGATGCTGCGCAAGGCCACCTGGCTCTACGACAACGGCAAATCGTGTGGGCGCGAAGCGAATACGGCCAAGTACCTGTGTGCCGACGCCGGTTTCACCGCCGCCGACCGGGCGCTGCAGACCCACGGCGGGATGGGCTACGCCGAGGAGTACCACGTCGCCCGCTTCTTCCGCGAGGCCCGCTTGATGAAGATCGCGCCGGTCAGCCAGGAGATGATCCTCAACTTCCTCGGTTCCCACGTCCTCGGCCTGCCCAGGAGCTACTGACATGACACACGGATACTTCGACCTCACCGGACGTGCCGCGATGGTGACCGGTGCGGGCGCGGGCGGCGGGATCGGCGCCGCCGTCGCCGCGGCCCTGGCCCAGGCCGGGGCGGCGGTGCTGGTCACCGACATCGACGGGGACGCCGCGGCCGCGGTGGCCGAGCGCATCCGCGCCGAGGGCGGTAAGGCCGATTCGTGCGCGCTCGACGTCGCCGACCGCGGCGCCGCCGACGCCGCCGCATCGCAGGCCGCGGGGCTCGGCGGCGGATCGCTGCACATCCTGGTCAACAACGCGGGGGTCACCGCCCCGGCGATGTTCCCGAAACTGACCGAGGAGGCGTTCCGGCTGACCTTCGACGTACACGTCATGGGCACGTTCCACTGCACGCAGGCCGCCCTGCCGTACCTGCCGACCGACGGCACCGGACGTGTCATCAACGTGACGTCGGCGGCGGGCCTGACCGGAACGCTCGGTCAGGTCAACTATTCGGCGGCCAAGGCCGGCATCATCGGGTTCACCAAATCGCTGGCCCGCGAACTGGCCACGAAGAACATCATGGTCAACGCCCTTGCGCCGCTCGCCGCGACGCCGATGACCGAGACGATCCGGACCAACGAGAAGTTCGCGGCCAACATGATGAACCGTATCCCGCTCAAGCGCTGGGCCGGACCCGAAGAGGTCGCCGGGGCGTTCGTGTTCATGGCGTCGGACGCCGCGTCGTACATCACCGGTCAGGTGCTGCCGGTCGATGGTGGCATGGTGATGTGATGCATTCCGACGCACCGCTGGCCGGTATCACCGTCGTGACACTGGAACAGGCGGTGTCCGCGCCGATGTGCACGCGGGTGCTCGCCGACTTCGGCGCGCGGGTGATCAAGGTCGAGAATCCCAATGGCGGCGACTTCGCCCGCCACTACGACGACGTGGTCCGCGGGCAGGCCGCCCACTTCGTGTGGGCCAACCGGGGCAAGGAGTCGCTCAGTCTCGACCTGAAGTCACCCGCGGGCATGGACGTCTTGCACCGCTTGCTCGACGGCGCCGACGTGCTGGTGTCCAACCTCGCGCCCGGCGCGATGGCGCGGATGGGCATCGGGGCCGCCGGCCTCAAAGAGCGGCACCCGCAGGTGATCCCGGTCGAGATCGACGGCTACGGCGCCGGCGGGCCGATCTCGCACAAGCGCGCCTACGATCTGCTGATCCAGGCCGAATCCGGCGCCTGCGCGGTCACCGGCTACCCCGGTATGCCCGCCAAACCCGGTCCGCCCGTCGCCGACATCTCGACGGGGCTCTACGCCGCGCTGTCGATCCTGGCGCTGCTCTACGCGCGCAAGGGGGACGGCGCCGAACCGGCCCCGGCCGTGGCGGTCAGCCTGTTCGACACGATGACCGACATCATGGGCTACCAGCTGACCTACACGCAGCACTCCGGGATCGACCAGCAACCGCTGGGGATGAGCTCACCGGCGGTCGCGCCGTACGGCGCCTACCCCACCCGCGACGGGCAGACCGTCGTGCTGGGCACCACCAACGACCGGGAGTGGCAACGGTTGGCGCGGGAGATCATCGAGCGTCAGGACCTGGCCGACGATCCGACGTTCGCGAGCAACTCCGACCGGTGTGCACACCGCGACATCCTCAACGAGGCGATCGGATCCTGGTGTGCGCAAAACGATCTCGCCCACATCCAGAAGAAGGCCGACGACGCCGGTATCGGCAACTCCCGCTACAACCTGCCCAGTGAGGTCGTCGGCCATCCCCATCTGAGCGCCCGGGACCGCTGGCGGCCGGTCGAGACGCCGGGCGGCGAGATCTCCGCGCTGCTGCCGCCGCCGGTGATCGAGGGGTTCGAGCAGCCCATGGGGGCGGTGCCCGGACTCGGTCAGCACACGGACGCGATACTGGGCGGGCTGGGCCTGTCCGCCGACGACATCGCCGCGCTGCGGGAGCAGGGCGCGGTCGGTCCGGCGTATGCGTAACCGGCACGCCCCGTAGTCGACACCCCCGGTCGACACGCACAGACCACTCAGGAGCACCCATGCGCGAAACCGTCATCGTCGAAGCCGTCCGGACGCCGGTCGGCAAGCGCAACGGCGGCCTGTCCGAGATGCACGCCGCGGACCTGTCCGCCGTCGTCCTCAACGAACTGGTCCTGCGGGCCGGGATCGAGCCCGATGTGGTCGACGACGTCATCTGGGGTTGTGTCTCGCAGGTCGGCGACCAGTCCAGCAACATCGGCCGGTTCGCCGTGCTCGCCGCCGGCTGGCCCGAACACATCCCGGGCACCACCGTGAACCGGGCCTGCGGTTCCAGTCAGCAGGCGCTGGACTTCGCCGTCCACGCCGTGATGTCGGGTCAGCAGGACATCGTCGTCGCGGGCGGTGTGGAGGTGATGAGCCGGGTGCCGCTGGGGTCGGCGCGCGCCACCGGCATGCCGTACGGGCCGAAGGTGCTCGCGCGCTACCCCGACTTCGAATTCAACCAGGGCATCTCGGCCGAGTTGATCGCCGAGAAGTGGGAGTTCTCGCGCACCCGCCTCGACGAGTACTCCGTACGGTCCCACGAGCTGGCCGCAAAAGCGCAGGACGACAAGGCTTTCGAAGCGCAGATCGTGCCGGTGTTCACCGGGGCGGACCCCGCCCCGGTGGTTGCCGACGAAGGTGTGCGGCGCGGCACGTCGGTGGAGAAGCTGGCCGGGTTGAAGCCGGCGTTCCGCGACGACGGCGTGATCCACGCGGGTAACTCCTCGCAGATCTCCGATGGGGCGGCGGCCCTGCTGGTGATGACGGCGGAGAACGCCGTGCAGCTGGGTCTGACGCCGATCGTGCGCTACCGCGCCGGCGCGGTGGCCGGTGCCGATCCGGTGCTGATGCTCACCGGCCCCATCCCGGCCACGGAGAAGGTGCTGCACAAGGCCGGCGTCGGTATCGACGAGATCGGCGTGTTCGAGGTCAACGAGGCGTTCGCGCCGGTGCCGCTGGCCTGGCTCGCCGAGACCGGCGCGGCCGAGGAGCGGCTCAACCCGCTGGGCGGCGCCATCGCGCTCGGCCACCCGCTCGGCGCCTCCGGCGCGGTGCTCATGACCCGGATGGTGCATCACATGCGCGACAACGGCATCCGGTACGGACTGCAGACCATGTGCGAGGGCGGCGGCACCGCCAACGCGACCCTCGTCGAACTCATCGCCTAGCCCAGGAGGACCACCGTGCGCCGAGACCTGTTCACCGACGACCACGACGCCTTTCGGCAACTCGCCCGTGACTTCGTCGAGAAGGAGGTCGTACCCCAGTACCCGGAGTGGGAGAAAGCCGGCCGGATGCCCCGCGACGTCTTCAAGCAGATGGGCGCGCTCGGCATGCTCGGCATGGCCATCCCCGAGGAGTACGGGGGAGCGGGGATCGACGACTACCGCTACAACGTGGTCCTGCAGGAGGAGGCCGCCCGCGCGCTGGTGACGCTGTCGACCGTGCGCACCCAGCTCGAGGTGATCCTGCCGTACTTCCTGCACTACGCGAACGACGAGCAGCGCAAGCGGTGGTTCCCCGGGCTCGCGGCGGGCACGCTGCTGACCGCGGTCGCGATGACCGAACCGGGGACCGGATCCGATCTGGCCGGGGTGCGCACGACCGCGGTGCGCGACGGGGACCACTACATCGTCAACGGCGCGAAGACCTTCATCACCGGCGGCATCCAGGCGGATCTTGTCGTGGTCGTGGCGCGTACCTCGACCGATCCGGAGAACCGTCGCCGAGGTCTGTCGCTGATCGTCGTCGAGGACGGCATGCCCGGGTTCGAGCGTGGCCGGGAGCTCGAGAAGATGGGCTGCAAGGTCCAGGACACGGCCGAACTGTCGTTCACCGACGTCCGCGTGCCCGCGGCGAACCTGCTGGGGGAGGAGGGCGAGGCGTTCAGCTACCTCGGCCACAACCTCGCACAGGAGCGGCTGACCGTGGCGGTGGGCTCGGTGGCCCAGGCCCGCTCGGCGCTGCACGCGACGATCGACTACGTGAAGGACCGCAAGGCGTTCGGCACTCCTGTGGCGTCGTTCCAGAACACGAAGTTCGAGCTGGCGGCGGTGTCCACCGAGATCGAGGCCGCCCAGGCGATGCTCGACCGGGCCGTGCTCGACCACGTCGACGGTGTGCTGTCGCGCGAGGACGCCGCCCGCGTGAAGCTCTTCTGCACCGAGATGCAGGCCCGCGCCGTCGACCGCTGCCTGCAACTGTTCGGCGGCTACGGGTACATGATGGAGTATCCGATCGCCCGGCTGTACAACGACGCTCGGGTGGCGCGGATCTACGCCGGCACGAGTGAGGTCATGAAGGTCATCATCGCCAAATCGCTCGGTCTTTAAGCACTCTGCTGAGCGCCTGACCAGCAGTGTGACGTCGGTCCAAACCCATTTTCCGTGAGACCCTTGTCACATCGGAAAAACCTACCTACTGTGTGTTCACTAGGTTGGTTCGACCGAGGGAGTCAGGTGTCCGCGCTGCAGTCTTCGAGGCCCTACGCCACGTTGCTGGCAAAGGGTGAGGACCGCCGTCAGCGGATACTCGCGGTCGCCGAGCGGCTGCTGGCACGCAACGGGTGGCGCAACACGTCGCTCGCCCAGATCGCCAGGGAGGCCGGTGTCACCCCGGCCGGGCTGCTGCACCACTTCGAGTCCAAGGAGCAGTTGCTCAACGCGGTGCTCGACGCCCGCGACATGGACGACGACACGCACGCCGACCGCACCGGCGATCTGTTCGTGCAGATCGCCCGGGTGGCCGAGCGGTTCCAGCGGGCGCCCGAACTGGTCGGCACCTTCACCGTCCTGCTCGTCGAGAACATCGCCCCCGACGCCCCGCTGCACGACCGGCTGCTCGACCGCCAGCGGGCCGCGGTGTCGATAGTCACCAGCATCATCCGGCGCGAACAGAGCGCCGGTCGCTACCGCCAAGACCTCAACGCGGCCACCAAGGCCGTGGAGATTCTCGCCTTCGTCAACGGAATGGAGACGTCATGGTTGCTCGACCCGTCGATCCCGCTGACCGAGGTGTTCAAGGATTACGCCGAGATGTTGGCCCGCGACTTCAGCCCCGTTCCGACGCCGCACGAGGAGATCACCAGATGACCGAACAGTTCGACATGCGCTACCGCCTCGACATCGTCTCTCCGAATGTGCGGGACGCCGTGCGATTCGCCGGCGGATGGCTCTACGACCGGTCGATGGCCGGCTGGGATGTCACCGTGCTGGTCGACGACGTGGACGAGGACGCGCGACCGCTGGAGATCCTGGGCGCCACCGTCCTGCCGCTGCAGCCGGTGCTCGAGGCGTGGTCCGAGCGCCCGCACCCGCAGACCGTCGCGGTGGCCGCCGACCTCATCGACTGCGATGAGCGGGTCCGTCAACACGTGCGGATCGCCCTCGACCACGGCCACACCGAGGTGACGCTGTGGGGGGAGCGCTGTCCGGCCGACCTGGACGACGACGTGGACGCGGTCCGCCACGAATTGAGCGCGGCCGCACGCGCTTTCAAGGCGCAGGCGCTCGCTGCGGTCAACGACATCGAGGCCGACTTCGTCGGTCACACCGAGACCTTCCGCTGCGGCATGATGGCCCGCCCGTCGGTGGCCGCCGACCTGATTCCCGCCAGCTAAGCGGGTCGACCGGAGAGGTCGACCACCACCTTCCCGACGGCGCGTCCGTCGGCCACCTGCCGCAGCGCGGCGGTGACGTCCTCGAGTGCGTAGAGCGCACCGATGTGCGGACGGATCGTGTTGTCGGCGAGCAGTTCTCGTAATTCCCGCTCGTTGCGCTCGAACTCGGCCGCGGGGATGTCGGCGAACTGGAAACCCTGGACCGTGACGCCCTTGATCAGCACGAGGTTCAGCGGGATCCGGGGGATCGCGCCCGAGGCGAAGCCGACGGTGACGAACCGCCCACCCCGGCGCAGTGAGCGCAGCGCGGGCTCGGACAGATCGCCGCCGACCGGGTCGACCACCGCAGCCGCACCGTCGGGCACCGCTTCGCGCAGGGCGTCCCGCAGCGGGCCGCACCGGTGGTTGATCACCCGGCTCGCACCGTGATGCGCCGCCGCCTCGAGTTTCTCGTCCGACGAGGCCACCGCGGTGACCCGGGCGCCCAGGTGCGCCGCGAGCTGCACCGAGGCCAGGCCCACGCCGCCGCCTGCGCCGAGCACGACCACCTCGTCGCCGGGCTCGACGCGCGCCACCGACCGCAGCGTGTGGTACGCCGTGCGGTGGGCGACCCCGGAGGCGGCCGCCGTCCGGTCGTCGACACCGTCGGGTATCGGGGCCAGGCCGGAGGCGGCGACCGCCACCTCTTCGGCGAACGCGCCGTGCATCCCCGTCCCCGTCACCCGGTCGCCGACTACGAATCCCTCGGTCTGCGGGCCCACGCCGACGACGGTGCCGGCGAACTCACTGCCCGGCACGAACGGCGTGGGCACACTGACCTGATAGCGGCCCGCGATCAACAGGACGTCGGGGAAGTTCACCGCCGCCGCGCCGACCCGCACGAGCACCTCACCCGGGCCCGGCGCCGGTGACGGCAACTCCTCGATCCGCACCCCCTCCGGGGGACCGTGCGCCGCGCAGACCGCGGCCCTCACCGGTAGTCGCTGGATTCGGCGAGGTCGGCGGCCGAGGCCATCAGGTCGGTCACCACCGGTCCGAAGGCCAGCAACTTCTCGTCGTCCCCGGCGCGCTGGAAGCCCTGCTCCAGGACGATCGCCAGTTTCCACTTGGCCAGCACGAGGTAGTAGTCCAGATCGTCGACCTGACGCCCGGACACCTCGGCGTAGTGGGCCACGACGTCGTCGCGCGACGGCATCCCGCGCATGTCCACGTAGGTCATCTCACCCTCCTCCGGCGCATCGCTGTCGGCGGGCCAGCTCTGCACCATCCAGCCCAGGTCCAGTTTCGGATCGCCGACGGTGCCCATCTCCCAGTCGACGATCGCCGCGAGCCGAGCGGGGGCGCCATGGCGGTACATGACGTTGGCGAACTGATAGTCCCCGTGCATGAGGCCGGGGATGAAGTCGAGCGGTTTGTGGGCGCGCAGCCAGGCGGTCGCCGCGTCCAGGCCCGGCAGGTCACGTCGTCTGATCCGGTCCAGGAACCCGATCCACCGGTCCACCTGCCGCTCGTGAAACCCTTCGGGCCGGCCCAGGTCGGCCAACCCCCTCGCGCGCCAGTCGACCTTCGACAGCAGCGCGATGCCCTCGGCCAGTTGGTAGCTCAGGCCCGGGCGGACCGAGATGTCGCTGTCGAAGGGCTCCGGCCACCGCCCGTGGGTGTCCATCGGGGACCACCCGTCGACGAACCCCATGAGGTAGAACGGCCTGCCGAGCACGTCGGGGTCGTCACACACGCCCACCGCGGCGGTGTGCGGGACGTCGGTGCCGTCGAGCGCCTCGATGATCCGCCACTCGCGAAGGATTCCCCTGTCCCGGTCCGGCGGTGCGCCGGGCGGCGGCATCCGCAGCACGCATCGGTGTTCGCCGCGGCTGATCTCGTAGATGACGTTCTGGGTGCCGCCGGAGAGGAACCGGGTCTCGAGCGCTTCTCCCTTACCGGGCAACGCGGCCTCGTCCATCCATGCCGCGAGGCGGGTGGCGTCGATCTCGCTCACAGGTTGCCGACCTGATGCTCGAGGTACTGGGCGTACTTCTGCTGTGCCGCTTCGCGTTTGCGCGGAATCCACTCGGTGGGCCAGGTGTCGGTGGTCGGCTGGTGATCGCGCAGCACCTGTTTGGCCACCGTGGTCTTGTGCACCTCGGTGGGCCCGTCGGCGAGACCCATGACCGCCGCGCCGGTGACCATGCCGAGGAACGGCATCTCGTTGGTGACCCCGAGCGCGCCGTGTACCTGCATTGCCCGCCACGCGATGTCGTGCAGCACGGTCGGCATCACCACCTTCACCGCGGCGATGTCCTTGCGCACCTTCTTGTAGTCGTTGTACTTGTCGATCTCCCACGCCGTGTAGAGCACCATCAGCCGGAACTGGAGCAGCTGGGCGTAGGAGTCGGCGATGTAGCCCTGGACGAACTGTTTGTCGGACAACCGGCTGCCCTGTGTCTGGCGGCTGAGGGCGCGTTCGCACATCATGTCGAGTGCCTTGCGGGACAACCCGATCGTGCGCATCGCGTGGTGGATGCGGCCCCCGCCCAACCGCGTCTGGGCGATCGCGAACGCCTGGCCCTCGCCGCCGAGCAGGGCGTCGGCCGGAACACGGACGTTGTCGTAGTGGATCAGCGCATGGCTGCCCTGGCCCTCGCGCTCACCGTAGAGGCCGATGTTGCGCACGATGTTCACCCCTGGGGTGTCGGTGGGCACCAGGAACATCGACATGCCCTGGTACGGGCTGACATCGGGGTTGGTGACCACCATGACGATCAGGAATGCGGCCGTCGCGGCGTTGGACGAGAAGAACTTCTGGCCGGTGATCACCCAGTCGTCACCGTCGCGGACCGCCCGGGTGGTGAACAGCGTCGGGTCGGCCCCGGCGTGCGGTTCGGTCATCGAATAGCAGGAGAACAACTCACCGTCGAGCAGCGGGCGCAGGTAGCGCTGCTTCTGCTCGTCGGTGCCGTAGTGGGCGATGATCTCGGCGTTGCCGGTGTCGGGCGCCTGGCAGCCGAACACGATCGGCGCCCACTGCGAGCGCCCGAGGATCTCGTTGAGCAGCGCGAGCTTGAGTTGGCCGTAGCCCTGGCCGCCCAGGTCCGGTCCCAGGTGGGTGGCCCACAGGCCCTGGCGCCGCACCTCCTCCTTGAGCGGGTCGATGGCCCGTCGGCGTTCACCGTCGAGCGGGACGAACTGCTGGTGTGGCCAGACCAGGTCGAGTGGTTCGACCTCGTTGCGCACGAAGTCGTCGGCCCAGTCGAGGACCTTCTGGTACTCGGCGTCGGTCTCGAAATCCCATGCCATGTTGTGTGACTCCTCTTGGTTGAGCGGTCTACGTGGCCATCGACTGCAGGAAGGCGGTCCAATCTCCGAACACGCCGCGGTTGACGATCTCGACGCGGGTACCGGCCGCGTCGACGTGGTAGGCGAAGGTCGGCGGCTGATCGGCAGCGGGGCCCGCCTCGAACGCGAACCCGGAGTCCGACAACAGCTTCGATGTCGTCTCGACATCGTCGACCCAGTACCCGAGGTGGTGGGTGGCGCGGCCGGGCGCGGCCGCCCACAGAGTTCCGGGTACCTCCTGGACGAGCTCGAGATGTGGCGGCTCCACCGAGAACGAGATGCGGAACGGGACGTCGAGCGGGCCCGTGGACGTGACCACCGGCACCGTGTACTCCATCGGCCTCGTCCACCGGTATCCGGCGACGGCGGTGAGCCGTGCCGCGGCGGCGTCCACGTCGGCGACGACCACGCCGATGTGATAGAGGTCGGCGGCGGACAACGGTGGGCTCATGTGAGGTCCTTGCTGCGGACGTTGAATCTGAGGTCCTTGCTGCGGACGTTGAATCCCGCGATCAGTGCCGAGATGTCGGCGGTGACCACGTCGGCGAAGGAACGCCCGCCGAAACCGCCCATGGCCCAGTGGCGCACTCCTTCACTCACGTGCATCTGCGCCAGCCGCGACAGGTGCATGACGTCGACGTCGGCGGCGAGCTTGCCGTCGGCCTGTGCGGCGGCGAAGAGTTCGCCGAACATGTCGGCGTCCTCGTGGGCGTCGTCAGCGCCGGCGAGGATCCGCTGTTCGTGGCGGTAGCCCTCGAGGATCGTCTCGACGATCAGGTCGGGGGGATTACGCGCCATCGAGCGCTGGAGACTGCGCAGCGCCCGCGCGATGACGGTCTCGACGTCGTAATCGCCGCGCAGGAGTTGGCGCACGGTCGTGCGGGCGGTGCGGGTCGAGGTCAACCCGACTTCGAAGAGCACATCCTCCTTGGTCGGGAAGTAGAAGTAGAACAACGCGCGGGAGACGCCCGCCGCCCGGCAGATGTCGGCGACCGTGGTCTGCGCGTAGCCGTTCGTCCGCCACAGCGCCATCGCCGCGGCCACCAGCGCCCGCTTGGTCTCGTGTGACCGGGCGCGCTGGTATGTGGCACGACGCTGACCACTGTCAGCGGCCACTGTCTCGGCACTGTCCGGCATCACCGGACTCTATCAACGGTTCTGCTCGATGCATATAGCTGACGCGCGTCTAACTAAATCGTCTCCGAGCTATGTCCGCGCGATGTTCTCGACGATGATCTCGCGCGCACACTCGTAGAACGCACTGATCAGCGTCGAGTAAGACAATTCGAACGGATAGATCATGTGCACGTCGAGCGCATCGACATGCCACTCGGGAAGCACCGGGACGATCGTGCGCTCGCGCAACTCGGCCGTGCAGATGATCTGGGCGGGCATCACCCCGATGCCGAGGCCCTGCAGGATGTACTGCTTGCACACCTGGAAGTTGTTCGCCCGGGCCCGGATCCGAGGCGCCAGCTCGTGCCGGTGCTGGTCGCGGGCCAGGGTGAGCCTGCGCGGGCCGCCGAATCCGAAGTCGATGAAGGGCAGCTCGCCGAGCTGCGCGGGCTCGGTCACCGGCTCGGCCAGCTGCCCGACGAAGTCGGCTGAGGCGCACAGGAAAAGCTCGAGGCTGAAGACCTTGCGGGCGATCAGTGTCGAATCCTGCAACGGCCCGGTTCCGAACACCACGTCGAAGCCGTCCCGAACGGGGTCCATCATGCTGTCCACCAGCCGGATGTCCAGTCGCGAGTGCGGGTAGTGCTGCAGGAAGGCGGCGCCCACCCGCGAGGCGTAATCGATGCCGAGGAAGACGGGGATGGCCACCCGCAACTCTCCCCGGGGTTCCTGTCTGCTGCCCTCGACGAGGGCGCGTACGCCGTTGGCTTCGGTCAGGATGTTGACCGCGTGGCGGTAGACCTTCTCGCCGAGGTCGGTGACGGTCAACTGGTGGGTGTTCTTGCGCAGCAGCTTGATACCCAGGTCGGACTCCAGCTTGCTGAGTTTGCGGCTGACGGTCGACTTCGGCATGCCGAGCAGCGCGGCCGCCTTCGACAGGCTGCGATTCTCCACCACCTTGCCGAACACCAGCAACGCATCGAGGTCGAAAGGGAGATTCTGTTCCATGTGTCCCCTCCTCACTCACTGTTCCAAATATGCAACAGGGTGTTGCGGATTTTGGTCTGTTTCGGCGGAATCACCGGCTGTTAGCGTCGGCGCTGAGGAGGCCCTCATGAGTCGCGACAGCCTGGTGACCAAACCCGCAAGCGGACATTGGACCGATGCGTATCCCGAACTCGGACGGGGACCGGTATCGCTGGAGGACTGCGTCTCCGAAGACTTCTACCAGAAGGAACTCGAGCACGTCTTCAAGAAGACGTGGCTCTACATGGGGCGGGTCGAGCAGGTCCCGAAGTCGGGCAGTTTCTTCACGCGCGAGCTCAGGTTCCTCAACACCTCCATCATCATCGTGCGCGGTAAGGACGACGTGATCCGCGCCCTGCACAACATCTGTCCACACCGTGGCAACAAGATGTTGTGGGAGGACGACCCGTTCCGCGAGATGTCCGGCCGCGCGCCGCTGCTGTACTGCCGCTTCCACGGCTGGCGGTACAAGCTCGACGGCACACTGCATTCGGCCACCCGTAAGGATCTGCTGCTCGACTTCGACGCCGACAGTTGCCGCGTGCCCGCGATCCAGTGCGAGGTGTGGGAAGGCTTCATCTTCGTCAATCTCAACCCGGACAACACGGAGTCGGTGCGCTCGTACCTCGGCGAACTCGCGCACGATCTCGAGGGCTATCCTTTCGAGGGGCCGCACCAGGTCTACCGGTTCAAGGCCGAATTGCAGTGCAACTGGAAGATCTTCGTCGACGGCTTCGCGGAGAGTTACCACGGTCCCTACCTGCATGCGTCCTCGTTCGGCGCCCTCACCGCCGAGGCCAGAGACGCATTCGACCAGCCGAACCCGTTCACCGATGCGTTGGGCTACCAGCTCAAGGGCCCGCATCGGATGTTCTCGTTCGCCGGCGAGCCGTCGCGGAAGACCCCGTACTCGAAACCGATCGAGTGTGTGATGGAGGCCAGCGCGGCGGGCCCGTGGAACAAGAAATCGGATCGCGGACCCATGCCACGGGGCATCAATCCGACCCGCGCGGAGAAGTACGGGTTCGACTCGTACCAGTTCTTCCCGAATTTCGTGCTGATCTTCGGTGCGTCGGGCTTCACAGTGCACACCCATTGGCCCACCGGGCCGCACTCGCACATCTTCGAGACAGAGGCGTACTACCAGCCGCCCAAGACCCATCGCGAACGCTTGGGCCAGGAACTGACGATGACGTTCCTCAACGACATCATCTTGGAGGACGCCAGCCCCTCCGAGGGGCTGCAGGCGATGTTGAGAAGCGGAGCGCTCACCCACTTCACCATGAACGACGAGGAGATCCTGCTCCGTCACCTGCACAAGGTCGTCGGCGATTACGTGGACAGGGGAGTCGCCGAGGAGAAGCGAAAGGCGGACCGGTCATGAGTGCCACGCTGCCACCGGAGTTCTCGCACCTGGAACACCTGGTCGACGAATGGGCGATCGAGGACGGGCACGAGCGCTACGTCAAGCGGGTGAACAGTTCCATGGAGCAGATCCGCGCCTTCTACGACGAGATCTTTCCGTGCGCCGAGGAAGCGGTCGCCTACGTCGACAAGTTCGATTACGCCGAACCCCTGCCCGATGACGTCGCGAACCTGCGCAACCTGCTCTACTCCCTGATCACCGTCTCCCTGGCGGTGGAGTTGTGGAATCAGCCGCGGGTCAAGCATTCGGCCGACACGATCCTGACGAGAGTGAGCTGAGAGCCATGAGTCTGACCTCCGCCCAGCTCGAGATCATCGACCTCACCCCGCGGATCGGCAGTGAGGTCAGGTGCGATCTCGACACGCTGCTCAGTGGCCGGGAGGCCGAGAGAATCCGGGCCACGTTGGAACGTCGAGGCGTGATCTTCTTCCGCGGGTTGACCGTCACCGACGAGCAGCAGGTGGCCGTTGCCGAGACGCTCGGCGACATCGTGCAGGGCGAGGGCCAGGCGGGCATCTACAAGATCTCGCTCGACAAGAGCGTCAATCAGCGCGCCGAGTATCTCAAAGGCTCGATGTTCTGGCATTTCGACGGTTCCCTGCAGCCCTACCCGAATCTCGCGACTCTGCTTCGCGCGGTCCGACTCTCGGATACCGGGGGAGAGACCGAGTTCTGCAACACCTACGCCGCATACGAGGATCTGCCACCGTCCGACAAGGACTTCATCGCGGACCTTCGGGTCGTGCACAGCGCCGAACGCTCCCAGTACTACGTCCGTCCCGAGATGAGCTACGAAGAACTCTCCTTCTGGCAGAAGTCCCCGACGAAGTCGTGTCCGATCGTGTGGACGCACCGGTCCGGGCGCAAGTCGCTGTTGCTCGGCGCCACAGCCGATTACGTGATCGGGATGCCCGTCGAGGAAAGCCGCGCCCTGCTGGCTCGGCTCCGGGACTGGGCCACACAGCCGCAGTACGTGTACCGCCACGAGTGGCAGCCGGGTGATCTGCTGATCTGGGACAACACCGGCACCATGCACAGGGTGTTGCCGTACGCCGAGGACAGCGGCCGGCTGATGCACCGAACCATCCTGGCGGGCGAAGAGCCGCTGCATTGAAGCTCGCGATCGCCACGCCCGTCGTCACCAACGTCGCCGGCGCTCCGCTCACCTGGGAGAGGGACGCGACGATCGAGGACATCGGTCGTATCGCCGAAACCGCCGACCGTCTCGGCTATCACCATCTGACGTGCAGCGAGCACATCGCGATGCCGTCGAGTGAGGCGGAACGGCGTGGCGCCAGGTACTGGGATCCGCTCGCCACGCTGGGTTACGTGTCGGCCCGCACCACGAGCATCAGGCTCGCCACCATGACGTTGGTGCTCGGGTACCACCACCCTCTCGCGATCGTGAAGCGTTACGGCACCTTGGATCACGTCAGCGGTGGGCGGGTGATCCTCGGCGTCGGGGTCGGCACGCTGAAGGAGGAGTTCGACCTCCTCGGTGCCCCGTTCGACGATCGGGGACCGCGTGCCGACGACGCCCTGCGAGCACTGCGGTCGGCGCTGCCGAGCAACGAACCGGCCTACCACGGTGAGTACTACTCGTTCGGCGGGCTGACCGTCGACCCCTGTGCGCTGCAGGCGCACATGCCCATCTGGGTCGGCGGCCGCACCAAACGATCACTGCGCCGTGCGGTCACGCTCGCCGACGGCTGGTGCCCCTTCTACGTCTCAGCCGCCACCGCGGCGGAGTGGCTGCGGGGCTTCGACGTGCCGCCGGGTTTCGATGTCGTGCTGCCGGCGGAACGGCCGCTCGACCCGGTGGAGGAACCCGGCGCCACCGAAGAGGCGTTGCACACCCTGGCCGCAGCCGGCACGACGGTGGTCTCCGCGCGGTTCGTGCACCACTCGCTCGAGCACTATCTCGAACAGATCCACGCGCTCGTCGAACTGTGGTGCGTCAGGTGAATTCGGCGCACAGCGACGCCACGAACTCCTGAGTGCGTCGCCGTGACTTCTGCCGGGTGGCGGTGTCGTCACCGAGGGGGATGACACGCGCGGCGAGGTCGGTGACGCCGGCGTCGCGGTAGCGGCGCAACCGGGCCGCCACGGCCGCCTCGTCGCCTGCCGCCATGGTGTCGCCGACGTCGTCGGCGTCGCCGTGCTCGAGCAGCCGAAGGTAGTTGGGCGACAGCTCCGCGTGGCCGAGCACCTCGCCGGCGTAGGCGCGGGCGTCGTCGACCTGACCGGGTGAGCAGAGGGCGACCGGGACTCCGGCGACGATGCGGGGCGCCGGACGGCCCGCGGCGCTCGCGGCGGCGGTGATGCGCGGCGCGATGTGGGTTTCGACGGCGCGCTCGTCGGCCATCCACAGGATCGTGCCGTCGGCGTGCTCGCCGGCCAGGCGCAGCATCACCGGCCCCAGCGCGGCGACCAGGAGCGGCACGGTGTGGGAGTCGGTGACGTCGATCGATCCGTGCACGTGGAAGCTGTCGTTGTCCACGTCGACCGGGCCGGGACCGGCCAGTGCGGGACGCAGAACGTCGAGGTAGTCGCGTACCAGGCGGGCGGGCCGGTCGTAGGGCAGGCCGAGCTGCCCGTAGATGATCCAGTCGTGGGACGGACCGATTCCGAGCGTGAACCGCCCGCCGCAGGACACCTGGGTCGTGGCCGCCTGCTGCGCCATGATGAGCGGGTGCCGCGTCTGGATGGGCACGACGGCGGTACCGATCTCGATGCGCTCGGTGACCTGGCCCAGCAGCGCGACGGCGGTCATGGCGTCGAGGTACCCGGGCACCTGCGGGAACCAGAACGTGGCGAAACCCTGTTCCTGCGCGGCACGTCCGTCGTCGAGCAACCCGCTGAGCCGGTCCGCGCGTGCACGCTCCCGGTCGGAGCCGACCATCAAGCCGATACGCATCACAGCCTCCACTCACGGCACATAGCGGTCCCACTCATGGGGCACGACGGGATGAAACGGCGCGGCGAACACCGGCGTCACACCGGCGTCGCTCCAGCGCTGCCGAAGCACCGGTAGCAGCCGCCCGGCGGTGTCGACGGGGTCGGTGTCGAGGAAGCAGTACGAGATCGTCTGTCCCGCAGGTGCGCTGGCCAGGCGCGCGTCGACGGGCAGCGATGTCGCCGTCCACACGCCGGCGACGCCGTCGACGTCGAGCAGGTGCGTCGATGTTGCGGTGCCGCGCTCGAGCAGCAGATACACCCCGCGCACCGGCCACCACGGCAGCACGTCGGCGCCTATCTTGATGCGGGGTGCCGCCGCCTTGGTGCCGACCTCGTACACGCCCCGCTCCACGGGCGGCAGCAGCGGCAGTTTGCGGCCCGCGTCGCCGAGCGCCTTGGACAGCGCGAGGAACGGGTCCATACCCGCGGGGTCGGTGAAGAAGTACGTCATCACGTGGTCGATGGCGTCGTAGGGTCCTTCGCTCACCGCACGTGCGGACCGGCACGCCGGCGTGGACACCAGCCTCAACGAGGCGCGCACGGCCGACAGACGGTGTTGTTCGGGCCGGTGGTCGAGGGTGTGCCAGCGTAGATAGTCGGCGTCGGCGTCGTCGGGATGGCGTGTCGCCATCGACACGAACAGCGTGCCGACGTCGCCCCGGCCCTCGGCGAGGACGGCGGCCACGTCGTCGGACGGCGTGCCTGGTAGTTCCATGGCGGCCTTTCAGGCGGTGGTCGGATCATGGTGACGCAGTACGAGTTCGGGGTGCCGCGCGGCGATCATGCGTCGCATGCCGTCGCGCCACGGCACCGTGGTGCGGCCGAGCACCCGGTGCATGTGGGTGACGTCGGGCCACAAGGGGGTGTGTGCCGCGGGCGTGTATTCGAAGACCGGTGCGACGCCCACCAGTTCACCCATGTAGGTGCAGTAGTCCTCAACGCTCACGGTCTCGCTGCCCGCCCAGTTCACCACCACCGCAGGTGTGTCGGCGACCTCCAGCGCGCGGGTACCCAGCGCGACGTAGTCGTCCTCGTAGATGGGGTTGTAGTTGTTCGGCGCGTCGGGATGGAGCCGGATCGGCTTGCCGGCCAACATCATCTCCAGCCGGTCCGCGGGCGCTCCGCCCTCGGGGCCGTACGTCGAGCAGATGCGGATGATGGTCAACGGGATACCGTGCTGCTCGGCGATCCACGTGCAGACCGCCTCCGCGGCGACCTTGGAGAAGCTGTAGTTGGCGCGCAGCGGCACCCCGGGTGGATCGGACTCCGTCAGCGGCCGCCGGCCCCGGTAGCCGTAGATCGAGCCGGTCGAGCAGAGCACGAACCCCTTGGCCGCCCGGCAGTGGTGGAGCAGGCCACCGGAATGGTGCGCATTGGTCCGCAGGCAACGCGCCCAGTCGTCGGCGCCGGGGTCGACCGCCGCGTGGAAGACGTAGGTGAAATCGTCGGGCAGCGCCGAGAAGTCGCCGGTGCTCATGTCGAGTGCCACCGGGTGGATGCCTGCGGTGACGAGGCGGTCCCGGTCGGCCGGATCGCGGAGGCGGGCCGCACCCCACACGTCGTTGGACGAGGCCAGCGCCCGGGCGATCGGGAAGGCGATTTTGCCCGTCGCGCCGGTGATGAGGATCTTCTCGCCAGTGAGCATCCCATCAGTCATAGCGCACCGCGGCCGAAATGTTAAGTACTTGATATCCACCGCCCACCGGTTCGGCGAAAAGCACCGGTCCGGCGCCGCCTCGCCATGCGAGGATGAGCACTGTGACTGTGGTTCTGGTGCATGGCAATCCGGAGACCGATGCGGTCTGGGACCCGCTCGTCGAAGCGCTCGGCCGCACCGATGTGGTGCGGTTGTCGCCTCCCGGGTTCGGCGC
The DNA here is from genome assembly GCF_001499995.1 of Mycobacterium sp. IS-1496. Lineage (GTDB taxonomy): Bacteria > Actinomycetota > Actinomycetes > Mycobacteriales > Mycobacteriaceae > Mycobacterium. Next base: position 119,237 of record NZ_LQIU01000001.1, read on the forward strand.
CCCGCTCCCCAGCGGCTTCCCGGCGACGTTCCTCGCCTACCGGGATTGGCTCGTCGACGAGTTGCAGAGCATCAGCGGACCCGTCGACCTCGTCGGACACGACTGGGGTGGAGGTCACGTCGTCAACGCCGTGATGCACCGACCCGAGCTTGTGCGCAGCTGGGCCAGTGACGTCGTCGGGCTGTTCGATCGTGACTACGTATGGCACGACATGGCGCAGGGGTTCCAGACCCCGGAGACCGGCGAACAACTGGTCGCCATGATGCAGGACGGTTCGGTACAGGACCGGGCCCACCAGCTCACCGAATTCGGCGTCCCCGTCACCGTCGCCGCTTCGTTCGCCGCGGCGCAGGGTCCGGAGATGGGTCAGGCGATCCTGGCGCTGTACCGCTCTGCGCGCCAACCGGCACTGGCCGACGCCGGACGCGCGCTCGAGAACGCCGCGGCCCGGCCGGGACTGTCGCTCTCCGCCACCGAGGACCCGTTCGTCGGCACCGACGAGATGCGGCGTCGAGCGGCCGACCGGGCCGGCGCGCGGACCGAAGTGCTCGAGGGGCTGGGACATTGGTGGATGGTGGAGGACCCCGCCGCCGGCGCCGCCGCCCTCACCCGATTCTGGGAAACACTCGGTCGATAGGCGTGTTCACACCCGCGCCGGCTTCGGCGCGGCGAGTTCGGCGAGCGCGGACATGAACAACTCGTCCATCTGCGGGCTCAACTCGGACAGCTCTGCCGCACTCGCGAAACTGGCCGAGCCGAAGACCCGTTCGAGCACATCGTCTTCGGTGCTGGCGCCGATGGACAGGCACAGGCAGGCGACGCCTTCGGACCGGAGCTCCTCGAGCGCCTTGTGCGCGTCGGCTTCCGCGTAGCGACCTTCGTAACCGTCGTCGTAGGGAAAGCCGTCCGAGAGGACGAGCAGCAGCCGATTCGGCGTGCCGGCCTGGTTCTTGAGAACCTCGCCCGCACCCCGTATTCCGGCGCCCAGGCGGGTGTAGCTCGCCGGTTCGAGTTGATTGAGCCGGGCCCGTCCGACGGCGCCGAAACTCTGGTCGAAGGTCTTGATGGCCGGCAGGTGCACAGCGTGGCGGCCCTGCGACCGAAAGGCGTATACGGCGACACGGTCACCGAGCTCTTCGAGCGTGACGGCCAGCGTGGCGGCCGCCCGTCGCTGGTGATCGTGCACCGCGAGGCCATCGGCGTCGGCATCGACGGCGGAACCGGATGCGTCGATCAGTATGAGGACGCCGAGATTGCGGGAGAGTTTGCGGCGCTCCAGGTAGACGTGTTCAGCTCCGGAGAAGCCGGACTGCAGATCGACGAAAAGGTCGATGAGCGCCTCGATGTCGAGGTCGTCCCCGTCGGCGCGGCCGCGCAGGACCTTCGGGCCGAGCCCGACGCGAGCCAGGCGGCGCCGAAGCACGTCGTCGTGCGCGACGCCGGCATCGGACACGTCGGCGGCCACGGTGAGCGGAAAGTCGATGACCCGGCACCAGTCGGGCTTGTACCGGTCGTTGAAGACATCCCACTCCGGATACAAGGCACCGCCCACGCCCACGGCGGCACCGGGCTTGCCGTCGTCGGTGAACCGAATCCGGGTGGGCAGGGGACGGGCGTTCGCGCCGATCTCCCGCACCCGCCGGGTGGAGCGAACCGTCATCTCCGCGCCCGCGGCGCCCTCTCCGGGGGATCGTCTACCGCCGAACATCTTGCGCATGTAGTCCGAGAGTGACTGGTTGTTGAAGATCGGGCTCTCGAAGAGCTTGAGGATCTTGCTGTCCTGGGCCTTTGGGCCGTCGTCGTCCTCGTCCTCCTCGTCGTCCGCGGACTCGGGCATGTCGATGGGGTCGAACTGAAGTTTGAGGTCGTTGGTGGTGGCCTGTCCGCCCGGTCCGGCGGGCGCGGCCGTCAGCCGGGAGGGCTTGATGACACCGAACCACTCCGGCGGGTCGGCGACCTGGGCTCGGCTCTTGGCCACCGCCAGTGACTCATCGGCGGTCGAGGTGATGGGCTGTGCGTCGGAAAGGAGGGCGGCATCGAGTGGGATCTGGTGCGCCAGTGCGGCGAGGACACGCCGGCCTTCGAGCGCCAGGTACCGGCGGGCCAGCACCGAACGGGCCCGCAGTCCCTTCACCAGCCGGGGCTCGAGGCTGCCCGCGCCGAGAAGTGCGGCCTGCACGATCATCTCGCGGCGTTGGTCGTCGACCGAACCATCGGCCGAGACGAAGATGAACAGGCCGTTGGTATGTGCCGGCTGGCCTGCCTGCGCCTCGGCCACCTCGACGGATCTGCCGGCGATGTAGGTGGCGAGGAAGCGGAACCGGTCAGGGTTGTCGTGGCCGGGAGTGTCGGTCACGTCGGGGGCAGGACGGTGTTGACGAGCTCATCGAGGGCGCGGATGACATCGTCGTCGTCGGAGAGCACCTGGACGACTGCCGCGTGGACGGCACTGCGCAGGTTCAGCCCTTCAGCCGCGAGGCCGCCGGCGAGGATCAGCATGCGGGTGGAGGACACCTCGCGCAACGGTGAGCCGTCGAGGTTCCGGATGGCGTACGCGAGCCTGACCAACGCACGCGCGGTGTCCGTGTCGATCCCGGCCTCGTAGGCGACCACCTCGGTCTCGACCTCGGGGGACGGATAGCCGAGCTCGATGGCGACGAAGCGCTGACGGGTCGACTCCTTGAGATTCTTCAGAACGCTCTGGTAGCCCGGGTTGTAGGAGATCACCAGCTGAAATCCCGGCGCGGCCCGCAGCGTCGTACCGAGCCGATCGACAGGCAGCTCACGGCGGTGATCGGCCAGCGGATGGATGACGACGGTGGTGTCCTGACGTGCCTCCACCACCTCGTCCAGATAGAAGATGGCTCCCTCGCGCACCGCGCGGGTCAGCGGCCCGTCCACCCAGACCGTCTCCCCGCCCTTCAAGAGGAATCGGCCGACCAGATCCGCCGACGTCATGTCCTCGTGGCCGGCGACGGTGATCAGCTCGCGGCCCAACTGGTGGGCCATCGCCTCGACGAAACGCGTTTTCCCGCAACCCGTCGGGCCCTTCAAGAGGACTGGCAGGCCTCGGCGGGCCGCGGCCCGGAAGACCTCCACCTCGTCGCGCACCGCACGGTAGAACGGCGCGTTCGACACGGGGGTGGCCACCGTAGAAGAAGAATTGTTCACCATTCATTTCCCCCGCTCGAGCGGAACGTTCGTCGGGAGCTGGACGCCCTCGGGCAGGACAAGCTCACCGTCGTGGTTGATGTATCCGGAATTCGTCAGGGGCATCGGTAGTGCCGGGTCGGGACACGGCCGGTCGGTGTCTTCTCCACAGATGCCCATCAGGAAGTACGACCGCTTCAGGATGTCCTCCGGCCAGGGATCCTGGTGCATGGCGAAGAACTGTGCCGGGATGTTGTAGAACACGAAGAAGAAGGCGCTGCACGCGGCGAAGATCGCGAGGAAGCGGGTGAGCTGTTGTTTCACGGCGCCACCTCGAACTTGGTCGATGCCCCGCTCGACGAACGTCCGGCCGCGGTCGTCGGTGAAGTAGCGCAAGCAGCACAGGCCGGCCTGCACGCCGCCCCACATCAGGCCTTCGTAGAGCGGCCACTGGTAGTAGGTGCCGGCGTTGACTGAAAGCGCCTGAATGGCTCCGGGATAGGTGAACAGTCCCATCGGCATGAGGAACAAGCCCTCGATGACGAAATCGAAGAAGAAGGTCCAGGCGATCACCACGCCGATCAGGCCGAAGGTGTTGATGTTGGGGAATCGCTTCTTGGCTAGACGCATCACTGCGCAGCCGAGCATGGTGCACAGCAGGACGAAGAAGTAGCCCGGGGCGTTCATCAGGACGGGTTCGGCCATCATGGCGCCCGGTTCCCCGTAGGACACCCACCCCGGAATGTCTTGGACCCATGAGCCCATGTTCCACATCCAGGTGTTGTAGGTGCTCCACGTGCTGAAGTAGTTCAGCAGCGGATCCTGGAACCACAGGAGGCCGCAGGACACGAACAGCATGCCGTCGAGGGTGATACGCCGCTCCCGGCGCCATGGCCGAATCAGGAACCACCAGATGGCAACCGGCATGCCGATCACGATCACGGCGGTCCAGGTGAACAGGATCGCCTTCATGAACGTCGGTGGATCGGTCGGCCCCGCGGGAACCCGCTCGAAGTGGGGCCCGGTGACCCACTTGCCCCACACGAACAGCTGGAAGGCGAGGATCAGCCCGCCGACCGTCGCCCATACCCGGATCGGGGTGATCTTCTTCTGAGGCTGCGTGCCGATCGACGCGCTGCTCAACGGTTCGGTGAGTGCGGGCTTCTTCCTGCTCGACAGATCGCTCACGACACTGGTTCCTCCGCACTCGTCGATCCCATAGAACTCAGAGCTCCTCCCGCAGTGGCCGCTGCGTCGAAAATATACCAACCGGTATCTGGATGACCAGTGGTTCGAAAAAAATCTGTGGCAAAATCGCCGCATGGTCGAGCCTTGGACGCGTGAACGACGCCTCGAGCGCACGCGCTCGCTGCTGCTGGATGCCGCAGAGCAGGTTTTCGCCGAAAGAGGTTTCATCCCAGCGACTCTCGACGACATCGCGAAGGCCGCGGGCTACTCCAAAGGCGCGATCTACAAATACTTCGCCACCAAAGAAGACCTGTTCCTGGCCGCGAGTGACCGGTACTGGCGCCGCTATTTCGACAACTTCGCCGAGGTGATGTCGTCGTCGGACCACATCGGGGCACGGGAGCTCGAAGACATCGGCGACCGCTGGCGTCAGTTGAGCCGTGAACGGGGCGCTGAGCATGCCGCGCTGGGCCTCGAGTTCAATCTCTACCTGCTGCGCAATCCGGAGGCGCGCGAACGCGTGGCGGCCAAGCGATCAGAGGTCGTCGAGCAGCTCGCGAAGTACATAGTCGACGGCATCGAAAGTCTCGGCGCGACACTGCTGATCCCTGCGACGACCTTCGCTCACATCATCATCGCCACGACCGACGCCGTCGAACTCGGCAGCCACCTGAACGACGTCGACCTCTACCAGCCGATCGTCGAAATGTACGTGTCGGCGGTCAAGATGCCCTGACCTCTCACCTGCCGGGTTCGATCGGAACGATCCGCGGCACCTCGGCGCCTTCCGGCAGCACGAGGTCGCCATCGTGGTTGATGTACCCTGAGTGCTTGGTCGGAAGTGGCAGTTCAGGATTCGGGCACGGTCGGTCGGTGCCGTCACCGCAGATGCCGGGATTGAAGTACGAGCGCTTCTGCACGTCTTCGGGCCACGCGTCGCCGTGCATGCCGAGCCATGTCGCCGGCACGTTGTAGAAGAGGAAGAAGCAGGCGCTGACACCCCCGAAGATCGCCAGGAAGCGGATGCCCTGTTGCTTCACGAATCCGCCTCGGATGCTGTCGAGGCCGCGTTCGACCACGGTGCGTCCTCGGTCGTCGGTGAAGAAGCGCAGGCAGCACAGCGCTGTCTGGACGCCACCCCACATCAGCCCTTCGTAAACGGGCCATTGGTAGTAGGTGCCGGCGTTGAACGACAACGACTGGATGGCGCCGGGGTAGGAGTAGAAACCGATCGGCAGGAGGATGAGCCCCTCCATGATGAAGTCGAAGACGAAGGCGATCGCATAGGTGACCATCACCAGCCTCAGATTGCTGATACCCGGCCATCGGTTCTTGATCTTGCGCATGATCGCGCATCCCACGATGGTGAGCAGCAGCACGCCGTACATGTAGCCGGGGATGTTGGTCAACAGCGGTTCGGGCACCGTGTGGCCCGGTTCCTCGTGTGCCACCCAGCCCGGAATGTGCGGCGCCCAGGAACCCTGGTTGAACAGCCATGCGTTGTATGTGCACCAGGTGCTGTAGTAATTGAGCATCGGGTCCTGGAACATCATCAGGCCCATCGAGACCAGCAGCATCCCGTCGAGCGTGATGCGCCTGTCCCGCACCCACGGCCGGATGATGAAGTACCACAACGCAAGTGGCAGGCCGATCCAGAGCACGACGGCGTTGGCGATCAGCGGGATCTTCATGTACAGCGGCGGCTCGCTCGGGCCCCCCGACACCGGCTCGAAGTACGGTCCGCTGACCCATCGGATGATCAGGTAGAGCGTCAGTGCCAGGAACACCGCGCCGACGGTCGCCCAGATCCTGATGGCATTCGACGATCTCGGGGGCACCGCGCCGAGGTCCGTGATGTGTCTGGCCGACTCGGTGACCGAGGACTTTCGCTTGTTCGACAACTCGCTCAAGACGCCTCCTGCACTCCGCGCGCGTACTCGCGCATTCGGCGCTAAGATACCAGCCGGTATCTGAATGTCCATAGGGTTTCTCAGATTCTTGTGGCACACTCTGAACATGGTCGAGCGTTGGACACGGGAACGACGGCTCGAGCACACTCGTTCCCTGCTGCTCGACGCCGCGGAGGACGTGTTCGCCGAAAAAGGTTTCGCGCCAGCCACTCTCGACGACATCGCGCACGCGGCCGGCTACACGAAGGGTGCCATCTACAAACACTTCGCCACCAAGGAAGACCTCTTCCTCGCGGTCAGTGACCGGTACTGGCGCCGCTACTTCGACAACTTCGCCGAAGTGATGTCGTCGGCCGAGCAGGTCGGGTCGCGCGAACTCGATGAGATCGCAGCACGGTGGCGGGAACTGAGCCGTGACCGCGGCGCCGAGCATGCCGCGCTGGGGCACGAGTTCGCGCTCTACCTGCTCCGTAACCCGGAGGCGCGCCGGCGCGTGGCCGAGAAGCGGTCCGAGGTCGTCGAGGCGCTCGCGGCTTTCATCGTCGAGGGTATCGACAGGCTCGGTGGCGCCTTGCTGATCTCCCCGCTGACCCTGGCCCAGGTCCTGGTCGCGACCAGCGATTCGGTTGTTCTGGGCAGCGAACTCGACGATGTCGACCTCTACCGGCCGGTCATCGAGATGTACATGTCCGCGATCAAACTGCCTGACAACTGAGCGAAGGCCGACGAAGGGAGCTCGGGTGACCATCACCGCGGCCGAGGGAATCTACTACGACCCGTGGGACGTCGAGCTGAACGCCGACCCGTATCCGATGTTCGGCCGGATCCGCGAACAGGCTCCGCTGTACCGCAACTCGGACCACGACTTCTACGCGTTGAGTCGGTTCGAGGACGTGAGCGCGGCGTTGGTCGACCATCAGACGTTCAGCTCGGCGCGCGGGGCAGTTCTCGAGATCGTCCAGTCCGGCATGGAGATCCCGCCGGGAACTCTGGTCTTCGAGGACCCGCCACTGCACGACATCCACAGGAACCTGTTGTCTCGGGCGTTCACGCCGCGCAAGATCAACGCACTCGAGCCGAAGATTCGCGAGCTCACCCAGCGCTGTCTCGACCCGCTTGTCGGAGGGGATCACTTCGACTTCGTCACGAACCTCGGCTCGGTCATGCCGATGCGTGTGGTCGGGATGTTGTTCGGCATCCCGGAGAAATACCAGCAACTCGTCGCCGAAGACGGCGACAAGCACGTGCGTGTCGAGCGTGGCCGATCGATGACCGACAATCCGGACGGCGCCATCACCGACGGGGAGGTGTTCGCCGAGTTCATCGACTGGCGGCGGGAGCACCCGGCCGACGACCTGACCACCGAACTGCTCAACGCCGAGTTCGAGGACGAAACCGGCACCGTCCGCACGCTTCACCGCGACGAACTGCTCATGTTCATGAACGTCGTCGCGGTCGCCGGTGCTGAGACGACCACGCGCCTGATCGGTTGGTCGGGCAAGCTGTTGTCCGACCATCCCGAACAACGGCGGCGACTCGCGGCCGATCGCGCGCTCCTGCCGGGGGCGATCGAAGAGATCCTGCGCTACGAACCGCCTGCGCTGCAGGCGGCACGCTACGTCACCCGTGACGTGCACTATCACGGGCAGACGGTGCCGGCGGGCGCGGCGATGCTGATGCTCATCGGCGCCGCCAACCGCGACCCGCGCCGATTCGGCGAGGCCGCCGACAGTTTCGACATCACCCGCCCGGTCCGCCAGCACCTGACCTTCGGGGTGGGCGCGCACTACTGTCTGGGCAATGCGCTCGCACGTCTCGAGGGCCGGATTGCGCTGGAGGAGATACTGATCCGATTCCCGGACTGGGAGGTCGACATCGACAACGCCGTGATGTCACCGGCATCGGCGGTGCGGGGCTGGGACAGCATGCCCGCCCGTATCTAGCCGGTTGCGGCCACGGCGCCCGCCCGCCGCGTCAGATAGTCGATCTGCAGATGGATCGCGTAGAGGACCAGGGGCGGCAGCACGATGAACGGGACGTTCTCGGCGACGAACTTGAACCACAGGCCGTACGCACCCTGACCGATGTCGGCGAAACCCGCACCCACCTCGGAGATGAAATACACGGCGGTGCTGCTCATCAGCACCGCGCATCCGGTGAATGCGCCCCAGAGACAACGGATTCGGGACTCATCGGGCAAGTCCGGGTTGATCAGCCGGAACCACAGCGCGAACACGACGGCACCGGTGGTCACCCCGACCACCTCGAGGCCGAACATCCACGGATTGCCGCTGACGTAGCGGGTGTCGGCAAGGGCGTACTGCCACCAGAGCCATTTCCACCCCGGGTCCGCCGTCGGCGTCCACCAGCCGAGTGGATGGCCGATGAGGAACATCAGCTCGTAGCCGATCTGGCTGCACGCGGTGAAGGGGATGTAGAACAGCGTCAGTTCGGCCGCCTTGTCGAGGCGGGTGCGGTGCTCGCCGGGCGCATCCCACAGGATGACGAGCGGCACCACGAGCACGGGGACACCGAAGAGCAGGTTGGCGATGACGTCCGACGTCAATGTCGGTGCGATCAGGCCGAACTGGACTGCGACGGTCATCCCCACGAACACCGCGCCCGTCAGCAGCGCGACGCCGAGATAGACCCGTGCTCGGTGCGGCGCGACCGGCCGGGCGAAGTTCGGCTCGCGGGTGTGCAGTGTGGTCATCGCGTCACGCTCCCTTGCCCGCCGTCGCCGACGCCGGGTCCTGTCTCGCCGCCACGGAGATCGACTTGGTGTCGGTGTAGCCGTCGAGGCCCTCGCGGCCGAGTTCACGGCCGTAGCCGCTGCCCTTCACGCCACCGAACGGCGCGAACGGGTCCATCGTGTAACCCTGATTGACGCCGAAGGTTCCGGTACGGATCCGAGCCGCCACGCCGAGACCGCGTTCGGTGTCTTCGGTGAACACTGAACCGGCGAGTCCATAGTCGCTGTCGTTGGCGATGCGGACCGCCTCGTCCTCATCGCTGTAGGGGATGACGGTCAATACAGGGCCGAAGATCTCCTCGCGGGCGATGGTCATGGAGTTGTCGGCCCGATCGAACAGCGTCGGCTTGACGTACCAGCCGCGGTCCAGCCCGTCGGGCATCCCGGGGCCGCCGGTGACCAGCCGCGCGCCTTCGCCTCGGCCCGCGTCGATGTACCCCCGCACGCGCTCCTGCTGACGCTTCGCAACCAGAGGGCCCACCTGGGTGGCGGCGTCGGTCGGGTCGCCGACGACCAATGAACTCATTTCGGCGGCCAGTGCGTCGGTGAACTCGTCGGCTCGGCCGGTGGGCACCAGGATCCGCGTGAGGGCGTTGCAGATCTGCCCGCTGTTGCTCAGGCTGGCCGACCGCACGGCGGCGGCTACGGCGCCGGGGTCGGCGTCGGGCAGCACGATGGCGGCGGACTTGCCGCCGAGTTCCAGGCTGACGCGCTTGAGATCGCCCGCGCAGGCGGCGGCAACGGCTTTGCCCGCCGCTGTCGATCCGGTGAAAGACACCTTGTCCACGCCGGGATGCCTGACGAGGTGCTCGCCCACGGCGCCGCCGCCGGGCAGCACGCTCACCACACCCGTCGGAAGGTCCGATTCGGCGATCATCTCGGCGAGCAGGAGCGCATCGAGCGGGGACTCGGGGGCCGGCTTGAGAACCACGGCGCAGCCGGCCAGCAGCGCCGGGATCAGCTTGGTGACGATGAGGAACTGCGGCATGTTCCACGGCACGATCGCGGCGACGACGCCGACCGGCTCGCGGCGGATGTGGACATCGGCGCCGTACATCCCTGGCCGGACCTCGTGCCATGGATAGCACTCGGCGAGATTGCAGAAAGCGGTCATCATCATCCAGGGCAGACCGACCTGAGCGCGCTGCGCGAAGCTGGTCGGCGCACCGATCTCGGAGGTGATGGCCTCGGCCATCGCCGCGCGACGCTCACCGTAGAGCTCGGCCAGGCGCCGAATCGTCGCGATGCGCTCGGCCGGATCGAGCCGCGGCCACGGCCCGGAGTCGAATGCCTCCCGCGCGGCCGCGACGGCCCTGTCGACGTCGTCCGGCCCCGCGGTCGCCACCTGGGCCACGGCTTGCTCGGTGTGGGGGGAGATCACCTCGATGCGCTGCCCGGTGCTCGCTTCCGACCACCTGCCACCGATGAACAGCTCATCCGGACGCACCTGTTCGACTCCCTTCCGTGCGACGGCACCAAGCAGTATCAACTACTTGCGATTGTGAGCTGAAGCATATACCGTCGGCGCAGCAGGTCCCCGTGAAATCCTCCAAAGAGCAATGCCGAGTGGCTGATTGCCGACCGGCGGGAAATCAGCGATGCGCGGGGTGCGCGTGCGGTATGACTGGACCTGACCGCGTGGATAGGAGAAGCCCATGGCCCGATTCCCCAAGCCGCCGGAAGGCAGCTGGACTCAGCACTATCCCGAGCTGGGTACCGATCCGGTGTCCTATGAGGACTCGATCAGCCCCGAGTTCTACGAGATCGAGCGTCAAGCGGTGTTCAAGCGCGCCTGGCTGAATGTCGGACGCGTGGAACAGATTCCGCGCAAGGGCAGCTACTTCACCAAGGAGCTGAAGGTCGCGAACACGTCGATCATCGTCGTCCGCACGACGTCCGGCGAGGTGAAGGCATACCACAACATCTGCCGCCACCGCGGCAACAAACTGGTTTGGAACGACATGCCGCTCGAGGAGACCAGCGGAGTCTGCCGGCAGTTCACCTGCAAGTACCACGCCTGGCGCTACGACCTGGACGGCAACCTGACCTTCGTGCAGCAGGAGGGCGAGTTCTTCGACCTCGACAAGAGCCGCTACGGGCTGGTGCCCGTCCACTGCGACGTGTGGGAAGGCTTCATCTTCGTCAACTTCGCCAAGGAGCCCGAGCAGTCGCTGCGCGAGTTCCTCGGGCCGATGATCACCAATCTCGAGGGCTATCCGTTCGACAAGATGACCTCGCGGTTCTACTACCGGTCCGAGGTCAAGGCCAACTGGAAGCTCTACATGGACGCGTTCCAGGAGTTCTACCACGCACCGGTGCTGCACGCGAACCAGTCGCCGACCGCCTATTCGAAGGCCGCCGCCGAGGCGGGTTTCGAGGCGCCGCACTACCGCATCGAGGGGCCGCACCGGCTCGTCAGCACCTCGGGTGTGCGCGCCTGGGAGATGGCCGACGAGATGCGCAAGCCGATCGAGGACATCTGCCAGAGCGGTCTGTTCGGTCCCTGGGACAAACCGGATCTGGGGGAGATGCCGCCCGGACTCAACCCGGCGAAATGTGATCCGTGGGGCCTGGATTCGTTCCAGCTGTTCCCCAACTTCGTGATCCTGTTCTGGGGGCAGGGCTGGTACCTGACCTATCACTACTGGCCTACGTCGCACAACACACACATCTTCGAGGGCACGGTGTACTTCCCGCAGCCGCGCACGCCTCGCGAGCGCATCGCCCAAGAACTCGCTGCGGTGTCGTTCAAGGAGTACGGGCTGCAGGACGCCAACACGCTCGAGGCCACGCAGACCATGGTCGAGTCGCGGGTCATCGATGAGTTCCTGTTGTGCGACCAAGAGGTGCTGATCCGTCACCTGCACAAGGAGACGGCGGCCTGGGTCGAGGACTACCAGCGCAAGACGGCAGGGGTGTGACGTGACCGCGACGACGACGACGAAACTGCCACCCGAATTCGCTGACCTGGAACAGTTCTCCGACTGGTGCCTTCCGACAGAGGCAGAGCGCTACGCCAAGCGGTTGTCCAGCACGATGCAGGAACTGCAGGCCTTCTACGACGCGATCACCGCGCGCGCCGAAGAGGCCATCGCGTACTGCGACAAGTTCTCGCTTGACGAACTGCCCGAGGACGTTCTCAACCTGATGCATCTGCTGTACTCGATGATCCAGGCTTCGTTCCCGGTGGAGTGCTGGAAGCAACCGAAGGTTCCCGACTCCGGCGCCACATCGCTGGACTGCGTCGACGAACCGGTGCCGTGACCGAACAGACAGTTCTGCGGGCGGCGCGCTGGGGCGATGTCGATACCGGCGAGGTGCGCTCGCCTGCCGTGGTGGTCATCGAGGGCAACCGCATCACGGCGGTGAACCCTGCGCAGCCGCCGGCGGATCCGGCCGTCGACATCGACCTCGGCGATGTCACCCTGCTGCCCGGCCTGATGGACATGGAGCTCAACCTCCTCATCGGCGGGCCCGGCGGACCCGAAGGGCTGCCCAGCCCGATGCACGGTGTGCAGGATGACCCCGCGTACCGCACGCTGCGCGGTGCGGTCAACGCCCGCACCACGCTGGAGGCCGGGTTCACCAGCGTTCGCAACCTCGGCCTCATGGTCAAGACGGGCGGTTACCTGCTCGACGTCGCCCTGCAGCGAGCGATCGATCAGGGCTGGCACGTCGGCCCGCGGATCTATTCGGCCGGACACGCGGTGACCCCGTACGGCGGGCACCTCGACCCGACCGTGTTCCAGCGCCTCGCGCCGGGCATCATGCCGTTGTCGGTGGCCGAGGGCATCGCCAACGGCGTCGACGAGGTCCGCGCCTGCGTGCGTTACCAGGTCCGCCACGGCGCCAAGCTGATCAAGGTGTCGGCGTCCGGCGGTGTGATGTCGCACAGCACCGCTCCGGGCGCCCAGCAGTACTCCGACGACGAGTTCGCAGCTATCGCCGACGAGGCGCACCGCGCCGGGGTCAGGGTGGCCGCCCATGCGGTGGGCGACAGCGCCATCCGCGCGTGCATCAAGGCCGGGATCGACTGTATCGAGCACGGCTTCCTCGCCAGCGACGACACCATCAAGATGATGGCCGACACCGGGACTTTCCTCGTGTCGACCACCTACCTGACCCAGGCCATGGCGATCGACCGCATCGCACCGGAACTGCGGAAGAAGGCCGAGGTGGTCTTCCCGCGGGCGCAGGCCATGCTGCCCAAGGCGATCGAGGCCGGCGTGCGGATCGCCTGTGGCACGGACGCTCCCGCGATCCCGCACGGTCAGAACGCCAAAGAACTCTGCGCGCTCGTCGAGCGCGGCATGACGCCGATGCAGGCGATCCGCGCCGCCACCGTGACCAGCGCCGAGTTGATCGAGGCCGACGACGAACTGGGTCGCCTGAAGCCGGGATACCTCGCCGACATCATCGCCGTACCGGGTGATCCGTCGAAGGACATCACCACTACGCTCGATGTGTCATTCGTGATGAAGGACGGCCGCGTCTATCGTCACGACGGGGGTGACCGCAGTGGCTGAGGACGTGGGCATGGAGCTCGATGACAACATTCTGTGGCACCTCAAGCAGGCGTGGTACTTTTCGCTCACCGCGGTCAACGAGGCGGTCAGCCAGCACGGGGTCAGCACGGCGCAGATCGGTGTGCTGCGCCAACTCACCAACGAACCCGGCCTGTCGGGAGCCGAACTGGCGCGCCGGATGCTGATCACCCCGCAGGGCGTGCAACTGGCGGTCAAAGCGCTCGAGCAACGGGGGCTCGTCGAGCGCAAACCCGACCCTCAGCACGCGCGGATACTGAAGGCGTATCTGACCGAAGAAGGCCGCGAGATCGCCACCGCGGTTGTCAGCGACGCGATCGCCGCCCACGAGGCGGTCTTCGGGGTGCTCACTCCCGACGAACAGCGCACGCTGCGCGACCTGTTGGCGCGGGTCGTCGAGAAGGGCACCGGGCACACGCTGGTCGACGACCACATCGGTGACTAGCTGTTCGAATGCCGACTCGATAAGGGTCGACCCCCGGCCGCCACGCGACGATGTCCGAGTCGGTGCGTTGTTGATGGTCGAGGTCGTTATCTCGGTGCCATCGGCGCCGTGCCCCAGGGAAGACGCGGTACGGCCGCCCAGTAACACGTTCACGCGCGAATCCTGACCACGCGCACCTGAATCGGCGCGGAGAGCACGCCCCCTTGAAATCAATCACAAGTACTTGATACTCTGATGGCGATGTCCGAAGAAGCCCTCGAGTTCGCGCCGTTGCGCATCAAACGAGTCGTGCGGGAGACCAGTGACTCGGTGTCCCTGGTTCTCGACGTCCCCGCGGACTGCTCACACCGGTTCCGCTACCGGGCCGGTCAGTTCCTGACCCTGCGAGTGAAGGTTGCCGGGGACGACCACCGACGCTGTTACTCGATGTCGTCATCCCCGCACAATGGCGAGGAACTCCGGATCACCGTCAAGCGCGATCCGGGCGGGCTGGTCTCCAACTATCTGAACGACACCGCGGCGGCGGGGGTGGAGATCCATGCCCTGCCTCCCGAAGGTCGGTTCGTGCTGAGCGAATCCGACCGCGACATCGTCGCATTCGCCGGCGGCAGCGGCATCACGCCGATCTTCTCGCTCATCGGTTCGGCCCTGGTGGGCACCGACAGGCACATCACGTTGTTCTACGCCAACAGAAGTCGCGACTCGGTGATCTTCGGTGAGTCGCTCGATGCCCTCGCCGAAGCCCACCCGGACCGGTTGGCGGTCACTCAGCACTTCGACGAAGAGTCCGGCGTCGTGCAGGCCGCCGCGATCGAAGCGCTCATCGGCACCGGCCGCGACGCCGACTACTACATCTGCGGCCCGGCGCCGTTCATGGACACCGTCGAGGGGACGCTGCTGAACGGCGGCGTCTCCCGGGACCGACTGCATCTCGAGCGGTTTCAGGTGGCCGCCGTGCCGAGCGACGCCGTGAATGCCACCGAACAGACCGAAGAAGTGGTCATCGAGCTCGACCGTAAGACCGTCAAGGCGCCGTACCGGGCGGGCAACACGCTGCTGCAGACGGCTCGGGTCGCGGGTCTGCGCGCTCCGTCTTCCTGCGAAACCGGTTCGTGCGGAACGTGTATGGCGCGCATCGAGTCCGGCAGCGCCAGGATGCTCAACAATGACGCGCTCGACGACGACGAAGTGGCCGAAGGTTGGGTGCTGACGTGTCAGTCCCTGCCGACGAGCCGAACAGTCCACGTGGTCTACGAGTAGAGGTGGTTGGTTGATGGGGTCGATTCGATGAGCCGGGTGGCGGTCGTGACCGGCGGCGCGTCCGGGATGGGCGAGGCGACGTGCCGCGAGCTCGGCAGGCGCGGGCACAAGGTCGCAGTGCTGGATCTCAACGGCGAAGCGGCGCAACGGGTCGCCGAAGAGCTACGCGCCGATGGCGTGACCGCATTGGGGGTCGCGGCCGACGTCAGCGATCGCGCCGCTGTCGAAGATGCCTTCGCCAAGGTGCGCACCGAACTCGGGCCGGTGCACATACTGGTCACGAGCGCGGGTGCGGTCGATTGGTCGCCGTTCACCGAGATCAGCGTCCGGGCGTGGCAGCGGCTCGTCGACGTGAACCTGACCGGAACATTCCACTGCTGTCAGGTCGCGGTGCCCGACATGCTGGAGGCGGGCTGGGGGCGGATCGTGATGATCTCGTCGTCGAGCGCTCAGCGCGGCTCGCCCGGGATGGCGCACTATGCGGCCTCGAAAGGTGCACTGCTGTCGCTCACCCGGTCGCTCGCCCGCGAGTACGGGCCGGTCGGCATCACGGTCAACAACATTCCGCCGTCGGCCATCGAGACGCCGATGCAGCACGCCGGCCAAGCCGCAGGATTCCTGCCGTCCAACGAGCAGATGGCGGCGAGCGTTCCGCTGGGCCACCTCGGGACCGGTGACGACATCGCCGCCGCGGTCGGTTTCCTGTGCTCGGAGGAGGCCGGCTTCATCACCGGCCAAACCTTGGGCGTCAACGGTGGATCAGTGATGTGATGACTCGCAACAGATCTCAACGACAGGGAGGTTCGCATGGGGAAGTGGCCTAAGCCGGCCGAGGGAAGCTGGACCGAGCACTACCCGGAGCTCGGCACCAGCCCGATCTCGTTCCGCGATTCGATCTCCCCGGAGTTCTACGAACTCGAGCGTGAGGCGGTCTTCAAGCGGGCCTGGCTCAACGTCGGCCGGGTCGAGGAGTTGCCGCGCGTCGGGAGCTACCTCACCAAGGAGATCGATGCCGCCAGGACGTCCGTGATCGTCGTAAAGGGTAAGGATCAACATATCCGGGCGTTCTACAACGTATGCCGCCACCGCGGAAACAAGTTGGTGTGGAACGACTATCCCAACGAAGAGGTCAAGGGCACCTGCCGCCAGTTCACGTGCAAGTACCACGGGTGGCGCTACGACCTGAAAGGCGAACTGACCTTCGTTCAGCAGGAGGGTGAGTTCTTCGGCCTGGACAGCTCGCAGTACGGCCTGAAGCCGGTGAACTGCGATGTCTGGAACGGCTTCATCTTCATCAACCTGGACCCCGAACCGCGGTGGAGCCTGCGCGAGTTCCTCGGGCCGATGATCACCGCGCTCGACGACTACCCGTTCCATCTGATGACCGAGCGCTACGAATTCGAGGCGCAGAACAACAGCAACTGGAAGATCTTCGCCGACGCGTTCCAGGAGTACTACCACGTGCCGTCGCTGCACTCCCAGCAGGTGCCCAGCGCGGTGCGCCAGCCGAACGCGACGTTCGAGTGCGGCCACTTCCAGATCGACGGTCCGCACCGCCTGGTGTCCACTGCCGGCACCCGGCGCTGGCTGCTCGACCCGGAGTTCATGTACCCCGTCGAACGGACCACACGCAGCGGGCTGGTGGGGCCGTGGCGCACTCCCGAGACGCACCAGTCGGCCGGCCTGAACCCGGGCGGGATCGAACCGTGGGGAATCACCAACTTCCAGATCTTCCCGAACCTCGAGATCCTCATCTATCACGGTTGGTATCTGCTCTACCGCTACTGGCCGACCTCGCACAACACCCACAAGTTCGAGGCGTACAACGCATTCCACCCGGCGCGCACGGTGCGCGAACGCATCGAGCACGAGGTCGCGTCCGTCGTGCTCAAGGAGTTCGCGCTGCAGGACGCCGGGATGCTCGGCGGCACGCAGGCGGCGCTGGAGTACGACATCGTCGACGACTATCCACTTAGCGACCAGGAGATCCTCGTGCGCCACCTGCACCACGAGGCCGTCAAGTGGGTCGAGGAGTACAAGGCCGAGCGCAGTCCGGTGGGGGTGTGACGATGACCGAAGTACGCCTACCCAGCGCCTTCGCCGAGTTCGAACCGTTCGCCGAGAAGTGGTGCCTGCCAACCGAAGCCGAGCGGTGGGAGACCCGGTTGGCCACCCCCATGCCCGAGATCCGTGAGTTCTACGACGCGTTCACCCCTCGCTTCGAGGAGGCGATCGACTACTGCGACAAGTTCCCGCTCGACGACGTGCCCGACGATGCGCTGAACCTGCTGCACCTCATCTACTCGATGATCATGGTCTCGATGGCTGTCGAGATCTTCGGCACGCAGAAGCCCGCCGACTCCGCCGACGCCGTGATGCACCGCGTCAGCGCGCCGGTGCCATGACGACCGGAACGGAAACCACCATGACTGTGTTGACGATCAACAAGCTCACCGCATCGGTCGGCGCGGAGGTGACCGGCCTGGATCCGGAGGCGCTGGCCGCCGACGAGGCGCTGGGCGCCGCGGTGCTCGACGCGCTGGAAGACAATGGCGTGCTGGTGTTCCCGGGCCTGCACCTCGACCCGCAGGCGCAGGTGGCGTTCTGCCGGCGCCTCGGCGAGGTCGACCACTCCTCCGACGGGCACCACCCGGTGGCGGGCATCTACCCCGTGACCCTGGACAAGTCGAAGAACTCCTCGGCGGCGTATCTGCGCGCGACGTTCGACTGGCACATCGACGGATGCACACCCACCGGTGACGAGTACCCCCAGATGGCCACGGTGCTCTCGGCTCTGCAGGTGGCCGAGAGCGGCGGGGAGACCGAGTTCGCCAGCTCCTACGGCGCCTACGACCACCTCGACGACGACGAGAAGCAGCGCCTGGCGTCGCTGCGGGTGGTGCACTCACTGGAGGCCTCGCAGCGCCGCGTCACGCCCGATCCCTCACCGGAGTTGGTGGCGCGGTGGCGGTCTCGCCCGACACACGAACACCCCCTCGTGTGGACGCACCGCAGCGGCCGCAAATCGCTGGTGCTCGGGGCCTCCGCGGACCACATCGTCGGGATGGACCTCGACGAGGGTAGGGCGCTGCTGGCCGAACTGCTCGACCGCGCCACGCAACCCGAACTCGTCTACAGCCACACCTGGTCGGTGGGTGACACCGTCATCTGGGACAACCGAGGTGTGCTGCACCGCGCGGCGCCGTACCCGGAGAACTCACCGCGGGAGATGTTGCGCACCACCGTGCTCGGCGACGAACCGATCCAGTGACACGCCTGACGCCACTGCCGCCCGATCGATGGGACGACGACGTCCGCGAAGCGCTGAGCCCGCTGCTCGGCGCCGACCGGGCCAATCCGCGCGACGCCGGCAACGTGCTGGCCACCCTGGTCCGGCATCAGCCGCTCACCCGGGCGTACCTGGAGTTCAACGCCTACCTCCTGCGGGGGTCGACGCTCACGCCGCGGATGCGGGAGGTGGCGCTGATGCGTGCGGTCATGTGGCGGCGGTGCGACTACCTGTGGGACCACCACGTCGTACTCGCGCAACGCGCCGGGCTGACACCCGAGGAGATCGACGGCATCCGCGGTGGCATCATGCGTGACGAGCTGGACGGACTGGTGATCCGGGTGGTCGACGAACTCGAGCGCGACAGCACCATCTCCGACGGGACGTGGGGCGCGCTGCGCGGTCACCTCGACGAACGCCAGTGCATGGACCTGGTGTTCACGGTCGGCGGATACCACCTGCTCGCGCTCGCGGTGAACTCCTTCGGCATCGAGCCCGAGGACCATTGACCACCCGTTCGTTGACGTCGCATCGCCGGTATGAAAACCTGATACGCAAAGATGAGAATCACGTTCTCGCTTCTGGGATCGAATGGAGCAGCGCATGGCGGAGGACCTCACCTCGGTTGACTTCTTCCGGGACGGTCGACTGACCGACGACCCCTACCCGTTCTATGCCGCGCTCCGCGACAAATGCCCGGTGACCCGCGAGGACCACTACGGCGTCACCATGGTCACCGGCTGGCAGGAGGCGGTCGACGTCTACAACGACGCGGAGACCTTCTCGTCGTGCATCTCGGTGACGGGGCCGTTCCCCGGATTCCCGATCTCGCTGGAGGGCCGCGACGGGGACGAAGTCACCGAGCTCATCGAGAAGCACCGCGACGAGATCCCGTTCAGCGACCAGCTGCCGACGCTGGACCCGCCGACGCACACCAACCATCGGGCCCTGCTCATGCGGTTGATCACGCCCAAGCGCCTCAAGGAGAACGAGGATGCGATGTGGCAGCTGGCCGACGACATCCTTGACGAATACCTGGCCGCCGGCGAGGGCGAGTTCATCAAGGGGTTCGCGGCACCGTTCACGCTGCGGGTGATCGCGGATCTGCTCGGGGTGCCCGAGGAGGACCGGCCGGAACTCCTCGAACGGCTCGCGCGGGGTACCCACGGCGGCGCGCTGGGCAGCGCCGACAAGGCGTTGACGAAGACGCCGCTGGAATACCTGTACGACGTCTTCGCCGAATACGTGGAGGACCGCAGGCGTGAACCCCGTGAGGACGTGCTGACCGGGCTGGCGACGGCGACCTTCCCGGACGGCACCATGCCCGAGGTGGGCGATGTCGTGCGGGTGGCGACGAATGTCTTCTCGGCCGGTCAGGAGACGACGGTCCGGCTGCTGTCGACCGCGCTGAAGGTGATGGGGGACCAGCCCGAGATCCAGCGCGCGCTGCGCGAGGACCGCAGCCTGCTACCGAACTTCATCGAGGAGTGCCTGCGCATCGAGAGCCCCGTCAAGGGCGACTTCCGGCTCTCGCGGGTGCCCGTCACCGTCGGCGACGAGACGCTCGCCGCGGGCACGACCCTGATGGTGATCAACGGCGCGGCCAACCGCGATCCACGCCGCTTCGAGGACCCGGACACCTTCGACCCGCAGCGCAAGAACGCGCGCCAGCATCTGGCGTTCGGCCGCGGCATCCACAGCTGCCCGGGAGCACCGCTGGCACGTGCGGAGACCCGCGTCGGCCTCGAGCGCCTGCTCGACCGCACGACCGACATCCGGATCAGCGAGGCGCACCACGGACCGGCCGGCGAGCGCCGCTACGACTACATCCCGACCTACATCCTGCGCGGTCTCACCGAGCTGCACCTGGAGTTCGACGTGACGGGGGAGAAGGCGTGAAGGTCGCCGTCGACGAGACCCGCTGTGCCGGACACGGTATGTGTCTGACGCTGTGCCCCGAGGTGTTCGAGATGACCGACGACGGGTGGGCGGTCGCCGACCCGGGCGAGGTGCCGGACGAACTCGAAGGAGCCGTGCGCGAGGCCATCACGAACTGCCCTGAACGAGCCATCGCCGAAATCGACTGAACTGCAAGGAGACACAGTGCCCAAGGCTTACATCCTGATCACCGAAGACGTCAAGGATCCGGCCGGTATGGCCGAGTACGGCAAGCTCGCTGCGCAGACCATGGCAGGTTCGACGCTGCTGGCGTTCGATCCGAAGCCGGAGGCGATCGAAGGCGAATGGCACGGCACCCAGACGGTGCTGCTGGAATTCGAATCCGAAGAGGCCGCCCGCGAGTGGTACTACTCCGACGCCTATCAGGAGGCGGTCAAGCTGCGCCAGGCCGCCGCCGACTGCAACGGCGTCATCCTGCACGGCATCGGCTGACATTCCGCCGAAACAGCATTCCCTGTCGTCAAGAACGTGGCTCGACGACAGGGAATGCTGTTTCGCGGGCGGGGTGGCGACGTCGCTACTGCCCGGTCCTGACGCAGGACATGACCAGCTCGAGGTAGGGGCGGTAGAGGTCTTCGCCGTCGAGATGGCTCTCGAGGGTGATTCCGTCGTTTGCGGCCAACACGATCCGGGCCAGTGTCTCGGGATCCATGGTGAGCGTGCCCCCGATGCGCGCGATGTTCTTGCTGATGAATTCGCTGAGCGCACGGATCGTCTCGAGACGTTGAGCGGCCACGCGTTCACGCGCATCGGGGTTGCGCAACAGGAACAACGTCAGCTCGTACCCCAGCGCCGCCCGGTCGGTCCCGCTGCTCAGTTCGCGCCACCGCTCGGCGAGCTCGTCGATGTCGACGTCGCCGAGGCTGTGAAAGGACATCATCACTTCGGCGAAACCGTCGAGGAAGCGCTGACGTTGGCGGTCGACGACCGCGAGGAACAGCGTCTCCTTGGCACCGAACTGCGAGTAGATGGCCCCCCGGGTGAACCCCGCGGCGTCGGCGATCTCCTCGAGCGCGGCGCCGGTCAGACCCCGACGGGCGAAGACTTCCTCGGCGGCGTCCAACAGGATCTGGCGGGTGTGCTCGATCCGGCGCTCCTTGGTCCAACGTTCAGCCACGCAGCTCATCCTTCCACCACCGCGGGCGTCACGGCCCGGCTCGACGGCTGCTGCCCGCCAGGTGCAGACCTGCCTCGGTGGGCACGAGGTCCCAGAAGCCGGAGGAACCGAGGGTGCCGTCGGCCCAGAAGTGCTCGCACTCTTCGACGCTCGTGACGAGCCCCGTGGCGTAGAGCGCCTGTGTCTTGAACGTCCGCGCCGCCGGGCTGAGGTCGTGACGCACGGAGTGCAGGTCGCTGGTCGATCCGTGGTCGGGCCGTCGGCCCCAGAGCAGAAGCTGAACCGGAGGTTCGTGTCTGCGGCCGCGGTCTCGGTGCGCTGCGCGCCCACCACCGATCGGTGACACCTCGGTGCGGATCTCGGGGCCGGCGGTGGATTTCCGGTCGGCGACCTGATCAGGAGGCTGGAGGCGGGCGCCCAGGATGGCCAGGGGTGGGCGGCGTCGTCGGTGACCACGTCGAGTCGATAACTCACGGTGGAGCCTTTCCTGCGTTGTGATAACGGCCACATTTATACATGCTTGTATTGGCGATACGTCGATGTATAAAGTGAGGACCGTCACAGGTCGCGGGCGATGCCCGCCTCATCGCAGCAGCGCGTCACCTCCGGACCAGCCCTCGTCCGGGCGTCGCCGCGACGTGATCGAAGCCGACAGAGGAGGACTCCCTTGATGCCAGCAACCCGCCCCGGTGAATGGCTCGACCCCGACTCGGGGCTCGGTCTCGGACTGGACGACGTCCAACCGGGGACGTTCGACATGACCATCTCCACCGACCGGTACACCTGCCCGGAGTACGCGGCGCGCGAGCGCGAGGCGATCTGGAAGCGGACGTGGCAGATCGCCGGCCGTGTCGAGGATCTGCCGAAACCGGGCGACTGGAAGAAGTACGAGATCCTCGATCAGTCCTTCATCATCGTGCGCGGAAAGGACGAGACGCTCAGGGGTTTCGTCAACGCCTGCCGACACCGCGGCAACGCGCTGTGCACCGCCGACACCGGAAATGCCAAGCGGGGCTTCCTCTGCCAGTACCACCTCTGGTCCTACGACCTGGACGGCAGGTTGAAGGGGCTGCTGCGCGAGAACCTCGCCGGCCCGATCGACAAGAGCGAGAACTCATTGCTGCAGGTGTCCGTCGACACCTTCGCCGGTTTCATCTTCCTCAACCCGGATCCCGAGGCCGAGTCGCTGCGTGAGTACCTCGGCGACGACGTGGTCAGCCTGATCGAGCCTTACAACATCGAGAAGTTCACCACGGTCATGGATGTCACCGAGGCCATCGAGTGCAACTGGAAAGTCGTCATGGACGCCTTCGAGGAGGGCTACCACATCAACGGCATCCATCCGCAGTTGCTGCAGGTGCTGCACATCAATCCGCGGACGGCGCGGTACCGGTTCTTCGAGAACCACAGCGTGGCGATGGCTCCCTTCGAGGTGGTGGGCGCCGGTGTGCAGGACCAGGTCGCCGGGATCCTGGCGCTGCCCGAGACTTTCCCCGGCACCGTCGCGGTCATCCCGCGGTTCCAGGAACTGATCGCGCCCTACCAGGACCCGGACGGAAACGTGGATTTCCCGGAGGGCGTCACCGCGCGCCTCCTGCTGCAACAGGCGACGCGCGAGGTGCTCACGGGCATGGGACTCGACGTCAGCGGTCTGACCGACAGCCAGATGGTCGACAACCAGGGTTGGGTGTTGTTCCCCAACTACTTCATGACGGTGCGCGCGGGCGAATGCCACGTCATCATGTCCAGGCCGCACCCCGACGGCGATCCGAACCGGTGCATCTGGCACGTGGCCAGCTACATGTACGTGCCCGAGGAGTTCCGCGATGCCGTCCGGGCTGAGGCGATCGTGGTGGACACACCGGGAAGCCACAAGTACTTCGAGGCGCTGCAGCAGGACTACGAGCAGATGCCGCGCCAGCAGAAGGGCCTGCGCAACGACAGGCTCGAGCACATGTCGCTGGTCAAGGAGGAAGTCGTCATCGGGCACTACCACTCGGTGGTGGACCGCTACCTCGCCGACACCGTGAATCGCTGACCATCCCGTGTCGAACAACAAAACCGAAAGAAGGACCCGTTGAACCTCGAGCAACGCATCGCCCACCACGTCCGGATGGCCGAGGCGTACCGCGACGCCTACCTGCGCCAGGGCGTGCAGGACGGCGAAGCCTTCGCCGACGCGTGGAAGTTCGCCGACGACGGACTGTACGTGTCGCCGTATTTCACCGGCGACCAGGCGTTCCCGTTCACCGAGTTCCCCACCGACACCGCCAAGGCCTCGACCATGGAGGCCAAGGCGTACTCGCTGAAGTTCCCGGACTGGAAGCCGGCCACCTTCGACTACTGGCCTGCGGCGAACGGTCTGGTGATGAAGACGCGATGGGAGGGCCACACCGAGGAGGGCGTGAAGATGGGCTTCTACTCGTACAGCTTCGTCCAGACGAACGACGGGGGTGAGCTCACCCGGTGGGAGACCCACGTCAACGACGAGTACAACGCCTTCCTCGACGTCGCGATCGGCGTGCACGGGCCGTTCCACGGCACGGGGGAGTACGTCGAGGCTCTGGAGCGGGCACTCGCCGCCGCGGGGGTGACGGTGTGACGACGATCGACGACGTCATCGGCAAGACCAGTGGGCGGTCACGGGCGGTGCTGGAGTACAGCCAGACCATGGGCCGGCTGGTGAAAAGCGCCAAGGAGCCCGGCTTCTCGGTCGACAGCTGGGCGCCGCTGGCCGAGCTGATCGCCGTCGACGACTTCGTCCGC
Organism: Mycobacterium sp. IS-1496; assembly: GCF_001499995.1. GTDB lineage: Bacteria > Actinomycetota > Actinomycetes > Mycobacteriales > Mycobacteriaceae > Mycobacterium. Next base: position 143,617 of record NZ_LQIU01000001.1, read on the forward strand.
ATCGGCCCGTTCAAGGAGGTGATGAACTGGGCCGAGTACACCGAGTTCCTGACCAACTGGGCGAAATCCTCCGACTGGGACTGCTCGTTCAAACGCCTCACCGAATCGGATGACGTGGCGTTCCTCGAACTCGAGGAGCGCAGCCAGGTCGGCGATTTCAGCAGTGTGGTGAACAGCGTGTCGGTGTACGAGTTCGACGCCAACGACAAGATCACCCACGTCGCGGTCTACCTGCAGATGCAACTGCCGGACCCGGCCGCGCTGCCCGACTTCGAAAGCGCCGGTGGCGCCGAGTGACCGAACCACGGACCTCGGCCGACATCCGGTTGTCATAGAGATTCTGCCGCAATGCCTTTCGAGAACACCACCGCCATAGTCACCGGGGGAGCCCAGGGTCTCGGTCTGGCGATCGTCGAAGCGCTCGCCGCTCGCGGCACCAAGGTCGCCATCTTCGATCTCGCGACCGAGCTGGTCACCACCGAGGTGTCCCGGTTACGGGGTCAGGGTGGCACGGTCAACGGCTACACCGTCGACGTCTCCGATCGCGCTGCGGTCAGGACCGCAGTCGACCAGGTGCGCGCCGACCTCGGGCCGGTGCTCATCCTGGTGAACAACGCCGGTGTCGAGCAGTTCGGCAAGTTTACCGAGGTCACCGACGAGCAGTGGGACCGGGTGATGGCGATCAACCTGCGTGGGCCGTTCATCTGCACCCAGGAGGTGCTGCCGGACATGACCGCCGCGCACTGGGGGCGGATCGTCAACATCTCCTCGTCGAGCGCGCAGGGCGGGCAGTCGCGGATGGCTGCCTACGTCAGTTCCAAGGCCGGGGTGATCGGGTTCACCAAGAGCCTCGCCCTCGAACTCGGCCCGAAGGGCATCACGGTCAACACCATTCCGCCGGGCATGGTGGTCACCCCGATGCTCGAGAAGGCCATCGAGGAAGGCCGGTTCACCGCACCGCTGGAGCATTTCGCCAAGATCACCCCGGTGCGCCGCGCGGGGCGTCCGGAGGACATCGCCAACGCCGCGATCTTCCTGTGTCAGGACGAGTCCTCGTATGTCACAGGGCAGATCATCGGTATCAACGGCGGTCGCCGCACCTGACCGACGAGTGGGCCGAGCTCCCGCGGCCGAGTGGCCGTCAGCGCAGCACGCGCACCGGGACGTGCGACCAGCCGGCGACGTTCTGCATGGCGACCCGGCGGCACTGGTCCCACAGCACCTCGTAGTGGGGCATGAAGTCGAGCAGGCGCTCCAGCGCGATCGCGCTCTCCATCCGGGCCAGGGCCGCGCCGAGGCAGCTGTGCACCCCGTAGCCGAAGCCGAGGTTCTGTGCCTCGGTGCGGTCGCGGTCGATGTCGAAGGCGTCCGCGTCGGTGAACGCCTCGGGATCGCGGTTCGCCGAACCACCCAGCAGGAACACCGGTTTGCCCGCCGGGATCGTGACACCGTGCAGCGTCACGTCTTTCATCGAACGACGGACGTTGTACTGCGCCGGAGCCTCGTAGCGCAACAGCTCTTCGACGGCGGCGGGGATCTTGCTCCGGTCGTCGAGCAACTTCTGCCACTGGTCCGGGAACCGGGCGAACGTGACGGCGGCGTTGCCGATCAGCTTGGTCACCGTCTCGGCCCCGGCCCCACCCAGAAGCGTTGCGAAGCCGGCGATCTCGAGGTCGTCGAGCCGTTCCATCCGCCCGTCTTCGCGCTCGATCTCGGCCTGCACGAGACGGGTGAACATATCGTCCTGGGGCTTCTCCCGGCGCTGCGCGATCAACTCGAAGTACAGTCCCATCGCCTCGGCAATGGCCTGCATGCCCTCCGGCGACATCTCCTCCTGGCCGGGTTCGCGGTGCAGAGAGGTGTCCACCCACTGACGCACCTGCTGGCGGCGGTCCTCAGGGACGCCGAGCATCCGGGTGATCACCTCAACCGGGAAGAACGCGGCGAACTCCTGAACGACGTCGAAGTGCTGCGGGTCGGCGGCGCAGAAGCACGAGTCGATGGTCTCTTCGACCATCGGCTGGAGTTTCGCGATCTGACGCGGGGTGAAGACCTTGTTGACCAGGCTGCGCATCTGCCGGTGCTCCGGCGGATCCATCAGGATGATCATCTTGAACGGCGCCGGCTCACCGGTTTTCACCATCGACAGGTCGAGGCCATACGCCGAGGAGAACGTCTCGTAGTCCTTGAACGCGGCCGCCACGTCGGCGTGCCGCGACAACGCGTAGAAGTCCAATTCCTCGTTGTAGTACACCGGCGCCTCTTCGCGCATGCGCCGATAAATCTCCCACGGCTCGTTGAAGTACTCCTCGGAGAACGGGTCGAACACGAGATCGGAATTGGTCTTAGGGGTGGTCATTCACTCTCCCGGTCGGCCGCGACGCGTCTTATTCGTCGCGGATGCTGATGGCCTGCCGCGGGCACTGGCGCACCGCTTCCTTGACCTGTTCTTCGTTCTCAGGGGTGACCTCGTCGGTCAGGACGTGCAGGTAATCCTCGTCGTCCAGGTCGAACACCTCGGGGATGATGCCCATGCACACCCCGTTGCTCTCACACAGTCCGAAATCGACTTCGATCTTCTTGGTCATCGCAGCACCCTCACCGGCACGTGGTGGTATCCCGCGACGTTCTGCATGTGCACCCGTTCCAGCCCGTCGAAATCGACCTCGTAGCGCGGCATGAAGTCGAGGAGGTGCTCGAGCGCAATCGCGGTCTCCATGCGGGCCAGCGCCGCGCCGAGGCAGCTGTGGATGCCGTAGCCCAGGCCGAGATTCTGTGCCTGGGTGCGATCACGGGTGATGTCGAACGTCTCGGCGTCGTCGAATGCCCGCGGGTCGCGGTTGGCGGCGGCCTTCATCAGGAACACCGGCTTGTGCGCGGGGATGACGCCGCTGGGCACCTCCGCCTCCTTCAGCGTGTAGCGCACGTTGTACTGCACCGGTCCGACGTAGCGCAGCAGTTCCTCGACCGCGGCGGGAATCAGGGACCGATCGTCGAGCAGCAGCTGCCACTGTTCGGGGTGGCGGGCGAACTCGACGACCGCGCTGCCGACGAGCTTCGTGACGGTCTCGGCGCCCGCACCGCCCAGCAGCGCGACGAAACCGGTGATCTCGATGTCATCGAGTTTGCGCATGTGGCCGTCCTCGCCAGGGATCTCTGCGGCGATCAGGCGGCTGATCATGTCGTCCTGCGGATTCTGCCGACGCTCCTGGACCAGGCCGTAGTAGTAGACGCCCGCATCCATGTTGGCCTGCATGTTCTCGTCGGAGATCTCGATCTGTCCCGGTTTGACCTCCAGGCCCTTGTCGATCCAGTGCCGGACCTGCTGGCGGAACTCCTCGGGCACACCGGCCATCCGCGTGATCACCTCGACGGGGAAGGGGCCGGAGAAGTCCTGCACGACGTCGAAGTGAGCGGGATCCACCTTGGACAGGTAGTGCTCGACGAGGTCGACGACGGTGTCGCGCTGGGATTGAATGGCGCGCGGGGTGAACGCCTTGTTCAGCAGGCTCCGCATGAAGCGGTGTTCCGGCGGATCCATGAAGATGATCGACTTCTGGAAGCCTTCGCCTGACCGAACCATGGACAGGTGGCAGCCTCGGGTTGACGAGAAGGACTCGTAGTCCTTGAGTGCCGCCGCGACGTCCGCATGACGGGTCAGTGCGTAGAAGTCCTGCTCCTCGTCGTAGTAGATGGGCGACTCGTCGCGCATCCGCCGATAGATCTCGTACGGATTGTCGAAGTACTCCTGCGAGTACGGGTCGAACGCCAATCGTGGCTTGGTCATGGGCTCCTCCTTCGCGGCGGGCTGATTGCCGGAAGCGTTACGTAAAGCATATTTACTGTAAAGCTAACAGTTTTCGTCACTTCCGGACGTGAGTTCGGCGATCACGTCGGCGTGACGTCCCGGTCACGGAGGCCCGCGGAGATGGCCTCGTCGAGCAGGCCCAAGTCGGTGCCGTCGGCGGCCGCGATGGCGCGGACCACGTCGACGTCCTTGCCCACGAATGCGCCTGCCATGTCGACGAACGCGCCGACCGATCCGCGCCCGGCGATCATGTTCAGCACCCGGCTGGCCGAACTGCCCTGGGTCAGCGCGCTCAGCAGCTCGGGTTCGGCCACCCCCAGCGCCGCACCGAGCCGCACCGCCTCGCGCAGCAGCCCGATCTGCGCGGCGAAGACCGTGTTGTTGACCAACTTCACGCTCTGCCCGGCGCCGAGCGGTCCGACGTGCAGGATCGGATCACCGTAGGCGGTCAGCACCGGCCGCACCCGCTCGACGGCGGCCTCGGAGCCTCCGACGAACAGCGTCACCGCCCCGGCCTCGATGTCGTGCGGGCCGCCACTGACCGGCGCGTCGACGACCTCGACCCCGCGTTCGCGCCCCCGCGCGGCGAGCCGCCGGACCGTGTCAGGACTTCCCGTCGTGTGGACGACCAGTGTGGCGCCCGGCGACATGGCCGCGAGCAGACCGCCGTCGAGGCACACCTCGCGCACCTGGTCGTCGGTGAACACGCAGAGCACCACGACGTCTGCCCCGGCGGCGGCGTCGGCCGGCTCCGAGACCGCGTCTGCGCCCAGCTCGGCTGTCGCCGTGCGCTTCTCCGGCGTGCGGCCCAGCGCGGTGACGGTGTGGCCGGCGTCGACGAAGCGGCGCACCATCGGTGCGCCCATCCGTCCGGCGCCGACGAAACCGACCCTGCTCACCGCGGGTGGTCCATGGACTCCAGCGCGGTGTCGGCCGCGGTGAAGACCGAACCCTCGGGGGCCGAAGCCCTGGCCGCGATGCTCGCGGCGTGCCGGACGTCCTTCTGCAGCAGCGCACCGGCGATCGGCGCCAGGGCCTCGACCGTCCCGCCGAACATGCTGATGCTGCCGAGCGCCTTGCTGGTCGCCGACCCGCCGTTGAGGACCTCGGCCAGCCGCGCCCGCGGGATACCGAGCGACTCACCGAGTTCCAGTGTGGACAGCGCACTCCCGAGGTTCGCGGTGAACAGCAGATTGTTCAGGATCTTGGTCACCTGGCCACTGCCCAGCGGGCCCAGGTGCACGATCGGATCGGCGTACGTCGCGAAGACCGGACGCGCCTTCTCGAAGTCGGCCTCCTCGCCGCCGACCATCACCAGCAGCGTGCCCTGCTCGACCGCGGGTGCGCCACCGCTGACCGGCGCGTCGATCACCGAAACGTCCTGCGCGGCGGCTTCTTCCGCGATCTCCCTGCAGGTGTCCGGGTGCACGGTGCTGTGGATGGCGATCATCGCACCGGGCGCCAGGCCCGCCAGCACACCGGTGTCGCCGTAGAGCACCTCGCGCACGTCGTCGTCGCCGACCACGCACAGACACACCAGGTCGCTGGCGGCGGCGAGTTCGGCCGGGCTGCCCGCGGTCTTGGCGGCGGTGTCGGCGTACGGTTCGAGGCTGGCCGGGCGGCGCGCCCACAGCGTCAACTCGTACCCGCCCTCGACGATCCGGCGCGCCATCGGCGCACCCTGACTGCCCAGGCCTATGAATCCGACACGCATCTAGCCCACCTCCAGCTTCTCTTCGGCGCCGCGCGAGACGACACACTCTTCGACGAACGACAGCACCTTCAGGTGATACGCCGCGGCAGTCACCCCGAGGCTGAGGTTGTGCCCGGCCGCAGCCTGCGCGGCGGTGACGAACCGCGGGGCGTTGGTGAACACGGCGGCGATCCGCGCCAGCGCGTCGGCGTCGGAACACCACACCCGTTCGTGTTCGGCGTGGCTGAACCGCACCGGCACCCGCACCTCGGCGGCCAGCGCGGGAAAGTCGCGCTGCGGCCAGTCCCTGACCATTGCGGCCTCGTACGGCGCACCGGTGGAGGAGTTCGTGATCCCGGTCAGCACCGCCGGGGGATACAGGTCGGCGGGCTCCCAGAGCAGCTGCCGTAGGCCAGGTGGCCGCCGGGTGGGGCCCGCTTCGCGGAGGATGTCCTGCGCCGCGTCCTGATACCGCAGCCCGGTGCCTGCCAACTCCAGCCCGATCACGTCCGCGTCGGCTCCGGCGTCGGTGGCCATCCGCAGGGCGAGCTCGCAGCCGTTCGAGTGTGCGACGACGAAAACCCCTGCGCCTCGCGGTGTGTCGCCGAGCATCGCGTCGACAGCACCGTAGGCGAGCGACACCCGCTGTTCCGGACGCTCGATCGCGTCGGGATACGGGGCCGAACTGCCGTAACCGGGGCGGTCCAGGGCGATCGTCGTGAACCCCAGCTGGGCGCCCAGCCGCAGCAGCGACAGTCGCGGATGGCCGGGGCAGTCGAAGTAGGCGGCGGTGCTCGCCCCGCCGTGCAGTGCGACGACCACCGCACGCGGCTCCCCGGCCGCCTGGGCCATCAGGCCGGACATCGGCACGCCGTCGACCATCACGACCCGGGGGCGTGGGGCTGACATGGTCATCCGTCCGTCCGCAGCAGCAGCACGCCGCTCGGCGTCAACCCGCCGCTGCTCACGACGGCCACCCGGGCGTCGGCCACCTGACGCTCACCGGCCTCCCCGCGCAGCTGGCTGACAGCCTCGTGCATCAGGCCCATCCCGTGGGTGCGGCCGTGGGAGAGCTGACCGCCGTGGGTGTTGAGGGGCAGGACCCCGTCGCGGGCGATGTTGTGGCCGCCGTCGAGGAAGTCCTTCGCCTCACCGATCCCGCAGAAGCCGAGGGCCTCGATCCACGACAGGCAGTTGAACGTGAACCCGTCGTAGAGTTCGGCGACATCGACGTCATTGGGCCGCAACGAGGTTCGCGTCCACAGGTGTGCGGACTGGCCGAGCACCTGTGGTTCGTGGGTCAGGGTCGTCTGGTCCCAGTCGGTGCGTTCGAGGATCTGGGTGCCGACGGCCTCGATGAACACCGGCTTCTTCGGCATGTCCCGGGCGGTGTCGACGGCGGACACGACGACCGCGACCGCACCGTCGCAGGGCACGTCGCAGTCGTAGAGGCCGAACGGAGTGGTGATCGGCCGGGCCGACAGGTAGTCGTCCATGGACATCGGATCGCGGTAGATCGCCGTCGGGTTGAGCGCGGCGTTGGCCCGCTGGTTGAGCGCGATCCAGCCGAGCGTCTCGCGGGTGGTGCCGTACCGGTGGAAGTGGCGCTGCGCGTTGAGCGCCAGGGTGTGTGCGGCCGACGTCGCGCCGAACGGCATCTGCCAACTGGTCGTCCGCCCGCCACCGGGCGGTGCCATCTTGCCCTCCTTGAGCAGCTGACCGAACGTGGCCTCCCACAGGGTGCGAAAGCAGAGCACGTGGCGCGCCATTCCGGTGGCGACGGCCATCATGGCGGCGATCACCGAGCCGCCCGGGCCGAAGGTGTCCATACCCCCGTTGATCCACGTGGGGCGCAGCCCCAGCGCGCCTTCGAGCGCCGTCACCCCGCCTTCCCCCATGCCCGCGACGTCGAGGCCCGGGTAGGTCGACAGTCCGTCGATGTCGTCGAAGGTCAGGCCCGCGTCGGCGACGGCGGCCTCACACGCCTCGATGGTCAGCGACAGCGGCGGCACCATCAGCCTGCGGCCCAGTCGTGACGCGCCGATGCCGGTGATCGCCGACTGCTCCTCGAACTTGGGGCCGGGCAGCATCGGGCGGACATGGTCGCCGAACCGTTCGGGGGCGATCTCGTCGGCGGGCAACGCACCGGGTTGCCCGGCCACCGGCCGGAACAGCGGCAGCCAGACGTCGGCCGCCTGCTCGAACACGACCTCGACGGGTTGCCCCAGTTCGAGGCTGTCGGGTTCGGATTCGATGATGTTGGTGGTCAACCGGACCCGCGGATCCTCTTCGAGCGCCACCTGCGCCACCACGTACGGCGGCGGCAGATCGGGGAAACCGAAGCGGTGGTTGACGGTGAACCCGGCCAGCGTGCCTCGACCCGAGACGGTGCGCACGCCGAGTTTCTGGCTGCGGCAGTACCGGCAGATCGGTTGGGGCGGGTGGATCAGCGACTCGCAGTCCTGACACTGCTGGATGCGCAGTTCGCCGTCGGCGCCGGCGGTCCAGAAGAACTCGTTCTGCGCGGTGAGCTGAGGCAGCGGCCGGCCCGGGATGTCGGCCACGTCTACAGCCCCGGAAGCATGTGCTCTTCGCGGACCGCGCCCGCGTGATCACCGTTCATACCGTCGTCCGCGGGGGTGGCGCCGGCCGGCGGTTGGAAGGGCTTGTCGCGCACCGGTTCTCCTTCGTGCATCTCGATGATGGCGTGGACGGGGCAGTCGAGCAGGGCGCGCCGCACGGCCGGCTGATCCGCCTCGGGCACGGTGCCGTTGCCGATCAGCGAGGCGTAGCCCCAGTCGTCGAGCGAGAAGTACTCCGGCGCATGCTTGGCGCAGATGCCGAAGCCGTCGCACATCGTGCGATCGAGTCGGATCCTCACGCGCTCACCACCGCCTCCACTTCGTAGGGTCGTCGGACGTCGAACCGGTCGACGGCGCAGCTGTCACAGCTGCCCTGCCGGTGGCGGGCCACCGCCTGCGGGAACGCGGTGAGCAGGCTGGCGGCGACGTTCGTGGCGGCGTCGAGCGTCGCGCATGCGCCCCGGCCTCTCAGCACCACCGACCACCGCTCCAGCCGGGCCAGATCCTCGTCGGAGGCCACCCCGTCGCGCAGCGCGACGGCCACGGCCGCCATGGCCGCGGTCCCGTTGAAGCACGATCCGCACTGTCCGGCGTTCTCCCGGTCGAAGTAGGCCAGCACCGACGCGGCGACCGCGACGGGGCATTCGTCGGTCAGCACGCCGACTGCCCCGCAGCCCAACCCGCTGCCGAGCCGGCGCAGCGCCTCGTGATCGAGCGTCGCATCGAGGACGTCCCGGTTCAGCAGACCGGTGAAGTACCCGCCCATCAGCACACCGCTGACCGAATCCGGTGAGATCCCGTGCCAGGTGAGCACATCGCCGAGGGCCAGGCCGTGGGGCAACTCGTAGAGCGCCGGCGGCCGGCCGCCACCGGTGATGGTCGCGAGGAACGTGCCGGGGGACGACGGTGTGCCCGCCGCCCGGTAGTCCCGTGCCCCGTGCTCGTGCAGATACGGCAGGTTGGCGAGCGTCTCGACGTTGCTGACGAGCGTGGGCAGCCCGCCCACCCCCTCCTCGAACGGGCGCGGCGGTTTGTCCGTCGGCTTGGCCGGACCGCCGTTGACGGCGCGGACCGCGGCGGTCTCCTCACCGGCCACGTACCCGGCGTCGACGACGACCACACTGACCGACACCCCGTCCAACACCGCCGAATCCACTTGGTTCAGCGCGGTTTCCACGCTGCGCGCGGATTCCGGATCGGAGACGTAGACGACGGCGCGCTCGGCCTCCACGATGCGGGCGGCCAACCGCAGTCCGTCGAGCACCAGGTGCGGACGGTGCCGCAGCAGCCACCGGTCCTTGATCGACGCGGGCTCGCCCTCCTCGCCGTTGGCGATCGCGCCGGCGCCGCCGCGGGTACGCCCGTGGTCGCGTACCGAGCGCAGTTTGACCGCCATCGGGAACGCTGCGCCGCCTCGACCGAGCAGCCCGGAGAGTTCGACGTCGTCGAGCAGCCCGTCCGGATCGGGCAGGTCACGGTATCCGCCGGAGGAGGCGTAGTCGGCGTAGTCCTCGCGCCCGGCCGTCACCTGCAGCAGGCGTGGTATGGTGCCCGGCCAGACGGCGGTCGTGAGATCGGTTGCGGTGGGGTTCATCTGCGCTTCATCTCCGCGGATAGGCTGGCCGACATGAGAACTGCGGTGGTGCGGGTGGGCGTGGACCCGGCGGGTGTGCTGACACCCGCGCAGCTAGCCGACGGCATGTCGCGCCTGCGCGAACTCGGCCTTGCGGCGGGCGCGGAGGTGGTGGACAACAACCTGCCCGCCATGCCGCCCGGGCGCCGCGAAGCCGAACTGCTCATCACCGGCGACGATCCGGACCGCCTCACCCGCACGGCGGTCGATCTGTGCACGAACGCCTTCGGCACCGAGCCGGTCGCCGGTGTGCTCACCTACATCAGCCGCGGCACCGACGACGACGCGTACGGCGTGCTGGCCGGTTTCGGACTCACCGGCGACATCACCCGCACGGCGGACGACGACGGGTGGGACGTGGTGCACGTGACGCTGCGCAAGGCGGACATGGAGCGGATCCCGGAGAGCCGTATCCACACCGCGCTGGAGGCCTCGCTGAACTGCGAGGTGCACATCCGCACGATCTGAGGCACTCATCGCTTCAGGAAGTCCAGGATCGCCGGCGCCGCCTGCACCCAGGTGTCGAACATGTTGAACCGCTTGACCTTGCCGGACGCGCGCTTCTCGCCCGCGCGTTCCCAGGCGTCCTCCGGCCACGGCGGATCGATGACCGTGGATCCCTTGATCAGGCAGCTCACCTCCAGCGACGTCCGCTTCGGGTGGTCGAGGTCGTTCTCGCCGCCGCGGATGATGAGCGTGGGCACCCTAATGTTGTCGAACATCTCGTCCTCCACGCCCGGGATCGTCTGACCCGGCTTGGGCACGAAGGCGTTGAGCCAGCGCAACATCAGCTTGAGGAACTCGTCGGCGTCGAGGCCGAGGATCCGGTCGCGGTTGCCCGGGTTCTCTGCGATGCGCTCCTGCCACTCGGCGACCTGCGCGACGGCCTTCATACCGGCGCCGCGCACCGCCAGGATGCTCGGCACGATGTAGTACGAGCCGAGTACGAACGACCCGTAGACGCCGCCGACGATGTTCCACACGACGAGCTTGGTGACGATCTCGGGATACAACATGGCCGTCAGCATCGAGTCCCGCGCACCGCCGGAACCGCCGGCGATGATGCACGGCCCGATGTCGAGCGTGGTGATCAGCTGGTACAGCGTCTCGGCCCGCATGTGCGATTCGCTCTGGCCGTAGAACTGCACGTCGGACTTCCCGCAGTTCGGCCGGTCCCACAGCAGCACCCGGTAGCCGCCCTTGACCAGCGCCTGCGCCAGTGGCCGCAACCCCGGGATGTCCTTGCTGAACCGTCCGCCCGGGGTGAGTGCGATGAAATCGCCGCTCTTGCCGAGGATCTCGTAGACGACCTTGCCGCCGTTGATCTCGATGACCTTCTCGCCGCGTTTGAGTTCGGGACCGGCGGCCTCGGTCGTGGTCATGCGGTACCTCCACGAGCGTGCGCAAACTGCGGGAAAGGGGCGACGTGTCGTGCGCAGACCCGCACGGTCGCGGAGAGAGGGGACACCGTCATGCCATCACCAGCACATCGTTGCCGACCACGCGGACCGGGTAGGTGCGGATGCTCCATTCGGGTTTGACCGCGGTGGTTCCGGTCGCCAGTTCGAAACCCCATTGATGCCAGGGGCAGTAGATGTATTCCAGGTCGCGCACCATCACCGCGTCGCCGGGCACGTCGTCGTCGACGACGGTGCGCCCGCGGGCACGGCCGGCGCACAGCGGACCACCTTCGTGCGGACAGTAGTTGGCGATCGCGTAGAAAGCGCCGTTGACGTTGTAGACGCCGACGCCGTGGCGTCCGATCGGGACGACTTTGTGTGCACCGGGCGGGATCTCGTCGACCGTGGCGACGACGTGTTCACGCCCCTGGGCCAGCCGGGGCGGTTTCTTGTCCTCTGTCATCTCCGTCAGAACACTCGCACCTGGCCCTCGAGGGCCGGAACCGTGTCGGGCAGGTGATAGGTGGCGATGCCGTTCTTGAACATCACGGCCTCGCGCGCATGTTCGGGCAGGTGCTTGACCAGCCAGCGCGGGTCGTCGAACGTCCAGTGCGGGTAATCCGAGGAGTACAGCAGGATCTTCTCGCACTCCATCCACTCGAAAGCGCGGGACAGTTCGGTCTTGTCCTCGGGGTAGTCCAGCGGCTGGGTGGTGAACTTGATGTGGTCCTTGACGTATTCGCTCGGTTTGCGCTTGATGTCCAGATACGACTTGCGCGCCTCGTAGATCGCGTCCATCCGCCACATCAGCGGCAGGATCCACGTGAAGGCGTGTTCGACCAGCACGATCCGCAGTGTCGGGAAGCGGTCGAAGAGGCCGTCGAACACCATGCTCATCACCTGATTGGCGGCCAGCAGCGAGTACGTGACCATGAAATCGTGGTTGTAGCTGGGGAATCCGACCGGCGGGATCGGCAGCTCTTCGTGATGGCTGCGCGACAGGTGGCAGCTCACCGTGATGTCGTGCTTGGTGGCCGCCTCCCACAGGGGGTTGTACTTCGGATCGCCCCACGCCGGGCGCGGCTCGGCCTTGATCAGGATCTGCCCCATGTACGGGTGTCCGGCCCAGCGTTCGACCTCGCGGGCCGCGTCCTGCGGCGCCTCGATCGCCACGCAGATCGACCCGCGCCAGCGCTCATGCCAGTTGTTGTGGCTGTCCAGCCAGTGGTTGGCCTGCCAGTCGTTCAGTGCGCAACTCATCGCATGGTTGACCTCGGGGAAGCGCGCCGGGTACGCGGCGGGTTCGAGGATCGCGATGTCGGCGCCGGCCTCCATGATCAGCTGCTTGAACGCCAGATCCGGATCGCTGCCGGGGAACTGGCCGTCGGCGGGGAAGGTGTCGACGCGCATCGCGTAGGCGTGCGCGTAATCCGGCGCGTCGTAATAGATCTGGTCCCCGACCTTGCGGTTGAGGAAGTAGTTGCTCCGCCAGGGCTCGGGGATGTACTGAGCCAGATCACCGCTGCGGGGGACCGGGTGGACGTCGGAGTCGACGCATCGGACCGCGATGCGCTCGGCCGCCGGCAGGCGCGGTGTGGTGGTGACCGTCATCGTCGTGTCTCCCTTGATCGTTCCGTCACTGCGGTGCGCCGACCTCTGCGCCGGTCTGGATGCCGTAGAGCTCAGCGGCGTTGCGCCACAGCAGTTTGTCGCGCTGCTCGGTGCTGAACGAGGCCGGTGCCGACGGCTCGTTGAGCTGCCAGTGCGGATAGCTGGACCCGTACATCACCATGTCGTTCTTGTTGGTGAACGAGTGCCACTCACCGGCGAAGTCGGCGTCGCCGGGGCCGTCCATCGAGCCCTGCACGAAGTACGTGTGGCCGGGCAGATAGTCGCTCGGGATCTTCGGCGCCCACGGCGTCTGCTCGAGGTGGGGACGCCCGAAGCAGTCCATCCGCCATATGAACGGCGTCAGAAGATCGGCGGCGCCGTCCGCCCAGACGAACCTCAGAGTCGGCATCCTCTCGAATACCCCTTCGACGATGAGATTCATCAGGTGGTACAGGTAATTCAGCGCCATGAAGCTGACGTAGTTCTCATACGTCCTCGGCACGCCGGACGGGGTCGGGGCGTACTGCACGCCGGCGCCCACCTCGATGTGCACCGAGACCGGGAGATTCGCCTCGGCGGCCGCTTCCCACAGCGGCCAGTACTGCGGTTTGCCGTACAGCTCCCGGGACTGCAGCGGGACCCCGATCTGCACGACGCGCGGATGGTCCCGGTACTTCTCGATCTCCCGCAGCGCGCCGGTGACGTCGTCCGGGTTGACCCGGATCGTCCCGCGGAAGCGCTCGCCGTACTCGGTGTGGTCGAGCCAGCGGCTCACCATCATCTCGTTGTGCGCGGCCGCGATCGCAGTGCCGAGGTGGCGGTCGGGCATGATCCCGCGGGTCATCGGGTGCAGGATCGCGACGTCGACACCCCGGTCGGTGAACAAGTGCTTGGCCACCACATCCGGATCCGAGCCCGGGTACCGGCCGTCGGGGCCCTCGGTGCCCTTGGCGTACTCGCCGCCCGGTGCGCCGTACCAGTCCATCTCGTAGTCGGGGAAACCGCGGCTGCGGAACGGCTCACGCATGAAGGTCTTCCGCAGATCCTTGTTCGACTGCGCGAAGATGTGCACGCTGGCGTCGATCAAGGGTGAGCGCGTCCCGTCCGGATGCGTTGTGGCCAAGGCTGTCCTCCGATGTTCGTCCGGCGCGCAGACGGCTTCACACGTGCGCGGCGATACCGGACACACTGCCAGTGTAAATCGAAGTTCTTCAAAGGCAAGAACCGAGTTCTCCTATACGGCTTCACCATCGTCGCAGGTGAACGGATGTGCTGGTCAGTCGCGCAGCGGTGTGCTTAGGAAACTTCGTAGTCGACGTGGGAGAACGGGTGGACAGAAATTGAGAATGCTATTCTCGCAGGGTCGTGACACCGCACCAGGAGGCGCCGGATGCTACTCGAGTTCGATGCCGACCAGCGGCTGTGGCAGGAGACCGTCCGTGACGCGGTCACCAAACAGTGCCCGGCCTCGCTGGTCCGCGAAATCGCCGAGAACGGCGTCGACCCGACGCCGTTGTGGAAGAGCTACGTCGACGCGGGGTGGACGGAGCTGACCGACCCCGAGAACGCCGTCGAATTGGCGATCGTCCTCGAGGAGATGGGGCGCGCCACCGATCCCACGCCGTTCCTGGCGACGATGACGCAGTACGCGCCGCTCGCCGGCGACCGGTTCGATCCGCAGCAGGCGGGTGCGGCGGTCCACGACGGGATCAGCGCCGTCCGCGACGCCGAGGGCTGGGTGCTCGACGGGGCCGCACGGTACGTGCTCGACGGGGACCGCGCCGACCGGCTCGCCGTGGTCACCGACGCCGGTGTCTTCGTCGTCGACGCCGACGTCGCGGTCCGCCGCCGCAGCCCGGTCTTCGACCCCGTGCTGCACATCGCCGACGTCTCGTTCGACGGCGTGCGCGTCCCCGACACCGACCGGGTGCGCGCCGACTCCGAGCGGGCGCGTCACCTCGCGCTGACCGGTATCGCGATCACCACCGTCGGCGCCTGTCAGCGCATCCTGGACCTGGCCCTCGACCACGTCAAACAACGCCAGCAGTTCGGTGTGCCGATCGGTTCCTTCCAGGCCGTGCAGCACAAGGCGGTCGATATGCACGTGGCCATCGAACGCGCCCGTGCCTTGGGCTACTTCGCCGCACTCACGATCGCGGCCGACGACCCGCGGCGCCGGCTGGCCGCGTCGATGGCCAAGGCGGCGGCGGGGGAGTGCCAGTCGCTGGTGTTCCGGCACGGGCTGCAGCTCTTCGGGGCGATGGGCTTCACCTGGGAGAACGATCTGCAGTTCGCGTTGAAACGGGCCAAGGCCGGCGAACTGCTGCTGGGCGGCGCGGCCGAACACCGCGCGACGATCGCGGAGGAATTCCATGCAGCTGACTTTTGATTCCGACGTCGAGCAGTTCCGCGCCGAGTTCGCGGCTTTCCTCGACGAGCACCTGCCGCCCGAGTCGGCCACGTTGGAGCGGCCGCGGTCGGTGTCGCACATGCCGCAGTGGGCCCGCGACTGGCAGCGCCTGCTGTTCGACAACGGGTGGCTGCTGCCCGCGCAGCCGCCGGAGTTCGGCGGCCGCAACGCCAGCGTGCTGCAGCAGTTCGTCCACCTCGACGAACTGTGCCGGCGGCGGATCTACCACAGCTTCAACCCGCAGGGCGTCAACATCGTCGCCGCCTCGCTGATCACGTTCGGCAGCGACGAGCAGAAGCACCGGTGGGCGGTGCCGGTGCTGCGCGGCGAACTCACCGCATCGTTGGGCATGAGCGAGCCGAGCGCCGGATCGGATCTGGCGTCGCTGCGCACCAGGGCCGTCCGCGACGGTGAGTACTTCGTGGTGAACGGCCAGAAGGTGTGGACCTCGGGCGCCCACGACGCCGACTACCTGTTGGCTTTCGTGCGCACCGACCCCGATGCGCCCAAGCACCGGGGCATCAGCGCGCTGATCATCCCGACCGATACGCCGGGGGTGGTGTGCCGTCCGTTCGCCGACCTGTGCGGTGAGGAGAACAAGGACTTCAACGAGGTCTTCTTCACCGACGCCCGGGTGCCGGCCGAGAACCTCGTCGGGCCGCTGAACCAGGGCTGGAAGGTGGCCAACGGCTCGCTGGGCCACGAGCGCACGATGATGTGGCTGGGTTTCGCCGACCGGATCGACAACGTGATCGCCGATTTCGAGCCGAACACCGAGATCGAGCGTGACCAATACGCATCGATGATCATGGACTACCAGGCGCTGCGGGCGATGGGTTCGGCGGCGCTGGCGCGCGCGGCGCGCGGGGAGATGGACACCGCATCGGTGTCGGTGCTCAAACTGTTCGGGTCGGAGGCCGAGATGCGGGCTGCCGACGCGGCGTTGACCGCATCCGGGTCCGCCGGGCTGGTGCACCCCTCGACGACCGGGCGCTACGAACACATGAACCTCGACCACTACTTCGCCAGCTGGTTCGAGCGGTACGCCCGCAGTTTCTCCGGCACCATCGCCGGCGGAACCTCGGAGATCCAGCGCAACATCATCGCCACGCAGGTACTGGGGTTGCCGCGCGGCTGACAGTCAGCCGCGCGGCCACCGCGTCAGTAGTTGTTGCAGGTGTTCGCGACGTTCGAGATCGGCCCGAAGTACCGCTGTGCGGTCGGGTTGCCCTGCAGGAACGCCACCGTCGCCTGCCGCTGCTGCGGGGTCGACGCGAGGAAGTTGCGAACCGCCTGCTGGCCGCTGCGCTGCTGGGCGAACTGTGCGGCCAGGTCGGGATGCTGGTCGTTGAGCGCAGCGATCACCTGGTCGTACGAACAGGTGGTGTTGATGATCGGGCCCAGGTCGGGCTGCGCCGAAGCGACGCCCGCGGAGAGCGGAATCGCCACGGCGAGGCCGCCGAGCGTGATAGCGATGTTTCTGCGCGACAGCTTCAGCATGGGTACACCCTTTTCTCGGAATTTCTCTTGTCGAAGCGCTTCACCGGGCACAAGATCACCCGACAGCAGATTCATCGACAGTAACAGCGCAACTGTTACCTTTTCATCCCCTCGAGCAAACCTCGTCGAGGTCAACGCCCTGACGTCAGTTGATGACGGCGGCTTCTTTGCGTTCGGTGATCGGGCGGGCCAGTTCCTGCTCGTCGCAGATGCGCTGCAACTTCTCCAGCGTCTCGTCCAGGCCCGGGCCCAGTGGCTTGCCCGGCGTGAAGGTGGCGGGCAGGTTGCGCATGCCCTGGATGACGCCGATCGTGTCGTAGTGCACGGTGCCCTCGGGGTCGCACGTGTAGTCCGGCATCCGGTCGAGCACCGCGGTCAGCATCGACTTGAACACCGTGCGGGCCACGTTGGAGCCCACGCAGCGGTGTACCCCGATGCCGAAACTGAAGTGGCGATTGCCCTTTCGGTCCAGGATGACCTCGTTGGGGTCGGTGAACACCGACGGGTCCCGGTTGGCCATCGCCCAGGACAGCCACAGCCGCTCGTACTTCTGGAACCGCTGACCCTCCACCTCGACGTCGTCGGCGAAGGTGCGGCCGTCGCCGGGGGCCGGGGTGAAGTAGCGCAGGAACTCCTCGGTGGCCGGATGCAGCAGGGTGCCACGTTCGCGGCTGAGGCGTTCACGCTGGTCGGGGTGCTCGCCGAGCCATTCCAGCGCGTGCGCGGTGAGCGCCGTCGTCGTGTCGAAACCGCCGCCGATGATGAGGCCGAGGTTGCCGAGGATCTCCATGTCCGGCGCGGGCTCGCCGTCGATGCGCAACTGGACCAGCGCGTTGACCAGACCCGGGCGCGGGTTCTGCCGGATCTCCATCATGTTGTTGATGAGGTCGATCCCCATCTCGCGGTGCTGCTCGTTGATCTTCTCGCGCTCGGGGGAGTGTTCGGGGGTGTACACCGAGGCGTGGGTGGGCTCGCTGTAGACGTTCCACTTCTTGAGCGCGATGCCCATCATCGCCAGCGTGAACACCGCAGGCACCACGTTCGCCAGATGCTCGACGAAATCGATGCGGCCGGACTCGATGTGCTCGTCGATCGCGGCGCGCGTGATCTCGTCGACGAACGGCTCCCACCGCTTGATCGCGGCGGGCGACAGGTAGGGGTTCAGCGCGCCGCGGTACGCGCTGTGCTCCGGTTCGTCCATCTCGAGGATGCCGCCGCGCACGACGGTGGCCCGACTCGCCTTCGGGATGGTGATGCCCTGGAACGGCGTCTCACCGCTGACGTCGTGGTGATTGGACACCACCGGGCAGCGTGCCAGCTCGAACACGTGCCTGCTGTCGGCGGCCACCCAGTGCCCGCCGTAGGTGTCGCTCCACGCCATCGGGCACTTGGCGTGCATCTCCTCGGTGATCTTCTCGAACTGCAGCCGGTACTCCGGTGTGTGCCGGTCGAAGTGGTAGCTGTTCTTCTTGCGATCACCGTCGGCCGGCTCGCCGCGGAGATCGCCGACGCTGCTCACGCCGTTGGCTCCCTGAGTCATTGGTCTCCAGACTTGAGGTCAGTCGTCGTCGATCGAGATCGCTTGTTCCGGACAGGAGGACGCCGCCTCGCGGACCGCGTCCTGCTGGTCGTCGGGGACGACCTCGTTGACCGGCGACGAGGTGCCGTCGATGTCGCTCAACTCGAAGGAATCCGGCGCGATCATCGCGCACAGCGTGTGCCCCTGGCAACGGCCGGAGTCAACCCTTACCTTCACTGCTCTCCTCGGAAATGTCTCGCGGTCAACGTGTTCCGGTGATCAGACGTGGTAGTCGTACCACTTGAGGTAGCCGCCCGCGTCCACCCGCAGCTGCATGCCGGTGACGAACCGGGACTCGTCGGAGGCCAGCCACAGCACGGCGTTGCTGATGTCCTCCGGTTCGATGAACGGCACGGGCATGGCCTGCTGCACCCCGAAGGCCAATTCGGCGTCGGCGCGGGTCGGCTTCTCCAGGTCGGGCCGGAACGAGCGGTACATCGGTTCGCTCTGCAACATGTCGGTGTTGCAGTTGGTGGGGTGGATGACGTTGGCCCGGATGTTGCGCACCGCCAGTTCGGTCGCCAGGTCGTGCACGTACTGGGAGATGAGGCGCTTGGAGGTCATGTAACCCATCCCGCCGGGATCGGCGCCCGGGCGGTCCTTCTTCGACGCGTCCATCAACGCCGCGGCCGAGGCCGTCGCGATGATCGATGCGCCCTCCTTGAGGTGCGGCAGTGCGACCTGGATCGCGTTGATCGTCCCGACGAAATTGGTGTTGATCCCGTCGGTCCACGCCTGCATCGGCGGAGCGCCCTTCATCGCCGCGATGCCGGCCTGCGCGACGACGATGTCGAGGTGCCCCAGTTCGGCGACACCGTTGTCGAGTGCCTCCTTGAGTGCGGCGGCGTCCCGGACGTCCGCCTGGGCGGTGATGGCCCTGCGGCCGGCCTTCTCGACGTACTGGGCAGTCTCTTCGAGGTCTTCCGGCCTGGCCAGCGGATAGCCCACGGTGTCGATGTCGGCGCAGATGTCGACAGCGATGATGTCGGCGCCTTCTTCGGCGAGTCGGATGGCGTGGCTGCGGCCCTGCCCGCGCGCCGCGCCCGTGATGAATGCGACCTTTCCTTCTACGCGCCCCACAGCATGTCCTCTCGTGAATCCGGTTGATTGCGTTGGTGATGCATGGCCGTCAGGTGTTGCGTCCGCCGTTGACACCGAGGATCTGGCCGGTGATGTAGCCGGCCTCCTCGCTGATGAGGAACGCGCACGCGGCGGCGATGTCCTCGGGTCTGCCGATGCGGCGCACCGGGGTGGCCGCGATCGTGGCGTCGATGTCGCCCAGGTAGCCCCGTTCGGCGGCGGCGCGCAGCATCGGGGTGTCGATGAACCCGGGCGGAACCGCGTTGACCGTGATGCCGCTCGGGCCGTATTCGAGCGCAAGCGATTTGGTCAGGCCGTTGACCGCGGACTTGGCGGCGACGTACGGCGACATGTACGGGGCGCCCGAGTGTGTGCTCGACGACGAGATGTTGACGATGCGGCCCCACCCCGCCTCGAGCATGTCGGGCAGCACGGCCTGGATGGTGTGGAAGACGCCGTTGAGGTTGACGTCGATGACCTTCTGCCAGCGGTCGAAGGACACGTCGCTGAACCGTTTGAAGCAGTCCAGCCCGGCGGCGTTGACCAACACGGTGATCGGGCCGAGC
Source organism: Mycobacterium sp. IS-1496 (assembly GCF_001499995.1). GTDB lineage: Bacteria > Actinomycetota > Actinomycetes > Mycobacteriales > Mycobacteriaceae > Mycobacterium. Next base: position 163,479 of record NZ_LQIU01000001.1, read on the forward strand.
TGTTTGCGGATCGCGGTGAACGCGGCCTCGACGGCCGACCGGTCGGTCACGTCGGCGGCATGAGCGAACTCACCGTCGCCGGGCTTGAGATCGATCGTGGCGACGTGCAGCCCGTCGGCCTGCAACCGCTGCACGATTGCCAGCCCGATACCGGAACCTCCGCCGGTGACCACAGCGGTCTTCACAGCGCTGCATCCCGTCCGGCGGCCGGGTCTGTCGCGGTCGTCTCAGGCATCAAGAATCATCCTTCCGATTTCGAGAACCGTACTCTCGTATCCGATCATTCTGCAAGAAATCCCGCGGACGCGCCGAGCGTCAACCTAAGCTCCCTCCCAACTTCCGAGGCTTTGACTAGCCACTCTAGGTTTCCTTGAGTTCTCCCGGGCCGAATGTATGATTCGCCGGGAATGAGAATGGAATTTCCATCACACGGAGGAGGATGATGGCTCAGACGCCCACGGTGACCGAGAACCGCCAGACCGGCGACGACTCCCGGGCCGGTGACGCTCCAGCGGATCGGCGGCTCCTCATCGACGGACGGCTGGTCGACACCGGACGGGTGTTCCCCTCCCTCAATCCCGCAACGGGCCAGGTGCTCGGGTACGCGCCCGATGCGACCGTCGCCGACGCCGAAGCGGCCGTTGCCGCCGCCCGCCGCGCTTTCGACACCACCGACTGGTCGACGAACGTCGAGCTGCGGCTGCGCTGCCTCGGCCAGCTGCACGCCGCGCTCGTCGACCACCGCGACGAGCTGGCCGCGCTGACGATCGCCGAGGTGGGCGCCACCGAGGCGCTGTGCCAGGGTGCGCAACTCGACCAGCCGATCGCGATCGTGCGGTACTACGCCGATCTACTCGCCGAGTACCCGATGACCGAAGACCTCGGCGAGATCGAGAGCCGCGGGATGCAGCACCACCGCTGGGTGGAGAAGGAGGCTGCGGGCGTCGTCGCGGCGATCATCGCCTACAACTATCCGAACCAGCTCGCGCTGGCCAAGCTCGCGCCCGCGCTGGCCGCCGGATGCACCGTGGTGCTCAAGTCCGCGCCCGACACGCCCCTGGTCACCCTCGCCCTCGGCGAACTGATCGCCGAGCACACCGACATCCCGGCCGGTGTGGTCAACGTGCTCTCCGGTGCCGACCCCGAAGTGGGCGCGGTGCTGACCACCAGCCCCGACGTCGACATGGTCACCTTCACCGGTTCGACCCCGACCGGGCGCCGCATCATGGCCGCCGCCAGCGAGACGCTCAAGAAGGTGTTCCTCGAACTCGGCGGCAAGTCCGCCGCGATCGTGCTCGACGACGCCGACTTCGACACCGCGGCGCTGTTCTCGGCGTTCTCGATGGTCACCCACGCCGGCCAGGGCTGCGCGCTCACCTCCCGGCTGCTGGTCCCGGCCCGCCACAAGGACGAGATCGTCGAGAAGATCAAGAACAACTTCGGTCTGGTGCGGTACGGCGATCCGGCCGACCCGCAGACCTATATGGGCCCGCTCATCAGCGAGAAGCAGCGCGACAAGGTCGACGGCATGGTTCGGCGGGCGGTCGAGGAGGGGGCCACGCTGGTCACCGGCGGCGAGAAGGTCGACCCCGGCTACTTCTACACGCCGACGCTGCTCGCCGACGTCGATCCCGACAGCGAGATCGCGCAGGAAGAGGTCTTCGGACCGGTGCTGGCGGTGATCGCCTACGAGGACGACGACGACGCGGTCCGCATCGCCAACAACTCCATCTACGGGTTGTCCGGTGCGGTGTTCGGCAGCGAGGAGCGCGCGCTGGCGGTCGCCCGTCGCATCCGCACCGGGACGTTCTCGATCAACGGCGGCAACTACTTCAGCCCCGACAGCCCGTTCGGCGGTTACAAGCAGTCCGGTATCGGCCGGGAGATGGGCCGGGCCGGGCTCGAGGAGTTCCTGGAGTCCAAGACGTTCGCGACGGTGGTGAGTTGAGTATGGGTTCGAACCGGCCGTTGGAAGGCGTCCGCGTCCTCGAGGTCGCGATGTACGGGTTCGTCCCTTCGTGCGGCGCGGTGCTGGGCGAGTGGGGGGCCGACGTCATCAAGGTCGAGCACGCGGTCACCGGCGATCCGCAGCGCGGGCTGCGCCAGACCGGGCCGCTGCGGGTCGAGGGCGACCCGAACCCGAACATCGAACACGCCAACCGGGGCAAGCGCAGCATCGGGCTGGACATGTCGGTGCCCGAGGGCCGCGAGGTGCTGCTCGAACTCGCCCGGCGTGCCGACGTGTTCCTCACCAGCTTCCTGCCGGGCCACCGGCAGAAGTTCGGCATCGACGTCGACGACATCCGTGCGGTGAACCCGAACATCGTTTACGCGCGCGGCAGCGCGCTGGGACCCCGCGGCGAGGAGTCGGTCAAGGGCGGCTACGACATGACCGCGTTCTGGTGCCGGGCCGGTACGGCCGCCACCATCACCCCGCCGGGGATCGAGGGCATGATCGCCCCGCCCGGACCGGCCTACGGGGACACCATCTCCGGGACCAACCTGGCCGGGGGCATCGCGGCGGCGTTGTTCAAGCGCGAGCGCACGGGTGAGCCCTCGGTGGTCGACGTGTCCCTGCTGGGCAGCGGGTTGTGGGCGATGGGGCACACCGTCGCGTTGACCCAACATCTCCAGCAACTGCTGGTCAGCCCGCCGCCGGGGGTGCACGGTTCGCCGATCAACCCGCTCGTCGGCGTCTACCCGACCGCGGACGACCGCTACATCTCCTTCGTGATGATGCAGCCGACGAAGTTCTGGGCCGACGTGTGCAAGCACATGGAGCTCGAGGAGTACGCCGAGGATCCGCGGTTCTCGACCGCGGAATCGTTCGCCGAGCACACCCCGGCCGCCGTCGAGATCCTCACCGAGGCGATGCGCAAGCGCCCCCTGCTCGAGTGGAGCGACCGGTTCTCCACGCTTCTCGGACCGTGGGCGCCGGTGCAGGACACGCTGCAGGCCGCGCAGGATTCGCAGATCCGGGCCAACGAGTACATCGTGCAGGCCGGTGAACTGGAACTCGTGGCCAACCCCGTGCAGTTCGACGTCTCCGCCCCACGGTCCGGCGCGGCTCCGGGATTCGCCGAACAGACCGACGACATCCTCGTCGAACTGGGTCTGGACTGGGATCGCATCATCGAGCTCAAGACGGCCGGCGCCGTCACCTGAACCCGGAGACTCCCATGCCGTTCATCGCTTCGATCGGGACTTATCTCCCGTGTTGGGGCACACCGCATCACCGCATCGCAGGTGACGACGAGGACGCCATCACGCTGGCCGTCGAGGCCGGACGGGCCGCGCTCAGCACGGGCGGCGCGGTGGAGCGGGTGGTTCTGGTCAGCCGCGACCTGCCGCTGACCGAAAGCAGCAACGCCGCGGTGCTGCTGGCCGGGCTGGGCCTGGACCCGGAACTCGAGGTCGACGAACGGCTCGGGGGTGCGCCGGCCACGCTCGACGCGGTCAGTTCGGCACGTCCCCGGTCGCTGGTCATCGGCGTCGACCTCGAACCGGCGGGCGCCGCGGCCATCCTCACCTCCGACCACGGGAAACAGGTCCGTACCGCCGCGCGGGTGGCGCGCAGCCTTCCAGTGCGCACCCGCAACGCTGTCGGCGTGGTGCACGACTACGGCGACCCGCGGCTGCTGCACGAACGCGGGCTGCTGGCCTCGCTGTCGGCCGCCTGGCTCGACACGCCGGTGATCGTCGCGGGTGTCGAGCACGAGAAGGTGATGGCGCTGTGCATCGGTGAACCGCCCCGGCTGCCGACATTCGGAGCAAGTTCTGGTCTGTTTGCCCTCGCCGGCCTCACCGAGTCCCATACGATGGGCCCCTTGGTAGCGGTGGAGCAGGCGAGCCTGTCCGGCATCACCGTCACAGGCGGTGAGGCACAAGTGATTCGACGTGAACCGGCGGCACGGCCGCTGCCCGATGGCACGGTGACCCCGGGTGCCGACCTCGCGATTTCGCTGGCCGCCTACGAGCGTGCGTTCGAGGCCAAGGTGCGCTGGGAAGCGGGCAAGTTCGCCGGCAGCCCCGATCTCGATTTTCCGCCCCGGTACCGCGTCGGTGACGACTGCGCGCTGGACACCGACTACGAACTGGTTCCGCTGCCGCGCACCGGGACGGTCTACACCGAAGCGACCGTGCAGATTCCGGTGCCGGGGATGCGTTCGCCGTACTCGCTGGTGATCGTCGAACTCGACGGGACCGATGTGCGCGCGCTGGTCAAGGTGACCGGTGCCGCACCCGGTTCGGTCGACATCGGTGACCGGGGCCGGATGGCGTTGCGCCGCGTCGCGGTGCGCTCCGGGGTGCCGGACTACGGCTATGCCTTCGAACCCGGGGCCGTCGAGCCCGGCGCCTTCGAACCGGACGCGGCATGACCGCGGCCGGGCCGGAGGCGATATGCGCAAGGTAGCGATCGTCGGCGCGGGAATGACCCCGTTCGCAGAGCATTTCGCGCTCGGCATCAAGGATCTGCTGCCGATGGCGTTCGCGGAGTGCGCCGCCGGGGTGGACAAGGGGATGTCCAAGGACGACATCGACGCGGTCTGGTTCGGCGCCATGGGCACCACCGACGGGTTCCCGTCCGGCATCCTCGCCGACACGCTGGGCATGCAGGACATCCCGGTCACCCACGTCGAGAACTCCTGCGCCACGGGCAACGACGCGGTGCGCAACGCGCTGTACGGCATCGCGTCCGGGGCCGCCGACGTCGCCCTGGTGATGGGCGCGGACAAACTGCGCGAGGTCGCCACCAAGGACATGCTGTGGGGCTGGGAGGCGACCACGCGCGACATGGCGTGGGATTACCCGCTCGGGCTGGTGGCGCCTGCGGGGTTCGCGCTGCACGTGCGCCGCTACCTGCACGAATCACCGGCCACCCGAGAACATCTGGCGATGATCGCGGTCAAGAACCACCGCAACGCCGTCGACAACCCGAAGGCCAGGCTGCGATTCGAGATCACCGTCGAGCAGGCGCTGGCCGCCCCGATGGTGGTGAACCCGTTCGGGATCTACGACTGCGCGCCGCAGAGCGACGGCGCCGCCGCGCTGATCCTGGCGGCCGAGGACGTGGTCGACCGCTTCACCGACCGGCCGGTGTGGGTACGCGGGGTCGGGCTCGGACTCGATTCGGTGATGTATCCGCACAAGCCGGACATGACGACGTTCCCGGCGACCGTGCGCGCCGCAAAGCGGGCCTTCGGTATGGCGGGGCTGACCCCCGCCGACGTGGACGTCGCGGAAGTGCACGACTACTTCACCGGCATCGAGCTGATCAGCTACGAGGACCTCGGCTTCGCCGAACGGTTCGGTGCCCACAAACTCGTCGAGGCCGAGGTGACCAGTATGGGCGGGGCGCTACCGGTCAACCCCAGCGGCGGGCTCAAGGCCAAAGGCCACCCACCGGGCGCCACCGGCGTCGCGCAATGTGTCGAACTGTTCGGTCAGCTGCGCGGGGAAGCGGTCAATCAGGTCGACGGCGCACGGATCGGTCTGGCGCACAACATCGGTGGTCCGACCGCGGTCGCGGCGGTCACCATCTTGGAAGGAGCGGGCACCCATGGTTGAGCGGTGGTTACCGGGGGTGTCGCTCGGGCGCGGCAGCAAGCCGATGGAGGCGATCGGCGGGCTGTTCTCGATGTCCGCCGACGCGGTGCGGTTCGTCTTCCGTCGGCCGTTCCAGTGGCGTGAGTTCCTCGACCAGTCCTGGTTCGTGGCCAAGGTCTCCCTCGCGCCTACCGTGCTCGTGGCGATCCCGTTCACGGTGTTGGTCAGCTTCACCCTCAACATCCTGCTCCGCGAGCTGGGTGCGGCCGACCTGTCCGGGGCCGGTGCGGCGTTCGGTGCGGTGACCCAGGTCGGTCCGCTGGTGACGGTGCTGATCGTCGCCGGGGCGGGCGCCACCGCGATGTGCGCCGACCTCGGCTCCCGCACGATCCGTGAAGAGATCGATGCGATGGAGGTGCTGGGTATCAACCCGGTGCAGCGTCTGGTCACGCCGCGCATGCTCGCATCCGGTCTTGTGGCGTTGCTCCTCAACAGCCTGGTGGTGATCATCGGCATCCTCGGCGGCTACACGTTCTCGATCTTCATCCAGGACGTCAACCCCGGCGCCTTCGCCGCGGGGATCACCCTGCTGACCGGGGTGCCCGAGATGATCATCTCGTGCGTGAAGGCGGCCCTGTTCGGTCTCATCGCCGGGCTGGTGGCCTGCTACCGGGGGCTGACCATCAGCGGAGGCGGCGCCAAAGCGGTCGGCAACGCGGTCAACGAGACGGTGGTCTACGCGTTCATGGCTCTGTTCGTGATCAACGTGATCGTCACCGCCATCGGTATCCGGATGACGGTGGACTGACCGATGGGCACTCTGACGGTGCTGCGCAGCACCTACCCACGCCTGAGCCGCGGTGTCCGCAGGCCGGTCGACCTGCTGGGACGCATCGGCGACCACACGCTGTTCTACATCCGGGCGATCGCCGGTACGCCCCACGCGGCCATGCACTTCCGCAAGGAGGTCATCCGCCTCATCGCCGAGATCAGCATGGGCGCGGGCACTCTGGCGATGATCGGCGGAACCGTCGTCATCGTGGGCTTCCTCACCCTGGCCGCGGGCGGCACGCTGGCGATCCAGGGCTACAGCAGCCTGGGTGACATCGGCATCGAAGCGCTCACCGGATTCCTCGCGGCTTTCATCAACGTCCGGATCGCCGCGCCGACGGTGGCCGGTATCGGTCTGGCCGCCACGTTCGGGGCCGGCGTGACGGCCCAGCTCGGGGCCATGCGCATCAACGAGGAGATCGACGCGCTCGAATCCATGGGCATCCGGCCGGTGGAGTACCTGGTGAGCACGCGCATCGTCGCAGGCATGGTTGCGATCACCCCGCTGTACTCGATCGCGGTGATCCTGTCGTTCCTCGCCAGCCAGTTCACCACGGTGGTGCTGTTCGGTCAGTCCAGCGGGCTCTATGACCACTACTTCGACACGTTCCTCAATCCGATCGACCTGCTGTGGTCGTTTCTGCAGGCGATTCTGATGGCGATCACGATCCTGCTGGTGCACACGTACTTCGGGTACTTCGCGTCCGGCGGGCCATCCGGTGTGGGCGTGGCGGTGGGCAACGCCGTGCGCACATCGCTGATCGTCGTGGTGTCGGTGACGCTGCTGGTGTCGCTGGCCGTCTACGGTTCCAACGGCAACTTCAACCTGGCCGGTTAGGGGGAACCGATGTCTCGCAACACCGTTCGTCCGCTCGCAGGGCTCGGGCTCGTCGTCGCGATCATCCTCATCGTCGTGCTCGCGATCGCGCTGTTTCGCGGAAGCTTCACGCCCACCGTCCCGGTGACCGTGATCTCGGATCGCGCCGGCCTGGTGATGAATCCCGATGCCGACGTCAAGATGCGCGGTGTCCAGGTCGGCACCGTCGACTCGATCGAGTACCGCGCCGACGGAACCGCCGCGCTCAATCTGGCGATGAATCCCGACCAGATGCGCCTCATCCCGAGCAACGTGCTCGTCGACATCGCGTCCAGCACGGTGTTCGGTGCGAAGTTCGTCCAGATGGAGGCACCGCCGGATCCGGCGGCCGAGGCGCTGCGCCCCGGTCAGGTGTTGCGTGGCGACCACGTGACCGTCGAAATCAACACCGTGTTCCAGCAGCTCACCTCGGTGCTGCGGAGCATCGAGCCCGAGAAGCTGAACGAGACCCTCGGCGCCATCGCCAAAGCGTTCAACGGCCGGGGTGAGAAGTTCGGGGAGACGCTCACGGACCTGAACCAGTTCCTCGGCGAGATCGAGCCGAGCCTGCCCAGTCTCAACCGCGACATCGAGATGTCGGCTCCGGTGTTCACCGCGTACGCCGATGCGGCACCAGACCTGCTGCGGACCTTCGAGAACACCAGCCGCGTCAGCAACACGCTCGTCGAGCAGCAGGGAAACCTCGACACCTTCCTGGTCAGCGCGATCGGACTGGCCGACATCGGGAACGAGGTCGTCGGCGGGAACCGCAAGGGGCTGACCGACGTGGTCCGGCTCCTCGTGCCGACCAGCGATCTGCTCAACGAGTATCACCAGGGCATCAACTGCAGCCTGCTCGGAATGCTCGTGCAGATGAAGCAGCCGCCTGCCCCCGATCCGGGGATTGCGGTGAACGTCAGCTTCACCATGGGCGTGGAGCGGTACCGGTACCCGACCGACCTGCCGAAGGTGGCCGCGTCCGGTGGTCCGAAGTGCCAGGAGCTGCCGAGGATCCCGTTCGAGTCGCGGCCGAAGTATCTCGTCACCGACACCGGCACCAACCCGTGGAAGTACGGCAACCAGGGCATCCTGCTCAACTCCGACGGCCTCAAGCAACTCCTGTTCGGGCCGATCGCCGGACCGCCGCGCAACACGTCACAGATCGGGCAGCCAGGATGAGCGCAGGCAAGACAATCGCGAAGCTGGGCGTCTTCGCGGTGGTGATGATCGTCCTGACGGGTTTCCTGTTCGCGATCTTCGGCGAGTACCGCGGCGGCTCCACGAGCGAGTACTCCGCGGTGTTCAACGACGCGTCGCGCCTCAAGGAGGGCGACTCCGTCCGGGTCGCGGGTATCCGCGTCGGCACCGTCGGGTCGGTGAACCTCCAGGAGGACAGGAAGGTCCTCGTGAAGTTCGACGCCGACCGGACCGTCGCTCTGACGAGCGGCACCAAGGCGGCGGTGCGCTACCTCAACCTCGTGGGTGACCGCTACCTCGAACTCATCGACGCACCGGGGTCGACACGGCTACTGCCGACCGGTTCGCAGATCCCGCTCGAACGCACCGAACCCGCGCTCGACCTCGACCTGCTGCTGGGTGGCCTCAAACCCGTGATCCAGGCCCTCAATCCGCAGGACGTCAACGCACTGACCAGTTCGCTGATCCAGATCCTGCAGGGCCAGGGCGGCACGCTGGAATCGCTGTTCTCCAAGACCTCGTCGTTCACGAATGCCTTGGCGGACAACAGCCAGCTCGTCGAGCAGCTGATCGACAGCCTCAACACGACCATCGACACGCTGGCGAAGGACGGTGAGCGGTTCTCGGGCACGGTCGACCGCCTCGAGCAACTGGTGACCGGCCTGGCATCCGACCGGGATCCGCTCGGTGAGGCGATCACCTCGCTCGACAACGGCACGGCCTCCGTCGCGAGCCTGCTCGACGAGGCGAACCCGCCGCTGGCCGGCACGGTGGACGAACTCAACCGGCTGGCGATCCTGCTGGACTCCGACAAGGCGAGTCTGGAGGCCGCGTTGGTCAAAGCGCCGGACAACTACAAGAAACTTCGGCGGCTGGGCGCCTACGGCAGCTGGATCATGTACTACATCTGCGGCCTGACCTTGCGGGTCACCGATCTCGAGGGCCGCACCGCGGTGTTCCCCTGGATCAAGCAGGAGACCGGAAGGTGCACTGAACCCTGATGCTGAAATACAGCGGATCTCAACTCATCCGGTCCGGCGTCATCGGTGTGGTGCTGGCCGTGCTCGTGATCGTCGTCGGACTGCAGCCGGAACGGCTCATCCAGTGGGCGACAGCCATCCGGTACCAGGCGCTGTTCTCCGAAGCGGGTGGGCTCGCAGCCGGAAACGATGTGACGCTGTCGGGCATCAAGGTCGGCTCCGTCAACGGCATCGAACTCAAGAACGGCGATGCGCTCGTCGATTTCACCATCGCCGGCCGTTACCGACTCGGTTCGCAGACCACCGTTCACATCAAGACCGGGACCCTGCTCGGCGAACGCGTACTCAGCGTGCAACCCGAAGGCGGCGGCTCGCTCGACCCGCAGGAGATCATCCCGGTGTCGCGCACCTCGTCGCCCTATTCGCTCACCGACGCGCTCAGCGACCTCACCATCAGCACCGCGAACACCAACACCGACTCGCTGAACCAGTCCCTGGACACGCTGTCGGCGACACTCGACCAGATCGCCCCGCAACTGGGACCGACCTTCGACGGGCTGAGCCGGTTGTCGCGATCGCTCAACAGCCGCAACGAGAATCTGTCGAACCTGTTGGAGGCCGCGGGCGATGTGTCGGGCATCCTGTCCGAACGCAGCCAGCAGGTCAACACGCTCATCCTCAACGCGAACGACCTGCTCGCCGTGCTCAACGAACGGCGCGACGCGATCGTGGATCTGCTCGCCAACACCTCAGCGGTGTCCCGGCAGCTGACCCAACTCGTCGCGAACAACGAAGCCGAGCTCGCCCCGACGCTCGAGAGACTCAACCGGGTCACCGAGATGCTGGAGCGTCAGCGCGACAACATCAGCACCACGCTGGTGGGCTTCAAGAACTACCAGGTCACTCAAGGCGAAACAGTCGCCAGCGGTGCGTATTACAACGCGTTCGTGCCGAACCTGACGATTTCGCAGATCACGCAGCCGTTCCTCGACTACATCTTCGGGTTCCGCCGGGGTGTCGATGCCGGCCAGCCACCGGACGGCGCCGGTCCGCGCGCCGAATTGCCGTTCCCGTACAACGGGATTCCGCAGCCAGGAGACCTACCCGATGATGGCACCCCGTAAACCGCTGGTGGCCTGGACGACGATCCTCCTGGCCATCGTGCTCATCGCCGGCACCGCCTTCCTCGTCCGCGCGACGCTGTTCGGCCCGAAGACGATCACCGCGTACTTCCCCACGGCCACCGCGGTGTACCCGGGTGACGAGATCCGGGTGTCGGGTGTCAAGGTGGGCAAGGTCGAGAAGATCGTGCCCGAGGGCACCCGGACCAAGATGACCCTCAAGGTCGACCGCGACGTGCCGATCCCCGCCGACGCCAAGGCCGTGATCGTCGCCCAGAACCTCGTGGCGGCACGCTATGTCCAACTCGCGCCCGCCTACCGCACCGAGGGGCCGAAGATGGAGGACGGCGCGGTGATCCCGTTGGAGCGCACCGCGGTTCCGGTCGAGTGGGATGAGATCAAAGAACAGCTCATGCGGCTGTCGAGCGAACTGGGTCCGCGCAACGGCGTGTCGGATACGTCGGTGTCGCGGTTCATCGACAGCGCCGCGAGCGCGCTCGACGGCAACGGTCAGAAGCTGCGCGACACGCTCGCCCAGCTCTCGGGAGTCGGCCGGATCCTGGCCGAGGGCAGCGGCAACATCGTCGACATCATCAAGAACCTTCAGACGTTCGTGACGGCGTTGCGCGACAGCAGCACCGAGATCGTCGCGTTCGAGAACCGGCTCGCGACGCTGACCAGCGTCGTCGACGACAACCGATCGGATCTCGATGCCGCACTGAAGGATCTGTCTGTGGCGATCGGCGAGGTGCAGCGTTTCGTGGCGGGCAGCCGCAACCAGACCGCCGAGCAGATCCAGCGGCTGGGCAACGTCACCCAGAACCTCGTGGAGAACCGCAGCAACCTCGAGAACGTGTTGCACGTGGCCCCCAACGCGTTCGCCAACGGCTACAACATCTACAACCCGACCACGGGAAGCGCCCTGGGCGCCTTTGTGATCAACAACTTCTCGAGTCCCGTCCAGCTGATCTGCTCGGCGATCGGCGCCATCGAGAACACCACGGCACCCGAGACGGCCCGACTGTGCGCGGACTACCTCGGGCCGGCGCTGCGGCTGCTCACCGTGAACTACATCCCGCTGCCCATCAACGCCTTCCTGATGCCGTCGGCGAGCCCGGAGGACATCGAGTACTCCGAGCCGGACCTGATGCCGACGGACGGTCGGGGACCGGTCCAGCCCGCCGAGCCGGTGCCTGCGACGTCGGCCTACACCGGCTTCCAGGACAACCCGTTCCCGGCGCCGGGCAACCCGCCCCCGCCGTACACCGGACGGCTGCCCGGCGAGCCCGCTCCCGGCGCGCAGCAGTTGCTTCCCGGGGCGCGGCCGGTTATCCCGCCGAGTGTGCCGATCACCACCGACCAGCTGCTGATGCCGCCGGCGAACGTGCCGGGGCTGCCGCCGCCGGAAGCGCCCGGCACACCGCTGGCGCCGCACGCGCCTGCCGCCCCGGCAGCGCCACCCGGCGCCGGGCCTGCACCCGGTCCACCGCTTCCCGCGGAAGCGCCGCTACCGCCCGGAGGTACCCCATGATCGAGCGGAAATGGCTGAGGGGAGTCCTCGCCGCCGGTTGCGCCGTCGCGATGACGACGACCGCGTGTTCCTTCCAGGGGGTCAACTCGCTGCCGCTGCCCGGCACCGTCGGGCGGGGGGCGGAGGCGAAGACCTACCGTGTGCAGATCGCCAATGTCGGCACGCTGGAATCGAATGCGCCGGTGTTCATCGACGACGTCGTGGTGGGCAGCGTGGGCAAGATGACCGTCAAGGACTGGCACGCCGAAGTGGAGGTGTCGCTGCAACCGGACGTCGTGGTGCCTGCCAACGCCGTCGCCACGGTCGGTCAGACCAGCCTGCTCGGGTCCATGCATCTGGCCCTGGGCGCACCGCTCGGACAGGAACCCCGCGGGAAACTCGAGCCGGGTGCCACCATCCCGCTGAACCGGGCGTCGACCTACCCGTCCACCGAGCAGACGCTGTCGTCGTTGTCGGTGGTCGTCAACGGCGGTGGCCTCGGTCAGATCGGCGACATCATCCACAACTTCAACGTCGCGCTCAACGGGCGCGAGGGAGACGTGCGCGAACTCCTCGGCCGGTTGGACCGGTTCGTCGGCACGCTTGATTCGCAGCGCGACAACATCATCGCCTCGATCGAATCGCTGAACCGGCTCGCGTCGACCTTCGCCGGACAGCGCGACGTCATCAACCGGGCGCTTCGTGAGATCCCTCCGGCACTCGATGTGCTGATCCAGGAACGCCCGCGGCTCACCACCGCGCTGTCGAAGCTCGGCGACTTCGGCGACACCGCCGCCGGACTCATCAACGACACGCAGGAAGACCTGGTGAGGAATCTGCGGAATCTGGAACCGGCGCTGAAGTCGCTCGCCGACGTCGGGCCGGAATTGGACAAGCTGCTGGCGTACGCCACGATCTTCCCCTACACCCAGTCCTTCATCGACCGCGGCATCCGGGGCGACTACTACAACCTGTTCGCCACGATCGACCTGACGATCCCACGGTTGAAGCGCACGCTGATGCTCGGCACCCGGTGGGAGCAGGAGGGCGCCAAAATCGTTCCGGCACCGGGGGATCCGTATTACTACAACTACACCCTCGAACCGCTCGAACTCGGCGTCAATCCGCCACCGCCACCGCCGCCGGAGGAGGTTCCGGTGGACCAGGCGAACATCGGCGCACCGATCGACGAGTCCGCCCTTCCGCTGCCGCAGTTGCCGCCGATGCCGCCGGTCACCGAACCGCTGGTGCCGGTGTCCCCGCCGCGGCTGATGCCCGGTGCGCCCGTACCCGCGCCACCGACGCCCGACACGTCGATCTTCGCCGGCCCGTACCCCGCGGCGGGCCCGGGTGCCCCCGCGTCGCCGGGCGCCCCGGTCGTCGTCCCGCCGGCTCCCGGAGGTGGAGGCTAAATGCTCACACGGTTCGTCCGGAATCAGTTGATCATCTTCACGATCGCCTCGATTGTCGGTGTGGCGGTGATGGTGTTCACCTACATCCAGTTGCCGACGCTGCTCGGCGTCGGGCGCCTGAAGGTCACCCTCGAGTTGCCGTCCAGCGGCGGCCTGTACCGCTTCAGCAACGTGACGTACCGAGGAGTCCAGGTCGGAGAAGTCTCGGCAGTCAACCTCACAGAGAACGGTGCCGAGGCCATCCTCAACCTCGAGACGTCGCCGAAGATCCCAGCGGATCTGGAGGCGGAAGTACGTAGCGTGTCCGCAGTCGGTGAGCAGTACGTCGACCTGCGGCCCCGCACCGACTCCGGGCCGTATCTCGAGGACGGCTCGGTCATCGCCAAGGAGAACACCAGCCTTCCCCAAGCCGTTGGGCCGATGCTCGATCAGGTCAACGAGCTCGTCGGAAGCATCCCGAAGGATCGGTTGAGCGCACTGCTCGACGAGACGTACCAGGCCTTCAACGGCGCCGACTACGACTTCAGCTCACTGCTCGACTCCGCGTCGAAGATCACTGACGAGGCCAATACGGTGTCGCCCCAGACCCGGGCCCTGATCGACGACAGCGGGCCGCTGCTGGATTCGCAGGTGCAGACGACCGGGGCGATCCGCACGTGGGCTCGCAGCCTCGCAGGCATCACCGAGCAGGTGGCCAACAACGACCCGGAGATCCGGACGCTGCTGCAGAACGGCCCGGGGTTCGCGCAGGAGGTCTCCGCTCTGCTCAACCAGGTCAAGCCGACACTGCCGGTCCTGTTGGCGAACCTGACCACACTGGAACAGGTGCTGGTCACCTACAACGCGTCGCTCGAACAGCTGCTCGTCCTGCTCCCGCCGTTCGTGGCATTCACGCAGTCGCTGGCGCCCGCGAACAACCCGACCGGTATCCCCAACGGCGACTTCACCATCACGGTCTCCGATCCGCCGCCGTGCACGGTCGGCTTCCTGCCGCCGTCGTCGTGGCGCAGCCCGGCCGACTTGAGCATCGTCGACACGCCGGAGGGCCTGTACTGCAAGCTGCCGCAGGACTCACCGATCGCGGTGCGCGGCGCCCGCAACTACCCGTGCATCGAGAAGCCGGGCAAGCGCGCGCCGACTGTGGAGATCTGCAAGAGCGACAAGCCTTTCGAGCCGCTGGCACAGCGCCAGCACGTCACGGGACCGTACCCGTTCGACCCGAACCTGGTCTCGCAGGGCGTTCCGCCCGACGACCGGGTGACCCTCGACGAGAACATCTACGGGCCGTTGGAGGGCACACCGTTGCCGCCCGCAGCGCCGGGGGTTCCGCCGCCACCGGCGGGGTCACCGCCCCCGCCGCCGTCACCGCTGCAGGCGCCGATCAGTCCGGCGCCGGTGGCACCGCCGCCACCGCCGGGCAACTCGATCAACGGTGTGCCGATCGCGCCTGCCGGACCGCCGCCGGGGCCCGTGCCCGCGGGAACGGCGCCGGTTCCGATGGGTCAGGCACCGGGGGAGACCCCGCCGCCCCCTGGCGCAGCGCCGGCTGCGTTCGGCGGCAACGGATCCGGGCGGCCTGCGGTCGCCGTGGCCAAGTACAACCCGCGCACCGGTCAGTACGTGGGCGCGGACGGTCAGACCTACCGGCAGTCGAATCTGGCGGCGCCGGCCAAGACGTGGCAGGACCTGCTCCCGAAGTGACCCGGGACCGGGTCCGCCCGCGCGGCGGGTGTCGGGTCCGGCCGGATCGCCTAGGCGATCTTGGTGGCCCGGAAGGGCATCCGGATGTCCATGTTGGCGTTGCGACCGCAGGCGCCGCTCGGGCCGATCGTGAGATCCTCACCGGTGAGCAGGGATTCGTCGTCCACGGACGCGAAACCGGTGTCCGGTTCGGTGGCGTTGAACCGGAAGGTCTGCAGTCCGTCCGCCTTCGTCCCGTCCGGGCAGGGCACCCATCCGACGACCACGCGCTTGACGTAGTAGATGCTGCCGTTGGTGGTGTAGACCGGGGCCTCCCACCCCTGGTCGCTCTTCACCGTGCCGGTGCAGTCCATCGGGCTGCTGCACTGCGTGGAGATCGTCCAGGTGGAGCGGACCGTGGGCACGTCGTAGAAGCTGTCGTTGCGCTTGGCCCACTCACCGTTGGACAGCGTCTGGTAGACGCCGTTGATGCCCCAGGTGCTCGGATCGTCGGCCTGTGCCGGCGTTGCTGTGACGGCCGCGGCGGCCAGGGCGGCCGCGGCGATTCCCACGCTGGTCGTGACGGCGGAGACACGCATTGCCGCAGGCTACCAGATCGATCCTCTCCAAAAGCGAGAATAACGTTTCCCGATGTGCAAAGGTGGACGCATGCGTTGGACTGCCGTAGCTGTGGCTGCATTGGTCGGTGCCGGTCTCTGGTCCGCCCCGGCGCCCGAAGCAGTCGCCCAGCCGAAGTTCTGCAACGACGCGTTCTGCACGCCGGGCATCAGACCCGGTGTGGTGCTCGGCGCGCCGTGCGGTGAGACGAACTACTACGTCTTCGGCACCACGTCGTGGGGCAGGCTGGTGTTCTGCGGGTCGCCGCGCCGCTACGCGCCCAGGTACTTCCGGTCGCCTCCCATGGTCGGCATCAAGGAGTTCAACGCCGGCTGCACCGGATACGAGAACAAGGTCGCCCAGGCGCCCGACGGGCTGTACCTGTTCTGCACGTCGAAGAACGGCCGGTCCTACTGGGATCGCGGCGGCAATCCGCCCCCGGGGCCCTGAGTCGTCCTGTGAGCGAATGCGCCGGGCCATCCACCACCAGGTGGGTGGCCCGGCGCATTCGATGCCGGACGTCGAGCGTCAGCCCTCCGGGGTGAACTCGATGTGCAGTTCGGTCAGCCCGCGCAGGATGAAGGTGGGTTCGTACGCGTAGCGCCGGTCGTCGATCGGACCGTGCTTCTCCTCGTCGATCCGAATGTCCTTGAGCCGGTCGAGGATTCGCTCGATCGACACCCGGCCCTCGACACGGGCCAGCGGCGCGCCCGGGCACGAGTGGATACCGCGGCTGAACGCGATGTGCTCGCGGACGTTCTTGCGGTCGAGTTCGAAGTCGTGCGGATTGTCGAAGCGACGCGGATCGCGGTTGGCCGCACCGGGGCTGACCATCACGGTGGTGCCGGCCGGGACGGCGGTGTCGCCGAGCGTGGTGGACTTGCGGGCCATGCGGAACACGCTCTTGACGGGGCTGTCCATCCGCAGGCACTCCTCGATGAAGTTCGGGATGCGGCTGCGGTCGGCCCTCAGCTGTTCCTGGATGTCCGGCCGGTCGCCGAGCACGCGCAGCGCCGCGGACAGGAGTTTGGCCGTCGTCTCCTGACCGGCGCCGAACAGGAAGGTGGCCGTTCGCACGACGTCGACGACCTCCGGGGTCGAGCCGTCGGGGTACTTCGCCGTGGCCAGCCCGGTGAGCACGTCGTCGCGCGGGTTGGCCCGGCGATCCTCGATGTAACGGCTGAACTTCTCGTCGGCCCACTCCAGCGGGTTGGCGGCGATCGGTTCGTGGTCGAGCCCGCCGATGTTGGTGCCGGGCCGCTGCGCGCCGAACGCCTCGCGGAACTCCTCGTGGTCCTCCTCGGGGACGCCGAGCAGGTCGGCGACCACCAACAGCGAGAAGGGCCGGCCGTAGGAGGCGAGGAATTCACACCGGCCGTCGGCGATGAACTCGTCGATGTGCTTGTCGGCCAGCCGCCACATGAAGTCCTCGTTCTCCTTGAGCCGTTTCGGCGTCAGGAGACGGCTCAGCAACGAGCGCGCGTCGGTGTGGTTGGGCGGATCCATCGTGACCATGTGCTCGTACATCGGGATCTCGGTGCGGTGTTCTTCGAGCTGGGCGCAGATGTCGTCGCCCTCGGGGACGAACGGCAGCGGGGTGAACGGCCCGGCGACAGCCACGCAGGACGAGTAGTTCTCGGAGTCCTTGTAGACGGTGTTGGACTCCTCCCAACCGGTCACGGCCAGCACGCCGTTGTTGATGGGGCAACAGGTGGGGTTCTTGGTCCGCAGGTAGTCGAAGTACGGATGCGGATCGGGTACGAGCGACTGGTCCGTGAAGTAGTCGACCGAATCGAATTCTGTGGTCATTGCTCGCAAGCCTTCCGAGATCGACGATGAGCTGTAGGTGGGGGATGGAGTGGGCCGTACCGGGGAACCGGATTCGGCGAATATGCTGAGCACCTGCTTAGCATGGGGCTAACGTCATGGTCAAGGTGACGGGGCGACCCGCCACTACGATCGGCGTGTCGGGCGGGCCGAGGCCGGTCGGCGCCGAGGAATCCCACTGCACGAGGAGTCAGGACGTGATGGCATCGCCACGACGCATCGGGGCGCCGGATGCGAAGAACCGAGGGGTCCTGCTCGACGCCGCCGAGCATCTGATGCTCGAGGAGGGCTACGCGGCGGTGACGTCCCGGCGCGTCGCGGACCGCGCTGGCCTCAAGCCGCAGCTGGTGCACTACTACTTCCGCACGATGGACGAGCTGTACCTGGCGGTGTTCCGCCGACGGGCCGAACAGGGGCTGGCCTCCCAGGCGCTGGCGCTGAAGTCCTCGCAGCCGCTGTGGGCGCTGTGGCGGTTCAGTAGCGACCCGCGCATCACCACGTTCACCGTCGAGTTCATGGCCCTGGCCGCCCACCGCAGGGAGCTGCGCGAGGAGTTCGCGCGGTTCGGCGAGCGCTTCCGCGAAGAGGAGCGCCGGATGATCGCCGAGACGCTGGAGCGGTACGGGGTGGACACCTCCGAGGTGCCCCCGGTGGTCTGGGCGGTGTTCGCCACGAGCCTGTCCAGGGTGATGGTGATGGAACAGGCGCTGGGGATGTCGTCCGGGCACGCCGAGACGCTGGCGTTCGTCGAGGACTGGCTTCGAGAGCTCGAAGGGGAGGCCGAGTCCTGACGGGGGCATGGTCGGTCGCGTCACCAGTGCCGTAGCGAACAGAGCGCGCCCTTGGGGCCTTCGTTGGTCGCGACCACCGCGCCGTCGACCTCGAGCGTGCACGAGAACATCGGTTCGACGGGATCCAGTTCGCTGGTGGCGGTCACCATCGCCCAGTGATAGGGGTCGGCCAGCCACACCTCGCGGATCCACGGTTGGCCGGGTCCGACGTCCACCTCCGCCTTGGGGGAGAACACGTACGGGTTGTGGCTGTACTCGGCGAAGTTCACCGGATCGGCCTCGCGCCAGTACACCTTCGCGAAGTGCGGCTGTTGCGACGTCACCGTGTACTTGACGTGGTGCAACGGTGGCGGCGGTGCCGGAGGGGGAGGTTGGGCGGCCGCAGGCGCGGCGGTCAGCAGTGCGCCGGTGAGAAGTACCGCCGGGGTCCTCAGCATCGCCCAGCTCGCCGGAAACATCATTTCCGAATTTTAGAACAGGGTTACCACCGTCGGTGTCGAATGCCGATTCCGGTCAGAGCCAGTAGATCACCAGGACCGCCGCCCAGAGCACCACCAGCCAGGCGTCGGTGGCCAGACGCAGCCAGCGTGGTGCAGTGCCCACCTCCATGAAATTGCGGATGATCATCCGTCCCTTCACGAAACTGAGGATGACGACGGCCACGGTGACCGGCACGCTCGCGGTCGCGCGACCGTCGGAGTGTCCGGGCGCCAGCCACCACGACACGATCGTGATGGCCGACAGAGCCAGCCAGACATAGGTGGTGGTGCGCATCGAGCGGTTCGACGTCTCGGCGGTCACTGCGGTCATTCGTCACCTCATCACGTAGAGCAGGCCGAAGATCACGATCCACAGCAGATCGACCATGTGCCAGTAGGTGGCGCCGGACTCGACCATGGACATGCGGCGCCGATGCGGTCTGCGTAGTTCGCGGACCACGATGCCCAGGATCAGCAGGCCCAGCGCGACGTGGGACAGGTGCACGCCGGTGAGCATGTAGTAGAACGTGAAGAACTCGGCGCTGCCCAGCGTGTGACCCTGGGCGATCTTGGCCGACCACTCGTAGGCCTTGACGGCGATGAACAGCACCCCGCACGCCGCGCCGAGATAGGTCAACCGCAGGGCGCGGTCGTGGTCGCCGGCGCGGGCCGTGTGCACACTGCGGGCGATGAACCACGAACTGGTCAGCAGGACAAGGGTGTTGAGCGCACCGACGGTGAGGTCGAGATGCCGCTGGGCGTCGAGGAACTCCGCGGGCGCCATCGCGCGGTGGATCATGAAGATCAGGAAGTAGGCGCCGAAGATGACCAGATCCCCCAGCACCATCACCCACATGTGTCCGTCACCGGGCAGGTGGACGCGGCGGGTCTCGGGAACGCGGCTCTCCAGCTGGTCGGATGCGGTGTCGGTCATGGCAGCGGCGCCTCGTCGGACGGTTGCAGTTCGGTGGCGCGCTTGAGGAAGTAGATGACGCACGACAGCCAGAAGCCGAAGATCACCGTCCCCATCCAGAACGCGATCGATCCGTTCCAGGCGAACGGACCGGACCGGACCACGAACACCGGCACCGCCATGATCTCGGTGACGATCTGCCAGACCGTCACGTACGCCAGCCATTTGGGGAAGATCTCGTTGCGGTCGTACAGGATCGCGATCGCGAACGCGAAATAGGCGGTCGAGAAGCAGCCCAGGGATCCGACGTAGGACAGCAGGCCGAGGTCGTAGAGCAGGGCCAGCAGTTCCGGGTCGCGGTCGGGACGGTAGGCCGCGGTCAGGAAGCAGAACGCGACCAGCAGGCAACCCGGCAGCGCGCCGACGGCCATCGACCCCATGTACCCGTAGGCGAAGACGGAGCCCACCGACATGCGCTTCATGTGGAAGACCAGGATGCCGTTGGCGACCCCCGCGCCGCCGACGATGAGGATCAGCGCCGCGAAGCCGATCTGGATGGTCGTGCCGTGCGCGGCGAAGAACGCGACCTTCTCCGCCGTCGTGACGTCGGGCCGTGGCGGAGGCATGACCCGCGCGAGCGCGAAGAAGATGACCCCGAATGCGGTGTAGAACGCGGGCACGATCCAGAACACCAGCCACACGTCACGCTTGCCGGCCCGGCCTGCGCCCCCCGGCGCCGACGAACGGGCGGTGAGCAGACTGCTCATCGCGCGACGCCTTCCGCGACGGCCTGCTGGCGCAGTGCCTTACGCAGGACGAAGAACATGACGATGACGAAGGCCACGAACGCCACCACGCGCACCCAGAAGGAAATTGCGCCGTCCCAGGCGAGCGGGCCGTCGCGGACGACCGCGGCCGCCGCGGCCGGGGCCATCGCCAGCCCGGTCACGACGGCGAAATGGCCCACCCAGCGGGGGAAGACCGGCGGATGTGCGGCCCCGGGTCCGGTGTCGAAGAAGACCGCCGCGCCGAGTAGGAGGTTCTGGGCGACGAGCATGCCGACCGGGGCCACCAGCGTGATCCACGCCATGTCGTTGAGCAGCAGCGTCAGTTCCGGATTGCGATCCGGCCGGAACGCCGCGACCAGGTAGAAGATGTCGGCCAGCGCGAAGAGCGTCGCCCCGCTGACCGTCGCCGTCAGGTACGCGTAGGCCAGCGCATGGCTCTGCGTCGTCATCCGCTTCATCTGCACGACGATCACCATGAAGAACGGCAGCAGCATGATCGCGCACAGGTTGTACGTGACCATGGAGAACCGGATCATCGCCGTGTTCTCCGCGTAGAACGCTGCCACCTCGTCGGCCGTCATACCGGGCGACATCGGCGGAAAGAAGCCGGGGAACGCCAGGAAGGCGATCAGCAGCACCACACCGAACACCGGGGCCGTCCACAGACTGATCAGTTGCGTCTTGATGTTGGCGGCCGCCGGAAGGTCTTCCTTCTCGGTGAGAATCTGCATCGCGCCTCCGTTCGCCAGCCGATCGGCTATCCCGAGGGTAGCCGATCGGCTAGTCGAGTAGAAGGCCCTGCCGGCTACAGCGACAGGATGGTCGCCGACGCCGTACCGGGAGCGCCGTAGACCTGCGCCAGACCGACCCGCGGATTGCCGGGCACCTGACGTTCGCCGGCCTCCCCGCGCAGCTGGCGCACCAGTTCGTGCACCTGCCGCAGGCCCGAGGCGCCGATCGGCTCACCGTTGGCGATGAGGCCACCGTCGGTGTTGACCGGAATCGAGCCGCCGATCTCCGTGGCGCCGTCGGCCAGCAACTTCTCCTGCTCGCCGTCTGCGCACAGTCCGGTCTCGGCCATGTGGATGACCTCGGCGCCCGCGTCGGTGTCCTGCAGCTGCGCGATGTCGACGTCATCGGGGCCGATCCCGGCGATCTCGTAGGCGGCGCGGGCGGCGTACACGGTGGGGGAGGCGTCCTCGTCGAGCGGGGCGGAGGTGGCGTGCACCTCGTAGGCTCCGAAGGTTCGGGTGCGAATCTCGCTGGCGCGCAGGAACACCGGCTTGTCGGTGAAGCGGTGGGCGATGTCACCGCGGCACATGATGACCGCGGCGGCGCCCTCGTCGGGCGCGCAGAACATGTACTGGGTCAACGGGTAGTTCAACACCGTCGAGTTGAGGATCTCTTCCTCAGGAATGGGCTTGCGGCGGAGCGCATTCGGGTTCAGCGCGCCGTTGCGGAAGTTCTTGGCGGCGACCTTGGCGAGCGTGCCCTGCGAGATGCCGTGCTTGTGCAGGTAGTGGTTGGCCTTCATGCCGAAGAACTTGGTGGTGACGAACTGGCCGTTCTCGGCATACCACTGGGGCAGGGCGAGTTTGGCCGGATCGTCGGTGAACGCGCCGCGGGGGTGCTTGTCCAGCCCGATCGCGATGCCCATGTCGTACTTGCCGAGTCGGATCGTGTCGGCGGTCTGTTGGATGGCCGACGCCGCGGTGGCGCAGGCGTTGAACACGTTGGTGAACGTGATGCCGGTGAGGCCGACCAGACGGGTCACCGCATCCGGATTCGACACCTCGTAGCTGCCGCCGAAGCCGAACTGGATGTCCTTCCACTCGACCTTGGCGTCGGTGAGCGCGCCCTGGATCGCCTCGGCGCCCATCTCCATGGCCGTCTTGTCGAACCGCCCGAACGGGTGCAGGCCCACCCCGATGATCGCGACGTCATTCATGTGTGAGAGTCCTTCCGACTACACGGGTTGGAAGGCGAACGTGATGATCTCGTTGCCCTCCTCGTCGGTGGTGAACGGCACCATCGTCAGTTCGACGTCCATGCCGAATTGCAGTTTCTGCGGGTCGTTCTCGGTGAGCCTGCCCTCGACGCGGATGACGTCCTCGAGTTGCACCAGGCCGACGCCGAACGGGACGAAGTCCTTGCCGGTGGGGCCCTTGTACGGCGCTCCGGGCGGGAAGCCCTGCGTCGTCCACGCCACCAGGGTGCCGCGCCGGGGCAGCAGCACATCGGCCATCTCGCCGCTGCTGCACTTAGGGCAGCGCTGCTGCACCGGGAACGTGGTGGCTCCGCACCGACCGCACCTGCTGCCTCTCAGCTGGGGGTTCTCGTCGGGCCAGGTGGAGATCTCGGGCGCGAGGGCTTTCTGCGTGCTGGACACGCGTTCACGATAAACGGAAACGGCATTCTCGTCTAGAGAGAACACGGCCGGGGTCAGGTCAAAGGCGGACGAGGCGGAACGGGTAGAACAGCGTGCCGCCGGGTTCGCCGCACGGGCCGACGGCGAAGGACGAGGCCATCGTGCCGGTGAGGGTCTTCTCGTCCCAGGTGTAGACGTCGCGGGTCGGGACGACGGGGCCGTAGTACCCGCCGCACCAGTACCCGAACGGGTTGTCGACCGACAGCGTGTACTGCCCGTTGACCATCCGTGCCTCGGAGCGCCACTGGGTGGCCTTGGCAATAGGACGGGGGTTCATGCTCACCTTGAGGCAGCCGGGGATGGAGTCGCGGCCGCTCGGCTCGAAGCACCGGGTGATCTCCAGCACGTAGGTGTGGAAGTCCCACGGCCGCTGCCAGTGGATGTCGTAATTGCCGATGTACATGTCGGCCCGGGCGGTCGGGGCGTGCAGCACGGCGGCCACGACGAGGGCCACCCCCAGCGCAAGTGTCCTCACGTCTCCTCCGTTTCCCTCCGGAACCGTTGATGGGCAATATAAGTCGCAGCGCACCGACGCCTGGGCGGAATGGCCGATGTCGGCGGGGGCCTCATCTGGCCCGCTTCATCACCCTGTCCGCGGCCTGCCAGTGCTCGTCGGCGACCCATAGGCGGGCGAACGCGGCGACCGCCTCGGTGGTCGGCACCCCGTCGATGACCCGCTTGATCTCACCCGCCGGCCGGCTCGCCAGCGCCCGGGCGACCGCCCGCCAGCCCTCGTCGAACGACTCCCGGGGCAACACCTGGTCGACGAGGCCGAGTTCGTAGGCCTGGGCCGCGTCGAGGATGCGGCCGGTGCCCGCCAACAGCAGGGCCCGGCTCGGGCCGACCAGTGCGGCGAGCCGTTCGGCGCCGCCCCAGGCGGGCATGATCTCCAGCGACACCTGGTTGAAGCCGATCCGGATGTCGTCGGCGGCCAACCGGATGTCCGCCGCCACCGCGACCTCGGCGCCGCCACCGAGGGCGTGCCCGTTGAGGGCGGCGATCACCGGTCCGGGGAATTCCGCGATGCGGTCGCAGATCGTCCGCATGCGCAACGCCATGGCCGAGGCCTCTTCCTCGGTGCGCAGCGCGCTGAGCTCCTTGAGATCGCCGCCGGAGACGAAGGCCCGGTCGCCCGCGCCGGTGACGGCCAGCGCGTTGGCCCCCTCGGCGCCGTCGAGCGCCTTCTCGAGCTGGCCCATGGTCTCCAGCGAGATGGCGTTGCGCGCGTGGGGGCGATCGATGGTGACGACGGCCAGACCGTCCTCGATCTCCAGGTCGACCATCAGACGTTCTCCCGGTCCGGTATTGGCATTCTCGCAGTGGGAGAATAACATCACCGCAGAGGTGGGGTCCGGTGACGTTGCCGTGGAGCTGCGTGCTCGAACAGTAAGAGGGCTATGCGCGAAATTCCGGTCGAGTTGGTCAAGCGCTACCAGGACGAGGGGTGGTGGACCGCCGACACTCTCGGGGAACTCCTGGCCCGGCACCTGGCGACCGGGCCGGACACCGGTTTCTCGGTGCACTCCGACGTGCGCCCGTACCGCGGCACCTTCGCCGACGTCGAACTGCAGGCCCGCAGATTGGCCGCCGGCCTCCGCAGGCGCGGTGTCGGGCCCGGCGATGTCGTCGCGCTGCAGCTGCCGAACTGGGCAGAGGCGGCCACGGCGTTCTGGGCCTCGGCGTTCCTCGGGGCGGTGGTCGTGCCCATCGTGCACTTCTACGGCCGTAAGGAACTCGGCCACATCATGACGACCGCTCGGCCCAAGGTGTTCATCACCGCCCCGGAGTTCGGGCGCATGACGTTTCAGCCGGATCTGTGCGCGGACGTGCCGATCGTCGGGCTGGTCGGCGAGACGAGCTTCGAGGAACTGTTCGACGACGAGCCGATGGCCGAGACCATTCACACCGACCCGGCCGGCCCCGCGTTGATCGCGTTCACCTCCGGCACCACCCGAGATCCCAAGGGCGTCATCCACAGCCACCAGACCCTGGGGTTCGAGACGCGGCAGCTGCTCGCGAACTACCCGCCCGACCGAGGTCGTCAGCTGACGGCCACCCCGGTCGGACACTTCATCGGGATGGTCGGCGCCTTCCTGATCCCGGTGCTCGAGAACTCGCCGATCGACCTGTGCGACGTCTGGGATCCCGGCAAGGTGCTCGGCCTGATCGAGTCCGAAGGCCTTTCCGTCGGGGGAGGCCCGCCGTACTTCGTCACCAGCCTGCTCGACCATCCGGACTGCACCCCCGCCCACGTCGAGCGCTTCTCGACGGTGGGGCTCGGCGGCTCGACGGTCCCCGCCGCGGTGACGCGCCGACTGGCCGATCTCGGGCTGTTCGTGTTCCGGTCCTACGGCAGCACCGAACATCCGTCGATCACCGGATCACGGCCGAGCGCACCGGAGGACAAGCGGCTCTACACCGACGGCGACCCGCGGCCGGGGGTGGAGATCAGGCTCACCGAGGACGGCGAGATCCTCTCGCGCGGACCCGACCTCTGCCTGGGCTACACCGACGAGGCCCTGACCGCCAGGGCCTTCGACGCGGACGGCTGGTACCACACCGGTGACGTGGGCGTCCTCGACGAGGACGGGTACCTGACCATCACCGACCGCAAGGCCGACGTGATCATCCGCGGCGGGGAGAACATCAGCGCCCTCGAGGTCGAGGAGGTGTTGCTGGCCATGCCCGCCGTCGCCGAGGCGGTTGTCGTATCGGCGCCGGACGCCCGGCTCGGCGAACACGCCGCCGCCGTGCTGCGCATCCGCAGCGGTCACCAGATGCCCACCCTCGACGAGGTCCGGGCGCACTTCGACCGGGCCGGTGTCGCCCGTCAGAAGTGGCCCGAGGAACTGCACCGGGTCGTCGAGGACTACCCCCGCACCGCCAGCGGCAAAGTCCAGAAGGTGCTCATCCGCGAGCGGATCCGTCAGTGCAGCTCAATACAGGACATTGCAGCCTTCTCGTAATGAGAATACGATTCTCCCGATAAGCAAAGGAGTTTTCCATGGGTCAACTGTCACACCGGGTCGACATCCCGTTCCCGTTGTTCGATGCGGACAATCACCTCTACGAGCCGCCGGAGGCGATGACCAAGTACCTGCCCAAGGAGTACAAGGACGTCGTCCAGTACGTCGAGGTCAACGGCCGCACCAAGATCGCCCTCAAGGGTCAGATCAGCAACTACATCCCCAACCCCACCTTCTCGGTGGTCGCGAAGCCGGGCGCGTGGGAGGAATACTTCAAGTTCGGCAACCCGGACGGCAAGAGCAAGCGCGAACTGTTCGGTGAGCCGATGAAGGCCATCCCGGCGTTCTTCGAGCCCGAGCCGCGCATCAAGGTGATGGACGAACTGGGTGTCGACCGCAGCCTGATGTTCCCGACGCTGGCCAGCCTGATCGAGGAGCGGCTCTCCGACGATCCCGTCGCCATCCACGTGATCATCCACGCGCTCAACGAGTGGCTGCACGAGGTGTGGGGCTTCAACTACCAGAACCGCATCTTCACCACCCCGGTGATCACGCTGCCGATCGTCGAGAAGGCGATCGAGGAGCTGGAGTGGGCGGTCAAGCGGGGGGCCCGCGCCATCCTGATCCGTCCCGCCCCGGTGCCCGGCTTCCGCGGCCCCCGGTCGTTCGCGCTGCCCGAGTTCGACCCGTTCTGGGAGCGGGTCGTCCACCACGACATCTTCGTCGGCATGCACTCCAGCGACAGCGGCTACTCGCGCTACACCTCGGAGTGGGACGGTGCCCAGCAGGAGATGCTGCCGTTCCAGACCAACGCGATGGGCATCCTCAACGAGTGGCGTCCGATCCAGGACGCGGTGGCCTCGTGGGTCATCCACGGTGCGCTGTTCCGCTTCCCGACGCTCAAGGTGGGCATCGTCGAGGCGGGGTCGAAGTGGATGTTCCCGCTTCTGGACTCGATGGCCGAAGTCTGGAAGAAGGCACCCGAAGCCTTCCTCGGCAACCCGATCGAGGAGATCAAGAACCGCATCTACGTCAGCCCGTTCTACGAGGAGGGCATCGACGACCTGATCAACCTCATCGGTGTGGACCAGGTGCTCTACGGTTCGGACTGGCCGCACCCCGAGGGCCTGGCGGAGCCGACGCACTACGTGACCGCGCTCGAGCACCTGTCCGTCGAGGACCAGGCGAAGATCATGGGCGGCAACCTGGGACGTCTCGTCACGACGTGACGTACCGCCACACGTGGGAGACCATCCCCGAGATGGTCCTGAGCACGGCGGACCGGTTCGGCGACGCGGAAGCCGTCGTCGACGGTCCGCTGCGCCTCACGTTCACCGAACTGGCCGAACGCGTCCGCCGTGCGGCGGGCGCGTTCGCCGGCTTCGGCATCGCCAAGGGTGACCGGGTGGCGATCTGGGCGCCCAACTCGGCGGAGTGGATGATCGCCGCATTCGGGCTGCTGACCGCGGGCGGGGTGCTGGTCCCCGTCAACACCCGGTTCAAGGCCGACGAGGCCGCCGACGTCATCCGGCGCAGCGGGGCACGGGCCGTGCTGGTGCAGCCCGGATTCCTCGGACAGGACTTCGAGGTCCCGCCGGACGTGCCCGCAATCGACCTGAAATCCGACTTCCTCTGCGCCGCAGAGCCGTTCGAGCACCCGGGCGTCGCAGCGACCGACATCGCCGACATCATCTACACGTCCGGGACCACGGGACGGCCCAAGGGCGTGATGATGAACCACCAGCAGACGCTGCGGCTCTACGAGGAGTGGTGCGACCTGGCCGATCTGCGCCGGGGCGACCGCTACCTGATCGTCAACCCGTTCTTCCACACGTTCGGGTACAAGGCCGGTTGCATCGCGTCGATGATCCGCGGGGCCACCGTGCTGCCCGTGCCGGTGTTCGACGTCGACGCCGTCGTGGACCTCATCGCCGCCGAGCGGGTCACGATGCTGCCCGGGCCGCCGACGCTCTACCACTCGCTGCTGGCGGTACCGGACAAGTCGAAGCTGGCCACGCTGCGGGCAGGGGTCACCGGCGCCGCCGACATCCCCGTCGAGTTGATCCGCCGCATCCACGAGGAACTGCCGTTCCAGACGATCGCGACCGGCTACGGGCTGACCGAGGCGGGGACCGCGACGCTGTCTCGCCCCGGCGACTCGTTCACCGACATCGCGACCACCGTGGGCACCGCCTGCGACGGGATCGAGGTGCGGATCGCCGACGACGGCGAGGTACTGGTCCGCGGCTACAGCGTCATGCAGGGCTACCTCGACGATCCGGCGGCCACCGCCGAGGCCATCGACGAGCAGGGTTGGCTGCACACCGGCGACCTCGGCACGCTCGACGAGGCCGGCCGGCTGCGGATCGTCGGCCGCAAGAAGGACATGTTCATCGTCGGCGGGTTCAACGCCTATCCGGCCGAGATCGAGGGCTTCCTGCTCGAGCACCCCGACGTGGCGCAGGCCGCGGTCATCGGAGTGCCCGACGAGCGGATGGGCCAGGTGGGCAAGGCGTTCGTGGTGTTACGCGACGCCGGACACCGCCCCACCGAGGACGAATTGATCGCCTGGAGCCGGGAGCGGATGGCGGGCTACAAGGTTCCGCGCTCGGTCGAATTTCTCGACGCGCTACCGTTGAACGCCACCGGCAAGGTGATGAAAGACCGGCTCCGCGCCGAACCCGCTGAGCGCTCGCACAACGCGTAAACGGCATTTCCGCTGGCAAAGGCGGTGTTGCGGCCGGTGGCGATCCGGTATCGTCGGGTCCATAGTCAAAATTGAAGAACGGCATTCTCACGACTAGCAGTGCAGAGAAGGAGGTCGCCGTGCCGTCATTCAAACGTCGAGCATCGGTGCTGGACGCGGAGCGCGTCTCCGAGCCGGCGCCACAGCCCGGACGTGCGGAGGAGGTCGACGACGCTCTGGCCCTCGCCGAGGAGGCCGAGGCCGAAGCCGCCGAGGCCGAAGCGGCGGCCGCGGCCGCCCGGGCCCGGGCACGGGCGATCCGGCTGCGCCGGGAAGCGGCGGCCGCAGAGGCGGCCAAGGGCAACGGCACCCCCGACACCCCTGACCCCGATGCCTCTGACGCCGAGGCCGCTGACGCCGAGGCCGCTGACGCGGAGGCCTCTGCCGCCGACGACACCGGTACCGACACCTCCGGGGTCGAGACCTCGGCTGCCGACACCGTCGGCGAACCCGATGGCGACGCCGCCGTGCAGCCCGAGGCCACCCGCACCCGGCGGCGCCGACTGCCCGGGCTGAGCTGGAAACGCGCCGCCGTCGGCGCGGCCGTCCTCGTCATCTGCGCGGCGTTGGCCGCCAGCGGTTACATGGTGTGGCATCACCGGCAGGCGACGGATGAGCAGCAACGCGCGGCCGAGTACGCGGCGGCCGCGCGGCAGAGTGTGGTGAGCCTGATGTCGCTGGACTTCAACAAGGCCGAGGAAGACGTGCAGCGCATCATCGACAACTCCACCGGGCAGTTCAAGGAGGAGTTCGAGTCGCAGGCCGAGGCGTTCGCCCAGGTCGCTCAGGAGTCCAAGGTCATCACCGAGGTCACCGTGAACTCCGCGGCGGTCAAGGAGATGGACGAGGACTCCGCGCTGGTGCTGGTGTCGGCCACCTCGAAGATCACCAACTCGACGGGCGCACGCCAAGATCCCCGGTCGTGGCGGCTGGCCGTTGACCTCGACCGAGACGGAGACCAGATCAAGATGTCGAAAGTCGAGTTCGTGCCGTGACCGAGAAGAACGACGACGCGCTCGACGTGACGGGCGAACCCGAGGTGTCCGACGCCGAGTCGTCGGCCGTGGAACTCGACGCAGCCGACGACACCGTCGGAGACGACGGGGCGGCGCACCCGGCGCAGCCGTCAGGGCCGTCGCGGCGCCGCGGGCCGAAGATCGCCGCTGCGGCGCTCGCCGTCGCGCTGGTGGCGTCGGTGGGCGCGGCGGCCTGGTTGTTCTTCACCCAGTTCCGCGTGGACCAGGAGACCGGTCCCGAGGCCGCGAAGGTGGCCCTCGACGCCGCCACGGAGGGCTCGGTGGCGTTGCTCTCGTACTCCCCGGACACCCTCGAGCAGGACTTCGCCACCGCCAAGACCCGCCTCACCGGCGATTTCCTGGAGTACTACACGCAGTTCACCGAGGAGATCGTCACGCCGGCGGCCAAGCAGAAGTCGGTGAAGACGGACGCCTCGGTGGTCCAGGCCGCGGTGTCGGAGATCCAGCCGGAGTCCGCGGAGGTTCTGCTCTTCATCAACCAGACGACGACGAGCAAGGAGAATCCGGACGGCGCGTACGCCGCGAGCGCGGTGAAGGTCGGCCTGGCCAAGGTCGACGGCGCCTGGCTGATCTCGGCCTTCGACCCGGTGTGACAATCGGTGCGTGCTGACGATTCGCTCCACTGAGCCCGTTCCGCGCGCACTTCGGGGATGACCACCGACGAGCGGCGGGGAATCCGCCCCATGCGCGGGCGTGACCCGCACGAGGCGCATCGCGTCGCGACACCGCTCGAGCTGCTGTTCGACCTCACGTTCGTAGTGGCGTTCGGCGTCGCCGCGTCGCAGTTCGCGCACCTGCTCGCCGAGGGGCACATCGGCGGTGCCCTGGCTGGGTTCTTGTTCGCGACCTTCGCCGTCAGCTGGGCGTGGATCAACTTCAGCTGGTTCGCGTCGGCGTACGACACCGACGACTGGGTCTACCGCCTGACCACGATGGTCCAGATGATCGGCGTGCTCATCCTCGCGCTCGGCCTACCGCAGCTGTCGGCCTCCATCGACGAGGGCGGGCATCTCGATTCCCGGATCGTGGTGGCCGGCTACGTGGTGATGCGGATCGCGCTGGTGGCGCAGTGGCTGCGCGCTGCGCGGCAGGACCCGTCGCGCCGCGCGGCATGCCTCACCTACGCGGCCGCGGTGGCCGTGGCGCAGCTCGGCTGGATCGCGACGATCTTCGTCGACACATCCGTCACGGTCAGTCTGGTGATCGCCGCGCTGCTCGCCCTGACGGAGATGTCCGGTCCGCTGCTGGCCGAACGACGGATGGGCGGCACACCCTGGCATGCCCATCACATCGCCGAACGGTACGGGCTACTGGCCATCATCGCGCTGGGGGAGGGCGTGGTCGGCACGGTCGCCTCGCTGACCGCCGCGGTCGAGGCGCAGGGCTGGTCGGTCGAGGCCGTCCTCGTCGCCGTCGCCGGCACCGCGCTGACGTTCGGCATGTGGTGGCTGTACTTCGCGGAGCCGTTCGGGGTGCGGTTGCACGAGCGCCGCGACCGTTCGTTCCTGTTCGGCTACCTGCACATCCCGGTGTTCGGCGCGATCGTGGGCACCGGCGCAGGTCTGCACACCGCGGCCTATTTCATCGAGCATCATTCGACGCTGGGTGCGACGGGCACGGTGCTGTCGGTCGCGGTGCCGGTCGGCGTCTACGTGCTGCTCGTCGAGGTGTCGCGGATCCTGCTCGCTGTCGATCGCGTGTCCACGGCGGTGATCTCGACGGCGATGGCGACCGCTGCGCTGGTCGTCGCGGTGGCCGCAGTCGCGGGCGGGGTGCCGATGACGTGGGGTCTGATGATCGTCACCGCCGCACCGGTGCTCGCCGCAGCGGGCCGGGCGAAGCTGAGCCGGCCGTTTGTCTGCGCCGGCCCAGGGGTAGCCCGGGAGGAGTCGACAGACACGGGAGGCCACGATGCCCAAGACCACGAAGAGCGGTCAGGCCAAGAAGAGTGAGTTGCCCAGCACCCTGAAGAAGTCGGACGCCAAGGCGCAGCGGACATTCGCCAAGGCCCACGATTCGGCGGCCGACGAGTACGGCGAGGGCGAGCGGGCGCACCGGGTGGCCTACAGCGCCCTCAAGCACAGCTACGAGAAGGTCGGCGACCACTGGGAGCCGAAGGACGAGAAGGGTCCGTCGGACAAGCGGGCCAAGAGCGGCGGGCCGAATGCCAAGGGCGAGACCGCCGAGGGCGTCAACGCCAACGCGTCGAAGAAGCACCTCGTCGACGTCGCGCGGCGCCTGGAGATCGCAGGCCGTTCGACCATGACCAAGGACGAACTCGTCTCGGCGATCAAGAAGGCCAACCGGCGCCAGTCCGCTCGCAAACGCTAGCTCTCGCCGCGCGGGGCCGGGTGGGCCTCGAAGGTCTCGAGCAGCATGCGTTCCTGTTCGCGCCGCATCTCCCGGCGGGCCTTGCCCCGGGTGATGAGGATCCCGACGGTGGCCAGCGTCCACACCGCGTACTGGACCGTCCACGCCCACCGGAACGACTCGAACGAATAGCCACCTGCTGCGTCGAGGATCTGGCCCATCGCCTGCATCACGAGCAACGACGCGAGGAACCCGCCCATGTTCACCATGCCTTGGGCGGTGCCCAGCGTGGCGCTCGGATTGAACGTGCGCGCGAAGTCGAAGCCCACCATCGAGCCCGGGCCGCCGACCGAGATGACGACCACGAGCGTCACGAGCAACCAGAGCGGCGCCGGGCCGGGCAGGGCCAGCACCACCGTCCACACCAGCGCGTTGGACCCGATGATCCCGAGCACCAGCCACGACCTGCGGTGCGGATGCCTGCCGGTTAGGATGCCGATGACGATCCCCGAGGCGATGGCCGACGCCACGGAGACCGACAGCAGCGTTCCGGCCGCCGAGGTGGACAGTCCCTGCGAGACGGTCAGGTACGGCACCCCCCACATCAGCGCGAACACCGTCACCGAGAACTGGGTGCCCATGTGGGTGAAGAAGCCAAGCCGGGTGCCCGGTCGCAGCCACACGGTCTTGACGCTGCGCAACGTGTCACCGACCGTGCCGGTCGACTCGGGCACATGCCTGCCCGAAGGCGTGTCCTTGACCAGCAGGAGCGTCAGCACCAGCGACACCACGCCCAGTGCGGCCACCGACGTGTAGGCCGTCTGCCAGCCCGCGACCCCCAGGACCGCCAGGAACGGCACGGCTGACAGGACCTGGCCCAGCTGGCCGCAGATCCCGGTCAGCTGCGTGACCAGCGGGACCTGCTTCGGCGTGAACCAGTGCGGCACCAGACGCAGCACGGAGATGAACGTGAGCGCATCCCCGAGCCCGAGAACCGCCCTGGCCGCGATGGCGGCGGGCAACGATTCGCTCACCGCCAGCGTCAGCTGACCGGACGCCATCAAGGCGGCCCCGGCGATGATGAGCACCTTGGATCCGAAGCGGTCGAGCAGCACCCCGGCAGGCACCTGCGCACCGGCGTAGACCACGACCTGCAGGACGACGAAGGTGGCCAGCACGCTCGGCGTCGCGGAGAAGCGCTCGGCGGCGTCGAGACCGGAAACCCCCAGGGTGGTGCGGTCCATCACCGCGACGATGTAGGCCAGCAGTCCGGTGGCCCACACGATCCAGGGGCGCACTCGGACCCTCCGTCGATTGGCTGATGTGTCCCTTCCATCGTGTCCCACGCACGACCGTGCTCACGACCCGATCTGCTGTGACCTTCGCTGGGAGCACGCTGCGTCGATGACCGGGTGCCGTCGTTGAGTTGGCTGAAAATGCACACACATGTCAATTGGCCACCGTGAGGTTCGATGTTGTTCCTGATCATGGCTGTGAGCGGCGGCGCATCCGATTTGCAGGAGAAGTCGGGACAAGTTCGCTAGTTTCCCCGTACCGCGGGTACAGTGATTTGTGCCGCGGTTCGAGGCGTGACGCGCGGGAGGAGGGATCGTGGACGTGGTCGAGTACCGGCTGAACGAACTGTCGGCGATCTCGGGCGTCAGCACCCGCAACATCCGCGCCTACCGGGAGCGGGGTCTGCTCGACCCGCCGCGCCGTCAGGGCCGGTCTGCGTTCTACAACCCCTTTCACCTGGCGCAGCTCGACACGATCAACCAGCTGCTGCGCCGAGGGTTCAGTTCCGCGCACATCGCGGAGTTCTTCGCGAGCATGCGGGCCGGCGCCGACCTGGCCGACATTCTCGGATTGCAGCGTTCGCTGTTCACCGCCGGCGACCGGCGCGACGACACCCCTGACGCCGTCCGAGACCTCGACCTCGACCCCGCCGGCGACGAGGCCGGCCGGCTCGTGGCGTACGGCCTCGCCGAGATCGTCGACGGCAGGGTCGTGTTCCGCGATCCGGCGATCGCCGGGATCGTCGCCCGGGCGGCCGACCCGATGCTCTACATCCGGGCCATCCTGCGCATCGTGGCCTCCACCCGCCGCGATGTCGACACCCTCGCCGGCGTGGTGGCCGACGCGCTGCAGGAGTGCATCGAGGCGCGGTTCGGCCCCGATCGGACCCCGGACCCCCTGGAGATGCACCGCATGGTCCAGGACTACCGAGAACTGGCCAACAGGCTCGTCGCGCGCCACCTCGACGAGGCGCTGCATGCGCAGATGGCATCGCGGCGCGGTGACGGATCGGCCGACCGGCATGCGCCGCCGCGCCCGGTGTCCAGGGGAAATTGATGCCCATGTGACGGGTGGCGTTGATGTGAAAGACGGGGCGCCCGTCGTAATCTGTGTCGCGTGTCGATCTCGCGGCGTCAGGTGTTGAAAGCGGCCGCTCCTGCCGTCCTCGGCATGGGCGCCGGCCTGCACGCCGTCGCCTCGGCGCTGGCACCCCCGGCCGCGGCCGCCCCGCTGGGAGTTCTGCTCGACTACGCCGCAGGCGTGCTCAAAGCCTCCGACATCCGCGCGTCCGGAGCCATCGGAGCTATCCGGTACGTCTCGGACCGCCGACCGGGTGGGGCGTGGATGCTGGGCAAGCCGATTCTGCTGCCCGAGGCGCGCGATCTGTACCAGAACGGGCTGAAGATCGTCTCGTGCTACCAATTCGGGAAGGCCGAGACCGCCGATTGGCTGGGCGGCCAGAACGCGGGTGTGCAGCACGCCAAACGCGGCTGGGAGCTGCACGTCGCCGCGGGCGGCTCCTACGGCGCCCCGATCTACGCCTCCATCGACGACGACCCCACGTTCGAGCAGTACAAACAGCAGGTGGCGCCCTATCTCAAGGGATGGGAAGCGGTGCTGGGCCGCCAGCGCGTGGGCATCTACGCGAATTCGAAGACCATCGAGTGGGCGATCCAGGACGGACTCGGCACATACTTCTGGCAGCACAACTGGGGTTCGCCGGGCCGGGTCGCCGCCCCGGCCGCGCACCTGCACCAGGTGGAGATCGACAAACGCAAGGTCGCGGGCATCGGCGTGGACCTCAACCACATCCTGAAGCCTCAGTTCGGCCAGTGGGACTAGAAACCTTACCGATCAGTAAGTAACTGCAGCAAACTCCTCGACCCGATCCCGGCCGTCGACCGAACAGATCGGCCCGGACTGTCGACCCATTTGCGGCCCTGACCACGCCATTCGAGTACCGAAAAATTCAGATAACGATTTGGTAACGATAATGCGTTGATCAGCGGAGTTATAGCTACTCGACCGTAACCACCCGCCAGCAGGACGTTTGTCCCGGAAGCCGTGCGCGCCATCTGAACAGCGTGTTACCCAAGCGCTGGTTACCCGAGCGTAGAACTCGCCAGTAACCGATTCGGTGGCCCGGGAGCCGCTCCTTCTTATGCCACTCTTAGTGGGGCTGGGTTGTCCGCAGGCAGACGTCGGGAGAGGTCCGCTCGCGACAGCGACCAGCCGGATTCGACGCCGAATCGCCGCAGGCCCGCCGCAGGGGAGCGCGGGCCCGCCGCAGACCACCCGATACACCGACGTTCGCGAGCAGTACACGCGGGCGCGAGAGCATCACCGAGGGAGATAACGCGAAGTGACGATTTACGAGCATGACAGGGTTTCGACGGATTGGGACGACGAGTCCGGAGCCAAGACCACCCATGCGCTTGTGGATCGCCTGACCGCGGGGGAACCGTTCGCGGTGGCCTTCGGCGGGCAGGGCAGCGCGTGGCTGGAGACTCTCGAGGAGCTGGTGTCTTCGACCGGCATCGAGTCGGAACTGGCCACCCTGGCCGGTGAGGCCGAACTGCTGCTGGAACCGGTGGCCAGGGAACTGGTCGTCGTCCGTCCGATCGGCTTCGAGCCGCTGCGGTGGGTGCGCGCACTGGCCGCGGAGGAACCGGTTCCGACCGCCAAGCAGCTGACGTCCGCGGCGGTCTCCGTCCCCGGTGTCCTGCTGACCCAGGTCGCCGCCGTCCGCGCACTCGCCCGCCAGGGCATGGACCTGTTCGAGACGCCGCCGGTCGCGACCGCCGGGCACTCGCAGGGTGTCCTCGCCGTCGAGGCGCTGGCCGCCCGGGGCGCCAGGGACGTCGAGCTGCTCGCGCTGGCCCAGCTGATCGGCGCGGCGGGCACGCTGGTGGCCCGTCGTCGGGGCATCACGGTCCTCGGTGACCGCCCGCCCATGGTCTCGGTCACCAACGCCGATCCCGAGCGCATCTACGAGCTGCTCGAGGAGTTCTCCTCCGACGTGCGCACCGTGCTGCCGCCGGTGCTGTCGATCCGCAACGGCCGCCGCTCGGTCGTCATCACCGGCACCCCCGAGCAACTGTCGCGCTTCGAGCTGTACTGCACCCAGATCGCCGAGAAGGAAGAGGCCGAGCGCAAGAACAAGCTGCGCGGCGGCGCGGTCTTCGCACCCGCCTTCGACCCCGTCCAGGTGGAGGTCGGCTTCCACACGCCGCGGCTCGCCGACGGCATCGACATCGTCGCCCGGTGGGCCGAGGCGGTCGGCATCGACGTCGCCCTCGCACGCCAGATGACCGAGGCCATCCTCGTCAAGCAGGTCGACTGGGTCGACGAGGTCACCGACCTCCATGACGCCGGCGCCCGCTGGATCCTGGACCTGGGGCCCGGCGACATCCTCACCCGGCTCACCGCGCCGGTGATCCGCGGCCTCGGTGTCGGCATCGTGCCCGCCGCGACCCGCGGCGGCCAGCGCAACCTGTTCACCGTCGGCGCCGTGCCCGAGGTGGCCCGGCCGTGGTCGAGCTACACCCCGACCGCCGTGCGGCTGCCCGACGGCTCGGTGAAGCTGTCGACGAAGTTCACCCGCCTGACCGGCCGCTCGCCGATCCTGCTTGCCGGGATGACGCCGACGACCGTCGACGCCAAGATCGTCGCCGCCGCCGCCAACGCCGGCCACTGGGCCGAACTCGCCGGCGGCGGGCAGGTCACCGAGGAGATCTTCAACGACCGCATCGCCGAGCTGACCACGCTGCTGGAGCCGGGGCGCGCGATCCAGTTCAACTCGCTGTTCCTCGACCCGTACCTGTGGAAGCTGCAGCTCGGCGGCAAGCGCCTGGTGCAGAAGGCCCGCCAGTCCGGTGCCCCCATCGACGGCGTCGTCGTCACCGCGGGCATCCCGGAGCTCGAGGAGGCCGTCGACCTGATCGACGAGCTCAACGGCATCGGCATCAGCCACGTCGTGTTCAAGCCGGGCACCGTCGAGCAGATCCGCTCGGTCATCCGCATCGCCGCCGAGGTCCCGACCAAACCGGTCATCGTGCACATCGAGGGAGGTCGCGCCGGTGGCCACCACTCGTGGGAGGACCTCGACGACCTCCTGCTGACGACGTACTCGGAGCTGCGCTCGCGCTCCAACATCACCATCTGCGTCGGCGGCGGGATCGGCACCCCCGAACGGGCCGCGGAGTACCTGTCCGGCCGCTGGTCGCAGGCCTACGGATTCCCGGTGATGCCCGTCGACGGCATCCTGGTCGGCACCGCGGCGATGGCCGCGCTCGAGGCCACCACCTCCCCGGCGGTCAAACAGCTGCTGGTCGACACCACCGGCACCGATCAGTGGGTCGCCGCGGGTAAGGCGCAGGGCGGGATGGCGTCGGGGCGCAGCCAGCTCGGCGCCGACATCCACGAGATCGACAACGCCGCATCGCGCTGCGGCCGCCTGCTCGACGACGTGGCCGGCGACGCCGATGCGGTCGCCGAGCGCCGCGACGAGATCATCGCCGCGATGGCCGCGACCGCCAAGCCGTACTTCGGTGACGTCGCGGACATGACGTACCTGCAGTGGCTGGCCCGCTATGTCGAACTCGCCATCGGCGACGGCGACAGCACCGCCGATACGAGCCGGGCCGATTCGCCGTGGCTCGACATCACCTGGCGCGACCGGTTCGCGCAGATGCTGCAGCGCGCCGAGGCCCGGCTGCACCCGCAGGACTCCGGACCGATCGACACGCTCTTCGCCGACGAGGCGCTGCTGGAGAACCCGCAGGCCGCGATCGAGGCGTTGACCAACCGCTACCCGGACGCGGAGACCGTGCTGCTGCACCCGGCGGACGTGCCGTTCTTCGTCCAGCTGTGCAAGACGCTGGGCAAGCCGGTCAACTTCGTTCCGGTCATCGACAAGGACGTGCGCCGCTGGTGGCGCAGCGACTCGCTGTGGCAGGCGCACGACGCCCGCTACACCGCCGACCAGGTCTGCATCATCCCCGGCACCGCCGCCGTCGCGGGCATCACCCGCGTCGACGAGCCCGTCGGCGACCTGCTCGACCGCTTCGAGCAGGCGGCTGCCGACGAGGTGCTCGCCGACGGCGACCCGCAGCCGGTGATCAGCCGCCGTGAGGGCCGCGCAGACGTGGACGGCCCGCTCGCGGTGCTGCTCGACGCCCCGGATGTGCTGTGGGCCGGCCGCACGGCCGTCAACCCGGTGCACCGCATCGCCGCCCCCGCCGACTGGCAGGTGCGCGACCAGAGCCGCACCGCGACCCACGCGTCGACCGGCGCCCGCCTCGAGGTGGCCGACGATCAGCACGTGACGTTGAGTGTCCCGCTGTCGGGCACCTGGATCGAGATCCGCTTCACCCTGACCGACGTGATCCGCACCGGCGGCGCCCCGCTGGTGACCACGGAGGACGCCGCGACCGCGATGCGGTCCGTGTTGGCGATCGCCGCCGGGGTCGACGGCCCCGACGCGCTGCCGCCCGTCCAGGACGGGACCGCCACCGCCACCTTCACGTGGGATCCCGAACTCGTCGCCGACCACACCGGTGTCACCGCCACCTTCGGCGCCCCCCTGGCGCCGACGCTGACGGTCGTGCCCGACGCGCTGGTCGGGCGCTGCTGGCCCGCGGTCTTCTCCGCGATCGGCTCCGCCGCCACCGACAGCGGCTTCCCAGTCGTCGAGGGTCTGCTGAGCCTGGTGCACCTCGACCACGGCGCCCATCTGGTCGCGGCACTGCCCGAGCGGCGCGCCGAGCTGACCGTCACCGCGACGGCGGGCACGGCCACCGACACCGAGGTCGGTCGCGTCGTCCCGGTGTCGGTCACCGTCGCCGACGCCGACGGCACCGTTGTGGCCACCCTCGAGGAGCGCTTCGCGATCCGCGGCCGCACCGGCCCGGCGGAACTGACCGACCCGGCCCGTGCCGGCGGCGCGATCTCCGACAACGCCACCGACACCCCGCGCCGGCGCCGCCGCGACGTCACGGTCGGTGCGCCGGTCGACATGCGGCCGTTCGCGGTGGTCTCCGGTGACCACAACCCCATCCACACCGACCGCGCGGCCGCGCTGCTGGCCGGGCTGGAGTCGCCGATCGTGCACGGCATGTGGCTGTCGGCCGCCGCCCAGCATGTCGTCACCGCCACCGACGGCAAGGCCGTCCCACCCGCCCGTCTGGTGGGGTGGACCGCCCGCTTCCTGGGCATGGTGCTGCCCGGTGACGAGATCGACTTCCGCGTCGACCGCGTCGGCATCGACGTCGGCGCCGAGGTTGTCGAGGTGACCGCGAAGGTGGGCACGGATCTGGTCATGTCGGCCACCGCCCGGTTGGCGGCGCCGAAGACCGTCTACGCCTTCCCCGGCCAGGGCATCCAGTCCAAGGGCATGGGCATGGAGGTCCGGGCCCGGTCCAAGGCCGCCCGCAAGATCTGGGACCAGGCCGACAAGTTCACCCGCGAGACGCTGGGCTTCTCGGTGCTGCATGTGGTCCGCGACAACCCGACGTCGTTGATCGCCTCCGGTGTGCACTACGAACATCCCGAGGGCGTGCTGTACCTGACGCAGTTCACCCAGGTCGCGATGGCCACGACGGCTGCGGCCCAGGTCGCCGAGATGCGTGAGCAGGGAGCGTTCGTCGAAGGCGCGATCGCCTGCGGTCACTCCGTGGGTGAGTACACCGCGCTGGCGTGCGTGTCCGGTGTCATCGAACTCGAAGGTCTGCTGGAGGCGGTGTTCCACCGTGGCTCCAAGATGCACGACATCGTGCCGCGCGACGAGCGGGGCCGGTCGAACTACCGGCTGGCCGCGATCCGGCCGTCACAGATCGACCTCGCCGACGAGGACGTCGAGAGCTTCGTTGCCGAGATCGCCGCGCGCACAGGTGAGTTCCTGCAGATCGTGAACTTCAACCTGCGCGGTTCGCAGTACGCCATCGCCGGTACCGTTCGTGGTCTGGAGGCGCTGGAGGAAGAGGTCGAGCGTCGCCGCGAGACTAGCGGCGGCAAGCGGTCGTTCATCCTGGTGCCCGGAATCGACGTGCCGTTCCACTCCAGCGTGCTGCGGGTGGGTGTGGACGACTTCCGGCGCAGCCTCGAGCGGGTGCTGCCGCGCGACCGTGACCCGGAGTTGGTCGTCGGCCGCTACATCCCGAACTTGGTGCCTCGGCCGTTCACGCTGGACCGTGACTTCATCCAGGAGATCCGGGATCTGGTGCCTGCCGAACCGCTCGACGAGATCCTGGCCGACTACGACACCTGGCGTAACGAGCGGCCGATCGAGTTGTGCCGCAAGATCGTCATCGAGCTGCTGGCCTGGCAGTTCGCCAGCCCGGTCCGTTGGATCGAGACCCAGGACCTGCTGTTCATCGAGGAGGCCGCGGGCGGACTCGGAGTGGAGCGGTTCGTGGAGATCGGCGTGAAGTCGGCGCCGACGGTGTCCGGCCTGGCCACCAACACGCTCAAACTGCCGGAGTACTCGCACAGCACGGTCGAGGTGCTCAACGCCGAGCGCGATGCCGCGGTGCTGTTCGCCAGCGACACCGATCCGGAGCCCGAGCCCGAGGAGGCGGCGCCGGTCGCCGAGGCCGCACCGGTCGAGACGGCTGCGGCAGCACCCGCCGCCCCGGCCGCGCCCGCGGCCCCGTCGGGCGGACCGCGCCCGGACGATCTGACCTTCGACGCCGCGGACGCGACGGTGGCGCTGATCGCACTGTCGGCCAAGATGCGGCTCGACCAGATCGAGGGGCTCGACTCCATCGAGACCATCACCGACGGTGCGTCGTCGCGGCGTAACCAGATGCTGGTCGACCTGGGCTCGGAGCTGAACCTCGGTGCGATCGACGGTGCGGCGGAGGCCGACCTCGGCGCGCTCAAGGGTCAGGTCACCAAGCTGGCGCGCACGTACAAGCCGTTCGGCCCGGTGCTCACCGACGCGATCAACGATCAGCTGCGCACGGTGCTCGGGCCTTCGGGCAAGCGTCCGGCGTACATCGCCGAGCGTGTCGGCAAGGCCTGGGAGCTCGGCGCCGGCTGGGCCAAGCACGTGACGGTCGAGGTGGCGCTGGGCACCCGCGAGGGCAGCAGCGTCCGGGGCGGCAGCCTCGGCGGCCTGCACGACGGCGCGCTGGCCGACGCCGCGACGGTCGACAAGGTGATCGACGCGGCGGTGGCCGCGGTGGCCGGCCGTAAGGGCATCGCGGTCTCCCTTCCGTCGGCGGGCGGCGCCGGTGGCGGCGTGGTCGATTCGGCGGCGCTCGGCGAGTTCGCCGAGCAGGTCACCGGACGCGACGGCGTGCTGGCCAACGCGGCCCGCCTGGTGCTGGGCCAGCTGGGGCTGGACGCCCCGGTGACGGCGCCGGCGACGGCGACCGACGCCGAACTGATCGACCTGGTCACCGCCGAACTCGGTTCGGACTGGCCGCGTCTGGTGGCGCCGGCGTTCGACGGCCGCAAGGCCGTGGTGTTCGACGACCGCTGGGCCAGTGCCCGTGAGGACCTGGTCAAGATCTGGCTGGCCGACGAGAACGACATCGACACCGACTGGCCGACGCTGTCCGAGCGCTTCGAAGGCGCGGGCCACGTCGTTGCCACGCAGGCTAATTGGTGGCAGGGCAAGGCGCTGGCGGCGGGGCGCAACGTGCACGCGTCGCTGTTCGGCCGCATCGCGGCGGGCGCGGAGAACCCCGGCAAGGGCCGCTACAGCGACGAGGTCGCGGTGGTGACCGGTGCCTCGAAGGGTTCGATCGCCGCGGCCGTGGTCGGGCAGTTGCTCGACGGCGGCGCCACGGTGATCGCCACCACGTCACGCCTCGACGACGCCCGGTTGGCGTTCTACAAGACGCTCTACCGCGACCACGCGCGCTACGACGCGAAGCTGTGGGTGGTGCCCGCGAACATGGCGTCGTACTCCGACATCGACGCGCTGGTGAAGTGGGTCGGTACCGAGCAGACCGAAAGCCTTGGGCCGCAGTCGATCCACCTCAAGGACGCCCAGACTCCGACGCTGCTGTTCCCGTTCGCCGCGCCGCGCGTGGCCGGGGACATGTCGGAGGTCGGTTCGCGCTCCGAGATGGAGATGAAGGTGCTGCTGTGGGCCGTGCAACGGCTCATCGGCGGGCTGTCGTCGATCGGCGCCGAGCGAGACATCGCCTCCCGCCTGCACGTCGTGCTGCCCGGTTCCCCGAACCGCGGCATGTTCGGCGGCGACGGAGCCTACGGCGAAGCCAAGGCGGCCCTCGACGCGCTGGTGACCCGCTGGAGTGCCGAATCGTCGTGGGCGCAGCGGGTTTCGCTGGCGCACGCGCTGATCGGCTGGACCAAGGGCACCGGGCTGATGGGGCACAACGACGCCATCGCCGGCGCGGTCGAGGAAGCGGGTGTGACGACGTACACGACCGCGGAGATGGCCTCGATGCTGCTGTCGCTGTGCGACATCGAGTCGAAGGTGGCTGCGGCCCGCGAGCCGATCAAGGCCGATCTGACCGGCGGCCTCGGTGACATCGAACTCGACATGGCCGCACTGGCCGCCAAGGCCCGTGAGGAGATGTCGGCCGACGCCGCCGACGAGGATGCCGACGCGCCCGCGCCGGGCACCATCGCCGCGCTGCCCTCGCCGCCGCGCGGATACACCCCGGCGCTGCCGCCGGAGTGGGCCGACCTCGACGTCGACCCCGCCGACCTGGTCGTGATCGTCGGCGGTGCCGAACTCGGCCCCTACGGGTCGTCGCGCACGCGCTACGAGATGGAGGTCGACAACGAACTGTCGGCCGCCGGTGTCCTCGAATTGGCCTGGACCACAGGCATGATCAAGTGGGAGGACGATCCGAAGCCGGGCTGGTACGACGCCGCGAGCGGTGATCTGGTGCCCGAGGAGGAACTCGTCGAGCGTTACCACGACGCGGTCGTGGAGCGGTGCGGCATCCGTGAGTTCGTCGACGACGGTGCGATCGACCCCGATCACGCCTCGCCGCTGCTGGTCAGCGTGTTCCTCGACAAGGACTTCAGCTTCGTGGTGTCCTCCGAGGAGGAGGCGCGGGCGTTCGTGGAGGTCGATCCCGAGCACACCGTGGTGCGTCCGGTTCCGGAGTCGTCGGATTGGCAGGTGACCCGGAAGGCGGGCACCGAGGTCCGGGTCCCGCGCAAGACCAAGCTGTCGCGCACTGTCGGCGCCCAGATCCCCACCGGCTTCGATCCGACGGTGTGGGGCATCACCCCGGACATGGCGAACTCGATCGACCGGGTGGCGCTGTGGAACATCGT
Organism: Mycobacterium sp. IS-1496; assembly: GCF_001499995.1. Taxonomy (GTDB): domain Bacteria; phylum Actinomycetota; class Actinomycetes; order Mycobacteriales; family Mycobacteriaceae; genus Mycobacterium. The sequence goes on from NZ_LQIU01000001.1 coordinate 207,078, forward strand.
CGCGACCGTCGACGCGTTCCTGTCGGCCGGTTTCACCCCGACCGAGTTGATGCGCTGGGTGCACCCCAGCCTGGTGGCGAGCACGCAGGGCACCGGCATGGGTGGCATGACGTCGATGCAGACCATGTACCACGGCAACCTGCTCGGCCGGAACAAGCCGAACGACATCCTGCAGGAGGTCCTGCCGAATGTCGTTGCCGCACACGTGGTCCAGTCCTACATCGGCTCCTACGGCGCGATGATCCACCCCGTCGGCGCGTGCGCCACGGCGGCGGTGTCGGTCGAGGAGGGTGTCGACAAGATCCGGCTCGGCAAGGCCGAACTGGTGGTGACAGGTGGCTTCGACGACCTGACACTCGAGGCGATCATCGGGTTCGGTGACATGGCGGCCACCGCCGACACCGAGATGATGCGCGCCAAGGGAATCAGCGATTCGAAGTTCTCCCGCGCCAACGACCGGCGCCGGCTGGGCTTCGTCGAAGCCCAGGGCGGCGGCACGATCCTGCTGGCCCGCGGTGACCTCGCGGTCAAGATGGGCCTGCCGGTGCTGGCGGTCGTGGCCTACGCGCAGAGCTTCGCCGACGGTGTGCACACCTCGATCCCGGCTCCGGGGCTCGGCGCGTTGGGCGCCGGACGCGGCGGCAAGGATTCGATGCTGGCGCGCTCGCTGAACAAGCTGGGCGTGGGCGCCGACGACATCTCGGTGATCTACAAGCACGACACGTCGACCCTGGCCAACGATCCCAATGAGACCGAACTGCACGAGCGGCTCGCCGACTCGCTGGGGCGGTCCGACGGGGCGCCGCTGTTCATCGTCAGCCAGAAGACGCTGACCGGGCACGCCAAGGGCGGCGCGGCGGTCTTCCAGATGATGGGCCTGTGCCAGGTGCTGCGTGACGGGGTCATCCCGCCGAACCGCAGCCTGGACTGTGTCGACGACGAGATGGCCACCTCGGGGCACTTCGTCTGGCCGCGGGAGACCTTGCGGATGGGCGAGAAGTTCCCGCTGAAGGCCGGTTTGGTGACCAGCCTCGGGTTCGGTCACGTCTCCGGGTTGATCGCACTGGTGCATCCGCAGGCGTTCCTGTCGACGCTGGCTCCCGAGCAGCGCGATGAGTACCTGGCGCGGGCCGAGCGGCGCACGTTGGCCGGTCAGCGCAGGCTGGCGTCGGCGATCGCCGGCGGGCGGCCGATGTACGAGCGGCCGGACGGACGCCGGTTCAGCCCCGACGTGCCCGAGAAGCGCCAGGAGGCGGCGATGCTGCTCGACGCGGCATCCCGGCTCGGCGACGGCGACGTGTACGTCCGCTGATAGCGTTCCGCGGGTGGCGATAGTCGGCGTGGGTATCGATCTGGTGTCCATTCCGGACTTCGCGGAGCAGGTGGACCGTCCCGGCACGGTGTTCGCCGAGACGTTCACCCCGGGCGAGCGCCGCGACGCCGCCGACAAGAGTTCGTCGGCGGCGCGGCACCTCGCCGCGCGGTGGGCGGCGAAGGAAGCCGTCATCAAGGCGTGGTCGGGGTCGCGGTTCGCCAAGCGGCCGGCGCTGCCGGAGGGCATCCATCGCGACATCGAGGTGGTCACCGACATGTGGGGCCGGCCGAAGGTGCGGCTCACCGGTGACATCGCCGAGCATCTCAGGGAGGCGACCATTCACGTGTCGCTCACGCACGAAGGGGATACGGCCGCAGCCGTCGCGGTTATCGAGGAACCCTAGGCGGGCTTCGCATCCGCGTTCGCGGGTACTCATGCCGTCGTGAGTGAGACCAGCCAGCGCCAATTGGGGGAGTCGGACAGCCCCATCGAGGACGCGCTCGAGCACGCCTTCCGCCGGATGGTGGACGAAGGCACCCAGCGGCTGCACCGGAGCTGGCGTGAGGTGCTTGTCACCGGATTCTTCGGCGGGACCGAGATCGCGGTCGGTGTGCTGGCCTACCTCTATGTGCTGCACGAGACCCAGAACCCGCTGCTGGCCGGCCTGGCCTTCTCGATCGGATTCCTCGCGCTGCTGCTCGGACGGAGCGAACTGTTCACCGAGGGTTTCCTGGTCCCGGTCACCACCGTGGCGGCCAAACGAGCCAGCGTCGCACAGCTGTTCAAGTTGTGGGGCGGCACGCTGGCGGCCAACCTCGTCGGTGGCTGGGTGCTGATGCTGCTGATCATGACGGCGTTCCCCCAATTGCACGAACAGACCGTCGAATCGGCCGGCCATTACGCGACGGCGCCGCTGTCGGCGAAGACGTTCGCCCTCGCGCTGCTCGGCGGCATGGTCATCACGCTGATGACGCGCATGCAGCACGGCACCGATTCGGTGCTGGGCAAGATCGCTGCGGCTGTCGCGGGCGCGTTCATGCTGGCGGGGCTGCAGATGTTCCACTCCATCCTGGACTCGCTGTTGATCTTCGGCGCGCTCATCGCGGGTGACGCCCCGTTCGGATATCTCGACTGGCTGTGGTGGTTCGCCTACACGCTGGTGGGCAACGTCCTCGGCGGGCTGGGCCTGGTGACGCTGCTGCGTCTGCTGCGCAGTAAGGACCGGCTGCAGCAGGAGCGCCGGGACGCGGAGACCGGCTGACTTTCGCCTGCTCGCACCACCTGGGTGACCCACTACGCTCGTGCCCATGAGCGACGTGGTGGCACGCGTGCGGGAAGTTCTGCCGTCGGTACGGTCCGATCTCGAGGACCTGGTGCGCATCGAGTCGGTGTGGGCCGATCCGGCGCGGCGTGACGAGGTGCAGCGCAGCGCGAAGGCGGTGGCAGATCTGCTCGGCGCGGCCGGCTTCGGCGACGTCGCCATTGTCGCCGAGGGCGGGGCGCCCGCGGTGATCGCCCGCCACCCCGCGCCGCCCGGTGCGCCGACGGTGCTGCTCTACGCCCACCACGACGTCCAGCCCGAAGGCGACCGGGCCCAGTGGTCGTCGCCGCCGTTCGAGCCCACCGAGCGTGCCGGCCGGCTCTACGGCCGCGGCACCGCCGACGACAAGGCAGGCATCGCAACGCATCTGGCGGCGTTCCGCGCCTTCGGCGGCAAACCGCCGGTCGGGGTGACGGTGTTCGTCGAGGGTGAGGAAGAGTCCGGATCGCCGTCGCTGGCCGATCTGCTTGCCGCGCACAAGGATTCGTTGGCCGCCGACGTGATCGTGATCGCCGATTCCGACAACTGGAGCACCGAGCGGCCCGCGCTGACCGTCTCGCTGCGCGGCCTGGCCGACTGCGTGGTCGAGGTCGCCACCCTCGACCACGGCCTGCACTCGGGCCTGTGGGGCGGCGTCGTCCCCGATGCCCTGACCGTGCTGGTGCGGCTGCTGGCGAGCCTGCACGACGACGAGGGCAACGTGGCGGTCGCGGGTCTGCACGAGGGTTCGGCCGCCGACGTCGACCGCGGCCCGGACTGGGTGCGCGAGGAGTCCGGGCTGCTGCCCGGTGTGTCCGAAATCGGTTCGGGCTCAGTGGTGAAACGGCTGTGGGCCAAGCCGGCGATCACCGTGATCGGCATCGACACCACGCCGATCGACAGGTCGTCGAACACGCTGATCCCGCGGGCTCGGGCCAAGATCAGCATGCGGGTGGCGCCGGGCGGTGACGCGCGGGCACATCTCGACGCGCTGACCCGCCACCTCGAAGCGCATGTGCCCTGGGGTGCGCAGCTCACCGTCACCCCCGGCGATGTGGGTCAGCCGTACGCGATCGACGCCTCCGGCGCCGTCTACGACGCCGCCCGCGCCGCGTTCGAGCAGGCGTGGGGTGCCGAACCGGTCGACATGGGCATGGGCGGATCGATCCCGTTCATCGCCGAGTTCGCCGGCGCGTTCCCGGACGCGACCATCCTCGTCACCGGCGTCGAGGATCCGGGCACCCAGGCGCACAGCGTCAACGAGAGCCTGCACCTCGGGGTCCTCGAGCGCGCGGCGACCGCCGAGGCGCTGCTGCTCGAGAAACTCGGCGCGGGTCAGACCGACAGATCGCGGCGCAGTTTGGCGACGTGACCGGTGGCGCGCACGTTGTACTGCGCGACGGCGATCTTGCCGTCCTCGTCGACGACGAACGTCGAGCGGATCACGCCCTGGACGGTCTTGCCGTACATCGTCTTCTCGCCGAAGGCGCCCCACGCGGTGAGCACCTCCTTGTCCGGATCGGACAGCAGCGGGAAGGTCAGGCCCTCGGCGTCGCGGAACTTCGCCAGCTTGGCCGGCTTGTCGGGGGAGATGCCGATGACGTCGAGGCCGGCCTCGCCCAGTTCGGCCAGGCTGTCCCGGAAGTCGCATGCCTGTTTGGTGCAGCCCGGGGTGGCGGCGGCGGGGTAGAAGTACACGATGACCTTGCGGCCCTTGTAGTCCGAGAGGTTGACGGTGTTCCCGTCGGCGTCGGGGAGGCTGAAGTCCGGTGCGGTGTCGCCTACCGCCAGGCGAGGGGTCTGAGGCATGGCTGTCCCTTCTGGTCGACCGGTGCCGTCGGCGTCACACCGGCTGATCTAGGGTAGTTCCGCAGGACGGGGACCAGACTGGGGACCCAGCACGGGAGTTGGAGGACAAACGTGGCGGACCGGGATCCCGAGGCCATCAAAAAGGACATCGACGTAGCGCGTGACCGGCTGGCGCTGACCGTCGATTCCCTGGCGGAGCGGGCGAACCCGCGCCGGTTGGCCGACGACGTCAAGGCCCAGGTGATCAGGTTCGTGTCCCAACCGCCGGTGGCGGCCTCGCTGGCCGGCGCGACCCTGCTGATCGTCGTGGTCGCGGTGCGGCGCTCCCGCCGCTGAGTCGCGGTCAGCGCCGCCGGGACGGCAGCAGCCAGTCGACGAGGGACGGCCTCGGCGGATTGGCGCGCCGGCCGATGCGGCTGCAGCTCACCACCGCGACCGGGGTGGACGCGCCGGTGCGGTCACCCGGTGCCGGGAACGGCACGGTCGGAATTTGCGCTGGCGTCATCAGCTAAGTCCTTGATCTTTCGGTGCGTGGCAGTGGCAAAACCCTCAGCTAACGCCTGACGGTACCAGCCAAAATCTCGACTGGCCAGTTCGTTGCCCGAAAAGCCCGGATAGGCGCTCGCTCCGGCAACCTTAAGGTGGCGCGCTGGCGTACCAGGGTAAATCTCTTTATGGCCGGTCAGCACATCGCGTACAGGTACTGGCCAGGCGTGGAGCGGGAGTCGAATCGATTTTCCCGAGCGGGGTAAGCGGAACCGACTGCTCGCCGCCCGGCGCGCTTCGGTGGAGCGGTCGGCGAACTCTTTAGCTCCTTGAACATGGTCGCTGATCGGTGTTCGTTGCTAGTGGCGACGACGTCGGTGTCTCGCAGCGGGCGCGAGGTCAGCCCTCGGCCGACCCCATTGCCTCGGACAAGGGGGCTCTCAGCCAATTTTCAGGCAATTACCTCAACGGGGTCGTCAATTACGCGTCGTTCGCTTACTCTCACCCGAGGCGTCATACAGCAAATCTCGTATGTGGGTGAGCGGCTCCGGCCGCGGGCTCGCTACCGGACACGGCTCGAGCCGCCTGAATCCGGGTCATATACGAGAGGAATTTCGTGGCGGGCAGGCATCGCAGCAGCGGCAAGGGTCAGCACCGACGCAAGGAGGATGGGCCACGCGTTCTTCCGGTGTCGGGCTGGCTGAGCGCGGGGGCGGTCACCGTCGCGATGGGTGCGGCGATGATCGCCGGTGCCGGACTGGCGCAGGCCGACTCGACCTCGGGCAGCGAATCCTCCCCGACCTCACAGCAGGACAAGGGCGATGCCGGCGTGTCCACTGACGGCGACCAGTCGTCACGGGACGACGGGGACAGCAGGAAGCAATTCGGCGCGAAAGTGCCCAGGACGACTCGCGACGACGCCGACGAGAGACCGCGCGGACATGTTCGCCGCTCGAAGGACGACGGCGACTCGAAGTCGTTGATCCGGGATCTGAAGAGATCTCGAGCGGAGACATCGCGGTCGCGATCGTCGGACGACAGTTCAGATGCGGGGGCGACCGGCACCGGCAGCGCCGCGAACGAGGGCGTCGCATCCGAGGACGACACCGCTCCAGCGGCCCCCGCCGCCGACGCCGCCGTCGGCAACCGAGCCCTGGCAGCGCCCGCGGTGAGGGCGCCCGCGAAGGCGCTGACTCGACAGGACCCGGCTGTCGTGATCGGGAACGTCGTCGGGCTGTTCGTCGGCAATGGCACCGCTGATCGCCCCAACGCGGGACTGTTGCTCGGCAACGGCTTCAGCTACACCGCGGCCACGTGCGCGCAGAGCACGGTGTGCACCGGCGGTCACGGCGGCGTGCTGATGGGTAACGGCGGCAATGGCTTTCGCGGCGGCAACGGCGGCAACGCCGGGCTCATCGGTAACGGTGGTGCAGGCGGGGCCGGGGAGGCGGGCATCAACAACGGTGCAGGCGGGCGCGGCGGCAGAGGTGGCCTGTTCGTCGGCGACGGTGGAGCCGGCGGCGCGGGCGCGGACGGAGTCGCCGGTGTTCGTGGCGGAGACGGCGGCGCAGGCGGCGCGGGCGGTCACGCCGGGCTGTTGTCGATCTACGGCAGCGGCGGCAACGGCGGGGTCGGCGGCAAGGGCGCCGACGGCGCGGACGGCATCGACGGTCTGGCGGCGGGTGAATCGGGCACCAGCGGGGTCGGCGGCGGCGCCGGCGGCGCCGGCGGGGCCGGTGGGCGCAACGGCCTGCTGTTCGGGTACGCCGGCGCAGGCGGCGAAGGCGGCGCGGCCGGTACCGGCGGCAGGGGCGGCAACGGGGTGAATGGCGCGGACGCCTCCGTCGCGGGCGCCGCGGGCGGCCGAGGCGGCGACGGCGGTAGTGGCGGAGCGGGTGGGGTCGGCGGAGTCGGCGGCAGCGCTGGAGTGCAGCGCGGGTTGTTCGGCCGGGTGGGCGCCAACGGCGACGGCGGTGCCGGCGCCAGGGGCGGCGATGCAGGCACTCCGGGTGACGGCGGGGACGGCAAGGCCGGCGACGCACTCGTAGTCAACGGTGGTGCCGGCGGAAACGGCGGCAACCCCGGCACGGCCGGCGTCGCCGGAATCGGGGGCGCCGCCGGTACCCGCAGGCTCGGTGGCGGTACGGCGGGCGTGAATGGCGACGCCGGCGAAGCGGTGATCGGTCCGGTCGGCAACGGCGGCGACGGCGGCGCCGGATTCAGTCCCACTGCCGCCGGGGCCAGTGGCGGTGACGGCGGTGCGGGCGGTGACGGCGGCGCGATCGGTAACGGCGGCAACGGCGCCGCCGGCGGCAACGGGGCTACAGGCACCAACGGTTCCAACGCGATTGTGTTGACCCAGGGCGTCATTCAAATCGGCGTCATCCCCGCGGAGAACGGTACTGCCGGCGGGGACGGTGGAGCCGGCGGCGCGGGCGGCTTGGGCGGCTCGATCTCCGGCGACGGCGGCACCGGCGGGACCGGCGGCACGGGCGGGGCCGGGGGGAACGGCGGCGCCGGGGGCAATGGAGTGCACGGCGCGGACAGCGCCCCCATGGCGCCCAACCCACGCGCAGGCGCTGACGGGACGAATGGCGGCGACGGCGGCAACGGCGGCGACCCGGGCAGCCGCGGAGCAGGCGGATCGGGCGGCGCGGCGGGCACCGGCGGCTACGCGGACAGCGGCAAATCCGGCGCCACGGGCGTCGACGGCGCCGCGGTCACGAGCGGTGGGAACGGCGGCAACGGCGGCAACGGCGCCGACGGCGAGCTGGTCGGCAACGGCGGCAACGGCGGCAACGGCGGGGCGGTCGGCAACGGCGGCAACGGCGGCAACGGTGGCAACGGCGCGGCCGGCGAGGCAGGCGTTCACGCTGCCCACGGAGGCGGTGGTGCAGGCACTTTCGGCTCGGCGGGTATGGATGGCGGTAACGGCGGGGCAGGCGGCCTCGGTGGATCGACGTCGGGCAACGGCGGCAACGGTGGTGCCGGCGGTAACGGCGGCAACGGCGGTCCCGGCGGCAACGGCGGCAATGGCAAGTCAGGTGAGGGATACCTTGACTCCGGCCAGGAGGGCGGCAACGGCGGGGAAGGTGGTTTCGCCGGTGATGGCGGCGTCGGCGGGGCGGGTGGCGCGGCGCTGGGCTCGGGTGATGGCGGCGCGGGCGGTCTCGGCGGTTCCGGCGGCATCGGCGGCATCGGCGGGGCCGGCGGTCACGGCGGGAAGAACGGCACTCAACCGCTTCCCAATGGCCCGATAGGCGGCCCTGCTCCCGATGCCGGCGACGGCGGCGTCGGCGCGACCGGCGGCCACGGCGGCTTCGGCGGCAACGGCGGGGCCGGCGGTGCGGCTCACGGCTCGGGCAACGGTGGAGCCGGCGGCAACGCCGGGGCGGCCGGCACCGGTGGTGCCGGCGGTCGCGGCGGCAACGGCGGAATCGACGAGGACAATTACGAGACGTACGGCGGCACCGGCGGCAACGCCGGCGACGGCGGCAACGGCGGCTTCGCCGGTACCGGTGGGGCCGGCGGTGCGGCTCACGGCTCAGGCAACGGCGGTGCCGGCGGCAGAGGCGGGCCCGGCGCCGACGGCGGTGCCGGCGGCAGAGGCGGTGACGGCGGTTCCAGTGAAGGATGGATGGCCGGGTCCGGCGTCTGGGGCGGTGACGGCGGTGACGCCTCCGGCGGCGGAGCCGGCGGGGCCGGCGGCGCCGCGCTCGGAACCGGGAGCGGTGGGGCTGGTGGCGCGGGTGATGTCGGCGGTGTGGGCGGCCGAGGCGGCGACGGCGGCCATGGTGGTGCCTACATTGCCAACGGCAGGGCAGCCGGGGGCGGTAAGGCCGGCAACGGCGGCCGCGGCGGCGGCGGCGGCTGGGGCGGCGACGGCGGCGATTCCGCGCTCGGACCCGCCGGCGCCGGTGGCACCGGTGGCAACGCCAACACGGGCGGCAAAGGCGGTAACGGCGGGAACGGCGGCACCGGCGGATTCGGCGGCCCGTTCGGCACATCCCCCGGCTACGGCGGCCAGGGCCACAACGGCGGCAACGGCGGCGCGGGCGGCAATGGTGGCTGGGGTGGCTCCGGCGGTGACTCCGGCGCCGACGCGGGCGGCGCCGGCGGGGACGGCGGGAACGGCGCTGCCGGCGGCAACCGCGGCGCGGCGGGGCTGGGCGGAACGGGTAACCAGTGGGGCCTCGAACCCGGCGGACCCGGCAATCCCGGCAATGTCGGTCAGCCGGGCAGCGGCGGCAGCGCGGGCATCGGTGGAACCGGCGGCTCGGGCACGCCCGTCGGGGCGCCCGGCGACCACGGTGAGGAGGGGCCGAACGGCACCTAGGCCATCCCGGCGAACCTCCTCGAAAACGACGAAAGCCCCGCCGGAGCGGGGCTTTCGTGGTGGTGCGCCGTCAGGGTTTCGAACCCCGGACCCGCTGATTAAGAGTCAGCTGCTCTACCAACTGAGCTAACGGCGCGCGGGAGAGACGATAACAGGCTATGCGCCGCGGCGTGAAATCGCGTCGCCCCGGGGAAGCCGGGCGGCCGTCGCCGGCAGGCTCCATGTCGGTGCTGCCAGTAGACTGTGGCACGACGAAATCCGTTTGAGCGAAATCCTGGGTGTGAGGTGGAGAAGACAATGTGGCAGGTCCGTTCGGTGACCCGTCCGCGTCGGCAACGAGCCTGGTGGGCGGGCATGCTGGTGGTTCCCGCCTTGGTGGTGGGGCTCACTTCGTGCTCGAGCGACTCCCAACCCGAGGCCCAGCAGGTGATCTCCGACAAGGGCACCCCGTTCGGTGACCTGTTGGTGCCGAAGCTCACGTCGTCGGTGACCGACGGGGCCGTGGGTGTCGCGGTGGACAGTCCGGTCACGGTCGCTGCCGAAGGCGGTGTGCTGGGGTCGGTCACGATGGTCAACGAGGACGGCGACCAGGTGTCGGGCAAGCTGAGCCAGGACGGGCTCACCTGGGCCACCACCGAGCCGCTCGGATACAACAAGAGCTACACGCTGACCGCGAAGTCGATGGGCCTCGGCGGTGTCACCAGCCGGCAGATGACGTTCGAGACGCATTCGCCGGAGAACCTGACGATGCCCTACGTGCTGCCCAACGAGGGCGAGGTCGTCGGGGTCGGCCAGCCGGTCGCGATCCGGTTCGACGAGAACATCACCAACCGGTTGGCGGCGCAGCGCGCCATCTCGGTCAAGACCGATCCGCCCGTCGAAGGCGCGTTCTACTGGCTGAGCAACCGCGAGGTCCGCTGGCGTCCGGCCGAGTACTGGGAGCCGGGCACCAAGGTCGAGGTCGAGGTGAACACCTACGGCGTCGACTTCGGTGACGGGCTGTTCGGCCAGGACAACGTCAAGACTCAGTTCACCATCGGCGATCAGGTCGTCGCGACCGCCGACGACGCGACGAAGACGCTGACGGTCCGGCGCAACGGCGCGGTCGTCAAGACCATGCCGATCTCGATGGGCAAGAACAGCACCCCCACCAACAACGGCACCTACATCATCGGCGACCGGTACTCGCATCTGGTGATGGACTCGTCGACCTACGGGGTGCCGGTCAACTCGCCCAACGGTTACCGCACCGAGGTGGACTGGGCCACGCAGATGTCCTACAGCGGTATCTACGTGCACTCCGCGCCGTGGTCGGTGGGCTCGCAGGGCAGCAGCAACGTCAGCCACGGCTGCCTCAACGTGAGCCCGTCGAACGCGAAGTGGTTCTACGACAACACCAAGCGCGGAGACATCGTCGAGGTCGTCAACACCGTCGGTTCGGTGCTGCCGGGCACCGACGGTCTGGGCGACTGGAACATCCCGTGGGAGCAGTGGGAGGCCGGTAACGCCGGCGTCTGATCCCTGGAACGACGAAGCGCCTCACCCGTTCGGATGAGGCGCTTCGTCGTATCCGGGTGCGATCACCGCAAGTTTCCCGTTACCGGCCACTCGGCCCCGGCATGCGCGACCATGAGGAAGACTGTCGGCGCGGGAGATGACGGAGGGATGGTCGGCCACAGCACTGATGCCGCGGGGCGCTGTGGGTCGTGCGGTAACGACCTACGCGCCAAGGCCCGCTTCTGCGACAACTGTGGCAGCCCGGTTTCACCACGGTCCCTCGCCGGTGAGCACAAGCAGGTGACGGTGTTGTTCGCCGACGTCGTCGGCTCCATGAGACTGGCGGCGACGTTGGACCCCGAACGCCTCCAACAGGTCATGCACGAACTGTTCAACCGCGCGGGCGGCGTGGTGCAGCGCTATCAAGGCACCGTGGACAAGTTCACCGGGGATGGCTTGATGGCGCTGTTCGGCGCGCCGCAGGCGCTGGAGGACCATGCGCTGCGGGCGTGTATCGCCGCACTGGAGATCCAGAAGGTCGCCGAGGAGCTGGCCGCTGAGGTGCTGCGCTGCGACGGCGTCGCACTGCACCTGCGCATCGGCCTCAACTCGGGCGAGGTCATCGCCGGGCAGATCGGCTGGGGTCCGGGTCGCTATACGGCGGTCGGACACCCTGTCGGAATGGCTCAGCGGATGGAGGCCGCCGCACCTCCGGATGGAGTTCTCTGTTCGTTGTCCACCGCGCAGCTCGTCGTTGACTCCGCCCGGTTGAGCCCCGTTCGGCAGGTCGCCGTCAAAGACAGCGATGCGCCCGTGTCCGCGAGACAACTCTTCGCGGTGGAGTCGGGCCGAACGGTGTTGGGTCGCAACGACGGCCTGATGCTCGGACGGGATACCGAGTTGGGTCGCCTGAATGCCCTGCTGGGCGGCGGGCACGGGTGTCTTGCCGGGATCATCGGGGCGCCCGGTGTGGGAAAGAGTCGACTGATCGGCGAGTTCGGTGCCGTCGCCGCACGTCAGGGCGCGGACATTCTCACGGCCCGTTGTGAAGCCCATACCTCTACGGTTCCGTTTCGCGCGTTGTCACGGCTGCTGCGCGCCATGTTCGAAGTCGAAGGGCTAGACGACGCCGGCGCCCGTGAGCTGACGGCGGCTGCCTTCCGACCGTCGCCGCTGAGAGGTGCGGATGCACAGATCCTGTTTGATGCGATGGGCATCGCAGACCCCAGCGCGCCGCGGTTGGAGGTCAGCGTCGATGGCCGGCGTCGGCGCCTGGTCGAACTGATGACACAGGCCGTTCGAGCGCGTCCGACGAGGGCGGTGATCGTGCTCGAGGACGTCCACTGGATCGACGAATCCAGTGACGAGGTTCTGGCCTCTTTCGCCACTACTCTCGGCCCGACCGCCTCGATGTTCGTGACAACCTACCGCCCGGAGTTCCGTGGTGCGCTACACCAGCACGCGGCACACCGTGTCGCACTGCTGCCGCTCGAGGCTGCGACGGCGCTGAAGTTGGTGCGTCACGTTCTCGGTGAGGACGGGTCGCTGACCGGACTTGCCGAGCGGATCGAACACGCAGCGGCCGGCTACCCCTATTTCATCGAGGAGATCGTCCGTGATCTGGTCGGTCGTGGCGTGCTCTTCGGGAGCCGGGGCGGTTACCGCCTCGTCGGTGATCTCGACGAAATCTCGGTTCCCGCAACCGTACAAGCCGTGCTGGCGGCTCGCATCGATCGCCTGCCGACCGAGGCGAAGGCCATTCTCAACGCAGCCGCCGTCGTCGGGTCGCGTTTCGATCTGGATACATTGCGTGTCCTCAGGCCGGATCTGGGCTCATCGCATCTGGCGGAGCTGGTGGCGGCCGAGTTGATCGATCAGACGGAATTCGTTCCACGACAACGGTATTGCTTTCACCACCCGCTGGTTCGTGCGGTGGCCTACGACTCTCAGCTGACCACGACGCGCGCTGACGCGCACCGTCGGCTGGCCGCCGCCATCGAGGCGCGGGACCCTGCTGGCTGCGACGAGAACGCGGCGCTTATCGCGACCCACCTCGAGGCCGCCGGCGAGAACGCTGCGGCGCATCGCTGGCACATGCGGGCAGCTGAATGGCTTCGGCCTCGAGACCTGCTGGCCGCCCGGGCGGAATGGAAGAGCGCGCAACGAATTGCCGACAGGCTGCCCGGAGGCTGCGACGACGTCACGGCCATGCGTGTCGCGCCGCGGACCATGCTCATGTCGACGCTGCTCTACGTCGGTGACGACGTCGACACGCGCGAGCAGTATCTCGAATTACGCGAAATGAGCATGGAGGACGGCGATCTGAGATCTTTCGCGGTCGGGACTGCCGGGCGGATCTGGTCGTTCATCATCAACAACAGCCAGGTCTCGGCGGCGGCCACGCTCGCATCCGAGGTCGAGGAGATCATCGACGACATCGGGCCGGACTCGCAGGCGAAGTGCATAGTTCTCAACGCGCTCGCTTTCGCCCGGTTCGCCAACTGTGAGTTCGACGCCGCCTTGAAGAACATCGACGCATTGCTGGCGACGCCCGGCGCGCCGCCGGTCGAATGTGCGCCCGCCATAGCGCTGCGCGGTGTCATCGAGATGCTGACGGGCGACCCGGCCAACGGTTGGCGAGACCTGTGCGCGGGGACTCACCAAGCGCGCGAGCTGCATCCGGTCAACTACGCGATGATCCTGCATTACTCCGGAATCGTTCTGACGTTGGGCATGTGTCGCGCCGAAGACCTTTTCGGAGACGTGTGCGAAGCGTTGCGACGCGCTGAGTCGTTCGGCGACATGAGTGCCATCGTCGTAGCCCGGTGGGCGTACGGCGCAGTCCTCTTACGTCTAGGCGAGACCAAGCATGAGGAGGGGATTCGTCTCCTCGAACACGCCCGGGACAGCATGCGGGAGCGTCGGATACTTCCCATCGGATTGGCGACCATCGCGGCGGATCTCGCGCTCGACGCCGCTCGCGAGGGGCGCTGTGACGACGTGATCGACGACCTCCGCGCCGCCTTCAAGGTCCACATGGGTAGCGGTACCCGGATTTTCGGGGTATGTGCCGGCGAGGCCTTGATGGAGGTACTCCTGACCCGCGGGACCGCAGACGACCTCTCGGAGGCGCATCAGGTCATCGAGCAGTGGCTCGATCGTCGTCCGGGCATCCCCGCGCTGGACCTGTGGTGGCTGAAGTCACGGGCTCTGCTGGCGAAGGCGGAGGGCGATCGGCCTGCCCACACACGACTGGCCGCGCAGTATCTCGAACTGTGCGAAAAGCTCGACGCCCGTGGGCGACTCGCGGAGGCCCGTCGACTCGTCCACGAGGCGACCGTGGAAAGCGGGTCGTGAGAAGTGGCGACGATCCTGGCATACACCTCGCCCGCGCTGGGGCACATGCTCCCGATCAGCGCGCTGCTGGTGGAATTGCAGCGCCGTGGGCACCGAATCGCGCTGCGCACACTCTCCGGCTGTGTGGACCTCGGGCGGAGCCTCGGCTTCGACGCCGACGCGATCGACCCGGGCATCGAGGCGATCCCGCTCGACGACTGGCAGACCACCGATCCGCGCCGCGCCCTGAAGCTCGGCGTGGCGGCGTTCGCGCGCCGCGCCGAACACGAGGTCGCCGATCTCATCGCCGCGGTCGACTCGGTTCGCCCCGACGCACTGCTGATCGACGTGAATTGTTGGGGTGCGCGGTCTGCGGCCGAGGCCGGCGACACGCCGTGGGCCTGTTTCTCGCCCTACACCCCACCGCTGGAGTCACCCGGCGTACCGCCGTTCGGGCTGGGCCTCAAACCCCTGCCGGGGGTGGCGGGCCGTGTGCGTGACTTCCTCGCGCGACTCGTCGTGACGAAGTCCTTCGAGAGGGTTCTGCTGCCGCCCGTCAACGCCGTTCGCGCCGGTGTCGGCCGTGAGCCGGTCAGGTCGGCCGACGAGTACCTGCGCCGGGCACCGCTGACGCTGGTCGCCACTGGCAAGCCGTTTCAGTACCCCCAGACGGATTGGGGGGATCGTGTCCACATGATCGGGCCGTGCGCGCTGGACCCCGGACCGGAGACGGTCCCGGACTGGCTCGACGCGATCACCCGGCCCATCGTCCTGGTCACCACATCGTCGGAGCGCCAGGATGACGTCAGCCTCGTGCGAACCGCGCTCACCGCCTTGGCCGACCATCCCGTGCACGTGGTCGCCACGCTCCCGGCGGGCGTGTCCGAGGACTTGACCGACCGGCCGAATGCGACGGTGTGCGGACGGGTACCGCATGGCGTGATCCTCGACCGTGCGGTGTGCGCAGTGACCCACGGCGGAATGGGCGCCACGCAGAAGGCTCTTCTTCACGGCGTTCCGGTGTGCGTCGTTCCGTTCGGCCGCGATCAGTTCGAGGTGGCGCGACGCGTCGAGGTCGCGCGATGCGGCACCCGCCTGCCCGCGAAGAAGCTCTCACCGCAGCGCCTGCAAGTGAGGGTCCGTGACGCGATGACGATGACGGAGGGCGCCGAACGGGTCGCCGCCGGCTTCGTCGCCACGGGGGGCGTCGCTCAAGGCGCTAACCTGTTCGAGGATCGGATAATCGGACACCGCCACGGGTGACGGACTCGAGCGGTGGCGGTGCCGCCGGCGACGAGCCCGAACGCCGGTATTCGGTGCGCTGGCGCAACGGTCGGACTATTCTCACGAGATGACGTGGTCTCGATCGCGTGCATGACAACTTCATCATCGGCCCGTGACCAGCGCGATTCCTCGGGAGGAAAGATGACAGTGAGTACGTGTGGTGACCGATATTTTCTCCGGTCGGTGGTGAGCGCAGCCGGGGCCGGATTGGTCGCTCTAGCAGCTGCCGGCGCTGCGGGTGCGCAGCCGCCACCTGACTCGTGCAGTCCCGCAGCGGTGATGCGCGCGCACGCCGCGGCAATGACCCAGATGGCCGACTACCTCGACGCACGTCCCGACGTCCAGCAGGCCTTCCGGGATGCGAGGAGCAAGGCAACTCCCGAGGAGCGGCGGGCGGCGATCAGGACCTTCATGGACACCCACCCGGACGTGGCCGCCGCGCACCAGGCGATCCATCAGCCAGTGACGGATCTCAGCACACGGTGCGGGCTACCCATGCAGCACGACATGATGGCCGGTGGAACGGGGCCGGGCGGAATGATGCCGGGTGGCATGGCGCCCGGGCAGTGAGCTCAGCGCTGTAGGTCCGAAGCCGGCCGCCAGGGCCAGCTCGGAAACAAACATCGCCCCACCCGCGTCTCCGCAGGTGGGGCGATGCTTCAATTTGGGGTGGCTGACGGGACTCGAACTCCCGTTGGTGGACGGGATCAAAATACGTTCAGACACCGGTTTAGCCTTTGACGGATCCGATATCGATCGGGAAATTAGAATCATGATCGGTAATTCCAAGAACACCGCCGCAAGCGGACCACCCGCACCGGAATACCAACCGGCGCGGTTTTTCAATGATCGAGCCGCGGGGCTGAGTGATAACGGTTACCGCGATCACCCCGAGGGGCAGCCGCACCGGACAACAACCACATGACGACGAGGCGCGCGAGCACCCCGGGGCTGAGCGGTAGGAAAATGGCCGCCGACTGAGTGAGGGCGATGAACTGGGCGAGTACCGGGCCGACTGCATAGTGGGTTGACAACCTCCGGCCGTTGGCACGGTCGTACGGTTGACCCGTCACAACGGTCACCGTGCCGTCGTGTCTGGGAGTTGGCTGTTCATCCCGGGCGCACGACGCCTCGAGTGTCTTGACCTACCATGGGACGACCACTTCGACGGTGTCGCTTAGTTTGACCCATGCCAAACCTCACCTCGACAGCGTCGGTCGCCCCGCCTCGCTATGCCGATGCCAACGCGACGTTAACGCGCGGCGCCGCGCGGGCCGCGAAGACCACGCCTGTAACGCGTTGCAGCTGACGGTCAGCTGAAAACATTGCACCGCAGGTATGGACCGGACTCAGCTGCAGTGCAACTTGACGGGCAAATGCGTCGGCCCACGCAGCGAGCTGTTGGTCGACCACGTTGTCGGGCCGACGGTGGTGATACGGGTGACGCGGTCGACAAGTTCACGCAGCACTGCTTGCGCCTCCATGCGTGCCAGAGGAGCTCCGACGCACATGTGCGCGCCATAGCCGAAGGCGATATGCATGCGCGGGTTACGGTCTGCGCGGAATTCATCAGGATTCTCGAACACGAGTGGATCGCGGTTGGCCGCACCGAAAGACAGGAGCACGCGAGCGTCGGCGGGAATGGTTACCTCGCCGACCTGGTAGTCCTCGCGCGTATAGCGGTAGAGGTTTTGGATAGGGCTGGAGATCCGCAACTGTTCCTCGACGGCGATGGGAATGAGATCGGGATTGGCGCGGATTAGATCGTACTGGTCGGGGTGGTGGGCCAACGTTTCGAATAGCCCACCGAGCAGATTGGTAGTCGTCTCATTGCCGGCGATGAGCAGTAGCAGGGCCACGTAGAACAACTGATCGTCGCTCAGGTCGCCTTCGGTGTTGTGTTCCAGGAGCCGCCCAAGCATGGTGTCCGAATCTTTGAGCTCACCGGAGGCGAGGTGACGCAGGAAATAGCGTCGTAGTGCGAGGACTGCGCGCATTGAGTTCGCGGTATCGACAACACCTTTGGGTGTCGGTGAGAAATTGATGATTCGGACACTGTTCTCTGACCATCGTCTGAAGTCGGCGACGTCGTTGTCTGGTACCCCCAGGATCGCGGCGATGAGGCGCATCGGCATCGGTATCGCAAGCCGTTCTACCACGTCGCAACCGGGCTCTTTGATCACCTTGGATACCAGTTCGGCTGCAAGGTTGTCCGTTATTTCCTGCCAGTTTTCCAGCGCGCCGCGGGTGAAGCCGGGCTGGACCTGCTTACGTAGTCGGGCGTGCTGGTCGCCGTCGGTGAGCACCAAGAGGTCGGCCGCCATCCTGACTCGCGTTACACCCCGGGCGCTGGTGACCTGATCCGTGTCGCGTAATGCGGCGCGGATGTCGTTGAGTCGGCTAAGGATCCAGGTGGCGCGTTTGGGGTTGTAGTGCACGCGCCCGCTGAGGTGCAGCGCTCGGTAGGCTTCGTGCGGTTGAGCGGCAGTAGCGGGGTCCAGGGGGTCGTAGTCGGTGTTGACCGCGCCAGTCCAACCGCGATAGCCCCGCCGGTGCGTGCGGATCGCCCCGGTGAGGTTCATTTGGACGGCGCTGCCTAGCGGTTTGAGTAATGTAACGATGCCGCGCGGGCTGTTCACCGCCATGACCCTTGCACCTTCCGTCCCTTAGTAAAGAACGCAAATCTCGGGCCCGCGAGGCGGTACCTGCGATTCGTGGTGAAAAGCGTTGTGCGCCAGAGCAAGTTTCTCCTCAAGCTCGCCGATGCGCGGGGGCAGGACGGGCGGGCGCATACCGACCGGAAGTGATGGCGCTCCACCCGTGATGCCCTCAGGTTCGGCGCTGGCGCCCGTATCGTCAACGGTGCGACACGAAGTTGAAAGGCCCATTCGGATGCGAATCAGGAAGCGTTTCGCATCGGCAGCACCTGACTAGCGCATTCTCTTATAGGAGCCCGTTCAGAATTCTCACAACGATAAAGCCGTTTTGGCCTAGTCGCTTGAAGAACGGCTGGATGTGCTCAAGCTAGTTCTGCAGGCCGGGATCCCCGGGCCGCGCACTTGCCGGTGGGTGTCGGGCTGTATGCCCACCCTGGGCTTCTGTGAACATCGCGCCCGTCAAGTGCGCGGGTCGAGGTTGCGACACCCACTGGCGGGGTAGTGTGATGATCTCTCACCTCAGGTGTGTGAGCCGGTTGAACCACTCAAGATAAATCTCAACGCGCGATCGCGAATTCATCTGTCGGCTGGACGGGGACAAGGTTTCATGACACGTGAGGATTGGTTGGTCGGCCGCGACCGAGGGAGCGAAGCCGCCGACCGGATCTACAACGCGGCCGCAGAGCTGGTCTCGCGCAAAGGATTCGAGGCGTTCACGATTGAGGCACTGGCCGCCAAAGTGCATTGTTCACCGGCAACGATCTATCGTCACGCGGGTGGCAAGGCGGCAATCCGTGAAGCCGTGACCATGCGCACCTCCTCACGAATCGTTGGATTAGTGCGTGAGGCGATCAACGGTTTACAAGGCACTGAGCGTGTAGTAACGGCGATTATGGTTGCTCTAGAGCACATCCGCGCCGAGCCGCTCGGTGACCTGATGATGGGTTCGATCCGGCCGACCCACGAAGGCGAATGGTTGACAGCCTCGCCGGGCGTGGCCCGTCTGGCCCAGGAAGTGATCGGTTACGACGACCCGTTGGCTGCGCAGTGGTTGCTGCGGGTAACCCTGGCGCTGTGGTACTGGCCAGCCGAGGACCGCGAAATTGAACACGCGCTTGTGAGCCGCTTCGTTGGCCCATCGTTTAGCTAGCGCAAGCAGCCGCAATCGGGGGTGCTCCGCATTCGCGCACTCGGTGGGTCCAGCTGCGTCTGCCAGTCCTGAACTTGCTTTCGCAGCATAAGAGAAACGCTGGGGATTTCTCACCCATCTGTGCAGGTGCAGCCGGTATGAGCTGTCGGGCAGGTGGCTGACCGAGTCGAACCCTCTTTCAACCTCGTGGCGCCTCGTTGACGATGTCATCGAGTGTTCACCAAGCTGATCTGGTGATGACAGCGCAGTGTTCGCGCGAGGCTGGCGTCGGCGGTCGGTGGCGGCCGTCGATGGTCGCGGTGGGCAGCTATGCCGTGACGACTCGACCGAGGCGACGCGGTAGGCAAACAGACCTGCAGGCATTTGCTTGCCCGAGATCGGGTTCTCCGCTTTGGCTTTCGTGATCACCCAGAGATGCTGCAACGATGCCAGCTGCGTGTCGGTGTGCCCGGTCGACTGCATCCGCCCTTCGCCGGATGACCCTGAATTCAGCACGACCGAGATGCTGCACATCGATCCGGAAGCCTGCGTCGACTGCGGCGCATGCGTGCCTGTCTGCCCGACAAGCGCGATCCGCTACGAGGTCGATCTGACTGAACCGTTGAAGCGATACAA
Source organism: Mycobacterium sp. IS-1496 (assembly GCF_001499995.1). Lineage (GTDB taxonomy): Bacteria > Actinomycetota > Actinomycetes > Mycobacteriales > Mycobacteriaceae > Mycobacterium. Next base: position 226,863 of record NZ_LQIU01000001.1, read on the forward strand.
AGACATCAACGCCGCCTATTTCGAGCGGCACCCTCTGCACGCAGATCCTCGACGTTTAGACGAGATGCCCTCACGTCCCCCCAAGGAACTGGGGACCCTGCGGGTAGCGATCGTCGGCGCCGGCCCGGCCGCATGCTATGCGGCCGACGAGCTGTTGGCCCGTGCCGACGTTGAGACCGAGTTGCTGGACAGGCTGCCCACGCCATACGGGCTCATTCGTGGCGGCGTGGCGCCGGATCACTCCGAGACCAAGGATGTAGGCCTCACCTTCGGGGCGAGGTTCGTCACAGACGCTGTGGGTTTGCACCTCAACGTCGAAGTCGGCAAGCACATCACTCATGAAGAGCTGATGCGCCACCACCACGCCGTCATCTACGCCGTCGGCGCATTCGAGGAGCGCCGGCTCGACATACCCGGCGAGGATCTGCCCGGAAGCCATCCCGCATCCGATTTCGTCGCCTGGTACAACGGCCATCCCGACTACGCCGACATGACATTCGATCTGTCTGGGCAGCGGGCGGTGGTGGTCGGAAATGGCAACGTCGCGTTGGACGTGGCGCGAATACTGCTCCTCGACACCGACGAATTGCAGAAAACCGACATCGCCGACTATGCGCTGGACACCCTGCGGCACAGCAACATTCGCGAGGTCGTGCTACTCGGCCGGCGCGGGCCGCTGCAGGCGGCCTACTCATCGTCGGAGTTCTTGGCTTTCCATCACCTGCCGGGCGTGGATGTCGTGCTCGACGAGCGCGAGCTCGACCTGGACCCCGCCAGCAGAGCCCGGCTACAGGACCCTTCGCTGGAACCCGCGCTGGCCTTCAAAGTCAAGCTCGCCGAAGAATTCGCACAGCGGCAAGTAGGTCTGCACAACAAGCGCGTCGTCTTCCGCTATTGTGTGTCCCCTGTCGAGGTCCTTGGTGCCGATCACGTTGAGGGACTGCGGATCACCGCCAACGAGCTCGTGGACATTGACGGCGCGATCAAGGCCGTCGCGACCGACCGAACCGAGGAAATCGAGGCATCATTGGTGCTGCGCTCAGTGGGCTTCCGTGGCCGGGCACTGCCCGGCCTGCCGTTCGATGAACGGCGCGGAATTATCCCCAACGACCGCGGCCGGGTGATTGCCGACGACGGGCAGCCGCTCCCCGGCGTCTACGTCGCCGGATGGATCAAGCGTGGGGCCAATGGCACGATCGGCACCAACAAGCACTGTGCCCACGAAACCGTCAACAGCGTCATGGCGGACTTCATGTCCGGCAGGCTCGCCCGTCCCCAAGGTGATCGGAGTTCTCTGCTCAGACTGCTCTCGGCACGCCAGCCCGATCTGATCTCGGACGCCGGTTGGCATGCCATTGACCAAGCCGAACGCCGCCGCGGCCAAGCCTCCGGACGTCCGCGGGTCATGTTCACCGACCTCGCCACGATGGTCGACACCGCCCAGGGTCTCTAACGCTAGCGCTTAGATGAACATCGATTGGTGATCGGTATCCTGGGCGCGCCGCCTTTCAAGGTTCTCCGAGGCTAATCGGGTGTGGATAGACCTACGACGCCGCTAACCTGCAAAAGCGGGTAGGGGTGCTTGGCATTGCATGAAGTCGATGGCATTGAGGATGTCATCCCGAACCGCAATGCGGTGGACGAAACACTCCTGCCTCATCCGGGCATACGTCGGGTAGGGATCCTGCATGGCATCGGCGCCGAAAAATAGCGTGGGATTATCGAGCACCGTCATCGCATCAGGCTGACCGAGCTCAACGTAGGCGTCAAGAACGCGCGTCAAAGATGACAGTCGACACGATCTCGCTAGCCGCCGGTCCTTCTCACCACGAACCTCCCAGCAGCTGTTTCCGGCAGGTGTCTAAGTGCAGTCTCACATCGTGCGAATCGGGAAGCTGCGCAGCGTTAAGGTCGGCGACTGTGTGCGGGCGTTTTGATTAGAGCTCGACCGGATGGCGAGCAAGGCGCGCCGCGAACTACTGGTCGAACTTGTTGGGATCGTGAATATTAGCGGACCGCGGTTGGGTCTCATGACGGCATCAGCCGCGAACGGTCGGTCGTTGCCTTTGGGGGATCGCGCAGACATTCAGTGGTCCAGACTCGGCGGTGAGATTTGAGAAGATGGAGCAAGAAATTCCCATCGTGCTAGGACCGGAAGCGCCGCAGCGCGGGAAGGATGAGGAGCAATGGGGCGTGACGACTGGTTGATCTGCGATCGCCGAAGCGCAGCGACCGATCGAATCTACACTGCTGCAGCCGATTCAATCCCGAAGAAGGGCTTCGCGGGGTTCACGATCGAAGCGTTGGCTGCGAAAGTGCATTGCTCACCTGCAACCATCTATCGACAGGTAGGCGGCAAGGCGGTGAGCCTCGACGGCGTGATTCACCGGTGTTCACTGGGCATCGTCGAATCGGTGTGAAGCAGGCATTGACCTATACGCAGTCGGGGTCGTTCCCAATCGCCGAAAATTGCCGTTTGCGAGGTGAGAACTTTGTCAGCGGAATTCTCACGCATCGTGGCTGGTATCACCCACGTCGGAAAAAAACTCCAAGTCGTGCAGGCGCTGAGCGGTTCGCATCTTTACAGCGGCGCATCGATGGGCCCGGCTTGAGAAATAGGCTTCGCGTATGCGAGGAGTCGACATAGCCGCAGGCGCCGCGGCAATCGTTTTCATGGCAAGCTTAGTCACCGCAACACCGGCGTACGGCTCGAATTTCGGCGTCGAACTCAATGGCACCTACCGGCTGATGTCCGACGGTGAGTGGGCGAAGAGAAACGCGGGTCCGTTCGGCGTGGGCGGGCCGAGAGTTTCTTCGACCAGCCGACGGTCGTCGAAACCTGGACCGTGACGACAGAGTGCGCCAGCCCAATCGAATGCATCGGCGAAGTGAGGAGCGACCGCGGCTACACCGCGACCATTCGACTCAACGATCACTGGTTCGTCGACCACGAAATCCCGAATTGGCTGCCGTGTCCCGACGGGACATTCGCCCCCGGCCACCAGAAGTTCACGCTGTGGGGATTCAATCCCGCACGGAATGAACGCCTCTACAAGAACCTTGACTTCCTGGCCGGCCGCAACGTCACGAGGAGCGCGAGCGGCGCCTGCGGCAGGAACCAGCCCGTTGTCGTCGAACTGCCTGTCAAGATGCAGAAAATCTAATCCCCCGACCCGGCTCCGCAGTCAGGTCGGGATCAGCTCCTGTTGGCGCTCTACGAGCATGGAACTCAAGCTGATGCCATCAGTGACCGTGGTCGCTAAATCCGGAGCGGCGTCGGCGAAAGCGCCGATCACCGGCGCAGCTGTCGCGAGGTCGTGTTCGAGGGTAGGCAGGCTTGGTTCCAGGAGCCCTCAAAGCTTGTGGTGCCGCGGGATTCGTGACCGTTGCTTAGCGATCCAAGTACTCGACCGGCAACATGAAACACCGCGCAGCATCAGACGTGCCAGGCCCGTACGGAGAGCCAGCCTGCCACTCGCTACCTATGCACCCAGATCGTCGATGAGACTGCCGCATCAGTCGACCATCACGACTTGCAGCTTGGAGTGGGGCTGAGGTTCCGCTGGTGAAACAGCCCTATGCTTCAGCTGAGAGGGCTTTTCGTAGCGCCTGGCACTGGCGGTCGAAGAATGCTCGTGATACTCCGGCAGTCGGTGCGACCATGTCGAATCCGTGGAAAGCGCCGCTAACGATCTCGATATCGCATGCTACGCCTGCGTCTTTCAAGCGGCGTGCATACTCGACGTTTTCATCGTGCAGCGGATCGAGGGTGCCGACGCCGATCCACGCGGGCGGTAGGCCCGAGAGGTCGGTGTGCCGTGAGGGGACGGCGATCTGCCGATCGGCTCCGCGTAGATAAGCGGTCCATCCCAATCGATTGCTGTTGGGGCTCCAGAGCCGATAACGCCGATCTCTGATGCCGGGACGATCACTGGAGCGATCATCCACCATCGGATAAACCAGTAGCTGAAATAGCGGCACCAATTCGCCGCGGTTGCGCGCCAACAGCGCGAGCGCTGCCGCCAAGCCGCCGCCGGCGCTTGCGCCGCCAATGGCGACCCGCGTGGGGTCGATGCCGGGCAAGCGAGTCAGCCATGCAAGCGACTCATAGCAGTCCTCCAGGGCCGCCGGGTACGGGTGTTTAGGCGCGAGGCGGTAATCGACGGCGACGATGGGCACCCCTAGCTGGTGGGCGAAGCGGCGGCACAGCCGGTCGTCCTGCGCTGCCGACCCGATGACGTATCCGCCACCGTGGATCCACAGCAGCGCGGCGCCCGCGTTGTCAGTGTGCTGAGGTCGGTGCAGCCGCACATTGATTCCGCTGGGCAGAGCGGCCACTTCGACATCTCTTGAGATACGCAGTGTCTGTAATCTGGTGAGCGCGCGTATAACCGGCAGAGTGCGGCGAGTGTAGGGCTCGCCTGGCAGCACGCGCGCAATCCGCCGCAAGTCGGGATGAAACTCCTGGCCCATCGGCACTCAGACGGGGAACGTGATGCCGGTGAGGTCTTCAGCTATCCCCCACAACCGCTTCTGGACGGCCTCGTCGTGAGACTTAGCACTGGATTCAACCAGGGTAGGGAAGCCCCGAAGTTCAAAAGGTCCATCCGGTCCCCAGTACTGGCCCCCGCGCACCTGAGGATCAGTGGCCGCCAACAACTGGGGCAGCGCGCCCTTAGCGGGGTCCTGGCCCACCATTGGGCCGAACCACCTCATGAGGGGCGCGACCGGCTTCCAGACGTGGCGTATCAGCTCGGAGTCGGTAAATCCGGGATGGGCGGCAACCGCGATGGTTGGGACATCGGCGGCAGCCAGCCGCCGCTGCAGTTCATAGCAGAACATCAGGTTGGCAAGCTTGGACTGAGCATAGGCGGCCCCGCGGTTGTAGCGGCGCTCCCATTGGAGATCATCGAAATGTATTGCACCGCCCAGCTTGTGGGCGTTGCTGCTGACTACAACGATCCGCGAGCCATCGACGGAAACGAGACTATCGAGCAGGAGTCCGGTGAGGGCGAAATGACCGAGATAGTTGGTGCCGAACTGCAATTCGAAGCCGTCCGGTGTTACCTGTTTCGGAGGAACCATTACGCCCGCGTTATTTATCAGCAGGTCGATCTGTGAATATTCGGCACGCAGTGCTTGAGCAGCGGCGCGCACAGATCGCAAGGATCCCAGGTCGAGCGGCTGAACAGTAACTTTTGCACGAGGCGCTGTATCCAGTATTCGGGCCTGGGCAGCGTCGCCTTTCTTCGTGTCGCGAACTGCGAGCACCACAGAGGCTCCGCGTTCCGCCAATACCCGAGCGGTATCGAAGCCGAGGCCGGTGTTTGCGCCCGTGACGATCGCCACCCGGCCTGTTTGGTCGGGCACATCCGCCTCGGTCCACTTGCTTTCTGACATGGGAGATGATCGCTCTCTGCCGAGCGGCAAATATCCTCGTCTTTGACGCTTCCTTATATGGAGGAGCGGCTCACACCGCCACGTCATCAGATTCGGTGGTGGTCCACGCGACGTCAACGGCGTGGCAGGAAGTTGAGAGGCCCGCTCTGGCGCTGTCCGGGAACTTTCCTCGCAACCAAGCCCTTTGAACAGGTGGCTTGCAGAGTAGTTGAGCCACGAATTTCTCATAGCGATAAGACAAGTTTGCACCCGAGATGCGCTCACCTTGACGGTAAGGACGGGATGGTCAGCGGCGCCACAGCAAGCGGATCTACACCGTCGCCATCTACCATGCGGTTAATGGCGGCGTGACGACGCCAACATCTGAGTTACGTTGCAGCCGGATCCATCTGAGTCTCCCGGTTCATGCCAAGAGGTGAGTCGAATCGGACGCCGACCGTTCAAGCCTTGAAGCAATCGCGTTCATCGTGTTATTCAGTAATCGCAATACTTGATGCCATGACGTGATGACGAGTGACCGTCAGATGTAGGGCTGCTCGACAGGTACCTACGCCACTGGGAATGCTTCTGCCACCGTCGAGACGGTTGCTGACCGCGCAACACAGGAGTAGGTAACGTATTGATAGGTAACAACTCTCAGCTCGCCACGATTCGATGCGATCGGCTTTCGCGCGATGAGCCCACCCACCTGACATCACCCTCACCGTCATGATCAGCGTGATAAGGGTTGTCGAAGGACCTCCGACTCTTCCGCCGGACAGCACAGTCACTGTTGGCCGATCCATGTTGGCAATCCCAGTCGGAACCGGGCACATCGTGCCGGCGAACTGGTACTTCCCGAGTGAACCGCAATCGCCGACTCGACTTCTATACCTGCAACACGGTTTCCTCGCCAGCGCCCCGCTCTACAGCTATACGGCGGCAGTGCTTGCCCAGCAGACCAACAGCATTGTTGTCACCCCGTCGCTGACGTCAAACCTCTTCGCCAGTGACGCAGCCTGGTTGGGTGAGATGGCGTTGCAACGCGCGGTGGCTGACCTGTTCATAGGTGAGCGGCCGGCACTTACCGCCAGCGCGACCTTGGCGGCGGGAAGCTCGGTCACCCTGCCGCGACGCTTCCTCCTCGCGGGGCATTCCATGGGCGGTGGACTCGTTGCAGGGGCCGCCGGTTTCTGTGTGGACAACGGAGCGGTCCCAGATCTGGCCGGCGTTATGCTGTTCGACGCGGTTTCGCTTGATAACGCACTGCCGACGGCTATGGAAAAGCTCACCGGCGTGGACAGCCGACCGGTCCTGCTGATTACCGAACCCCTGCACTTTTGGAACCAGCTCGGCGACGTCAGTAGGAATCTAGTCCAGGCGCGACCCAATCAGTTCGTGGGAATTTCACTAGTTGGAGGGTCGCACATCGATGCCATGCAAAGCGGGAACGTCTTGATTCAGAAGGCGGCTCAACTGTTCACTGGCTTCTCGCTTCCACAGAACATCGAGGCCATACAGACCATTTCCGCCGGATGGATCAACGACATGTTCGCAGGGACCCGCGACGGCGTCTACGGTGCGCCTGGGCAGCCGATTCAGATTCCCACCAGCGCTGGGACTGCTACCGCCTTCGTACTTCCGGCGCCACCCAATCGAACATCACCGATGAGCATACTGCTGCAAACAATGTTCGACGCTGCGCCCCGTGCCTTCTTCAGCTACGCGCCGCGCCTCCGGGCCTCCCGCCGGAACGCCGCGGCGTCTCGCGCGACCAAGCACGACTAGGGCGATAAGACGGCTTCTTCGCGGCAATACGGATACGTGCGCCGACTGCCCGACGGGCAGTCGTGCGCTATGGCTAACGGAGCTCGACAATCACCACATCAGGTCTGCCCGATGGGATCGTTCTCCGACGACTTCACCGCAGATGTTGAGCGTCAGATATAGGGGCAGTTCGGCCAGACCATCACAAATCTCGAGGACATCCGAGGTCGGGCGGTCGTCAACATCCCGACCGCTATCGCAAGGAGACCGGCGTCGAGCTGTCTGGCGCCGACGCGCGCCTCGCTTCCCGAGCAAATGGGCGGTAGTGAAACGACGTGATCAGCGTTCGCTGTTGCATGGTCCGTTGCACGGACCCCGAAACAGACATCGCCCCACCCGCGTCTCCGCAGGTGGGGCGATGCTTCGAGTTGGGGTGGCTGACGGGACTCGAACCCGCGACAGCCAGGATCACAACCTGGTGCTCTACCAACTGAACTACAGCCACCATCGCCGCCAAGCCGTCGGGCCGTGCAGCGACGTCGATCTTAACCGGTCGTGTGCCCTGCGGCCGAATCGGTCTCCGGAGCGTCCTTGCCGGGCGGGCCGAGTTCGGCGGCAATGGCGGCGATATCGCTGGTCGACGGGCCGGGCGGAGCGACGAACGCCGTCTGCCGGTAGTACTTCAGCTCCCGGATCGACTCGTGGATGTCGGCCAGCGCGCGGTGGGCGAGGCCCTTCTCCGGCTGACCGAAGTAGATCCGCGGATACCACCGGCGGCACAACTCCTTGATCGAGCTGACGTCGATCATCCGGTAGTGCAGGTACTCGTCGAGGGTGGCCATGTCACGGGCGATGAACCCGCGGTCGGTGGCGATCGAGTTGCCGGCCAGCGGCGCCGTCTTGGCCTGTTTGACGTGCCCGCGGATGTAGTCGAGCACCATCTCCTCGGCTGTCGCGAGGTCGATGGTCGAGGCGCGCACCTCTTCTGTCAGACCGGAGCGGCTGTGCATATCGGTCACCACCGGGATCATGGCGTCGAGCGCCTCGTCCGGCGCGTGGATCACCACGTCGAGACCCTCGCCGAGGATGTTGAGGTCGGCATCGGTGACCAGCACCGCGATCTCGATCAGCCGATCCGATCTCAGATCCAGGCCGGTCATCTCGCAGTCGATCCACACCAATTCGTCACGCACAGCGAATCAGGGTATTCGCCCCCGCTGGATGCGCACGCCGATACCCGTGCCCCAGTAGGGTCTGCGCCATGACCAGTGAGTCGACTGACGGTCGCGCCGCCGGCATCGCGGCCGGCTACGCCACCGCGGGCCAGGCGCTGGAACTCGGCACCGTCGTCGTCGACGGCGCGGCCGATCCGGCCGCCCGGGTCCGGATCCCGCTGGCCACCGTGAACCGGCACGGGCTGGTGGCCGGCGCCACCGGTACCGGCAAGACGAAGTCACTGCAGGTGCTCGCCGAGCAGTTGTCGGCTGCCGGGGTGCCGGTGCTGATGGCCGATGTGAAAGGCGATCTGTCCGGCCTGGCGCGGCCCGGTGAGCCCGGTGAGAAGGTCTCCGAACGCGCCGCCGACACCGGCGACGAGTGGGTCCCGACGGCCTATCCGGTGGAGTTCCTGGCGCTCGGCACCGGCGGTGCCGGGGTGCCGGTGCGCGCCACCGTCTCCAGTTTCGGGCCAATCCTGCTCTCGAAGGTGTTGGGACTCAACCAGACTCAGGAGTCGACGCTCGGCCTGATCTTCCACTGGGCGGACCAGAAGGGGTTGCCGCTGCTCGACCTGAAGGATCTGCGGTCGGTGATCCACTTCCTCACCAGCGAGGACGGAAAACCCGAGCTCAAGGCGCTCGGCGCGGTGTCCACGACGACGGCCGGGGTGATCTTGCGCGCGCTGGTCAATCTCGAGGCCGAGGGCGGCGACACCTTCTTCGGCGAGCCGGAGTTCGAAACCGACGATCTGCTGCGGCTCGACGGCGACGGCCGCGGTGTCGTCACGTTGCTCGAACTGGGCAGCCAGGCCGTCCGCCCGGTGTTGTTCTCCACGTTCCTGATGTGGGTGCTGGCCGACCTGTTCACGACGCTGCCGGAGGTCGGTGACCTCGACAAGCCGAAGCTGGTGTTCTTCTTCGACGAGGCGCACCTGCTGTTCGCCGACGCGTCGAAGGCGTTCCTCGAACAGGTCGAGCAGACGGTCAAGCTGATCCGCTCCAAGGGCGTCGGCGTGTTCTTCTGCACGCAGTTGCCGACCGATGTGCCCAACGGCGTGCTGTCGCAACTCGGTGCGCGGGTGCAGCACGCGTTGCGCGCGTTCACCCCCGATGACGAGAAGGCGCTGCGCAAGACCGTGCGCACGTATCCGAAGACCGACGTCTACGACCTGCAGTCGGCACTGTCGTCGCTGGGCATCGGCGAGGCGATCGTCACGGTGCTGTCGGAGCAGGGCGTTCCGACGCCGGTCGCGTGGACGCGGATGCGCGCCCCGCGGTCGCTGATGGACACCATCGGCACCCAGGCGATCGCCGCCGCCGCGGCCGCCAGTCCGCTGCAGGCCGAGTACGGCCAGACCGTCGACCGCGAATCCGCCTACGAGCGGCTCGCCGCCCGGCTGGCGCCACCACCGCCCGCGCCACCACCGCCCGCGGACCTGCCGCCGGTGCCCACTGGATTCGACGTCCCGCCCATGCCTGCGCCGGCCCCGGAGCCGGGTCTTTTCGACAAGGTGATGGACAGCCCGGCGTTCAAGAGTGCGATGCGCTCGGCGGGCACCGTCATCGGCCGCGAGATCACCCGCAGCATCTTCGGCACGGGTCGACGGCGCCGGCGTCGCTGACCGCCGCGAAACAGCATTCCCGGCTATCAGAGCACTGTCTTGACACAGGGAATGCTGTTTCGGCGCACGCGGCGCCACGCGCGCACGCTTCGGCGCACGCGGCGCGCCGGGTCAGTCGCCGCCGAGCTTCTTGTACACCGCGCCGACAATCGGCGTGACGATCGCGCGGGGGGCATAGCCGCTGGCCACCGACATGGCCTTCGACGTCACCCCGGGCACCACCCGCATCTTGTTGCTCTCCAGGCCGTCAAGGGACAGCTTCGCGGTGTACTCGGTCGAGATCCACAGGAAGTCGGGGATGAGCTTCTCCACCAGCGACTGCTCGTGTTCGTCGGGCAGCGTCTCCCGCACCGGGCCGGGAGCCAGCAGCGTGACGTGCACACCGGCGCCCTTGAGCTCCCCGCGCAGCGATTCGCTGAACGTGTTGACGAACGCCTTGGTCGCCGCGTAGGTCGCGTTGTTCGGGATGGGCGAGTTGCCGGCCGCCGACCCGGAGATGAGGATGCCGCCGGATCGGCGCGACACCATCCCCGGCAACACGGCGAGGACCAGATCGTGCACGCCGAGCACGTTGAGCTGGACCTGTGCCTTCTCGTCGGCGGGGTCGAGTCGCGCGACGGGTCCGAACGTGGCGGTGCCCGCGTTGGCGCAGAGGATGGAGATCTCGCGGGTGGCGAGTTCGTCGCACAGTGCGGTGCGGGCCGCCGGATCGGCCAGGTCGACCGGGCGCACCTCGACAGTCACCCCGTACCGCTCGGTCAGCCGCGCCGCCAGCGCGGTCAGCACGTCTTCGCGCCGCGCCGTGATGATCAGGTGATGCCCACGGGCGGCCAACTCCGTGGCCAGCGCTTCGCCGATGTTCTGGGACGCGCCGGTGACGACCGCGCGGGCATCGGGGCGGGGTGCGGGTACTGGCATGGGCGGACTATATCGGGACGGCCGCGTGCGCCGTCACCTCGCGTCGGCGGTCTATATCGTGGGCGACCGTGACTCAACCCGCGCCGAAACACCCACCCTCGGCGTCGATCGCCGGCCGGGGCCGCATCGTCGCGTGGGCGCTGTGGGACTGCGGGAACACCGGCATGAACGCGATCGTCGCGACGTTCGTGTTCGCGGTGTACCTCACCAGCGCGGTGGGATCGGATCTGCCGGGCGACACCTCGGCCACCAGTTGGCTGGGCCGCGCGATGACCGTGGCGGGACTGGTGGTGGCGGTGCTGGCGCCCGTGACCGGGGTGTGGGTGCAGGCCCCGCGCAGGCGACGCGTGGTGCTGACGGTGCTGACGGGCACCGCGGTCCTGCTCACCGCGTCGATGAGCCTGATCCGCGACGACCACCGCTACCTGTGGGCGGGTCTGGTGCTGCTGGCCTGCACCGCGGCGTGCGGCGATCTGGCCAGCGTGCCCTACAACGCGATGCTGCGGCAGCTGGCCGGTCCGCAGAGATCGGGGCGGATCTCCGGATTAGGTTGGGCGGCAGGCTATCTGGGCAGCGTCTTCCTGCTGGTGCTGGTGTACGTAGGCTTCGTCTCGGGCGACGGTGACACCCGTGGTCTGTTCGACATCCCGGTTTCCGACGGCCAGAACATCCGCGCGGCGATGCTGCTGGCCGCCGCCTGGTTCCTGCTCTTCGCGCTGCCTCTGCTGCTCACCGTTCCGGCGCATCTGCCCGACGCCGACGTCGTCGACCCGGATCAGCCCTCCGGGGTGTTCGCCGCCTACCGCAGGCTGTGGACGGAGATCGTCGGGGAATGGCGCCGGGACCGCAACATCGTCTACTACCTGCTCGCCAGCGCGGTGTTCCGTGACGGGCTCGCCGGGGTGTTCGCCTTCGGTGCGGTGCTCGGGGTGAGCGTGTACGGCATCTCGGAGGCCGACGTCCTGCTGTTCGGCGTGAGCGCGTGCGTGGTGGCCGCCATCGGTGCGGTCATCGGTGGTCTGATCGACGACCGGGTCGGCTCCAAACCGGTGATCGTGGTGTCCCTGATCGCGATGATCGCGGTGGGTCTGACCCTGTTGAGCCTGTCCGGCCCGACGGCGTTCTGGGTGTGCGGCCTGCTGCTGTGCCTGTTCATCGGTCCGACGCAGTCTTCGGCGCGTACGTTGATGCTGCGGATGTCGGCCGCGGGCAAGGAGGGGGTCGCGTTCGGCCTCTACACCACGACCGGTCGGGCGGTGGCGTTCCTCGCGCCGTGGCTGTTCTTCATGTTCATCGATCTGTTCGACAGCGACCGCGCGGGCATGGCCGGGCTGTGCGTGGTGCTGGCCGCCGGACTGGCGGCGATGCTCGTGGTGCGGGCGCCGCACACCCGACCGGCGGCGCTAGCGCATGCCGACGCAGAAGGTCAGCCCTGACCCGGTGTTCTGCTCGACCCGCGCGCCGTTGATCGTCACCGAGCAGGTGACGTCGCGTCCGACGTTGATGATGCTGATGCGCGCAGAACTGCGCGCCGGCGACGGCAGTTCCACCTGCTTGCTCCACGGCAGCGCGACGTTGAACTCGGTCTGCGGGACCCCACCGGTGTCGGTGTAGGTGATGTTGATGACACGGCCCTCGCCGACGACGTCGTAGGTGACGGTCTCGGTCGACTCCGACCGCCCCGTGGTCGGCGGCGCCGTGGTCGGGGACGGCTCCGAGGTCGGCAGCGGAACCACCGGTGTCGGGATGCGCGACGAGGTGGTGGGGCGCTGCGACGTGGTCGCGGTCGGTTCCGACATGGACGGAGCCGGCGCGACCACGGTCTGCTGCCGGGAGCTGTTGGTGATCACCAGGGCGATCACGAGCGCGACGACGAGCAGGACCACCGCGCCCGCCAGCACCCACAGCCACATCGGCGACTTGGGGCCCTCCGGAGGTGGTTGCTGGGGGCCGCCGGGCGGATAGCCGGGCCCGTACTGACCGGTCGCGTACGGGTCGTAGCCGTACTGGCCATACTGCGAGTACGGCGACAGCCGCTCCGTGGGATTCGGTCCGGCGGGAGGCTGATACGCCGGACCGTACGGGGTCTGGTTGGCGTATGCGGGGTCCGTCGGACCCTGGTAGCTGTTACCCAGCGGCTGGGTCGGCTCGGCGCCGTCACGACGTGGTGACTCGGTCATACCCACCTCATGGTCGCAGGGTACCTGCGGATCCCGTCGCGCCGTCGTGGTGTTGGGTGTGCCGGTGATTGCAGACGCGGATACCGTCAGGGGTGGCCGGTCGGTCGCGAGGACCACGACGAGGACGAAGGCAAGGAGGATCGACGCGTGAGACGCCAGGTGCGGGCGAACTACGGTGCGTCACTGTCGCCTGATGCGACGGCCTTCGCCCACCTCGTCGACGACGGCGGCTTCCCCCGGGCGGTGCAGCGGTTCCTGCTCGGGTGGCGGGCGAGTTCCTCGCGAGACGTGGAGTTGCCCGTCGAGGGCCCGGTCACCCGGGTCATGCATTCCGCCGACGGGCACTGGCTGGCCTGTCAGGTAGCACCCGACGGCAGCGACCGGTTCCAGATCTGGGTGGTGACAAACGATCCCGACGACCGGGACGCCCGCCGCATCGACTCGTGGCCGGACGACCAGGCGGACGGCAGCGCCGAACTCATCGGCTGGGACGGCACACAGGTCGCGGCGATCCTCACCGGTGAGGACGGCGTCGGCAGTTCGTGCCTGATCGACCCGGCCGACGGCGCCACCGTCGTGCTGGACCGCCGCACGGCGGGTCGCCTGGTCGACGCGTGGGCCGGCGCTGCGCTGGTGCGGGTCGGTCCGCGCGGCTACCGCGACCTCATCATGCTGCGCGGCCTGACCGAAACCGCCCTGCTGCCCTACGATCCGGGTTCGACCACCGACATGGGTTACATCCTCGACGACCACAGCCCACGGCGCCTGCGGTCCGGCCCGATGGGGGAGAACTTCACGCTCTACCACCCGGCCAAGGACTACGGGCTCAACAGCACCGAAGGGTATGTGCGCGCGCTGATCCGCAGTGACAACGGCGGGTCGCACGCCCGCCTCATCGAGGTGACCACCACGGCCGAGGGCGTCAGCTACCACGTCGTGGCGGAGAAGCCGGGGTTCGACCTCGACGAGTTCGTGGTCAGCGACGATCTCTCGACCGTCGCGCTGTTGTGGAACGTCAACGGCTGCAGCGAGTTACAGATCCTCGAATACGCCGACAACACGTTGTCCGAACCCATCCCGCTGCCCGGGCTGGTGGCGACCGAACTGTCGATCAGCGCGGGCGGTTCGATGGTGGCGATGACGGTGGAGAGCCCATCGCTGCCGCCGACCGTCGAACTGGTCGATCCGCGTTCACGCGAGTGGCAACGGGTGGACCGCGAACCCAGTGAGGGTCCGCTGACGGCAGATCCGACGCTGGAGGTCGTCGTCGCCCGCGACGGGATGGAAGTGACCGGCTGGCTGTACCGCCCGCCCGCGCCGGTCGAACCGGTCGGCGCGATGATCTTCCTGCACGGCGGGCCGGAGGGCCAGTCCCGGCCCGGCTACAACGAGTACTACCCGGCGCTGCTGGCGGCGGGTATCACGGTGTTCACTCCGAATGTCCGCGGCTCCGGCGGATTCGGCCGTGCGTTCATGCACGCCGACGACAAGGAGCGCAGGTTCGCCGCCATCGACGACGTGGCGGACTGCGTGCAGTACCTGATCGAGCGCGAGGCCGTGCATGCCGACCGCATCGCCTGCTGTGGCTGGTCCTACGGCGGTTATCTCACGCAGGCGGCGTTGACCTTTCACCCGGAGTTGTTCGCCGCGGGGATCAGCATCTGCGGAATGAGCGATCTCAACACCTGGTACCGCAACACCGAGCCGTGGATCGCCGCGGCCGCGTACCCGAAGTACGGACACCCGATCGGTGACCGTGACCTCCTCGAACGGCTCTCGCCGCTGCTGCGCGCACCTGCCCTGACCGCCCCGCTGCTGCTGGTGCACGGCGGTAACGACACCAATGTGCCGCCCAGCGAATCGCAGCAAATGTTCGACGCATTGCGCGCCCTGGACCGCACCGTCGAACTGCTCGTGTTCGACGACGACGGCCACGAGATCGTCAAACGCGAAAACCGCGCCGCGCTCGTCAACGCGATGACGACGTGGCTGCTCAAGGCCTTCTCCACCGCCCCGGTGTCCTGACTCCCGCCGTCGCCGTACCGCAGGTTTGGATCAATTGTCATGGGGGTAAACGGTGTTGCGCGTCACACCGGCGCGAAGAGGATGGAGGCGGTGCATGAGAGGCATACTCGGCGTAATTGTGCTCGTCTGGTTGCTGATCGGCGTGGTGGCTGCCTTTCAGCGGGATTATTTCAAGGGTGGAGAAGCCAACTGCGCCACGACAGCTCGTGTCGCGTTGACCGTCGTTGCGGGACCACTCAACTATGCGGGCGTCAACCCGAAGGTGGACTGCAGCGAGGTGCAGATCCCCGAGCCCAGCCAGTGATGACTGGCGCCAACAAGTAAAGAAGGAGAAGGAGTAGCAGTGATAATTCTCGGAATCATCTTGGTGGTGCTGGGATTCGTCCTGGGCATGAACATCCTGACCACCATCGGAGCGGTGCTCATCGTCATCGGTGCGGTCTTCTGGATTCTCGGTGCGACCGGTCGCGCCGTCGGAGGCCGAAAAGTCTGGTATTAGCCCTGTAGCCGACCGGCCGAGGCCAGCGCCGCCACTGTCATCGCTCGAAGGACAGTGCGCGAGCTGGCCTCGGCCGCTTTGTTGTGTCCGGGCTTGACGCTGTGCGGCGTCGAGTTGAGCAGACCGAACGCCGCGTGCGCCATCAGGCGCGCCTGTGCCTCGTCGAGAGAGGCGTCCACCGCGCGCAGCACCTCGACCCAGATCTCGACGTACTGCCGCTGCGCCCGGCGCACCTGCCGTTTGGCGGGGTCGGGTAGGTGGCCCAGGTCGCGGTCCTGGATCCGGATGAGATCGGACTCGCCGAGGGCGAAGTCGAGATGGAAGTCGATCAGCCCGTCGAGCGCCGCCGCCGCATCGGGGGTGTGGGCCCGCACGTCGCGCGCACCGGCGAGCAGCCGGGTGCTGATGCCCACCAGCAACTCGACGAGCAGCGCCTCCTTGTTGGGGAAGTGCCGGTAGATCGCGGGCCCGCTGATGCCGACCGCCGCGCCGATGTCCTCCAGGCGTACGGCGAGGTAACCCTTCTCGGCCACAAGACGTTCCGCCGCGGCGATCAGCTGGCTGCGGCGGTCCGATTTCGCCTGACTGCGGCGGGTGTTCGCGACTGACGTCGACGCCATGGACGGCCTCTGCGGTCGGGTGGTGGACAGCGGGTGTTAATCGTGATTAACATACCACGAGTTAGTCGTCATTAACTCAAATGAACGGGTTCACCGATGGCACCGCGGGCATCACATCGTGACGGGCACACACCGCTCGTGGAGGAGTTGCGCACCAAGCTCGCGGGTGCCGCGCTCGGCGGGCCGGCCAGGGCGCGGGAGCGCCACGTCAGCCGCGGCAAGCTGCTCCCGCGCGACCGGGTCGACGGTCTGCTGGATGCGGGCAGCCCGTTCCTGGAGATCGCGCCGCTGGCCGCCGACGGGATGTACGACGACGAGTGTCCCGGCGCCGGCATGATCGCGGGCATCGGGCGGATCTCCGGACGCGAGTGCATGATCGTGGCGAACGACGCGACCGTGAAGGGCGGGACCTACTACCCGGTGACGGTCAAGAAGCATCTGCGCGCCCAGGAGATCGCCGGGCAGAACCGCCTGCCGTGTGTGTATCTGGTCGACTCCGGCGGCGCGTTCCTGCCTCGCCAGGACGAGGTGTTCCCCGACCGCGAGCACTTCGGCCGGATCTTCTACAACCAGGCGACGCTCAGCGCGCAGGGCGTCGCGCAGATCGCGGCCGTGCTCGGATCCTGCACCGCCGGTGGGGCTTACGTGCCGGCGATGAGCGACGAAGCGGTGATCGTGCGCAACCAGGGCACGATCTTCCTCGGCGGACCGCCGCTGGTGAAGGCCGCCACCGGCGAGGTCGTCTCCGCCGAGGACCTGGGCGGCGGCGACCTGCACTCCAAGACCTCCGGCGTCACCGACCACCTCGCCCACGACGACCGTGACGCGCTGCGGATCGTGCGCCGCATCGTCGCGACACTCGGGCAAGCCCAGCGGCCGCCGTGGGAGGTGGCCCCCGCGGTGGACCCGGTGGCCGACCAGTCCGAGCTCTACGACGTCGTGCCGGTCGACTCGCGCGTGCCCTACGACGTGCACGAGGTGATCACCCGGATCGTGGACGGCGGTGAGTTCTCCGAGTTCAAGGCCGAGTACGGCACCACGCTGGTCACGGGGTTCGCCCGCATCCACGGCCATCCGGTCGGCATCGTCGCCAACAACGGCGTGCTGTTCGGTGAGTCCGCGCAGAAGGGCGCCCACTTCATCGAACTGTGCGACAAGCGGGTGGTGCCGCTGCTGTTCCTGCAGAACATCTCGGGTTTCATGGTGGGCCGCGACTATGAGGCCTCCGGCATCGCCAAACACGGCGCCAAGATGGTCACCGCGGTGGCCTGCGCGCGGGTGCCCAAGCTGACCGTCGTCATCGGCGGGTCCTACGGCGCGGGCAACTACTCGATGTGTGGCCGCGCGTATTCACCTCGCTTCCTCTGGATGTGGCCGAACGCACGGATCTCGGTGATGGGTGGGGAGCAGGCCGCATCGGTGCTCGCCACCGTGCGCGGCGAGATGACGCCCGAACAGGAGCAGGAGTTCAAGGCGCCGATCCGCGAGCAGTACGAACGTCAGGGCAACCCCTACTATTCGACGGCGCGGTTGTGGGATGACGGTGTCATCGACCCGGCGGACACCAGGACCGTTGTGGGGCTGGCCCTTTCCATTGTCGGACAGGCCCCGCTGGAACCTGTCTCCTACGGCGTCTTCCGGATGTGATCGCGTGACTGACATGAGTTTCGACACCAAGGGCGAGCGGAGCGACGGCGCATTCGACACCGTTCTGGTCGCCAACCGCGGGGAGATCGCCGTTCGCGTCATCCGCACGTTGCGTGCAATGGGGATCCGCTCGGTGGCGGTGTTCAGCGACGCCGACGCCGGTGCGCGCCACGTCGCGGAGGCCGACGTCGCCGTCCGCATCGGCCCAGCCGCCGCCCGGCAGAGCTATCTCGACATCGAGGCGGTGGTGTCCGCGGCGCGGCGCACCGGCGCACAGGCGGTCCATCCAGGCTACGGATTCCTCTCGGAAAACGCGGATTTCGCCGCGGCGCTGCGGGCGGCGGGCATCGTGTTCATCGGCCCGCCCGTCGGCGCGATCCAGACGATGGGCGACAAGATCGCGGCCAAGGCGGCGGTCTCGGCGTTCGGCGTGCCCGTCGTCCCCGGCATCTCGCGGCCGGGGCTGACCGACGACGACCTGATCGCCGGCGCCGGTGACGTCGGCTTCCCGGTGCTGGTGAAACCGTCGGCCGGCGGTGGCGGCAAGGGGATGCGGGTGGTGCGCGACGCCGCCGAACTGCCCGCCGCGCTCGTGTCGGCCCGACGGGAGGCGGCCGCCGCGTTCGGCGACGACACGCTGTTCCTCGAACGGTTCGTGCTCAACCCGCGCCACATCGAGGTGCAGGTTCTCGCCGACGGCCACGGCAACGTCATCCACCTCGGGGAACGGGAGTGCAGCCTGCAGCGCCGCCACCAGAAGGTGATCGAGGAGGCGCCCTCACCGCTGCTCGACGAGGCCACCCGCGCCAGGATCGGCGAGGCGGCGTGCGACACCGCGCGTAGCGTGGATTACGCCGGGGCGGGCACGGTGGAGTTCATCGTGTCGGCCGACCGGCCCGATGAGTTCTTCTTCATGGAGATGAACACCCGCCTGCAGGTCGAGCACCCGGTCACCGAGATGGTCACCGGCGTGGATCTCGTCGAGCAGCAGGTCCGCATCGCCGCGGGGGAGAAACTGACGATCGCCCAGGGCGACGTCGCCCTGCACGGCCACGCCGTCGAGGCCCGCGTCTACGCCGAGGACCCGGGCCGTGGTTTCCTGCCGACGGGTGGGACCGTCCACGGCCTGTCCGAACCCGGCGGCACCGGCGTCCGTGTCGACTCGGGCCTGAGCCGCGGCGCGGTGGTCGGAAGCGACTACGACCCGATGCTGGCCAAGGTGATCGCCCACGGGGCCGACCGTCCGGCGGCGCTGCGGGCGCTCGACCGAGCGCTGGCACAGACAGCGGTCCTGGGTGTCGACACGAACATCGAGTTCCTGCGATTCCTGCTCACCGACCCGGACGTCGTCGAGGGCCGGCTCGACACCGGACTGCTCGACCGCCGGGCGCCCGACTACGCGCAGGCGCCGGTGCGCGACGAGGACCTGATCGCCGCGGCCGCGCACCTGTGGCTGCGGGCGTGGCCCGCACCCGGCGGTGACCTGTGGGCCGTGCCGACGGGCTGGCGCATCGGCGACCACGCGCCCACGACGCATCGCCTGCAGTCCGGTGAGCGCACCGATCACGTCCACGTGACCGGCACCCCCCGGGACGCCCGCGCGAGGATCGAGGACGGCGAAACACGGTCGCTGTCGGCCACACTCGACGGCGACCGGCTCGTGGTCACGATCGACGGTCTGCGCACCGACTACCTCGTCGCCGCCGACGGCGGGCAGATGTGGCTGGCCGGCGCGGGCCGTACGGTCGCGGTCGCCGAGGTCCGCGAGGCCCCGGTGCGCCTGGACGACGTCCACAGCGGCGATGCCGAGCTGACCAGCCCGATGCCGGGTTCGGTCGTGGCCGTCGGCATCGAAGCCGGGGCGACGGTGACGAAGGGGACCGTGGTCGTCACCGTCGAGGCGATGAAGATGGAACACGCCATGACCGCGCCCGTCGACGGCGTGGTCGAACTGCTCGTCGCGGTCGGTGACCAGGTCAAGGTGGGCCAGCCGCTGGCACGGATTGTCGCTACCGACAAAGGAGAACAGCCATGACCGACTTCCTGTCGTCCGGCACGCTGCCGGACCATTACGAACAACTCGCCAAGACCGTGCGCGACTTCGCCCGCACCGTGGTGGCGCCGGTCGCCGCCAAACACGACGAGGAACATTCGTTCCCGTACGAGGTGGTGCGCGGGATGGCCGACATGGGGCTGTTCGGCCTGCCGTTCCCCGAGGAGTACGGCGGTATGGGCGGGGATTACTTCGCGCTGTGCCTGGCCCTGGAGGAACTCGGCAAGGTCGACCAGAGCGTGGCGATCACGCTCGAGGCCGGCGTATCGCTCGGGGCGATGCCGGTGTACCGGTTCGGCAACGAAGCCCAGAAGCGGGAGTGGTTGCCGCAGTTGACCAGCGGGCAGGCGCTCGCGGCGTTCGGGCTGACCGAACCGGGCGGCGGCAGCGACGCCGGGGCGACCAAGACCACTGCGCGTCTCGACGACGGGCACTGGGTCATCAATGGCAGCAAGCAGTTCATCACGAACTCGGGCACCGACATCACCAAGCTGGTGACCGTCACCGCCGTCACGGGTGAGACCGACGGGCGCAAGGAGATCTCGTCGGTCCTCGTTCCCGTGCCGACCCAGGGGTTCACCGCCGAACCGGCCTACAACAAGGTGGGGTGGAACGCCTCCGATACGCACCCGCTGTCGTTCGACGACGTCCGGGTGCCCCAGGAGAACCTGCTCGGTGAGCGGGGCCGCGGCTACGCGAACTTCCTGCGCATCCTCGACGAGGGCCGCATCGCGATCGCCGCGCTGTCGGTCGGCGCGGCACAGGGTTGCGTGGACGAGAGCGTCCGCTACGCCAAGGAGCGGGAGGCCTTCGGCCGCACCATCGGCAGCAACCAGGCCATCGCGTTCAAGATCGCCCGGATGGAGGCCCGTGCGCACACCGCCCGCACCGCCTACTACGACGCCGCGGCGCTGATGCTGTCCGGTAAGCCGTTCAAGAAGGAAGCCGCGATCGCCAAGCTGGTGGCCAGCGAGGCCGCGATGGACAACGCGCGCGACGCCACGCAGATCTTCGGCGGCTACGGCTTCATGAACGAGTTCACCGTCGCGCGGCACTACCGCGACAGCAAGATCCTCGAAATCGGCGAGGGCACAACCGAAGTGCAGCTGATGCTGATCGCGCGGCAGGCCGGCCTGTGACCGACAAGAAGGTCGTCGTCCAGCGTGGGCTGTGGTTCGAGGAGTTCGAGACCGGCGTGCTCTACCAGCACCGGCCCGGGCGCACCATTACCGAGGCGGACAACGTCCTGTTCACCACGCTGACCATGAACACCCAGGCGCTGCATCTCGACGCGGCGTTCTCGGATGCGTTGCCGCCCTTCCACCAACGGCTGGTGAACTCGATGTTCACGCTCTCGACGCTGGTGGGTCTCTCGGTCGCCCAGCTCACGCAGGGCACGATCGTGGGCAATCTGGGGTTCGGCGAGGTGGCATTCCCGAAACCGCTGTTCCACGGCGACACGCTGTACGCCGAGACCGAGGTGCTCGAGAAGCGGGAATCGAAGAGCAGGCCGGGGGAGGGGATCGTCACCTTCTCCCACGTCGGACGCAACCAGCACGGTGACATCGTCGCGACCGCGTCGCGCAAGACCATGGTGCGCAAGCAACCCGCTGGGGAGAACTGATGCTGGGCAACAACGGTCCCGGGTGGCTCTTCTGCCCGGCCGACCGGCCGGAGCGCTTCGAGAAGGCTTCCGCGGCAGCCGATGTGGTGATCCTCGACCTCGAGGACGGGGTGGCCGCCAAACATCGCGAGGCCGCCCGACAGGCCTTGGTCGACACGCCGCTCGACCCGGCGCGCACCGTGGTCCGGATCAACCCCGCGACCACGCCCGACCACGAACTCGACCTGAAGGCGTTGGCGCGGACGGACTACACGACCGTCATGCTCGCCAAGACCGAGAACGCCGACCAGGTGCGCGCACTGGCGCCGCTGGACGTCGTGGCGTTGATCGAGACCCCGCTGGGCGCGCTGAGTGTTGTGGAAGCGAGCCGGGTGGACAACACCGTCGCGGTGATGTGGGGCGCCGAGGATCTGCTGGCCGTGCTCGGCGGGACGTCGAGTCGGCGGCCCGACAACTCCTACCGGGACTTCGCCGTGCATGTGCGGTCGCAGTCGCTGCTCGCCGCGAAGGCCTACGGCCGCATGGCCCTGGACTCCGTCTACCTCGACATCAAGGACCTCGACGGGCTGCGGGCGGAGGTCGACGACGCCGTCGCGGTGGGATTCGACGCCAAGGTCGCCATCCACCCCACCCAGGTCGCGGTGATCCGCGATGGCTACCGCCCCACCGACGAACAGGCCGACTGGGCCCGTCGCGTCCTGGACACGGCGCGCGATCAACGCGGAGTCTTCCAGTTCGAGGGCATAATGGTGGATGCCCCAGTGCTGAGGCGAGCGGAGCGCATCGTCGCGTTGGCGCCACACCCAGGACGCTGACCGGCAGCCCTGACACCAAGGGTCCTGCTCCGACCGCCACACGCTGAGCACCTGAAGTCGTCGGACGGCGAAACATGCCGTCGATGCGACCTGAAGGAGGCGGTATGGCCGGCGTCGATATGGACCCCGTGCAGCTGGTGGGTGCCGACGGCACACCGCGCGCACACCATCGCTACAGCCGCGACCTGCCTCCGGAAACCTTGTCCTGGCTCTACGAGACGATGGTCGTCACCCGCGACCTCGACACCGAGTTCGTGCACCTGCAACGCCAGGGTGAGCTCGCGCTCTACGCCTCGTGCCGCGGTCAGGAAGCCGCCCAGGTCGGCGCCGCCGCGTGTCTGCGCAAGACCGACTGGCTGTTCCCGCAGTACCGGGAGATCGGCGCCTTCCTGCTGCGCGGCATCGCCCCGGCGCAGATGGCGGCGGTCTGGCGGGGCATGTGGCACGGCGGGCTGGAGTTCACCGCCAAGTGCTGCGCTCCCATCTCGATCCCGATCGGCACCCAGGGGCTGCATGCCGTGGGGGCGGCGATGGCCGCACAACGCCTCGGCGAGGACTCCGTGACGGTGGCGTTCCTCGGCGACGGCGCCACCAGCGAGGGCGACGTCCACGAGGCGATGAACCTGGCCGCCGTCTACCAGGTGCCGTGCGTGTTCTTCGTGCAGAACAACCAGTGGGCGATCTCGGTGCCGGTGGAGCGGCAGGTCGCCGGACCGTCGATCGCCCACCGTGCCGCCGGGTACGGCATGCCGGGTGTGCGGGTCGACGGCAACGACGTGCTGGCCTGTTTCGCGGTGATGTCCACCGCCGCCGCGCGCGCCCGCGGTGGCGGTGGGCCGACGCTGATCGAGGCGGTCACCTACCGGCTCGGACCGCACACGACGTCCGATGATCCCAGCCGGTACCGCGAGCAGTCCGAGGTCGACCGGTGGCAAGGGCTCGACCCGATCCCGCGCTACCGCACCTACCTGCAGGGCGTCGGGGTATGGACCGACCGGCTGGAGGAACGGGTGTCGGCCCGGTCGAAACGGCTTCGCGCGGAACTGCGCGAGGCGGTGGTCGGCGCGCCCGACGTCGATGTCGCCGAGGTGTTCGACACCGTCTACCACGACATCACCCCGGACCTTGCCGAGCAACGCGACCGGTTGCTCGCCGAGTTGGCCCAGGAGGCGTGACATGACCCAGTTGATCGAGCGGCCCGCCGGCGCGAACGGCGACGACCGGCCGTTCCTCACCCACGTCACGCCGGTCGCCGAGCTGACCATGGTGCAGGCCGTCAACCGCGCGCTGCACGACGCGATGGCCGCCGACGAGCGCGTGCTGGTGTTCGGGGAGGACGTCGCGACCCTGGGCGGGGTGTTCCGGGTGACCGAGGGGCTGGCCGAGACCTTCGGCGAGCAGCGATGTTTCGATACGCCACTCGCCGAGTCGGCGATCGTCGGTATCGCGATCGGCATGGCGATCCGCGGTTTCGTGCCGGTGCCCGAGATCCAGTTCGACGGGTTCGCCGCGCCGGCGTTCGACCAGGTGGTCAGCCACCTCGCGAAGTACCGCATGCGCACCCGCGGCGACGTCGACATGCCGGTGACGATCCGCATTCCGTCGTTCGGCGGAATCGGTGCGGTGGAACACCATTCGGAGTCCACGGAGACGTACTGGGTGCACACGGCGGGGTTGAAGGTGGTGACACCGTCCGGTCCGTCCGATGCGTACTGGCTGCTGCGGCACGCGATCGCCGCCCGCGACCCGGTGATCTATCTGGAACCGAAGCGGCGGTACTGGGCCCGGGAGCCTGTGGACACCGCGCAGCCCGGTCTCCCGATCGGCCGGGCGGCGGTGCGCCGCGAGGGCACCGACGTCACGGTGCTCACGTACGGACCGTTGGTGGCGACGGCTCTGTCCGCTGCCGACCATGCCGCGGCCGAATGGGATTGGTCGCTGGAGGTCGTCGACCTGCGCTCGCTCAACCCGCTCGACTTCGACGCCGTGGCGGCATCGGTGGGCAAGACTGGCCGGGCGGTGGTGATGCATGAGGGTCCGCGGACGCTGGGCTTCGGCGCCGAGCTGGCCGCACGGATCTCCGAAGAGCTGTTCTACGACCTGGAGGCGCCGGTGTTGCGCGCCACCGGATTCGACACCCCGTATCCACCGGCGCGGCTGGAGAAGCTGTGGCTGCCGGGGGTGGACCGGTTGCTCGACTGCGTGCAGCGGACCCTGGAGATGCCATGAGCGTGCAGGATTTCCTCGTGCCGGATCTCGGTGAGGGTCTGCAGGACGCGACGATCACCTCCTGGGCGGTCGAGGTGGGGGACGAGGTCGAGCTCAACCAGACGCTGTGCACCGTGGAGACGAACAAGGCGGAGGTCGAGATCCCGAGCCCGTACGCCGGGCGGGTCGTCGAGCGCGGGGGAGACGAGGGCCAGACGCTCGACGTGGGATCCCTTCTGGTGCGGATCTCGACATCGGAATCAATTGTCCCGCAACGCCGATCGGTGCTGGTGGGGTACGGTGCGGACGAGGCGATGGATGCGAGCAGGCGCACCCGCGCACCAAGCGGCCGTCCGCGGGCGAAACCGTCGGTGCGGAAGCTGGCCGCCGAGTTGAACGTCGATCTCGGTGCGGTCAGCGCATCGGGCCCGGACGGGGTGATCACCCAGGACGACGTGGAGCGTGCGGCGGGGACGAGGGCGCCGGCTGCGGAGCAGCTCGCGGTGCGGGGGGTCCAGGCTGAGATGGCGCGGCGGATGTCGTTGTCGCGGCGGGAGATCCCGGATGCGCACGCCAGCGTCACGGTGGACGGCAGCGCGCTGTTGCGGCTGCGGGACAGGCTGCACGACACGGACCCGCCGGTGACGCCGTTCGTGTTGACGCTGCGGCTGCTGACGGTGGCGCTGCGGCATCATCCGGCGCTCAATGCGACGTGGATCGAGACCGCCGACGGACCGCAGATCCACCGGCACAACGCGGTTCACCTCGGATTCGGGGTCGCCGCACCGCGGGGGCTGTTGGTGCCCGTGATCGCCGATGCGCATGACAAGACCACCCGTGAGCTCGCGGCCGCGGTGGCGCGGCTGGTGGGGGAGGCGCGGACGGGACGGGTGCGACCGGCCGAACTGTCGGGGTCGACGTTCACCGTCTCGAATTTCGGCGCGCTCGGCCTGGACGAGGGCGTGCCGGTGATCAATCACCCCGAGGCCGCGATTCTGGGTATGGGTTCGTTGAAGCCGCGCGCGGTGGTGGTCGACGGCGAGGTGGTCGCCCGCCCGACGATGACGTTGACGTGCGCCTTCGATCACCGCATCGCCGACGGGGCCACCGTGGCGGCATTCCTGGGTGAGCTGCGCGAGCTGGTCGAGACGCCGGAGCTCGCGCTTCTCGACCTGTGACCTACTTGCGTTTGGCGGCGGCGAGGCGGCGGGCGAACTCCGGCGATTCGATGGACGACGCCTGCGGGCCGAGTTCGATGTCGACGGCCGTGCGGTGCTGTTCGGTGTCGACCGTGCCCGGGTTGGCGGTCGCCCGCATGGACGCCTTCGTCGCCAGCACGACATCGCGCGGTGCGGCCGCGGGCCCGGCGGCCAGATCGCGCGCGGCGGCGACGGGATCGTCGGCGACGTCGAGGGCGAGGCCGTAGCGGACCGCGGTCTCGGCGTCGAAGCGCTTACCGAACAGCAGAGCCGCCTTGGCCACCTCGGGCCCGACGGCGCGCTGCAGCATCCAGGTCGCCCCACCCCCCGGATGGATGCCGAGTTTCTGGAACCGCGGGTCGAACAGGGCGTTCGGGCCCGCGATCCGCACGTCGGCCGCGAGCGCCAGGTTCAGTCCGGCGCCGACGGCCGCGCCGTTCACGGCCGCGATGGTCGGCAGCGTGCAGTGGGCCACCGCCAGGAATCCGTCGTAGATGCGGCGCAGTCCGTCCTGAGTGGCCTCGCCCAGCGCCGTCAGATCCGCACCCGCGCAGAACGCCTTCCCGGCCCCTGTGACGATCACCGCGTGCACCTGCGCGTCGGCTTCCGCGGCCTCGACGGCCGCGCGCAGGGCGGCGGACATCTCGAAGGTGACCGCGTTGCGCCGGTCGGGGTCGTTGACGGTGATCAGGGCGACGTGATCGTCGACCTGCATCAGCACTGAATCAGCCACGCGCCCACCCTAGCCAGGCTCGTCGTCCCCGCCGTGGTCACCGTCCGCTGTGTGGTCGGTGAGGTAACGCTGCGGGTGGAAGTGATGGTTGACCCGTGATTGGCCGGTGTCGTGGTGGGTCAGTGGGATCCAGTAAGTGCGGCCGTTGCCGGGGCGGTGGGTGGTCCAGCCGGTTTTCTCGATGAGTTGGTTGGCGGGTTGGCAGGCCAGGGTGAGGTCGGGGAGGTCGGTTTTCCCGCCTTCGGAGTGGTCGGGGGTGTGGTGGGCTTGGGTCCAGTAGAACGGGACGGTGCACCCCGGGTGGGTGCAGCCTTTGTCGCGGGCGAACAGGGCGAGGCGTTGGGCGGTGGTGGCGGTGCGTTTGGCGCGGCCGAGGTAGAGGACTTCTTCGGTGTGGTCGTCGAACACCGCCAGATAGTGCCGCGACTCCGCGGCCATCCGGATCAGATCCCGGATCGGGAGGCGGTTGCCGCTGCCGGTGTGGGCCCAGCCGGCGGCGCGTTCGAGTTCGTTGATGGTGGTGGTGGCCGGCACGCCGGCGATCTGGCCGAGGGTGCCGGAGGCGACGATGTCGCCCATGGCGCGGGCCAGGGCGTCGTGGTGGCGTTGGCCGGTGGTGCGGTCGTCGCGGCCGCTGGCGGCGTCGTCGTGGGGCAGGTTGGTGCCGGGGGCGGCGTGTTTGGCGGCGATGACGTCCCAGAGGGCGCGCGCTTCGGGGGTGAGCCAGCCTTCGATGCGGCTCATCCCGTCGGCCTGCTGGCGCCCGACCCGGATCTCGCGGCGGCGTTGTTGGGTGGCGTGGTCGGGTTCGGTGCCGTCCTGATCGATGAACCCCAACAGGGCCTCGGCGACTTTGCGGAAGTCTTCGGGTCCAAGGGTGGTGGCATGGCCGACGAGGTCGCATTCGTAGTCGTCGCGGCGGGTGAACGACACCCACACCGGGAGTTTCTTGATGAATTCCTGGATGATCCGCACGTGCGCGACGCTGATATCGCCGCGGGCGACCGCGGCCGCGGTGTGACTCAACTCGGTTTGCACGCGTTCCCCGGTGGTCGTGTGGCGCGGGCCCAACTGGGCGGCGTCGGTCAACCGTTCGCGGGCGTCTCTACTGGAGATCCGCAGCCTGGTGGCCAGCAGTGCGCGGATCGAGGTGGCCCCGAGTTCGTGGGGTTTGGCGGAGTCGGTCAGGTGGGCGGTGAACGCGTGGTCGACGGCGAGGTCACGGCGGCGGCCGCGTTCGCGCATCTCGATCACCGTGAGCAGCTGGGGCACGGACAGGGATTGCAGGGGCAGGGCGGCGATCGCGTCGCGGGCGGCTTCGAACTTCGCGAACGCCGCGAGCACCGCTGCCCCATCCATGCGTCGAACACTAGTTCGAGACACCGACAAAACCGTGCCGTCGTGTGACAGCTGAAACTACTGTGGTGCAAGTTTTTTCGGATTCAGCCCGGCCAGGTCATCAGGTAGCGGTAGTAGAGGCCGCGGCGAATGGTCGCGCCGGGGAGGACGTCGGCAGCGACGCAACGGATCTCGTCCAGGCTCTCTCGTGGTGGGGTGGTGTGCACACCGACGTCGCGCACCTCGGCGTGCCTGCGGGATGCGACACGAACGGCCGGCAGGCACAGCGCCGACCACATCCAGTCACGGAGGGCCTTGTTCGCAGACAAGCCGACCACAGCGATGCGGCCGTTGGCCCGCAACAGATCTCGTGCGCGTTCGAGCGACGGCCGCAGCGGCATATGGTGCAGGCTCGCCACGAACGTGATGAGGTCGAACCGTCTTCCTGCCGGGTCGAAGGACAGGAAATCCGCGTCCGACACGTCAACCATCTCGAGGCCTGCCAACCGCTCACCGGCTCGACGCAATGCCACCCGGTCCGGGTCGAGCGCGGTCACCGACCGCGACACGGACGAGAGTCGCTGTGCCAGCAGACCGTCACCACACCCGACGTCGAGCACGTCACCGTGCTTCTCGGCAGCGAGCCGCATCAGCCACGGGTGGTAGGCGGTGTTGTGATTCCAGTAGACCGAGGTGGTCATCGCCGGCGCGAGTACTTGAGATACAGGTAATCAGCATGGGTGAGCGCGTGATCCAGGCGCATCGATCGCGGCGATGCCAGCGCCCCGGCGCCCCGCCCGACGTCCTGCACACCGGCCAGCGTCGGTGACACGGTCACACAGATCTCGTCGACCACATCGGCGGTGACGAGTTCGTCCAGCAGAGTCGGGCCACCCTCGCACAGCACGCGGCTCAGGCCTCGGGATCGAAACTCAACGAGAACATCGGACGCGTCGACAGTGTGCTCGCCGGCGATGACCACATCGCGTCGTCGGTCCGGCCTCAGACCGCGTTCATCGGCCGCGCGCTGCGTGGTGACGAGGATCGGGCGCTGAGCGGGGTCGGCGAACAGCGAGTCGGGCAGGACCCCCGAGAGGCTGACGACGGCGATCGGCGGAATGGGTTGATGGGGCGGCCTTCCCTGCGGCATCGCATCGACCCGGACGGGGCCGTAGTGCTCGGCCCGCACCGTTCCGGCGCCCACCAGCACCACGTCGGCGAACCCGCGCAGTGCGCGCAGGAGCGCCTGATCGAGCGGATCCGACAGTGGGCCGGCCCGCCCCGCGAACGCCGCGGCCCCGTCAGCGCTGAAGATCATGTTGGCGCGCACTCCCACAGGCGCTGTGCGGTAGTGCTCGATCAGCTCGTCGAGATCTGCGACGGCAGCCAGGTGCGGCACGGCTAGGCCTCGTGTCCCGGGGTGAGGTCGCGGACGTCGGCGAAGGTGACCCAGTCGGCGAACTCACCGGGCGGTTGCCCCGCGATCGGGTGCAGGACATGACCGACGTGGTCGCCGACCTCGAAGCGATCGAGGATCTTCCCCACGAACCACGCGCCTGCGTCGTCGAGGATCGGCAGTCCCTCGGGTCCGGTGTGCCATGTGCAACGCGCGAATTTGTCGGTCCGGTCGCCGGTTTCGCCGCCGAAGAGGCGGGCCAGGTCGATGTGGTCGCGGGCGACGACGTGTACCGCGAGGTGTGTCGCATCCTGGGCTACCCGGAACGTCATGTTGCGCTTGGACAGTCCGATCAGGAAGCGTGGCGGATCAATGCTCGTCTGGCTCGCGAAACCCACCAGGCAGCCCGACCGGACGTCGCCTGCGCGGGTGGTGACCACGAACATCGGATAGTCGAGCAGCGCCACGAGCGCTTCGAAGGACTCCGCTCCGGATTCCGGCATCATGACAGTCTTCCTGTCACGCGGCGAGTGTGCTCACCCACCCCGTCCCGCGCGGGTATCGGTGCGTTATCCGCTCCCGGTCCGGTACTGCGGAGCCCCCCGCTCGCGGAACCGGCGCCCGGTCATCTTCTGCGCCTCGATCCGGATGAAGTGGTCCCGCCGGCCGTCCACCCACGGCTCGACGAAAGTGCCTGACACTTCGGTCAACTCGTCGATATCGGTGATCGGGTGCGCCGTTCCGACGATCGTCACGCTCCACCCCGTGTGCAGATCGGCGTCCAGTTCGTCGGCCTCGAACGCCACGGTGGCGTTCTGGTTCGCCGCGGCGAGTTTCGCCCCACCGGCCACCCTGATGACGACATCGTCGCGCTTCATCCGGAAGTTGACCGGATGGACCGCGGGCAGGCCGTCCTCGGTGAACACCAGACGGCCCACTCGCACACCGGCCAGGAGATCGAGGCACTGCCTGCGGTTGAGGACATCGAGTTGCTGTCCCTTGGTCATGGTCATCAATCTTCCTGTGCGAGTCGCGCGGTAGCGACAGGCGGGCTTCGCCGCAGTCATCAGTGTCCGCCATGCGGCCTACGCGGGGAAGGGACCAAAGGCCCTACGCGGCGCGGCCGCAGCGCGCGCACACTGACCACGGTCGAGGCGACGAAGCCCGGAAAGGAATCTGCCATGTCCACTGCGGTTCATCCCGAGATCGTCGTCGGGGTCGACGGGTCTGCCGGTTCCCACGCCGCCGTGCGCTGGGCCGCTCGCGAGGCGGCGATGCGCCGGGTCCCGCTCCGCCTCGTGTACGTGCTGGCCACCGATGTCAGCGCGGCATGGGCGATGGCCGTCCCGGCTGCGCCGTTGCCGGCCGAGTACTTCGAGAGCCGCGAACAAGACGGCCGCGCCGTTCTCGCCGACGCCGAAACAGTCGCGAAGGACGCCGGCGCAGTCGATGTCAGCACGCAGCTCATCCACGCCGCGTCGGTGCCCGGACTCGTCGATGCCGCCAAAGAAGCCGACATGGTGGTGGTGGGCACTCGTGGGAACGGTGCGATCAAGCGTCTGCTCCTCGGTTCGGTGAGCACCGGAGTGCTGCATCACGCACGCTGCCCCGTGGCGGTCATCAGCGCCGACATGGAGGAGCCGGCCGAGACCGCCCCCGTCGTCGTCGGCGTAGACGGTTCGCGGGCTTCCCAACGCGCCGTCGAGATCGCGTTCGAAGCGGCGTCCCTGCGAGGCGTCGACCTCATAGCGCTGCACAGCTGGAGTGACCGCAACGAGTCGCTGCACCCGTACGTCGACTGGTCGGCCGTGCGGGCCCCGGCCGAGGAGACGCTCGCCGTCAGCCTGGCCGGTTGGTGTGAGCGCTACCCCGACGTGACGGTGCACCGCACGTCGGTGTTCGACCGGCCCGTCGAGCATCTGCTCGAGCTCTCGGAGTCCGCGCAGCTCCTTGTCGTGGGTAGCCACGGCCGCGGTGGGTTCGCGGGCATGCTGCTGGGCTCGGTCAGCACCGCGGTGGTCCAAGCCGCGCGCACGCCGGTGATCGTCGCGCGCGGACGGTAAGCGCCCCCGGCAGGGATCGAACCTGCGACCAACCGCTTAGAAGGCGGCTGCTCTATCCGCTGAGCTACGGAGGCAGCGTCGGTGAGTGTATATCCCCGTCACCGGGGGCACCCCGGCCTGACTGGCTGCAAAGGGCACCCCCCGTCCGGCGCCTCGGACTAGCGTGGTGTCGACAGTCATCAGCGACACCGTCGACAGGAGGGCACCGGGGTGGCAACGAGCGACGTGCCGGAATTGGATGCCGCGGGGTTGCCGGAGGAGCTCAGCCCGTTCGACCAGATCCTGCACCGCGGCGAGGCCAACCCCCGCACGCGCTCGGGCATTCTGACGATCGAGATCCTCGACACCACGCCGGACTGGGACCGGTTCCGCACCCGTTTCGAACACGCCTCCCGCAAGGTGCTGCGCCTGCGCCAGAAAGTCGTGACGCCGACCCTCCCGACGGCCGCGCCGCGGTGGGTCGTCGACCCCGACTTCAACCTCGACTTCCACGTCCGCCGGGTCCGCATCCCCGAGCCCGGCAACATCCGTCAGCTGATCGACCTCGCCGAGATCGCGCTGCAGTCGCCGTTGGACATCTCCCGCCCGCTGTGGACCGCCACGCTGGTCGAAGGGCTCGAGGGCGGTCAGGCCGCGACCATGCTGCACTTCAGCCACGCGGTGACCGACGGGGTCGGCGGGGTCGAGATGTTCGCCAGCGTGTACGACCTGGAACGCGACCCGCCACCCAGTGAGGCACCGCCACTGCCGATCCCGCAGGACCTCTCGCCGAACGACCTCATGCGCCACGGGCTCAACCGGTTGCCGTTCTCCATCCTCGGGGGTGTCCGCGGTGCGCTGGGTGGGGCGGCCGGCGTGGTGGGCAGGGTGGTGCGCGACCCGGTCTCGTCGGTCGGCGGGGTGGTCGACTACGCCCGGTCCAGCGTGCGCGTGGTGGGCTCGGTCGCCGAACCCTCGCCGCTGCTGCGCCGCCGCAGCCTCTCCACACGCAGCGAGGCGATCGACATGTCACTCGGTGACCTGCACAAGGCGGCCAAGGCCGCGGGCGGCTCCATCAACGACGCCTACCTCGCGGGTGTGTGCGGGGCGCTGCGCCTTTACCACGACGCGTTCGGCCTGCCCATT
This sequence comes from Mycobacterium sp. IS-1496, assembly GCF_001499995.1. Lineage (GTDB taxonomy): Bacteria > Actinomycetota > Actinomycetes > Mycobacteriales > Mycobacteriaceae > Mycobacterium. The sequence continues at coordinate 259,291 of NZ_LQIU01000001.1, forward strand.
CCCACGTTGCCGATGGCCGTACCCGTCAGCCTGCGGTCGGACGCCGATCCCGCGGGCGGTAACCGCTTCGTCGGGGTCAACCTGGCCGCCCCCATCGGTGTGGTGGATCCGCGCGAGCGGATCGGCAAGGTGCGGGCGCAGATGACGCGTAAACGCGAGGAGCGCGCGCTGGACATGGTCGGGGCCATCGCACCCGTCGCGAGCCTGCTGCCCGACACGGTGCTCGAGGCGATGGCCGGCTCCGTGGTCAACTCCGACGTCCAGGCCAGCAACGTGCCGGTCTACGCGGGTGACACCTTCATCGCGGGCGCAAAGATTCTGCGCCAGTACGGAATCGGACCGCTACCCGGTGTCGCGATGATGGTCGTGTTGGTATCGCGTTCGGGCTTCTGCACGGTCACGGCCCGTTACGACCGCGCGTCGATCACCGATCCGGAACTGTTCGCCGAATGCCTGCTCGCCGGTTTCGACGAGGTGCTCGCCATCGGTGGTCCTGGCCGTGCCGGCCCCGCGTCGTTCACCCTGCCTTCTGAATCACCGTCGTCGAAGGGGAGTGCGCCACAATGAGTCCGGGCGATGGTGAGCAGTTGGCGCGGCGTGCCCTACGCCTGCCGGGGTCGGTCGCGGAGATCCTGGCCGCACCGCAGGGTCCGCAGGTCGGCGCGTTCTTCGACCTCGACGGCACACTGGTGGCGGGGTTCACCGGCGTCATCATGACTCGGGACCGCTTGCGCCGCAGGCAGATGAGCGTTGGCGAGTTCATCGGCATGGTGCAGGCCGGGCTCAATCACCAGCTCGGCCGGTCCGAGTTCGAAGACCTCATCGGCAAGGGTGCGCGCATGCTGCGCGGCAGTTCGCTCAGCGACATCGACGAACTCTCCGAACGCCTCTTCCTGCAGCACGTCCGCGACCGCATCTACCCCGAGATGCGCGCCCTGGTACGCGCGCACATGGCGAGGGGCCACACCGTGGTGCTCAGTTCGTCGGCGCTGACGGTCCAGGTCGAGCCGGTCGCCCGGTACCTCGGCATCGACAACGTGCTGAGCAACAAGTTCATGACCGACGAGGACGGGTGCATCACCGGTGAGGTGGTCCGGCCCATCCTGTGGGGACCCGGGAAAGCCCATGCGGTGCAGGCGTTTGCGACCCGCAACGGCGTGGACCTGTCGAAGAGTTACTTCTACGCCGACGGGGACGAGGACGTGGCGCTGATGTACCTAGTCGGCAACCCGCGCCCGACCAACCCTGCGGGCAAACTCGCCGCCGTCGCGGCGAAGCGCGGATGGCCGGTGCTGCGGTTCACCAGCCGCAGCGGCAGCAATCCGCTGTCCCAGCTCCGAACCGTCGCCGCCATCGGCTCGGTGGTCCCGGTCGCCGCCAGTGCCATCGGGGTGGGTCTGCTCAGCCGCAACCGGCGCACCGGGGTCAACTTCTTCACCTCGACGTGGAGCCGGCTGCTACTCACCACCGCCGGCATCAACCTCGACGTGCTCGGGCGGGAGAACCTCACCGCGCAGCGGCCCGCGGTGTTCCTCTTCAACCACCGCAACCAGGCGGATCCGCTGATCGCCGGCCGTTTGGTGGAAAGCAATTTCACCACGGTGGGCAAGAAGGAACTCGAGAACGATCCGCTGATCGGCACCATCGGGAAGGTGATGGACGCCGCGTTCATCGACCGCGACGACCCCAAGGCCGCGGTCGAAGGTCTCCGGAAGGTCGAAGAGCTTGCCCGCAAAGGTATTTCGATACTCATCGCACCCGAGGGCACCCGCCTGGACACCACCGAGGTGGGGGAGTTCAAGAAGGGCCCCTTCCGCATCGCGATGTCGGCCGGAATTCCGATCGTGCCCATCGTCATCCGCAACGCGGAGGTGGTCGCCGCGCGCGATTCGAGCACCTTCAATCCGGGCACCGTCGACATCGCGGTCTACCCGCCCATCCCGACCGACGACTGGACGGTGGAGGATCTGCCCAACCGCATAGCGGAGGTCCGGCAGATCTACCTCGACACCCTCAAGGCGTGGCCGCACGGCAAGCTGCCGGTGCCCGCGCTGTACAAGCGGTCGCCGGGCGAGACGGTGGAGCCGAGGAAGGTCGCTGGGACTGCCACGAAGGCTGCCACGGAGAAGCAGGCGGACGCGCCGGCCGAGAAGCCCGCCAAGAAGGCCGAGAAGAAGCCGGCGAAGAAGGCGACCGCCAAGAAGGCGACCGCCAAGAAGGCGACCGCCAAGAAGGCGCCCGCCAAGAACACCGCGGCGAAAGGCCGACAGTGACGCTGTCCGACGACTACTACGCCAGCTTCAGCACCACCGACGATGCGCTGGTGCTGGCGGCGGCGTCGTCACCGGCCGAGGTCGAACTGCTCGACGAGTGGCTGGCCGGCCAGCGCCGCGACAATCCCGACGTCAACGTCGAGGTCCTGCAATTGCCCGTCGACGGGGAGCCGTCGCCCAGTGTGCTCGCCCAACTGGTCGAGGAACTCGAGGCGGACGAGGACCGCACCGTGGTGCCGGTGCGGGTGTTCTGGGTGCCCGCGGGCCTGCCCACGCGGTCGAAGGTGGTGGCGCTCATCTCGGGTCGCGACACCTACCGCCCGCCCGAGGTGCTGCAGCGTCGCATCCTCAAACGGGACCGGACCCGTGCCCGCGTCATCGCCGGTGAACCGGCCAAGGTCTCCGAACTGCGCCAGCAGTGGCACGACCACACGGTGGCCGAGAACCCGCGCGAGTTCGCGCATTTCGTCATCCGCCGCGCGGTGTTGGCCATCGAGCGTGTCGAGTACCGGCTGCTGGGCCCGGAGTACAAGTCGCCGCGCCTGGTGAAGCCTGAGATCTTGGCGTCCACCAGGTTCCGCGCCGGTCTGGAGGAGATCCCCGGCGCGACGGTCGACGAGGCAGGCAAGATGCTCGACGAGCTCGCCACCGGGTGGAGCCGGGTGTCGGTGGACCTCATCCCGAACCTCAGTCGGTTGATCACGAAGCGGGGGTTCGATCCCAACTTCGACTACGACCGGTCTGAGATCGCCCGCCTGCGACGCGATCTGGAGAACCATCCGGCAGTACTGCTGTTCTCGCACCGGTCCTACCTCGACGGCGCGGTGGTGCCCGCGGCGATGCAGGAGAACCGGCTGCCCCCGGTGCACATGTTCGCCGGCGTCAACCTGTCCTTCGGTTTCATGGGGCCGCTGCTGCGGCGCTCAGGCGTCATCTTCATCCGCCGCAACGTCGCCGGCGACCCGCTCTACAAGTACGTGCTCAAGGAGTACGTCGGTTACGTCGTGGAGAAGCGGTTCAATCTCAGCTGGTCCATCGAGGGCACCCGGTCGCGCACCGGGAAGATGTTGCCGCCCAAGCTGGGTCTGCTGGCCTACGTCGCCGACGCCTACCTCGCCGGCCGCAGTGACGACATCCTGCTGCAACCGGTGTCGATCAGTTTCGATCAGCTGCACGAGATCTCGGAGTACGCCGACTACGCCCGCGGCGGCGAGAAGACCCCCGAGGGGTTGAGCTGGCTGTACAACTACATCAAGGCGCAGGGGGAGCGAAGCTACGGCAAGATCTATGTCCGCTTCCCCGAGGCGGTGTCGATGCGCCAGTACCTCGGCGAGCCCGGCGGTCCGATCGCGACCGACGAGTCCGCCAGGCGGTTGGCGATGCAGAAGATGGCCTTCGAGGTGGCCTGGCGCATCCTGCAGGTGACGCCGATCAACGCGACCGCGTTGGTGTCGGGGCTCTTGCTGACCACCCGTGGTGTCGCGCTGACCCTCGACCAGCTGCACCACACCCTGCAGGACGGGCTCGACTACCTGATGCGCAACGACATGCCGCTGACCAACAGTGCGCTGCGCCTGCGCACCCCCGAGGGGGTGCTGTCCGCGGTCGACGCGCTGTCCAACGGTCACCCCGTCACGAAGGTCGACAGCGGACGGGAACCGGTCTGGTACATCGCCGCCGAGGACGAACACGAAGCCGCGTTCTACCGCAACACCCTCATCCACGCCTTCCTGGAGACGTCGATCGTGGAGCTGGCGCTGGCGTATGCCGCGCGCGCCGACGGCGACCCGACCGAGGCGTTCTGGTCGCAGGCGGCGCGGCTGCGGGATCTGCTGAAGTTCGACTTCTACTTCGCCGACTCGGCGGCTTTCCGCGAGCACGTCGCCGGGGAGATGTCATGGCGGGCGGACTGGGAGTCGCAGGTCGCGGCCGGCGGTGAGCAGATCGACGCGCTGCTGCGCGAGAAGCGGCCGCTGATGGCCGGGGCGATGCTGCGGCCGTTCTTCGAGGCCTACGAGATCCTGGCGAGCGCGCTGCGTGACGCCCCCGCCGACATCGACGAGAAAGAACTGACCAAGCGGGCGATGGGGTTGGGCCGCCAGTACGTCGCCCAGGACCGGGTGCGCAGCAACGAATCCGTGTCGGCGCTGCTGTTCAGCACCGCCCGCCAGGTCGCCGCCGATCAGCAGCTGCTCGAGCCCGGCGCCGACCTCGAGGCACGGCGCAGGGCGTTCTGCGACGAGCTGTGCGCGATCCTGGCCGACATGGACAAGGTCGACCGGTATGCGCGCGACCAGTTCAAGGCCAGGGAAGCCGAACGCCGCCGGGCGAAGACGGGGTGAACCGCCCACCAGGGTGACGCCGAACACGCCATACCCTGGGAACATGAGCACGGTTGCGGTGAAGACGCGCACGAGCGCGGTGTGGCCGGTGCTGGTGGGAGTGGCGGCGCTGGCCGGCGTCACCGCCGCAGGCATCGGCGCCCTGTCGCTCGCGGACGCGCTGACCGCGACCGGTCTGCCCGATCCGGGCCCGGTCACCACCTACGGGCTGCCGTTCATGCGCGCCGCGGGCGAGATCGCCGCGGTGACCGCCGTCGGCGCCTTCCTGTTCGCCGCGTTCCTGGTTCCGCCCCAGGCCAACGGTGTGCTCGACGTGGCGGGCTACCGGGCGCTGCGGTTGGGTACGGCGGCCTCGGCGGTGTGGACGGTGTGCGCGGTGCTGCTCGTGCCGCTGACCGTGTCGGACGTGTCCGGCCAGCCCCTGCGCGATCACCTCAACCCGGTCGAGATCTGGTCGGTGGCGGGCCTGGTCGATGTGGCGGGCGCGTGGCGGTGGACGGCTCTTCTGGCCGCGGTCGTCACGCTGGCCGGCCTGCCGGTGCTCCGGTGGGCGTGGACTCCGCCGCTGTTCGCCGGATCGCTGCTCACGCTGATGCCGCTTGGCCTGACCGGGCATTCCTCATCGGGTGGCCAACACGACCTGGCCACCAACAGCCTGCTGATCCACCTCGTCGCCGGGGCGCTGTGGGCCGGCGGCCTGCTCGTGCTGCTGGTGCACGCTCTGCGCGGCGGGGCGCACGGCGACGTGGCCGCCCGCCGGTTCTCCGCGGTCGCGCTGTGGTGTTTCGTCGCGATGGCGCTCAGCGGCGTCGTCAACGCGCTGGTGCGGATCTCGCCCGCGGACCTGCTCCGCACCGAGTACGGCGTGCTGGTGCTCGCGAAGGCGGTGGCGCTGGTGACGCTGGGGGTGCTCGGCTACCTGCAGCGTCGCAAGGGGGTGGCCGGTCTGCAGGCCGACCCCGGGGCGCGGGGTCCGCTGCTGCGGTTGGCGCTGGTCGAGGCGGTGCTGTTCGGCGTGACGTTCGGGATCGCGGTCGGCCTGGGCCGCACGCCGCCGCCTCCGCCGGGGCGCGACCCCACTCCGGTGGAGGTCGAGATCGGCTACGACCTCGCGGGCCCGCCGACCGTCACCCGCATTCTGTTCGACTGGCGGTTCGACCTCATCCTGGGCAGCGCGGCGATCATCCTGGCGGCGGTCTACCTCGCCGGCTGGTGGCGATTGCGGCGGCGTGGGGACGCCTGGCCCGCCGGGCGCACGGTGGCATGGCTGCTCGGTTGCGCGACGCTGCTGATCACCACGTCGTCGGGGCTCGGCCGCTACATGCCTGCGATGTTCAGCGTCCACATGGTCGCGCACATGCTGTTGTCGATGCTGGTGCCGATCCTGCTGGTGCTGGGTGCGCCGGTCACGATGGCTCTGCGCGCGCTGCCCGCCGCGGGCAGGGGCAAGCCGCCCGGCCCGCGGGAATGGCTGCTGGCCGCCCTGCACTCCCGGGTGTCACGCGTGCTCACCCACCCGATCGTCGCGCTCGCACTGTTCGTCGCGGGGTTCTACGGGCTGTACTTCGGCGGTCTCTTCGAGGCGGCCGTCGACGACCACGCCGCCCACGTCGTGATGAACATCCACTTCCTGCTCAGCGGCTACCTCTTCTACTGGGTCGTGATCGGCGTCGACCCCACCCCCCGGCGCATCCCGCAACTCGCCAAGCTCGCGATCGTGTTCGCCTCGCTACCGCTGCACGCGTTCTTCGGCGTGGTGCTGATGGGCATGAACTCGGTGCTCGCCGAGGGGTTCTACCGGTCGCTGCAGCTCGGCTGGCACGACGATCTGCTGGCCGACCAGAAGCTCGGCGGCAGTATCGCCTGGGCGGCGGGCGAGATCCCGCTGGTGCTGGTGCTGCTCGCGCTGCTCATCCAGTGGCGGCGCAGTGATCAGCGCGACGCCAAACGGCTCGACCGGGCGGCCGAACGAGACCACGACGCGGACCTGGCCGCCTACAACGCGATGCTGGCCGAACTGGCCCGTCGCGAAGGCCGCTGACCGAGGTCTGTCCCCAGCGCCCGATTCATCCACAACGCGCCCGGCGCCCCGACCCGGGTCGTGCCCGCTGTCGGTGGCGTCCCGGTGAATGGCGGTACCGGCGAAACCACGCCGGCCAGTGGATCAGATACGAATCGAGGCACGTCATGTTCGAGACGCCCATCACCGTCGTCGGCAACATCGTCAACAACCCGTACCGGCAACGCGTCGGCGATCAGGAGGTGATGCGGTTCCGGGTGGCCAGCAACTCCCGGCGTCGCACCGCCGAAGGGGCCTGGGAGCCGGGCAACTCGCTGTTCGTCAGCGTGAGCTGCTGGGGCAAACTGGTCACCGGGGTCGGCGCCTCGCTCGGGAAGGGTGACGCGGTGATCGTTGTTGGACAGGTGTACACCAGCGAGTACGACGATCGCGAGGGTGTGCGCCGCTCGTCGGTCGAGGTGCGCGCCACCGCGGTGGGGCCCGACCTCAGCCGCTGCGTCGCGCGGGTCGAGACGCTGCGCCAGTCCGGTCCCACCGCAGGCGGGGAGGCGCCGGGATCCGGGGGTGACCCGGTCGCGGACGGGCACGACGAGGATGACGGCAGGGCCGAGGACAGGGACCTCGACACCGACCCGACCGACCCCGGCGCCGCGGAGGCGCTGCCACTGAGCGCCTGACCGCATCCGGCCACGCCTAGGATGGGGCCCGCGGCAACAGACGTTGACCACCGCTTTGAGAAAGGCAACACCACGGCATGGCCGAATTCATCTACACGATGCGCAAGGTCCGCAAGGCGCACGGCGACAAGGTCATCCTTGACGACGTCAACCTGAATTTCCTTCCGGGCGCGAAGATCGGCGTCGTCGGTCCGAACGGGGCCGGTAAGTCGAGCGTCTTGCGGATCATGGCCGGCCTGGACACCCCCAACAACGGTGACGCCTACCTGGCGCCCGGGGCCAGCGTCGGCATCCTGCAGCAGGAGCCCCACCTCGACGAGTCGAAGACCGTTCGCGAGAACGTCGAAGACGGCGTGGCGATCAAGGCCAAGCTCAATCGGTACAACGAGGTCGCCGAACTGATGGCGACCGACTACTCCGACGAGCTGATGGAGGAGATGGGCACCCTGCAGGAGGAGCTCGACGCCGCCGACGCGTGGGACATCGACAGCCAGCTCGAGCAGGCGATGGACGCGCTGCGCTGCCCGCCGCCCGACGAGCCCGTCACCCACCTGTCCGGTGGTGAGCGCCGCCGCGTGGCCCTGTGCAAACTGCTGCTGAGCAAGCCGGACCTGCTGCTGCTCGACGAGCCGACCAACCACCTCGACGCCGAGAGCGTGCTGTGGCTCGAACAGCACCTGGCCGCCTACAAGGGCGCCATCCTGGCGGTCACCCACGACCGGTACTTCCTCGACAACGTCGCCGAGTGGATCCTCGAACTCGACCGCGGCCGCGCGTACCCGTACGAGGGCAACTACTCCACCTATCTGGAGAAGAAGGCCGAGCGCATCGCCGTGCAGGGCCGCAAGGACGCGAAGCTGCACAAGCGCCTGCAGGAGGAACTCGCCTGGGTGCGCTCGGGCGCGAAGGCCCGGCAGGCCAAGAACAAGGCGCGCCTCGGACGCTACGAGGAGATGGCCGCCGAAGCGGAGAAGTCACGCAAGCTCGACTTCGAGGAGATCCAGATCCCGACGCCGCCCCGGCTGGGCAACGTCGTGGTGGAGGTCGAGCACCTCGACAAGGGTTTCGAGGGCCGCACGCTGATCAAGGACCTGTCGTTCACGCTGCCGCGCAACGGCATCGTCGGGGTGATCGGGCCGAACGGCGTCGGCAAGACGACGCTGTTCAAGACGATCGTGGGTCTCGAACAGCCCGACAGCGGCACCGTGAAGGTCGGCGACACGGTCAAGCTCAGCTACGTCGACCAGAACCGCGCCGGCATCGACCCGAAGAAGAACGTGTGGGAGGTGGTCTCCGACGGCCTCGACTACATCGAGGTCGGGCAGAACGAGATCCCCTCGCGCGCCTACGTTTCGGCGTTCGGCTTCAAGGGGCCCGATCAACAGAAGCCGGCCGGGGTGCTGTCCGGCGGTGAGCGCAACCGGCTCAACCTCGCGCTGACCCTCAAAGAGGGCGGCAACCTGATCCTGCTCGACGAACCCACCAACGACCTCGACGTGGAAACGCTGAGCTCGCTGGAGAACGCGCTGGAGAGCTTCCCCGGTTGCGCCGTGGTGATCTCTCACGACCGGTGGTTCCTCGACCGCACCTGCACGCACATCCTGGCGTGGGAGGGTGACGACGACAACGAGGCGAAATGGTTCTGGTTCGAAGGCAACTTCGGTGCCTATGAAGAGAACAAGGTGCAACGCCTCGGGGCCGAGGCCGCCCGTCCGCACCGGGTGACACACCGCAGGCTGACTCGCGACTAGTCTCGCTCGTGCACCCTCCAACGACGGACGGTGCGCGGGTGTGAGTCAGGAGTGATCCGCATGACGGGAACCGGTGCCGACGCCGCGCGCAACCCCTCGACGGACACGCTCGACCAACTGGCGAAGGCCTACGCCGAGACGTATCGCGGACCGCAACAGGGGGAGTCGGCTGAGGACAGCGTGACGACGGGTCCGGTGAATCCGGCCGACATGCTGGAGTCGTCGGACCTCGTGCGGGCCCATCACCGGCTCGCCGAGCGCAGGCAGGCCGGTGAGACCCTCGTCGCGATGTACGGCGCCGACGGCGCCGACGGTGTCGGGCCCGCGCTGCAGGTGGTCACCGATCAGGCGCCGACGCTCATCGACTCGGTGACGGTGCTGCTGCACCGGCTCGGCGTCGCCTACCGGGCGATCATGAACCCGGTGCTGCGCGTGCGGCGCGGACCCGCCGGTGAGTTGCTCGACGCGCGTCCGGTGTCGGAGGCGACCGACGGCAACGGCGCCGACGAGGCGTGGATCCACATCGAGCTCACCGACTCCGCCGACCGCTCGTCGGTGGAGGCGGCCAGGCGGATGTTGCCGCGCATCCTCGCCGACGCCCGTCAGGTCGGCGTCGATGGCAGCGCCATGGTGGCGCGGCTGCAGGAGCTGGCCAACCACATCGAGGCCGACACCGAGGGGCACTTCAGCGCACCCGAACGCAAGGACGTCGCCGCGCTGGCGCGGTGGCTCGCCGACGGGCACTTCGTCCTCATCGGCTGCCAGCGGTGTCCGGTCACCGAGACCGAATCGTCGGTCGAGGCCGACAGCCGGCTCGGGGTGCTGCGGCTCCGCGAGGACGTCCTGCCGCCGCTGACCCGGGAGGGCGACCTGCTCGCCCTCGCGCAGGCCACGATCCCGAGCTACGTGCGCTACGGCGCCAACCCGTACATCGTCGTCGTCCGCGAAGAGGGCGCCGGAGGCGACGGCTACGACGCCGTCGAACACCGCTTCGTCGGCCTGTTCACGGTCGCCGCGATGAACGCCAATGTGCTGGGCATACCGCTGATCTCGCGACGGGTCAACGAGGCGCTGGCCATCGCCCAGCGCGACCCGAGCCATCCCGCGCAACTGCTGCTCGACATCATCCAGACCATTCCGCGTCCGGAGCTGTTCGCCCTGCAGGCCGACGAACTGCTCGACATGGCGATGGCGGTCATCGATCTGGGCTCCCGCCGGCGCACGCTGCTGTTCCTGCGCGCGGACAGCCTCGCTCACTTCGTCGCGTGTCTGGTGTACCTGCCGCGCGACCGCTACACCACCGCCGTCCGGCTCGAGATGCAGGACATCCTGGTCCGCGAACTGGGCGGTGTGAGCATCGACTACTCGGCCCGGGTCAGTGAGTCACCTTGGGCGGTGGTGCATTTCACCGTCCGGCTCCCGGACGGTTCCCGTCCCGGTGACGTCGACATCTCACCGGAGAACGAGGAGCGCATCCAGCGTGAGCTCACCGAGGCCGCCCGCACCTGGGGCGACCGGTTGCTCGGCGCGGTGGCGTCCGGAGACCTGGAACAGGAGGCGGCGGAGCACTACGCCGTCGCGTTCCCCGAGGACTACAAACAGGCGGTCGCACCGGCCGAAGCGATCGGTGACATCGCGATCATCGAGGCGCTGCAGGACAATTCGGTCAAACTCGTGTTCGCCGAGGGCGGGGAGGACCGCGTCGGCAAGCTCACCTGGTATCTCGGCGGCCGGTCGGCATCCCTGAGCCACCTGCTGCCCATGCTGCAGTCCATGGGTGTGGTCGTCCTCGAGGAACGGCCGTTCACGGTGACCCGCCCCGACGGTCTGGCCGTGTGGATCTACCAGTTCAAGATCCGGCCGCACCACACCATGCCGCAGTCGAAGGGCGACAGGTCCGACCGGGACGCGACCGCGGCCCGGTTCGCCGAGGCGGTCACCGCGATCTGGAACGGCCGCATGGAGATCGACCGGTTCAACGAACTGGTGCTGCGGGCCGGGCTGACCTGGCAGCAGGTGATGGTGCTGCGGGCCTACGCGAAGTACCTGCGGCAGGCTGGTTTTCCCTACAGCCAGGCGTTCATCGAATCGGTGGTCAACGACAATCCGCACACCGCGCGGTCGCTGGTCGAACTGTTCGAGGCGCTGTTCGACCCGACCGAGGCCGCCAAGGACCGCGACGCCCAGAGTGCGGCCGCGGCCGTCGCGGCCGATATCGACGCGCTCACCGGTCTGGACACCGACCGGGTGCTGCGCGCGTTCGCCTCGATGATCCAGGCCACCCTGCGCACCAACCACTTCGTCACGCGCGCGGAGTCGGCGCGGGCGCGCGACGTGCTCGCCGTCAAACTCGATCCCGGGCTGATCGACGAACTCCCGCTGCCCAGGCCCAAATTCGAGATGTTCGTGTACTCGCCCCGAGTCGAGGGCGTCCACCTGCGGTTCGGCCACGTCGCCCGCGGAGGTCTGCGGTGGTCGGACCGGCGGGAGGACTTCCGCACCGAGATCCTCGGCCTGGTCAAGGCGCAGGCGGTGAAGAACGCCGTCATCGTGCCCGTCGGCGCCAAGGGCGGGTTCGTCGTCAAACAGCCCCCGGTCCCGACCGGGGACGCCGCCGCCGACCGCGACGCCCAGCGCACCGAGGGAGTGGACTGCTACAAGCTGTTCATCAGCGGCCTGCTGGACGTCACCGACAACGTCGACAAGGTCAGCGGCGAGGTCGTCGCGCCCCCCGACGTGGTCCGCCGCGACGGGGACGACGCGTACCTCGTGGTGGCCGCCGACAAGGGCACCGCGACGTTCTCCGACACCGCCAACGAGGTGGCCAAGTCCTACGGCTTCTGGCTCGGCGACGCCTTCGCCTCCGGCGGGTCGGTCGGCTACGACCACAAGGCGATGGGCATCACCGCCAAGGGCGCCTGGGAGTCGGTCAAACGTCACTTCCGGGAGATGGGTGTGGACACCCAGTCGGAGGACTTCACGGTCGTCGGGATCGGCGATATGAGCGGTGACGTGTTCGGCAACGGAATGCTGCTGTCCGAACACATCCGCCTCGTCGCCGCCTTCGACCACCGGCACGTCTTCCTCGACCCCGACCCGGACGCGGCGACGTCGTTCCGGGAACGACGGCGGCTGTTCGATCTGCCCCGCTCGTCGTGGGAGGACTACGACCGCTCCTTGATCAGTGAGGGCGGCGGCGTGTACAGCCGCGAGCACAAGTCCATCCCCGTGAGCCCACGGGTGCGCGAGGTGCTCGGCCTCGACGACGGTGTCGAGGAGATGACGCCGCCCGCGCTGATCAAGGCGATCCTCAAGGCGCCGGTCGACCTGCTGTGGAACGGCGGCATCGGCACCTACGTCAAGGCCGAGGCCGAATCCGACGCCGACGTCGGTGACCGTGCCAACGATCCGGTACGGGTAAATGCGAACCAGGTGCGCGCCAAGGTGATCGGTGAAGGCGGCAACCTCGGCGTCACCTCCCGCGGGCGCATCGAGTTCGACCTGTCCGGCGGCCGGATCAACACCGACGCCCTCGACAACTCCGCGGGCGTGGACTGCTCCGACCACGAGGTCAACATCAAGATCCTCATCGACTCGCTCGTCACCGCGGGCAAGGTCAGCCCCGGTGAGCGCACCGACCTGCTGTTGTCGATGACCGACGAGGTCGGTGACCTGGTGTTGTCCGACAATCGCGATCAGAATGACCTGATGGGCACCAGCCGCGCCAACGCGGCGAGCCTGCTGCCCGTGCACGCCCGCATGATCAGCCAGTTCGTCGCGGAGCGCGGGATGAACCGCGAGCTCGAGGCGCTGCCAACGGACAAGGAGATCCGTCGCCGGCTGGACGCCGGGATGGGCCTCACCTCACCGGAATTGGCGACGTTGATGGCGCACGTGAAGCTGGCGCTCAAGGCCGATCTGCTCGACAGCGAACTGCCCGACCAGGAGGTGTTCGCCGCCCGCCTGCCGCGCTACTTCCCGTCGACGCTGCGCGACCAGTTCGCCGCCGACACCCGGTCGCACCAACTGCGCCGCGAGATCGTCACGACGATGCTCGTCAACGACGTCGTCGACACCAGCGGCATCACCTACGCCTACCGGGTCACCGAGGACGCCGGCGTGGGGCCGGTCGACGCGGTGCGCAGTTTCGTCGCGGTCAACGCGATCTTCCGAGTGGGCGACGTGTGGCGGCAGATCCGCGCCGCGGACCTGCCGGTCGCGATCAGCGACCGGATGACGCTCGACCTGCGCCGACTCGTCGACCGGGCGGCGCGCTGGCTGCTGAACTACCGGCCGCAACCGCTGGCCGTCGGTGCGGAGATCAACCGCTTCGCCGACAAGGTGGCGGCGCTCACCCCGCGGATGGAGGAGTGGTTGCGCGGCGACGACGAGGCCATCGTGGCCAAGGAGGCCGGCGACTTCTGCTCGCACGGGGCGTCGAAGGAGTTGGCGTACGCGGTGGCGACCGGGCTCTACCAGTTCAGCCTGCTCGACATCATCGACATCGCCGACATCGACGATCGCGACCCCGCCGAGGTCGCCGACACGTACTTCGCGCTGATGGACCACCTCAACACGGACAGCCTGCTGACGGCGGTGTCTCAGCTGCCTCGAGGCGATCGCTGGCATTCGTTGGCGCGGTTGGCGATTCGTGACGACATCTACGGCTCGATACGGTCGTTGTGCTTCGACGTGCTCGCGGTCGGCGAACCGGACGAGAATGGCGAGGAGAAGATCGCCGAGTGGGAGATGACCAACGGGTCCCGGGTGGCGCGCGCCCGGCGCACCCTCACCGAGATCTACCAGGACGGTGAACGGGACCTGGCCACACTGTCGGTGGCCGCACGCCAGATTCGCAGCATGACACGATCGAGTGGAACGGGGTCTTCAGGGTGACAGCAGGTTTCGTGGCGCCGGTGCACGTGCGGTGGTCCGACATCGACATGTACCAGCACATCAACCACGCCACGATGGTCACCATCCTCGAAGAGGCTCGCATCCCGTTTCTGCGTGAGCCGTTCGAGGCGCGGATCACCGACATCGGTCTGTTGATCGCCGACGTGCACATCTCCTACAAGGGCCAGCTCCGTCTGATCGACTCGCCACTGCAGGTCACCATGTGGTCCAAACGCGTTCGCACGGTGGATTTCACGATCGGGTACGAGGTCCGCTCCGTGGGCGCGCCCGCGGACTCCAGGCCCTCGGTCATCGCCGAGACCCAGTTGGCCGCGGTGCACATCGAGGAGCAGCGGCTGGAACGCCTGACGCCCGAACAACGTGCCTACCTGCAACGCTACCTGCGATGAGCGGCCAGGAGCGCGGGCTCTGGCTGGCCGATCCCGGCCACCGCGACGATCTCGCCACCTTCGCCGAACGGGCGGTGCGCCTCGACGACGCCGCGGTGGTGCGGTTGCGTGAGCGCGCCGACGGCGGCGTCGTCGCCTATGTGACAACGGGTTTCGATGTGCTGGCCAGTCGGGTGGTGCGAGGGCGGGTGCGCCCGAAGGACCTCTGCGCGGGTGCCGATGCCCTCGCTGCGGGGCTGGCGGCGATGGACCGCTCGGGGTACGTCGACACCGGGTTCCCGATGGACTCGGCGTGGCGCGGTGCGGTGCCGGCCGATACGGGGTTCACCCATCTGGACGACGTGCCTGCCGGGGTGCTGCTCGACCTGGTGGACCGGGGCGGTGCGCTGGTGCGGCAGCACAGCGGCGCCCACGGCCCGCCCCTGTCGCTGCTCGATCAGGAGGTGATCACGGTCAGCGGCGGTGGGGACAGCGTGGGCGTCCCGATGCGTTGTGTATTCGCGCTCACCGCAATGGGTTTCCTGCCGCAGAGCAGCGCGGCGCTCGACGCCGGCGAGGTCGTGCGGATCCGCGTGTCGCCCACCTGGCTGCGTATCGACGCCCGGTTCGGTTCGGTGTTGCGGCGGCGTGGCGACCCGGCTGTCGTGTTGCGTTAGACCACCCAGGCGGCCGCGTCGGCGGGCAACCGGCCCTCCTCGAGCGCGGCGCTGGCCATCAGCACGTCACCCGGGGGGAGGTCGACCGGGCGCTCACTCGCGTTGAGCACACATGTCAGTCCGCCGTCGGTCCGCAGGGTCAGCACGCCGTCCTTGGCGGACAGCCGGGTCAGCGCGCCCCCGTCGACGCCTGAGCGGTCCCGGCGCAGCCGCAGCGCCCGGCGGAAGAAGTGCAGCATGGAGCCCGGGTCGGCCAGCTGGTGTTCGGCGGTCGACGACGCCCACTGCGGCGGCATCGGCAGCCAGGTGTCGGCCGTCGTCGAGAAGCCGAACGGGGGAGCGTCACCGCTCCACGGCATGGGTACGCGGCAGCCGTCCCGGCCACGCTCGGTGCGATCGGAGCGTTCCCACACCGGATCCTGGAGCACGTGGTCGGGCAGGTCGACGTTGGGCAGGCCGAGCTCCTCGCCGTTGTAGACGAAGACCGCGCCGGGCAGCGCCAACATCACCAGCGCCATCGCGCGGGCCCGGGCCAGCCCGATCCGGGCGCCGCCGTACCGGGTGACCTCGCGCTCGACGTCGTGGTTGGACAGCGTCCACGTCGGCGTCGCGTTCTCCAGGGCGACGGCGGCCAGCGAGTTCTCGATCGCGTCGCGGATCTCGTCGGCGTCGAACTCGGCGCGCACCAGCCGGAAGTTGAAACCCAGATGCAGTTCGTCGGGCCGCAGGTAGGCCGCGAACGCGGCGTTGTCGTACACCCAGACCTCGCCGACGGCGACCGCGCCGGGGTAGTCGTCGAGCACCGACCGGATGTGGCGGTGGATGTCGTGGACGCCTTCGTGGTCGAACCGGGGGTCGTCGTCCATGTCGGCGAGCATCTTGTTCTCGGCGATCTTCATATCGGGCAGGTCCTTGGGCTTGGCCATGCCGTGCGCCACGTCGATGCGGAAGCCGTCGACGCCGCGGTCCAGCCAGAACCGCAGCGTCTTCTCGAGGTCCTCGGAGACCTCGGGGTTGTCCCAGTTCAGATCGGGCTGTTCGGGGTCGAACAGGTGCAGATACCACTGTCCGGGCTGCCCGTCCGGTTCGACGATGCGCGTCCAGGCCGGGCCGCCGAAGATGGAGACCCAGTTGTTGGGCGGGAGCAGCCCGTCGGGCCCGGTGCCGTCACGGAACAGGTAGCGCTCCCGCTGGGCACTGCCCGGACCCGCGGCCAGCGCCGCCTGAAACCACGGGTGCTGCGAGCTGGTGTGATTGGGCACCAGGTCCATCGTGATGCGGATGCCGCGGTCGTGGGCGGCGGCGATCAGCCGGTCGAGCGCCTCGATGCCGCCGAAGAGCGGGTCGATGTCGCGGGGATCGGCGACGTCGTAACCGTGGTCGGCCATGGGGGAGACGGTGACCGGATTGAGCCACAGCGCGTCGACGCCCAGGGCGGTCAGGTAGTCCAGCCCCGCGGTGACACCGTCGAGGTCGCCCACGCCGTCGCCGTTGCTGTCGCGGAAGGACCGGGGATACACCTGGTAGAACACCGCACGTGACCACCAGGGCTCATCGGGTGCCGGGGGGTGAGCCATCGCGCCCATTGTGTCCGTCTGCGCTCAGAACGGCGAGTTGACCATCGACTGGGCGGCCATCTCCAGGTAGGCCAGCAGTTCCCTGCGGTGCTCGTCGTCCAGCGTCGCCGAGTCGACCTCGGCGACCGCGGTGTGCATACAGCGCAGCCACGCGTCGCGTTCGATGTAGCCGATGCGGAACGGCGCGTGCCGCATCCGCAGCCTCGGATGTCCACGCTGGTCGGAGTAGGTGCGCGGACCACCCCAGTACTGCTCGAGGAACATCCGCAGCCGCACCTCGGCCGCCTCGAGTTCGTCCTCGGGGTACAGCGGACGCAGGATCTCGTCCTCCCGCACCTGCTCGTAGAACCGCGCCACGATCGCGCGGAACGTCTCGTGGCCACCGACTTCGTCGTAGAACGACCGCGTTGGTTGCGTCACGGCTCCATTGTGGCCTGTTGACGGCCCGGACCCGGCACCCCGGTGAGGTCATCGGATGTTCACCGGACTGACCTGCGAACACGTGCCGAATTGCCGTGCGGTGGCCGCCGATCCATGGTGGACTGTCTCCTCGGAGGACGTATGGCGCAACGCAAGAAGAGCCCGTCGAGATCGACCGGTCACAGGCGTGCGGCCGCGGTCGGCCCCTCGGGTCCCGCGGCGAGCGCCCGTGTCCTGCACAGCGTCGACCCGCCGGCCCCGGGCCACGACGGGTCGCTGTGGGGGCGCCGCCGCGTCCTGCTCCTCAACTCGACCTACGAGCCGCTGACCGCGCTGCCGCTGCGGCGGGCGGTGGTGATGCTGATCTGCGGGAAGGCCGACGTCGTGCACGAGGATCCGGCGGGCCCGGTGATCCACTCGGCCACCCGCAGCATCTCGGTGCCGACGGTCATCCGGTTGCGCAGTTTCGTGCGGGTGCCCTACCGGGCCCGCGTGCCGATGACCCGGGCGGCGCTGATGCACCGCGACCGGTTCCGGTGCGCATACTGCGGGTCGAAGGCCGACACCGTGGACCACGTCGTCCCCCGCAGCCGCGGCGGTGACCATTCGTGGGAGAACTGCGTCGCCGCCTGCGCGCCGTGCAACCACCGCAAGGCCGACCACCTGCTCGTCGAGTTGGGCTGGTCGCTGCGTTTCGCGCCGTTGCCGCCGAAGGGACAGCACTGGCGGCTGCTGTCGACGGTCAAGGAACTCGACCCGGCGTGGGTGAGATACCTGGGTGAGGGAGCGGCCTGAGTTGCCGGTGGGATACGGTTTGAGACCGTGACCACCTCCGTGATCCTCGTCCTCGTCCTCGTGCCGTTGGGGCTGTACGCGGTCCTGGCCCTGATCTTCATGCGTGGCAAGGGCCCGCACCCGGCGAGCTACAAACTGTCCGAGCCGTGGCGGCACTCGCCGATCCTGTGGGCGGCCGACGAGCCGTCGCATCAGGACCACGCGACCGGCCACAGCGTTCAGGCCGACACCGCCGCGCACGGCGGAAACGTCGGTGAGCATCACTCGAACCCCGTGACGATTGGAGGCGGCGCAAGTGGCAAGTGGTGAAGTCGGTAGTGGAGTCGCCGTCACCGGTCACCGCGCGGCGGTCGAACGCCAGGGTCTGCCCTACGGCTGGGCGCTGACCACGAGCGGACGCCTGTCCGGGGTGACGGAGCCCGGCACCCTGTCGGTGGACTATCCGTTCGCGACCAAGGACCTCGTCGTGCTCGACGATGCGCTGAAGTACGGGTCGCGGGCGGCGAAGGCCCGCTTCGCGGTGTACATCGGCGACCTCGGGGCGGACACCGCTGCCACGGCACGCGAGATCCTTTCGCAGGTGCCGACCCCGAACAACGCCGTGCTGCTGGCGGTGTCGCCGGATCAGCGCGCGATCGAGGTGGTCTACGGCGTCGACGTCAAGGGCCGCGGCATCGAGACCGCCGCACCGCTGGGCGTCTCCGCGACCGCCGCGTCGTTGAAGGAGGGCAACCTCATCGACGGGTTGATCAGCGGAGTGCGCGTGCTGTCGGCGGGCGTCTCACCCCGCTGACGCCGTCTTGCGAGCGTGCGTGTCTGTTCCACGACACGCCGCCGGCCGGACTGCTTTTGCGCACTGTCGCGGGGCCGTCAGTGCTCTGCCGTGGCGTCCCGCACCCGCATGAGCGCGCCGCGGATCTCGATGTAGCGCGTCAGGAACCTGCGCTCGTCGAGGCGCTTGCGGCGCATCCAGCCGGTGACCTCGTCATTGCACTTGCTCGTGTTGCAGGACGCGCACGCGGGCACGACGTTGTCGAGCGTGTACCGCCCGCCGCGCGAGATCGCCATGACGCAGTCGCGCTGCATGACGCCTTCGGTCACCCCGCAGTAGGCACAGCCGTTCCACGCGTCCTTGAGCGCCGACCATTCCGCGGCGGTGAGATCGT
Source organism: Mycobacterium sp. IS-1496 (assembly GCF_001499995.1). GTDB lineage: Bacteria > Actinomycetota > Actinomycetes > Mycobacteriales > Mycobacteriaceae > Mycobacterium. Next base: position 278,274 of record NZ_LQIU01000001.1, read on the forward strand.
TGACGACGCGCGCGACGCGCAGTTTGCGCCTGCGCGCCGCACGTGCCCTGCGAGTGCGATTGACGGCCACCGCACGAGGATGCCGCGCGAGCGTGCGCAAACCGCCGCACCGCACCCGGTGTGTCGTGTGCAGACCCGCACGCTCGCGGAACGTCAGCTCACGTCGCAGCGGCGCGCGCGCAGGGCACGCTCCACCCCGGCGCGGCCCTCGAGCACCAGGCGGCGCAGCGCCGGCGGCACGTCTTGATCGAGGAAGCGGTCCGCGGCGGCCAGGCCCTCGTCGCTGATGTCCCACGACGGGTACAGGCCGATCACCACGGTCTGCGCGACCTCACTGGACCGGCGCTCCCACACGCCGGGGATGGCCGCGAAGTACTTCTCGGTGTACGGCGCCAGCAGGGCCTGCTGCCCCGGCTGCACGATGCCGCCGACGATCGACCGCGTGGTGATGTTGGCGAGCGTGTCGTCCTCGATGACCTGTTGCCACGCAGACTCTTTCACGCCCGGCTGCGGTCGCGCCGCCGACGCCGCCGCGGCGTGGCGCCGGCCGGCCGCGGTCGGATCGGCGGCCGCCTCGGCGTCGATGAACGGCGTCTCGGGTCCGTCGGCGTCGATGTCGCCGCTGGCGGCCAGCGCCGTGACGATGCGCCACCGCAGATCGGTGTCGAGGACCAGACCTGCGAGGTTCACCGCGGCGGGTTCGTTGTCCAGCAGGGTGGCCAGCACGGCGACGTGGTTGCGCGACAACACCGAGGTGCACAGCGCATTGACGAACGCCAACTGGTGATCCGACCCCGGCGCCGACTCGCGGGCGAGGTCGAGAAGGCGGTCGGCGAACGCCGGCCAGCCGTTCTCCCGCGCCCACTGCGGATCGGCGTAGGAGTTCAGCGCGGTCTGTGCCTGCAGCAGCAGCCGCTGCGCCACCCCGACCTCGGTCTCGGCGTGCACACCGCTCATCACCAGCGCCACGAAGTCGCGGGCCTTCAGTTCGGCTTCGCGGGTCATCTCCCACGCCGCCGACCAGGCCAGCGTGCGTGGCAGCGGTTCGGCGATGTCGGCGATGCGGGTGAGCACCGTCTGCAGCGATCGCGGGTCCAGCCGTGACGCGCAGTAGGTCAGGTCGTCGTCGTTGACCAGTACCAGCTTCCCGCGCGAGAGCCCTTGCAGCGCAGGGACGTCGGTGCTCTCACCCTCGACGTCGAGTTCCTCGCGGTGCACCCGCACGAGTTTCCCGGTGGTCGGGTCGTCGTCGTACACGCCCACGGCCAGCCGGTGCACGCGGGTCTCACCGGCTCCCGGCGCGGCACCGCTCTGGGCGACGGCGAAGCGGGTGAAGCGGCCCTCGGCGTCGACGTCGAAATCGGCGCGCAGCGTGTTGAGCCCGGTGGTCTTGAGCCACTGCTGTCCCCAGCCGGACAGGTCACGGCCCGAGGACTTCTCGAGCGCACCGAGCAGGTCACCGAACGTCGCGTTGCCGAAGGCGTGGTCACGGAAGTAGTCCCGCAGCCCGGACAGGAACGATTCCAGACCCACGTAGGCGACGAGTTGTTTGAGGACGCTGGCGCCCTTCGCGTAGGTGATGCCGTCGAAGTTCACCTCGACGGCGTGCAGGTCCGGGATGTCGGCGGCGACCGGGTGGGTCGACGGCAACTGGTCCTGGCGGTAGGCCCACGACTTCTCCACGTTGGCGAACGTGGTCCACGCCTCGGTGTACTCGGTCGACTCGGCCTGGCACAGCACCGAGGCGAACGTCGCGAACGATTCGTTGAGCCACAGGTCGTCCCACCACTGCATCGTGACCAGGTCGCCGAACCACATGTGCGCCATCTCGTGGAGCACCGTCTCGGCGCGGCGCTCGTAGGAGGCGCGGGTGACCTTGCTGCGGAAGACGTAGTCCTCGAGGAACGTGACCGCCCCGGCGTTCTCCATCGCCCCGGCGTTGAATTCCGGGACGAAGAGCTGGTCGTACTTGCCGAACGCGTACGGCACACCGAAGTTGTTGTGGTAGAAGCCGAATCCCTGCTTCGTCTCGGTGAACAGCCGCTCGTGGTCCATGTGCTGGGCCAGCGACTTGCGGCAGAACAGTCCGAGCGGGATCTCGCCGTGCTCGTCGCGGTACAGGTCGTCCCACCGGGCGTACGGTCCGGCGATCAGCGCGACGAGGTAGGTGCTCATCCGCGGCGTCTGCACGAAGACGTGGGTCTTGGCGGCGCCCGACGAAGCTGTATCAGTGCGGCTCCCTTCGAATGCGCCGTTGGACACCACCTCCCAGTGCGCGGGCGCGGTGACGGTGATGTCGAACGTCGCCTTGAGGTCGGGCTGGTCGAAGCAGGCGAACATGCGCTTGGCGTCGGCCGTCTCGAACTGCGAGTACAGGTACACCTCGTCGTCGACCGGGTCGACGAAGCGGTGCAGACCCTCGCCGGTGTTCGAGTACCGGCAGTCGGCGTCGACGACGAGCACGTTGCGGTCGGCCAGACCGACCAGCGGGATGCCGGTCGATTCGTCGTAGCCGGACACGTCGATGTCGTGGCCGTTGAGGGTGGCCGCGCGGACGGTGTCGGCGGCGATGTCGATGTAGGTGTCGGCGCCGGCGGTCGCGTCGAACGTGACGGTGGTGACCGAGTGGAACGTCTTCTCGCCGGGTGCACCGGCACCGTCGGTGAGGTCCAGGTCGATGCGGTAGTTGTCGACGGTGATCAGCGCCGCGCGTTCGACGGCCTGTTCGCGGGTCAGGTTGGGAAGTGCCACGCACCCCAACCTATCGGGCGCGGGGGAACCTCGTCGTCTGCAGCCAGTTCAGGAACGTGCCGTTGCCCACCGACGACACCATCGACGGGCAGTACATCTGGATGGCGATGCCGGCGAAGAACGCCGCCAGGTCCGGCGGGACGCCGTCGTTGCGCACGGTCGCGACGACCTTAGCGAAATCCTTGCCGGGCTCGACGAGCATCGGGCACACCCGCTTGCCGAGCGCGACGGTGTCGACGGGATTGTCGTACCGCACCCCCGCTCTGTTGAGTGCGTTCAAGAAGGCGGTGTCCATCGGGTCGACGGGGTCGGCGGCCGCGGTGGGGGCCGTCAGGAGGGCGCCGGCGACCGCGGCGGCACACGCCGCCACCGTCAACCGGGTTCGAGCTGTTGCGGACATGGTGCTCCTCGTCTGTCCACTGTCACACTGGTTGACTCAAGTCACAGCAACAACACGGTTCGGTCAAGGTTCACCCACCACTGCGTGTCCGGACGGACGGCGGGTGCGAATCACCCGTTCCGGGGAACACCCGGTGCGGGTGCGGAGTTGTGCTGCACGGAACGCTGTCCTCGCCGCCGCCGACAATCACCGAAAGGATCCGCTGATGGCCGAGAAATCCAGGGCCGATTTCTGGTTCGACCCGCTGTGCCCGTGGTGCTGGATCACCTCCCGCTGGATCCTCGAGGTGGAGAAGGTGCGCGACGTCGAGGTGAACTTCCACGTCATGAGCCTCGCGGTGCTCAACGAAGGGCGTGACCTGCCGGACGAGTACCAGGAGGCGATGAAGCGGGCATGGGGTCCCGTCCGGGTCGCGATCGCCGCTGAGCAGGCCAAGGGGCCGGAGGTGCTGGCGCCGCTCTACACCGCGATGGGCACCCGTATCCACAACCAGGGCTACGGCGAATCCGACCCCGAGTTCACCGCCGTCATCTCCGAATCCCTGGCCGAGGTCGGCCTGCCCGCCGAACTGGCGGCGGCCGCGACGTCCGACCAGTACGACGACGCGCTGCGCACCAGCCACCACGAGGGCATGGACCCCGTCGGCGAAGACGTCGGCACCCCCACCATCCACGTCAACGGTGTGGCGTTCTTCGGTCCCGTGCTGTCGAAGATCCCGCGCGGCGAAGAAGCCGGCAAGCTGTGGGACGCGTCGGTCACCTTCGCCTCGTATCCGCACTTCTGGGAACTCAAGCGGACCCGTACCGAGAGGCCGTCGTTCGACTGACCGGCGTCGCGGTGACTGCGTCGAAACGGTGTGGACCGGGTATGTGTGTGCAAACATCGATGACCGCTCCGCGAGGGGCGGCGTCGTAACCCGCCCAGAATGACCGGAGACAACGATGTCCATCGAGAGTCAGAAGCGGTCCGGCACCGCCTCCGCGAACGTCGCCACGATGTTCTTCGACCGTGTCGAGAAGTCCGCCCAGCACGAAGCCTTTCGCAAACTCGACGACGGCACGTGGACGTCGCTGAACTGGCAGGAGGCCGCCGACCAGGTCGAGGCACTGGCCGCAGGCCTGCTGGCGCTCGGCATCGAACCGGAACAACGGGTGGGCATCGCGTCGAGCACCCGGTATGAGTGGATCCTCGCCGACCTGGCGATCATGTGCGCCGGCGGCGCGACCACGACGGTGTATCCGACGACGAACGCCGCCGACACCGCCTACATCCTGAGCGACTCCGAGTCGCGGTTCGTCTTCGCCGAGGACGAGTCGCAGCTGAAGAAGTTGCAGGACAATCGCGACGAACTGCCGAACCTCGAGAAGGTGGTGCTGTTCGACGGCGCCGGTGACGGCGACTGGGCGGTGGGCCTGGCCGACGTCATCGAACAGGGCCGCAAGCACCTCGAGCAACAGCCGTCCGCCGTGCGGGACCGGTCCGCGGCGATCACCTCCGATCAGCTGGCCACGCTCATCTACACCTCGGGCACCACCGGAAAACCCAAGGGCGTGAGGCTTCCTCACAGCGCGTGGGTGTACGAGGGGGAGACCATCGCCGCCTTCGGCATCCTCGACGAGGACGATCTGCAGCTGTTGTGGCTGCCGCTGGCGCACGCGTTCGGCAAGGTGCTGATCTCGGCGCAGCTGGCGTGCGGTTTCGCCAGCGCCATCGACGGCCGGGTGGACAAGATCGTCGAGAACATGGGCACGGTGAAGCCGACCTTCATGGGCGCCGCGCCGCGCATCTTCGAGAAGGCCCACGCCAAGGTCGTCACCCAGCAGCACGGTGTCAAGGAGAAACTGTTCAACGCGGCGTTTGCGGTGGGCCGCCAGGTCAGCCGCCTGCGGCGCGAGGGCAAGTCCGTGCCGCCGCATCTGGCGCTCGCGCACGGCCTGTTCGACCGGTTGGTCTTCAGCAAGGTGCGCGACGTGTTCGGCGGCCGCATCAGGTTCATGATCTCGGGCTCGGCGCCGTTGAACCGGGACATCGCCGAGTGGTTCCACGCCGCGGGCCTGTTGATCCTGGAGGGTTACGGGCTCACCGAGACCGCGGCGGGCGCGTTCATCAACCGGCTGGAGAACTACCGGCTCGGCACGGTGGGGCAGGTCTTCGACGGCAGCGAGGTGCGCCTCAGCGACGACGGCGAGGTGCAGATCAAAGGCCCGTGTGTGATGGACGGCTACCACAACCTGCCCGACAAGACCGCCGAGACGCTGACCGAGGACGGGTGGCTGCGCACCGGCGACCGGGGTCAGCTCGACGACGACGGCTTCCTGACGATCACCGGCCGGCTCAAGGAGCTGTTCAAGACCTCCGGCGGCAAATACGTTGCGCCACCGGCCATCGAGGGCAAGTTCATGGCGCTGTGCCCGTATGCCGGCCACATGCTGGTCTTCGGCGAGTCCCGCAACTTCTGCGTCGCGCTGGTGACCCTCGACCCCGATGCCATCACCGGCTGGGCCGGCGAGAAAGGCATGGGGGACAAGTCGTACGCCGAACTGGTGAAATCCGATGAGGTGCGCGACCTGATCGGCGGGTACATCGAGCGGTTGAACTCAGAGCTCAACCGGTGGGAGACCATCAAGAAGTGGGCGATCCTCGACCACGACCTCTCCATCGAGAACAACGAGCTGACACCGTCGCTGAAGGTGAAACGGTCGGTCGTCGAGGAGAAGCAGAAGGATCTGCTGGACTCGTTCTACTCGGGCTAGGTCTTCGCCGAGCCGTCGTGAACGACGGGTGTTAGTTTGGGCTGTGCCGAGCCCAGCCTTGACCACTGTCGCCGAGATGCTCGACGTCGCCTACGCCGAAGCGCGAAAAGGTCTGTCGGAGGGCGGGATTCCGATCGGCGCCGCGCTCTTCGGGGCCGGCGGTGTGCTGCTCGGCAGCGGCCACAACCGGCGTGTGCAGGACGACGATCCGTCCGTGCACGCCGAGACCGACGCGTTCCGCAACGCCGGCCGGCAACGCGACTACCGGTCGACGGTGATGGTGACGACGCTGTCGCCGTGCTGGTACTGCAGCGGACTGGTACGACAGTTCAACATCGGTGCGGTGATCATCGGGGAGAGCCGCACCTTCACCGGCGGGCACGACTGGCTGGCCGAGCACGGCGTCGAGGTCACCGTCGTCGACGACGAGCGCTGCGTGTCGATGATGAGCGAGTTCATCGGCGCGAACCCGGATCTGTGGAACGAGGACATCGGCCGATGATCGCCACCGTCGATCTGTCCCGGTGGTACGCCGGGGGAGCCGAGGCCGACGCCGTCGCCGCCGCGGTCGATGAGGGACTGCAGCAGGCCGGGTTCATCCTGGTGACCGGACACGGCGTCGACCCGGTGCTCGCCGCCGACGTCCGCGCTGCCGCGCGTGCCTTTTTCGCCCAGCCCTCTGCCGTGAAGGCCCGCTACTCCGTTCCGGTTGGCGGCCACGGCTGGATCGGGCCCGGTGCGGAGGCCAACGGGTACGCCGAAGGCACCGAGACACCGCCGGATCTCAAGGAGAGCTTCAGCCTGGGTGCCGACACGCCGACCGGCGACCCGGACGTCGACCGGATCTGGTTCGCCCCCAACGTGTGGCCCGACGAGGTGCCCGGACTGCGTTCGCTGGTGACTGCGTACACCGAGGAGATGCGCCGCGTCGCCGACGACCTGCTGGCCCTGTTCGCCCACGCACTCCGGTTGTCCGACAACCCTTTCCGTCAGCTCGCGAGCCGGCCGACGTGGACGATGAACATCAACCACTACCCGCCGGTCAGCGTGGTCGGCGAACCCGAACCAGGACAGTTCCGCATCGGCCCGCACACCGACTTCGGCACCGTGACCATCCTCGACCGCGAACCGGGCGCCGGTGGGCTGCAGGTGTTCTCGGACGCCGACGGCTGGACCGACGCCCCGTACCGGCCGGACGCACTGACGGTCAACATCGGCGACCTGCTCGAGTACTGGAGCGGGCGGCGCTGGCCGTCCGGACGGCACCGGGTGCTCCCGCCGCAGCCGGACGCGCCCGAGGAGGACCTCGTCTCGCTGATCTACTTCTACGAGGCGAACCACGACGCCGTCGTCACGCCGCTCGGCCCACCGATCGGCCGGGTGTCCGGTCTGGAGCCGGTCACGTCGTCGGACTTCATCAAGGAGCGCCTCGACGCAATCACCGTCGGCTGACCTGTCACAATGGCCGCCATGCGCGTCTACCTGGGAGCCGACCACGCGGGCTACGAGTTGAAGCAGGTCATCATCGAGCACCTCCGCAACACCGGCCACGAACCGGTGGACTGCGGCGCATTCGGCTACGACGCCGACGACGACTACCCGGCGTTCTGCATCGCCGCGGCTGAGAAGACCGTCGCCGACCCCGGCAGCCTCGGCATCGTGCTCGGCGGTTCGGGTAACGGTGAGCAGATCGCCGCCAACAAGGTGCCCGGTGCCCGCTGCGCGCTGGCGTGGAGCGTCGAGACCGCCGCACTGGCCCGCGAACACAACAACGCGCAGCTCATCGGGCTCGGCGGCCGCATGCACTCCGAGGCCGACGCGCTCGCGATCGTCGACGCGTTCGTCAACACGCCCTGGTCCGAAGCCGAACGCCACCAACGGCGTATCGACATCCTCTCCGAGTACGAACGCACCCACGACGCGCCGCCGGTGCCCGGAGCCGGTCGGTAACGAGGCGCGGCGGATGCCGGAGGGCCACACGCTGCACCGGCTCGCCCGGCTGCACCAGAAGCGCTACAAGGGACAGCGGGTGCGGGTGAGCAGCCCACAGGGCCGGTTCACCGAGGGGGCGGCGATGGTGGACGGGTTCACGTTCACCGGCGCCAGCGCCTGGGGTAAGCACCTGTTCCACCACTACCGCGGCGGCCGCATCGTCCACATACACCTGGGGCTGTACGGGCGGTTCGACGAGTTCGCGCTATCGGCCGACGAGCCGCCGCCCGATCCGGTCGGGCAGGTGCGCATGCGCATCGTCGGCGCCGACCACGGCACCGATCTGCGCGGCCCCACCGCCTGCGAGGTCGTCGACGAGGCGCAGGTGTCCGACATCCTGGCCCGGCTCGGACCCGACCCGCTACGCCGCGACGCCGATCCGGCGCCCGCGTGGCACCGGCTCAACAGGTCACGCAGGCCCGTCGGCGCGCTGCTCATGGATCAGACGGTGATCGCCGGGGTGGGCAACGTCTACCGCAGCGAACTGCTCTACCGCCACCGCATCGATCCCTTCCGGTTGGGCACCAACCTCGAGCCGGGCGAGTTCGACGCGATGTGGACCGACCTCGTCGACCTGATGAAAGTCGGTGTGCGGCGCGGCAAGATCGTCACCGTGCGGCCCGAGGACGACCACGGCGCCCCGTCGTACCGGACGGGCCGGCCGCGGACCTACGTCTACCGCCGGCCGGGGGAGCCGTGCCGGATCTGCGGCACCTCCATCAGCACCGCCGTGCTGGAGGGCCGCAACCTGTTCTGGTGCCCGACCTGCCAGAGCTGAGCAGGTAACGCGGCGCGGGTCGCCGCCAGCAGCGACAATCTCCCGGTGGAACTGATCCTCGTCGTCGTCGGCGCCATCGTGGTCACCGCCATCGCGCACCGCCGTGGGCTGGAGCCCGCCCTCGTCCTCGTGGTCGTCGGGTTCGCGGTGTCCTTCGCCCCCGATTTCAACGGCGTCGAACTGGAATCCGAGGTGCTGCTGTCGGTGGTGCTGCCCCCGCTGCTGTACTCGGCGGCGCTGAGCTTTTCGTTCCCGACGTTTCTGCGCAACATCAGGCCGATCCTCGGACTCGGCGTCGGACTGGTGGTGATCACCACGTTCGCGGTGGCGGGGCTGGCGTCGTGGCTGGTGCCGTCGCTGACGTTCGGGACCGCGCTGATCCTCGGCGCTGTGGTGGCGCCCCCCGACGCGGTGACCGCCGTCGCGGTGGGCCGTCGCCTCGGCCTGCCGAAGAAGGTGATGGCGATCCTCACCGGTGAGAGCCTGGTCAACGATGCCGCCGCGCTGTCGTTGTTCTCGATCGCGGTGGCCCAGGTGGCGGGCAGCCGGGCGTTCATCGAGAACCCGGTGCTGCTGTTCTCCTACAGCGCGCTGCTCGGCCCGCTCGTCGGCGCGGCGCTGGGATTCGTCACGCTGTGGATCCGCCGCAGGCTGGCCAACCCGGGGCTGGAGACGATCCAGGGACTCGTGGTGCCGTTCGCGGCGTTCATCTCCGCCGAGCACCTGCACGCCTCCGGGGTGCTGGCCGTCGTGGTCGCCGGGTTCGTCGTTGGCCACGGTTCGCTCGACGCCGGTTACCAGACGCGGCTGCAGGAACGCTACGTGTGGAACTCCGTCGACGTGATGCTCGAGGCGTTCGTGTTCGCCTACATCGGATTACAGCTGCGGTTCGTGCTCGAGGACCTCCATGAGGCGCACGAGTCGCTGGCCGAGGTCGCCGTCGCGTCCGGTGTCGTGCTGCTGGTGGTGTTGCTGATCCGGCCCGTGTGTGTGTTCGTGATGTTCGGGCGCGGCGTGCTCTCCCGCAAGGTCGAGTCGAAGCTCAGCGTGCCGAAACCCGAGCGAGGCGGTCGCGGCGCGCTGGGGATACGCCGGCGCGGCGGGCCGCGCCGACTCTCGGGCCTGGTCGATCGGCGGACGCTGACGTGGCAGGAGAACGTGGTCGTGTCGTGGACCGGGATGCGCGGGGTGGTGACGCTGGCGGCGGCTTCTGGGATTCCGCTGATGACTGTCGACGGCGAGGCCTTCCCCGAACGGGCCACGATCCAGGCGATCGCGTTCGTGGTCAGCGTCGGCACACTGTTGCTGCAGGGGTGGACGCTGCCGCCGTTGATCCGTTGGCTGCAACCGTCATTCGAGGTGGACAGGCAGTCCGACGAGACCGAGACCCGCAAAGCCGAACAGGTGGTGCACACCGCCGCCGACGAGGTGCTCAACCGTTTCGCCGACGCGCCGCCGCGCGGATTGGACGAGGAGACGCTGGCCAACATCAGGCAGACCATCGCCCGCCACGCCCAGGATGCCGACGAGATGCCCGACCCTGAATCGCACACGCCGCGCGCCGAGGTGTTCTCCCAGCTCTACCGGGATGTGCTGTGCGCCCAACGGACTGCGTTGATCGCCGAACGGGACGCCGGCCGTATCGAGGACGAGGCGGTGCGCGCCATGCTCGAACGGTTGGACCTGCAGGAGGCCGGTGTCTCGGCCCGGCTGGAGAGCCGGATCTGACGGCGGGCGGAGTCTAGAAGCCGCCGAAGTCGCCGCCGCCGAAGTCGCCGCCGCCGAAATCGCCCCAGCCACCGCCGGAGTCGCCGCCGTCCCAACCGCCGGCGTCACCCCCGTCGGACCCGGGATCCTGGCCCTGATCGAACCCCTGGTCGTATCCCTGGGCGAAACCCTGCTCGTAACCGCTGCCGTGCATCCCGGAGAACAACGCGTCGAACAGCAGCACCGACCCCAGCCCCCAAGCGCCCGCGACCAGCGCCGGTTTCCACCACGGCTCCGAGTACCAGCCGGCAGGTACGGGGCGGCCCGCGACGCGGCCACCGGGGTAGTAGTTCGGGGTGCGCTGCGACGGGGTCGGCGACGCCTCGATCTCCCGGCCGTCGAACTGCACGCGGCGGTCTTCGGTCACCGCACCCGCCGACCGCTGACCCGCCAGTGTCTCGAGTTCGGGGCCCGGGTCCATACCCATGGCGATGCGCGCCGCGCGCACGTAATACAGCCCCTCGACCGCGCTCTCCTTCGCCAGCTCCGCCTGTCTGGCCGAGGTCGCCTGGTCGATCTGCGACGCGGCGGCGGTGTAGCGCTCCGACGCGTCGGCCAGCGCCTGCTTCGACGCCTCGTCGGTCCCGGTGAGGTTGAGCACCTGGCCGCCGAGCCGTTCGATCACCCGCCGGGCGTCGGCCTTCGCGTCGGCCAGCGACTCGGCGGTGCGCCGGCCCGACGCCTTCGAGGAGCTGTAGACCGCCAGCGCGAGCGCGGCGACGACCACGATGATCAGGACGAGCAGGACGCCGTTCATGCGTCCAGCCTACCGACGCGACCTCCCCGTTCGCGGTGCGCGAAAATCAGCGGATCCACACACCGAGCGCGCGGTAGATCTCGTCGGACAGCGCGACGGTGCGGGGATCGGCATTGCACTTCGTGGCGTCGAAGCGGTTCATCACGTACGCGTAGCCGATGCGGTGCTCCAGATCGGCGAAGGCGAACGAACCACCCGAACCGCCGTGGCCGAACGCGCGCCGGTTGGGGCCGGCGACGCCGCGCTGGTTGAGCATGTAGCCCAGACCCCAGCCGTGGTCGGCCACCCGCGGGCCGAGCACCACGTCGGTGTCGAATCCGCCCTGACAGACCCGCGCCCTGTCCATGTGCTCACGGGAGAGCAGCTTCTCCTGCGCGAGCGCGTTGTAGAACGTGGCCATGCCCAGTGCCGAGACGTGGGCGTTGGTCGCGGGGAACTCCGCTTCGCGCCACACCTCGAGCGCATTCGAACCGAGCTCGTCGTCGGGCACGAACCCCATCGCGACCGCGAGCCCGGCCATCGGGTGCTCGGCCAGCGAGCGTGGATGCCCCGGCGCCGCACCCGCGGCCAGCACGTCGCGGATGTGGGGTTTGTCGATCATCTCGGCGCAGCGGTGGTGTTCGGTCGCCGGCAGGCCGATGTGAACGTCGGCGCCGAGCGGTTCGGCGACCTCGGTGCGCAGGTACTGCCCGATGGTGCGGCCGGTCACCCGGCGCACCACCTCGCCGAGGATGAACCCGAACGTCACCATGTGGTAGCCCTGCGCGGTGCCGGGCGGCCACCACGGTTCGGCGGCCGCGATGTGCGCGCACACCGCATCCCAGTCGGCCGCCTCCGACCAGTGCAACCGGGTGCGCGGTCCGATCACGCCGGAGCGGTGTGCCAAGACCATCGCCGTCGTGACGTCCTGCTTGCCGGCCTGCCCGAACTCCGGCCAGTACCGGGTAACGGGGGCGTACAGGTCGATCTCCCCGCGGTCGGCCAGCAGGTGCACGCAGGTGCTGGTGAGGCCCTTCGAACCGGAGAAGACGCTGGCGAGGGTGTCCCGTCGCCACGGCCGCGCGCCGGGCTCGTCGGCCGAACCGCCCCACAGGTCGACGACCAGATCACCGTCGACCCAGACAGCGACGGCGGCGCCGATCTCCTCGCGATCGGTGAAGTTGCGGGCGAAAGCCTCTCGGACCCCGGTGAACTCGTCGGCACAGGAACCCGATATCAGCGGTGCCGTCGAGCAGCCCAATACTCCTCCTGCGGATCGGCGTGGCCGTGAAAAGCCTAACGAGGGACCCACTTCGAGTGCCACCGCACGCCGATCACGGTCCGGGGGAGGTTCGGTCACAGCACCTTAATGTGCGTGCAATTGGCGGGCCACAAACCTCGTCCTAACTGGTAGCACCACTGCAGCCCAGGAGGACTCCCCGTGAAGGAACTCACCATCGTCCGCGGCGCCTGCCCGCACGACTGCCCCGACACGTGCGCGATGCTCTATCACGTCGAGGACGGGAAACTCGTTGACGTGACGGGAGATCCGGACCACCCGATGACCAGGGGCGGTCTGTGCGTCAAGGTCAAGAACTTCCACGAACACCACTACCAGCCGGACCGTCTGCTGTACCCGATGCGCCGGGTGGGGCCGAAGGGTTCGGGTGCGTTCGAACGGATCTCCTGGGACGAGGCGCTCGCGGAGATCAAACAGCGCTGGACGGCGATCATCGACGAGTACGGCAGCCAGGCGATCATGCCGCACGCCTACCTCGGCCACCAGGGCGTGCTGAACGGCCTCACCTCGGGTGACGCGTTCTTCAACCGGCTCGGGTCGACGGTGGCGGAGAAGACGTACTGCGAGTCCGGATCGTCGACCGCATGGCACATGACCGTCGGCGGGTCGGGTGGTCTCGACGTCGAGTCGATGGCGCATTCGAAGTACATCATCGTCTGGGGCATGAACATGACCAGCACGAACCTGCACGGGTGGCCGTTCCTGCTGGAGGCGCGCAAGAACAACGGCGCCAAGATCGTCGTCATCGACCCGGTGCGCAATCGCACTGCCCGACAGGCTGATTGGCACATCCGCATCCGGCCCGGCACCGACGGCGCCCTCGCGATGGGCATGATCCACGAGATCATCGCCCAAGGGCTGACCGACACCGACTACATCGAGCGCCACACCGTCGGATTCGACGATCTCGCCGCGCGAGCGGCGCAGTACCCACCGGAACGTGTCGAGGAGATCACCGGGATCCCCGCTGACGACGTGCGCACCCTGGCCCGCGAATACGCGACGAGCCAGCCCGCGGCGATCCGGCAGGGCGTGGCGCTGGAACGCAGCCGCGGTGGGGGACAGGCGATCCGCGCCATCACCTGCCTGCCCGCACTGGTGGGCGCCTGGCGCCACGTCGGTGGCGGCACGATGGAGATGCCGATCTGGGAGTTCCCGACCCGTTTCGACAAGATCTGCATGCCGGAGTGGATCCCCGAAGGCACCCGGGTGGTCAACGAGCTCGACCTCGGCATGGCGCTGACCGGTGAACTCGGACTCGATCCGCCCATCAAATCGCTGTTCGTCTACAACTCGAATCCGGTGTCACAGGGCCCGGCGCAGGAGAAGACGATGCGCGGGTTGATGCGCGACGACCTGTTCACCGTCGTCAGCGAGCACTTCATCACCGACACCGCTAAATACGCCGACCTCGTCCTGCCTGCGACCATGCAGGCCGAACAGCTCGACATCATGGTGACCTGGGGGCACCTGTACATCTCGCTGAACCAACCGGCGATCGCGCCGCCGGGCGAAGCCATCCCCAACGTCGAACTGTTCCGGCGCCTCGCCCGCACCATGGAGTTCGACGAGGAGTCGATGGCCTACTGGAACCGCACCGACCGCGAGATGCTCATCGACTTCCATGACTGGGAAGCCCCGGCGCTGCAGGGCATCACGTACGAGAAACTCGAAGAGCGCGGTTGGATGCGGCTCGACGTCGGCACCCCGGACACCCGTGCCCCGCACGCCGAGGGTAACTTCCCCACGCCGTCGGGTAAGTGCGAGTTCAAGAGCAGCCTGGCCGAGGGCGGCAACTTCGTGGTCCCGGTGTGGCGGTCGATGTACGAGGCGATGCAGCCCGGCGGATACGTGGACCCGGTGCCTGACTACGTGCCGCCTTTTGAGTCACCGCAGTCCAATCCCGAACTGGCGCAGAGGTTTCCGTTGAGCATCATCTCGCCGAAACCGCACGCCTTCCTCAACAGTCAGTACGGCAACGCGCCGGACAAGCAACGCGTCCAGGGCGGCCAGCGGGTGTTCATCCACCCCGACGATGCCGCTGCCCGCGGTATCGCCGAAGGGGAGATGGTGCGGGTGTTCAACGACCGCGGGTCCTTCGTGGGACCGGCCGCCCACGAGCCGGACCTGATGCCGGGTCTGGTGATGGCCAACGTCGGACACTGGCAGGGCGCGGCCCCGGGCACGGGGTCACAGACGACGGTCAACGCGATCACCGCCGACCGGCACTGCGGGCTGGGCAACGCGGGCGTGTACGGCGACAACCTGGTGGAGGTGCAGAAGGTCGCGGATCAGGCCGTCGCCAGCTGACGCTCGCGGTTCGTCTGACCGTTCGGCGGATTCCGGATCGGGGACCGGGGAGCGGCGTAGTGTGCGGCTCACGAGGTTCGCCGGTCTGCGAGGAGGCGGAGCATGGTTGGACGGGTCCTGGGCGCGATACTGTTCGCCGGCGGTGCGATCGGCGCCGCCGTCTGGTTGTGGGTGAAGCGCAGACAGCTGGCGGTCGCGGCGGCCAAAGCGGTCCCGGGACAGGCGACCGCGGCGGCGACCGACCAGACGTCGAAAGTGGCCGGTGCGGTCCCGGGTCAGGTCGACGCGGTGCGACGGCAGGAGCCGCCGTCGGTGCTGTAGCCGTCCCGGTGGCTAGGTAGCCGCTGCGCGGCGCCGGCGTCGCCACAGCAGTGCGGCGCCGACCACCAGTGCGGCGAGCGCGGCGGCACCCACCCCGATCGCCACCCAGACCGCCGAGTCGTCCGACTCCTCGGTGGGGGCCGCCGCGACGTCTCCGGCTCCGATGGACAGGTTGGTCACACTGCCCGCCGCGCCGGCGGCCAGCACGTCGCCGTCGAGGCTCGACCAGCCGTCCGGCAGCTGATCGACGTAGCCGAAGAGCGGTTCGACCAGTGTCCAGGCCCCGCTGGTGGTGACGAGCACGACGGAACGGTTGCGGGCCCCGTCGGCGAAGGCCTGGATCGAGCCGAGCCCCCGGTTGATGTCGGCCCGCAACTCGTCGCGCAGGCCGATCTGTACCTCACCGCTCTGCCCGCCGACCGGCGGGCGCAGCGACGTCTGGTCGATCGTGGCGGCGTTGGCCACGATCAACGCGCCGATCCCGGCGTCGGCCGCGGCCTTGACGTCGACCACTCGCGGCGTGAGTTCCGTATCGGTCAGCCGTGCGATGTCGGCGATCACCCGGGTCGCGTAGTGCAGTTGATTCGGGTTGCTGCCGTCGAGCGCCACTAGGAACTCGGGGCTGAACTCCGACGGCACCGCGCCGAACCCGCCGAGCGGCGGGCCGCCCCGCCGCATCGTCAAGGTCGAGCGGGGGTCCAGCTGGAAGGTCAGCGGTGCGATGGTCGGCGAGCACAGCTGACGCGGGCTGAACGTCAGATCGAACTCCAGATTGATTCTCTGGCCGAGGAATTCACCGGGCACATCGAAGACGGCGTCGACGCGGCCGCGCTCGCCCAACGGCACGGTGTGCACGGCCTCGCCGTTCACCCGGACCATCAGCGATGCCGAATCCATCGGTTGCACCGGGGTGTGGGTGGCGAGCAGGTGTACCCGCAGACCCTCGACACGCCCGCTGCCCAGTGCGGCCCGGTCGACACCCACCGCCATCGTCGACGTCCGCAACACCGAGCTCTCTGCGGCCATGTCGAGGTCGCCGAAACTGACCTCGTCGACGCGGGGACCACCGCCGGACCCCGCCTTGTCGATGCGGACCTCGGGGACCTGGGCCAGCGACTGCACCTGGTTGGCGATCAGCGACGCCTGCGCGGTGAGTTGGTCGCCGCGTCCGTTCACCTTCAGATGGACGTCGGCGGTGTCCGGGTCGACCACGTTGAGGGCGGCGTCGCCGCTCTCGACGACGACGGCACGGGTGAACTGCGGCGCGGCAGGCGGTGTCGCGCCGCGAGGTTGTTTGACCACCGTGATCACCGGCGACTGCGGCCGATACATCCGCGCCACCGCCGAAGCGAGCGTGAGGACCGCCTGCTCCTCGGCGTCGTCGGCGTCGATCGGTGTGTAGATCGTCAGCCGTTGCAGCACAGGCGGAAAGAACGTGGCGACCGTGGTGGGCGCGGGCTCGATGCCCGCGTACACCGTGGCGAGATCGCTGAGCCGAACCCGTTCGCCGAGGCCGCAGCGGTCGCCGACCGGCAGCGCGGCCTCTCGCACGGTGAACGACAGGCCGAGCTGCGCGGTGTTCACCCGCGCCGCGGAGATGTCGACGTCGAACGGAACCACCGCTTGGTCCGGCGCCACGGCGGGCAGATTCACCGTGGCCAGGAATTTGCCTGTGCTGTCGGTGATCTCGACGAATCCGGCGCCGAAATCCACCGGCGCGTGGATCAGTCCACGCAGCCGGACGGCTCCGAACCCGGTGGGGACCGGCACGGAGAAGTCCTGATTGGTGTCGGCGCCGACCAGCGTGATGTCACCGGGCAGGCCCAGTGTCCGCCACGGCAGCGTCACCTCGGGACCGGCGGCCGGATCGGCGTTGAGGGGCGCGGCGTGGGCCGCGGCAGGAGCGCCCAGCGCCGTCACCATCAACACCGACGACACCAGGCCGACGACCCGGCGGATGAACCCAACAGACACCGCTGCTCCAGTCTCGAGTCAGTGGGCTTTCTCGAATCACCCCTGGGCGCCGGAGGTTACCGGCAAACCATCTTCGCAAAAAGTCGACGCGCCGCCCAGTCCGTTCTACCGCACCGTGTTTACTGGTCCTCCACCGATACCTGTGTCGGGCCCGGCGAAGTGATCTGGGCCATTACGATATTGGTCGCATCGAGGGTCAGGACGGAGTGCCGCACAGTTGTCTGTCAATGGGTCGAGAGTTCCGGCGCCCGCGATCGCGATGATCTCTTCGCTGGAATCGCGTCTTGTGAGGGTGAAATTCGTGACGGCCGCGCTGGTCGGGCTGTGCGTCGGCGCGCTCATCGGCGGGGTGGCCTTCGCCCGGATGGGAACGGATACGACGGCGACAGCCTTTGTGCGTCTGGAGAATCCGGCCGATCTGACCGCGATCGCGGCCGGGGCCAGTCAGGTCACTCCGGACAATCAGGGCAATACGAGCAATTTCGTCGGCGGGGAAATCGCGTATCTGTCCGGCGAGGGTTTCGCCCAGGCGGTGGCCAGGAAAATGGCGATGGACGAGCCGGCGGAGCTCAATGTCGCCCAAGCCAGCGAGTCGTCGGTGGTGACGATCAGCAATTCCAGCAAATCTCGCGACGACGCCATCAGAACCGTCCAGGTGGCCATCGATCTGTACGGCCAAGAGCTCAGCCAGCGGGTGGACGAGCAACTTCGGACCATTCTCGGCGCGCTGACGCGGTGGGAGCAGACCGGTGCCGCCGACCCTGTGCGGATGCAAGAACTCACGCGCATCCGGGAGGCCGTCGAACTCCAGGCCAGCGAGGCCGCCACGTTGCTGGTGGTGCAGCCGCCGACACCGAACCACGACAGTTCCCAGCAGTGGCTCATCGGGGCGATCCTCGGCGGACTCGTCGGAGGCTCCGTTGCGGTGGCGATCCTGCTCGCCCGGCGGCGGCGTTCCGGCCGCGCCGCCATGAGCGCGACGCTGACCGACGGCGTCGACGCCGTACTCGTACCGGCGGTCGACCTCGGCTCGGCGTTCTCCGACGACCGCGACGGGGCGCAGGCCCGCCTCGCCCGCACACTCCGGGCCCAGTGCGCGTCGGTGGCGCCGGGCGGCGTGCTGCTTGTGATCGGTGCGTCGCCGTCCTCGGGCAGCGCCGAGGTGGCGGCCCTGCTCGAACCCGCCGGCGCCGACCGGTCGCCGTCGGCCCGGGTGCTGCACGGCGGAGTGGTCGGCGACCCCACGCTGACCCCCGACCTGATCGCCACGGCGACCGGAATCGTCCTCGTGGCCTGTCTCGACGCCGACACCGCGGCGCAGGCGGTGGCCCTGCGCTCGGCGACCGCGGGCAGCGCGGCGCCGCTGGTCGCGGCGTTCACCTACCGCCGCCCCGGCGGGGCGCACCGGAAGAACCGCGCACCAGAGGTGTCCCAGCAGGGCGTCGACGACGCAGAGCGGAGTATGCAGTGACGGTCGCGATCGTCCACGAACGACTGACCGAGATCGCCGGATCCGAACACGTCGTCGCCGAGTTCGCCCGACAGTGGCCCGACGCGCCGATCGACATCCCGATCGTCGACCCCCGCGTCACCGCCGAATTCACCGCGCGGGTGCGCACCGGTCCGCTGTCGTCGGCGTACCGCGCGGCGGGCCACCGGACCTACGCACCGCTGCTGCCACTGGTTCCCGGTTGGATGAAGCGCCGCGACTTCGGCACGGCAGAGGCCATCGTGATCAGCCATCACGCGTTCGCCGCCGCGGCGGTCCACGCGGCCGGCGCCACACCCACGATCGTCTACGTGCACTCGCCGGCGCGGTGGGCGTGGGACAAGGTCATGCGCCGCGAAGAGGCGGCGTCGCTACCCGGGCGCCTGGCGCTGGACGCGCTGTCCCGGCTGGCCATCGCGACCGAACTGTCCGCCGCGCCCAAGATCACCGCCATCGTCGCCAACAGCGCCGCGGTGGCGCAGCGGGTCAGGGATCACTGGAACCGTGACGCGCAGGTCGTCCACCCGCCGGTGAACATCGACTTCTACACACCGGACGCCGCATCGACGCGCGGCGACTACTTCCTGCTGGCCGGACGGTTGGTCGGATACAAGCGCCCGGACATCGCGATCAGGGCGGCCGTGCAAGCCGGCGTCAAACTCGTCGTCGCCGGGGACGGCAGAGAGGCCGCCCGATGCCGCAAGCTCGCCGAGGGCGGCGATGTCACGTTCGTCGGCAGGGTCTCCGACGAGGAGTTCCGCGACCTGTATCGCCGCGCCAGGGCCATGGTCATGCCGGGGGAGGAGGATTTCGGCATCACGCCGGTCGAGGCGATGGCGTGCGGCACACCCGTGATCGCACTCGGGGTCGGCGGCGCGCTCGACAGTGTCGTCGACGGTGTCACGGGGACGTTCGTCACCGGCCGCGGCGACGCCGAGATCGTCGCCAACTTCGCCGAGGCGTTCGCGTCCTTCGACGACGGACGCTTCGACCCCGCCGCGAACCGTCAACGCGCCGAACAATTCTCACCGGAAGCGTTCCGGGCCAGAATGGCCGACGTGGTGGCGCAGACGTCGGCGACCCATGGCCGTGCCTGACAGCAGGCACCTCCAGACCGGCGTGCAGGTGGTCGCCGGTCTGGCGCTGAACGTCTTCCCGGCGATCTTCATCGCCATCTACGCGCGGATCGCGCCGATCGAGACCCAGGGTTTCCTCGCGTTGGCGCTCGCCGTCGGGGTCTACGTCGCGCAGCTGTTCAACGCCTTCATCGTGGAGGGCCGGCTGGCCACCCCCGACGCCGAGGGGGAGCTGGGCCTGCCGACGTGGGTCGTGCTCTTCGCCATCGCCGCCTGCGGGCTGTTGGTGTTCGGCCCGGCGGTCGCATCGTCGGCGGTGCTCATGGCGAGCGCCATCGGCGTGATGACCGGGCTGCTCATGACCCGCTCGATCGGGGTGGTCACCGGCGAATGGAAGAACGAGGGCGCCGCAGCCGGTGCGCTGATCGTGGCCGGCCTGGTCGCTCTGTGGATGGCCGACCAGGGCAACCCCCACAGCGTGCGGGTGCTGGCGGTCGGGGCGATGCTCGCGGTGGTGGCGCGGTACCGGCCGCGAAAGGCGCTGCCGCGGATGGGCTTTCCGCCGGATGTCCGCAGGTCCAGCTGGGTCACCGCGGAGACCGCGGTCGTCGGCGCCGTTCAACCGGCGATCACCTCGGTGCTCCTGGTCCTGGTCGGACCGGCCGCCTCGGTCACGTTCCGCGTCATCTCCACGGTCGCGGGCGCCCTGGAGCCGATCCTCGCCTACGGGCGCTACCGCCTGCTCGCCCACGGGCATCGCGGTGAGCTCAAGGCGTTCGTCGCGGTGTTCGCCGTCGGGATGGCCGCGGTGCTGGTCGCCGCGTTCGGCGGGCTCGGCAGCCTCGTGTTCGGCCCGGCCTGGCAGGACGTGGGAGTCGCCGCCATGCTGCTGGCCTGTCTGTGGAAGGCCGTCATGCTGGTGTCGACCGTGCCGTTCGCGGCCCTGCGCAAGGCGGGCAAGACCGTGCTCGTCTTCTGGATCCGCGGCGCCAGCACCGTCGTCTACCTGGTGGTGAGCGTGGGCCTGCTTCTCGTGTGGCAGAACACCACCGCGATCTTCCTGGCCTTCGTGACCGCGGAGGTGATCACCGCGCTCGTCTACCACTTCGCCGCGGTCAACGGGGCGCCGGACTACGCGGCGACCTTCGGGGCCCGGCGCCGACGCCAGCGGTTGGGCTAGTCGTGGCCGTCGCCATCCGACCGCCCGCGTGGTTCAGCCCGGCGGTGTTGATCCTGGCCCCGGTGACGCTGTCGTTCCTGGCGTGGTCGGCGTTGTTCGCGCGCCGGCAGTTCGGTGGGTCCCAGACCTCGTCGGAGGCGTTGACGGGTTTCGCGATCCCCGCCGACATCAGCGGCCGGGGCATTGCGCTGCTGCTGCTGTGGTACTGCGCGATCGTGATGGTGTCGATGGTCGGATTCTGGTACGGGACAACGCGATCACGGCCCGCAACCGGTGACGGACCGACCAGCACCGCCTGGTTCGAGCGGCGGTACTTCTACCTGATCCTGGCGGCAGGCGCCGTCGGGGTCGGGTATTCGTTCATGAAGGTCGGCGGTCCGTCGGCGATCGTCGCGTCGCTGAGTGAACAGACCGCCAACGACTTCAGCAATGCGCTGTCGGGGTTCGCGGGTCCGCAGACCCTGCGGTACGCCACCATCCTGGCCGCGCCGATCGGCGTCTATTTGTGGCGCAGGAAGGTGATCCGGTGGCCGTACATGGTCGCCGGGGTGCTGCTGCTCATCTCCAACGCCATGATCGCCTCACGGTTGGCGCTCCTGATGTCCTGCGTGGTCTATCTCGCGGTCTGGGTGCGGGGTCGTCCACCACGGCACGCGACCGGCGGATCGGGTGCGCGCACGTGGGTGACCCTCGCGGTGATCGTGCTCTGCGGGTTCGCCGTCCTCACCGCGCTCAACTACTTCCGCAACGCCAACTACTACCGGGAAGCCGGCGTGTCGAACCCGGTGGCCATGAACCTGTATCAGTCGGGCGCCTATCTGGCCGTGCCGGCACAGGTCCAGATCGGCGTCTCGGATGCGGTGGCCGGCGGCGCCTGGGAGAACAGGGTCGGGGCGGTCGCGTCGCTGGACGCGGTGAAGCCCACATTCCTGCAATTCAACAAGGTGGCCAAGGACGACAGCTGGAAACAGGCATCCGTCTACGGCCACTCGGTGACCTTCGCAGGCAACTTCTTCACCAATTCCGTGTTCGCCGACATCTATGCGGAGCACGGTGCCTGGGGGTGGCTCTACACCATCGTGGCGTACGGATTCGCGGGGTACGCCTTCGCGCGGATATTCAGCTTCAGCCCGGTCATCGCCGCGTCGGCAGGCGTGGTGGCGTACTGCTTCCTCGAGGTGTGGCGGGTGCAGATCCTGGTCTACGGGATCGTCATCTTCCTGTTGTTGCTGACCGCGGGCAGCGCGCTGGTCACCGCCCGCATGCGACCGCCGAAGGACGCTCGACCGAAGGCGTGACCGTCAGTCCCCGAATCGCAAGCGGCGCTTGGCCGATGTCGTCCCCGCACGGACCGGGCGAGGACTGCAGGACGGGCACCCAGGTGTCGGCGGCGGCAGGCCAGCCGATCGTCAGCTGATCGACCACGCCGTCGGAACCCTCGAGACGCACGCACGGGTCGAGGCTGCCTGCGGGGCGATCCGGCCGGGTGATCGCCACGCTCAGGTGGTCGACGGTGAGCTGGCCGGCGTTCTCGGCTTTGAACACGACAACCGGTTCGGAGTGGCGGATCACCATCGTGCCGAACGTGATCCCACTCGTGTTCCCGACACCCACGCCGCCGTTGCCGCCCGTGGTCGAGGCGGCGGTGACGCTGCAGTCGTCGATGCGCATGCCGTTGACCCGGGTCGCGGTCAGCGACTCGGCACGGACCGCCCACGTGGGGCAGTCGTCGATCTTCGCGTCGCCGACGTGGATGTCGAAGTCGGTGAAGCGCCGGTCGCCGGATGCGCCAGGCCGGGCCAGCAGGTGGATGCCCATGTCGCAGTCGGAGGCGGTGACGTCGTCGAGGCGCACCGAGCGGCTGGCGACGTAATGCCACCCGACATCGGTGCCCGGCTCCGCGGAGTCGATGAGAAACGCCGAACCGGCACGCACGCCGACGACGTCGAGTCCCTCGACGGTGACGCGGTTCGCGCCCGCGAGCCGGACACCGTTCGCCCGGCACCCGAACACGTTCACGTTCGTGACGGTGAAGTCCGCGTTCGACCAGTCGGTCAGATTCGGGAACGAAAAGGTGTGGGCCGCACTGTCGAAAGCCGGCTCGGAGGCGAAGTACGTGACCAGTGCGAGTCCGTCGTCACCGGTGTTCACCGCGCTGTACCGATCGACCGACGCGCGCCGGCAGGCGTTGAAGTGCAGGCCGTCGGCTCCGCTGTCGGTGACCCGTAGTCCGGTCACTTCGATGTCCGAGACGCCCATCATGACCACCCCGGTCTGCGGGCTCGACCGCACGGTGCACTCGGATACGGACACCTCCGTGACCGGCGTCGGCTGCCCGGACCAACCGCTCGGCTGCTCGCCGCCGAAATCGGGACAACCTTCCACCCGGATGCCGTCACCGAGTGACCGCTGCGCGCCGTCGGCCCACCGGATGTTGAGCGCACGCAGGCGGATCCGCGACGCCGGACCACGGACGAGCAGCCCGTGACCACTGCCGGTTCGCTTGGTCGGATGCAGATTGTCCATGTACAGCTCGGCGCCCGGCTCGAACTCGTCGACGACGTCGGCGAGTCCCGAGATCACGACGGCGGCACCGCCGGGTGGCCAGCGCTGCGCGAAACGGTATGTCCCTCGGGGAAATCGGAGTGTGCTCCCAGGGCGCAGCGCGGCCGCGGCGGCCTGTATGGCCCACGAGTCATCGGTGACCCCGTCGCCGGCGGCGCCGAAGCTGCGGACGTCGACGACCGTGCGCCTTTGGTCCACCGAGCATCCCATGAGAACGGCCGAGGCGGCCGAGGCGGCCGCGCGGGCCAGCAACTGGCGCCTCGACAACGTCACGTACGGCTGCCGACCAGCTCGGCGAATATCGCGTCGGCCGCGGCGGTCGCGCGGATCTGCTGCTGGCGCGCCAGCACATGGGCGTGGCCGCGGTCGGCCAGATCGGCTCTGGCCGCGTCGTCCGTGCAGAACGCGCGCAGCAGAGCGGCCAGTTCCGCGGGCCGGTGCGGGTCGAAGTAGGCGGCGCCGTCGCCGCAGGTTTCACGCAGCGAGGGGATGTCCGAGGACAACACCGGTGTGCGCGATGCCATCGCCTCAAGCGGCGGCAGGCCGGCACCCTCGTGGAGGGAGGGCATGATCAGCAGCTCCGCCGAGGCGACCAGTGACCGCAGTGCGCCGAAGTCGAGTTGTCCCGTCACCAGCACGCGGTCCGGCTCGTCCTCGGCGAGGCGCCGGACCCGGTCGTCCAGCGTCCGCAGCGAGGCGCCGCCCCCGGCGATCACCAGCTTGTGGGGTATCTCGCCGGTGAGTTCGGCGAACGCTTCCAGGACGAGCGGAAGGTTCTTGTGCCGCTTGGTGTTCCCGACGTACAGCAGATAGCGGCCACCGACGGGCGACAGGCTCGGGTCGACGGGATCCAACCACACCTCGTCCACGGGAATCGGCGTCACCAAGACCGGTGCGGACGGCTCGATGTCCTTCAGCGTCGTGGCCGTCGCCTCCGACACCGTGAAGATGCGGCGGCAGAACCTTGCGTCGGCACCCAGCATCACGCGGGCATAGAGCCGGCGGGTCCGGCTCTGCCCGCTGATGCGCTCGGGCAGAAGGTGAATCGTGTCGTGCACGGTGACGTAGAGCGCCGTCCGGCGGTTGCCGGGAAGAAGACGAGCCAACGGGTACGGGTAGTGCGGCAACCACACCGCCCGTGGACGCGCCGCGTCGAATGCGTGGCGCCACACCGCTTGTTCGGCAGCCGAGTACATCGCGGCCCGCGCGGGCGACGCCGGGATCACCGTGGTACCCGGACGCAGGGTCGGCACGGCGTCGGGATCGGCGAGGACGGCCAGGGTGAGCCCGTCGCGGGACGCCGCCTCCTCGAGGTAGGGCAGCTGTGTGCGAATGTACGTCCCTATCCCACTTTGGCGGATATGCCGGGCATCGAACAGCAGATCCACACGGCGGTCATCGGTCCGCGGGTCTTTCACACGCCCTCCAGTTCGTTGCATTTTTAATCAAGGCTACGTCGGCGGTGATTCGTCTCGAGTTGGTCACACCTGTTCGTGTCCGTCGGAAAGGTGTGGTCGGATACCGTTTGTCGAATGACCGGATCTCTGACAGGGTTCGACGACTGGCTCAACCGCCTGCTCGAGGACTGCGCGCGCGACGCGGGCGAAGATGTCGTTTCGTATGTGGCCCGCGCTGTGGCGTCACAGATGATCGCGGACCTGAGGCGCAGCGAGCGGGTGTCGATCGAGGCGGTCATGGCTCACCTCAATGACTGCAAGGTGTTTGCCGGCACCGAGATGCCCAGCGTCGAGTCCGAGATCACCGACCCCGAGAGATTGCAGTCCCTGTATGCCACCGGACTGCTCGACTCGCCGCCGGACGAGGCGTACGACCGCATCACCCGGGCGGCGGCCGCAGCGCTGGACGCACCGTCGGCTGCCATGTCACTGATCGACGTCGACCGGCAATTCTTCAAGAGTGCGGTGGGTATGGGCGACGACGAACGGCAAACACCGCTCGACCGGTCCGTCTGCCAATATGCGGTGGCGAATGGCGCGGCGTTACTTCTCGAGGATGCCAGGACCGACCCCGTCTTCAAGAATCATCCGGCAGTCCGCGACGGAACCGTTGTCGCCTATCTGGGCATCCCGCTGGTCGACACAGAAGACAATGCGGTGGGAACGCTCTGCGTATTCGACGACAAGCCGCGACTCTGGGGTACCGGCCACGTCCGGATACTCAGCGATCTGGCCCAGTTGGCCGCCGAGAAGATGTTCGGTGCGCGCGCCGGTCAACAGTAGCGAGTAGCGGGCGGCCACTCCGCAGATTCGCCGGCTTTGGCAAATGATTCTCAGCCGCCTCACGGATTTCCTTCCGTTGCCACGACAACCCCTTTAAGGTTGACGATGCAAGGATCTGCCGGGGGGAGCGACGCATGGATTCATCCGCGGAGGCGGCGGGCGATGCCGCCCAGTAGTCAAGTCACGGTCCCGGTACAGCGGGCTGCCGCACTGTCGGTGCGCAGCCGCGTTCCGGCGGCGCCGCGCTTCATCGAGGGATTACGCAAGGAGTCCGGGTACATCGCGCTCACCATCGCTCTCGACATATGGGCGGCCTGTTGGGCCGTGGTGCTGGCGCACCTCTGGATCGGCGAGCTGTCGGACAACCGCCACGTCCTGCTGTACTCGTGGGCCTTCGTGCCGATCCTCGTCGTCGTGCTCGCGACGCGGTCGCTGTACAAGCGGAAGTTGAACCGCAGCTTCCTCGACGAGATCGAACCGGTGGAGACGGCGGTCGCGGTGTCGGCGCTCGCGACGCTGACGATCATCGTGCTGCGGGTGCCCGCCCTGCAGGAGGGTCAGCAGGTCATGGCCCACGTCCGCCCCAGCGACGTGATGATCCGGATCTGGTTGTGCGCGGCGATCCTGGTGCCCGTGGTCCGGCTGATGAGATCGGTCACGCAGCGCTATCTGCGGCGCAAGTACCGTTTCGGCGCGCCTGCCCTGATCGTCGGTTCCGGCCCGATCACCAACCAGATCATCACGCGGATGGCTCAGGTGCCCGACTACGGGCTGCGCCCGGTCGGCGTGCTCGACGACACGCGTCCCACTGATGCCGAGCTGGTCGACGTGCCCTACCTGGGCACCGTCGACAACTTCGAGAACGCCGTGCGCGCAACAGGAGCCGAAGACCTCATCATCGCGCCGTCCGCGGTTCCCGGCGATCAGCTGTCGCGCTGCGCGCAGCTGGCCCAGCGGCGGGGCATGCGGGTGCGCGTGGTGCCCCGGTTGATGGACGTCGTCAACGGCAACGCCCGCATCGAACACCTGGGCGGGGTTCCGCTGATGGTGCTCAGCCCGGTCGACACCAAGGGTTGGCAGTTCGCCTTCAAGTACGGCCTCGGCCGGACGATCGCCGCCCTGGGCGTGCTACTCATCTCGCCCCTGTTGGTCGGGCTCGCGATCGCGGTCAAGCTGAGCTCGCCGGGGCCGATCTTCTTCCGCCAACCCCGTGTCGGGCGCGACGGCGTCGTCTTCGACTGCCTGAAGTTCCGCAGCATGCGGCCCGCCCCGGCCGGCGCCACCTTCGAGCTGAAGGACGGGGCGGCGCCCGGAGGGGTGGAGGGTGACGACCGGCGCACCAAGATCGGCAAGTTCATGCGCAAGACGTCGCTGGACGAACTGCCCCAGCTGCTCAACGTCGTGAAGGGCGACATGACCCTGGTTGGTCCGCGTCCCGAGCGCCCGGAGTTCGTCGAGTTGTTCGAGATGCACGTGCGCCGCTACGGCGAGCGGCACCGGGTGAAGGCCGGCATCACGGGCTGGTCCCAGGTGCACGGCCTTCGGGGGCAGACCTCGATCGCCGATCGCGCCGAATTCGACAACTACTACATCGAGAACTGGTCGCTGCTGCTGGACTTCAAGATCTTGATCCTGACGGTTTTGGCGGTGCTCCGTCCAACTGAAGAATGAGTTATTCGCGAAGCAAATTCCGCTACACTCAATAAGTGCACTTATTGCCGCCGGGGGGGCCGGCGCACGTCGGATTGATTCCGGATGGATTGCGGCGTTGGGCCGACGCCAATGGCACCACCCTGACTGACGCATATCGACGCGGAGCGCACAAAGTCGTCGACATTCTCCTGGCCCTACAGGAACAAGGTGTACGAACCGTGTCCGTGTACAACCTGAGCCGCGCAAATCTGGCGCGACGCGACGACGAACTGGATGCTGTGTATTCGGCGTCGACGCATTTCCTCAGCACACTGATACCGGCGAACTTCGATCGCGCGATCTGTGGTGTGCGGATCCACGGCGATCTCGATTCGCTCCCACCCGAATACGTCGCCGCCGCCCGCGCGGTGGAGCACACGATGACCGGGGGGGAATTCCGGATCAACATCCTCGCCGCCTATGACGCGGGCGACGAACTGCGGGCCGCCCACCGGCGGGCTCAACAGGACGGCGGTGACATCGCCGCCGCGCTCGAGATCGGCGAGGTGGACCTGGTGATCCGCACGACGCCCGAGCCGTTGCTCAGCGGGTTCCTGCCGCTGCAGAGCCAGTACGCCCAGCTGCAGTTCCTGACCACGCCCCTCAACGATTTGCAGCGGCGCCACATCGACGAGTTGATCGCCGAGTACCGGCGGCTGCCGCAGCGGCGTGGACGTTAAGGCCATGGAGCACAGCAGGACTCCGCTGATCATCGGCGCCGGTCCCGCCGGGCTCACCGCTGCGCTCGAACTCGTCAACCGCGGGGTCACGCCGCGGGTCTACGAGGCGTCGGGAGACGTCGGCGGGCTGGCCCGCACCCCGCGTCGAGGTGACTGGCGCGTCGACCCCGGCGGGCACCGGTTCTTCACCAGAAGCGAAGCCGTCCTTAATGTCTGGAGGTCCCTGCTGCCCGCCGACCAGTGGGTAGCGGTCGCTCGACGCTCCGCGATGCTGGTGCAGGGTCAACGGGTGAGGTACCCGCTCATCGGCCGGGATCTCCTCACCCAGCTGGGCATCCGGAGCGGACTGCGCGGCGTCGGTGACCTGCTGCGGTCCAGGCTGAAACGGGTGGGGCGCCGCGGGTTCGGGTCCGAGAGCTTCGAAGACTGGGGGACACGCGAATTCGGTCGCCACTGGTACACCCTGTTCTTCGACGGCTACGTCCGCAAGACCTGGCTCGCCGATCCGGCCGACCTGACGAGTGACTGGGCGAACCAACGCATCCGGCCGATCCGCTGGCGCAGGGCAGGCGACTTCGCCGCGCGGGACGTCTTCCGGTATCCACGCCTCGGGCCCGGTCAGCTCTGGGAGGCCGCGGCGGCGGTGCTCGCCGACCGCGGAGTGGTCACGTCGCTGAACTCGCCCGTGGTCAAGGTGGGTCGCCGCGGCCGGACGTGGACCATCGAACTGCAGAACGGCGACACGGCCTCCGGTGACGCGGTGTTCTCCAGCATGCCGCTGCAATCACTCGTCGATGCCCTGGAACCCGCTGCGCCACAACATGTTCGGGCGGCTTCGGCGGCCCTGAAGCACCGGGCTCTGATCACGGTCGGCGTCGCCCTCCGCAATCGTGTCGACCTGCCCTACAACTGGATCTACACCCCGAGCGGACACATGCGGGTGGGTCGCATCCAGAACTACAGCCGGTGGTCTCCGGCGCTGGCTCCGGCGAACTGGGGCGGCACGTACCTCGGCCTGGAGTACTTCACCAACACCGACGGTGACCTCTGGCGGGCCGACGACGACGCCATGGCGGCGATCGTCGATAAGGATCTTCGTGCGCTCGGGGTCGGTGCCTGCGCGGTGGAGCATGTCATGGTGGTCCGTTCGCAATACGCCTACCCTGTCTACGATTCCGCCCGGGAGACGAGTGTGGCGCTGATCCGCGACTTCCTGCACCGGCACCACCCATCGCTTCGGCCGATCGGGCGCAACGGCATGCACCACTACGACAACCAGGACCACGCGATGCTGAGCGCGATGCAGAGCGTCGCCCGTTACTTCGGCGACGACGTCGACCCGTGGCAGGTGAACACGGACCTGCGCTATCAGGAGTCCGGACTGCTAAGCATGTGAGCGGCGGGGGCGGTATCGCCCCACGAAGCCGCTCGCCACAGCGGCGTCGCCTCACCCTGGTGCAGCCAGGTGGCGTTGATGTACCACTCGACCGGGCCGTACGGACCGCCCTGGATCACGATGTCCGAAGCGGTCGCGTCACGACCGCTGACGTAGGTGACGTTCTCGATGCGCACACCGTCACCGGCGATGTCCTGATCGGGGTTACCGCCCCCGAGTTCGACCGCCCACCAAGAGGATCCGATGTGGTCGTCGGTGGTGACCTCGATGTTCGCCACGTCGAGGTCGTCGACCTGCAGGAGTCGCACACCCCAGCCCGCACCGGTGCCTCGGCCGGGCAGGTAGGCCCCGATGGTGTCGAACGACGCACTTCTCACCCGGAAGAGTTCGACGCCCGCGCCGTGCGCGCCGTAGGAGGCGATGTCGCCGACCTCCAGACCGGCGATGTCCTGGATGAGGATCCGGCCCGGCCCCTCCAGGATCAGGCCGTCGATGGTGAGATTCGACGACGGCAGATCCGCGACGCCGTACTGACCACGGATCTGCGACGCGCCCAGCACGTTGATGTCACTGGCGTGGACCGACACCAGCCGCACATTGTCGATCACCGAGTCCCGAAGCGATGCGAGCAGTATCCCGCCGTTGCCGCCTCCGAGTGGTCCGACGTCGGCGTCGACCTCGGCGTAGATGTCGCGCAGCGTCAGGCCGGCGAATGCACTCGTGGTCGTCGACGGCGTTTCGACGGCGATGGACCAGTTGCGCGCGTTGTGGATGGTGACGTCGCTGATGCTCAGACCAGAGAAGTCCCACCACATGGACGCCTCGGTGCCGTCGATGTTGTTGGTGGCGAGGACGATTCCGGTCTGCACGCCGTCGATGGTGACGTGCGAGATGTCGATGTCGCGCGACGCGAGGCTCGTCCAGTCACCGGGGCCCGTGGCCTTCGCCGAGTTGACCTGCAGGCCGAACTCCTTGCCGCTCACGGTGACGTCGGTGATGGTGATGTCGTAGCCACCCTGCACGCGTACACCGCTGGCGGCCCCGCCGGTGACGGTGATGTTCGTGGCCACCGAGCCGCCGTTGTTCCACTCGCCGAGCCCGGGCTGATTGAACGGGCCGTCGCCGGGGCCGTATGTCCGCGGCAGGGTCGGGTCGTAATAGGTGACGAACGCCAGGCCGTCGTCGCCGGTGTCCTGAGCGGTCAGGCCGGTCACGGTGACCCGGCGGTTCGCGTTGAAGTGCAACCCGTCGGCCAGGGTGCCGATGGCGGTGAAGTTCGTGACCGTCACGTCCGAGGCGCCCATGAAGACCGCTCCGGTCTGCGGCGCGTTGATCACCGTGGCATTGACCAGCGAGACGTTCGACACCGTTCCGGTCGATCCGGTCCAGCCCGGCGGGGGAGCGGTGTCCGACGCCCACCCGAGGATCGAGAAGCCGTCACCGAAGCTGCGCGCCGACGGTCGGGTCTTCCACTCGATCGTCGCGTTGAGGACTGTCACGTTCGATGCCGAGCCCTCGACGCGGATGCCGTGGCTGGTGCCGTGCCCGTTGGCGTCGAGGTTGTCCATCAGCAACCGGGCGCCCGGGGCGAACTCCACGGTGACGTCGGACAGTCCCTTGAGCAGGACCGCGGCGTTGCCGGTGGGATTCTGTTGCGCGAACCGGTACGTGCCCTCGGGGAAGTACAGGCGCTGTCCCGACGTCAGCGCGGCCTCGGCGGCCTTGATGGCCGCCGAATCGTCGGTGATCCCGTCGCCGACCGCTCCGTAGTCCTTGACGTTGACGGTCGTGACCGGTGTGGACGTCGACGATGTCGACGTCGACGTGGTCTGCCGGACGGCCGTCGTCGTGGTGGGCGTCGCGCCGAAGAACTGGCGGCGCGCCCACGCCAGCACCGCCCACATGGCGGGGGATTCCACCGGGGCGGGGGCGCCGCCGAACCCGAAAGCACTCGCCAGCGCGGTGACGATGCCTTGCCGCGCCGCGGGTTCCTCAGTGGGTGCGAGGGCAGGCGGGGGTGCGGCGACCTCGGGTTCAGGGTCAAGCTGTGGCTCCGACAGCTGCGCAGGACGTTCGGCCGCGGGCTCCTCGACGACGGGTGCCGGGTCGTCCTCGTCGACGACCTCGGCGGGGAAATCGACGACGACCTCGTCGTCGGTGGGTTCCTCGTCAGCGGGTTCGGGCTCATCCTCATGTGAGCCGCCGCGGATTGGTTCCTCGTCGGCATCATCGGCGGCGAGTTCTTCGTCGAGACCGTCGTCGAGCGATCCGTCGTCCGGGGTGTCGTCCTGGGTGTCGACTTCTTCGTCGGCCTCGTCGATCTCGTCGACCTCGTCGGTCAGCTCCGCCGGTTGCGTGTCTCCGGGTGCGTCGGCGGATACGTCCGCCCCCGGTGAATCGGGCGCGGGCTCATCCGCCGCCGCCACCCCCGGCGAGAGGAACAGCCCGATGCCGACCGCCAACGCCGCACCGTGCATCCAGCATGCCTGAATACCCACCGTGGCGCCCCCCGCGATTTGTCACCCGCGTCAAACCGGATTTCACCAGGGTATATGCGTCGCACAAAATTTGAAATAGCAAGTGTCTTCGAGTGGGGTGGTTCGGGCGCGACGGTGTCGAAGATGGCGGCAGCGTCACCCCCGGGGGCTCACCACCTGCCCGCGCACGTGGTGCCGCTGCACGGTGAGAACGGAAGCGGCCCACTCTGCCAACGGGCGCTGGACGACTTAGGTCCGCCATCGCGTCGAGCGGCCCTGGGACTTGCCGAAGGAGCGCGGTGTCGGATCGCTGAGCTGCTCTACAGAACGTCTGGGTCAACCGGGACGATGCGCACCGCAGTGACGGTCCCGTCTGCATAGTTGCTGATGTAGAGGTTCTTTCCGTCCGGGCTGATGCCGACGATGCTGGGATCCAGACCCGGCTGAGCCGGATCGCCATACGGGATGGTTTCGAGCACTTCGTTGGCAACGGTGTCGATCACGACGATGTTGCCGTCGCCGGCGGCGACGACATATGCGAGGCTGCCGTCGGGGCTCAGGGCAACGGTGAGTGCCCCAGTCCCGACTGGGATGCCGTCCGGCTCAGGCGTGCTCGGGTCGACGTCGACCAGAACCGGGGTGCCGCTGGCGAGGTCGACGATCATCAGAGAGCTCGGCGCGGGGGGCTTCGACGAGTCGTTCGGGTCGAAGCCGTACTGAACCGGGACATACAGCCGCTTGCCGTCGGTGGCCAGGATGCCCGGGTACCCTTCGCCCAGCGGCAACGGTTGGCCGACCACCGTGTTCGTCACCGGGTCGATGGCAATGATGTCTCCGGTTATCACGGTGCCAACTGGCTCGCCCTGTCCGTCGAGCACATAACTTGTGCGTACCCGGTCCAGGTACAGGATTCCGTCTTCGCCGAAGCCGCCGCTGAACGCGCTGTAGTAGTCGGGATATGGACCGCTTGGAGTCGGTCCAACCGGGATACCCTGCACAAACTCGGC
The DNA here is from genome assembly GCF_001499995.1 of Mycobacterium sp. IS-1496. Lineage (GTDB taxonomy): Bacteria > Actinomycetota > Actinomycetes > Mycobacteriales > Mycobacteriaceae > Mycobacterium. Next base: position 311,158 of record NZ_LQIU01000001.1, read on the forward strand.
GGCGGGATCCAGGTCGATCACCTGGTTGTAGGTTGGGCTGTTCGGATCGATGTCGACGACGTAGACCTCGCCCCCATAAGTGGTCACGTACAACGTTTTCCCATCGGGACTGACGATCGGTGCCCAGCCGTTGCCCGGCACATCGATCGTGGCCTCGAGCGAGTTGTCAGTGGTGTTGATGACCTCTACGCCGCGACCGATGGTCGCTGCGTACAGGCGATCGCCGCTCACCGCACCGAAGGTCGCTAACCCGCCCTGTCGGATGGGATCGATAATTTCCGGCGTACTCGGGTCCATGTCGAGCACGCGGTTGTACGTGGCAGGGTCGGCAGGATCAGCACCGATCACCATTACCGAGCCATCCGAGAAGCTCAACACGTATGCATACTTGTCGGTGACGATGACGCCGGCCGGGTTGGGCCGGACGGGAATCGCCGCTTCGTCGACCTGCAGCGCCGCGCCCGGCGGTGCCCCCAGCGGCACCGAGATGTTCTCGCCGGCAGGTTCTTCGGCGGCTGCCAACGCGGTCGGGCCGACCGCCCGCAGGGCGAATGTCTGCACCGGTTGCTGCTGCACAGGCTGCGCCGGTGTTGCCGTGAGGTTGAGGGTGTAGTCGGTCGGTAGTCCGAGGGCTTGGCGGAGCTCCGCGGCTTGGGTGGGCTTGATCTCGGCGGTCCACTGACCGGTATCCGGGTCGAAATGTTCGGTGCCCGGAACCACCTGCCAGTAGCCAGACCGGGTATCGGCGATGACCGACTCGTATGTGTTCGGTGTGAACTTCAGTTCGGTGGTGTAGGTTCCGCTGCCCGTCGGTGTGGGTTGCTCGACCACCAGCGGTCCATCAGCGGGTGCGACCGAGACGTTCACCGTGACCGTATCGGTGTGCCCGCCATCGGGTGCGAACAGACCCGAAAGACCGTGCAGATGAGGGCCGTCGTTCGCGTCGCTGACCGTGATGGTGAAGGTGTCGGTGAAGTCGGGTGTTCCGTTCCAGCCGGTGGGCGGTGTGTACGTCCAACTGCCCTGCTCGTCGACCTCGACGGTGCCGCCGTTGACGCCGTCGCTGGCCGTGTAGCTGAACGTGTCGCTGTCCTCGTCCGTGACGATCACAGCGCCGGTGACAACGGGCTCGCCCGTCTGGACGTCGATGCCTTGACTGGTCGTCCCGTCCCACGACACGGTCGGCTTGTCGTTGAGCAGCTGTTGCTCGAACTGACGACGCACCCACGCCAGTACTCCCCACAACACCGGCGAGTCTGCGGGCGCAGCAGGAGTCGTCGCCAAGAACGGGGCCAGTGCCGTCGACAACACCTTTCTCAGCAGGCTCACCGGCGCCGGCGTGAATGTCGAAACCGGTTCAGCCGCAGGCAAATTGACGGACTGCCGCTGTGAGAGCGCAGCCCGTGCGGTGCTCAGGTCATCGGAAACAACGGACTGGCCCCCCATCAGGGAACCGGTCGCCAGCCGTGGCGCCGCATCGTCGCCGGGGGTCGGCTTGGGTGGGGCTTCGGCACTGTCGGCGATATCGGCGACATCGGTGACCACATCGTGAAGTCGGGTCTGCGCTTTGTCGCCGGGGGTCCGCTTCGGCGCGGCCTTGGCGACGTCTGCGATATCACCGAGATCGGTGACCAGTTCGTGAAGCCGGGTCTGCACGGCTGCCACCGGATGGCGAACGCCACCGGGTGTGGTCGTCGGCGCTGGTAACCACTCCGAGACCGGCTCGGGTTCTGAAGCTGACAGGCTTTCGGGATTCGTGTCCGCCGACGTCGCGCCGCCGGGCTTGGCCGCCATCCGCCACGGCCTCAGCGCCTCGTCCGAACTGTGCAGCGACACCCGCGGGCCCACCACATCGGCGATCGTGGCCCGCAATCGTTGGCGCGGCGTCAGCCGATCGGGAGTTTCGGTGGTCGAGGTCTCATCCGATGTGTTGTCCACATCGCTGTCTTGTTCGGACGGTGGCTTGGCGCCGTCGTTACCGGTCCCGGCGCCACCATCCTGCGTTGCGCCGGATTCCGGACCTGCCCACGCCACTCCGGGAGTTGTCGCCACCGCAGCACCTACACCCAGTGCCACGGCCAACGCTCCCACCCGACCGATGTACTTCGCGTAGCGGGCCGTAGCCGCAGCCGTAGAAGTGGTCGCGCCCACCTGCCGCATCGATGTATTTGCTGCGCACATCGCCATGCCCCCCATTGATCCATCTACAAGATCATTAAGCGTGAATCAGCAAAATCTTAACTTTGCTGGTTACAGCGGATCGTACGCCTTTCCGTTCGGGTGGCAAGGGTTTCAACGTTCGCCCCTTCGATGATGTTCATCGCGCAAACAATTGGCTGCGCCAGTGGAGATGACATCCCGAAGGTTCTGTCGTCGCGACGACGAGACGAACCGCGTTCGGCGACCTCCAATCGGTGCTTTGCGGGGGTGTAAGGGCGAGCTGGCGATGACTGGCGTCACCGAGAAGGGCATTGCAGATGTTGTGCTGCAGCGCAATCAAGGCGGCCACGCGTCGGCCTCGCCCAGGAACGGCGCGACGGCGCAACCCGCCGCCACCACCCTTTGCGAGGAACCGCCCGATGTCGACCACCATCGCCGCACCGCTCATGCGGCATGCCTGAATACCCACCGCGACGCCCCCCGAAATTTGTCACCGCGTCAAGGTGGACCTTCACCAGGGTGTATGCGTCACAGGAAATCTGACATCACCGGTTCCGGGGGCCCGGGCGGTGCTGCCCAGGGTGCTTGACGGGCGACGCGGGGGGCTCGAACCCGGGAAGCCGGCCGCGCTATTGGACGAAGTCGATGACGAGGCGGGGCGGCCCGTTGAACACGAGGACGCTGAACGGGACTTCAGAACGAAGTCCCACGACCCAGGAGAGGACGGACTCGAAGTCGCCGGCCGCCTTGGCTTCGGTGACGACTGCGGTGTCGGCGGTGACGGTCGACGGCCCGAAGTAGGTTCGCTCGCCCTCGACGCCCGCTCCATTGCCCGTCGCTCCGCTGAGCACGACCCGTACAGCGGCATTCGCCTCGGGTAGCGGGATGTCTGCGCCCGACGGATCGGCGTATGCCGGCAGCGGACGGTAGCCGATCGTGTAACTGGGCACTCCGTCGGCGAATTCGAAAACCAGTCGGTCGTATCCGTCGTTGCGGGCCAGCCGCACCGCGACCAGATGCCCGCTGGCGCCGTCGGGCCGGTCGCCGTGCGCGTCGGAGATGGACGGCATGCGTAGCGGTGGCGGGCTGCTGGTCGGACTCGGGACGGACGTACTTCGTGGCGACGGCGACGGCGGTGTTGTTCCCGCACCGCTTGCAGCAGGTGGTGGGGCGCCCGCTGGGGCTGACGAGCATCGGGGGTCGAACTTCGGTCCCACATCTTTCACCGCAGTGGCGTAGGCGACGACCCCCTCCAACGTGTAGGGCCCGCGTGCGTCGGCGATGGAGTTGGTCTGAAAGGTTCTGCGCTGTCCGGTCTGTACGCAGTCCACGAGTACGTCAGACACCACGGTCCCCCTCGATGTCGTCACGAACGCGACGACCACCACGTTGAGCGGACCGTCCTTGTCAAGCGTCAGCCGTCCGGTCACGGAGGGGCCGAAGAGGCCATCGTCCGAAAGAAGGGTGGTGTCCGTCACGGTCACCATCGGCGGATTGACGGTGTCCCACTCGAACCAATCCCCGAGGATCGTGAGTTCCACCGAGGCGACGGTCTTTCCGTCCGGCACGCCGAGGATGTCCAGACCGTATTCGCCGCCGGGCGGTAGTTGGTAGATCGTGTTGACCGGCGCGCCCGGAATGCCGCCCTGCCCTTCGGTCGCGATCACCGCGCCCGCCTGGTCGATCATCGCGAGTTCGAACGGGGAACGAACCAATCCGACATCGGGATTCGGGTTGCGGAGTCGAACGCTCAGTGAAGTGCCGACCTGGGTGAAGCTGACCGACACCGGGTGCGCAGGCGCTTTAGTCGCAGCGGTCGGCGTGCTGAAGATGTCGGGAACTCGTAAGCCGCAGCCCGCGAGGAGAATCGCGAGCGCTACGAAGGCAGCAACGTTCCGACGGTGCATGACACGGGAGCTTAGTCCTGCGTGTGGCTTCGAACCGTGCGCTTCCCGGACGCGGTGGGAGTCCGCTGGCAAATCGCGTGCCTGCCGGCGCCTGCCGGCGCCTGCCGGCGCCTGTCGGCGCCTGTCGCTCGATGAGGCGGGTACTGCGCAGCCCGGATGACGACAGTATCGACGGGCTCCGCTCGGGGTCGAACGCGTCCGGATCGCGGTAGGTCTGTGGGTCGCGGTTGATCGCGTCGAGCAACAGCACGATGCGCGTCCCGGCCGCCAGCGTGTAGTCGCCGAGCCGGTACTTCTCCGCGGTCATCCGGCCCGTGATCGGTGCAGGCGGATGTAGCCTCAGCGTTTCGTTGATCACCGCCTCGGTGTACTCGGTGCGTCCGGTGCCGATCTCGGCGCGCACCCGGTCCTGCACATCGGGGTGGTGCGCCAGCAGGTCCACCAGCCACGCCAGGGTAGTGGCCGTCGTCTCGTGCCCGGCGAGCATCAAGGTGATGGCGTCGTCACGAATCTCCTTGTCGGACAGCTGGCCGCCGTCTTCGGAGCGTGCGTCGACGAGCATGCTCAGCACGTCGGTGGCATGGCCCCGGTCCGTGGCTGTGCGCCGACGCGCGATGAGCGGCAGCACGACCTCGTCGATTCTGCGGTTGAGGTTGGCCAGCGTGCCCCAGGAGCGCAGCGCCCCGAGCCTGCGCGCCGCGTAGCGGATCGGTGTCTCGGGCGACAGCGCCAAGTCGAGCAGCTCGGCGAACGGGCTGCCCAGCCGCTGGATCTCGGCGGCTTCGTGTGCCCCGAAGATCACCTGCACGATCACCTCGAGCGTCAGCTCGCGACCCGCTTCGAGCGTGCGGACGGGTGACTCCGAGGCCCACGACGTCATCGCGGCGCGGGTTGCCGTCTCGATTGTCGGCACGTAGCCGCGCAGTGTGTCGCCGTGCAGCGGCGGGGTGAGCAGCTTGCGCCGCCGCAGGTGCTCGGGCTCGTCCAGCACGAACATCGAGCGCCGGCCGTAGATCGCGGCGGCCGGACCCACGCCCTCGCCGCCGAGCAACACGTCGGGACTGGCGGTGAAGACCTGCTTGGCCAATGTCGGGTCGGCGACCGCGACGACGCGGCCATATCCGAGGACGGGTAGCGCGACGACCGGCCCGACCCTCTGCACCAACCGGCGCACCAGCGGCTGACCCCCGATGCCGTAGGCCGCGGCGTAGAGGCCACCGAACAGCGGCGACACGAGCGGCGGAGACGGCAGACTCGGCGGAGGCATGTCCGCCACCATGGCACGCCCGGACGGGGAAGTTGGGTCGGTTCGGCGCAGACGTGCGCAGAACAGATGCGCATGGCCCAGCGGCCACCGAATGTCAGGGAGCTTCGGGGTCCGTCGACATTCCTCCCACAAGCTTGGTGCGAACCGCTGAATCGATGCCGTCATGTGCCGAGCGCAGGGTGGGTAAGCGCGGTTCCCGACGCGACACGCAGCAAACGAAGTGGCACGCGGTGTCGCGGGCCGCGAAACGGCGCGGAAGGGCATGTCGACGTGACGATTGGAGCCGCCGAAAGCTCGGCTGGACAGTGGAAACGCCCCTAACAGGGGCGTTCGTGGAGCGGGCGACGGGAATCGAACCCGCGTAGCTAGTTTGGAAGACTAGGGCTCTACCATTGAGCTACGCCCGCACGTTGCGTGCAGGATCGTACCGGCGCGCACCGGATCAAATCCAATTGGCTGCCTCGCGCGTCGGTGCTCGGTGCACAAGCCGTAGTATCTCGCGTGGTCAGCGCCGCGCATCCACGCACGGTGCGGACCGTGACGGCGCGGGGTGTAGCGCAGCTTGGTAGCGCATCCGCTTTGGGAGCGGAAGGCCGCAGGTTCAAATCCTGTCACCCCGACAAACCCACCGATACGACCCGCATCGATGAAGTACCCAGACATGAGGAGAGACCGCAGTGAAGAGCACCGTCGAGAAGTTGAGCCCCACCCGGGTGCGCATCAACGTGGAGGTGCCCTTCACAGAACTCGAGCCGGACTTCGACCGGGCGTTCAAGGAGCTCGCCAAGCAGGTGCGGCTCCCCGGCTTCCGGCCCGGTAAGGCGCCGCGCAAGCTGCTCGAGGCCCGCGTCGGCCGCGAGGCCATGCTCGACCAGGTCGTCGGCGAGGCCGTGCCCGGCCGCTACACCGAGGCCGTGACGAGCTCGGACGTGCAGCCGCTGGGGCAGCCCGAGATCGAGATCACCAAGAAGGAGTACGGCGAGGACCTCGTGTTCACCGCCGAGGTCGACGTCCGTCCCGAGATCACGCTGCCGGACCTGTCCGCGCTGGAGATCACCGTCGACCCGATCGAGATCACCGACGAGGAGGTCGACGCCGAACTGCAGTCGCTGCGTGCCCGCTTCGGCACGCTGACCGGCGTCGAGCGTCCCGCCCAGGACGGCGACTTCGTCTCCATCGACCTGTCGGCCACCGTCGACGGGCAGGACGTCCCGGAGGCCAAGACCGAGGGGCTGTCCCACGAGGTCGGCTCCGGCCAGCTGATCGAGGGCCTCGACGACGCGATCGTCGGCCTGTCGGAGGGGGAGAGCAAGGAGTTCACCACCACGCTGGCCGCCGGTGAGCACGCCGGTAAGGAAGCCGTCGTCACCGTCACGGTCAAGTCCATCAAGGAACGCGAACTGCCCGAGCCGGACGACGAGTTCGCCCAGCTCGCCAGCGAATTCGACACCATCGACGAGCTCAAGGAGAGCCTGACCGAGCAGGTCCGGCGGGTGAAGCGCGTCCAGCAGGCCGAGCAGATCCGCGACAAGGCGCTGGAACTGCTGCTCGAGCAGACCGAGGTCCCGCTGCCGGAGAAGATCGTCCAGGCCCAGATCGACGACACGGTGCACAACGCGATCCACGGCCTCGACCACGACGAGGATCGCTTCGCCGAGCAGCTGGCCGAACAGGGCAGCAGCCGCGAGGAGTTCGACGCCAACACCCGCACCGAGGCCGAGAAGGCCGTCAAGACCCAGCTCCTGATGGACGCGCTCGCCGATCAGCTCGAGGTGCAGGTCGGCCAGGGCGACCTGACCGAGCGGCTGGTGCTGATGTCGCGGCAGTACGGCCTCGAGCCGCAGCAGTTGCTGCAGATCCTGCAGCAGAACAACCAGCTGCCCGCCATGTTCGCCGACGTGCGTCGCGGCCTGACCATCGCGGCCGTCGTCCACGGCGCCACGGTCAAGGACACCAACGGCAACGACGTCGACACCGGCGAATTCTTCGGACCCGCGGGCGGTGCGGAAGCCGAGGCCGGAGACGCCGAGGCCGCCGACGACGACAACGAGGATCAAGCCGCCGACGAGTGACGCTGTGAGCGAACGCGCGCCTTCTAGGGAGTGCACGCTCACCCAGGTTGGTTAGTGTCGGTAGCGACCCAAGACGTAAGAGAAAGCAGGTATCCAGTCGTGACTGTTATGCGTGGCGGGGCGCCGGGCCTCACGCTCCAGGACTCGGTCTACGAGCGTCTGCTCGCCGAGCGCATCATCTTCCTCGGCTCACAGGTGGACGACGACATCGCCAACCGCCTGTGCGCGCAGATCCTGCTGCTCTCGGCGGAGGACCCGACCAAGGACATCCACCTCTACATCAACTCGCCCGGCGGCTCGATCAGCGCCGGTATGGCCATCTACGACACGATGGTGCTGGCGCCGTGCGACGTCGCGACCTACGCGATGGGGATGGCCGCGTCCATGGGTGAGTTCCTGCTCGCCGCGGGCACCAAGGGCAAGCGGTACGCCCTGCCCCACGCCCGGATCCTGATGCACCAGCCGCTCGGCGGCATCACCGGTGGCGCGGCCGACATCGCGATCCAGGCCGAGCAGTTCGCGGCGATCAAGAAGGAGATGTTCCGCCTCAACGCCGAGTTCACGGGGCAGACCATCGAACGCATCGAGGCCGACTCGGACCGCGACCGCTGGTTCACCGCGCAGGAAGCTCTCGAGTACGGATTCGTCGACCACATCATCACCAGCGCCAGCATCAACGACGGAGTGGCCCCCTAATGAGCAATCAGACCGACCCGCGCCTCCAGCCCCAGGCGCGCTACATCCTGCCGTCGTTCATCGAGCACTCCAGCTTCGGCGTCAAGGAATCCAACCCCTACAACAAGCTGTTCGAGGAACGCATCATCTTCCTCGGCGTGCAGGTCGACGACGCGTCGGCGAACGACATCATGGCCCAGCTGCTGGTGCTCGAGTCGCTCGATCCGGACCGCGACATCACCATGTACATCAACTCGCCGGGCGGCTCCTTCACGAGCCTCATGGCGATCTACGACACCATGCAGTACGTCCGCGCCGACATCCAGACGGTCTGCCTGGGCCAGGCCGCGTCGGCCGCCGCCGTGCTGTTGGCCGCGGGCACGCCCGGTAAGCGGCTCGCGCTGCCGAACGCCCGCATCCTCATCCATCAGCCCGCGCTGTCCGGCGTGATCCAGGGCCAGTTCTCCGATCTGGAGATCCAGGCCAAGGAGATCGAGCGGATGCGCACGCTGATGGAGGTCACCTTGGCGCGGCACACCGGCAAAGACGCCGAGACCATCCGCAAGGACACCGATCGCGACAAGATCCTGACCGCCGACGAGGCCAAGGATTACGGGATCATCGACACGGTTCTCGAATACCGGAAGCTGTCCGCGCAGACGTCCTGATCAGCCTCGGGACCGTCGCTTCGGCCCGGGGTCGACAACGCCGCGCGCGGTATTGTTGGCCTCAGCCGTTCGCTCCGGTCACGGTGACGACACGCCAGGGACACGGCGGCGCGTGGCACGCGGCAACCGGACGTGCGAGGCGTTATGTTGGCGCGACAGCTGAATACCACCAGCGCGATTCGGCACTATCGGTCGCACCGCGCGGGAGTTAACGGGTAGCGTCGGGAAGAGGGCCCCACCACAGGTCCTGTCAACGACCCGAACCGGCCCACCGACGTCGAACAGGAAAGTAGGACCCCACCACCATGGCGCGCATTGGAGACGGCGGTGACCTGCTGAAGTGCTCGTTCTGCGGGAAGAGTCAGAAGCAGGTCAAGAAACTCATCGCCGGCCCCGGCGTGTACATCTGTGACGAGTGCATCGATCTCTGCAACGAGATCATCGAAGAGGAACTGGCCGACGCCGACGAGGTGAAACTCGACGAGCTGCCCAAGCCCGCGGAGATCCGCGAATTCCTCGAGAGCTACGTCATCGGACAGGACACCGCCAAGCGCACCCTGGCCGTCGCCGTCTACAACCACTACAAGCGCATCCAGGCCGGCGAGAAGAGCCGCGATTCGCGCTCCGAACCGGTCGAGCTGACGAAGTCCAACATCCTGATGCTGGGCCCCACCGGCTGTGGGAAGACCTACCTCGCGCAGACGCTGGCCAAGATGCTCAACGTGCCGTTCGCGATCGCCGACGCCACCGCCCTCACCGAGGCCGGCTACGTCGGTGAGGACGTCGAGAACATCCTGCTCAAGCTGATCCAGGCCGCCGACTACGACGTCAAGCGCGCCGAGACCGGCATCATCTACATCGACGAGGTCGACAAGATCGCCCGCAAGAGCGAGAACCCCTCGATCACGCGCGACGTCTCCGGCGAGGGCGTGCAGCAGGCGCTGCTCAAGATCCTCGAGGGCACGCAGGCGTCGGTGCCTCCGCAGGGCGGCCGCAAGCACCCGCACCAGGAGTTCATCCAGATCGACACCACCAACGTGCTGTTCATCGTCGCGGGTGCGTTCGCCGGGCTGGAGAAGATCGTCTCCGACCGCGTCGGCAAGCGCGGCCTGGGCTTCGGCGCGGAGGTCCGCTCGAAGGCCGAGATCGACACCCAGGACCACTTCGCCGAGGTCATGCCCGAGGATCTGATCAAGTTCGGTCTGATCCCCGAGTTCATCGGCCGGTTGCCGGTCGTGGCGTCGGTGACGAACCTCGACAAGGACTCGCTGGTCAAGATCCTGTCGGAGCCGAAGAACGCGCTGGTCAAGCAGTACACCCGGCTGTTCGAGATGGACGGCGTCGAACTGGAGTTCAGCGGTGACGCGTTGGACGCCATCGCCGATCAGGCCATCCACCGCGGCACCGGCGCCCGAGGGCTGCGCGCCATCATGGAGGAAGTGCTGCTGCCGGTGATGTACGACATCCCGAGCCGCGACGACGTCGCGAAGGTCGTCGTCACCAAGGAGACCGTGCAGGACAACGTGCTGCCGACGATCGTGCCGCGCAAGCCGCAACGCAGCGAGCGTCGCGACAAGAGCGCCTAGCCCTCTCCCCGAAGACTGCACTGAGGGTCGTGAACCGCGAAGGGTTCACGACCCTCACTGCATTGTCAGGGCGAATGAAACTCGGTCCGGCACCGCGTACCTGTGGATGGCGCGGAACGACTGCAGGTACTGACGGGGCAGTGGGCCCGTCGTGTACGGCAGGTCATACGTGACGCACAGCGCGCGCACCCGCTGTGCGATCTGCGGCAACCGATTGCTGGGCAGATCGGGGAACAGGTGATGCTCGATCTGGTAGCACAGATGCCCGCTCATGAACCCCATCGCGGTGCCGGCGTGGAAGTTCGCACTGCCCAGCATCTGCCGTAGGTACCACTCACCTCGGGTCTCGTCGTCGAGGACGGCGGCATCGAACTTCTCGGCGCCGTCGGGGAAGTGCCCGCAGAAGATGACCACGTACGCCCACAGGTTGCGCAGCACGTTGGCCGCGACGTTGGCCAGCAGTGTCCGCCGGAACCGCCGCCCGCTGAGTGCGGGCAGGACGACATAGTCCTTGCTGACCTGGCGCGTGACCTTGGCCAGCAGCTCCCGGCCACCCTTGGAGCCGCCGACGAGCAGGGCGCGGTCCCGGCTGGCGTGCAGACCGTGCAGCGCGATGCCCCACTCGAAGACCAACGCCAGCAACACGTTTCGTAACGGCGCCGCGAGGTGGTCCGGTTTCCAGTCCTGGTCCGGGGAGACCCGCAGCACGCCGAAACCGAGATCGTCGTCCACGCCGATGATGTTGTTGAACACGTGGTGGGTGTAGTTGTGGGAGTAGCGCCACTGGGACGACAGACCCGCCATATCCCATTCCCAGGTGTTCGAGTGGATCTCCGGATCGTTCATCCAGTCCCACTGGCCGTGTCCGACGTTGTGGCCGATCTCCATGTTCTCCACGCACTTGGCGGCCGCGAGTGCGACGGTGCCGAGCGCCCAGGCGGCTCTACCCCGGCCGCGGTGGATCAGGATCCGCGCGGCCACGTCGAGCAGGCGCTGAGCGCGAATGGTGCGACGGATGTAGGCGGCGTCCCGGGCGCCCAACGAGGCTTCGACGTCGGCGCGGATGGTGTCGAGGTCCCGTGCGAGGGCTTCGACGTCAGCCCGGCTCAGATGCGCGTAGGCAGCGACGTCCGTGATTGCCATGAGTCCTCGAGTCGGTGGGGGAGCGCGCACTCGCGTACGCGTTGACCCTTGGTCAGGACCGGCTCCTGGAACGGAGTCTACGTGCCCACGGTGATCATGCGAGAACGATGTCCTCGCCCTGGACCGCGACCGGCTTGGCCGACAGCGGACTCGTCGCCGGACCGTTGGCGACCGAACCGTCGAGGTGGTAGCGACTTCCGTGACACGGGCAGACGATCTCGGCGCCCACCACCTCGGACACCCGGCAGCCCTTGTGGGTGCACACTCTCGACAGTCCGGTGAATGCTCCCGGTGTGGGTTGGGTGACGACGAGGTCTTCGACGATCACCCCGGATCCGACGGGTACGTCGGCGACCTTGGCCAGCGCCCGGCCGGTTGCTTCACCGCCGGCCGGTGCGCCGGTCGTCTGCTCGGCCGGCTCCTCGCCGCCTGAGCCGCCACCGGAACCACCGCAGGCGGTCAACGCCGCGGCCAGGGTGCCGAGCCCGGCGCCGGCGACGACGTGTCGACGCGGCATGTTCGACGTCTCGAATTCCATGGTGTTGCCTTTCCGCTCAGAAGGCCGATGAACGGATGATCCCCGGCCGCGGGCGCCGGTGGGTCGACAACAGCGGTTTTTCGTCACCGGACCGCGTGGCTGCGCTCGGCGAGGACCTCGTCGATGACCGCGGCGATCTCGGCGACGCCGTCGCGGCGCGCGTAGGCGACCTCCAGCCGCCGGGCGTTCTCCACATACCGCGGGTCGCCGAGCAGTTCGCGGACCGCGGAGCGGACCGCACCAGGCGTGGGGGTGCCGGTGCGCAGGTCGATGCCGGCCCCCGACCAGGCGACCCGAGCCGCGACCTCCGGCTTGTCCTCGGTGTCGCCCGCGACCACCAGCGGCACCCCGAGCGACAGCGCGCGCTGCACCGCGCCGAAACCGCCGTTGGTCACCATCGCATCGACCTTCGGAAGCAGCGCATCGTGCGGGATGAATTGGGCGACAAACACGTTCGGAGGGAAGCCGGCGGACGGCTCGACGAGTTCTCGGCCGCCGGTGGTGACCACCACGGTGACGTCCTCGTCGGCCAGCGCCTCGATGGTCGGCAGCAGCAAGCGGCCGGGGTCGGCGTTGTCGACGGTGCCCTGCGTGACATGGACGACGGGGCGGCCCCCGTCGAGAACGTCCCACCACGCCGGGGGACGGAACCCCAGTGCCCGTGCCGGGTGCACGGCGCCCACGTAGCGCACATGGGCGGGCAGATCGCTGCGCGGGTAGTCGAACTCCGGGACGGTCGGGGCGATCAACCGGTCGGCGAGCAGGGCGGCGTCGGTCACGAACGTCGGCAGCCGGCGGCTGCCCATCCGGGCCAGGATCTCGTCGGCGGCGCGGTGACAACCACGCAGGAGCACCCGGTGTGTGAGCGTGGTCAGAGCCGAGTTGCGCAGTCTGCCCAGCGGAGTGGAGGAGGGCGCCAACCCCATCCCGAAGGGTGCGGTGTCGCGGCTGCTGACGAACATCGGTGTGGTGGAGTAGGCCAGGATCGGCGGGCGGGCGGTCGGTTCGCCGAGCAGGAACGGCATGATGCCGAAGAACATCGCGTCGGCGATGACCGCGTCGTAGCGGGTCTCGGCGAACGCCTCGGCCAGTGCCGCCGCCTGGTACGGCATGGGGGCGACGAAGACGTTGGTGATGTCGAAGTCGACCCGGTTGATGCCGGACGTGTTCGCCCGGCCGGGAAAGCGTTCATTGAGCCGGCTCTCATCGATGTCGGTCTGCGGCGGCAGCGCGCGGGGACGGGCCCCGACGGAGCGGATCATGGCGGCGCGCGCGGACGAGGTCAGGACCGTCACCCGGTCGCCGCGGTCGACGAGCCCGCGGGCGACGTTGAGCAGCGGTCCGAGGTGGCCGATCGGCGACATGGATGCGATCAGTACTTCCGGCATTGCAACCTCCTGGCTGGGTGTCCATCGGATGTCGATGGTCAGCCAGGCGGAGGGGGCCGAGCTTGGAGGTTTCGTGGAGATCGGGTGGAGATCAGCGGGCGACGCGGTCGGGCCGGGTGTAGACGTTCATCGACCGGCCGCGCAGGAACGCCACCAGGGTGAGCCCGGACTGGCCGGCCAGGTCGACCGCCAGCGACGACGGCGCCGAGACCGCGGCGAGCATCGGGATGCCCGCCATCACCGCCTTCTGCGTGAGTTCGAACGAGGCGCGGCCGCTGACCAGCAGCACCGAACCCGTCAACGGGATCCGGTCGGCCTCCACCGCCCAGCCGATCACCTTGTCGACGGCGTTGTGCCTGCCGATGTCCTCGCGGACGACGAGCATCTCGCCGTCGGCGGTGAACAGCGCGGCGCCGTGCAGTCCGCCCGTGGACGCGAACACCTTCTGCGCCGCCCGCAGCCGCTCGGGCAGTGCGGACAGCGTGTCGGCGCTGACGCGTGCGGGGTCGTCTCCGGGACCGTGACGGCTGATCAGTTGCACGGCCTCCAGCGAGGCCTTGCCGCACACCCCGCACGAGGAGGTCGAGTAGAAGTTGCGCCGTAGGTCCGGGCTGGGTGCGGACACGTGCGGCGCCAAGGTCACGTCGAGCACGTTGTAGGTGTTGACCCCGTCGTCGCCCGCACCGCGGCAGTACCGCACCGTCAGCACGTCGTCGCGATGCCCGATGATCCCTTCGGTGAGCAGGAAGCCTTGCGCCAGTTCGACATCTGAGCCAGGTGTGCGCATCGTGACGGTGAGCGGCGCACCGCCGACGCGAATCTCGAGCGGCTCTTCGACCACCAGGGTCTCGGGCCGCGCGACGCTGGTGTCGGCGGTGACGTGGTGGACGCGCCGCCGCGCGGTGACACGACCCATGCGTCCAGCCTAGGAGGTTGCGTCGATGATCTGCACGACGCCTCCGGTGAGGCCGGTGACGAACAGCCTGCCGGAAGCGGCGTCGACGGCGACGGTGTAGGGGTTCTGCACAGTGGCGAACCGCGCCACCTCCCGCGGTGTCGCGTCGGCCATGTCGTACCCGACGACCTCGTTGGTGCCCGAGGACGTCACCCACACGCGGTCGCGGGTCGGGTCGTAGGTGATGCCGTAGGGGCCGCCGGGTTGGGCCACGACCGCGATCTCGCGTGGCTGCGGCAGCGGGTCGAACACCCGCACGGCGTCGCCCCGGGTGTCGGTCACGATCAACCGGCCGTTTCGGTCGGCGACCTGATGGGTCGGTCCCTCGCCCGCGGGTGTCGTGCCGACGACGGTCAGCCGCTCGCTGTCGTAGACGGTGAGGTCGTTCTTGCGGACGTCGAGCATTCCCATCGCGGTGCCGACCGGGGCGAGACCGGCGGGTTGGACGCTGTCGGTGAACACCCTGAGGATCTCGTCACCACGCAGGACGGTGACCGTCCCGCCGAGTTCGTTGGCCACGAAGACCGTGCCGTCGGCGGCCTCCGATGCGTCGTGTGGGAATGTGCCGGTGACGATCTGCGGCTGCGCCTCACCACCGGGCAGCGCGACGCGGACGAGCGCGTCGGCGCTCTCCACGGGAACCAGCACGGGGCCGCCGGGCCGGGCCAGTTGCAGGTGACGTCCGAAACCGGGTAGTGCGGTGCGGACGGTCACCTCGGCGGTGTCGGCGTCGAGCAGGACCAGTTCGTTCGGTTTGCGGGTGAGCACGGCGACCGTACGGGTGCGCGCGTCGACGACGATGCCCTCCGGTTGCGCTCCGACCGCGACGATGCGGCCCGGCACGGGTGCGGTCGGTGGTGGCGCACTCTGCGGCTCGGCCGGCGGCGGTAGACCCGCGGTGGGCGGGCGGCTGCCCTCGGTCGGCACCCCCGGCGGCAGTAATCCGGTGGTGGTCGCGGTGGCGGGCGACGCCGGCGGCTGCTGCGCGGACTGTTCGGAGGCGCACGCACCGACCAGGAGAACGCCGAGCGCGGCGGCCGCGGCGGTGCGGAGCGCAGGCATGGTGGTGCGGTACCCGCCCGAGGCCCACGACGCGCCCACCCCCGGGGTGACGCGGTGGTGACGGATGCTCAGCCGGCTCCGTGGCCGGCCGGCCGCAGGTAGGCGACGATGGCGTTGGTCAGTCCACGCCGGGCGAGGTCGAGGTCGTAGTACGAACCGAGTTGGCGCTCGGAGACGAGCCCGCGCATCGCGCCGGGGATGAACGACGCGACCTCGCGGACGCGCTCCCGGTCGACGTCGACGTCGGCGAATGCGGTCTGGCAGGCCTCGATCCAGCTCTGGCCCCACGACTGCAGTTCGGCCGCGGTCCGCGGGTACAGCCGCTCGAGTTCGACCCCGTCGCGCGGCAGCGATGCGCGCAGCGTCTCGATGGCCCGGGAGTCCGGGGCGGACAGCCCGTCGAAGAGCACGTCGATGATGGCGGCGACACGCTCCCGCAGCGGCGCCTCGGGCGTGGTCCTCGACCTGCTGATCAGCGCTGTGGCGAAGAGTGCGGGTGCGAGTTGTCCCCGGCGCTCGGCGGTCCGCTCGAGCACCGCGGCCCAGAGCCCGTCGATGTCTCCGAACTGGTACTTCACCGCACCCCACGTGGCGCCGGCGTCCTTGGCGATGCGGTTGGCCGACGCCGCGGTGGCATCACCCGTGGCCAGCGTGCGCAGCGCGGCGTCCAGCATCGCTTCCCGGGTGGCCTGTCCTCGCCGGTTCGTACGCCGGGTCAACTCCGCCACTTGACGAATCGTAGAGCCCTCTGTGATTGTTGTCCAATGGCCAAACCGCCGCTGTCGATGAAGCCGACCGGCTGGTTCTGCGTGGCGTGGTCGGACGAGGTCCGCGTCGGCGAGGTCCGCGCCATGCACTACTTCGGCGAGGAGATGGTGGCCTGGCGCGCACAGTCGGGCCGCGTCACCGTCATGAACGCCTACTGCGAACACCTCGGCGCACACCTCGGGCACGGCGGCCACGTCGTCGACGAGGTCATCCAGTGCCCGTTCCACGGCTGGCAGTGGAACGCCGAGGGCCGCAACGTCTGCATCCCGTACCAGGACCGGCCCAACCGCGGCCGGCGGATGACCGTCTACCCGGTGGTCGAGCGCAACGACGCCATCTGGATCTGGCACGACGTCGAGGGACGCGACCCCTACTTCGACGCCCCCGACGTCTTCGCCTCGTTCGCCGACGGCCGCAGCGCCGCCGACTACTACCCGCAACAGCGGCTGTTCCGCCAGTCGCTGGAGATGCACCCGCAGTACGTGCTCGAGAACGGGGTCGACTTCGCGCATTTCAAGTTCGTGCACCAGACCCCGATCGTCCCCGTGTTCACCCGCCACGACTTCGCCGCACCCGTGTCCTACGTCGACTTCACCATCACCTTCGAGGGCGACGAGGGGCAGTCGATCGACGAGGTGCGCAGCGGCGTCGAGGCCATCAACGGCGGGCTGGGCATCGCTGTGACCAAGAGTTGGGGGATGGTCGACAACCGCACGATCTCGGCGGTCACCCCCGTCGACGAACGCACCTCCGACGTCCGCTTCATGGTCTACATCGGGCGCACACCGGGCCGGGACGACCAGCGCGCCGCGGACAAGGCTCGCAGTTTCGGCGAGGAGGTCATCCGCCAGTTCGCCCAGGACATCCACATCTGGTCACACCAGCGCTATTCCGACCCGCCGGCGCTGGCCACCGCCGAGTACGAGGGGTTCACCGCGATCCGCACGTGGGCCAAGCAGTTCTACCCGGACGGCATCGGTGGCAGCGCCGCCGACGTCCACGCGGCACTACAGAAGGGCTGAGTTCACATGAGCGCACCGATCCGGGTCTTCCAGGTGGCCACTGGCAACGTGGGTACCGAGATGATCAGGCGACTGCAACACCGGCCGGACCTCGAACTCGTCGGATTGCACTGTTACACACCGGAGAAGGTGGGCCGCGACGCCGGTGAGATCGCCGGGGTGGACCCGATCGGCGTGACCGCCACCGGCTCCGTGGACGAGATCATCGCCGCACGACCCGACGTCCTGACGTTTCACGGCGTGTTCCCCGACGAGGATCTCTACGTCAAGGTGCTCGAGGCGGGCATCGACATCGTCACGACCGCCGACTGGATCACCGGCTGGCACCGCGACCACAACCACCCGCACCCGTCGGGCAGGCCGGTGTCGCACTTGCTGGCGGAGGCCTGCGAGAAGGGCGGCGCCACCTTCTACGGCACCGGTATGAACCCCGGCGTGAACCAGATCCTCGGCGTCGTGTGCTCCGCCGACGTCGCCGAGATCGAGAACGTCACGACCATCGAGTCGGTCGACGTGTCGTGCCACCACAGCAGGGACACGTGGATCGAGGTCGGGTACGGGCAACCGGTCGACGATCCGGAGATCCCGGGCAAGCTGGAGAAGTACACCCGCGTCTTCGCCGACAGCGTGCTGATGATGGCCGACTGCTTCGGCCTCGAACTCGACGAGGTCAGCTTCTCCTACGAACTCGGCGCCTGCACCAGAGACGTCGATCTCGGGTGGTACCAGCTGCCGAAGGGTTCGCTCGGCGGCAACTACATCAAGTACCAGGGGATGGTCGACGGTGTGCCGCGTGTCGAGACGCACCTCGAGTGGCAGATGACCCCGCACACCGACCCCAGCTGGGACATCAAGGGCTGCTACATCACGCAGATCAAGGGGGATCCGTGCATCTACAACAAGCACATGATCTTCCCGAGGCCCGGGGTGGACCTGTCCGATCCCGCATCGTTCGCCTCGATCGGCATGACCGTCACCGGGTTGCCCGCGCTGAACGCCATCGCCTCCGTCGTCGCCGCCCCACCCGGACTACTCACGAGCGCCGACCTGCCGCTGCGCGGCTTCGCCGGGCGGTTCAAGACCTGAGCCGCCGATCCGCAACACACTGTTCACCGATCCGATGCCGACGTCACATGCGCGCCGGCGTGCCAACAGCGTGCGGATCTGCACAATTGAGGCATGGATGGTGATTCCGACTGGGCACGCACGCCGGCCTGGCGCGACCCGCTGTCGGTCGGGTGGCGTGCCCACCGTCAGATCCTCATGTTCCGGTTCCGGTGGAACGAACGCCGCCACGCGTCGCCCCGCAGCGGCCGACAGCCGTAGATGTGGTGCTAGCCCACAGCTACCGGTGGGTAACATTTTCTTAGGAGAATCGCGTTCTCCAAACGTGACGAAGACCACACAATTCCGTCTTGGGGGCCGGCTTCACCCTGCTGAACAGCGCATTTCGTCAACCCTGCCCGGCGTGGCGGTGTGACGTGTGGTATCGGCTTACCTAAGAAGAGTGCAATAATCGGTACTAAGAGTGACATCAACTTCTATTCGGAACGTATGTGGGTCGTCCGCCGACGGCGCGCCGTAGCGCCCGCGAACTGGTGGACCCGCTGCTGACAGTGGGAAAGGCAGGGGGATGGGGCTGAACGGCAACGGCGCCGCACCGCGGCAGAAGCTCGAGAAGGTCGTCATCCGATTCGCCGGTGACTCCGGTGACGGCATGCAGCTCACGGGCGACCGGTTCACGTCCGAGGCGGCGCTGTTCGGCAACGACCTCGCGACACAGCCGAACTATCCCGCCGAGATCCGCGCTCCTCAGGGCACCCTGCCCGGCGTCTCGTCGTTCCAGATCCAGATCGCCGACTACGACATCCTCACCGCGGGCGACCGGCCCGACGTGCTGGTCGCGATGAACCCGGCGGCGCTCAAGGCCAATGTCTCCGACCTGCCGCGCGGCGGGCTGATCATCGCCAACTCCGACGAGTTCACCAAGCGCAACCTGGCCAAGGTCGGGTACGACGCCAACCCGCTGGAGACCGACGAACTGTCCGACTACGTCGTGCAGGCCGTGCCGATGACCACGCTGACCCTCGGCGCCGTCGAGGAGATCGGTGCGTCGAAGAAGGACGGCCAGCGCGCGAAGAACATGTTCGCGCTCGGCCTGCTGTCGTGGATGTACGGCCGCGAACTGCACCAGAGCGAAGCGTTTATCAAGGAGAAGTTCGCCCGCAAGCCCGACGTCGCCGCGGCGAACGTGCTGGCGCTCAAGGCCGGCTGGAACTTCGGCGAGACCACCGAGGCGTTCGCCACGACCTACGAGGTCTCGCCGGCCAAGCTCAAGTCCGGTGAATACCGGCAGATCTCGGGTAACACCGCGTTGGCCTACGGCATCGTGGCGGCCGGTGTGCTGGCCGACACCCAGGTGGTGCTGGGCACCTACCCGATCACCCCCGCGTCGGACATCCTGCACGAGCTGTCCAAGCACAAGAACTTCAACGTGCTCACCTTCCAGGCCGAGGACGAGATCGCCGGTATCGGCGCCGCCATCGGCGCGTCCTACGGCGGCGCGCTCGGCGTCACCAGCACCTCGGGTCCCGGTGTGGCGCTCAAGTCCGAGGCGATCGGCCTTGCGGTGATCACCGAACTGCCGCTGGTCGTCATCGACGTGCAACGTGGCGGCCCGTCGACGGGTCTGCCCACCAAGACCGAACAGGCCGATCTGCTGCAGGCGCTCTACGGCCGCAACGGCGAGTCGCCGGCGGCGGTCCTGGCCCCGCGGTCGCCGTCGGACTGCTTCGACATCGCGCTGGACGCCGCCCGGATCGCGCTGACCTACCGCACCCCGGTGATCATCCTGTCCGACGGCGCGATCGCCAACGGTTCCGAGCCGTGGCGTATCCCCGACATCGCCGGATACGACCGGATCGACCACACCTTCGCGCAGGCCGGCGAGGACTTCGCGCCGTACGCGCGCGATCCGGAGACGCTGGCCCGCCAGTTCGCGGTACCCGGCACCGCGGGCCTCGAACACCGGATCGGCGGCCTGGAGAAGGCCAACGGGTCCGGCAACATCAGCTACGAGCCCAAGAACCACGACCTCATGGTTCGGTTGCGGCAGGCCAAGATCGACGGCATCACCGTGCCCGACCTCGAGGTCGACGATCCGACCGGCGACGCCGAGCTGCTGCTGATCGGGTGGGGCAGCAGCTACGGTCCGATCGGTGAGGCGTGCCGCCGCGCCCGGCGTAAGGGCATCAAGGTCGCCCACGCGCATCTGCGGCATCTGAACCCGTTCCCGGCCAACCTCGGTGACGTGCTCGCGCGGTATCCGAAGCTCGTGTTGCCGGAGATGAACATGGGGCAGTTGGCGCTGCTGCTGCGCGCGCGTTACCTGGCCGACGTCCAGTCGGTGACCAAGGTCGAGGGCATGGCATTCCTGGCTGACGAGGTCGAAGGCATCATCGATGCGGCGATCGACGGCACACTGGGAGACAAGGAAAACGAGAAGGCCACGTTCGCGCGGCTGGCTGCGGCCACCGTGGGGGCTGGCGTGGGAGCGGACACATGACTGACCTGATCGGTACGGATCTGAGCTTGACCCCACTGTCCAAGACGGCGGGGGTGCCCACCACCGACCAGCCTCAGAAGGGCAAGGACTTCACCAGCGACCAGGAGGTGCGCTGGTGCCCCGGGTGCGGTGACTACGTCATCCTCAACACGATCCGCAACTTCCTGCCCGAACTGGGTCTGCGCCGCGAGAACATCGCGTTCGTCAGCGGCATCGGCTGCTCGAGCCGTTTCCCGTACTACCTGGAGACCTACGGCTTCCACTCGATCCACGGCCGCGCGCCGACCATCGCGACCGGCCTCGCGCTGGCGCGTCCGGACCTGTCGGTGTGGGTCGTCACCGGTGACGGGGACTCCCTGTCCATCGGTGGTAACCACCTGATCCACGCGCTGCGCCGCAACATCAACATCACGATCCTGCTGTTCAACAACCGGATCTACGGCCTGACCAAGGGCCAGTACTCGCCGACGTCCGAGGTCGGCAAGGTCACGAAGTCGACGCCCATGGGTTCGCTGGACTACCCGTTCAACCCCGTCTCGCTGGCGCTCGGTTCCGAGGCCACGTTCGTCGGCCGCGCGCTGGACTCCGACCGCAAGGGACTCTCCGAGGTGTTGCGAGCCGCGGCCCAGCACCGCGGCGCCGCCCTGGTCGAGATCCTGCAGGACTGCCCGATCTTCAACGACGGCTCGTTCGACGCACTGCGTAAAGAGGGCGCCGAGGAGCGCCTGATCAACGTCCGCCACGGTGAACCGATCACCTTCGGCGCCGACGGGGAGTACTGCGTCGTGAAATCCGGCTACGGCCTGGAGGTCGCCAAGACCGCCGACGTGTCGGCCGACGAGATCGTGGTGCACAACGCCGAGGTCGACGATCCGGCGTACGCGTTCGCGTTGTCCCGGCTGAGCGAGCAGAACCTCGAGCACATGGTGATGGGCATCTTCCGGCAGGTCAACCGGCCCACCTACGACGACGCCGCCCGCGATCAGGTCCGGTCGGCGCGCGACGCCAAGCCGCACGACACGGCGGCGCTGCAATCGCTGCTTCGCGGCAAGGACACCTGGACCGTCGACTAACGTCACCCAGGTGATCCCGGGGGCGACGTCACCCATACCGCTGGCCGCGGTCGTGCTGGCGGGCGGGGCGTCCCGCCGCATGGGACGCGACAAGGCGACGGTGGTCATCGACGGCCCGTCAGGACCCACCACACTCGTCGAGCACGTGGTGACGACGGTCGGCCGACGGTGCGCGCCGGTATTCGTGATCGCCGCCCCTGGCCAGCCCCTGCCGAACCTGCCTGCCCAGGTGTTGCGCGACGAGGTGCGCGGGGTGGGGCCACTGCTGGCGACTGGGCGGGGACTGCGTGCGGCCGCCGAGGCCGGGTGCCAGTGGGCGTTCGTCTGCGCCGTGGATCTGCCGTATCTGACGATGGACTTCGTCGATGATCTCGTGGTGCCCGCCGAACGGCTCGGCGTCGACGTCGTGCTGCCGTGGGACGGCCGCGACCATTATCTGGCGGGTGTGTACCGCACCTCGCTCGCCGGCCACATCGCGGATCTCGTGGCCGCCGGCGAGCGCAGCATGCGGGCCCTGGTGGACACCGTCGACACCCAGCGGATCGTCATGCCCGAACAGCGGGCGCTGACCAACGCGAACACCCCGGCCGATCTGCCCGGCGTCGGCTGATCACCTCAGCAAATTGTCGTTTCGCGCCCTAATGTAGGCCTGATACGCAATGCGGCGGAATTCCCCCGCAAATGCGCCATTCACCACTTCGTGATCATCGGCTCGGAAATAGTTCCGATCAATGCCATCGTGGGCGCCGTTTACCGGGTAACCCAGCTCAGATACTGTGGCGCAGTTCGGATTCCGGGGCACCGGCGTGCTCCGATTTCGTCGGATCCGCGGTCACGAATTGCCGGCGTTGCGTGAAAAATGTCGTGTCACGGCCGGTGTGGGCCCTTTCGCGCGCGTAAGGCGGGTGCGGCGGAGCGACAGGGTCTCGGTCGATGCAGCGTGACCTATTGTGCTACAACATATCTCGGGACCGCGCTGCCCGGGCCCGGACCTCCCGTTGCGGAGTGTTTACTCTCAATGAGACTGTGCGGCAGAGACTTTGGGGTATCTATGAGCGATCCGTCGGACCGTTCAAGCGAGCGAACCGGTTCTCCGCCCGCGTGCCCGCCGGATGCCTGCGAGCCGCCCCTTGACCACATTTGCGCTGGTCAAACCTCAAGCGGCGTGGTCCAGCTCACAAAAACACGGTGATTTGACTCACGAAAACGATGGGGCGCGGACGTCTGCGGCCGCCTCGAAGATCGTGCGCTGACCTGCGAATTAGAGGGTTCACAGCCGTTCGTGATCGTCCCGTTATCTGCAGTGGGTCGGCGTTCGGTGGATATGACTTCTGGGCGAGGTCTTTGTAGCGTCCTCGACAGCTCCTGACCCGGAGCAAATAACTCCAAACCACGAACCTGCGCGTGAGTGGGGCCGCGGACGGCGTGATCGCCCAGCGGACGTCGGGCTGAAGTCCCGGCGGAGCATGTCGAGCTCCCCATGTCGCACCTGACCGAGACGGTGCGGCCCAGCTCTCCCAGCCTGTGCTTCAGGCGGCGCGCCCGCATGCCGGGCGCCGATGGCGCGCGCTTGTCGAAAGGACAGAAGTTGAAGAACATCCGCAAGACGCTTGGGCTGGCCACCTTTGCCGGGGCACTCGCTGTGGCTCCGATGGCGCTGGGCGCCGGCACCGCGAATGCGGACAGCGGCGTCAACTGGGACGCCGTCGCCGCGTGCGAGTCGGGCGGTAACTGGGCGATCAACACCGGTAACGGTTACTACGGTGGCCTGCAGTTCACGATGAGCACCTGGCAGTCCAACGGCGGCTCGGGTTCGCCGCACAACGCCTCGCGCGAGGAGCAGATCCGCGTGGCCGAGAACGTTCTGCAGAGTCAGGGCATCGGAGCATGGCCGACCTGCGGTGGGCGTGGCTGACGCACGTCGAGAAGCAGAGAGGGGCGGCACCGCTGGTGCCGCCCCTTTGCTCTCATAGGCCTCTTACGTCAGATAAGCAACGACTAAAACTTTCGCAACCCTGGTAACACGTGATGTCCGTCACCCGACACCCTGGATAACCGCTGCGGGAGAACGCAGTCCTTCCACCGCGGTCCTGGTGTCACACGGTCGGGGAAGGACCGCAACATGAAGAACATCCGTCACGCTCTCACCCGGGGAATCTGGCTCACCGCCATCGGCGCCGCGTTCGCGCTGGTCCCGATGTTCCTGTCGTCGGCCACGGCGAGTGCCGACTCGGTCAACTGGGACGCCATCGCGCAGTGCGAATCGGGCGGCAACTGGTCGACGAACACCGGCAACGGTCACTACGGCGGCCTGCAGTTCAAGCCGGCCACCTGGGCCTCCCACGGCGGGCGCGGCAATCCGGCCACCGCATCGCGCGGCGAGCAGATCCAGGTCGCCGAACGCGTGCTCGCCACCCAGGGGCTCAAGGCCTGGCCGAAGTGCGGTCCGCGCGGGGTCGCCGCCAGCGCCGCGGTGTGGAACACGCCTGCGGCCCCGCGGGTCGTCGCACCCGCCGCCGCACCCCGTCCGGCCACCGGTTGCGCCGCGATCCGCTCGGGCAGCGTCCTCGGGCTCATCGACCTCAAGCAAGTGTGCTCGACCGTGCTGGGCCCGCTGACTCCGCGGCGTTGACCCTCGCCCGTCGCGTCATCCCGGGAGGGTGAAGGCCGAGCGCGCCGCGATCGACGCGAGATGCCGGCCCACCGCAACCTCGGGAATTGCCACCGTCGCCCTGCTCGCCAGCGCGCTCAGGATGGCGGGGCGGAGATTGACGACCCGTCCGATGAGTTTCGACTCCCGCACGAGCGCCCGCACCCTGGCTCGCCGGAAGTGTGCGAAACGACCGAAGGCGGTCACCACGTCGCTCTCGATCGCCACGAACCGCGCCAGCACGGCCGCATCCTCGAGGCCCTGACAGCCACCCTGCCCCAGATGCGGCCGCATCGGATGAGCCGCGTCGCCGACCAGCGTCACCGGCCCTCGCGACCAGATCCGCGCCTGGTCACGGTCGTAGAGGTCGTTGCGCAGCACCTCGTCCGCGGCCGTGGCCGCCAGCAGGGACGGGATCGGCTCGGCCCAGCCGCGGTACTTCCGCCGCAGATGGTCGAGCTCACCCTGCGGTGTCGAGCCGCCCTCGGCGGTGCGTTCGGTGGCGAACCAGTAGGTGTGGTCGGGCCCCAGCGGGACGTGACCGACCTCGGTGCCCGCCCCGAGTGTCTGCCCGGCCAGCTCCGGGTCGAGACGATGGTTCGCGATACCCCGCCATGCGGTGTACCCGGCGTAGCGGTGCCGCAGCGATCCGTTGAGGTGACGGGCCACCATCGAGCCGACGCCGTCGGCGCCGATCACCGCAGCCGCCTCGCGCACCGAACCGTCCGACAGCGTCACGCGAACCCCGCCGGGCGTCGTGTCGATCCCGCGGGCGGCGACCCCGCCCTGCACGGTGCCGGGCGCCAGCGCGTCGGCGAGGATCCCGGTCAGGTCGGCGCGCCGGGTCACCACCAGCGGTTCACCCAGCGAGCGCACCATCCGGTCGGCCGAGGGCCGGCGCAACCACGCACCGTCCTGCCAGCGCAGCGCCCCTGCGGTCACCCGGCCGCCGGAGGCGCGCACCGCGTCCCCGAGGCCGAATGCGTCGAGAGCGGCCAGCGCGTTGGGCCAGACGCTGATGCCGGCCCCGGCGGAGGTGTCCTCCTTCTCCTCGACGACCGTCACCGGCTGACCGATCCGCTGCAACGCCACGGCGGTGGCCAGACCGGCGATACCCGCGCCGACGACGAGGATGGGCTGCGACATGGGTCGAACCTAACCCGCACGGGTGTGCTACCTACTTGAAGTCATGCCCGACACTGCGCCCTCCCCGTTCGCCGATCTCGACGCCTACCTCGCACTGCCGCGGGTGTCCGGGCTCGCGGTGTCTCCCGACGGGTCGCGGGTGGTGACGACGATCAGCGAACTCGACGACGAGCGCACCGCGTTCGTCACCGCGATCTGGGAGCTCGACCCCGAAGGGCTCCGGCCCGCCCGCCGCCTCACCCGCGGCGCCAAAGGGGAGCGGGCACCCGTGTTCACCCCCGGCGGTGATCTGCTGTTCCTCGCCTCGCGTCCCACCAAGGACGCAGGCAAGGACGGGGACCCGCCGCCCACGGCGCTGTGGCGGCTGCCCGCGCAGAGTGGAGAAGCGGTCGAGGAACTCGCCCCGCCAGGCGGCGTGTCAGGCGTGCACTGCGCCCGTGCCGCGGGGGTCACGGTGGTGAGCGCACCGCTGATGGCCTCGGCCGCCGACCTCGACGACGACAAGAGGCTGCGTGGGATGCGCAAAGACAACAAGGTCTCCGCCATCCTGCACAGCGGTTACCCGGTGCGCTCCTGGGATCACGACCTCGGACCCGATCAACCGCATCTGCTCGACGCCGCCGACGGCCGCGATCTCACCCCCAGGCCCGGTGGCGGTCTGCGCGACGCCGGCGTCGACCTCAGCGACGACGGCAGTTTTCTCGTCACCTCCTGGCAGAACCCGTCCGCCGGGGCGGCGCTGCGCGACTCGCTGGTGCGCGTCGAGGTCGGCAGCGGGGAGCGCAGCACTCTCGCCGACGATCCCGGGGCGGACCTGGGCCATCCCGCGATCTCCCCGGACGGCAGCGCGGTGGCGTTCACCCGCGAGACGATCTCCACCCCACTGCTGGCGCCACGGATAACCCTGTGCTGCATGCGGTTCGGAGAACAGATGCGGGAACTGACCGCCGACTGGGACCGCTGGCCGACGTCGGTCACCTGGAGCCGCGACGGTGCGACGCTGGTCGTCACCGCCGACGACAACGGGCGCGGACCGATCTACCTGGTCGACCCGGACACCGGCGCGGTGACGGCGCTGACCGACGACGACCACACCTACACCGACGTCATCACCGCCCCCGGCGGTGTCGTCTACGCGATCCGCCACAGCTACGCCACCCCGCCACACCCGGTGCGCATCGGACCCGACGGCACGGTCACCGTCCTGCCCACCGTCGACGCCCCGACGCTTCCGGGCACGCTGACCGAGCTCACCGCCACCGCGCCCGACGGCGCCGCGGTGCGGTCGTGGCTCGCCCTGCCCGACGGCGCCGACGGCAACCACCCGGCGCCGCTGCTGCTCTGGGTTCACGGGGGGCCGCTCGCCAGCTGGAACGCCTGGCACTGGCGGTGGAATCCGTGGCTGATGGTGGCACAGGGTTACGCCGTGCTGCTGCCCGACCCGGCGCTGTCCACCGGCTACGGCCAGGACTTCATCCAGCGCGGCTGGGGTGCGTGGGGCGAGGCGCCCTACACGGACCTGATGGCCGCCACCGACGCGGCGGTCGCCGACCCGCGCATCGACGGCACCCGCGCCGCGGTGATGGGCGGGTCGTTCGGCGGATACATGGCGAACTGGATCGCCGGGCACACCGACCGGTTCGACGCGATCGTCACCCACGCCAGCCTGTGGGCGCTCGATCAGTTCGGCGCCACCACCGACGGCGCCTACTGGTGGGCGCGCGAGATGACACCTGATATGGCACAACGCAATTCACCGCACCTGTTCGTGGAGGACATCGCCACGCCGATGCTGGTGATCCACGGCGACAAGGACTACCGGGTGCCGATCGGCGAGGCGCTGCGGCTCTGGTACGAGTTGCTCACCAAGTCACGCCTGCCCGCCGACGACTCGGGTGCCGCACCGCACCGGTTCCTCTACTTCCCGTCGGAGAACCACTGGGTGCTGGCGCCCCAGCACGCCAAGCTCTGGTACGAGGTCGTATTCGCGTTCCTGGCCCGGCACGTGCTCGGGCGGGACGTCGAGCTGCCCGAACTGCTCGGGTAGCGTCGCAGCCATGAGTCCCGCAGAGCAGCGTGAATTCGACATCGTCGTCTACGGAGCAACCGGGTTCGTCGGGAAACTGACCGCCGAATACCTGGCCGAGCACGGTGCCGGCGCCCGGATCGCGCTGGCCGGCCGCTCGCAGGACAAACTGCTCACGGTGCGCGAGTCGCTGGGGCCGAAGGCCGCCGACTGGGAACTGATCACCGCCGACGCCGCGCAGCCCTCGACACTCGACGCGCTCGCCGCCCGCACCCGCGTGGTCATCACCACCGTGGGGCCCTACACCAAGTACGGGCTGCCCTTGGTCGCCGCCTGCGCCGCCGCCGGCACCGACTACGCCGATCTGACCGGCGAGACGATGTTCGTCCGCGACAGCATCGACCACCACCACAAGCAGGCCGTGGACACCGGCGCCCGCATCGTGCACGCCTGCGGATTCGATTCCATCCCTTCGGATCTCACGGTCTACGCGTTGCACCGTAAGGTGGCCGAGGACGGGGAGGGCGAGCTCGGCGACACCAGCATGGTGGTGCGTTCCTTCGCGGGCGGGGCGTCCGGCGGCACGCTGGCCTCGATTCTCGAAGTCCTCAACACCGCCTCCACGGACCCCGAAGCGCGGCGCCAGATGACCGACCCCTACACCCTGTCGCCGGACCGCGGCGCCGAACCGGAACTCGGCGCCCAGCCCGACATGCGCTGGCGGCGCGGCGCCGAGATCGCGCCGGAACTGTCCGGGTACTGGACGGCGGCGTTCGCCATGGCCGGCCCGAACACCCGCATCGTCAGGCGCAGCAACGCGCTGCTGGGCTACGCGTACGGGCGCAGGCTCGAATACTCCGAGGTGATGAGCACCGGACGGACACCGATCGCACCCGCCATCGCCGCGCTGTCCACCGCGGGCAGCGCCGCGGTCATGGGCCTCGGGTCGCGCTACTTCCACCGGGTGCCGCGCAAGCTCATCGACCGCGTCCTGCCCGCGCCCGGCACCGGCCCCAGCGAGCAGACCCGCGAGAACGGGCACTACACCGTCGAGACCTACACCACGACCACCACGGGCGCGCGTTATGTGGCACGCATGTCGCAGCGGGGTGACCCCGGTTACAAGGCCACCTCGGTGCTGCTCGGGGAGTGCGGTCTGGCGCTGGCCCTCGACCGCGACAAGCTGTCCGACCTGCGCGGTGTGCTCACCCCCGCGGCGGCGATGGGCGACGCACTGCTCGCGCGGTTCCCCGCGGCCGGTGTGTCGCTGGAGACCTCGCGGCTGGCCTGAGCACGGTCGGGACCCGGGCGGTAGGCGGTGTCGTCGCTCCCTAGAATTGACGGGTGACCGCCACCCCTGACGCCCACGCCGAAACCCTGCCCAAATCGTGGGAGCCGGGGGCGGTGGAGGCCGACATCTACCAGGGGTGGGTGGACGCCGGGTACTTCACCGCCGATCCGGCGAGTGACAAGCCGGCGTACTCGATCGTGCTGCCGCCGCCGAACGTGACCGGCAGCCTGCACATGGGCCACGCGCTCGACCACACGCTGATGGACGCGCTGACCCGGCGCAAGCGGATGCAGGGTTTCGAGGTGCTGTGGCTGCCCGGTATGGACCACGCCGGCATCGCCACCCAGACGCTGGTGGAGAAGCAACTCGCGGTCGACGGCAAGACCAAAGAGGACTTCGGCCGCGAGTTGTTCATCGACAAGGTGTGGGACTGGAAGCGGGAGTCCGGCGGCACCATCGGTGCTCAGATGCGCAGGCTCGGCGACGGCGTCGACTGGAGCCGGGACCGGTTCACCATGGACGACGGCCTGTCCCGCGCGGTGCGGACCATCTTCAAGAAGCTCTACGACGCCGGGCTGATCTACCAGGCCGAGCGCCTGGTCAACTGGTCGCCCGTGCTGGAGACCGCGATCAGCGACCTCGAGGTCAAATACGAAGACGTCGAGGGTGAGCTGGTGTCGTTCCGCTACGGCTCGATGGACGACGACGAACCGCACATCATCGTCGCCACCACGCGGGTGGAGACCATGCTCGGCGACACCGCGATCGCCGTGCACCCCGACGACGAGCGCTACCGCCACCTGGTCGGCACCACGCTGCCGCACCCGTTCCTCGACACCCGGCTCGCCATCGTCGCCGACGCCCACGTCGATCCCGAATTCGGCACGGGCGCGGTCAAAGTGACCCCCGCCCACGACCCCAACGACTTCGAGATCGGGCTGCGGCATTCGCTGCCGATGCCCTCGATCATGGACACCAAGGGCCGGATCGCCGGCACCGGCACGCAATTCGACGGGATGGACCGGTTCGAGGCGCGGGTCAAGGTGCGCGAGGCGCTGGCCGACCAGGGCCGCATCGTCGCCGAGAAGCGGCCCTACCTGCACAGCGTCGGGCACTCCGAACGCAGCGGCGAGCCGATCGAGCCGCGGCTGTCACTGCAGTGGTGGGTCAAGGTCGAGGCGCTGGCGAAGGCCGCAGGCGATGCTGTGCGCAACGGGCACACCGTGATTCACCCGCCCAGCCTGGAACCCCGCTGGTTCGCCTGGGTGGACCACATGCACGACTGGTGCATCTCCCGGCAGTTGTGGTGGGGCCACCGCATCCCGATCTGGCACGGGCCCGACAGAGAGACCGTCTGCGTCGGACCGGACGAGACCCCGCCGGAGGGCTGGGAACAGGACCCCGATGTCCTCGACACCTGGTTCTCGTCGGCGCTGTGGCCGTTCTCGACCATGGGATGGCCCGACCGCACACCGGAACTGGAGAAGTTCTATCCGACCACGGTGCTGGTCACCGGGTACGACATCCTGTTCTTCTGGGTGGCGCGGATGATGATGTTCGGCACTTTCGTCTCCGACGACCCCGCGATCACTCTCGACGGGCAGCGCACGGCGAATGTGCCGTTCGAGAACGTC
Source organism: Mycobacterium sp. IS-1496 (assembly GCF_001499995.1). GTDB lineage: Bacteria > Actinomycetota > Actinomycetes > Mycobacteriales > Mycobacteriaceae > Mycobacterium. Next base: position 341,754 of record NZ_LQIU01000001.1, read on the forward strand.
TTCCTGCACGGCCTGATCCGCGACGAACACGGCCGCAAGATGAGCAAGTCCCGCGGCAACGGCATCGACCCACTCGACTGGGTGGAGGCCTTCGGCGCCGATGCGCTGCGCTTCACGCTCGCCCGCGGCGCCAGTCCCGGCGGGGACCTGGCGATCGGCGAGGACCACGCGCGCGCCTCGCGCAACTTCGCCACGAAGCTGTTCAACGCCACGCGATTCGCGTTGATGAACGGCGCCGCCCCGGCGCCGCTGCCCGACATCGCGGCGCTCACCGACGCCGACCGGTGGATCCTCGGCCGGCTCGAGGAGGTCCGCGCGGAGGTCGACACCGCCTTCGACGCCTACGAGTTCAGCCGGGCCTGCGAATCGCTGTACCACTTCGCTTGGGACGAGTTCTGCGACTGGTACGTCGAGCTCGCGAAAGTACAACTGAACGAGGGTGTTTCGCACACCACCGCGGTGCTTGCGGCCGTGCTGGACACGCTGCTCAAGCTGCTGCACCCGGTGATGCCGTTCGTCACCGAGGTGCTGTGGAAGACGCTGACCGGTGGCGAGTCGCTGGTGATCGCGGACTGGCCGGAGCCGTCCGGCTTCGCACTGGATTCCGCTGCGGCGCAAGGGATCTCGGACACCCAGAAGTTGATCACCGAGGTGCGCCGGTTCCGCAGCGATCAGGGGCTGGCCGACCGGCAGCGGGTGCCGGCCCGGTTGTCCGACATCGGGCCTGCCGGTCTGGACGACCACGTGCCCGCCGTGCGCGCCCTCGCCTGGCTGACCGATGCCGGTGAGGGCTTCACCGCGTCGGCGTCGGTCGAGGTGCGGCTGTCCGCAGGGACCGTCGTGGTGGAGGTGGACACCTCCGGCACCGTCGACGTCGCCGCCGAACGCCGCCGGCTCGAGAAGGACCTCGCGGCCGCGGAGAAGGAACTCAAGGGGACGACCGCGAAACTGGGCAACGACGCGTTCCTCGCCAAGGCGCCCGCGGAGGTGGTCGACAAGATCCGCGCCCGCCGGCAGGTGGCGCGCGAGGAGGTCGAGCGGATCAACGCCCGCCTGGCCGGACTGCCGTCTCAGCAATGACACGTCCCGAGCCGACGCCCGACGAGATCGCCGCGTTGCTGCAGGTCGAGCACCTGCTCGACACCCGCTGGCCGGAGACCAGGATCGAGCCGAGCACCGCGCGGATCAGCGCACTGCTCGAGATGCTCGGCTCGCCTCAGCGCGGCTATCCGTCGATCCACATCGCCGGCACCAACGGCAAGACGTCGGTGGCCCGGATGATCGACGCGCTCCTCACCGCGCTCAGCCGGCGGACCGGCCGCACCACCAGCCCGCACCTGCAGTCAGCGGTCGAGCGCATCGCCATCGACGGTGAACCGATCTCGCCGGCCCGCTACGTCGAGGTCTACCGCGAGATCGAACCGTTCGTCCAGATGGTCGATGAGCAGTCCGAGGCGGCGGGCGGCCCGCGGCTGAGCAAGTTCGAAGTGCTCACGGCGATGGCCTTCGCCGCGTTCGCCGACGCACCCGTCGACGTCGCGGTGGTGGAGGTCGGCATGGGCGGCCGGTGGGACGCCACCAACGTCGTCAACGCTCCGGTCGCGGTGATCACCCCGATCGGCATCGACCACGCCGACTACCTCGGGGACACGGTCGCCGAGATCGCGGGGGAGAAGGCCGGCATCATCACCCGCCAACCCGACGACCTGGTGCCGACCGACACGGTCGCGGTGATCGGGCGGCAGGCGCCCGAGGCGATGGAGGTGCTGCTGGCCGAGGCGGTCCGCGCGGACGCCGCGGTCGCGCGCGAGGACTCCGAATTCGCCGTGCTGTCCCGCCAGGTCGCCGTCGGCGGCCAGGTCCTCGAACTGCAAGGGCTCGGCGGTGTGTACCCGGAGATCTTCCTGCCGCTGCACGGTGAACACCAGGCCCACAACGCGGTACTCGCCCTCGCGGCGGTCGAGGCGTTCTTCGGCGCGGGGGCGGAGCGCCAACTCGACCTCGACGCGGTCCGGGCCGGTTTCGCGGCCGCCGCCAGTCCCGGCCGGCTGGAGCGGCTGCGCAGTGCGCCGACCGTGTTCGTCGACGCCGCGCACAATCCAGCAGGGGCCGCCGCGCTGGCCGATGCGCTGCAGACCGAATTCGACTTCCGCTTCCTGGTCGCGGTGGTGTCGGTGATGGGGGACAAGGACGTCGACGGGATCCTCGCGGCGCTGGAACCGGCGTTCGACCAGATCGTCGTCACCCACAACGGTTCGCCGCGTGCACTCGACGTCGAGACGCTGGCGGTGCGCGCCGAGGAGCGCTTCGGACCCGAACGCGTGATCCGGGCCGCCACACTGCCGGACGCCATCGAGACCGCGACCGCGGTGGTCGAGGACTCCGGCGGCGACGGCGAAGGACTCTCCGGCGCCGGGATGGTCATCACCGGGTCGGTGGTCACCGCCGGGGCCGCGCGCACCCTGTTCGGGAGGGATCCACAGTGAGCGAGCAGCCCGCGTCGCAGGCGCCAGACCCATGGCGGAGCTTCCGCGGCGTGATGGCGGGCACCCTCATCCTGGAAGCGATCGTGGTGCTGCTGGCGCTGCCGGTGGTGTCCGTCTCCCACGGCGGGCTCACCGCCACCAGCGGCGGCTTCCTCATCTGCTTCGCCGTCGTCCTGATCCTGCTGTGCGGCGTCCAGGGCCGGCCGTGGGCGCTGTGGGCGAACCTCGGGCTGCAGGTGGTGCTCATCGCGGGGTTCCTCATCCACGCGGCGATCGGCTTCATCGGGGTGGTGTTCGCCGCCGTCTGGGGTTTGATCGTGTATCTGCGCGCCGAGGTCAGACGGCGTGAGAAGCGCGGGTTGCTGCCTGGTCAGCAGAGCACCGAGGACTGACCGGGCCCTGCGCTGCAGTACTCTGTGCGCCGTGACTGAGCGGACCCTGGTGTTGATCAAGCCCGACGGCGTGCAACGGCACCTGGTCGGGGAAATCCTCGGCCGGATCGAGCGCAAAGGCCTCACGCTGGCGGCTCTCGAGCTGAAGACGGTCAGCGACGACCTGGCCCGGCGGCACTACGCCGAGCACGAAGGCAAGCCGTTCTTCGATTCGCTGCTCGAATTCATCACCTCCGGACCCGTCGTCGCCGCGATCGTCGAGGGTCCCCGCGCAATCGCCGCGTTCCGTCAGATCGCCGGCGGCACCGATCCCGTGGAGAAGGCCACGCCCGGCACCATCCGCGGCGACCTGGCGTTGATCACCCAGGACAACCTGGTGCACGGCTCCGATTCGCCGGAGTCCGCGGCCCGCGAGATCGAGCTCTGGTTCCCCGGCCTCTGACGCTGTTCGCGGCGCCTGGTCTTGAGGCGCCGTGTCGTGTGGGATACTGGTCGCGGGTAGCCGGACTTCAACCGGAGTTCGTCGCCCGAATGAAGACTTCGACGTGCGCGACCACCGTGAACGCGGTGCGGCGCCGACCGTCCAGCCGTCATTCAGCCAGGCACTGAGTGGGTTCTGACCTGGGGCCGCTCGGAGCGAGACCACAACAAGCCCGGGGAAGTCCTACCGGGCACAACAGCGGAAGCCCTCGCGTGGCCGCGTCGAAACGACGCGCCCGGGGGCTTGAGGAGAATACGTGGCCGACAGTGAAAATACTCAAGCCCAAGACTCACCGGACTCGTCAGAAGAGGCGTCGCCTCGAGAGAGACTTCCCGAACGCCTGAGGGTCCATTCACTGGCCCGGGTGCTGGGCACCACCAGCAGGCGGGTGCTCGACGCGCTGGCCGAACTCGACGGCCGCGCCCGCAGCGCGCACTCGACCGTCGACAAGACCGAGGCCGAGAAGGTCCGCGAAGTGCTCGCCGGCGGCGACGGGGACACCCCAGCCGAGGCTCCGGCGCCCGCGGAGACCGTCGCGGCGCCCGAGGCGGTCGCCGAGGTCGCTGATGTTCCCGAGGCTCCCGACACACCCGATGTCACCGAGGTGACCGTCGAGACGGTGGAGGCCATCGAGGTCACGATCGACCTACCCGCCGCCGACGGCGAGGACGGCCCCGAACCCGACCAGGAGCCCGAGTCGCGGCTGATCCTCGAGACGGCCCGGGTCGAGCGGGCGGACTACCTTCCGCTGTTCGTCGCGCCCCAGCCGGTGCGGTTCGAACCCGCCGATGACGACGAGGACGACGACGAGGACGACGACACCGCCGCGTCGGCCGACAGCGAGGACGACGACGAGGACGACCAGTCCGAACGGCCCGCCGCCCGGCGCCGCAGGCGTGGACGCCGCGGCCGCGGCCGGGGCCGGGGCGAACAGAGCGACGACAACGGCGATGCCGACACCGCCGAGGTCACCGAGACCAAGACCGACGGTCAGGCCGACTCCGACCAGGACACCGGGGACGACTCCGAGGACGACAGCGACGAGGACACCTCGGGCGGCGACGGCAGTTCGCGCAGACGCCGCCGCAGGCGTCGGCGCAAGTCCGGTTCCTCGGATGACTCCGACAACGGCTCACCCGACGATCCCCCGAACACCGTCGTGCACGAACGCCCGCCGCGTGAGCGGGGCGGCAAGTCCGGCGACAGCGACGACAACGAGATCCAGGGCATCAGCGGTTCGACCCGGCTGGAGGCCAAACGGCAGCGCCGCCGCGACGGCCGCGACGCCGGACGCCGTCGCCCGCCGATCCTGTCCGAGGCCGAGTTCCTGGCCCGCCGCGAGGCCGTCGAACGCGTCATGGTGGTACGCGACAAGGTCCGCACCGAACCGCCCCACGAGGGCGCGCGCTACACCCAGATCGCCGTACTCGAGGACGGCGTCGTCGTCGAACACTTCGTGACGTCGCCGGCGTCGGCGTCGCTGGTCGGCAACATTTACCTCGGCATCGTGCAGAACGTGCTGCCCTCGATGGAGGCGGCGTTCGTCGACATCGGCCGCGGCCGCAACGGCGTGCTCTACGCCGGTGAGGTGAACTGGGAGGCCGCGGGTCTCGGCGGGCAGAACCGCAAGATCGAGCAGGCCCTCAAACCGGGCGACTACGTCGTCGTGCAGGTCAGCAAGGACCCGGTCGGACACAAGGGTGCCCGCCTGACCACCCAGGTGTCGCTGGCCGGCCGCTACCTGGTGTACGTGCCGGGTGCGTCGTCGACCGGGATCAGCCGCAAGCTACCCGACACCGAGCGGCAACGGCTCAAGGAGATCCTGCGCGAGGTGGTCCCCGCCGACGCCGGCGTGATCATCCGCACCGCGTCCGAGGGCGTCAAGGAAGACGACATCCGCTCGGATGTGAACCGTCTGCAGGAGCGCTGGACGCAGATCGAGACCAAGGCCGCCGAGATCACCGCGAAGAAGGCCGGCGCCGCCGTCGCCCTCTACGAAGAGCCCGACGTGCTGGTCAAGGTGATCCGCGATCTGTTCAACGAGGACTTCTCCGGGTTGATCGTCTCGGGTGACGAGGCGTGGAACACCATCAACTCCTACGTCGAGTCCGTGGCGCCCGATCTGATGCCGCGGCTGACGAAATACGAGCCCGCCGGTGACGGCGACCGTCCCGACGTGTTCGCCGTGCACCGCATCGACGAACAGCTCGCCAAGGCCATGGACCGCAAGGTGTGGCTGCCGTCGGGCGGCACCCTCGTCATCGACCGCACCGAGGCGATGACGGTCGTCGACGTCAACACCGGCAAGTTCACCGGGTCGGGCGGCAACCTCGAGCAGACCGTCACCCGCAACAACCTCGAGGCGGCCGAGGAGATCGTGCGCCAACTGCGGCTGCGCGACATCGGCGGCATCATCGTCATCGACTTCATCGACATGGTGCTCGAATCGAACCGCGACCTGGTGTTGCGCCGGCTGACCGAGGCGCTGGCCCGTGACCGCACCCGCCACCAGGTGTCCGAGGTGACGTCGCTCGGTCTGGTCCAGCTGACGCGTAAGCGGTTGGGCACCGGGCTCATCGAAGCGTTCTCCACGCCGTGTCCGCACTGCGCGGGTCGCGGCATCGTGTTGCACGGCGATCCGATCGACAACGCGTCGAGTGCCGGGCGCAGCAAGTCCGAGCCGGGGACCGGCAGGCGCAGCAAGCGCGGCAAGAAGGGCGGCAAGCCCGAGGAGGTGCCGGTGGCCAAGGTGCCGCCGCACCCCGCCGGAGAGCACCCGATGTTCAAGGCGATGGCCGCCGCCAACGGAGGTCGCGACGGCGAGGAGTCCGACGACGACTCGACCGACGAGACCCGGCAGAACGGCATTGCCGAGGATGACACCGCGGAGAAGGTGCACGACTCGGTCGGTGAGGAACTGGCCGCCGAGGAACTCGAGGACGAGGACTTCGAGGATTCGGACGACTCCGACGACGAGTCCGACGACGCGGATGACTCGGATGACGAGGACACCGACGAGATCGACCTCGACAACGACGACGACGAAGAGGACGACGACATCGAGGTCCTCGACGACGACGAGGATTCCGATGACGAGGACTCCGACGACGAGGAGTCCGACGACGAGGAAGACTCCGACGACGAGGACGAACCCGAGGTGATCGCGGTCCCGGCGCGGCGTCCGCGGCGACGCGCCGCCGCACGTCCGGCGGGCCCGCCCAGCAGCGAGTAGGCGGTTTGACCCTTTACCTGCTGGTCACGTACCCTTGACCAGTTGCCGCCAGGCTGACTGCCGGCGGCGGCGGGATCGAATCGACGCCCGCACCCAGACCCGCGCACGCAGCCCCCGGGCAACGCGGTGCGCGCACCGGCTACGGAAGAGGACTAGGACACGATGGCGAGTTACGCAATCGTCAAGACCGGCGGCAAGCAGTACAAGGTCGCCGTTGGTGACGTGGTCAAGGTCGAGAAGCTCGACTCCGAGCCGGGTGCGTCGGTGTCGCTGCCGGTCGCGTTGGTCGTCGACGGTGCCGACGTCACCACCAAGGCCGAGGACCTGGCGAAGGTCGCGGTCACCGGTGAGGTGCTCGAGCACACCAAGGGTCCGAAGATCCGGATCCACAAGTTCAAGAACAAGACCGGCTATCACAAGCGTCAGGGCCACCGTCAGCAGCTGACGGTCCTGCGGGTCACCGGCATCAAGTAAGGGGAGGCGAAGACATGGCACACAAGAAGGGCGCGTCCAGCTCGCGCAACGGTCGTGATTCCGCCGCCCAGCGGCTCGGTGTGAAGCGCTTCGGCGGTCAGGTCGTCAAGGCCGGCGAGATCATCGTGCGCCAGCGCGGCACTCACTTCCATCCGGGCGTGAACGTCGGCCGTGGCGGCGACGACACGCTGTTCGCCACCGCACCCGGCTCCGTCGAATTCGGTAGCCGTCGCGGTCGCAAGACGGTCAACATCGTTCCGGTCGCCCGACCGGAGGTCTGATTCCGGCGCCGAGATCGACGTTTGTGCGCCGGCTTCTCGCAAGTTAGCGCCCAAATGTTCGTTTCGGCGAAGGAGTGATCAACTATGCCTCGCTTTGTCGACCGTGTCGTGATCCACGCGCGGGCCGGCAACGGCGGCAACGGCTGTGCGTCGGTGCACCGCGAGAAGTTCAAACCGCTCGGCGGTCCCGACGGCGGTAACGGTGGTCGCGGCGGCAGCATCGTGCTGGTCGTCGATCCGCAGGTGCACACGCTGCTCGACTTCCACTTCCATCCGCACGTCGTTGCCCCCTCCGGTAAGCAGGGCGCGGGCAGCAACCGCGACGGCGCGGCAGGCGCCGACCTTGAGGTCAGGGTGCCCGACGGCACCGTCGTCCTCGACGAAGAAGGCCGCGTCCTGGCCGACCTCGTCGGTGCCGGCACCCGCTTCGAAGCCGCGGCCGGCGGTCGCGGCGGCCTCGGCAACGCGGCGCTGGCCTCCCGCTCGCGCAGGGCCCCCGGGTTCGCGCTGCTGGGCGAGAAGGGGCAGGTCCGCGAGCTCACCCTCGAGTTGAAGACCGTCGCCGACGTCGGGCTGATCGGGTTCCCCTCGGCGGGCAAATCCTCACTGGTGTCGACGATCTCGGCGGCCAAACCGAAGATCGCCGACTACCCCTTCACCACCCTGGTGCCCAACCTGGGGGTGGTTTCGGCGGGTGACCACACCTTCACCGTCGCCGATGTCCCCGGCCTGATCCCCGGTGCGTCCGAGGGGCGCGGACTCGGCCTGGAGTTCCTCCGCCACATCGAACGCTGCGCGGTACTGGTGCACGTCGTCGACTGCGCGACCATGGAACCCGGCCGCGACCCCGTCTCCGACATCGAGGCGCTCGAAGCCGAACTGGCCGCCTATCGCCCGACGCTGCAGGGTGATTCGACCCTCGGCGACCTCGCCGAACGCCCGCGCGCGGTGGTGCTCAACAAGATCGACGTGCCCGACGCCCGGGACATGGCCGACTTCGTCCGGGACGAGGTGTCGCAGCGGTTCGGCTGGCCGGTGTACGAGGTGTCCACCGTGGCGCGAGAAGGTCTGCGGCCGTTGATCTTCGCGCTGTGGGACATGGTCCGCACCTACCGCGAGGCCCAACCGCCGGTGGTCCCGCGCCGCCCGATCATCCGGCCCATCCCCGTCGACGAGACCGGGTTCTCGGTGGAGCCCGACGGACAGGGCGGCTTCGTCGTGCGCGGCACCCGGCCCGAACGCTGGATCAATCAAACCGATTTCGACAACGACGAGGCGGTCGGCTACCTCGGCGACCGGTTGGCCCGCCTCGGCGTCGAGGAGGAGCTGCTGCGGCTCGGCGCGCGTCCCGGCTGTGCGGTGACGATCGGCGACATGACGTTCGACTGGGAGCCGCAGACCCCCGCCGGGGTGGACGTGCAGATGTCCGGCCGCGGGACCGACACCCGCCTCGAGCAGACCGACCGTGTCTCGGCCGCCGAGCGCAAGATCGCCCGGCGGGAGCGTCGACAGTCCACCGACGAGCCCGGCGGTGAGGGATGACCGCAGCCGCAGGCAGCACGTCGACGCATCGCGAGGCGATCCGCACCGCGCGCAGCGTCGTCGTCAAGATCGGGACCACTGCCCTGACCACGCCGGCCGGGGTGTTCGACGCCAACCGGCTGGCCACGCTGGTCGAGGCGATCGAGAAGCGGATGAAGGCCGGCTCCGACGTCGTGATCGTGTCGTCCGGCGCCATCGCCGCGGGGATCGAGCCGCTGCGGCTGTCCAAGCGGCCGACGGACCTGGCCACCAAACAGGCCGCGGCCAGCGTCGGGCAGGTCGCCCTGATCAACTCGTGGAGCACCGCCTTCGCGCGGTATGAGCGCACGGTGGGACAGGTGCTGCTCACCGCGCACGACATCTCGATGCGTGTGCAGCACACCAACGCCGCCCGCACGCTCGACCGGCTGCGGGCGCTGCACGCGGTGGCGATCGTCAACGAGAACGACACCGTCGCGACCAACGAAATCCGGTTCGGCGACAACGACCGGCTCTCGGCGCTGGTGGCGCACCTGGTCGGGGCGGACGCGCTCGTGCTGCTCTCCGACATCGACGGCCTCTACGACGGTGACCCGCGGAAGGCGGGCCCGGACAACCCGGCCCGCTTCATCCCGGAGGTGAACGGCTCCGCCGACCTCGACGGTGTGGTGGCCGGGCGCGGCAGCCACCTCGGCACCGGGGGCATGGCGTCGAAGTTGTCGTCGGCGCTGCTGGCCGCCGACGCGGGCGTCCCGGTGCTGCTGGCCGCGGCCACCGACGCCGCGACCGCGCTGTCCGATGCGTCGGTCGGCACGGTGTTCGCCCCGCGCGCGGGACGGATGTCGGCGCGGCGGTTCTGGGTGCGCTACGCCGCCGAATCCACCGGTGCGCTGACCCTGGACCACGGCGCGGTCAACGCCGTTGTCAGACAGCGGCGTTCGCTGCTGCCCGCGGGTATCACCGCGGTGTCCGGGCGGTTCTACGGCGGTGACGTCGTCGAACTGCGCGCACCGGACGCGACCATGGTCGCCCGCGGTGTCGTCGCCTACGACGCGACCGAACTCGCCACCATGCTCGGCCGTTCGACGTCGGACCTACCCGCCGACATGCGCAGGCCGGCCGTTCACGCCGACGACCTCGTCGCGGTCTGAGCGGACGAAGGCCAGCACCCCCTTCACCCGCCGGGCCCGCCGGCGCGCGCCGTCGAGGACGTCGTCGTCGGCGGGGCGGATCTCGACACCATGTGCCTCGGCGGTCGCGGTGAGGGCTTGGCGCACCGCGGGGTCGGCGAGCAACACGGTGGCCAGTAACCCCGGGGTGAGCGTCTTCTCGCGCAGCAGCCCGCGGTAGTGCACCTCGGCCGGGATCGCGACGTCGAACGCCCCGCGGAACACGCCGTCGGCGGTGGCGACGATCAGCGTCAGCGCCGCCTGCGACACGGCGCTGAGCGCGAGACCGCGGAACGGGAACCAGGGCACCGGCAATTTGTCGATCTGCTTGTCCAGGGCGCCGGACAGCAGATAGCCGGCCAGCTTGTGCGTCTCGATCGCCTTGACGTCCGACCACTGCACGTCGTCGCCGTCGAACTCCACCTCGTCACCGCTGATGGCCAGACCGCCGAAGTGGTTCAGCAGCCGCAGCAGGTCGCGCAGCGGGTCGGGGGCCGGCACCAGCCTGGCCAGGGCGTCGCCGACGCCGACCGCCCAGCGTCCGTCGATCACGCCGGGTGCGGGCCTCAGACCGAATACAGAGAGCATTCCGCCATTCAATGCCATCTAGGCCGAGGAGGCGAGGGCGGGCAGCTCATCGGCGAGCAGGGCCAGCATCGGCGAGCAGCCGTTGTCGAGTTTGACGGTCGAGAGGTCGTCACCGCGGGTGGGACCCCGGTTGATGATCGCGACCGGCATCCCGCGCGCGGCGGCGTGGCGGACGAACCGGTAGCCGGAGAAGACGGTCAGCGAGGAACCGGCGACCAGCAGTACGTCCGCGGCGTCGACCATCGCGAAGGCCTGCTCGACGCGGGCTTTGGGCACGCTCTCGCCGAAGTACACGATGTCGGGTTTGAGCATGCCGCCGCAGACCGGGCAGTCGACGATGCGAAAGCTGTCCGTGTCGCCGATGATCGCATCGGCGTCCGGCGCGACGGCGATGCCACCGACCGCTTCGGCGCGCTCGATGAAGCCGGGATTCGCCGCCTCGAGCAGTTCGGCGAGCGTCGCGCGCGACATGGTGTGTCTGCAGTCGAGGCAGATCACCCGCGCATAGGTGCCGTGCAGGTCGACGACGTGGCGGCTGCCTGCCTTGGTGTGCAGCAGGTCGACGTTCTGGGTGATCAACCCGGTGACCACCCCGGCGCGTTCCAGGGCGGCCAGCGCCCGGTGCCCCGCGTTGGGCAGCGTGGCCGCCATGTGCCGCCACCCGACGTGGTTGCGCGCCCAGTACCGCTGCCGGAACGCCGGGTCCGACGTGAACTGGCGGATGGTCATCGGATTGCTCGGCGGCGAGTCCGGCCCGCGGTAGTCGGGGATACCCGAGTCGGTCGACATCCCGGCCCCGGTCAGTGCCGCGACGCGGCGGCCGGCCAGTAGCGCGACCAGTTCGGGTGATTCCACCTCATCCAGACTACGGCGGCGCGCCGTGGGCGCCGGCGCTCAGTGCAGGCAGTCGGCCGCGGCGACGAGTTCGGCGCTCATGTTCTCCTCCATCATCCGCAGCGCCGCCTCGCCCAGTTCGGCGTCGATGTGGGCGACCGCATCGCGGGGGATCACCACCGGGAAGTGCCGCACGTAGGCGTCGAGTGCGGTGTAGAGGATGCACTGCTCGGTCACCTGACCGGTCAGCACGACGCGCTCGGGTTCGAGTTGGTTGAGCAGATACGCCAGCGACGTTGCGTAGAAGGCACTGTGGCGGACCTTGGTCATGACCCGGCAACCCTGTTGCGGCACGATCGGTTTGACGAGGTCGGGGCGCTCGCCGTCGAGCGCGGAGCGGACGATGTCGCTGAACTCGGCGCTGAAGTCGCCGTAGTTGTCGTTGACGTAGATCAAGTCGACGTCGTCGCGCGCGCGGGCATCGGCGACGAGTTTCGCCAGGGGATCGACGATTGCCTCGACGTTCGGCACCAGCTTGTCGGCATCGGGATGGTCGTAGGTGTTCATCATGTCGATGATCAGCACCGCGGTCTTGGTCATGGCGCAGGCATACCCCGAAGCGATTCCGGGCAACAATGTGGGCATGGATTTCTTCTCGGCATACCGGCACGGTTTCGTGCGCGTCGCCGCCTGCACTCACACGACCGCTCTGGCCGACCCGGCGGGCAACGCCGAGGCAGTGCTGGGATTGGCTCGCGACTGCCACGACGACGGCGTCGGTCTGGCGGTGTTTCCCGAGCTGACGCTGACCGGTTACTCGATCGAAGACATCGTGTTGCAGGACGCGCTGCTCGAAGCGGTCGAATCCGCGCTGCTCGACATCGTCGCCCGGTCGGCCGATCTGCGGCCGGTGCTGGTGGTGGGCGCACCGCTGCGTCACCGCAACCGGGTCTACAACACCGCGGTGGTCATCCACCGCGGGCAGATCCTCGGCGTCGTACCGAAGTCCTACATCCCCAATTACCGGGAGTTCTACGAGAAGCGCCAACTCGCGCCCGGTGACGACGAGCGCGGGGAGATCATGCTCGGCGGCGCCGAGGTGCCGTTCGGACCCGACCTGCTCTTCGCGGCAGGCGATCTGCCCGCCTTCGTGCTGCACGTCGAGATCTGCGAGGACATGTGGGTCCCGGTGCCGCCGAGTGCGGAGGCGGCCCTGGCCGGTGCGACGGTGCTGGCCAACCTCTCCGGTAGCCCCATCACGATCGGACGCGCCGAGGACCGCAACCTCATGGCCCGCTCGGCGTCGTCGCGGTGCCTGGCCGCCTATGTGTACGCCGCGGCGGGACAGGGGGAGTCGACCACCGACCTGTCCTGGGACGGGCAGACGATGATCTGGGAGAACGGCCTGTGTCTGGCCCAGTCCGAGCGTTTCCCGACGGGCGAGCGGCGCTCGGTGGCGGACGTCGACGTCGAACTGCTGCGCAACGAACGCGCACGGATGGGCACGTTCGACGACAACCGGCGCCACCACCTGATCGACGAGGACTCGTTCCGCCGGATCGAGTTCACGCTCGAACCGCCGGCCGGTGACATCGGGCTGCTCCGCGAGGTCGAGCGGTTCCCGTTCGTGCCCGCCGACCCCGCCCGGTTGGAACAGGACTGCTACGAGGCCTACAACATCCAGGTCGCCGGTCTCGAACAACGTTTGCGCGCACTGCATTTCCCGAAGGTCGTGCTCGGGCTGTCCGGTGGCCTCGACTCGACCCACGCGCTGATAGTCGCGGCGCGGGCGATGGACCGGGAGAACCGGCCGCGCAGCGACATCCTGGCGTTCACGCTGCCGGGATTCGCCACCGGCGAGCGGACCAAGGACAACGCGACCCGCCTCGCCGAGGCACTGGGGGTCACGTTCGAGACCATCGACATCACCGCCACCGCGGAGCTGATGCTCAAGGAGATGGATCATCCGTTCTCCCGCGGGGAGAAGGTCTATGACGTCACCTTCGAGAACGTGCAGGCCGGGCTGCGCACGGATTACCTGTTCCGGCTCGCCAATCAGCGTGGCGGCATCGTGCTCGGCACCGGTGACCTGTCCGAGCTGGCGTTGGGCTGGTCGACCTACGGGGTCGGCGACCAGATGTCGCACTACAACGTCAACGGAGGAGTGCCGAAGACCCTGATCCAGCACTTGATTCGCTGGGTGATCTCGTCGAACCAGTTCGACGACCGGGTCAACGAGGTGCTGCAGTCGGTGCTCGACACCGAGATCAGCCCCGAGTTGGTGCCCGCGGGCGAGGACGAGGAGATCCAGAGCAGCGAGGGCAAGGTGGGACCGTATGTCCTGCAGGATTTCTCGCTGTTCCATGTATTGCGGTACGGCTTCCGGCCCTCGAAGGTGGCGTTCATGGCGTGGCATGCCTGGAGCGACGCCGAGCACGGCGACTGGCCCGTCGGGTACCCCGATGACAAGCGGCCGACCTACACGCTCGGCGAGATCCGGCACTGGCTGCAGGTGTTCGCCCAGCGGTTCTACTCGTTCAGCCAGTTCAAGCGTTCGGCTCTGCCCAACGGCCCCAAGGTGTCCGCCGGCGGTTCACTGTCCCCGCGGGGTGACTGGCGCGCGCCGTCGGACATGTCGGCGCGGGTGTGGCTCGACGAGATCGAAGCCTCGATCCCGAAGGGCTGACCGCGAGACTCAGGTCACCAGCGCCAGCGTCCGCAGCGGTGTCGACCGGTGCGGCGCAGCGGCCAGGGCGGCCAGACGCCCGACCGCCTGCCCGATGCCTCGGGCCAACTCGTCGACGTCGGGCACCGCGTCGTAGTCGCCGATGATCCCGAAGGACAGCTGATCGGCATAGCTGAGAATCGCTATGCCCGTGCGTAATTGGAGTGCGATCGGCGGGATCGGCAACAACCGTCTGATGTCTCGGCCCATGATCGTCAGGCCCTCCTGCGGGCCGGGGACATTGCTCGCGAGCGCGACGACATCACGCTGCGGCAGCCTGGTCAGGTTCCGGACCGCCCACGCCGTCACCGCGAACGGGATCGCATTCGCCGCGGATACGACGGCACTGCCCGCCTGCCGCTGGCCGCTGCCCTTCACCTGCGTGAGCCTGCGGTGCACCGCCCGGAGCTGTTCGAGCGGATCGGCCTTGTCGACCGGGAGGCGGGGCAGCAGCATCGACACCCGGTTGTCCGGTTCGCCCCCGGCGTCGGCCGCCCGGACGGAGACCGGCACCAGCGTCCGGAGCGAATTGCGACCGGGTGTCTCGCCGCGCCGGATCAGCATCGCGCGGTAGCTGCTGGTGATGGCCGCCAGCGCCACGTCGTTGACCGTCACCCCGAACTCGTCGCACACGTGCCGCACATCGGACAGCGACACATCGACCGCGGCGTACCGCCGCATGGTCCCCACGGGACCGTTCAGGACCGACAAGGGTGCGGGCCTCAGCATTCCGCCGACGAGGTCAAGGGCCCCACGGGCCGCACGGATGGCCGCCGCGGTGAGACCGAACGAGGTGCGCACGGCGCTCGACATCCAGCCGACGGGATCGATGTACGACGACACACCCGGCGGCGGGGCCGGCGTCGGATCCGGGTGCGCCGCCGCGGCCGGCCCGTCGTCGCAGAGTGCGGTGAGCATGTGCGTCGCAGCGATCCCGTCGGCGAGGCAGTGGTGCACCTTCATCAGCACCGCCCACCGCCGGTGCGACAGCCCCTCGATCACCCAGCACTCCCACAGTGGCCGCGATCGGTCGAGCCGGCGCTCCATGATGTCGGCGACCAGACGGTCCAGGTCCGCGTCACCACCCGGCCGGGGCAGGGCCGCACGCCGGATGTGGTGGGCGATGTCGAAGTGCTTGTCGGGCACCCATTCCGGCGCACCGAGGTCGAGCGGGCGGGAGTGCACGAGCTGGGTCAGCCGCGGCACCGACGACAGGCGTCCGGTGAGGGTGGCCGTGAGCGAGGCGAAGTCGGGCATCGGGCCGTCGAGGACGGCGACGCCGCCGATTGCCAGGCTCACGTGCGGGTCGGCGTCCTCGGCCTCGAGGAAGCCCGCGTCCAGTGTCGTCAGGTGGTCGTCCACCCATCGAAGGTCGCACCCGGTCCCGCCGGCTCGCCAGGGCCATTGGTCCCGAGTTCAATTAGTCGAGCTACCTCGCGGTCACAGCCGGCCGTCGACCCGCAAGTCCGGGTGCACCCAGTCGGGTGAGCGGCGCTCCTTGAAGGAGCGGTAACCCTCGAGCGCCTCGGGTGACGAATAGCTGGCCTGCATCCCGATCCGGTCGAACAGCCCGAGGTAGCCGTCGATGCTGGACTTGACCACGCTTCGCGCGTGCGGCGCGGTGCGGCAGCACTGGGCGAGCACCTCGCGGGCGGCGTCGAGCAGGTCGTCGTGGGGCACGATCCGCGCCACCATGCCCCAGTCGTACGCCTCCTGCGCGGACAGGGTGCGACCGGTCAGCATGAGGTCGCGGGTGCGGACCGGGCCGATGAGGCGGGTCAGCATCTGGCTGTAGTACGTGTCGGCGATGCCGCGGAACAATTCGGGGACCCGGAAGGTGGCGCGGTCGCTGACGACCGCCATATCGCTGCACAGCGCGATCTGTAGGCCGCCGCCCTGGCACAGGCCGTTGACCGCCGACACCACCGGTTTGACCGACTGCCGCAGGGTCTCGAACGGCGTCACGTCCATGCCGAGAGCGGACCCGAACGTCAGCCAGTTGTCGGCGCCGCCGCCCCCGCCCATATCGCCGCCGGGCGCGAACACGTCGCCGGTACCCGTGATGAGCAGTCCGGCCAGATCGCGGTCCGCGTCGACGTGCCGCACCGCATACCGGATGCCGAAGTACATCGCCGGGGTCATCGCGTTACGCGCCTCGGGCCGGTCGAGGGTGCACACCCCGAACGCCCCTTCGCGCGTGAACCGCAGGTAGGGCGTGCCCAGCCAGTCACCGTCCGGCGGGCGGGGCGCGTCCGCCTCCGGTCCTTCGTGCTCGGACGTCGTCGTCATCGCTTCTCCTGTCCTCTCATCGCGTCATGCCAGCGCGTCGTCGATCGCTTCCGCGGTGGGAGCACAGTCGCCCGCGCCGGGGACCAGGGTGGCCAGCGCGCCCGCGACGCACGCACGGCGCAATGCGTCCTCGTGTCCGGAGCGCCAGTGCGCGGCGAGCACTCCGGCGAACACGTCACCGGCGCCGGTGGTGTCGACGGCCTCCACCGCCGGGGCCGGGATGTCGAACCGTTCCCCGTCGCCGAGGTAGCTGGCCCCCCGGGCACCGCGGGTGATCACCAGATGCGGTACCGGCCAATGCCATTCACCGGCTTCGGCCTGATTGACCACCACCACGTCGGCGACCTCGGACAGCCTCAGCAGTTCGTGGGGCGGGGCGCCCGCGGGTGAGGCGTTCACCATCACCACCGCTCCCGCGGCGCGCGCCACGCGGGCCGCGTCGTTCGCCGTCGC
Source organism: Mycobacterium sp. IS-1496 (assembly GCF_001499995.1). GTDB lineage: Bacteria > Actinomycetota > Actinomycetes > Mycobacteriales > Mycobacteriaceae > Mycobacterium. The sequence goes on from NZ_LQIU01000001.1 coordinate 358,679, forward strand.
CGGCGGGATCTCGAGTTGCAGCAGCACGACGTCGGCCGCCTCGATCACCTCGCGCACCGCCGACGCGGCCACGCTCAGGTGCGCGTTCGCGCCGGGCGCGACGACGATGGCGTTCTCCGCGGCGGAGTCGACGATCACGACGGCCGAGCCGCTCGGACCCGGCACCGTCACCACGCCGTCGAGGCCCACACCGTTCTCCCGCAGGTGGGTGCGCAGCGGACCGGCCGCCGGGTCGTCCCCGAGAGCGGCGACCAGCCCGACATCGGCGCCGGCGCGGGCGGCGGCGATCGCCTGATTGCCGCCCTTGCCGCCGGGTGAGGACGTCATCGACGACGCGAGGACGGTCTGGCCGGGCCGCGGCAGCGCCGGCACCGAGAAGCGCAGATCGGCGTTCACACTGCCCACCACGCAGACACGCGCCGCCGCCATGGGCGTAACGCTAGACCAGCGGGTGACGACGCTGACCCTGACACGCGTCCAGTGCCCCCGCCACCTTCGATACGCTGGTCTGATGAGTGTGCACGCCCCCGCAGCGCTCGACCTGCGCACCGAGGTCCACGACGCCGCCCGCCGGGCCCGGGTCGCCTCGCGCACGCTGGCGACGTTGTCCACCGAGACCAAGAACCGCGCGCTGCGCGCGGCCGCCGACCGGGTGCTCATGGATGCGCACCTCATCATCGCGGGCAACGAGCGCGACCTCGAGAAGGCCAAGGCGGCAGGCACCCCGGACGCCATGCTCGACCGGCTGGCGCTGAACCCGCAGCGCATCGACGGCGTTGCCGCCGGGCTGCGCCAGGTGGCGACCCTGCCCGATCCCGTCGGCGAGGTCTTGCGCGGCAACACGCTGGTCAACGGACTGCAGCTGCGTCAGCAGCGGGTGCCGCTCGGGGTGGTCGGCATCGTCTACGAGGGCAGGCCGAACGTCACCGTCGACGCGTTCGGGCTGACGCTGAAGTCCGGTAACGCGGTGCTGCTGCGCGGCAGCTCGTCCGCGGCGCACTCCAACGCCGCGCTCGTCGACTCGCTGCGCGCCGCGCTGATCGCCGAGGGCCTCGACGCCGACGCGGTGCAACTGCTGCCCAGCCACGACCGGGCCAGCGTCACCCACCTCATCCAGGCCCGCGGCCTGGTCGACGTGGTGATCCCCCGCGGCGGGGCGGGCCTGATCGACGCCGTCGTCCGCGACGCCCAGGTCCCCACGATCGAGACCGGCGTCGGCAACTGCCACGTCTACGTGCACTCCGCCGCCGACCTCGACATGGCGGAGAAGATCCTGCTCAACGCCAAGACCCGGCGGCCCAGCGTCTGCAACGCCGCCGAATCGGTGCTCGTGGACGCCGCCATCGCCGAGCACGCGGTGCCTAAGCTGACCAAGGCGCTGCAGGACGCCGGGGTGACCGTGCACGCCGATCCGACCGACGAGGAACTGCGCGCCGAATTCCTGTCGATGGACATCGCGCTGGCCGTGGTCGACGGCGTCGACGCCGCGATCGCCCACGTCAACGAATACGGCTCGGGACACACCGAGGCCATCGTCACCGCCGATCTGGCTGCGGCGCAACGGTTCTCCGAACGGGTGGACGCGGCCGCGGTGATGGTCAACGCCTCGACGGCGTTCACCGACGGCGAGCAGTTCGGCTTCGGCGCCGAGATCGGCATCTCCACCCAGAAGCTGCACGCCCGCGGCCCGATGGGTCTGCCAGAATTGACCTCGACCAAATGGATTGTGTGGGGGAACGGCCACACGCGCCCTGCCTGAAACAGGAGAATGACTTGAGCGTCCCCGCACGTCCCGCCCCGCTGTTCGCCGACATCGACGATGTCGCGCGCCGGCTGGCCGAGACCGGATACCTCCCCGACACCGCGACGGCCACCGCGGTCTTCCTCGCCGACCGGCTGGGCAAACCGCTGCTGGTCGAAGGGCCCGCCGGAGTCGGCAAGACCGAACTCGCCCGCGCCGTCGCCCAGGCGACCGGCTCAGGGCTGGTCCGCCTGCAGTGCTACGAGGGGGTGGACGAGGCCCGCGCGCTCTACGAGTGGAACCACGCCAAGCAGATCCTGCGGATCCAGGCCGGTAACGCCGCCGCCGACGCCGAGGGTGGGGACTGGGACCGGACCAAACTCGACGTGTTCAGCGAGGAATTCCTGCTGTCGCGGCCGCTGCTGACCGCGATCCGGCGCACCGAACCGACCGTGCTGCTGGTCGACGAGACCGACAAGGCCGACATCGAGATCGAGGGTCTGCTGCTCGAGGTGCTGTCGGACTTCGCGGTGACCGTGCCGGAACTGGGCACCATCAAGGCCGAACGGACCCCGTTCGTGGTGCTGACCTCCAACGCCACCCGGGAACTCTCCGAGGCCCTCAAGCGGCGCTGCCTGTTTCTGCACATCGACTTCCCCGATCCCGACCTCGAGCGGCGCATCCTGCTGTCCCGGGTGCCGGAACTGCCCGAACACCTGGCCTCCGAGCTGGTCCGCATCATCGGCGTCCTGCGCGGGATGCAGCTCAAGAAACTGCCCTCGGTCGCCGAGACCATCGACTGGGGCCGCACCGTGCTGGCACTCGGCATGGACACCATCGACGACGCGATGATCGCCGCCACGCTCGGTGTGGTGCTCAAACACCAGTCCGACCAGCAGCGCGCCGCCGGAGAGTTAAGGCTCAACTGATGCCGCCCCGCCGCGTCCGGCCGCCGCAGCCGCTGGCTCCGCACGGGATACCCGGCCACCTGGTCGAGTTCGTCGAGGCGCTGCGCAAACAGGGCATCTCGGTGGGCCCGTCGGAGACCGTCGACGCCGGACGGGTGATGGCCGTCCTCGGACTCGGTGACCGCGAGGTGCTGCGCGAAGGGCTCGCGTGTGCGGTGCTGCGGCGCCCGGACCACCGCGACACCTACGACGCGATGTTCGACCTGTTCTTCCCGGCGGCGCTGGGCGGCAGGACCGCGCTGTCCGACGACGAGGAGTCGGACGGCGACGAGCAGGGTCTGCCGCCCGAGGACGTCGAGGCGATGCGTGACGCGCTGCTGAAGTTGCTCACCGACAACCCCGATCTGGCCGACCTGGACGAGCGGTTGTCCGCGATGATCGCCCAGATCGTCGAGTCCTACGGCCGCTACAACTCCAGCAGGGGGCCGTCGTATTCGTCGTATCAGGCGCTCAAGGCGATGAGCCTGGACGATCTGGAGGGGCGCCTGCTCGCGGGCTTGCTCGCGCCCTACGGCGACGAACCCACCCCCACCCAGGAGCAGATCGCCAAGGCCATTGCGGCGCAACGGATATCGCAGTTGCGGAAGATGGTCGAGGGGGAGACCAAACGGCGTACCGCGGAGCAGCTCGGCCGTGAACACGTCCAGATGTACGGGGTGCCCCAGCTCGCCGAGAACGTCGAGTTCCTGCGCGCCTCCGGCGAGCAGCTACGCCAGATGCGCCGGGTGGTAGCCCCGTTGGCCCGCACGCTCGCCACGCGGCTGGCGGCGCGCCGGCGGCGTGCCCGGGCGGGCGAGATCGACATGCGCAAGACGTTGCGCAAGTCCATGTCGACCGGGGGAGTGCCGATCGACGTCGTGCTCAAGAAGCCGCACCCGGCACGGCCGGAACTCGTCGTGCTGTGCGACGTGTCGGGTTCGGTGGCCGGGTTCAGCAACTTCACGCTGATGCTCGTCCACGCGCTGCGTCAACAGTTCTCGCGGGTTCGCGTCTTCGCCTTCATCGACACCACCGACGAGGTCACGGCGTTGTTCGGTCCGGATGCCGATCTGGCGGTGGCCGTGCAGCGCATCACCCGTGAGGCCGGCGTGTACACCCGCGACGGGCACTCCGACTACGGCAACGCCTTCGCGTCGTTCGTGCACAAGTATCCGGAGGCGCTCTCGCCGCGCAGTTCGCTGCTCGTGCTCGGCGACGGGCGCAACAACTACCGCAACCCGGAGACGGAGTTGCTGGCGCGGATGGTCAACGCCAGCCGCCACGCGCACTGGCTCAACCCTGAACCGAAGCATTTGTGGGGCAGCGGGGACTCGGCGACGCCGCGCTACGAGGACATCATCACCATGCACGAGTGCCGCTCGGCCAAACAGCTGGCGGCGGTGATCGACCAGCTGCTGCCCGTCTAGTCGGGCCCCGGATGCTCGCCCCGACCAGACACAGAATCGCGTGATGAGCGCCTCGACCGCGCCGCGTACGAGGTCTCCGAGGTGCTCGCGGTGGACCGCACACCCGCCTGAGTGGCCGGGCGCTGCCGTAAGCTCGCTGTTCGTGCAAAGCCGTCCGATCAGCCACTCGCGCGAAGAGCATCGCACGCGCAGGCTGGGCGTGATGGGCGGGACGTTCGATCCCATCCACCACGGACACCTGGTCGCCGCCAGCGAGGTGGCCGATCTGTTCGAGCTCGACGAGGTCGTGTTCGTGCCGACCGGACAGCCCTGGCAGAAGCACGACCGGCGGGTCACCGCCCCCGAGGACCGCTACCTGATGACGGTGATCGCCACCGCGTCCAACCCCCGGTTCTCCGTCAGCCGGGTGGACATCGACCGCGGCGGCCCCACGTACACCAAGGACACGCTGCGCGATCTGCACGAGCTCAACCCCGACGCCGAGCTGTTCTTCATCACCGGCGCCGACGCGCTGGCCTCGATTCTGTCGTGGCAGAACTGGGAGGAGATGTTCTCGATCGCCCGGTTCGTCGGGGTCAGCCGACCCGGTTACGAGCTGGACGGCAAGCACATCGCGGCAGCCATGCGGGAACTTCCCGATGACGCGCTGTCGTTGGTGGAGGTGCCCGCGTTGGCGATCTCGTCGAGCGACTGCCGCAAGCGCGCCGTCGAAGCGCGGCCGATCTGGTACCTGGTGCCCGACGGGGTGGTGCAGTACGTGACCAAACGCAGGCTCTACCTTCCCGAACCTTCTCCAGAGTTGAGGACATCCGAATGACCGCCTCCGACGAAGCCATCCAGATGGCGACGGTCGCCGCCCGCGCGGCGTCGTCGAAACTCGCCGACGACGTCGTCGTCATCGACGTCTCCGGCCAGCTCGTCATCACCGACTGCTTCGTCATCGCCTCGGCGAGCAACGAGCGCCAGGTGAACGCCATCGTCGACGAGGTGGAGGAGAAGATGCGGCTGGCCGGGCACAAGCCGGCCCGTCGGGAAGGCACCCGCGAGGGACGGTGGACCCTGCTCGACTACGTCGACATCGTCGTCCACATCCAGCATCAGGACGAGCGCAACTTCTACGCGCTGGACCGGTTGTGGCGCGACTGCCCGACCGTCCCGGTCGATCTGGACGGCCACGCGTGAGGGTGCGCCGCCTGGTGCTGCTGCGGCACGGCCAGACCGAGTTCAACGCGGGCAGGCGCATGCAGGGCCAGCTCGACACCGAGCTCTCGGAGCTGGGGCGGGAGCAGGCGGTCGTGGCCGCCGAGGCGCTGGCCAAACGTCAGCCGCTGCTCATCGTGTCCTCGGATCTGCGGCGCGCGCTGGACACGGCCGTCGCGCTCGGTGAACGCTCCGGGCTGCCGGTGTCGGTCGACACCCGGCTGCGGGAGACGCATCTGGGTGACTGGCAGGGGATGACCCATGTCGAGGTCGACGCCGTCGCGCCGGGCGCCCGGCTGGCCTGGCGAGAGGACGCGAGGTGGGCGCCGCACGGCGGGGAGAGTCGGGTCGACGTGGCGGCCCGCAGCCGTCCGTTGGTGGCCGAACTCGTTGCCGGACAACCTGAGTGGGGTTCTGAATCGGACGGTCACGAGCCCGACCGGCCGGTCGTGCTGGTGGCCCACGGCGGTCTCATCGCCGCGCTGACCGCGGATCTGCTCGGGCTGCCGGTGGACAACTGGCCGGTGCTCGGCGGCATGGGCAACGCCAGTTGGGTGCAGCTGTCGGGGCACTCACACCCCGACGCGGGACTCGACGACATCCGCTGGCGGCTCGACGTGTGGAACGCCTCGGCGCAGGTCGGCCATGACGTCCTCTGAGCCCGACCCCGCCCGCCGGACGCTGCTGGTGTTCGCCGATTCGCTGGCCTACTACGGCCCGACCGGCGGTCTGCCGTCCGACGACCCTCGAATCTGGCCCAATCTCGTTGCGAGCGAACTCGGTTGGGATCTCGAATTGATCGGCCGCATCGGCTGGACGTGCCGCGACGTGTGGTGGGCGGCGACCCAGGATCCACGGGCGTGGGCGGCGCTGCCGCGCGCCGGTGCGGTCGTCTTCGCCACCGGCGGCATGGATTCGCTGCCTTCGCCGCTGCCCACCGCGTTGCGGGAGCTGATCCGTTACGTCCGGCCGCCGTGGTTGCGCCGGTGGGTGCGCGACGGTTACGGCTGGGTCCAACCGAGGCTGTCGCCGGTCGCCCGGGCCGCGCTGCCGCCGCACCTGAGCGCGGAGTACCTCGAGATGACCCGGGGCGCCATCGACTTCAACCGCCCCGGCATCCCGATCGTCGCGTCGCTGCCCTCGGTGCACATCGCCGAGACCTATGGCCGAGCGCATCACGGCCGGGCAGGCACGGTGCGGGCTCTCACCGAATGGGCCGCGCAGCACGATGTCCCGCTCGTCGACCTCAAGGCCGCCGTCGCCGAACAGGTCCTCGGCGGGCGCGGAAACCCCGACGGCATCCACTGGAACTTCGAGGCGCATCAGGCGGTGGCCGAGCTGATGCTCAAGGCGCTCGCCGAAGCCGGTGTGCCCCAACCCGTCCCGGGGGAGTGACGGATGGCGGTCGTGGTGGTCACCGACGCCTCGTCCCGGTTGCCGGTCGAGGACTTGCAGCGCTGGAACATCCGGCAGGTGCCTCTGCACGTTCTGGTCGACGAGCACGATCTGCGTGACGGCGTCGATGTCATCCCGAACGACATCCACGAGCGCCCGCACGTGACGACCTCCGGTGCCACACCGGGCGAACTCGGCAAGGCCTACCGGCGGGCGCTGGCCGACAGCGGCGGTGACGGTGTGGTCGCGGTCCATCTCTCGGCGGCCCTGTCAAGCACCTTCAGCTCCGCGGTGGCCGCGGCTCGCGAATTCGGATCGGCTGTGCGGGTGGTGAACTCGCGGTCGGCCGCGATGGGGGTCGGCTTCGTCGCGACCGCGGCGGCGCGTTGCGCGGCCGCGGGTGGTGATCTCGACACCGTCGAGGCGGTCGCACGGTCGGCGGTCCCGCGGGGTTCGGCGTTCATCGTGGTGCACCGGCTCGACAATCTGCGGCGCAGCGGCCGGATCGGCGCGACGTCGTCGTGGTTGGGAACGGCGCTGTCGCTGAAACCGCTGCTGCGGATCGACGTCGACGGCCGGCTCGAACTCGCCCAGCGCATCAGGACCGCGTCGAAGGCGCACGCCGCACTGGTCGACCAGGTGGCCGAGGTCGTCGGGGACCGCCGCGCGGCCGTGGCGGTGCACCACGTCGACAACCACGACGCCGCCGACGCCGTCGGCGCGGCACTGACCGAGCGGCTGCCGCAGATCGAGACGCTCACGGTCACCGATATGGGGCCGGTGCTGGCGATCCACCTCGGCGCCGGCGCGGTCGGGGTCTGCGTCTGCCTCTCGGACTGAACTCCCGCGGGCGCCGACACTACGGAACCTGACGGATTCACCCGCATGTCGAATCAACAACCGTCGTCTCGACGAGCGGTCCGGTAAGTGGTAACTTACGGTTCGTGGCCACTTACCACGGCGCCTGGGAGGCGATGGCCGATAGGACCCGGCGCACCATCGTCGAACGGCTCGCGCGCGGCCCGTGTGCGGTCGGGGAACTGGCTCGGGATCTGCCCGTCAGCCGGCCGGCGGTCTCACAGCACCTCAAAGTGCTCAAGCGGGCCGGGCTCGTCCACGACCGGGCGGACGGTACGCGACGCGTGTACCAGCTGGACCCCTCCGGGCTGGCGGGCATGCGCGCCGACCTCGACCGGTTCTGGACGCAGGCGCTGGCCGGTTTCAAGGAGATCGCCGAACGGCGGGAAGGAGACGATTGATGAGACCCTTGCAGCGCAACACCATTCGCCACGAAGTGACAGTCGAGGCCCCGCTGGCGCACGCCTTCCGGGTGTTCACCGAGCGGTTCGGTGACTTCAAACCGCGTGAGCACAATCTGCTCGCCGTGCCGATCGCCGAGACGGTGTTCGAGCCGCACGTGGGCGGCCATATCTACGACCGCGGCGTCGACGGCAGCGAGTGTCGGTGGGCCCGCGTCGTGGCCTACGAGCCGCCGAACCGCGTGGTGTTCACGTGGGACATCGGCCCGAGCTGGCAACTGGAGACCGATCCCCGACGGGCCAGCGATGTGGAGGTGCGGTTCATCCCCGTGACCGCCCAGCGCACGCGTGTCGTGCTGGAACACCGTCACCTCGACCGGCACGGCGACGGCTGGGAATCCGTCGCCAGGGGTGTCGACGGCGACGCCGGCTGGCCGCTGTACCTCCAGCGGTACGAAGGCCTGCTGACATGACGGCACCACCCTCGCTCTGCGCGCTCACCCACGCCGAGCGGGCCGACCTCGCCGACTTCCTGGCCACCCTGACGCCCGAGCAATGGCACGCACCGAGCCTGTGTACCGCGTGGACGGTCAAAGACGTTGTCGCCCACGTCGTCTCCTACGAGGAGCTGGGCGTCGCCGGATTCCTCGGTCGGTTGGCGAAGGGCCGGATCGCCCACGCCAACCAGGTCGGGGTCGACGAGTTCGCCCATCTGACCGAGTCGGAGCTGGTGGACTACCTCAACCGTCACCTCGACCCTTCGGGGCTGACGGCGCGGTTGGGCGGGATGATCGGCTTCGTCGACGGCACCATCCATCACCAGGACATCCGTCGTGCGCTGAACCGGCCGCGCACCGTACCGGCCGAGCGGCTGTCGCGGGTCCTGCCGCTGCTGCCCGGCAACCCCAGGCTGGGCGTGGGCCGGCGCATCCGGGGTCTGCGACTACGAGCCACCGACGTCGACTGGACGCACGGCGACGGGCCCGAGGTGGCGGGTCCCGGGGAGGCTCTGATGATGGCGATGGCGGGCCGCCCGGCCGCGCTCGCCGACCTCACCGGACCGGGTAAACCGCTTCTGGCGCAGCGGCTCTGAGCGCCGACACTACGGAAGTCGACCGCTTCACCCGCGATCGGCTTCAGCAACCGTAGTCTCGGCGCACGTGGTCAGGCGATCCGGCCGGTGACCGGCGGCAGATCCTTGAGCGTCACGATGCCCGGCGGCGCGGCGACCACGGCCGGCACCGCGTTGGTCACCGGCATCGCGGTGTAGATCATCCCGAGGCCCATGAAGCCGGGTTCGGTCCAGTCGCGCGGCGGCAGGCAGTGCAGCACCGTGCGCATGTTCGGCAGCCCGAACACCTGGATGACATGACCGTGCTCGAGCGGTTTGGGCGGCGTGACGTGATCGCCCATGATCCAGTTGAATCCGACGCTGACGACGTTGCGGTCGCCCACCCAGCCGCGGTGGTAGCCGTACACCCCGGCGACGGTGCCGGCCGGGATCTGCATAGGGCCGAGGTCGGTGTCGCCTGTGGCGGTGCTGAACTCGACGTCGAAGGTGATGCGGTCGAGCGTGGCGCCGATCGCGTCGGCCATCATCGCCGCCGACTCGGCGAACACCTCACTCTCCCGGCGGACGCTCTCGGCCAGCCCCGGGGTATCGGGGTCCTGGGAGAAACCCATCGCCGTCTGCGTGCCCGCCGACTCGTAGGTCGAGCAGTCCACCGACTCGGTGATACGGATCTCGTCGACGCGTTCGCAGGCGCCGGACAGGACCATGCCGACCATGTTCGTCATCCCGGGGTGGGCGCCGCTGCCGAAGATCGTCGAACCGCCTGCGGCACAGGCCTTCCGGATTCGGTCGAGATCCTCCGGTGACTGCTTGCCCCCGGTGATCCAGGCGGCGCTGGAGCACACGTTGATCCCGGCCTCGAGCAGGCGGGTCAGCTCGTCGACGTCCGGCCAGAGCGGGTTGTAACAGCAGGCGTCCGGCCGCAGTGCGATCAACGCGTCGATGTCATTGGTGGCGGCGACGCCGGTCGGGTCCGGCCGGCCCGCGAGTTCGGCGGCGTCCACCCCGACCTTGTCGGCGCCGTGCGCGTAGACGCCGACCAGTTCCATGTCGTCCCGGCCGATGATGGCGTGCAACGATCGCCTGCCGATGTTCCCGGTGGTCCACTGGATCACGCGCAGGGGTCGTCCGGTGGTCGGTGGGGTCATCTCAGCGCGCCTCCTCGTCGAGCCTGCATTCGCGTCTAGACCCTAGGGGTTGGACGCCATCCACAGCGCCGTGTTCATCCACAAGGGTGCCTACTCGGGCGCCGCGCGCGGTCGCTGCGACGGACGGCGTCCCTACCGTCGGGCGCATGCGGACCGAAGAGCCGGCCGAGCGGCTGCACCGCCGACTCGGCGCCGAAGAGGAGCCCGACCACGACGAGGCGCGGCCGGACACCGCCCTGTCCCGGTGGCTGCCCGACGCGGCCACGCCGGCGGGGGGGGGGGGGGTGGCGGCGGTGCGCGCGGACCCCGGTCGCGCCGGTGTGGCCGGGCTCGCCGTCGTGGGCGTCATCGCCGTGCTGGTCACGGTTTTCACCCTGTGGCGCGACGATCCGCCGCCGGTGGTCGCGGCGAAACTGCCCGACGTCGAGATGGTGTCGTCGGCGTCGCCCAAACCCGCCCCGGACCAGCCGGTGATCGTCAGCGTCGTCGGGCTGGTCCGCAGGCCGGGGCTGGTGACGCTCGCGCCGGGCGCCCGGATCGCCGACGCGCTGGAGGCCGCCGGGGGAGCGGTCGACGGCGCCGACCTGATCGGGCTGAACATGGCACGCCGGCTCAGCGACGGCGAACAGATCATCGTCGGGATCGCCCCCGCGCCCGGACAGCCCGCCACCATGGGCAGTTCGACCAGCGGAGCGGCTGACGGTGCGGCGGCGGCTCCGTCCGGCACCGTGCCCGCCGAACCGACCAGGGCCGCGGGTGAGCCGGTCAACCTCAACACCGCGACCGTCGAGCAACTCGACACGCTGCCGGGCGTCGGGCCGGTCACCGCGGCGGCGATCGTCGCCTGGCGGGACGCCAACGGCGCGTTCACCAGCGTCGACCAACTCGGCGAGGTGGACGGCATCGGCCCGGCGCGGCTGGCCAAACTTCGTGACCTGGTCCATGTGTGAGCGACGAGGCGGCGCCGGTCGACCTACGCCTGGTACCGGCGGCGTCGACCGGCTGGGCGGTGACCGCGGCCGGGATCCAGTGGGGCGTCACCGCTGCGGTGCTCGTGCTGCTCGGCGGGATCGCCGCGACGGCCGCGGCAGCGGTGTGGAGCGGCGGCGCGGGGACGGCCACCGCGGCGATGCGGTCGGCGGCGGCCGCGCTTGCGGCCGTCGCGGTCGTGGGTGGTGGGTTCGCCGTCGCGGTGGCCGCGCGGGCCGACCAGGTGCGCCACCACCCGATCGTGGCGCTCTACGGGTCGACGGTGTCGGTGACGCTCACCCCCGGCGACAGCCCGCGACCGCTCGGCGGTGGGCGCCTGATGTTCCGGGCCGTCCTGCACGAGGTGAACGGCAGGCCCACCTCGGGCCGGGTGGTGGTCTTCGCCTCGGCGCACGGCTTCTCGGACGTGAGCGCGGGCCGCCCGGCGGCGTTTCGCGCCAGGATCGGCAGACCGACGCGGCGGGACCTCACCGTTGCCGTGCTCTCGGCGACGGGGGACGCGGAAGTGGGGACGGCCGCACCGGCGCACCGGATGGCACAGCACATCCGCACCGGGTTCGCCGACGCCGCGCGCGGGGTGCTGCCGGTCGATCAGGCGGCGATGCTGCCCGCACTGGTGCTCGGGGATACCGCGGCGGTACCGCCGGACACCACTGCGGATTTCCGCGCCGCCGGGCTGACCCATCTGACGGCGGTGTCGGGTGCGAACGTGACGATCGTCTGTGGCGCGGTGCTGCTCAGCGCGGCGTTGATCGGGCCGCGGGCGGCGGTCGCGCTGGCCGGGCTGGCGCTGATCGCGTTCGTCGTGGTCGTGCAGCCGTCGGCGAGCGTGTTGCGTGCCGCGGTGATGGGGGCGATCACCCTGCTCGCGATGGTCACGCACCGGCGCAGGCAGGCGATCCCGGCGCTGGCGGCGAGCGTGCTGCTACTCCTGGTCGCCGCGCCGGAACTGGCCGTGGATGCGGGCTTCGCGCTGTCGGTGGCGGCGACGGCCGGTCTGGTGGTGATCGCGCCGGTGTGGTCGCGGCGACTGACCGGGCGGGGGTGGCCCAAACCGCTCGCCGATGCCGTGGGCGTCGCGATGGCCGCCCAGCTCGTCACCGCGCCGCTGGTGGCGGGCATCTCGGGCCGCGTCAGCCTGGTGTCGGTGCTGGCGAATGTGGCTGTGGCGCCGGTTATTCCACCCATCACGGTGATCGGCTCCGCCGCGGCAGGGCTGTGTTCGCTGTGGCCGGCGGGCGCCGGGCTGCTGATCCGGTTCACCGGACCGCAGCTGTGGTGGCTGCTGCGGGTGGCCCGATGGGCGGCGTCGGTGCCCGGCGCGTCGGTGCCGGTGCCGTCCGGTTGGGCCGGTGTCGGGCTGGTGGCGGTGGGCGGGATCGCGCTCGTCGTGCTGTGGCGGTGGCGGTGGGGGCGAAGGGCCGCCGCGGCGGCGGCGCTGTGTCTGGTGGCGTGGTCGCTGTCCGGCCACGCCGCGCTCGGCAGTGTCGGCGGCGCGTGACACGATCGTCGGGTGAGCCAACAGGTCGCAGCCCTCCATCTGGTCCTGGGGGACGAGGAACTGCTCGTCGAGCGCGCGGTGGCCGCCGTGCTGAGAAATGCGCGCAAGATCGCAGGCACCGACGACGTCCCGGTCGACCGGCTACGCGCCGGTGAGGTGAGCACCAGCGAACTCGCCGAACTGCTCAGCCCGTCGCTGTTCTCCGACGAGCGGGTGGTGGTGCTCGAATCGGCCGCCGAGGCCGGCAAGGACGCGGTCGCGCTGATCGCCACCGCGGCGGCCGACCTGCCGCCGGGTACGATGCTCGTCGTCGTGCACTCGGGTGGGGGACGCGCGAAGGCGCTGGCCGATCAACTCAAGAAGCTCGGCGCCGAAGTGCATCCGTGCGCCAAGATCGTCAAGGCCGCCGAGCGGGCGGATTTCGTGCGCAAGGAGTTCCGCAGCCACAAGGTCAAGGTCACCGACGACACTGTCACCGCGGTGCTCGACGCGGTCGGTTCCGACATCCGCGAACTCGCGGCCGCCTGCTCGCAACTGGTGGCCGACACCGCCGGCGAGGTCAGCGCGGCCGCGGTGCGCCGGTACCACTCCGGCAAGGCGGAGGTGAAGGGGTTCGACATCGCCGACAAGGCGGTGACCGGCGACGTCGCCGGGGCCGCCGAGGCGCTGCGATGGGCGATGCTCAGCGGCGAGCCGCAGGTGGTGCTGGCCGATGCGCTGGCCGAGGCGGTGCACACCATCGCCCGGGTCGCGCCTCTGTCGGGTGATCCCTACCGGCTGGCCGGCGAACTGGGTATGCCGCCGTGGCGGGTTCAGAAGGCGCAGAAGCAGGCGCGGCGCTGGTCGCGGGCGTCGGTGGCGGAGGCCATGCGGCTGGTCGCAGCACTCAACGCCGACGTCAAGGGCGCAGCGGCCGATGCCGACTACGCCCTGGAGTCAGCGGTGCGCAGAGTCGCCGAACTCGTGGCCGACCAGTAAAGCGGAACTGCTCAGAGCTTGTTGAGCGCGACCGCGAGCGCCGACTTCTTGTTGGCGGCCTGGTTCTTGTGGATGACGCCCTTGCTGGCGGCCTTGTCCAGCTTGCGGCTGGTCGCGGCGAGCAGCTCGGCGGCCTTGTCCTTGTCGCCGGCGTCGAGGGCCTCACGGAAGCCGCGCACCGCGGTGCGCAGCGAGGACTTCACCGACTGGTTGCGCAGACGCCGCTTCTCGTTGGTACGGATGCGCTTTTCCTGCGACTTGATGTTGGCCACGTAGAGCAGTCCTTTTCGAATATCGGGTGGATGATGCAAAGTCTCCGGCCGCGCCGACACGGCGGGCAGCGGTTGTCCAGGTTACCAGCGAGGCACTGAATCGACCAAAGTGAGCCCCGCTAACCTGCTTGAACGCCCGGTGTGGGGCAAAGTGTCATGCGTGAGCCTGCGCACCCTGCCGACCGAGTCCAGCCGATCCTCCCGCACCAACGGAGCGCGGACCAAACGGCACGACGGAATCTTCGCCGGCTACAACAGCGTCGGTGGCTACGACCGGGCCTTCGACGAGATGTTCGACGCCCAGGGCAACGTGCGCGGCCCCTACAAGGGGATCTTCGCCGAACTCGCCCCCGCCGACGCCTCCGACCTGCAGGCCCGCGCGGACGCCCTCGACCGGGCGTTCATCAATCAGGGCATCACCTTCTCGCTGTCCGGTCAGGAGCGGCCGCTGCCGCTGGACCTGGTGCCGCGGGTGATCTCCGCCGGCGAGTGGACCCGGCTCGAACGCGGCATCACCCAGCGCGTGCGGGCGCTCGAGGCCTATCTCGACGACATCTACGGCGAGCAGCACATCCTGCGCGACGGCGTCATCCCGCGCCGGCTCGTCACGTCCTGTGAGCACTTCCACCGCGAGGCCGCAGGCATCAACCCGCCCAACGGGGTGCGCATCCACGTGGCGGGCATCGACTTGATCCGCGACGACCAGGGCAACTTCCGCGTGCTCGAGGACAACCTGCGGTCGCCGTCCGGGGTGTCGTACGTGATGGAGAACCGCCGCACCATGGCGCGGGTGTTCCCCAACCTGTTCGCCACCCACCGGGTGCGCGCCGTCGGCGACTACGCCTCGCATCTGCTGCGCGCGCTGCGCAACGCGGCCGCCTCCAACGAGGCGGACCCGACGGTCGTGGTGCTGACACCGGGGGTCTACAACTCGGCGTACTTCGAGCACTCGCTGCTCGCGCGGCAGATGGGTGTGGAACTCGTCGAGGGCCGCGACCTGTTCTGCCGCGACAACACCGTCTACATGCGCACCACCGCGGGTGAGCGCCGGGTCGACGTCATCTACCGGCGCATCGACGACGCGTTCCTCGACCCGATGCAGTTCCGTCCCGACTCGGTGCTCGGCGTGGCCGGGCTGCTCAACGCCGCGCGGGCCGGCAACGTCGTCATCTCCAGCGCCGTGGGCAACGGGGTCGGAGACGACAAGCTCGTCTACACCTACGTGCCGACGATCATCGAGTACTACCTCGGCGAGAAGCCCCTGCTGGCCAACGTCGACACCTACCGGTGCTGGCTCGACGAGGAACGCGAGGAGGTGCTCGACCGGGTCACCGAACTGGTGATCAAGCCGGTCGAGGGCTCCGGCGGGTACGGCATCGTGTTCGGCCCGGACGCGTCGGAGAAAGAGCTCAACACCATCTGCAAGAAGATCCGCAACGACCCCCGTGGGTGGATCGCCCAGCCGGTGATGCAGCTGTCCACCGTGCCGACCCAGATCGGCGGCAAGCTGGCGCCCCGCCACGTCGACCTGCGACCGTTCGCGGTCAACGACGGCAACGACGTGTGGGTGCTGCCCGGCGGGCTCACCCGCGTCGCGCTGCCGGAGGGCTCGCTGGTGGTCAACTCCAGTCAGGGCGGCGGGTCGAAGGACACCTGGGTGCTGGCGTCGCGCACCTCGGCCGCCGACCGGGAACTGGCCGCCGCGGAGGTGGTGCGGGCGCTGCCGAAGGCGGCCAAGGCCACCAAGGTCGACAAGAACGCGGACGGGCAGTCCGCAGAACAGCTGCAGCAGCAGCAACAGCAGCAGTAGGGGGTTGTCGGAACATGCTGGCACGCAACGCCGAATCGCTGTACTGGATCGGTCGCTACGTCGAGCGCGCGGACGACACCGCCCGGATCCTCGACGTGACCGTCCATCAACTCCTCGAGGACTCCAGCGTCGACCCTGACCGGGTGGCACGCACGCTGCTGCGGGTGCTCGGTATGGAGGCGCCCGATCACCCCCTCGACGTGTGGTCGCTGACTGACCTCGTGGCATTCAACCGGGACACCGCGGACGGTACGTCGATCGTCGACTCCATTTCCGCGGCGCGCGAAAACGCCCGCGGCGCACGCGAAGTCACCTCCACCGAAATCTGGGAGTGTCTCAACACCACCTACAACGCCCTGGCCGAACGCGAACGCGCCGCCAAACGCCTCGGCCCGCACGAGTTCCTGTCCTACGTCGAGGGCCGCGCCGCGATGTTCGCCGGTCTGGCCGACTCCACGCTCAGTCGTGACGACGGTTACCGCTTCATGGTGCTCGGCCGCGCGATCGAACGGGTCGACATGATGGTGCGGCTGCTGCTCTCCCGCGTCGGCGACAGCGGATCGTCACCCGCGTGGGTCACGCTGCTGCGGTCGGCCGGCGCGCACGACACCTACCTGCGCACCTACCGGGGTGTGCTCGACGCCGGCCGCGTCGTGGAGTTCATGATGCTCGACCGCCTGTTCCCGCGGTCGATCTTCTACTCGCTGCGCCTCGCCGAGCACAATCTCGACGAACTGCTCAACCGGCCGCACAACCGGTTGGGCGCCACCGCCGAAGCGCAACGTCTGCTGGGGCGTGCGCGCAGCGAACTGGAGTTCATGCATCCCGGTGTCCTGCTCGAATCGCTCGAGCAACGGCTGGCCGGGTTGCAGAGGACCTGCAGCGAGGTCGGAGAAGCTTTGGCGCTGCAGTACTTTCACGTCGCGCCGTGGGTCGCTTGGACCGATGCCGGCCGCAACACGCTGGTCATCGAAGAAGGGGAGGTCTGAACATGTGGCGGATGCGGGTGGTGCACGCGACGGGCTACGCCTACAAGTCGCCGGTCACCGCGTCGTTCAACGAGGCCCGCCTGACGCCGCGTTCGGACACCCGGCAGAACGTCATCCTCAACCGGATCGAGACCGCGCCGGCCACCCGCCAGTACCGCTACGTCGACTACTGGGGCACCGCGGTGACCGCGTTCGACCTGCACGCGCCACACACCGAACTCGAGGTGACGGCCTCCTCCGTCGTCGAAACCGATGTCGGCGACCACCCCGCGGAAACCGTGACGTGGGACGACCTGCGGTCCGAGGCGGTCATCGACCGGTTCGACGAGGTGCTCACCGCGTCGCACTACACCCCGGACAGCAAGCGCATCGCCCGGGTGGGCCAGCGCATCGCGAAGTATCACGACCCGTACGAGGCGGTGACCGCCGCCGCGAACTGGGTGCACACCGAACTCGACTACGTGCCGGGGACCACCGGGGTGCACTCGTCGGGCCTCGACGCGCTGCGGGAGGGCAAGGGAGTGTGCCAGGACTTCGCGCACCTGTCGCTGATCCTGTTGCGCAGCATGGGCATACCCGCGCGCTACGTATCGGGCTACCTGCATCCGAAGAAGGACGCCGCCGTGGGTGACACTGTCGACGGCCAGAGCCACGCGTGGGTGCAGGCATGGACCGGCGGCTGGTGGCACTACGACCCCACCAACGACACCGACATCAACGAGCAGTACATCAGCGTGGGCGTCGGACGTGACTACGCCGACGTCTCACCGCTCAAGGGCATCTACTCGGGGGAGGGGTCCACCGACCTCGACGTGGTCGTGGAGATCACCCGCCTGGCTTGACGCAGACCCCCGGGTGCACCTCGACGCGGTGCAGGTCGTCGCCGAGTTCGATCTGACGGGGGAACACCGTGGCCGCCCGCGCCCGCCAGTCGTCCTCCTGTCCGGGGGCGATCGGGGGCAGGTAGTGGGTGAGCACCAGGATCCCGACGCCGGCGCGTTCCGCGGTCGCGGCGGCCTCCTCGACCGAGGAGTGGTAGTCGCAGACCTCGCGCACCCGCTGCTGAGGTGCCCGTTCGACCAGATCCTTGCGAATCACGGTGTGCACCAAGGCGCCTGCGCCCGCCGCCAGCTCGTCGAGCGTCGCGCACGGTACGGTGTCGCCGGCCAGCACCACCGAGGCGTCGGCATGTTCGACGCGGAACCCGACCGTGGGGGCGACGGGGCGGTGATCGGTGGGCGCGACGCGGACGGTGACGCCGTCGTGGTCCCACACCACGCCCTCGGTGACCTCCCGCACCTCGACCTGTGGCGGTGCGGTCAGGTCGGGGTGGTGGGCGATGCGGTAGCCGATGTCGTGGCCGAACGCCTCGAGCATCGTCGTCACCGTCCGGGCGGTGCCGGGTGGGCCGATGATCTGCAGCGGCACCTGCTCGGTGAACGTGGTCACCCACCGGGTGATCAGCAGGTCGCCGAGATCGGCGATGTGGTCGCTGTGCAGGTGGGTCAGCAGCAGAGCGGACAATTCGTTGGCGGCGGTCGCCGCGGCGGCCATTCGGAGCTGGACGCCGCGACCGCAGTCGACGAGGAAGGTGTGGCCGCCCGCGCGCACCAGTGTCGACGGGCCGGCCCGCCGCGCGTCGGGGATGGGACTTCCGGTTCCGAGCAGGGTGACCTCGATCATGGCCTCATGGGTACTCCGCCCCGCGGTGGGCGTCAGGCGATTGGCTATTCCGATCGCGGCGAATACGGCCTAACCTGATGTGAGCCGTATCACACGAGGCGGAGGCGGCGATGCGAATAGCGGATGTGCTGCGCAGCAAGGGCTCGGCGGTGGCGACCATCACCGAGACCACCACGGTGACCGGGCTTCTGGCCGAACTCGCCACCCACAACATCGGCGCGATGGTCGTCGTCGGACCCGACGGCGTCCTCGGCATGGTCTCCGAACGCGATGTGGTGCGCCGGCTGCACGAACGCGGTGCGGACCTGCTGCGCCAACCGGTCTCGGAGATCATGACGAACGTCGTGGTGACGTGTACGCCCGACGACGCCGTCGACGACCTGTCGGCGCTGATGACCAACAACCGGGTCCGTCACGTGCCGGTGCTCGACCACGGCCGGCTGGCCGGGATCGTGAGCATCGGCGACGTGGTCAAGACGCGGATGGAGCAGCTGCAGACCGAACAGGAGCAGTTGCACGCCTACATCACCGGGGGGTGAGTCACCGCCCGGCTGCGACCGGTTCGTCGACGGGGTCGAGCAGGGTGTTGCCGGCGAACGCCCCGCGGTAGGCCGCGGCGGGGTGGTTGTCGGGCAGCCGGTCGCCGCGTCCAAACAGCTTGTGGCGCAGCGTCCCTGACTTGTCGGTGGCGATGAGCCCTCGCTCCCGCAGCGTCGGGAAGAGCCGGTCGGCGACGTCGGTGAACGTGCCGGGCACCGTGGCGTGGTAGACGTTGATGCCGTCGACGCCGGCCTCGCGCCACTCCTCGAGCTGGTCGGCGATCTCCTCGGCGGTGCCGACGACGCGGTTCGCACCCTCCAGCACCCAGGCCAGGTCGCGGATCGTGGGCTCGGCGTGCCCGGACGCCTCGGCCGCCCACCGGGCGAAGCCCTGTACGCCTGTGAACTCGCCCAGTTCGCTCAGAGGTGTGTCCAGCGGAAACCGGCCGGCGTCCACCCCGGCGTCGCCGAGCGCGTGCAGGGCGACGCCTTCGAGGTCGAGGTACCGCTTGATCTCGTCGCTGCGACGGACCGCCTCGCGGTGGGTGTCCCCGATGACGAACGACAGGCCCTGCGCGAAGGTGATGTCACCGGGATCGCGGCCGTGCTCGGCGGCCAGCGCCCTGGTTTCAGACGTCAACGCGTGCGCTGCAGCGGGATTCGGGCTGCTGATGTAGACGCCCTCGGCGTTGCGGGCCGAGAACAGCTGCCCGGCCGGGGAGGCGCCGGCCTGGAACAGCACCGGTGTGCGTTGCGGTGACGGCGAGGTGAAGTGCGGCCCCTCGACCCGGTAGCGCGGACCGACGTGATTGATGCGGTGGATCTTGGCGGGGTCGGAGTGCACACCGGTGACCTTGTCCTGGACCAGCGCGTCCTCGTCCCACGAGCCCTCCCACAGCTTGTACACGACGTCGAGGTACTCGTACGCCCAGTCGTAGCGTTCGTCGTGGGCCAGTGTGCCCTCGTGGCCGAAGCTGCGGAACATGTTCTGGTTGAAGCTGGTGACGACGTTCCAGCCGAGCCGGCCGTCGGTGTAGTGGTCCAGCGAGGACATCCGCCGCGCGAAGTTGAACGGATGGTCCTGCACGATCGAGCTGGTGAACACGATGCCCAGCGTGTCGGTCACCGTGGCCAGCGCCGAGGCGAGCACCGACGGATCGTTGACCGGGACCTGGATTCCCCCTTCGACGGCTTTGCGCCAGTTGCCGTTCCACGGCGCCCGCAGACCGAACACGTCGGCGAAGAACAGCAGATCGTAACCGGCCTTCTCGACGGTGGTGGCCAGCTCGGTCCAGTGCCGCAGCGAGTTGAAGCGGTGATTGCGCGCGTCCGGCGCCCGCCACAACCCGTGCAGCACATGGGATGCGGTGTTCATCACGAACGCCGAGAAGTACAGCGGCCGTTTCGTCACGAGATCGGGCCCAGCGTGTCGCGGATCAGCTTGTTGTCGGTGGTCTCCAGGAACTCGGCGATCCTGGGATCCTTGAACGTGGCGATCAGCTTCTGCACGTTCGGGTCGTCGAGGTGCTTGTCGCTCACCACCAGACCGCCTTCGCTGCCCTGCGGTGCGGGGTGGCGGGCCAGGATCTGGTCCTCGGTCAGGCCGGCGGCGTACACGTCGGAGATGTGCACGACGACGGCGTCGACATCGGCGAGGCTGCGCGCCAACTGGCCGATCGGCACCTGGACGAACCGGTAGTTCTTGGGGTTCGACTCGATGTCGCCGAGCTGCGGCAGACCGGCGACGGTGTCCTTACCCGGCTTGAGGGTGATCTGGCCGGCCTCGGCGAGGTCGAGCAGCGCGATGGCCTGTCCGGCAGGGTCGTCACGCAACGCGATCCTCGCCCCGTCCGGCAGTTCGGTCCAGCTCCGGTACCTGTCCGAGTAGGTCGCCTGATCCCACGTGAACGTCGGTGCGGCCAGGGTGAGTTCGAAACCGTTCGCGGCGATCGCGTCGTTGAGGAACGGCTGGTGTTCGAAGAAGTTACCGGCCACGTTGCCGGCGTCGACGGCCCGGTTGATCTCGATGAGGTTGTCGATCTGCACCGGTTCGATCGTGATGCCGTGGGACGGCGCGATGTTCTCGGCGATGTAGCCGAGCAGGTTCTCCGCGGCGATGTCGGTGCTCCACGTCGCGACCTTGAGATCGGGCCCGAACGGCTTGTCCTGGTTGGACACGTTGGCGTAGACGATGCCGCCGGTGACGGCGAGCACGGCGACGACGGCGCCGGCGACCCACGGCCACCGTTTGCGTTTCTTGAATTGGAGGTCGACGCCTGGTCCGGCCGGCGAATTGGTCTGACTGGTCATGGGTGTTCCTTTCAGCGGGTGAGGGCCTTGACGACGCGGTCACCGGTGAACTGCACGATCTGGACCGTGATGATCAGCGAGACGGCGGTGGCGATCATGATGTTGTCGTCGAATCGGTTGTAGCCGTACGTGATTGCGAGGTTTCCCACGCCGCCCGCCCCGATCGACCCGGCGATCGCCGAGTACTCGATCATGGCGATCGTGTTGACGGTCAGCGCACCGGCGAGCCCGGGCAAAGCCTCCGAGAGCTGCACCGTCCTGATGACCTGCAGCGTCGATCCGCCGGAGACCAGACCCATGTCGGCGACGTCGGAGCGGACCTCGCGCAGCGCGTTCTGTACGAGGCGGGCGAAGAACGGCACCCCGGCCACCGTCATCGGCACGATCGCCGCCTGGATGCCGATCGTGGTGCCGACGATGAACCGGGTGACGGGGATGATCGCGGCCATGAGGATGAGGAACGGCAGCGACCGCCCGATGTTGACGACGGTGTTGAGCACCGCGAACACCCGCGGGTTCGGATAGAGCCCGAGTTCGGAGGTGTTGTGCAGGGTGATGCCGACCGGGACGCCGATCGTCACCACGAGCGCCATCGTGATGCCGACCATGAGCCACGTCTCGCCGTAGGCGGGCAACAGCAGGTCGGGCACGTTCACCCACGGGGTGTTGAAGTCCTCGGCTGCAAGGTATGTCATGCGGCCGTCTTCCGCGCGGCGGGCACCGGGGCGCCCACGTGCAGACCGCGGTCGGTGAGGTATTCGGCGAAACCGGGCGGCGCGGCGGGAGAGATGGCCAGAACCGCGCGGCCCACGGCGACACCGCGGATCGCCTCGACGCTGGCGCTGAGCACGCTGACCCGTGTGTCCGCGATGCCGGGTACGGACTGAATCGAGGTGAGCCAGTCCAACGGCACGTCGCGGGAGGCGTAGGACACCTCCCACACCTCGCCGTCACCGCGCGGCGGCACGCTGGGCCGTTCGGGCAGCAATTCCCGCGCCAGCGCCGAACCGGGATCGAGGATCACGTCGGTGACCGAACCGCTCTCGACGATGCGGCCGTTGTCGATACGCGCGACCGAGTCGGCGATCTCGCGGACCACCTCCATCTCGTGGGTGATGAGGATGATCGAGAGCCCGAAGTCCTCGCGGAGATGGCTGAGCAGCGCGAGGATCGACTTGGTGGTGGCCGGGTCGAGACCCGAGGTCGCCTCGTCGGAGAGCAGGACCGACGGTCCGAGCGCCAGCGCGCGGGCGATGCCGACCCGCTGCCGCTGGCCGCCCGACAGTTGGGCGGGGTAGTAGCCGCTGCGGTCGCTGAGCCCGACGCGGTCGAGGAGTTCGCTGACCCGTCTGGCGACGGAATCGTCGGTGGCGTGCAGGTATTCGAGCGGCAGTGCGACGTTCTGGGCGACCGTGCGCCGGCGCAGCAGCGGGGCGGTCTGGAAGATGACGCCGATGTTGCGCCGTGCGGAGATCAGCTCGTCGCCCTCGAGCCGGGTGAAGTCCTTGCCGTCGACGCGCACGGCGCCGCTGGTCGGCCGCTCGAGGAAGCTCACGCACCGGGACAGCGTGCTCTTGCCCGCCCCGCTGGGGCCGACGACGGCGAGGATCTCGCCGGCGGCGACCGACAACGAGATGTCGTCGAGCACGGTGCGGTCGCCGAATCGTTTGGTCAGGTTCTCGATCTCAATCATGTGTGCTCGCTGAGGTGGGGTGAGGGCAGCCGGCTCCTGGGGAGGGGCTGGGGAGGCAGACAGCCGCAAAACGTACGCACGCTCGCGGCGCACGTACACCGTCCGGATCGTCATGATCCGAATGGCGTTGTGCTCACGCTGGTTTGAACCATGGACACCGCTCGCCGCGCCGACCAGGGTGCTCCCGGTGAGTGGATCTCCCCGGTTCGGCGTGTGGGCCAACGTGCACGGAACGATGGCGGCGCTGGGCCACCCCGACGATCCGGTCGACGCGTCGTGGTCCCGGGTGCGCGATCAGATCCTGCTGGCCGAGCGGCTCGGCTTCGACAGCACGCTGATCGCCCAGCACACCATGAACCCTCTCGGTGAGTCGCTCGACCAACTCGACGCGTGGAGCGCGGCGGCCGCTGTCGCGGCGCTGACGGAGTCGATCGAGATCATCGCGGCGGTCAAGCCGTCGATCGTGCATCCGACGATCCTGGCCAAGCAGGCCCTGGGCATCGAGGAGATCAGCGGTGGCCGGTTCGCGGTGAACGTGGTCAACGCCTGGTGGATCCCGGATCTGGAGCGCTCGGGGATCGGCATGCTCGACCACGGTGAGCGCTACGTCTACGGCGCCGAGTGGCTGCACATCACTCGACGGCTGCTTGCGGGGGAGCGGACCACGTTCCACGGCAAGTACTTTCACGTCGACGACTTCCACCTGCACCCCGCAGGCACCTACCGGACGCGACCGCGCATCTACCTCGGCGGCGAGTCGGGGCCGGCGCGCGACCTCGCCGCGGCGGAGGCCGACGTGCTGTTCCTCAACGGTCAGGCGTTCGCCGAGGCGCGCACGCTCCTCACCGACGTGCGGCGCCGGCCCCGGCACGGGCTGGACCCGATCCGGTTCGGGTTGGCGGCGTTCGTGGTGACCGCGCCGACGCAGCGCGAGGCCGACGAACTGCTGCGGTACCACTGGGAACTCAACGCACGCGACCGCGCCGGCGACGGCGACACCATCGACCGGTTCAGCCGCGACACCGATCCGAACTCGGTCATGTGGCAGCGGCTGCGGGAACGGCCCCACATCGGGCCCAACGGCGGGACGGCGGCGGGTCTGGTCGGCGACTACGACACCGTCGCGCAACGGATCGTCGACTGGCACGGACTCGGGATCGAGACGTTCATGCTGGCGTTCCAGCCGTTCGAGGCCGAGATGCACCGGTTCGCGGGGGAGATCATTCCGCGGGTCCGCGCGTTGCTGCAGCGCGCGGAGGTGGCGTCGTGAGCGGTGCGCTCAGGTTCCACTGGTACCTGCCCACCCACGGGGACACGGCCACGGTCGCCGACAACCGGGGCAGCGCCTCGGCGCGCTCGGGATCGCATCTGGAGCCGACGCTGCAGAACCTCACCGCGTTGGGACGGGCGGCCGAGGGTTTCGGTTTCGAGGCGGTGCTGACGCCGACCGGTTCGCACTGCGAGGACTCCTGGGTCGCGACCGCGGCGCTGGCGCAGCACACCCGTCGGCTGAAGTATCTGGTGGCGTTCCGGCCCGGTGTGCTGTCGCCGACACTGGCCGCGCAACAGGTCAGCACCTATCAGCGGTTCACCGGGAACCGGTTGGCGCTCAACGTGGTCACCGGCGGCGACGACGACGAGATGCGGCGCTACGGCGATGCGATCGACAAGTCGGCGCGCTACCGCCGCACCGGTGAGTTCCTGCGCGTCGTGCGGGGGATCTGGTCGGATCCGGACTTCTCCCATCACGGCGAGTTCTACGACATCGACCATGCCCGAACGGCGTACCCGCTCACCCAGCTGCCGACGATCTATTTCGGCGGTTCGTCACCGGAGGCCATCGAGGTGGCCGCCGAGCACGCCGACGTGTACCTGACGTGGGGCGAGCCGCCGGATCAGGTCGCCGAGAAGATCGAGCGGGTGCGGGCCGCGGCCGCCCGGTACGGACGGACACTGCGCTTCGGCGTGCGGATGCACACCGTCGCACGGCCGACCTCCGCGCAGGCGTGGCAGCGGGCCGAGGAGCTCATCGCGGGACTGTCGGCCGACGAGGTCCGCCGGGCACACGAGCGCTACCTGGTCAGCGGGTCGGAGGGGCAGCGGCGGATGGCCGCGCTGACCACCGGTGAGCTCCTCGATGCGCGGAGCCTCGAGGTCCATCCAGGGCTGTGGGCGGGCCCGAGCCTGCTGCGCGACGGGGCGGGCACGGCGGCGACCGGCAGTTACGGCGAGGTGGCCGCGGTGGTCGAGGAGTACGCGCGGCTGGGTGTCAGCGAGTTCGTGTTGTCGGGCTACCCGCAGGCCGAGGAGATCCGCCACGTCGGCGAGGGCGTGCTGCCGCTCCTGGCGGGCGCTCCCGCCGAGGCGGTCCCCACCCGGTGAGCGATGTGCGATGGTGGGCGGGTGACTGCCGTAGACGTCCGTCCCGGGCGTAGATCGGATGTCCGGGAGTTGGCCGCCGTGCTCGGGAGGGCGTTCCACGAGGATCCGGTGATGAACTGGATCCTGCCCGACGATGCGGCCCGCGCCCGGGGTCTCAAGCGGATGTTCGCCACCATGACCCGGCACCACTTCCTGCGCGGCGGCGGTGTGGAGGTGGCCGCGGCGGGCGGCGGCACCGGTGCGGCCGCGCTGTGGGATCCGCCCGGCCGGTGGAAACAGACGCGGCTCGAGGAGTTCCTCATGATGCCCGCGTTCGTGCGGGCGTTCGGCAACCGCGTCGCGCGGGGTCAGCAGGTGGCCGACCTGATGAAGGAGCACCATCCGGAGGAGCCGCACTGGTATCTGGCCATCATCGGCAGCGATCCGACCGCACGGGGCGCGGGTCTGGGACAGGCGCTGATGCGCTCACGGCTGGACCGCTGCGACGCCGAGTATGCGCCGGCCTACCTCGAGTCCAGCAACCCCGACAACATCCCGTACTACGAACGGTTCGGTTTCGAGGTCACCGGGGAACTGAGGGTGCCGGACGACGGCCCCTCGCTGTGGCCGATGTGGCGACAGCCACGGTCACGGTAGGTGCATCAGCTGGCCGGCCAGGCCGAACAGCCGACTGCCCAGTCTCAACACCGGAATCCCCAAGGGCAGCAACAGGATCGTCACGCACAGCAGGCCGCCGACGAGCCACACCACCGCCGCCACGACGCCCAGCAGCACACCGACCACGGCCGAGACGATTCCCAGAACCACGCCGAGCAATCCGTTCAAAGCGCGCATTTGCGGCCTCCCATCACCTCGATACCAATCGCGACAGACGTTTGCGCTCCCCGCGTAGCGTCTTGCGCGCGTTGCGGGTCGTCTTGTCGGTGGTCTTCGTGAGCTCTTTCACCGGATGCGCCAGCGTGCGCGGCATCATCAGTTGCACCGCGTGGGTCAGCAGGCGCTTCGCGAGGCCGAGGAGGGGGACGCCGATCGGGAGCAGAATGGCGGTGAGGCACAGGATGAAGCCGACCAGGCCGATGACGCCGGCGAGGATCCACAGCAGCGCACCGACAAGGCCCCGTAGTACGCGCATCGCGACGCTCCTTCCCTGACTCGCCCGCGCCGCTCGGCGGCAGGCGAGGGGGCTACAGCATCGGCACCGGTCGGCAGTAAGCGCACAGTCCCGGACGCATGGTGGGGTAGCCGCAGGCGAAGCAGATGGCCACGACAGCTGTCGGCGATGCCGTTGGGGAGGCTGTGTTGAGCTGTGCCGAGTCGACGCCGACACTGTGTCCGTTCATTGCTCGTCCTTCCTGATGAACGGACTACCCGGCCAGGCCTGAAATCAACCACTCCGTCAATAGTCGCGCTCGTCGCGCGCCGAACTCGACGAAATGGTGGCGGCTTCTCGCACTTCTGCGCCCGTTTGTTCGTTTGGGCGACAGAGGTGAGGGCGGTCAGCTCCAGGAGTATTCCGCGCGCAACCGGGCGGCGACCACCTCGAAGCGGGCTCGGTCGAGGATCGCCCCCTCGCGGCGGATGCCCTCCTCCGGCACGTCCAGCACGCGGTCCAACCGCACCCAGCTGGCCCGGTCGTCGTAGTCCCAACCGCCCGCGCCGATCGCGACCCAGTTCGGGTCGTCGTGGTGGTGGTCCTGGCTGGACAGCATCAGTCCGAGCAGGGTGCGGCGGTCGCGACCCACGACGAGCACCGGACGGTCCTTACCGCGGGTGGGATCGTCCTCGTAGACCACCCAGGTCCACACGATCTCCCCGGGATCGGCCCGTCCGTCGAGGTCGGGCGCGTACACGATCTTGCGGGCCCGGTGCGCGGTGGGGACGCTGTTGCTGGTGACCGGCCGGCCCGCGGTGATCGCGGGGGTGGCCGTGTTCGAGGCGCCGGCCAACGCCGACAGCCCCACACCCAGCCCGATCTTGAGCCCCTGCTGAAGGCCCTGCTGCACGGTGCGCGGCCGGTTCTCGGACTGCTGGAGCTGGCGGATCACCTTTGGTGCTTCCTGGAACACCAGCTTCTCCGCCAACCGTTGGAACGTCTTCCACTGCGACGCCATGTTTTCGAGCATAGGTCAGGACGGCCGGGCGCGATTGTGCCGCGAGGCACCACGGTCGATACCCTTGAGGGGCGCACACGCGCCCCGTTGCGACGTTTACCAGGAGATTCCCATCAGCAGCTTCGCCGACCAGACCTTCACCGCGCCGGCGCAGATTCGCAACTTCTGCATCATCGCCCACATCGACCACGGCAAGTCGACGCTCGCGGATCGGATGCTGCAGCTCACCGGTGTCGTCGCCGACCGCGACATGCGCGCGCAGTACCTCGACCGGATGGACATCGAGCGCGAACGCGGCATCACGATCAAGGCGCAGAACGTCCGGCTGCCCTGGACGGTCGACGACGAGCAGTTCGTCCTCCACCTGATCGACACCCCCGGCCACGTCGACTTCACCTACGAGGTGTCGCGCGCACTCGAGGCCTGTGAGGGTGCGGTGCTGCTGGTCGACGCCGCCCAGGGCATCGAGGCGCAGACGCTGGCCAACCTGTACCTGGCGCTCGACCGGGACCTGACGATCATCCCGGTGCTCAACAAGATCGACCTGCCCGCCGCCGATCCGGACCGCTACGCGGGCGAGCTCGCCCACATCATCGGATGCGAACCCTCCGACGTGCTGCGGGTCTCCGGCAAGACCGGCGCCGGGGTGGCCGAACTGCTCGACGAGGTCGTGCGCCAGGTGCCGGCACCGGTGGGCGACCCGGAGGCGCCCGCGCGGGCGATGATCTTCGACTCGGTCTACGACATCTACCGCGGGGTGGTCACCTACGTCCGCGTCGTCGACGGCAAGATCGTCCCGCGCGAGCGGATCAAGATGATGTCCACCGGCGCCACCCACGAACTGCTCGAGGTCGGCATCGTCTCCCCGGACCCCAAAGCCTCCGACGGGCTCGGCGTCGGTGAGGTCGGATACCTCATCACGGGGGTGAAGGACGTGCGGCAGAGCAAGGTCGGCGACACCGTGACCACCGCGCGCCGCGGTGCCACCGAGGCCCTGACCGGGTACCGCGAACCCCGCCCGATGGTCTACTCCGGGCTCTACCCGGTCGACGGGTCGGACTATCCGGTGCTGCGTGACGCGCTGGACAAATTGCAGCTCAACGATGCCGCGCTGACCTACGAGCCGGAGACCTCGGTGGCGCTGGGGTTCGGCTTCCGCTGCGGGTTCCTCGGCCTGCTGCACATGGAGATCACCCGCGAACGCCTCGAGCGCGAATTCGACCTCGACCTGATCTCCACCTCGCCCAACGTCGTCTACCGCGTCGTACAGGACGACGGCACCGAGATCGTGGTCACCAATCCCTCGGACTGGCCGGAGGGCAAGGTGCGCACCGTCTACGAGCCGGTGGTCAAGACGACGATCATCGCGCCCAGCGAGTTCATCGGCACCATCATGGAGCTCTGCCAGACCCGCCGCGGCGAACTCGGCGGCATGGACTACCTGTCGCCCGAGCGGGTCGAACTGCGTTACACGATGCCGCTCGGCGAGATCATCTTCGACTTCTTCGACTCGCTGAAGTCGCGCACCCGCGGCTACGCCAGCCTCGACTACGAGGAGGCGGGCGAACAGGAATCCGCACTGGTCAAGGTCGACATCCTGCTGCAGGGCGAGGCCGTCGACGCCTTCAGCGCGATCGTCCACAAGGACAGCGCCTCGGCCTACGGCAACAAGATGACCACCAAACTGAAGGAACTCATCCCGCGCCAGCAGTTCGAGGTGCCCGTGCAGGCGGCGATCGGGTCGAAGATCATCGCCCGCGAGAACATCCGCGCCATCCGCAAGGACGTGCTCTCCAAGTGCTACGGCGGTGACATCACGCGTAAGCGCAAGCTGCTCGAGAAGCAGAAGGAAGGCAAGAAGCGGATGAAGACCATCGGCCGGGTCGACGTCCCGCAGGAGGCGTTCGTCGCGGCGCTGTCCACCGACGCCGCCGGAGACAAACCCAAGAAGTAGGCCGAACGGTCGCACCGGCCGCGTCCGCGTGCTAGAGAAAGGCATGCGCGCCTCACGCCCGGCCTCGATGCTGGCCTGTGCGTGTCTGCTCTCGGCGGGGTGTACGGCCACCGTGGACGGTGTGGCAGTCGACCGGGCGCCGGCTGCGGCGCCCTCGGCGGCGCGGGTGCTCGAGAAGGTCCTGCCGACCGCCGAGGAGCTCTCCGAGGCCCTGGGCATCGCCCCGACCGGCCTGATGGGTCAACTCGTCGAGGGCGGCGCCGACACGCTGCTGCGCGGCGTCGAGCGGGCGCAGGCGACGCCGGTGGAGTGTGTCAGCACCACCTACCGGCTCCAGCAGGCCGTCTACGGCGCCAGTTCGGTGCGGTCGGTCGCGAGCCGGTCCTGGGCGGCCGGGAGTGTCGACGGCCCGGCGCTGAGCGGGTTCTTCGGTGTGGTGCAACTCGGCTCGGCCGGCGAGGCGCAGGAGTTCTTCGCGACCGCGGCCGACGATTGGGGTCGCTGCGCCGGCCGGACGGTCGTGCTGCGGCGCGGCGGTGCGGGCGCCGGCGAACAGAGCCGCATCACCGATGTGGCGGTCGACGATCGGGTGGTCTCGGCCGTGGTGGTCCACGAGGGCGCGCAGACCGGCGGGATACCGATCCAGCGTGCGCTGGGTGTGGCGGGTGACGCGATCGTCGACGTGGAGGTCACCGACATCGCCGGGGCGCGTTCCGGCGGCGCGGACGGTGCGGTCGAGGTCGCGCAGCTGATGCTCGACAAGCTGGCCGGCTGACGGCGGACGGGAACAGCGATGGGCCGGATCTGGGCGGTCGCACTGGGGATGACGGCGCTGGCGGCGCTGACCGCCGGATGCGCGAACACCGTGTCCGGCAACGCCGTTCGGCCCGCGAACGTCGTGCCCGTCGACGTGCCGCCGCTGTCCGAGTCCGATCTGGGGTCCGTGCTGCTGTCCATCGGCGAGCTCAACGGCATCGTCGGCTCCACCCGCATGACCGTCACCAGCGACTCCGAGGAGATGACCGACCACTCCGCCGACGTCTCGGATCCGGAGTGCCTGGGGGCGATCTACGGCGCCGAGGCACCCGTCTACGCCGACAGCGGGTGGACCGTCGTACGCGACCAGGTGGCCCGCGAACCCGATCAGGCCAACCGGCACTGGGTCGAGCAGACGGCGGTGCTCTATCCGTCGGAGGAGGAGGCGCAGGCCTTCGTCGACGGCTCCCGCGCCATGTGGCAGGACTGTGCGAGCGCCGCGCTCACCGTCGACGACGGTGTCGTGCGCTCGGTGTGGGACTTGGCGTCGGTGATCGCCGACGGGTCGCTGCTCACGCAGGTGTCGGTGCAGCGCGACGCCGACGGGTGGGGCTGCCAGCACGCGCTGTCGGCGGTGTCGAACCTGACCGTCGAGGCGTGGGCGTGCGCCTTCGGCCCCGGGGACGAGGCGGCCACAATCGCCACCGAGATGGTGGCCAACGCCGCCGATGCGGTCCGCTAGCCCCGGCCTTCACGAACCCTGCAACGGTGTCCAGCATCGGTGAACGCCGCTGGCCTCACCGGCACCG
This sequence comes from Mycobacterium sp. IS-1496, assembly GCF_001499995.1. Taxonomy (GTDB): domain Bacteria; phylum Actinomycetota; class Actinomycetes; order Mycobacteriales; family Mycobacteriaceae; genus Mycobacterium. Next base: position 389,645 of record NZ_LQIU01000001.1, read on the forward strand.
CGGGCCGACAATGGCCCACGTGCTGCCCGTCCTCGACCTCACCGACGCCGACACCGACCCGGCGGGATTCCGGGACCGGTTGCGGGAGGCCGCCCACGACGCCGGGTTCTTCTACCTCGTCGGCCACGGTGTGCCGGTCGAGCGGTTCGATCGGGTGCTGCGGCTCGCGCGGGCGTTCTTCGCCCAACCGCTCGAGCGCAAGAACGAGATCAGCCAGCTGCTCAGCCCGCAGTTCCGGGGCTACTCCCGCCTCGGCGGCGAACTGACCAACGGCACGGTCGACTGGCGCGAGCAGATCGACATCGGACCGGAGCGGGAGGTCATCGACGGCGCGCAGGGCTACTGGCGGCTGCAGGGGCCGAACCTGTGGCCGGCGGAGCCGCCGGGATTCCGCGCCGCCTTCGAGGACTGGGGCACCGCGCTGTCGACGGTCGGGCTGCGGCTGCTGCGGCACTGGGCGGTGTCGCTCGGCGCGCCCGAGGACACCTTCGACGCGGCCTTCGCCGACCGGCCCGCCACGCTGATTAAAGTGGTGCGCTATCCCGGTACGACGGAGACCGCCCAGGGCGTGGGCGCCCACAAGGACTCCGGGGTGTTGACGCTGCTGCTGGTCGAGCCCGAATCCACCGGCCTGCAGGTCGAATCGGGCCCCGACGAGTGGATCGACGTACCGCCGCTCCGCGGCGCCTTCATCGTCAACATCGGCGAACTGCTCGAGGTGGCGACGGGCGGGTACCTGCGTGCCACCCGCCATCGCGTGCTCGCACCGCCCCCCGGCACGGACCGCGTCTCGATCCCGTACTTCCTCAATCCGGCGCTCGACGCGCTGATCCCGGTCCTGGCGCTGCCATCGGACCTCGCCGCGCGTTCGCGCGGGGTGGAAGCCGACCCGGACAACCCGATCTTCAACACCTACGGCGAGAACGCGTGGAAGTCGCGCACCAGGGCGCATCCCGACGTCGCAGAACTGCACCACGGGATCATCCGGTGATCGATTCGGGCTGATCGCAATGCTGGCGGGGATTCGCCGGGCCACCGTACGGTCTCGACGTGTTCGACGTGCGCCGGCTCGTGGTGTTGCGCGAAGTGGTGCGCTGCGGCTCGCTGAGCGCGGCGGCGATATCGCTGAGCTACACCACATCCGCGGTCTCGCAGCAGATCACGGCACTGGAACGGGACATCGGCGCCAAACTGCTCGAGCGGGGGCCGACGGGCGCCCGGGCCACCGCCGCGGGCACCCGGTTGCTCGGACACGCAGACCTGATCCTGGCTGCCGTCGCCGCCGCCGAACACGATCTGGCGCGGCTGGCGAGCGCGGCGCCCGACACGCTGCGGGTCGCCTCGTTCGCCAGCGCCGCCGCGACGATCCTGCCCCGCGTGATCGCCCGGCTGCAGCACGAATACCCGGGAACCAGAATCGAACTCGTGACCGCCGACCCCGATGAGGCGGTGGCGTTGCTCGGCGACGATGGCGTCGACGCGGCGATGGTGACCGAGGTGCCCGGTGACCCACCCGAATTCCGCGGTGTGCACACCGTGCCCGTCTATGACGACGAGTTCTTCGTGGTCCTGCCGCGCGACCACCGGTTGGCCGACGCGGTGGAGGTGCCGTTCGGAGCGTTGGCCGCCGAGCGGTGGGTGGTCAGCACCGCCACCGGAACCTGCCCCGACACCCGGGTGTTCCACCATGCCTGTCGCCGTGCGGGTTTCGACCCGGACGTGACCTTCCGGGCCGACGACTACGGCACGGTGCAGGGTATGGTCGCCGCGGGGATGGGGGTGTCTCTCGTCCCGTCGCTGGCGGCGTGGGCCGCGCGCAGCGATGTCGCCGTGCGCCGGCTCACCCACCGGCCGGTGCGCCGGGTCGCCGTGGCGACCGCGACGGCGCCCGACGCGGGCACGGCGCTCGCGCGGCTGGTGGTGCTCATCGGTGACACCGGTGCCCGGTTGCGGGCGCGCGGCGTATTCACGGTTCCTGCAACCCCTTCCAGCGTCGCTTGAATCGTCTTCCACCACACCGCCGTCGCCCCTACCGTCCCACGGGCACGGCCATCGACGAAAGGACCCACCCCCCGATGACCATCACGCCCGAGAGCACGGCCCCCGTCCTGGTGTCGGTGGCTGAAACGCTGACGGTCGCCCGCAGCGTCGCCGCCGAGATCGCCACCGGAGCGGTCGACCGCGAGACCCGCGAAATCCTGCCCGAGGCGGAACTACGCCGGGTCGCCGAGAGCGGTCTGCTCGGCATCCTCGTGCCCGGGCGGTTCGGTGGGCCGGATCTGCCCCAGTCGACCGCGGTCGAGGTGCTGCGGATCCTGTCCGAGGCCGATTCGGCCGTCGGGCAGCTGCTGCTGGCGCACTTCGTCCTCAGCGCCGCCATCAGGGGGCTCGGGGACACGGAACCGGCCCCGACGATCTACCGCGACGTCCTCGCCGGAGCCCAACTGGGCAACGCCACCGTCGAACGGGGCACCCGGCTCAGCGTCGACCGGCTGACCACGGTGACCCGCGGCCCAGGAGGATGGGTGCTCGACGGGACCAAGTACTACGCCACCGGAACACTCGGCGCGAGCTGGATCGCCGTCGCGGCGCGCATCGCGGGCACCGAACCCGCCCACGGCGCAACGGTGTTCGTGCGGCCCACCGACACCGGCGTCACCTTGAACCTGGACCGCTGGTCGTCGTTCGGTCAGCGCGGCACCGCCAGCGGTGAAGTGGTGTTCGACCGGGTGGCCGTCGACGATCCCTACGTGATCGACGAGGGTCCCGACCCCGACCCCGTGACCGCCCCGCCGTCGGTGCTCGGCGCATTCGACCAGGCGCTGCACGCCGCGGTGGACATCGGCATCGCCCGCGCGGCCCTGACCGACGGCGCTCGGTTCGTCACCACCAGGAGCCGGCCGTGGTTCGAGGCCGGTGTCGAACACGCCGCCGACGAACCGCATGTCGTACGCCGGTTCGGTGAGCTGACCGCCCGGCTGTACGCCCTGGAGGCCCTGCTCGCCGCGGGCACGGCCCGCATCGACGAGGCGCTGACCGAATCGGAGTTGACCCGCGAGTCCGCCGCCGCGGCCTCGCTGCAGGTGGCCGCGGCCAAGGCGCTCGCCCAGGAATTCGCGGTCGAGATCGCCGGCGGCGTCTTCGAACTCGCGGGCGCCTCGGCCACCGACCGCGGGTACGCGCTCGACCGGCACTGGCGCAACGTGCGCGTGCACTCGCTGCACGATCCGGCCCGGTGGAAGTACGTCCACCTCGGCAACCACACCCTGCGAGGCACGCTGCCGCCGCGCCTCGGCGTCCTGCTCTGACTTCATCCATCGCACAGAGGAACTCACCATGACCGAGCAGCAAGCCGCCGGCTTCTACCTGACCGGCAGCATCAACGTCCCCAGCGTCGACGACGCGTTCCGGCTCGTCGGTTCACGACTGCAGCCCGGGGTCACCCGGGTGCCGGACGGCGAACCGGGGGACCGGGCGAACTGGGTGCTCACCCAGGCCGGCCACTTCCTGGACAACCCGACGCTCGCCGTGGTCGACGGCCGGGCCCGGATCCGGCCCGGGGTGGCCGTCGAGTTCCCCGCGGTGGACTACCACTCGGTGGCCGCCGACTCGTACGCGGCGTTCCGCACCGCCCGGGACGGCGGCGTGCTCGCCCCCGAATCACGTTTCCTGGTGTCGATCCCGACGCCGTTCAACGCGGTGAACTCGTTCGCCGATTTCGATTCCCAGGTCGAGATCGCCTACGCCTACGAGCAGCGGTTGCGGCATTGCGTCGAGGCCGTCCAGGAGGCGATCCCGCCGGCCGACCTGGCGATCCAGTGGGACCTGCCGACCGAACTGGCCACCGTCGAAGGCTGGTTCGCCAATCCGTACGGCGGGCTGGAACCGGTCTTCGCCGCCACCGCGCGGCTCGCCGACTGGGTACACGAGGACGCCGACCTGACCTTCCATCTGTGCTACGGCGACTCGAAGTTCGGCGCATCGCCGTTCATGGGGGATCCCCCCGACGACGAGGCCGCGGCCCGCGGGGGCCGCCACATCCTGCCGCGCGACGCGCGCGCGATCGTGACGCTCGCCAACGGTCTGTCCCGCCATGTGCGACGGCGTATCGACGCCTTCCAGGCGGCCACCGTCGCGGCGTGGACCAGGCGCGCCCACTGGCAGCCACTGGCCGATCTCGCGCTGGAACCGGGCACGGAGATCTACCTCGGCCTCCTGCACGCCGAGGACGGTGCCGACGGGGCACGGGCACGCAGCGCACTGGCCCGCGAATTCCTGTCGGAGTTCGGGCTTTCCACCGAGTGCGGGCTGGGCAGGCATTCGGCCGAACAGCTCGCCGCGGTGCTGTCAGCGTGGCAGGAGTTGACGGTCCGGGAACCGGTCCCGGCCTGAGTGTCGCCCCATTACCCGGTCGCGCCCGAAGGGGTGGTCGGCGCGTGCCGGTGGTCGCGGTGCAGACCAGGGATGAGCATCGGGACGCGGCGGCGGTAGTCGCGGTACTCCTCACCCATCGCCTCGGTCAGGTCGTGTTCCTCGAAGCGCAGCGCGACCATGATGTAGGCGGTCGTGGCGACGGCGAAGAGCAGATGACCCGCGGACATGGTCGGCGTCGCCCAGAACGCGACGATGAATCCGAGCATGATCGGGTGGCGCACCACCTTGTAGAGCAGCAGCGTCTGGAACTTCAGACCGGTGTAGGGCTCACGCCGCCAACCCAGGTACACCTGGCGCAGCCCGAACAGGTCGAAGTGGTTGATCATGAACGTCGACGCGAGCACCGTCGCCCAGCCGGCCCAGAAGGCGACCCACAGGACGAACCGCCCGGGGGCCCACGAGACGTCCCACACCGTCTGCGGCATGGTGCGCCACTGCCAGAACAGCAGGAACAGCAGCAGACTCGCGATCAACACGAACGTGCTTCGCTCGATGACCGCGGGCACAACACGCGTCCACCGGCGTTTGAACGCCGGGCGCGCCATGACGCTGTGCTGCACGGCGAACAACCCGAGCAACACCAGGTTGACCACGACCGCTTCACCGAGGGCGGCGTCGACTCCCGAGTCGACGGTTCGCGGCACCGCGAAGTCGCCGACGAAGCCGATCGCGTACAAGAACGCGGCCAGGAACACCACGTAGCTGAAAATGCCGTAGGCGGCGGCGAGAATCCGACTCATGATGCCCTCCCGGTTCATGGTGTCCGCGACGGCGTGACCGGGCGCCCAGAACGGCACACTCTCTGTCGAGAGGTGTTGTCGGAGTGGGAATGTCGCGCTTCAACCCGGCCGATGTGGGCGGATCCGAGGTACCGGCGACGGGCGAGATCACGTCTCGTGGCGGCCGTTCTGGCCACCAGTCAACGGTAGACCGCCGGCGGGAGGTCCGAAAGCCCCGATCAGGCCGCTATCCCGTCGGGACCCGCCGGGCGCCGCGGATCAGCTCGCCCCACACGGTGTACGCCTCGGCGTGCTCGGCCGACGAGTACCCGCCCGCCAGCGCCACCAGACCCCCGGCCACGCGACCGATGCCGAGGCCGGTCTCCTTCACCACGACGACCAACTCGTCGAACGCCTGGCGTTCGGTGCAGCCGCGCAATCCCATCAGGATGCCGATCGCGACGTCGATGACCCGGCGCGACGTCACGTCCGTGATCCGATTGTCCATGTCTCTACCCCCTTCGACAGCACCATCGTGCTGAGTCGGTGCTGCGCCTGGCAAGACATGGATACACGCTGATCCTGACCATGGGCTGAATGTTCCGTTACGACGGCGCGTTCGCCGGGACGAAGACCCCGGAGCTGTCGGCCTCCTCCTCGGCCCGGATCACGTGCACCACCGCGTTGATCAATGCCAGGTGGGTGAACGCCTGCGGGAAGTTGCCCAGATGACGGCCCGTGCGGGGCTCGATCTCCTCGGCGTAGAGGTGCAGCGAACTGGCGAAGGACAACAACCGTTCACACAGATGCTTGGCGCGGCTGATCTCGCCGATCTCCACCAGCGCCGACACCAACCAGAACGAGCAGATCGTGAACGTCCCCTCCTCGCCGGCCAACCCGTCGTCGGTCTCCTCGACGCGATAGCGCAGCACCAGCCCTTCCTCGGTGAGCTCGTCGGCGATGGCCAGCACCGTGTTGCGCACCCGCTCGTCGTCGGGCGGCAGGAACCGGACCAGCGGCACCAGCAGCAGGGAGGCGTCCAGTGCGTCGTCGCCGTAGCGCTGGGTGAACACGCCCCGCGAGTCGACGCCGTTGGCCAGGATGTCGGCCTTGATGTCGTCGGCGATCTTGCGCCACTGCTCGGCGTAGCTCTTCTCGCCTTCCAATTCGGCGAGCTTCGCGCCGCGGTCCAGCGCCACCCAGCACATCACCTTCGACGAGGTGAAGTGCTGCGGTTCGCCGCGGACCTCCCAGATCCCGCGGTCCGGTTCCTTCCAGTGCTTGATGGCCTCCTCGACCTGGTGCTTGAGCACCGGCCACAGCGCCTCGGGAATCTGCTCGCGCGATTTGGTGTGCAGGTAGACCGAATCGAGCATGGTGCCCCAGATGTCGTGCTGCATCTGGTTGTACGCGCCGTTGCCGATCCGCACCGGCCGGGCACCGTCGTACCCGGACAGGTGGTGCAGCTCCTCCTCGACCAGGCTGCGCTCGCCGCCCACGCCGTACATCACCTGAAGCGGGTGCCGCTCACCGTTGTTGGCGCCCGACACGTCGGCGATGAACGCGAAGAAGTCGTCGGCCTCCCGGTCCAGCCCCAGGGTGTAGAGCCCCCACAGCGCAAACGTCGAATCCCGCACCCATGCGTAGCGGTAGTCCCAATTGCGTTCGCCCTGAGGCGTTTCCGGCAACGACGTGGTGCTGGCGGCCAGGAGTGCGCCGGTCGGCGAGTAGGTCAGGCCCTTGAGGGTGAGCGCGCTGCGCTGCAGGTACGCCCGCCACGGATGGTCGGGGAAGTCCCCGACGTTGATCCACTGCCGCCACGCCTCGCTGGTCTGCCACATCTTGTCGGCGGCCTCTTCGTAGTTCTGCGGCGCCGGATGCTTCGACCACGACAGCGCGACGAACACGTTGTCGCCCTCCTTGAGCCGGGTGCGTGCCCGCGCCTCGCGGCCCTCGAGGCCGATGCGCAGGTTGGTCGTCAGCCGCAGGGTCGGATGGGAGTCGGCGTTGCGGTTGGCCCGGGCGATCGCCTCACCGTAGGCCGGGCCGGAGTACTCCCACTCGGCGCTCACCCGGTGGTAGTCGAACGACGGCTCGCAGTTCATCACCAGTTCGACGGTGCCGCTGACACAGCGCACGGTGCGCAGCAGGATGTGCTCGGCGTCCCAGTCCATCGGCGTGCGGCGGTGGGTCCGCGACCGCGCCTCGAGGTCGTGCCAGGGACCCATGACCAACGCGTCGCGCACGATCAGCCAGCCGGTGTGGGTCTGCCACGTGGTCTCCAGGATCAGGCTGCCCGGCAGATAGCGCCGCGCGGCGGGCACCGTCACGCCGTACGGGCCCAGCCGGAAGTGGCCCGCTCCGCGATCCAGGATCGCCCCGAACACGCTCGGCGAGTCCGGGCGCGGGACGCACAACCACTCGACCGAACCCGCCGAGGAGATCAGGCAGGTGTTCTCGCAGTCGGACAGGAAGCCGTAGTCGGCGATGGGCGGGAACGGGTTCCGCAGCCCACCGGTGGGCGCGTAGGGCACCGGCGCCGTGACCGTCAACGGGGTGTCGGGCAGATAGGCGGGCTGACCCGGATGCGCGGCTCCGTCGGTGGCCTCGGTGTGTTGCAGAACCATGCAGGTCATCATCGGCTGCCGACGGGCTCGGCGTCTACTCAAACCCCATGTCGGCGGTTGCTGTGCGGTGAGCGGCCCCACGGCGCCGCCGTCGTCCACCCGGGCATCGCATAGTCTGGCCCGGTGGACGCATTCCTCAGCTGGTGGGACGGCGTCGAGCTGTGGCTGACCGGTCTGGGCTTCGTCGCGCAGACGGCGGTGGTGATGCCGGTGGCGTTGCTGCTGGCCTACGGTCTGGCGGTGATCCTCGACGGTGCGCTGGCGGCCGGTGTCCGGGTGCTGCGGCGGGCGCGCCACGACGGGAAGGAACCGTCATGAGCGGGATGCCCCGCTCGCGGGTGACCCTGATCCTGATCGTGCTGATCCTGCTCGTCATCGTCGCGTGGCTGATGACCCGCTGACCGCTCGATGTGAGCGATCGCTCCGGCTCTGTTATTCTTCGCGCCATGCATCCGGCGTCCGGCAATAGCGAGTGCCACATCTTGGCGCTCATTGCCGTGGGTTCGTGCGCGGTTGCTGACGTTCACTGTTGTTGCTGAAACCCCCCGTCTGCGGTTGGGGTTCGGCGACGGCGTTCCACGCTGCCCTTTCGTCGTCCACCCGTGTCCGCTGTGACGGGAACCGTCCTGTGATCCACGGAAAACGACCGAAAGGCCATCCATGCTCAGCTCAGTCAGGTCCCCCAAGCGCTGGCGGGTCGCCGCGGCGCTCGCGGCCACAGCGTCGCTTCTGGCCGCCTGTGGCGGCGGTGCCAGCGACGTCGCGGGCGAGGACGGTGGCTCGAACGCCGAGACCACGCTGACGCTGGTCGCCTACGCCGTGCCGGAACCCGGCTGGGCGAAGGTGATCCCCGCGTTCGCGGCCACCGAGGAAGGCAAGGGCGTGGGCGTGACCGCGTCCTACGGCGCCTCCGGTGACCAGTCCCGCGGCGTCGACTCGGGCAAGCCCGCGGACGTGGTGAACTTCTCGGTCGAACCCGACATCACCCGTCTGGTGAAGTCGGGCAAGGTCAGCGAGGACTGGAACAAGAACGCCACCAAGGGAATCCCCTTCGGCTCGGTGGTGAGCTTCATGGTCCGCGAGGGCAACCCCAAGAACATCCGCGACTGGGACGACCTGCTCAAGCCGGGCGTCGAGGTCATCACCCCGAGCCCGCTGAGCTCGGGTTCGGCGAAGTGGAACCTGCTCGCCCCGTACGCGGTGAAAAGCGATGGCGGCAAGAACCCGCAGGCCGGCCTCGACTACGTCAACAAGCTGGTCAGCGAGCACATCAAGCTGCGTCCCGGTTCCGGGCGTGAGGCCACCGACGTGTTCCTGCAGGGCAGCGGCGACGTGCTGCTGGCCTACGAGAACGAGGCGATCAACTCGCGGCGCCTCGGCCACAAATTCGACTACCTCAACCCCGCGCAGACCTTCAAGATCGAGAACCCGGTCGCGGTCGTCAACTCCAGCCCGCACCTCGAGCAGGCGACGGCGTTCGTGAACTACCAGTACACGCCTGAAGCCCAGAAGCTGTGGGCCGAAGCGGGATTCCGTCCCGTCGACCCCGCGGTCGCCGAGGAGTTCGCCGACGAGTACCCGGCGCCGCAGAAGCTGTGGACGATCGACGATCTGGGCGGTTGGTCGCAGGTGGACAGCGAGCTGTTCAACAAGGACAGCGGATCGATCACCAAGATCTACACCCAGGCGACTGGATGATCACTGCCGTCGACGGCGACAAGGGCCGGGCACCGGGCGGTCTCGCCCGGCGCCCCGGTACGGCGTCGCTTCGGGTGGGCGTCGCGACCATCTGGCTCAGCGTCATCGTGTTGCTGCCGCTGGCCGCGATCCTCTGGCAGTCCGTGGGCGGCGGGTGGGAGGCGTTCTACCGCGCCGTCACCGGCAACGCCGCACTCGACTCGTTCCGGGTGACGCTGACCATCTCGGTCGGGGTGACGATCGTCAACGCCTTCTTCGGGCTGCTGGTCGCCTGGGTGCTCACCCGCGACGACTTCCCGGGCAGGCGGCTGGTGGATGCGATCATCGACCTGCCCTTCGCCCTGCCGACGATCGTCGCCAGCCTGGTCATGCTGGCGCTCTACGGGCCCGCGAGCCCCGTCGACCTGCATCTGCAGCACACCAAATGGGGTGTCGGCATCGCGCTGCTGTTCGTGACGCTGCCGTTCGTGGTGCGCTCGGTGCAGCCGGTGCTGCTCGAACTGGATCAGGAAGTCGAGGAGGCGGCGGCCTCGCTGGGCGCCGACAACTGGACGATCCTGACCAAGATCATCCTGCCCGCGCTGCTGCCGTCCCTGCTCTCCGGTGCCGGGCTGGCCTTCTCGCGCGCCATCGGGGAGTTCGGCTCGGTGGTGCTGATCGGCGGCGCGGTGCCGGGGGAGACCGAGGTGTCCTCCCAGTGGATCCGCACCCTGATCGAGAACGACGACCGCACCGGGGCGGCCGCGATCTCGATCGTGCTGCTGGCCATCTCGTTCATCGTGTTGTTGATCCTGCGCGCGCTCGGCTCCCGGGCGGCCAAGCGGGAACAGTTGGTGGGGTGAGTCGAGTCATGACGGTGGTGTTGACATGATCTTGTCGCCCGTGACGCGCCAGGTGCTGCGCTTCGTCGCCCTGGCCTACATCCTCGTGCTCGTCGTCGTGCCGGTGGGTCTGATCCTGTGGCGGACCTTGTCCCCGGGTCTGGGCGCGTTCGTGGAGTCGATCGGCACGCCTGCGGCCATCAGTGCGCTGCAGTTGTCGCTGCTCGTCGTGGCGATCGTCGTACCGCTCAACGTGCTCTTCGGGGTGCCGACGGCTCTGGTGCTGGCGCGCAACAGGTTTCGCGGCAAGAGTGCCCTGCAGGCCGTCATCGACCTGCCGTTCGCGGTGTCGCCGGTGGTGGTCGGTGTCGCGCTGATCCTGTTGTGGGGGTCGGCGGGGGTCTTCGGCTTCGTCGAGAACAACCTCGGCTTCAAGATCATCTTCGGGCTGCCCGGCATCGTGCTCGCGAGCATCTTCGTCACCGTGCCGTTCGTCATCCGCGAGGTGGAACCCGTCCTCCACGAGATCGGGACCGACCAGGAGGAAGCGGCCTCGACGCTGGGCTCCCAGTGGTGGCAGACGTTCTGGCGGATCACGCTGCCGTCGATCCGCTGGGGACTCACCTATGGCGTGGTCCTCACGATCGCCCGCACACTGGGTGAGTACGGGGCGGTCATCATGGTGTCGTCGAATCTGCCGGGGACCTCGCAGACGCTGACGCTGTTGGTGTCCGACCGCTACAACCGTGGTGCCGAATACGGCGCCTACGCCGTATCGACGCTGCTCATGGGGGTTGCGGTGATCGTCCTGGTGTTCCAGGTGGTCCTCGACGCCCGTCGGGCCCGACAGCAGAACTGAACCTCCGGACAGCCGACAAGAGAGCAGAAGGTCATGACAGACGCGATCACCGTGCGCGGCGCCAACAAGCACTACGGCGACTTCGCGGCGCTGGACAACATCGACTTCGAGGTGCCCGCCGGTTCGCTCACCGCACTTCTCGGGCCCAGCGGTTCGGGGAAGTCGACGCTGCTTCGGGCGATCGCCGGCCTGGATCGGCCCGACACCGGCTCGATCACCATCAACGGCCGCGACGTCACCGACGTGCCGCCGCAGCGCCGCGGCATCGGCTTCGTGTTCCAGCACTACGCGGCGTTCAAGCACCTGTCGGTGCGCGACAACGTCGCGTTCGGGTTGAAGATCCGCAAGCGGCCGAAGGCGGAGATCAAGGAGAAGGTCGACAACCTGCTCGAGGTCGTCGGGCTGGCGGGCTTCCAGAACCGTTACCCCAACCAGCTCTCCGGCGGGCAGCGGCAGCGGATGGCGCTGGCCCGTGCACTGGCCGTGGACCCGCAGGTCCTGCTGCTCGACGAGCCGTTCGGCGCGCTGGACGCGAAGGTGCGCGAGGATCTGCGGGCGTGGCTGCGCCGCCTGCACGACGAAGTGCACGTCACCACGGTGCTCGTCACCCACGACCAGGCCGAGGCGCTCGACGTCGCCGACCGCATCGCCGTGCTCAACAAGGGCCGCATCGAACAGGTCGGCTCACCGACCGAGGTGTACGACACCCCGGCCAACGCGTTCGTCATGTCGTTCCTCGGCGCGGTGTCGTCGCTCAACGGAACGCTGGTGCGCCCGCACGACATCCGCGTCGGCCGCAACCCCGAGCTGCCGATCTACGAGAGCGAGTCGGTGCAGGCCACCGGAGTGGTCAAGGCCGTCATCGACCGTGTCGTGGTGCTGGGTTTCGAGGTCCGGCTGGAGCTCACGAACGCGGCGACGCACGCGCCGTTCACCGCGCAGATCACCCGCGGCGATGCCGAGGCGCTGGGGCTGCGCGAGGGGGAGACGGTCTACGTCCGGGCCACCCGGGTGCCGGAGATTCCCGGCGGCGCCGAGTCGCCGCAGACCGCCGAGTCCGCCGCGCTGAGCTGACCGGGTGCTGACCGCAGTGTGAGGGTGCCGCCCCCGGACTCGGATCAGGCCGCTTCGGTCGGCAGAAGCCGGTGCAGCAGGTCGGTCAACGTCAGCAGGCCGCGACCTGACGGTCCGTCGACGACGACGACGTGGTTACGGGTCTCGCGCATCAGGCGCAGGCACTCGTAGACGGGCGTGTCCTCCGGCAGCGTGAACACCGGACGCATCAGCGCACGTGCGGGGCCCGTGGAGGAGAGGCTGTCGCGTACGTGCACCACCCCGACCGTCGCGGTGCCGTCCTGCACGAACAGCCGCAGGTGTCCGGTCGCCCGCGCGGTCTGCTGGATCTGCGCGGGTGTGGCATCGGCGGGCACGGCGCTGTGCGGGGCGTCGCGGCGGGCGACCTGTCCGACGGTCAGCGCCTCGAGCTCCAGCGCACTCGTGAGGTTGGCGTGGTAGCGCTCGTCGAGCGTGCCGACGGTGGCGGAGTGCTCGACGAGCCGGCGCAGTGTGTCGGGGTCCTGGGTGTCGGCGAGCTCGTCGACCGGCGTCACGCCGACGCGGCGCAGACACCAGTTGGCGGCCTGGTTGAGCCCCCGCAGCAGCGGGCGGGTGACGAACATGAAGCCGCGCATGGGCAGCGCCAGCAGTGTCGCCGACCGCTCCGGGTGCGCGATGGCCCACGACTTCGGCGCCATCTCGCCGATCACGAGATGCAGGAACGTCACGATCAGCAGCGCGAGTACGAAACCGCCGGCGTCGGCCACCCATGACGGTGCCCCGGTGTCGGCCAGCAGCGGCGTGATCGCATGGTGCACAGCGGGTTTCGTGATCGCGCCGAGAAGCAGCGTGCAGGCCGTGATGCCCAGCTGCGCACCGGCGAGCAGCAGCGACAGCTCACTGGCGCTGCGCAGCGCGGCCCTCGCGGACGCGCTCGTCGGCGCGGCGTCCTCGAGCCGGCTGCGGCGCGCGGCGATCAGCGCGAACTCCACCGCCACGAAGAACGCACTCGACGCGATCAGCACGACGGTGATGGCGGCGACCACCCACGGATCACTCATCGGTGGGCTCCTCGGTCACGTCGTCGGTGGTGACCCTGACGAACACCGCGGCGGGCACGTGCCGCTCGATCGCGCGCACCTCGGCGGTCAGGCGGCGGGCCGGTGGCGGCCCGTCGGCCAGCAGGTCGGCGGCTTCGGCGGGCAGGTCGATCGCCACGGTGTCGCCCGCGGCGGGCAGGCCGACCGCGTGCGCGATCACCATCCCGGCGACCGTCTCGTAGTCACCGGGCGGCAGCGTCAGATCCAGGGTGCGCTCGGCTTCGTCGAGCGGCAGGTCGCCGGCGAGCAGCCATCCGTCGTCTTCGGCGATGACGTCGGCGTCGTGGTCGGAGTCGTGTTCGTCGTCGATCTCACCGACGAGTTCCTCGGCGAGATCCTCGATCGTCACGACACCGGCGAACCCGCCGTACTCGTCGATCACGATCGCCATCTCCTCGCCGGCGTCGTTCAGTGCGGTGACCACGTTGGGCAGCGGCAGCGTCTCGGGCACCAGCACCGCGGGCCGACAGTGCGCTGCCGCGGTGTCGGCGCCGGACACCGGCCCGAGCAGGTCGTGCAGGTGGATGACGCCGACGACCTCGTCGTGTTCGGACGTGGTCACCGGGTAGCGGGTGTGGCCGCCTGCCATCCGCGCGAGCACCTCCGACACCGTGTCGCCGTCGGAGACGACGTCGACGCGTGAGCGCGGGATCATGGCGTGCTCGGCACTGCTGGTCGGGAAGTCCAGGATGCGGTCCAGCAGTGCGGAGAGCTCCCTCGGGATCTCACCGGCCTCCCGCGACGCGGCGACGATGTGTTCGAGGTCGCGCGGCGTCGCCGAGTGCTCGACATCGTGTACCGGCTCGATCCGCAACGCTTTGAGCAGCAGGTTCGACGACTGGTCGAACAACCAGATGAGCCACCCGAACAGCTTCAGGTAGACCGTCGTCGACAGCGCGAGCGCGCGCGCCAGCGGTTCGGGCCGGGCGATCGCGAGGTTCTTCGGGAACAGTTCGCCGAACAGCATCTGCACGACGGTCGACACCGCGATCGCGGCCACGCCGCCGATGCCGACGGCCACCGCGGCCGGGATCCCGCCACCGCCGAGCAGCGTCTCCAGACCGCGCCCGATCAGCGGTTCGGCGACGTACCCGACCAGCAGGCCGGTGACCGTGATGCCGAGTTGGGCGCCGGACAACATGAACGACGTGCGGCGGGTGACGCCGAGCGCCCGCGACGACGCGGTGTCACCGGCCTCCGCCCGCGACTTGAGTCGCGACCGGTCCACGGCCATGTAGGCGAATTCCTGCGCGACGAAGTATCCGGTCAGCGCGGTGATCGCCAGAACGACGAGGAAACCAACGACAATTCCGATCACGGCGGTCAACATGTGACCGCCATGGGTCTATGAGGTGGCATCGAGTCCTTGCTCGGGGGAGGGTGGCGCGTGCGTCGACGTCCACCCTACCGACGGCGTCGGGACGCCTTGGCGGCGTGAGCGCTCACGCCGCCGCGCGGGTCTGGCTCACGGCGTCGAAGCGGTCGAGCACCGTGGCCGCCACCAGGTTGTGCGAGCCCAGCGGTTCGGCCATCGAAATGTCTTCTCGCGCAGCAAAATCCGCGACGCGGTCGGTGATGCGGCCGTGGGCGAGGAACCACGGCAGGACCACCAGCCGCCGGGCGCCCGACCGTCGCAGGTCGGCGGCGGTGCCCGCGAGATCGGCGTGCGGCCCTGTGGCGAACGCCACCCGCGAACCGGCCCACCGGGTGCCGTCGGCGAGCGCCGGCGCGACGCCCGAGGTCCTCGCGTTGGCCGCCGCATCCGAAGATCCGACCGCGACCACGATGACGCCGAGCGCGTCGTCGTAGGGGGACACACCCGCCTCGGTCAGCCGCAGGCGTGCCACCGACAGCAGCGCCGGGTCCTCACCGAGCACCTCGGCGCGGCGCACCGGGCGGCCGACGGCGTCGATCACGGACGGGATGTCGACGCGCGCGTGATAGGCGTCGGCGAGCAGGAACGGCACGACGGTGGCGCTGCGTGTCTGCGCCAGCACGTCGGGCAGCGCCGGCTCGGTCTTCTCGAGGAACGCGGCACGTACGTCGAGCCACGGACGCAACCGCCGGATCCGCCCGGCCACCGCGTGGGTGACCGCGGCGGACCGCGGATCGACGCTGCCGTGCGCCGTCAGGACCAACGTGCTCAAGACTGGTGCAACCCGCATTCGATCTTGCCGGTGCCCGCCCAGCGCCCGCTGCGCGGATCGGCGCCCTCGACCGGCTTGGCCGTGCACGGTGCGCAGCCGATCGACGGGTACCCCTCGTCTACCAGCGGGTTGACCAGGACGCCGTTGGCGTCGATGTAGGCCTGCATGTCCTCGTCGGACCACGCCGCGATCGGGTTGATCTTCACCAGCCCGAACGCCTTGTCCCAGCTGATCAGCGGGGCGTTGGCCCGGGTGGGGGCCTCGACGCGCCGGATGCCGGTGACCCACGCCGCATACCCGGACAGCGCCTTGGTCAGCGGCTCGACCTTGCGCAGCCGGCAGCACTCGTTGGGCTCGCGGGCGAACAGGTTCGCCCCGAGCAGCGCGTCCTGTTCGGCGACGGTTCGTTCCGGGGCGACGTTGACGACGTTGACGTCGTACACCGCCTGCACCGCGTCGCGGGTGCCGATCGTCTCGGCGAAGTGGTAGCCGGTGTCGAGGAACAGGACGTCGACTCCGGGCCGGACCTTGGCCGCCATGTCGACCAGCACCGCGTCCTGCATGTTCGAGGCCACCACGTAGTTCCCGGCGAAGTGCTCGTCCGTCCAGCGCAGCAGGTCGACCGCCGACGCGTTCGGGCCGAGTTCGGCCGCGCCCCGCTCGGCCAGCTGCTGCAGGTCGATGTCCGAGAGCAGGTCAGTCACGTGCAATCACCTCACATTCACTGTTGGCGCCTGCGGCTCAACGAAGATCCGCGTCGTCTGCCCGTAGCGCCCAGGTAGCGAAACGCTCACCGTCCTCGCGTTGTTTCACGAAGTTGCGAACCACCCGCTCGATGTAGTCACCGAGTTCGGTGGCGAGCACCTTGTGCTGGCGCAGCTTGCGTCCGAAACCGCTGTCCAGGCCGAGGCTGCCGCCGAGGTGGACCTGGAATCCCTCTTCGGGCCCGTTGCCGTCGTCGACCATCTGGCCCTTGAAACCGATGTCGGCGACCTGGATACGGGCGCACGAGTTCGGGCAGCCGTTGATGTTGATCGTGATCGGCACGTCGAGTTGGGCGTTGATGTCCTCGAGGCGCTTCTCGAGTTCGGGCACCAGCACCTGGGAGCGGCTGCGGGTCTCGGCGAAGCTCAGCTTGCAGAACTCGATGCCCGTGCAGGCCATCAGGTTGCGCCGCCAGTGCGACGGCGTCGAGGGCAGACCGAGTGCGTCCAGCCCGGCGCGCAGTTCGTCGAGCTTGTCGTCCGGCACGTCGAGCACGATGAGCTTCTGATACGGCGTGAACCGGATCCGGTCGGAGCCCGCCGCCTCGGCGAGGTCGGCGACCTTGCTCAGGATCGTGCCCGAGACGCGACCCGCGATCGGCGCGACGCCGACGGCGTTGAGGCCGTTCTTCAGCTTCTGCACACCCACGTGGTCGATCGGGCGGGTCACCGGTTCGGGCGCGGGACCGTCGATCATCGGCCGCTTGAGGTATTCGGTCTCGAGGACCTCGCGGAACTTCTCCACACCCCAATCCTTGATCAGGAACTTCAGCCGCGCCTTGGACCGCAACCGGCGGTAGCCGTAGTCGCGGAACACGCTGACGACGCCCTCCCAGACGTCGGGCACCTCGTCGAGCGGAACCCAGGCGCCGACGCGCTGACCCAGCATCGGGTTGGTGGACAGCCCGCCGCCGACCCACAGGTCGAAGCCGGGGCCGTGCTCAGGATGGTTGACGCCGATGAACGCGACGTCGTTGACCTCGTGCACGACGTCCTGCAGACCCGAGATCGCGGTCTTGAACTTGCGCGGCAGGTTCGAATACTCCGGCTTGCCGATGTAGCGCTTGACGATCTCGTTGACCGCGGGCGTGCCGTCGATCACCTCGTCGAGGGACTCCCCGGCCAGCGGGGAACCGAGGACGACGCGGGGGCAGTCACCGCAGGCCTCGGTGGTCTGCAGCCCGACCTCGTCGAGGCGCCGCCAGATCTCCGGCATGTTCCTGACGTCGATCCAGTGATATTGGACGTTCTGCCGGTCGGAGATGTCGGCGGTGTCACGGGCGAACTCGGTGGAGATCTCGCCGAGGGTGCGCAGCGCCTTGGCCGTCAGCGCGCCGCCGTCGCTGCGGACCCGCAGCATGAAGTACTCGTCCTCGAGCATGTCGGTGTTCTCGTCACCGGTCCAGGTGCCGTCGAAGCCGGGTTTGCGCTGCGTGTAGAGGCCCCACCAGCGGAAGCGACCGCGCAGGTCGCCCTTGTCGATGGTGTCGAAGCCGCCGGGGGCGTAGATGTTCTCGATGCGAGCCCGCACGTTGAGCGGGTTGTCGTCCTTCTTGGACTGCTCGTTGGCGTTGAGTGGCTCGCGGTATCCGAGTGCCCACTGTCCTTCGCCGCGCGGACGCTTCACGGGCTTGGCGGGACGGGCCGAAGTCTCGGTCATGGGGTTTGGCTCCTTGCTGGGAGCCGGCGTTGGGACCGCGCTGAATCACCGGGGGCTGGCCGGCGGCGCAGATCCGGCGGCCAGCTGTACGTGCGGGGGTGGGCTGGGTCCTAGATCAGGCGCGTCAAGGCAGACAACAACAGGTACAGACGCGCTTGAAGTCCACGTGCCGCCGAACCACCAGCGAGATGCGGGTGTTGAGGGCCGGGGCGGCAGTCACCCGGCCATTGTGCCACGAATTGCCGCACCTACCCTAACCGGGCCATATTTGCGCTCGCCGTGAGCAAAAGTCGGCCCAGGCCCTCGTTTCGCCGACCCGCGACCGGGTAGCTCCGCTGGATGCCTTCGCACCATTCATCGGCGTACCCCTCCTTCACCGAGATGCCCATCGGCGGGACCTGGCGCGCCGGATCGGCGGGTACGTCCCGCGACGACGTCAATCCGTGGTCCGGTGAGGTGCTGACCAGCATTCCGCAGGCGGACGCCGACGACCTCGACGCGGCCTACGCGGCCGCCGTCGAGGCTCAGGTCGACTGGGCCGCCGCACCGCCGTCGGAGCGGGCCGCCGTGATGCGGGCGGCCGCCGACGTGATGACCGACCGCAAGGACGAGATCACCGGTTGGCTGGTCCGCGAGACCGGCGGTACGCGCGCCAAAGCCGACCTCGAATGGGGTCTGGTGCGCTCGGTGCTGTGGGAGGCCGCGTCGATGCCGCACCACGTCGAGGGGTCGATCCTGCCGTCGGACATCCCGGGCAAGGAGAACCGGGTCTACCGCGAACCGGTCGGCGTGGTCGCGGTCATCTCCCCGTGGAACTTCCCGATGCAGCTGTCCAACCGGTCGGTGGCTCCGGCGCTGGCGGTCGGCAACGCCGTGGTCCTCAAACCGGCGGGGGACACCCCGGTGACCGGGGGTCTGCTGCTGGCCCGGATCTTCGAGGAGGCGGGTCTGCCGCCCGGCCTGCTGTCGGTGGTGGTGGGCGGCGGCAGCGACATCGGCGACGCGATCGTCGAACACCCCGTGCCGCGGGTCGTGTCGTTCACCGGGTCGACGCCGGTCGGGCGCGGCATCGCGCAGAAGGCGGGCCTCAAACACCTGGCCCTCGAACTCGGCGGCAACGGACCGATCGTGGTCCTCGACGACGCCGACCTCGAACTCGCCGTCGATGCCGCGGTGTTCGGGTCCTACTTCCACCAGGGTCAGATCTGCATGATCGGCAACCGGCTCATCGTCGACGACGCCGTGCACGACGAGTTCGTCGACCGTTTCGTCGAACGGGTCCGCGGGCTGCGCGTCGGCGATCCCGCCGACGAGGCCACGCAGATCGGGCCGATCATCAACTCCTCGCAGCTCGAGTCGGTGCAGGACAAGATCGCCCGCGCCCGCGACGACGGTGCGCAGGTGGTGCTCGGCGGCGATCCGGTCGGGCCGGCCGGGCAGGCGCTGCCGCCGCATGTACTGCTCGGCGGCAACGACTGCGCCACCGCCCGCGAGGAGGTGTTCGGACCGGTGATGACGGTCATCCGCGCCAAGGGCGACAAGGACGCGCTGCGGCTGGCCAACGACACCGAATACGGGCTGTCCTCGGCGGTGTTCAGCCGCGACGTCGACCGCGCCGTGCGGTTCGCCCGCCGCATCGACGCGGGGATGACCCACGTCAACGACTCCCCGGTCAACGACGACGCCAACACCGCGTTCGGCGGGGAGAAGGCCTCCGGTATCGGCCGGTTCGGCGGCAAGTGGGCCATCGACGAGTTCACCACCGAACACTGGGTCTCGGTGCAGCACCAACCGCGCGATTACGCCATCTGACGTCGCGCTGGGACGATGAAGAGGTGAGCACCCGCACCGCCCCTCTCCCCGCGCCGGCGCTGGCCGCGCGGCCGGGGCGTGCGTTCGGCCTCTACATCCACGTGCCGTTCTGCGCGACCCGGTGTGGCTACTGCGACTTCAACACCTACACGCCTGCCGAGGCGGGGGGCGCCACCCCCGAGGGCTGGCTGGCCGCGATGCGCCGGGAGCTGGCGCTGGCCGCCCGCACCCTGGGGACGCCGCCGCCGGTGCAGACCGTCTTCGTCGGCGGCGGCACCCCGTCGCTGCTCGGCGGCACCGGTCTCGGCGCGGTGCTGGCCGCGGTGCGCGAGCACTTCGACCTGGCACCCGGGGCCGAGGTGACCACCGAGGCGAATCCGGAGTCGTCCGGACCCGAACTGTTCGACGCGCTGCTGACCGCCGGGTACACACGGGTGTCCCTCGGCATGCAGTCGACGGCCCGCCACGTGTTGCAGGTGCTCGACCGGTTGCACTCGCCGGGTCGCGCGGTGGCCGCCGCGGGGGAGGCGCGCGCGGCCGGGTTCGGGCACGTCAACCTGGACCTGATCTACGGGACGCCGGGGGAGACGGACGACGACCTCCGCCGCTCGGCCGACGCCGCGATCTCGGCCGGTGTCGACCACGTGTCGGCCTACGCGCTGGTGGTCGAGGACGGGACGGCGCTGGCCCGCCGGGTGCGGCGCGGCGAGGTGGCGGCTCCCGACGACGACGTGCTGGCGGCGCGGTACGAACTGCTCGACGCGCGGCTGAGCGACGCCGGGTTCGGCTGGTACGAGGTGTCGAACTGGGCGAGGCCCGGCGGGGAGTGCCGGCACAACCTCGGCTACTGGGCGGGTGGCGAGTGGTGGGGTGTCGGGCCCGGGGCGCACGGCTTCCTGGGCGACACCCGGTGGTGGAATGTCAAGCACCCCAATACCTATGCCGCGTTGCTCGGCGAAGGTTCCCTACCCGTCGCGGATTTCGAGGTGCTCGACCAGGCCGCGCGGCACACCGAGGACGTGATGCTGCGGGTGCGGCTACGCAGCGGCCTGCCGCTGGACATGCTCACCGCCGACGAGCGAGCCCGGGTGGGCGCCGTCGTCGCCGACGGACTGGCGGCGGTCTCCGGTGCCCGGCTGATCCTGACCGACCGAGGCCGCCTGTTGGCCGACGGTGTGGTGCGCACGCTGCTCGCCGATTAGTCACAGAGGTGGTCGCCCCGGGTGCACCGGGTTGTGCGAATATTGTCCGCATGTCGACTGAGTTAGGCAAGGCTAACCAGACTGCTGGCCCCGAACCCGTCGCGATCGTCGGCATCGGCTGCCGCCTGGCCGGGGACATCACGACCCCGTCGGACTTCTGGGCGTTCCTGCTCGACGGGGGCAGCCGGGTGCGGGAGGTCCCCGCGGACCGGTGGGAGCCGTATCTGCGGCGCGATCCGCGGAATGCGGCGGTGTTGCGCGAGACGACGCCGTGGGGCACGTTCCTCGACGACCTGGCCGGTTTCGACGCGGAGTTCTTCGGCGTCTCGCCGCGCGAGGCCGAGCTGATGGATCCGCAGCAGCGGCTGGCGCTCGAAGTGTCGTGGGAGGCACTGGAACACGCCGGCGTGCCGCCGCGCTCGCTGGCCGGCAGCGACACCGCTGTGCTGATGGGCGTGAACTCCGACGACTACGGCAAGCTCATCATGGAGGACCTGCCGGGGATCGAGGCGTGGACCGGGATCGGCACGTCGCTGTGCGGCATCGCCAACCGCGTCTCACACCTGCTCGACCTGCGCGGCCCCAGTGTCGCGCTCGACGCGGCGTGCGCGGCGTCGCTGGTGGCGGTGCACCAGGCGTGCCAACTGCTGCGGACGGGGGAGGCGTCACTGGCCCTCGCCGGTGGCGTCAGCGCCCTGATCGGCCCCGGGTTGACCCGCGTCCTCGACCGGGCCGGGGCCACCGCACCCGACGGACGGTGCAAGAGCTTCGACGCCGAGGCCGACGGCTACGGGCGTGGCGAGGGCGCCGCGGTCGTGGTGCTCAAACGCCTCGCCGACGCCCAGCGTGACGGCGACCGGGTGATCGCCGTCGTGCGCGGCGGCGCGGTGGCGCAGGACGGGCGCACGGTCGGCATCATGTCGCCCAACGGCGCCGCCCAGGAGGACCTGTTCCGCCGAACCTGCCAGGCCTCCGGAATCGATCCCGCCACAGTCGAATTCGTCGAGGCGCACGGCACCGGGACGCCGACCGGCGATCCGGTCGAACTCAACGCGCTCGCCGCCGTGTACGGAGCGCGCCGCGCCGGCGATGAGCCGTGCCGCGTCGGTTCGGTCAAACCCAACACCGGCCACCTCGAGGGCGGGGCCGGCGTGGTCGGGCTCATCAAGGCGGCGATGGCGCTGCAGCACGAGGAGATCCCGCCGACCGCCGGTGTGCGCACCCTGACCCCCGCGGTGGATTGGGCGACCAGCGGACTGCGGGTGCCCACCGAGGTCGAGTCCTGGCCCCGCCGCGACGATCTCCCACGCCGGGCCGCGGTGTGCAGTTACGGCTACGGCGGCACCATCGCCCACGTCCTGCTCGAAGAGGCGCCCCTGCCTCGGCGCAACCGATCCCGGGCGACGGGCGACGCGCCGTCGGTGGTGCCGCTGTCCGGGCGGTCCCCGGCGCGGCTGGCGCGGCAGGCCGCCGCACTCGCCGATGGTGTTCGGCGGCAACGACATCCGATCGACGAGGTGGCCGCGACACTGTGGGCGCGCCGCTCGCACGAACCGGTGCGCGCCGCGGTGATCGCATCCGGCACCGACGACCTGGTGGCCGGGCTCGACGCGCTCGCCGACGACCGCCGCGCACCGTCGGTGGTCACCGGCAGCGTGCTGGCGGGTGCGGCCGACGGGGCGGTGTGGGTGTTCTCCGGCCACGGGTCGCACTGGCCCGGCATGGGCCGCGAACTGCTCACCCGCGAACCGGCTTTCGCGGCGGTCATCGACGCGGTCGAGCCGGTGTTCTCCGCGGAGCTCGGCTTCTCACCGCGAGAGGCGCTGCGCAGCGGTGACCTAGGCGGCACCGACCGGGTGCAGGCGCTGACGTTCGCGATGCAGGTCGGGCTGGCCGCCGTGGTACGGGACCGCGGTGTGCGTCCGGCCGCCGTGATCGGCCACTCCGTCGGCGAAGTGGCCGCCAACGTGGTGGCCGGTGTCTTCGACCTCGCCCACGGCGCCGCGGTGGCCTGCTACCGCGCACGGGGGTTCCGCTCGGTGGCGGGTGCGGGCGCCATGGCCCTGGTCCGGCTTCCCTTCGCCGAGGCCGAGGAGCGACTGGGCGACCGCACCGACGTGGTGGCGGCCATCAGCGCGTCACCGGAGTCGACGGTCATCTCGGGCACCGTCGCGGCGGTCGAGGAGGTGGCGGCACGCTGGACCGGCGAAGGGATGACCGTGCGGCGGGTGAACACCGACGTGGCGTTCCACAGCCCGGCGATGGACGCGCTCACCGCCGACCTTGCCCGTCTCACAGCGGGTCTGGCGCCGTCGGGTCCGGCCGAGGTGCCGCTGTACTCGACCGCCCTGCCCGACCCGCGGTCGGATGCCGCCCGCGACCCCGACTACTGGGTCGCCAACCTGCGCGGCCGGGTGCGCTTCGCCGAAGCCGTGACCGCCGCCGCCGAGGACGGCCACCGGCTCTTCCTCGAGGTGTCGGCGCACCCGGTGGTCGCGCACTCCATCGCGGAGACGTTGATGCACCACAGCGTCGGTGACCACGCCGTGATTCCCGTGCTGCGTCGCGAGCAGCCCGAGCTGCCTGCCGTCGCCGCCGCCGTCGGGGCGCTGTACTGCCACGGGGCGCCGGTGGCGCACGGGGTGACCGCCGAAACACCCTGGGCCGCCGACCTTCCCGGAACCCAGTGGGCACACCGGCGGCACTGGCGCACACCCACCGCGCCGCCGGGTGGCCGCGCCGTGCACGAGCCCGATTCGCACACACTGCTCGGCGGTCCGATGGAGGTGACCGGGGCGGTGCCCGCGCGGGTGTGGCAGACACGCCTGGACATCTCGACCCGGCCCTACCCGGGTGACCATCCGGTGCAGGGTACCGAGATCGTCCCCGCGGCGGTCCTGCTCAACACGTTCCTCGCCGCGTCCGGAACCGATCTCGCCGACGTCCGGCTGCGCACGCCCGTACCGCCGGGACGCGCGCGCGACATCCAGGTGGTGGCCCAGGACCGCTCGCTCTCCCTGGCCTCCCGCCTGGTCGACGACGAGACGGACGGTGGCTGGTTGACGCACTGCACCGCGCTGGCCGCAGAGGGTGGCGAACCAGCGCTGAGCATGCTCGACGAGGACGAGATCAGGGCACGCTGCCCGGAGGCGCTGCCGTCGACCCACGTCGTGGACACCTTGGCGACACTCGGTGTGGCCGCGATGGGTTTCAGTTGGGAGGTGCTCGACATGCACCGCGGCGACGGGGAACTCCTCGCCCGTGTCGCCGCCGACGTCGACGGTTCGACACCGGCGACGTGGGCGGGGCTCCTCGACGCGGCGACTTCGGCGGCCTCGACGATCTTCGACGGCCCGCCAAGGTTGCGGATGCCTGCCCGGATCGATCGGGTGCACGTCCACGACAAACCGCCCGCCGTCGCCCTGCTGCACGTGCGGCGCCGCGCCGAGGGCACCGTCGCCGACGTGGTGCTCGCCGAGGAGTCCGGTGCGGTCTCGGTGTCGTTGACCGGGATGGCGTTCGAGGAACTCGAGAACGACGGCGGACGCGACACGGCGCGGTTGCTGCACCACGTCGCATGGCATCCGGTCGTGTGGCCCGACGCCGACGTGCCCGCGGAGGTGACGCTCGTCGGCGGCGACGCCGCGACCCGCGCCTTCGTCACCCGTGACCTCGACGAAGCCGGGGTCACTCATCGGATCGCCGATGGCGCAGCCGATCTCGGGGTTCCGGCGGCCGGTGCGGTGGTGCTCGTGCTGCCCCGCCCCGACGAGACGCCGCAGGCCTCGGCCGAAACGGTGCTGCGCACGCTCCAGCATCTCGACGCCTCGGGTGGGCAGGCCAGGCTGTGGGTCCTGACCTCACAGGTGCACGAAGGTGTCAACCCGGCCCATGCGCCGCTGTGGGGTATGGCGAGGGTGGCGGCGGCCGAACATCCGCACCTGTGGGGCGGCGTACTCGACATCGCCGGGGACCGCCTGCCCGTTCGGGCGCTCACCGCGCTGCACGGGCACGGTGTCGTGGTGGTGCGCGACGGCGTCGCGTACGCGGCGCGACTGGCCCACACCGGAACGGGGGAGGCGGCGCCGCTGCGGTGCTCACCGGGCGGCACCTACCTCATCACCGGCGGCACCGGCGTGCTGGGGCTTCGGTTGGCCCAGCGTCTGGCCGACCTGGGAGCACGACGGCTGGTACTGGTGTCGCGGTCGGGTCTTCCCGAGCGCAGCACGTGGAGCGCGGACGGCGACCGCGAAGCCGTCGCCGTCGTCACCGCACTCGAACAGCGAGGGGTGTCGGTGAAGGTCGCGGCCGTCGACGTCGGCGCGGCCGATGCGGCCACCCGACTGCGGGCGGCCCTGGCCGATCTGCCGCCGGTGCGTGGAGTCATCCACGCTGCCGGCGTGGAAGCCGGTGCGCTGCTGGCCACGACGACCGCGGACGACCTCGACGCGGCCATGCGGCCGAAGGTCGACGGGATGAACGCGTTGCACGACCTCTTCCCGCCCGGCGAACTCGACTGGATGGTGCTGTTCTCGTCGTGCGGGTATCTGGCGGGCTTCCCCGGCCAGGGTGCCTACGCATGCGGCAACGCCTACCTCGACGCGTTCGCCCGTCACCGCCGCCGGCTGGGGGACCGGACCACCAGCGTCGCGTGGACGGCGTGGCGCGGTATGGGCATGGGGTCGGCCTCCGGCTTCGTCGCCGCCCAGCTCGACGCGCTCGGTATGGGCACGGTGGGACTCGATGATGCGATGCGGGCGCTGGACTCGGCGCTGCGCGACGACGATCCAAATGTGGTGGTGCTGCCGGTGCTGCCGACCGCGGCGTCGGTGCCGATCCTCGCCGACGTCGCCCCCACTGAGACCGCCGAAGTGGCACCGGCGCCCGCGGACCGCGGCGACGAGGACATCGCGGACTGGGCCGCGCGCCAGGTGGTCACCGCGGTGTCCGCCGAACTCGGCTGCGCCGCAGAGGACGTCGACACCCGCCTGCCGCTGGTGGAGATCGGCGTCGACTCCATCATGACCGTCGCGCTGCGGCGCCAGCTGGAGAAGCAGACCGGGTTGGCCCTGCCGCCGACGCTGCTGTGGGAGTACCCGACCGCGGCCGCCGTCACCGAACGAATCACCGAACTGCTCACGGTCGAGGACTCTTCGGCCGCGTAGTCAGAAGGGCGGTTCGTCGGGTCGGGTGGGGGTTGCCAGTCGAAGGCGACTTTGGCGCCGTAGGACTCCGCGCACGCGTGTAATCGACTGCAGTGCAACCAAAATCTGCTGCGGCGAAGTGCGGGGTGTGGTGTCGGTGTTCGGCGGCGGTCAGGCCGCCCGGTCCTGTGGGGGTGCGGGGCCGCCGGGTTCGCCGGTGTTGTCGGCGGGCTGGGTCGGTGAGCTCGGGTCGACGTGTCCGATGTCGTGGACCTCGGTCACGGATGTGGTGGCTTGCTTCGGGTACTGGTCATCGGCGGGCAGTGTGATGGCTTCCGCCGCGCGGACGGGCTCGTGGATTTCGTCGGCGGCCGGTGTGGTGGTCTCCGCGTGGCCGGTTCTATCGGCATCGTCGGCCGTCTCTGGGTCTGGCGCTGTGTCGTCGATGTCGTTGGCGTCAGCCGGGTCCGCCGCTCTGACGGGCTCACCGGGCACGTCGGTGTCGTCGGGTGGGGTGAGGAGGCGTTCGGGTCGGTGGTGGTGGTTGAGCCGGGCCTGGCCGGTGTCGAGGTGTGGTGGGGGAATCCATTCGACGTCGTGTTGGTCGTTGATGCGGGTGGTCCAGCCGTTGTCGTTGGTGTCGACGTTGCGGTTGTGCGGCCCGCACGCGAGCCCGAGTTCATCGACGTTGGTGTTGCCGCCGTCGGTCCAGTCGGCGACCACGTGATGCACTT
>NZ_LQIU01000002.1 GCF_001499995.1 Mycobacterium sp. IS-1496
ACGCTGGCATCCTCGACCGCAACACACGATTCGAACCCACAACACTCCTCAATCAGAAGGGTGTTGCATCGACCGCTTGAAACCGCCGCTGAAATGCCGCCCTGAAAACACGATCGACGCCGCTCGCCGGCGGACGCGCGAAATTCTCAGGCGTGTTCGTCTTGCGCACTGTGCCGCATGGGTGAATCATCGCTGTTGCGTCATAAACATCGTGTTGCAGATAACGCAACAACTCCGAAGCTGAGTGGAAGCGGTCCGCCCATGCCCAAAATCGTCGTGATCGGTGCCGGGATTGTCGGCACCTCGCTGGCCGACGAACTGACGGCGCGCGGCGCCACCGATGTCACCGTGGTCGACCGTGGTCCGCTGTTCGCCACCGGCGGGTCCACCTCCCATGCGCCCGGCCTGGTGTTCCAGACCAACACGTCGAAGACCATGACCGCGTTCGCCCGCTACACCGTCGAGAAGTTCCTCACCCTAGACCACCCGGACGGGTGGGCGTTCAACCAGGTCGGCGGGCTGGAGGTCGCGACGACACCCGAACGCTGGGCCGATCTGCACCGCAAGGCGGGATGGGCGCAGTCATGGGGGATCGAGGGCCGGTTGCTGTCGGCCGACGAGTGCGCCGCCCTGCACCCACTGGTCGACCGCGACCGCATTCTCGGCGGATTCCACACTCCCACCGACGGTCTGGCGAAGGCCGTCCGAGCGGCCGAAGCGCAGGCCGGCCGGGCGATGGCCCGCGGTGCGGTGTTCCTCCCGCACACCGAGGTGCTCGGTGTGGTCGAGAAGGCGGGCCGGGTGACCGGCGTGCGGACCTCCAACGGCCTGCTCGACGCCGACGTCGTCGTGTGTGCCGCCGGCTTCTGGGGCGCCGAACTGGCCGAGCAGGTCGGGTTGGTGCTGCCGCTGGTGCCGATGGCCCACCAGTACGCCAGGACGGGACAGATCGCGCCGCTGGTCGGCCGCAACACCGAGCGCTCCGAGGCCGGCCTGCCGATCCTGCGCCACCAGGACGCCGACCTGTACTTCCGCGAACACGTCGACCGCATCGGCATCGGCTCCTACTGCCACCGGCCGATGCCCGTCGACATGTCCACGCTGATGGCCGACACCGCAGGCGAGGCGATGCCCTCGATGCTGCCGTTCACCGACGACGACTTCGCCCCTGCCTGGCGCGAGGCGGTGAAACTGCTTCCCGTGCTCGATGATTCGAAGATCGAAGAGGCCTTCAACGGCATCTTCTCGTTCACGCCCGACGGCTTCTCGATCATGGGGCAGCACCGCGATCTGGCCGGTTTCTGGGTGGCCGAGGCGGTATGGGTCACCCATTCCGCCGGGGTGGCCAAGGCGACCGCCGAGTGGATCCTCGACGGCGCCCCTTCGACAGACGTCGGCGAATGCGACCTCTACCGCTTCGAGGACATGGCCCGCAGCCCCGAGTTCATCGGGCAGACCAGCGCGCAGGCGTTCGTCGAGGTCTACGACGTCATCCACCCGTACCAGTTCCGCACCGCGCTGCGGGGACTGCGGACCAGCCCGTTCTACGAGCGTCACCGGGAACTCGGCGCACACTTCTACGAAGGCGGGGGCTGGGAGCGGCCCGCCTGGTTCGAGGCCAACGCCCCACTGCTGCGCGAGACGGTGGTGCCCGAGCGCGACGACTGGTCCGCCCGCCACTGGTCACCCATCTCGATCGCCGAGGCCCGGGTGACCCGCGAGCGGGTCGCGATGTACGACATGACACCGCTGACCCGCTACGAGGTCACCGGCCCCGGCGCGGCGGCGTTCCTGCAGCGGATGACCACCAACAACGTCGACAAGAGTGTCGGATCGGTCACCTACACGCTGTTGCTCGACGAAACGGGCGGAATCCGCAGCGACCTCACCGTCGCGCGCCTCGGTGAGACGACGTTCCAGGTCGGCGCCAATTCCCCCCGCGACCTCGACTGGCTGGACCGCCACCGGCCCGGCGACGTCGTCCTGCGCGACATCACCGGCGCCACCTGCTGCGTCGGCGTCTGGGGGCCGCTGGCCCGCGACATGGTCCAGCCGTTGTGCCCGGATGACCTGTCCCATGGCGCATTCCGTTACTTCCGCGCGCTGCGCACCTACCTCGGCGCCGTCCCGGTCACCATGATGCGGGTGTCCTACGTCGGCGAGCTCGGATGGGAGATCTACACCTCCGCCGAGTACGGCCGCGCCCTGTGGGACATGCTCTTCGAGGCGGGCCGCGCACACGGCGTCATCGCCGCCGGTCGGGTGGCGTTCAACAGCCTGCGCGTCGAGAAGGGTTACCGCAGCTGGGGAACGGACATGACGGCCGAGCACCGCCCCGCCGATGTGGGACTGGAGTTCGCGGTCCGGATGGACAAGGGCGACTTCGTCGGCAGGGCAGCGCTCGAGCAGGCGCCGCCACCGCGAAAAACGCTCCGCAGCATCGTGTTCGACGATCCTCGCGCCGTCGTACTCGGCAAGGAGCCGGTGTCTGTGGCCGGTGAATGCGTCGGCTACGTGACCAGCGCGGGTTACTCACCGACGGTCGGGCGCACGATCGCCTACGCCTGGCTGCCCGTAGGCGCGGACACCGGTGACGCGGTGTCCGTCGACTACCGCGGCACCCGGCATGCCGCCACCGTCCACGGCGAGCCGGTCGTCGACCCCGACATGCTGCGGATCCGGAGATAGCCGATGTCCTACGACGTCATCGTGATCGGCCTCGGCGGCATGGGCAGCGCCGCCGCGTACCACCTCGCCGCCCGCGGTCAGCGTGTGCTCGGGCTGGAGAAGTTCACCCCGGCCCACGACAAGGGGTCCAGCCACGGCGGGTCCCGCATCATCCGGCAGTCCTACTTCGAGGATCCCGCGTACGTTCCGCTGCTGCTGCGCGCCTATGACCTGTGGGACCGGCTCGCCGCCGACTCCGCCCGCGAGGTGTACCGGATGACCGGTGGCCTGTTCATCGGGCCACCCGACTGCCTCACCGTCGCCGGGAGTCTGCACGCCAGCCGGCAGTGGGGCCTGCCACACGAGGTGCTCGACACCGGCGAGATCCGCCGCCGATATCCGAACTTCACCCCGCGCCACGGCGACATCGCGCTCTACGAGGCCAAGGCCGGGTTCGCCCGCCCCGAGATGACCGTGCAGGCCCACCTGGACCTCGCTGATCGGGCCGGTGCAACCATGCGGTTCGGCGAGGAGGTCACCGGGTGGTCGGAGACCGCCGACGGCGTCCGCGTGACCACCGCCGCCGGGACGTACACGGCGGGCCAGCTGGTGATCTGTCCGGGCGCGTGGGCGCCACAGCTGCTCGCCGAGTTCGGCATCCCCATCACCGTCGAGCGTCAGGTGTTGTACTGGCTCGACCCGGTCGGCGGCGTCGACCCGTTCGCCGACCACCCCATCTTCATCGCCGAAAACGAACGCGCTGAACAGATCTACGGCTTCCCGGCCATCGACGGCCCGAACGGCGGGGTGAAGGTCGCGTTCTTCCGGAAGGGCATCGTGTGCACACCGGACACCATCGATCGCGTGGTACACGAGCAGGAGATCCAGGAGATGCGCGAGGAGGTGGCACGACTGCTGCCCGCACTGGACGGACCGTGTGTGCACTCCGCGACGTGCATGTACTCGAACACCCCCGACCAGCACTTCGTGATCGCCCGCCACCCCGACAGCATCAATGTGACCGTGGCATGCGGATTCTCGGGACACGGGTTCAAGTTCGTCCCGGTGGTCGGGGAGATCATCGCCGACCTCGCCACGACCGGCGCCACCGCCCACCCCATCGGCCTCTTCGACCCCCGCCGGCTGGTGACCGCATGACCGCCACCGGGCAGTCCGCAACCCTGCTCGCCACCCTCGGCGGCGAGTTCTACACCAGCGACGCGGTATTCGCCGCCGAGCAGACCGGGATCTTCGAGAACACCTGGATCTGCGCAGTCCGCACCGGCGACCTGGCCTTGCCGGGACAGTTCAAGAAGGTGCAGATCGGGCGGGAGAGCGTGCTGGTGGTGCGGGCCCGTGACGGGCTGCTCCGGGCGTTCCTCAACGTCTGCCGGCATCGCGGCGCGCAACTGTGCACCGAATCCGAGGGGCAGGTCCGGCGCACACTGCGCTGCCCGTACCACGCGTGGACCTATGCGCTGGACGGCAGGCTCGTCGCCGCACCGAACATCGCGACGCTCACCGACAACACCGGCGCGGCCATCGACCGCTACGAGTACGGGCTGGTGCCCGTGGCGCTCAGCGAATGGCTCGGATATGCGTGGGTGTGCCTGGCCGACGTCCCGCCGTCGTTCGAGGAGACCGTCGTGGGCGAGGTGGCGTTGCGCCTCGGCGACGCCGGGGCCATCGACCGCTACGGCGTGGACGGTCTGCAACTCGGCCACCGCATCGTCTACGAGGTCGCCGCAAACTGGAAGCTCATCGTCGAGAACTTCATGGAGTGCTACCACTGCTCGTCGATCCATCCCGAACTGGTCGACGTGCTGCCCGAGTTCGCGCGTGGCATGGCGGCCCAGTCCTCCGTCGGTCACGGCGCCGAATTCGGTTCCGAGGTCTCCGGTTTCACCGTCGATGGGTCCGCGGGTTTCGGCACCCTGCCCGGCCTGTCGGGTGACCAGGACCGGCGGTATTTCGCGATCACCGTGCGGCCGTCGGTGTTCGTCAACCTCGTACCCGACCACATCATCTTCCACCGCATGTACCCGCTGGCGGCCGACCGCACCGTCGTCGAATGCGACTGGCTCTACGCACCGGACGTCGTGACCGCCGGACACGACGTGACGCGCTCGGTCGAGTTGTTCCACCGGGTGAACCAGCAGGACTTCGAGGCCTGCGAACGTACGCAGCCGGCCATGTCGTCGCGGGCGTACCGACACGGCGGTGTGCTCGTACCCGCCGAACATCACCTCGCGGAGTTCCATCAGTGGGTAGTGTCCCGTCTCGGCATGTCGGACGGTTGCGCAAGGGGCTGACCCATGGACGGTGGACCGGACCTCTACATCGGAGGTTCATGGCGTCATGCCGGTGACGGCGGCACCCGCGACATCGTCAACCCGGCCGACGGCAGTGTCTTCGCCACCGTGGACGAAGCGACACCGGACGACGCCCGCGCCGCCGTCGCGGCCGCGCGGCACGCCTTCGACGACGGCGCCTGGCCCGCCACCCCGGTCGCCGAACGCGCGGACCTGCTCGACCGGATCGCCGACCTCCTCGTCCGCGACAAAGAGGACCTCGCGCTGCTGGAGACCCGTGACACGGGGAAGACGCTGCCGGAGAGCCGCATCGACATCGACGACGTCACCTCGGTGTTCCGCTACTACGCGCGGTTGATCGCCGTGCAGTCCGACCGGGTCGTCGACGTCGGTGACCCTGCGGTCATCAGCCGCGTCGTCCACGAGCCCATCGGGGTGTGCGTTCTCATCGCGCCGTGGAACTACCCACTGCTGCAGATGTCGTGGAAGGTGGCACCGGCGTTGGCGGCCGGATGCACGATGGTCATGAAACCCAGCGAGGTCACCCCACTGAGCACCATCGCGTTCTGCCGGCTGCTCGAAGAGGCTCTCGAAGGATGTGGCGCGCCCGCCGGTGTGGTGAATCTCGTCCAGGGCAGCGGGGCCACCCTCGGCGACGCGCTCACCGACACCGCCGACGTCGACTTCATCTCCTTCACCGGGGGTGTGGCCACAGGGCGCACCATCGCCGAGGTCGCGGCCAAGCACGTCACCAAGGTGGCGCTCGAACTCGGCGGCAAGAACCCCCACATCGTCTTCGCCGACATCGCGGAGTCGGGCCATTTCGACACAGCCGTCGACCACGTTCTGACCGGGGTGTTCCTGCACTCGGGGCAGGTGTGCTCGGCCGGTACCCGGCTCATCGTCGAGGAGTCGATCGCCGACGACTTCGTCGCCGACCTCGCCGCGCGGGCGGCCAAGATCCACGTCGGCGACGGGATGGACCCCGCCAGCGAGACCGGACCGCTGGTCTCCGAACAGCACCGCGCCAAGGTCGAGTCCTATGT
Organism: Mycobacterium sp. IS-1496; assembly: GCF_001499995.1. Taxonomy (GTDB): domain Bacteria; phylum Actinomycetota; class Actinomycetes; order Mycobacteriales; family Mycobacteriaceae; genus Mycobacterium. Next base: position 6,026 of record NZ_LQIU01000002.1, read on the forward strand.
GGCCCTGGGCATCTCGGAGGGCGCCCAACTGGTCTGCGGCGGCGCGCGGCCCAGCGACCCGGCGCTATCGAAGGGCAGTTTCTACCTGCCCACGATCTTCGACCGGTGTGACCGGTCGATGCGGATCGTCACCGAAGAGACCTTCGGGCCGATCCTGACGGTGGAGCGGTTCACCGACGAGTCCGAGGCGATCTTCCTCGGCAACGACACGCAGTACGGTCTCGCGGCCGGTGTGCGGACTTCCGACACGGCGCGGGGCGAACGTGTGGTGCGGGCCCTGCGGCACGGCACGGTGTGGCTCAACGACTTCGGTTACTACACCGCCGCAGCGGAATGGGGCGGATACGGCAAATCGGGCAACGGTCGCGAACTCGGTCCCGCCGGGCTCGCGGAATACCAAGAGACCAAGCACATCTGGCACAACGTCGCGCCTCAGAAGGCCGGTTGGTTCAAGGGCTGACCGCAGAAAGGACACCACGATGGTCATCAAGGAGCCTTCCGGGGCGAGCGGAGCGACGGGGAATGTGTCGGCCGACAGCGGCCTGGACGACTTCGGATACCGAGAGTCGCTGGACCGCAGCATCGGCAAGTTCGCCAGCTTCGCCGCAGGCGTCAGCTACATCTCGATCCTCACCGGCACGTTCCAGCTGTTCTATTTCGGCTTCGGCACCGCCGGTCCGGCCTACCTGTGGTCCTGGCCGATCGTCTTCGTCGGGCAGATGTCGGTGGCGTTGTGTTTCATGGAACTCGCGGCGAAATACCCCGTCGCCGGGTCGGTCTACAACTGGAGCAAGAAGCTGGCGAGCCGGCTGGTGGGCTGGACATCGGGTTGGCTGATGCTCACCGCGTCCATCGTGACGATCTCGGCGGTGGCGCTGGCCTATCAGCTGAACCTGCCGCGACTGTGGAGCGGCTTCCAGATCATCGGCGACGGCTCCGGCGAATACGACTACGCCGCCAACGCCGTACTGCTCGGCACGATCCTGATCGCCTTCACCACGCTGGTCAACGCGCTCGGTGTGCGGTTGATGGCGATGATCAACAGCTCAGGGGTGTTCATCGAGTTGATCGCCGCCGTGCTGATCGCGTTCCTGCTCGCCATCAACATCCAGAACGCCCCCGACATCTTCTTCTCCGCCAACGGTTACGGCGCCGACGAGAGCATGGGATACCTCGGCGCGTTCCTGGTGGCGTCGCTGGCGTCCGGGTACGTCATGTACGGCTTCGACACCGCGTCGTCGCTGGGGGAGGAGACCGTCGAACCCCGCCGCACCGCCCCCAAGGCCATCGCCCGCGCGATCCTCGCCTCGTTCGTGATCGGTGGCGCCATCTTGGTCTTCGCCGTGATGGCCGCGCCCAATCTGCAGGATCCCGCGCTCGGTGAGAGCTCAGGTGGGCTGCAGTACATCGTCGAACAGGTGATGTGGGGTCCGCTCGGCAAGGTGTTCCTGGTCTGCATCGTCATCGCCGTCACCGTGTGCACCCTGGCGGTGCACACCGCCGCGATCCGGCTGACATTCGCCATGGCCCGCGACAACGCACTGCCCTTCGGCGAGAAGCTGGCGACGGTCAACCCCAAGACCCAGACGCCGATCGTGCCCGCGGTGACCATCGGCATCATCGCCGTGTTCATCCTCGTCATCAACATCGGTCAGCCGAAGATCTTCACCGTGCTGACGTCGATCGCGATCATCATGATCTACCTGGCCTACCTGATGGTGACCGGACCGCTGCTCAAGAAGCGCCTGCAGGGACAGTGGCCGCCGAAGGATCTCAAGGAGGGCGGCTACTTCACGATGGGCCGCTGGGGCCTGCCGGTGAACATCTTCGCCGTGGTGTGGGGAATCGGGATGGCGCTCAACTTGGCGTGGCCGCGGGCCGCGGTGTACGGCGAGCCCTGGTACAACACCTGGGGCGCGTTCGTGTACATCGGGGTCATCCTCGGCGCGGGCCTGCTGTGGTACGCGGTCAAGGGCCGCCACCACATCGGCTGCCTCGAATCCCACGCGGCCACAACGAAAAACGAGGCCGCTCTCGATGGCTGAATCCCCGTTCCCTCCGCATGTTGGGGACACCGGCACGTTCGACTACGTGATCGCAGGCGGCGGGACCGCCGGATGTGTCCTGGCCGCGCGGCTGTCGGAGGATCCCGACGTCACGGTCTGTCTGATCGAGGCCGGGCCGAGCGACGTCGGCGACGACAAGATCCTGGTGCTCGCCGACTGGATGCACCTGCTCGACTCGGGCTACGACTGGGACTATCCGATCGAACCGCAGGAGCGGGGCAACTCGTTCATGCGGCATGCGCGGGCCCGGGTGCTCGGCGGCTGTTCGTCGCACAACTCGTGCATCGCGTTCTGGCCGCCGGCCGAGGCGCTCGACGAATGGGTGACCATGGGTGCCGACGGCTGGAGTGCCGCCGAAATCCTGCCGCTGACCGAGAGATTGACCAAGACCGTCCAGTTGCGCGACGTCCCGCCGGCCGATCCGTGCGGTGCCGCGGTGCTGCAGGCCGCTGCCTCGGTGGGTATACCGACCGTCGCCTTCAACCGCGGTGAGACGGTCCGCAACGGCGCAGGCTGGTTCCAGATCAACGCCGGCGAAGACGGCATCCGCAACTCGACCTCGCACGCGTTCCTGCACCCGATCCTCGACACCCGCCGCAATCTCGAGGTGCGCACCGACTGCTGGATCGCCGAGATCCTGTTCGACGAGGCGAACGTCGCGACCGGGGTGCGCTACCAACGCCCCGATCTGACCGGCTACGACACCGTCACGGCGCGGCGTGAGGTCATCGTCTGCGCCGGCGCGATCGACACCCCGAAGCTGTTGATGCTCTCGGGGATCGGACCCACCGCCCACCTGCGGGAGATGGGCATCCCGGTGCGGGTCGACTCCCCGGGCGTGGGGGCGAACCTCGACGACCACGTCGAGGGCCTGGTGTTCTGGGAGGCTGCCAGGCCGATGGTGAACTCCTCCACGCAGTGGTGGGAGATCGGGCTGTTCACCACCCTCGACGAGGGGGTGACGCAACCGGACCTGATGATGCACTACGGCAGCGTGCCGTTCGACATGAACACGCTGCGGCGCGGCTATCCCACGACCGACAACGGATTCTGCTTGACGCCCAATGTGACCCAGGGCCGCAGCCGGGGCACGGTGCGGTTGCGCAGCCGCGACTTCCGGGACCGCGCACGCGTCGACCCGCAGTACTTCACCGACCCCGACGGTTACGACGAACGGATCATGCTGGCCGGGGTGAAACTGGCGCGCTCGATCGCCGAGCAGCCGTCGCTGGCGCCGTGGGTGCAGCGGGAACTGGCGCCGGGGCCGGATGCCACCACTGACGACGAACTGCTCGACTACATCCATCAGTGCCACAACACCGTCTACCACCCCGCGGCGACCGCGCGGATGGGCGCCACCAGCGATCCGATGGCGGTTCTCGACCCGCAACTGCGGGTCAAGGGGGTGTCGCGGCTGCGGGTGGTCGACGCCTCCGCGATGCCCAAACTGCCCGCGGTCAACCCGAACATCACCGTCATGACGATGGCGGAGAAATGTGCTGACCTGATCCGAGAGTCATGACCCCCGCGGGCTCGACCGACGACGCCGTCCGGGCGTTCCTCGCCGGGCACACGCCTTTTCAGTCGATGCCCGACGAGGAACTCGACCGGCTCGCCGAGTGCGCCCGCGTCGAGGAGTTCCCCCAGGGCGCAGTGGTCGCCGACTACGCCAGCCGGATCCCGGACGACGTGTGGATGGTGTTCGACGGGCAGGTCACCCTGCACACCAGCGTCGACGGCGCGCTGATCGACACCGTCGATCCGGGCGGGATCTTCGGATACACCCCGATGCTGGTGGGCGGCGGGATGCAGTTCCAGGCGCGTACCGCCTTGCGCAGCAGACTGATTCGGCTCCCTTCCGGGCTGGTGCGCTCGCAGTTCGCCAGCCCGGCCGGGCTGGCGTTCCTGGCGTCGTCGGCGTGGAACGCGACCACGGCCGCGCGCCCGCCCGGCACATCGGCCGGTCAGGCGGTCGGCGAGATGGTGGCCGGGGACGTCCTGACCGTCGACCCGCACACCGCCGTGCGCGAGGCCGTCACCCAGATGACCCGCCACCGCGTGTCGTACGCCCTGATCCGGCTGCCCGACGGGGGCCTGGGCATCTTCACCGACCGGGATCTGAGGACCCGGGTCGTCGCGGCGGGCCTGCCCGTCGACGTGGAGATCAGTCGCGTGATGAGCGCCCCCGCGCGCACGGTCACCGCCGACCTGACCGCCGAGACGGTGCTCATGGAGATGCTCGAAAGCGGTGTGCGGCACATGCCGGTGCTGACCGGCCGCGGTGAGGTGGTCGGCGTGCTCGAGGACGCCGACCTGCTCGCGGCCTCGGCGCGGCAGAGTTTCCTGCTGCGCCGGGCGATCGGCTCCGCAGGGGACGCCCGCGAGTTGCAGCGCGCCGGGCAGCGGGTCCGGCGCATCGCGGGTGACCTGTTCCGCAACGGGACCAAGGCGTCGGCGGCCAGTGCGATCCTGTCCGTCGTCGTCGACAGCCTGGTACGCCGCGCGCTCGAGATCGCCCTGACCGAATCCGGGCGCGCGGTCGACGGTTTCGCGTGGCTCACGCTCGGCAGTGTCGCGAGACGGGAAGCGATGCCGTCCTCCGACGTGGACAGCGCGCTGTCGTGGCGTGACGAAACTTCCTGTGACGCAGCGGAACTACGAGAGATCGCGGCCCGCACCCACGCGATCATCGACGGCTGCGGGCTGCCGTCGGACACCAACGGCGCCGTCGCCACCCAACCCGGGTTCTCCCGGTCGGCCTCGCAGTGGTCGGCCGCGGCGCAGGGCTGGCTGGACCATCCGCTGCGCGACCGCGGCCTGATCATGTCGTCACTGATGATCGACGCCCGTGTGGTCTGGGGTGACGCGGCGCTGCACACCGTGCCGACCGCGTACCGCCGGCTGCGGGACCACCCCGAAGCGCTGCGGCTGCAACTGCTCGACGCCTTGTCTGGCCGGGTGCGCACCCGGTCGCTGCGTGACGTGCTCGCCCGCCGCGGCGGCACCTTCGACCTCAAGAGCCATGCCGTCACGCCGATCGTCAACCTGGCCAGGTGGGGTGGGCTGACGGCGGGCGTGACGGCTGCGACCACACCGGCGCGGTTGGCGGCCGCGGCGCAGGCGCGGGCCATCAGCAGCCAGGACGCCACCACCCTGCGTGACGTCTTTCTCATGCTGCAGCGCCTGCGCATGACCCACCAGGTCGATCAACTCGCCGCCGGGCACACACCCGGAGACGTCATCACGATGTCGGAGCTGTCGCCGCTCAACCGGAGCCTGCTCAACGAAGGCCTGCGCGAGATCGCCGCCGTGCAGCGCCGGGTGCGCCAAACCGGCATCCCTCCGGTTTAGGCTGGCGCCGATGCCCAGGGATGACGACAGGCCGGCCGCGGCGGTGCAGTCCGTCGACCGCGCGCTCGTCGTCCTCGAGATCCTCGCCAAGGCCGGTCAGGCCGGGGTCACCGAGATCGCTGCCGCGCTCGGCGTGCACAAGTCGACGGTCTCGCGGCTGATCGCGGTGCTGGAGTCACGCGGTTACGTCGAGCAGGTGTCCGGCCGGGGCAAGTACCGGCTCGGCTTCGCGATCGCCCGGCTGGCGCGGGCGAGCAGCGGCCACCTCGACCTGGGCCGGCTCAGTCAGGACGTGTGCGACGGCCTGACCGAGGCTCTCGGCGAGACGACGAACGTGGCGATCCTCGACGAGGATCGCAGTGTCAACATCGTCGAATCCATCGGCCCCGGCGAGATCACGCTGCGGACCTGGGTGGGGCAGAGCTGCCCCGCGCATGCGACGTCCAGCGGCAAGGTGCTGCTGGCCGGGCTCGACCCCGCCGAGGTGCGGGCACGGCTGACCGAACCGCTGGCGTCGTTCACGCCCGCCACCATTGCGACGGTGGCGCAACTACTGACCGAACTGGCCGAGGTCCGCGACCGCGGGTGGGCCAGCGTCACCGAGGAACTCGAGGTGGGCCTCAACGCGGTCGCAGCACCGGTTCGGGATGCGAACTCTCAGGTCGTCGCCGCGCTGAGTGTGTCGGGGCCGTCGTACCGGCTGGGTGAGGAGAAGTTCGGCGAGGTCGCCAAGCAGACCGTCGCCGCCGCCGACGCCGTCAGCCGGCGGTTGGGCTGGATCGACCCCGACACGGTGTGACAGATCGACCCGTCGATGTCACGTCGACGGCGCGTCATCGGGCGCCTTGCCTGCCGAGACCGGGGACAAACCCGTAAGCTCGATGAGGTGCAGCGACGAATCATGGGGATCGAGACCGAATTCGGTGTGACCTGCACGTTCCATGGCCACCGCCGGTTGAGTCCGGACGAGGTCGCCCGGTATCTGTTCCGGCGGGTGGTGTCGTGGGGCCGCAGTTCGAACGTCTTTCTGCGCAATGGCGCGCGGTTGTATCTCGACGTCGGGTCCCACCCGGAGTACGCCACCGCCGAATGCGACAACCTGATCCAGTTGGTCACCCACGACCGGGCCGGCGAGCGGGTGCTCGAAGACCTGCTCATCGACGCCGAGCAGCGGTTGGCCGACGAGGGCATCGGCGGCGACATCTATCTGTTCAAGAACAACACCGACTCGGCGGGCAACTCCTACGGCTGCCACGAGAACTACCTGATCGTCCGTGCCGGGGAGTTCTCCCGGATCTCCGATGTCCTGCTGCCCTTCCTGGTCACCCGTCAGTTGATCTGCGGTGCGGGCAAGGTGCTGCAGACACCCAAGGCGGCGACGTTCTGCCTCAGTCAGCGCGCCGAGCACATCTGGGAGGGCGTCTCGTCGGCGACCACCCGGTCCCGGCCGATCATCAACACCCGCGACGAACCGCACGCCGACGCCGAGAAGTACCGCCGGCTGCACGTGATCGTCGGCGACTCGAACATGTGCGAGTCCACCACCATGCTGAAGGTGGGCACCGCCTCGTTGGTGCTGGAGATGATCGAGGCGGGGGTCCCATTCCGCGACTTCTCGCTGGACAACCCGATCCGGGCCATCCGCGAGGTCAGCCACGACCTGACGGGGCGTCGGCCGGTGCGGCTGGCCGGCGGGCGGCAGGCCAGCGCGCTCGACATCCAGCGCGAGTACTACTCGCGCGCGGTCGACTACCTGCAGACCCGGGAGCCGAACTCGCAGATCGAGCAGGTCGTGGACCTGTGGGGCCGCCAGCTCGACGCGGTGGAGAGCCAGGACTTCGCGAAGGTCGACACCGAGATCGACTGGGTGATCAAGCGCAAGCTGTTCCAGCGCTACCAGGACCGCTACAACATGGAGCTGTCCGACCCGAAGATCAGTCAACTCGACCTGGCCTACCACGACATCAAGCGCGGTCGCGGGGTCTTCGACTTGTTGCAGCGCAAGGGCCTGGCCGCGCGTATCACCACCGACGAGGACATCGACGCCGCCGTCGACACACCGCCGCAGACCACGCGCGCGAAGCTGCGCGGTGAGTTCATCAGCGCCGCACAGGAAGCCGGCCGGGACTTCACGGTCGACTGGGTGCACCTGAAGCTCAACGACCAGGCGCAGCGCACGGTCCTGTGCAAGGACCCCTTTCGCTCGGTCGACGAGCGCGTCAAGCGGCTCATCGCCAGCATGTAGTCCCCGCCCCACTGACGCTGAATTTCGTGCGGTGGGGTCGAGCCGTGCTCAGGTAACATTTGCTGGACGATTCGTGAACGGGTGGCCGAGACGTGTCCCGAGGCAGATGAGGGTTTGATCTTGTCGGCGAAGCACTTGCTGGGCGGTTCGACGGCAGGGCTTCGCGCACTGGGTGAGTGGGGGTGGCGATGACCGAGTTGAGAGTCAACACCGGCGAGCTGGCTAACGGGGGGAACGGTCTGGTCAGCGGCGCACAGGCCATCCCGGAGCCGTTGCAACCGCTGGTGACCACGGGCACGGATGCGCTCTCACTCGCACTGACCGCGCGGACGAACGAGGTCGAGCTGCCGCTGATCGAGGGCATGCCCAAGACGAAGGCCGAAGCGCTCGCGACGGCGGAGAACATCATCCGAGCCGCAGCGCTCTACGAGCAGAGCGATCAACAGATCGCTGACCAGGTGCGCAAGGCGCTCGCGGAACTGGACGGCGCTCGAGCTGCGGGCGGTGGCGGGGGTGCTGCGGGCGGTGGCGCCGGTGCCGGTGCTGTCGGAGCTGCGACCGGCGGCGTCGGCGGGGGAGCCACGGGTGCCGCGGGCGCGGGCCAGGACATGGGTCAGATGGGCCAGATGATGGGCATGCCGATGCAGTTGGCGCAGCAGGCCGCTCAGATACCGATGCAGCTCGCCGGGATGGCGATGCAGATTCCGCAGGGGATCATGCAGGGCGTTCAGAGCGGAATGCAGCAGGTCGGCCAGATGACGAGCCAGTTCGGTGAGATGGGCGGCGCCGAGAAGGACGAGAAGGCAAAGCTCGAAGAGGAACTCCGCGAGAAGGAAGAAGCGCCGGCCGAAGAGGGGGAGCCGGAGGGTGCGGCACCCGCCGAGGGGGCAGGGGAGCGTGCGCCCGAATATGCCCCGCGGCACGCGGCTCCGGAGACGCCTCAAGCGGATGCCGCGCCGGAGGCCCCGCCGCCCCGGCCGAAGCCCGCGCCCACCAGGCCTGCTGATTCGTCGATTGTGTTGTGACTGTGGGTGTTTCTGACGCGAAGGTGCGCATATGAGTCTGCCTCCCCCTCCGAATCCGTACGGTGGCCAGCCGCCCTATGGCGGCCAGCCGCAGTTCGGAGGTCAGCCGCAGTGGGGTGGTCAGCAACCGGGTGCGGGTGAGGGGCAGTTCAGCGGACCGCCGCCGTGGGGCCCTCCGCCGCAGCAACCGCAGTGGGGCGGTCCGCCGCCCGGTCCGCCACCGCAGAGGGGCGGCAACGGGAAGTGGATTCTGGGCGGCGTCATCGTGTTGCTGGTCGTCGCGCTGGCGGTGACGCTGACGATCTTGGTGACGCGCGACGGTTCCGATGGGAATTCGCCGACGCCGCCGGGGGACGGGCAGGCGTCGGAGTTCGCGAGTGCGAACGACACCGGACCGGTCAACATCATCACCGAGGATCCGACGTGTGATGCGTGGGGGCGGGTGTCCCGGGACTACAGCCAATCCACAGAAGCCGCTGGGTGGGCGGCTCGTAACGCCGCGGTCCCTGCTTCTGGATGGACCCCCGAACAGCGTGCAATGTACGAGTCTGTTGGCGAATCGATGATGGACGCTTCAAACAAGGTCGAGAACCTCGTGAAGCTGACCACTCACCGTGCAATGCGCGAGCTTTATCAGCAATTTCGCGCTTACTCACGTAGCTTCGTCGGCCGCATACCGTCCTATGAGCCGAAAGACGACGATCTTGCCGTAGTCGTCGACAACTTAGCGTCCGGTCTCGCCATGATTTGCTCCGCCGCCGATTACGGTTCGGCGCAGGCGGTCTCACCGCTTGTCCAAGCCGCTCCCGATCCCTCCAATACGCCATCGTTGCCGGTCGATGCGTCAGAAGATTACCAGTTCCTCAGCGCTTCCAGTCCCTCGTGCAGTGCCTGGGATGCCGCAGCGAAGGGCTTTTCCTTGGCTGTCCGGGATTGGCGGGAGATAGATGCGAATATTGCTGCGGTTGACTGGACGCCGAACCAACGTCGGGTAATAGACGAGACTATTCCCGTCATGATGTCGAATGCAGACACGCTGGTTCGATTGGGCGGCACTAGCGAAAATGCGGTTTTCGAAGACTTCGCTTATCTCGCGGCGCAGTACCGTCGCGGTTACGCAGCCGCCTTGCCCGACTACACCAGCGCTGACAACTATCTCTCGGCCGCGTCAACATATGTTGTCAATGCGGTGTTGTGGGCGTGCAAGGCGGCGCAATGATTGGGCGAGCCGCATCCACGGAGAAGCCAACCGGCCACTACGCGGCTGAGATGACTGGCCCAGGTGCCTGGCCTGAGACCGATGAAAGCGTGTTTACTAACCGCGCGAGTTCGCTCCGTGAGACTCTCTCAAGTCTTGAAGGGGCACGCCAAAGTTGGGCGTCGAAACAAGCCGCCTTGTTTAATGGGATCCACATCTGGTCGGGTGGGGCGTCCGATAAGGCAGGAGCGCGGGTCTCGAAGAGCACTGGATCGATGGAACTTCACAAGCAACAATTGAGTGATGCGATCGCATGGTGTGATCGCGCCACAGAACACATCAGTGGAGCGAAGGAAGCTATCGGCGGGAACGTTCGGAGCGCTCAAGAAACGATCGCAGAAATGGAGCGGACTGCTGCAGAGCAGAATAAGGACGCTACCTATGCGATTCGGTCACTCGTGAATGACAAATATATGGAGAACTTCAACACCCTTAGCGATCTCGCTGAGAAGTTGGGTTACGAGCGCGGTGTTCCCCAAGCGCCTTATGACGAGGACGACCTAACGGATCCAACGAAAGACAACGGCGAACATACCGTGAATGCCGTCTCGCATCTAACTAAGCCTGTGGACGGTGACCGGATCTCAGCTTCACTCCCTCAACCAGGGTCTGCGCTTACGCCACCAGCGCCGCAACCAGAAAAGGTTGTCGATCGGCAGTTCGTCTCAAACTCTGTGGCACAGGTCCCGAGAACTCAGGGCCCCACGCTGCAAGGCCGCGGAGGAGTCGACGGTGAAGTTCTTACCTCTGCTGCATCCGGGCCCGCCCCGGTTGCGCCACCTACTCCGATCTCAGGTAAACCCCCTATCTCCGCGCCGCCTCCATCAATCAGTCCGCAAGCGCCGACTGTGCATTCCGGCTCCGCGCCATCCCCATCGCCTCTGGGCAGCGGGTCGTCTGCGCCCTCAGCGCCGAGCCTCGCCGGAGGCGGTGCCAGCGGTGCATCCGGACTCGGCGGCAGCAGCGGCGGCTCGTTGGGAGGCGACACGTCGAGCAGTCCGATCGGCGACAGCCCGTCCTCGGTGGGCGACCAGCCAAGCGTCGACCCGACCCAGGGCGCCTCGGGTCCGACGTCCGGCTCCGGTGGACAGCAGCCCTACCAGCCGCCGCCGATCGCGGACAGGCTGTCGAATATCGGACCACCGATGCAACCGGCCTCCGCGCCGATAGCCCCACCGGCCGCGCCGGCGGAGGTTGCGCCGCCGGCTTCGCCTGCTCCCTCGAGTCCGGTGACAAGCCAAGCGGCCCACGCGCCGGTGGCCCCCGTAGCCCCGCCGTCTGCCGGCGGTGGTGTTCCGATGTCGGGCGGTCCGGCCATGCCTCCGCCACCCATGCCGTTGGGTCCGCCACCCACACCGTCGCCCGCCGCACCGGTCGTCCCTCCATCCGCCGCACCACCTCCGGTGGCTCCTTCAGCCTCGAGCGCAGGGTCGGTGGTCGGTGCACCCGCTCCCGTGCCGGTGTCGGCGGCTCGCGCTGAGCGCGATGCCATCACCAGCTCGATGCGTAGGCAGTCAACCGGTGACCCGGTGCAGGTCGCGCGGCGAGTCGCCGCGGCCCTAAATGCCTCCGAGACAATGGATTTCGGTTTCTTTTGGGCTACCGGGGTCACGAAGGACGGCACCATCCTCGTCGCAAACAGCTACGGCATCGGCTACATCCCAGAAGGGGTGAAGCTGCCCGAGGGCGTGAAGTTGGTCAGCGCCGACGAGTCGATCCCGATCGAGGATCGCGCCAAGTGGGCGACATTCCCCATGCTCGCGCTGCACGGCTGGGCTCAGCACCACGACGTCCCGCTGCGTGCCGTGGTCGCGACGGCCGAGCAGTTCGACGGCTTCGATCCGGGGGCGGCGCGCGTCATCCTCAAACCCGATGACATCCCGGAGCGAGGCGACATGGCGGGCCGTTCCCGCCTTGAGGTCATCGCCCCCAGCGCCGCGCGCCAACTCGACTCAGTCGGCGACCCGATGCTCGGTGAACTCCTGCCACCTGCACCCGCGGACGCGACCCCTCCCGCCGACAAATCGATGATGCTGTGGTTCGACGTGATGAAGCCGCTGATGAGCACGTCAGCGGATCGCGGACCTGCGCATCTGGAAGCGATGGTCACTTACGCGAACCACGCGCAGGAGCTTGCTCTGCACAGAGCGCAGACAGCCGCAGATGCCCCGGCGCAACGGGCAGCCATCGCCGACTGGGTCTACTGGCAGCACATCAGCGTGATGAGCAGCGACGCCATCGTCGTCAAGCAGTAGGCGGGGCAATTCGTCGATGCGCGGTTGGGACTGACATGGCGATGGCGAACGTTCGCGTCGGGTAGCGGCACTGCGGCGTGTCGAGTACGTGGCGTTGGAGACGGGGAAAGTGCGGGGCCCGGAATTGTCAGACCCCTCTGCTTTTATGGGGTCATGTCCTCGAGCATGGCGTCCGGCGCGGTGGTGGTGCGCCCCATCGACCGCCTTGAGGTGCTGTTCGAGGAGCTGGCGGAGTTGATCGGTCAGCGCAATGCGATCGACGGCCGCATCGTGGAGATCGCCGCCGAGATCGACCACGACGAGCTGTGTGGGATGACGGGTGCGAAGTCGGTGGCGCATCTGATGGCGTGGAAGACCGGGTCGTCGTCGAGGAACGGTAAGACCATCGCCGCCATCGCGCACCGGATCGCGGAGTTCCCCCAGTGCGTGCAGGCGCTGCGGGAGGGCCGGTTGTCGCTGGATCAGGTCGGGGTGATCGCCGAGGGCGCGGGGGCAGGGTCTGATGAGCATTACGCCGAGCTGGCTCGAAGCGCCACGGTCAATCAGTTACGGACCGCGATCAAACTCGAACCCCGACCCGAACCGAACCCGAGCCCGAACCTCGGGCCGACACTGACATCCCGCCTGAGCCGGTGCCGGTGCCCGAGCCGCGATCATCGGTCACCAAGACCTCCGATGAGCAGTACACCTACTGGCACATCGCGATGCCGCATGCCGAGGCGGCGGTGTTCGACGCCGCCCTGCAGTCCCATCACGACGGGTTGGTCGCGCAGTGGAAACACGACCACGACAACCCCGACGACACCGACAGCCCGGGCGCGGGGCGGCCGCCGTTCCCCACTCTCGGCGATGCGTTCAATAGCCTGGTCGAGGCCGGGTGGGACGCCGAGGCCGCTCGCCGCCCGCACGGGCATCGCACCACCGTGGTCGTGCACCTCGACCTCACAGCCCGTATCGCCGCCCTGCACCTGGGGCCGCTGCTCTCGGATGCCGATCGCCGCTACCTGACCTGTGACGCCACCTGCGAAGTGTGGTTCGAACGCGCCGGACAGCCCATCGGCTCGGGCCGCGCCACCCGGTTGATCAGCCGCCGGCTGCGTCGCGCCCTGGAACATCGCCACCCCACCTGCGCGGTCCCCGGGTGTGGGGCCACCCGCGGGCTGCACGCCCACCACATCCGGCACTGGGAAGACGGCGGCCGCACCGACCTGGACAACCTCGTGCTGGTCTGCCCCTACCACCACCGGCTGCACCACAAAGGCGTCATCACCATCACCGGACCCGCCTCCCGACTCACCGTGACCGACGGCACCGGCCGCGCACTGCACTCCGGATCACTGGCCCGCCCGCCGAATCAGCCCCCGCCCACGGTCGCCCCCTATCAGGGACCCAGCGGGGAGCGTGCCGACTGGTGGTGGTACCCGCCATACCAACCCCCACCACCAACGAAGAACTGAGGACGCCCCGGGCGTCGATAAGTGCAGAAAAGCCGTGAGCACAGAGTCATTCGTCGTGCTACTCGTCGTACCGTCATCACATCGAGCCCAAACCGGAGGAGACCAGCCACGTGACGCTTCGCAACCGCATCCCGAGGTGGAGGTGCCGGTGCGGCTGGCCCGGACAGTTCATCGTCCCGGGCGCACGGTCTTACGGCGCTGGGGCCGACCAGCCGAGCACACGCACCGCGTCGCCGAGCCTGACCAACCGCCCGACGCCCTAAGCTCTTACGAGTGGCGACCTCCAAAGTCGAACGGCTGATGAACCTGGTCATCGCGCTGCTCTCGACGCGCACGTTCATCACCGCCGACCGCATTCGGCAGGTCGTCGCCGGCTACGCCGACAGCCCCAGCGACGAGGCGTTCTCCCGCATGTTCGAGCGGGACAAGAACGAGCTCCGCGACCTCGGCATCCCGCTGGAGACCGGGCGCGTCTCGCAGTTCGACCCCACCGAGGGCTACCGCATCAACCGCGACGCCTACGCCCTGCCCGCCGTCGAACTCACCGGCGACGAAGCCGCCGCCGTCGCGGTCGCCACCCAGCTGTGGGAATCACCCGAACTCATCACCGCCACCCAGGGTGCCCTGCTCAAGCTGCGCGCGGCCGGCGTGGACGTCGACCCCGCCGACGGCGTCGCCATCTCCACGGCGACCCTGCCCGGTGTCCGCGGCAACGAAGAGACACTGCGAACCCTGCTCCAGGCCATCGACACCGGTCAGGCTGTCCAGTTCGGCCATCGCAGGGACCGCTCCGAGCCCTACACCACCCGCACCGTCGAACCCTGGGGCGTCGTCACCCACCGCGGCCGTTGGTACCTGGTCGGCCACGACCGCGACCGCGACGCCCCCCGCACCTTCCGCCTGTCGCGCATCGCCGACGACGTCACCACCATCGGCCCGCCCGGCGCGGTCCACAAACCCCACGATGTCGACCTTCGCGAACTGGTCCACCGCGCCGTCGCCGAGTGGCCCACCGGCGCCCAGGCCCGCGTCTGGGTCGCCGACGGCCGCGCCACCGCCCTGCGCCGCCAGGCCATCGTCGAAGGCCCGATGACCCTCGGCGGCCGCGCCGGCGAGGTGGTGACCGTCGAGATCGGCATGTTCGACCGGCTGGCCCGCGAGGTCGCCAGCTACGGCGCCGACGCCGTCGCGCTCGAACCGCAGTCGCTGCGCGACGACGTCATCGCCCGACTGAGAGCGCAGGCCACCGCATGAGCGCCGTCTCGACCCGGCTGGTCCGGCTGCTCAACATGGTCCCGTACTTCCAGGCCAACCCCCGGATCACCTACACCGAAGCCGCCTCCGACCTCGGTGTCACCGTCAAGCAGCTGCAGGACGACCTCAACCAGCTGTGGATGTGCGGCCTGCCCGGCTACGGCCCCGGCGACCTCATCGACTTCGAGTTCTCCGGCGACACCATCGAGGTCACGTTCTCCGCCGGGATCGACCGGCCGCTACGCCTCACCTCCCCTGAGGCCACCGGTGTGCTGGTGGCGCTGCGCGCGCTCGTCGACGTGCCCGGCATGGTCGACCCCGAGGCGGCCCGCAGCGCCATCGCCAAGATCGAGCAGGCCGCCGGCGCCGCTGGACACGACCTCGGCGACACGGTGACCGCCGTCGAGGAACCCGCACCGGCGGAGAGCGAGGCCGCCGCCGCGGTCCGCACGGCGGTGCGCAATGCCCGCGCGCTGATGATCGAGTACTACTCCGCCTCCCACGACATCCTCACCAGCCGCGTCGTCGACCCGATCCGCGTGATCCTCGTCGCCGATCACACCTATCTCGAGGCGTGGTGCCGCTCCGCCGAAGGTGTGCGGCTGTTCCGGTTCGACCGCATCGTCGACGCCCGCGTCCTCGATGAACCCTCTGCGCCGCCACCCCCTGCGGTTGAGGCCGGCCCCGACACGTCGCTGTTCGACGCCGATCCGGCGTTGCCGTCGGCCACTCTGCTCATCGACCGTTCCGCCTCCTGGATGTTCGACTACTACCCCCTTCGCGTGGTGCGCGAACTGGCCGACGGCGCCTGCGAAGCCGCGATGACGTACGCCTCCGACGACTGGATGGCCCGCTTCGTGCTCGGCTTCGGTTCGGCGGTGCGGGTGGTCGAACCGCAGGCCCTGGCCGACAGAGTGCGGCAATCGGCCGCCGCGGCCTTGCTCGCCTACGAGAACGACCCCGCCGGCGGGTAGACTCGGCGACGACTTCGAGGAGGTGCACATTGGGCGGTCTACAACCCTGGCACTGGGTAATCGTCATCGCGGTGTTCGTGCTGCTGTTCGGCGCCAAGAAACTGCCAGATGCTGCGCGTTCACTGGGCAAGTCCATGCGGATCTTCAAGTCGGAGATCAAGGAGATGCAGTCGGAAGGCAAGACGGACAACCCGTCGGCCACACCGATCGCCTCCGAGCGCGTCGACACCGCCAACCCGACGGCCGAGCAACCCGACAAACGGTCGGCCTGACCCCACGCTTTCCGTCCCACGCGGCCTGACGCCGCGTCGTCAGGCGGCGTCCGTCGGCGGCCCCTAGGCAACTACACGTGCAAACCCCCGGATTCCTCAAGCGGCTCAACCCGCGGCAACGCCGCGCACGGGTCAACCCCGACGGCACCATGTCGTTGGTCGAGCACCTCCACGAACTGCGCAACCGGCTCCTCGTGGCGGCCGCCGCGATAGTGCTGACCACCATCTTCGGGTTCTTCTGGTACAGCCACGGCTTCCTCGGCTTCCACAGCCTGGGCGAATGGCTGCGCGGCCCGTACTGCGCGCTGCCCGACTACGCGCGGGCCTCGATCACCGACGACGGGCAGTGCCGCCTGCTGGCCACCGCGCCGTTCGACCAGTTCATGCTGCGCTTGAAGGTCGCGCTGATGGCGGGCATCGTGCTGGCGTGTCCGGTGTGGCTGCACCAGCTGTGGGCGTTCATCACCCCCGGCCTGTACCGCAACGAACGCCGCTTCGCGATGGCCTTTGTCGGCATCGGGGCGGTGCTCTTCATCGCCGGCGCGATCCTGGCCTACGTCGTGCTCGCCACCGCGCTGGGTTTCCTGCTCACCGTCGGCAGCGACGTCCAGGTCACCGCGCTCTCGGGTGACCAGTACTTCGGCTTCCTCATCAACCTGCTGCTGGTGTTCGGTTTCAGCTTCGAATTCCCGCTGCTGATCGTGATGCTCAATTTCATCGGGATGCTGCCCTACGAACGCCTCAAGGCGTGGCGCCGCGGCCTGATCTTCGCGCTGTTCGTGTTCGCCGCGTTCTTCACGCCCGGCTCCGACCCGTTCTCGATGCTCGCGCTGGCCTGCGCGCTGACCGTGCTGCTCGAGTTCGCGATCCAGGTGGCCCGGATCCACGACAAGCGCAAGGCGAAGCGGGAGGCCGCCGAGACCGTGCCGGAGGACGAGGCCGCGCCGATCGGCGGCGTCGAACCGATCGAACCGCCCAGCGCGGTGTCGACTCCATCCCGATCCACCATTCATGACGAATCCACCTGACACCCAACTCGCCGCGTTCTCCGCGGCGCTGCCGTTCACGCTCGACCCGTTCCAGATCCGCGCCTGCGAGGCGCTCGAAAGCGGGCACGGCGTGCTCGTGTGCGCCCCCACCGGCGCCGGGAAGACCGTCGTCGGCGAGTTCGCCGTGCACCTCGCCCTGGCCGCGGGCGGCAAATGCTTCTACACCACCCCGATCAAGGCGCTGAGCAACCAGAAGCACGCAGACCTGGTCCGGCGCTACGGGGCCGACAAGATCGGCCTGCTCACCGGGGACCAGTCCATCAACGGCGACGCCGACATCATCGTGATGACCACCGAAGTGCTCCGAAACATGCTGTACGCGGATTCCCCTGCACTGCACGGTCTGTCGCACGTCGTGATGGACGAGGTGCATTTCCTCGCCGACCGGATGCGCGGTGCGGTCTGGGAGGAGGTGATCCTGCACCTGCCCGACGAGGTGAGGCTGGTCAGCCTGTCGGCGACGGTGAGCAACGCCGAGGAGTTCGGCGGGTGGATCCAGACGGTGCGCGGGGACACCACCGTGGTGGTCGACGAGCACCGGCCGGTACCGCTGTGGCAGCACGTGCTGGTCGGCAAGCGGCTGTTCGACCTGTTCGACTACCGGGCGCACAGCCCCGCACGCAGCGGCCGTGAACTCGTCGTCGACCCCGAGCTGCTGCGCCACATCGCCCACCGGCGCGAAGCCGACCGCCTCGCCGACTGGCAGCCGCGCGGCCGGGGACGCTCGGCCCACCGCAGCCGGCCCACGATCTACCGGCCACCCGCCCGGCCCGACGTGATCGCCGCCCTGGACCGAGAGGGGCTGCTGCCGGCGATCACGTTCGTGTTCTCCCGCGCCGGCTGCGACGCCGCGGTCAAGCAGTGTCTGCGGTCGCCGCTGCGGTTGACGACGAACGAGGAGCGCCAACGCATCGCCGAGGTGATCGATCGCCGCTGCGCCGACCTCGCCGAAGCCGACCTGATCGTGCTCGACTACCACGAATGGCGCGAGGGCCTGCTGCGCGGGCTGGCCGCCCACCACGCCGGCATGCTCCCGGTCTTCCGCCACACCGTCGAGGAATTGTTCACCGCCGGTCTGGTCAAGGCCGTCTTCGCCACCGAGACACTGGCTTTGGGCATCAACATGCCCGCCCGCACCGTGGTGCTCGAGAAGCTGATCAAGTTCAACGGCGAACAGCACATGCCGCTGACGCCGGGGGAGTACACGCAGTTGACCGGACGGGCGGGCCGCCGCGGCATCGATGTCGAGGGCCACGCGGTCGTGTTGTGGACTCCTGACGTGGAACCCGTCGAGGTGGCCGGGCTGGCCTCGACCCGCACGTTCCCGCTGCGCAGCTCGTTCGCGCCGTCGTACAACATGACCATCAACCTGGTCGGGCAGATGGGCCCGGCGCTGGCGCGCCAACTGCTCGAGCAGTCGTTCGCCCAGTACCAGGCCGACCGCTCGGTGGTCGGTCTGCGCCGCGGCGTCGAACGCGGCGAACGGATGCTCGACGAGATCGCCGGCGAGCTCGGCGGCCGCGACGCCCCGATCCTGGACTACGTCCGGCTACGCGCGAAGATCTCCGAACGCGAACGCGCGCAGTCCCGGTCGTCCCGGCTGCAGCGCCGCGCGGTCGCCAACGACGCGCTCAGCGCACTGCGGCGCGGTGACATCATCACCATCACCAACGGGCGGCGCGGAGGGTTGGCCGTCGTGCTCGAATCCGCCCGCGACACCGACGATCCGCGTCCGCTCGTGCTGACCGAACACCGATGGGCGGGCCGCATCTCGTCGGCCGACTACACCGGCGCGACCCCCCGCGTCGGCACCATGACGCTGCCCAAACGCGTCGAGCACCGCAATCCGCGGGTGCGCCGCGACCTGGCGTCGGCACTGCTGTCGGCTGCCGCCGGGATGGCGATGCCGGAGTCCCGGGGCCGGCGCAGGGGGGCCCAGCAGGACGACGACACCGACCCCGAGCTCGTCTCGCTGCGTGACCGAATGCGCCGCCACTCCGCCCATCACCTGCCCGACCGCGAGGACAAGGCCCGCGTCGCCGAGCGGTATCTGCGCATCGAACGGGACAACGCGCAGATCCAGAAGAAGGTCGCCTCCGCCACCAACTCGCTGGCGCGCACCTTCGACCGGATCGTTGTCCTGCTCGGCGAACGCGGGTTCATCGACACCACCGGTGACGATCCGAAGGTCACCGACGACGGCCGCCTGCTGGCCCGTATCTACAGCGAGAGCGATCTGCTGGTCGCGGAGTGCCTGCGCGCGGGCACCTGGGAAGGGCTGGACGCCGCAGAACTGGCCGCGGTGCTGTCGTCGGTGCTGTTCGAGTCGCGTGGCGACACGCCCGGCGTCCCGGCCGGATACGAGGCGCCGACGGCGAAGGTGCGCCGCGCGTTGTCGCAGACCCGGCGCCTGTCTGCTGACCTGCGCTCCGACGAGCGGCGCCACCACCTCAGCCCCGGCCGGGAACCCGACGAGGGTTTCGTCAGTGCCATCTACCGGTGGGCGACCACCGGCGACCTGACCACCGCGCTGGCCGCGTCGGACGCCTCCGGTGGCGGGTCACCGCTGTCCGCAGGCGATTTCGTGCGGTGGTGTCGACAGGTGCTCGACCTGCTCGACCAGGTCCGCAACGCCGCGCCGACGCCCGCCCTGCGCACCGCCGCGAAACGCGCGATCAACGACATTCGACGCGGCGTCGTGGCAGTTGATGCGGGGTAGTGTGTGGTGCCAGCGAGCCGAGCGAGGACCAAGGAGACACGATGAGCGGACCGCAGGGATCTGATCCGACGCAGCCGTGGGCCGGTCAACAACCGGACGCGGGTACGGATCAGCCGGCCGGCGACCCGTCGAACACCCAGTGGCAGTCACCCGGACAGGGCGGCGAGCAGGGCACTTCCGAGACCCCGCAGTGGCAGCAGCCCCCGGCGTACACGCCGCAGCAGTATCCCCAGTACCAGCAGCCGACTCAGCAGCAGCCGTCGTATCAGCCCTACCCGCAGACCGAGCAGTACGGCCAGCCCCAGTACGGTCAACCGCAGTACGGCCAGCCCGGTCAGTACGGCCAGCCCCAGTACGGGCAACCGCAGTACGGTCAGCAGCCGCAGTACGGCCAGCAACCCCAGTACGGCCAGCCGCAGTACGGCCAGCCGGGTCAGACGGGCCAGTACGGCGCGTTCCCGCCTCCCGGTGCCGAGGACGGCTCCAAGCGTTCGCTGGGCGTGATCGGCGCCGTCATCGGCGTGCTCGCCCTGGTGATCCTGGCCGTGGTCCTGGTTCTCGGCTTCTGGAAGCCCGGCTTCTTCGTGACGACCAAACTCGACGTCAATGCCGCCCAGTCCGGTGTGCAGCAGATCCTCACCGACGAGTCGAACGGCTACGGCGCCAAGAACGTCCGCGACGTGAAGTGCAACAACGGGGAGAGCCCCGAGGTCAAGAAGGGCGCCACGTTCGACTGCGAGGTCAGCATCGACGGCACGAAACGCGAAGTGACCGTGACCTTCCAGGACGACGACGGCACCTACGAGGTCGGCCGGCCGCGTTAGTCGAGGGCGTCGAGCGCCTTCTGCAGCCGCCCGACCGAGGAGGTGACGCCGAGGTCGCCCGCCAACTGGGCGACCTTGCGCGGATGTGCTGCGGCCAACGGCAACTCGTCGGTCTTCGTCGACATCGAGACCGGGGCGTCGGTGGCCACCCGCACCACCGGTTCGGCCGCCTCGATGTAGTCGGCGGCGGCCAGCATCTTCTTGCGGTACGCCTTCGACATCTTCGACTTCGGGTCGTTGGCGGCTGCGACGATCGCCTCCAGGGAGCCGAACTGGGCCAGCAGCGTCGCGGCGGTCTTCTCGCCGACACCCGGCACCCCGGGCAGCCCGTCTGACGGGTCCCCGCGCATCAACGCCAATTCGGCGTAGGCCGCTCCGGCCCGCTCCTTGGGCACCGCGTACTGGTCGGCGACCTCGGTCGGCCCGAACAGCGTGGCCTTGCTCATCCCGCGGCCGAGGTAGAGCACCCGCACCTCGACCGGTGAGTCGCGCACCACCTGCAACATGTCCCGGTCACCGCTGACCACGATCACCCGGTCGCGCGTCTCGGCGGCGGCCAGTGTGCCCAGCACGTCGTCGGCCTCGTACCCGGGCGCGCCGGCGTGGGGGATCCCGAACGCGTCGAGCATCTCCATGATCATGTCAACCTGCGGGGTGAGGTCGTCGGGCACGACCTCGACATCGGCGCCGGTGGGTTGCTCCTCGGCGACCCGGTGCGCCTTGTACGACGGGACCAGGTCGACGCGCCACTGGGGTCGCCAGTCGTCGTCGCGGCACACCACCAGCCGGGAGGGCCGCTCCCTGCCGATCAACATCGCGACGGTGTCGAGGAATCCGCGCACCGCGTTGACCGGTCGGCCGTCGGGGGCGGTGATCGACGACGGCAGCGCGAAGTACGAGCGGAACCACATGCTCGCGCCGTCGAGCAGCAGCAACTGACCGCTCATCGCCGGCTCTCGAACACGTAGGAGGCGCTGGTGATCGGGCGGTCGCCGTTCCCCTCGTCGTGCAACACCACCCGCACCGCGACGACCCCGTCGGCCGACACGGGCTCGGCCTCCGCCCGGAACGGGCCCGTCTTCCCGCGGGCCATGAACATCACGTGCGACGACGTGCCCTGCAGCTGGTCGGTGCCCGCCACCCGGGCCGCGGCGTCGGCGGCCGCGGTCTCGAGCACCACGAACTGCGGGCCGATGTGCAGGGCGGCGTCCGGCGACGCCACCTCGGCGGACAATTCCGGAAGCGCCCAGTGCCCGTCGGGACGCCGGTACGCGCCGAACACCTGCCACAGCGGCGGCAGGTCGGGGGAGTCGATGACCTCGATCGCGTCGACCTCCATCTTCTGCAGACCCTCCGGCGGCGTGCCGATGCTGACACCCTGACCCTCGATCAACGCCAGCACGCGGTCGGGCCGGTCGGCGTCGACGATCTTGGCGCGGCTGTACCCCATCTGCCTGCCCCGCCTGAGCTCCTCGGAGACGACCTCGATACGCCGCACGTCGCGGCCGGCGTCGAGGAGCTGACACGAATGCACGACCGGGTTGGGCACGGCCTCCAGATCGGACATGTGCCCGCTCTCCGGCGCCGCGATCCCCAACACGGACAACAGGAGTCCGCCGGTCGGGTTGCGCATGTCGCTGCGCAGGGTGACGGTGTCGTCGACTGCACGCGGGTCCATGGAGGCGTACAGCCGGCCGATGTAGCGGTAACTGAGCAGACCACCCCAACGTCGCCGCAGTTCCTCGGCATACGCGTCGTGGTCGTCGATCAGGTCGCGGATATCTCGGAGCATCGCCTAGAACAGTAGCCTTGAAGTCATGACCGGCAGCCGATTCGACACCGATGTCTACGCCCGACGACTCCAGGCCGCCGCGGCGGCGGCGGGTGACGCCGGACTGGCCGGCCTGGTCATCACGCCCGGTTACGACCTGCGCTACCTGGTGGGTTCGCGCGCGCAGACCTTCGAGCGGCTGACGGCGCTGGTGCTGCCCTCCGGCGGCGACCCGACCATCGTGGTGCCACGGCTGGAGTTGGCCGCGCTCAAAGAGTCAGCGATTCCCGAACTCGGTGTGGCGGTGCGGGACTGGGTCGACGGCGACAACCCGTACGAACTCGTCGCCGAGGCGCTCGGCGGCGCCCCCGCCCGCACGGCGGTGACCGACTCCATGCCGGCGCTGCACCTGCTGCCGCTGGCCGGTGTGCTCGGCGAGGTGCCGGTGCTGGCCACCGACGTGCTGCGGCGCCTGCGGATGCTCAAGGACGCCGCCGAGGTCGACGCGTTGCGCAAGGCCGGTGCGGCCATCGACCGGGTGCACGCCCGGGTGCCGGAGTTCCTGGTGGCCGGCCGCACCGAAGCCGACGTCGCCGCCGACATCGCGGAAGCCATTGTCGCCGAGGGCCATTCCGAGGTGGCGTTCATCATCGTCGGGTCGGGCCCGCACGGCGCCGACCCGCACCACGAATGCTCCGACCGTGAGTTGCGGGCCGGCGACATCGTCGTGGTCGACATCGGTGGCCCCTACGAACCGGGCTACAACTCCGACTCCACCCGCACGTACAGCCTGGGTCAACCGGATCCCGAGGTGGCGCGCCGCTACGCGGTGCTGCAGCGCGCCCAGCAGGCCGCCGTCGAGGCGGTGCGTCCGGGCGTCACCGCCGAGCAGATCGATGCGGCCGCGCGCGATGTGCTGGCCGCCGAGGGGCTTGCCGAGGCGTTCGTGCACCGCACCGGCCACGGCATCGGCCTCTCGGTGCACGAGGAGCCCTACATCGTCGCCGGTAACGACCTGCCGCTCGAGCCGGGGATGGCGTTCAGCGTGGAGCCCGGCATCTACTTCCCGGGACAGTGGGGTGCGCGCATCGAGGACATCGTGATCGTCACCCAAGACGGCGCCGAGTCGGTGAACAACCGGCCGCACGACCTGATCGTGGTGCCGGCCGGCCCGGACGCCACGGCCTGACGGGTCGCCGCAGCCGGGTCAGTCTCCGGAGCGGTCGAGCAGTTGGGACGACCCCAGCACCCGCTCGACGCGCACCTCGATCACCACGCGCTCCGGGTTGACCCGCGGCGTGCGGTACCGCTGGGCGTAGCGCAGTTCGGCGTCGCGGACGGCGTCCGGGTCGGAATTCACGGTCGACTTGCCCTCCAGCGACAGCCAGCGGGCCCCGTCGACCTGGCTGAGTACCGCCACCCCCCGCTGCTCGGCGTTGACCGCCTTCTGCGAGCCGCCGGAGGTGATTACCCGGGCGATGTGCGTCTTGGGGTCGAAGGTGAATCCGACCGCCACGACGTGCGGAGAGTTGTCCGACCGCAAGGTGGTCAGCATGGCGAGATGACGTTCGGTCAGGAACGCCAGCGCGTCGCTGGTGAGCCGGGTGGTCGCCTTGCGGCCCGATGTAGCCACGGGACCCACGCTAGCGCAGGAGATACTGGCAGCCGTGAAGGACACGGATAGCGGTTCGGTGGTGATCTTCGGCGGCCGCAGCGAGATCGGCGTCGAGGTGGCGACGCGGCTGGCGCCGGGTGCGACGGTGGTGCTGGCCGCGCGTGGTGCCGACCGGCTCGACGACGAGGTCAGCGCCGTACGGGCAGCCGGTGCGGCGGCGGTGCACACCGTCGACTTCGACGCCGACGACCTCGCCTCGCACGCGCTGTTGGTGGCGAAACTGGTCTCCGACCACGGCCCGATCGCCACCGCGGTCGTCGCCTTCGGCATCCTCGGCGACCAGGCGCGCGCCGAGCGCGACCCGGCCCACGCGGCGGCGATCGTGCACACCGATTACGTCGCCCAGGTCAGCCTGCTGACGGTGCTCGCGGCGACCATGCGGGAACACGGGTCCGGTGCGCTCATCGTGTTCTCGTCGGTGGCCGGCGCCCGCGTCCGCCGCGCGAACTACGTCTACGGGTCGGCCAAGGCCGGGCTCGACGGTTTCGCCAACGGACTGGCCGACGCGCTGCACGGGTCCGGGGTGCACCTGTTGCTGGTCCGGCCCGGCTTCGTGATCGGCCGGATGACCGCGGGCATGGACCCCGCGCCGCTGTCGAGCACCCCGGCCCAGGTGGCCGAGGCGACGGTGCGCGCGCTCGAGAAGGGGCGCCGCGAGGTGTGGATCCCGCGGTCGCTGGGCGCCGCGGTGGTGGTCATGCGGTTGTTGCCGCGGTTCGTGTGGCGCAGGATGCCGCGGTGAACCGAGTGATGGTGGTCGGCATCGGCGCCGACGGCATGGCCGGGCTGTCAGCCGCATCGGCCGCCGAATTGCGCCGCGCGACAACGATTCACGGGTCGAAGCGTCAGCTCGATCTGCTCGACGACACCGTGGCCGCCGAACGCCGGGAATGGCCGTCGCCGCTGCTGCCCGCCCTGCACGCCCTCCGCGACGCGCCCGGCGGCGACGTCCACATCGTGGCCAGCGGCGACCCGATGCTGCACGGCATCGGTGGCACGGCGGTGCGGGTCTTCGGAGCGGAGCGGGTCACCGTGCTGCCCCACGTGTCGTCGGTGACGCTGGCGTGCGCCCGCCTGGGCTGGGCGGTGCAGGACACCGAGGTGATCAGCCTGGTGACGGCCGCGCCCCGGCTGGCGGTGCGCCGCGGCGGCCGTGCGGTCGTGCTGTCCCGCGACGAATCCACCCCGGCGACGCTGGCCCGGTTGCTGACCGACACCGGGCGGGGCGAGTCGGAGATGACGGTGCTCGAACAGCTCGGCGGGCCGGCCGAGCGCCGACTCGATGCCACCGCCAGGGCGTGGGCGGCCGACCCGCCCGGCGACGTCGACGCGCTCAACGTCGTCGCCATCCGGTACCTGCCTGACGACCGGCGGTTGCAGGTGCTGCCCGACGACGCGTACGCCCACGACGGGCAGATCACCAAACAGTCGATGCGCGCGGTGACCCTGGCCGCGCTGGCGCCGCGCCCGGGCGAGCTGCTGTGGGACGTGGGCGCCGGATCGGGCAGCATCGGCATCGAGTGGTGCCGCAGCGGAGCGGGATGCCGGGCGATCGCCTTCGAGCGGGACGAGGCACGACGGGCGCGCATCGCCGCCAATGCGGACGCCCACGGCGTCGACGTCGAGGTGTGGGAGGTGGCGCCGGATTCGTTCGGCGATGCGCCGGTGCCGTCGGCGGTGTTCGTCGGCGGTGGCCTGACCGCACCCGGTCTGTTGGACGGCTGCTTCGCGGCGCTGCCGTCCGGCGGCCGGCTGGTCGCCAACGCCGTCACTGTGGAGTCCGAAGCGGTTCTCGTTCAGTGGTATTCGAAGATGGGTGGGGAGTTGCGCCGCTACCAGCACTACCGTGGTGAGCCGGTCGGCACGTTCACGGGCTGGCGGCCCGCCATGCCGGTGACGCAGTGGGTGGCGGTCAAGCCGTGACCGTCTACTTCATCGGGGCCGGTCCGGGCGCGGCCGATCTGATCACCGTACGCGGGCAGCGGCTGCTCAGCCGGTGTCCGGTGTGCCTGTACGCCGGATCGATCATGCCCGAGGACCTGCTGGCGCTCTGCCCGCCCGACGCGCGCATCGTCGACACCGGCCCGCTCACGCTCGACCAGATCGTCGACGAACTCGCCCGGGCACACGCCGCGGGACAGGACGTGGCCCGCCTGCATTCCGGGGATCCGTCGATCTACAGCGCGCTCGCCGAGCAGTGCCGCCGCCTCGACGCGCTGGGAGTCGATTACGAGGTGGTGCCGGGCGTTCCGGCGTTCGCCGCGGCGGCGGCCGCGTTGGGTCGCGAACTCACCGTGCCCGGCGTCGCCCAGACCGTCACGTTGAGCCGGGTCGCGACGTTGTCGACGGCCATGCCGCCCGGGGAGGACCTGCGCACCCTGTCCGCCGCGGGCGGCACCCTGGTGCTGCACCTGGCGGCCGCGCAGATCGACACCATCGTGCCCGAACTGCTGGCCGGCGGCTACCGTCCGCAAACACCCTGCGCCGTGGTGGCTTTCGCGAGCTGGCCCGAGGAGATCGTGCTGCGCGGCACCCTCGCCGACATCGCCGCCCAGATGCACGACGCCGCCGTCACCCGCACCGCGGTGATCGTCATCGGCGACGTGCTCGCCGCCGACGGCACCGACAGCTACCTGTACTCGTCCGGGCGTGTGCGCCGCGGGCGGCACTGATGCGGATCCTGCTGCTGGGCGGCACGGGGGAGGCGCGGGCGCTGGCGGCGGCGCTGCACCCCGACGTCGAGGTGATCAGTTCCCTGGCCGGGCGGGTGCCCGATCCGGCGCTGCCGGTGGGGCAGGTGCGGATCGGCGGCTTCGGTGGCGTCGACGGGATGCGTCGCTGGTTGACCGACAACCCCGTCGACGCGGTCGTGGACGCGACGCATCCGTTCGCGGCGACCATCACCGCGACGGCCGCCGCGGTCTGCGCGGACCTGGGCCTGCCGCACCTGCTGCTGGCCCGGCCGGCGTGGCCGCCGGGCGACGCGATCGTGGTGAGTGACGATCGAGAGGCAGCGGAAACCGTTGCACGACAAGGGTTCGCCAGGGTATTCCTCACCACCGGGCGCACCGGCGTC
This sequence comes from Mycobacterium sp. IS-1496, assembly GCF_001499995.1. GTDB lineage: Bacteria > Actinomycetota > Actinomycetes > Mycobacteriales > Mycobacteriaceae > Mycobacterium. The sequence continues at coordinate 33,297 of NZ_LQIU01000002.1, forward strand.
GCCGCCTTCCGCGACAGCGACGCCTGGTTCCTGATCCGGGCGGTCACCGCGCCCGATGCCGAGCTCCTCCCGCGGCGCCACGAACTGCTGCTCTCGCGCGGCCCGTACCGCTACGACGACGAACTCGCCGTGCTGCGCGACCATCGCGTCGACGCGCTGGTCACCAAGAACAGCGGCGGCGACATGACCCGGCCGAAACTCGACGCCGCCGCGGCCCTGGGCATCCCCGTCGTGATGGTGGATCGGCCGCCCGTTCCGCCGGGTGTCCGCATGGTGGGGACCGTGGCGGACGCGGTGGCGTGGGTCAGCTCGCGGGCGCGATGAGGTCGAGGGTGCCCAACTCGCGGATCGCCTGACAGCCACGGGCCGCCATCACGAGCATCATCTCGTCGCCGCGTTCGGTGGACGTCGCGAACGCACACCCGAGCACGGTGATCAGCGGCGCCTGCAGCATGCCCAATCGATAATCCCGCCAACAGGTTTCGAGGTCGTAACCGGTGACGCCGTGGCTGAGCAGCCGCCGGTGGTAGGCGGCGACCAGATCGCGTTCGACGGCGGCGCGGATCTCGGGCTGCAGACTCGTGGCGCTGAAGTACGAGAGATCGCGGGCGGGCAGACCGGATCCGAGCGTCTGCCAGTCGACCACGGTGATCCGCGACCGGTCCGGGTCGAACAGCATGTTGTCGAGGCGGTAGTCGCCGTGCAGCACCGCGAACCGGTCCGGTTCGGCCAGCAGCCACGGCGTCACCACCGACATCGCGGCCGTCACCGTGTCGCGGTCCTCCTGGCGCATCCGGTCGCCGAGCCGGTCCAGCGTCATACCGGCCGCCATGGCCGCCACCTCGCCGAAGCCCTGCGCCGAGGCGGGTTCGGGCTTCGGCATCGCGATGCCGGGGAAGTCGGCCCACCGCGGGTCACACCACGTCGGCCCGTGCAGATCGGCCAACGCCTCGACCGCCAGGCGCGCCTCCTCGGCGCTGCACCCGGCGATCTGGTCACCCTGCACGGCGGGCGCCATGTCGCCGAGCAGCAGCACGAAATCGACTCCGTCACCGGCGATCTCGCAGTGGTAGCAGGGTGGGGTCGGGATCTGCACCACACCGGCGAGGTTGGTGTAGAAGGCATGCTCGGAGCGGTAGCCGATCGCGACCCGGTCGCGGACCGTCTCGTCCTGGGCGGGCAGTTTGATCGCGTACGACGACGGCAGGTCCGGGCGCGGCTCGGCATAGGTGACCGTCACCCGGTAGGTGGCACCGGTCTGCCCGGTGCCGATCGGCACGATGTCGACGGCGGTGACGTCGACGGGCACGCCGTCGCGGGCCAGTGCGCTGCCGAGCCATTGCGGGGTGACGTCTGCGGGCTTGCCGGGGATGAGGGCCTGCACGGCACCGCCTTTCGTCACGCTGTGACGCGTGACACTATCACCCGGGATAGTAACGCGGGGTGAACACCCGATCGCCGGCATCGCCGGTGTACCACTGGGTCTGGGACGACCCCACGATGAGCAGGCAGCGCATGTCGACCTGGGCGGGGTCCAGGTCGGCCAAACGCACCACCCGGACCTCCTCGTGCGGGCCCGCCACGTCGCGGCCGATGATCACCGGCGTGCCGGGGTCGCGGTGGGCCAGCAGCAGCTCGCGCATCCTGCCGACCTGCCAGGTGCGGCTCTTCGACGCCGGGTTGTAGATCGCCAGGACCAGGTCGGCCTGCGCGGCCGCGGTCAGCCGGGCCTCGATGATCTCCCACGGTTTGAGCCGGTCGGACAGCGAGATCACCGCGTAGTCGTGGCCGAGCGGCGCGCCGACGCGACTGGCCACCGCCTGGGCGGCCGTCATCGCCGGGATCACCCGCACCTCGACGCCCGGCCACTGCTTGGCCTCCTCGAGGACGGCGGTCGCCATCGCGAACACCCCCGGATCTCCGGACGACACCACCGCGACGGCGCGGCCCTGTTCGGCCAGCGTGCACGCCAGCCGGGCGCGGGCCGGCTCGTCGGTGTTGTCGCTGGGGTGCCGCTGCTGGCCGTCGCGCAGACCGACCCGGTCGAGGTAGGGGCCGTAGCCGATCAGGTCGGTCGCCGCGACCAGTTCGCGGCGGCTCTGGGGGGTCATCCACTCGATCGCCCCGGGTCCCAGCCCGATCACGGTGACACTGCCGCTGCCCGCGCGCCGGCGCGAACCGCCGGGGAGCATCGCCAGCGAGAAGTACGGCACCTTGTCCTCGCCGTCGACGTCCGCCGCGGACAGGGTGCGCTGATCGGGGGTGCTCGCGCGTTCGACGTAGAACGCCTCGTCGAGCCGGCCCGTCGCCGCCAGCGCCGCCCGCACCGTCGGGTACGACCGGCCCAGCTTGAGCACGACGGCGGCGTCGGTGTCGGCCAGCCGGCGTTCGAGTTCGGCGGCGGGCAGGGTGCCCGGCAGGATCGTCAGCACCTCCTCGCCCTGCACCAGCGGCGTGGCGATGGCCGCCGACGCGGCGCTCACCGACGTCACACCCGGCACGATCTCGGCGGCGAACCGCTCGGTGAGCCGCGTGTGCATGTGCATGTAGGAGCTGTAGAACAGCGGGTCGCCCTCGGCGAGCAGCGCCACGTCGCGGCCCGCGTCCAGGTGGGCGGCGATGCGTTCGGCGGCCTCGCGGTAGAAGTCCTCCATCGCACCGGCGTAGCCGCCGGGATGGTCGGTCACCTCGGTGGTCACCGGATAGACCAGATGCTCTTCGAGCTGACCGCCGCGCAGGTACGGTTCGGCGATCCGGCGCGCGATGCTGCGGCCGTGGCGCGCACTGTGGTAGGCCACCACGTCGGCCTGCCCGATCACCCGGGCCGCCTTGACGGTGACGAGTTCGGGGTCGCCGGGCCCCAGCCCGACGCCGTACAGCGTGCCGCGCTTCGTCGTTGGCAGGGTCATTCGCGTTCGCTCGCAATCGCATTCACGGCGGCCGCCGCCATCGCGCTGCCGCCGCGCCGGCCCGTCACCACGAGATACGCCATCCCTCGGGGCCGCGCGACGAGCTCGTCCTTCGACTGCGCCGACCCGACGAACCCGACCGGTCCGCCCAGCACGGCCGCGGGGACCGGCGCACCCTCGTCGATCAACTCGAGCAGCCGGAACAGCGCCGTCGGCGCATTCCCGATCGCGAGCACCGCACCACCGAGCCGGTCGGCCCACAGGTCGACCGCCGCCGCGGACCGGGTGAAGCCCAGCTTCGCCGCGAGCTCGGGTGCGCGGGGATCGGCGACCAGCGACACCACCTCGTTGTCGGCGGGCAGCCGCGACCGGGTGATCCCGGCGGCCACCATCGACGAATCGCACAGCACCGGAGCGCCCGCGGTCAGCGCGGTGTGCGCGCGGGCCACGACGTCGTCGCTGAACGCCACGTGGTCGGCCACGTCGACCTGTCCGCACGTGTGGATCAGCCGGACCACCACCCGCGCCACATCGTCGGGGAAGCGCGCCAGATCCGCCTCGTCGCGGATGGTCGCGAACGACTGCCGGTAGATCTCGGCGGCGTCGCGGATGTAGTCCAGCACGCCGCTCACCCTACGACGGGCGCTCGCGCGGCCGATAACCGTCCGGGCCCGCGATCAGCACCTGGCCGACCGGCGGGCTGCCGCACCCGCGTTCGCACCCCACGAAGTGGCGATGGCCCGGCGCGGGGTCGTCGACCGCGGCGGCCGCGTCAGCGCGCACGTCGGCGGCCGACCGTTCGCAGCCCGGGCTTCCCGTGCAGGCACTGACGTCGAGCCACAGGGAGTTCTCGTCGAACACCAGCCCCATCGGCGCCAGCACCCGCAGCGCCACGTCGGCGACGCCTTCGTCGAGGTCGCAGATCAGCAACGACCGCCACGGCGTGACGATCACCGGCGCCTCGACCGCGCCGACGAACTCGGCGGTCCTGGCGGGCAGCACGCCGAGCGGAACCGCGGCGCCCAGGGTGATTCGGCCGTCGTCCTGGGGGAGCCAGCCCACCGGCGGGCGAATGACCGGGGGCCAGGTGGCGCCGGGTTCGGCCGTGACCGGCAGCCCGGTCAGCAGGTCCTGCGGTGCGGCGAGCTCGCCCACGCGCCAGGCGATGCCGCGCACCGCCACGAACCGCACGGCCACGTCGATCAGGGTGCGGACCGCGTCGTCGAGGGTCAGCCGTACGCCGGTGTCACGGCCGGCCAGCAGCAACGCTGCGTTGTCGCCGTCGAGAGCGTGCACGCCGACATCGGTACCGAGACCGGAGATGTCGCCGCGACCGTCGTCGAGGCCGAACCAGAACCGGCCGGAGGACTCCGCCAGCGCGGGCTCGTGCCGGATCGCCGCGTCGAGGTCGCCGATCAGGTGCCGCAGGTCGGCGAGACCACCGGAGCGTCCGGACAGGGGCGAGGCCACGATGTTGCGGACCCGCTCGTGGGTCGGGGAGGGCAGCAGTCCGGCCCCGGCCATCGCCTCGGCGACCGCGCCGGTGTCGGTGATACCGCGGATCTGGAGGTTGCCGCGCGAGGTCAGCTCGAGATCCGGTGAGCCGTAGCGGGTGGCCGTCTGCGCGAGCGCGGTGAGCGCGGCGCCGGAGATCATGCCGCCGGGCAGTCGGACACGGGCCAGCGCGCCGTCAGCGGCCCGGTGCACCGAGAGGGCACCCGGGCACGCGTCCTGATCGCGGGATCGAGTCGTCACTGGCTGCCATTCTAGGAACGCCCGTCCGGGGACCGTGGCCGTCGCAGGGTGTGAGCTGTTCCGGCACCGCTGTCCAGGATTTGTTTGATCGAGTCACTATTTTTCAGATCCGGCCTCCGTTCGGATCTGCGGAAGGCCCCCGATTCACTAGGCTCCGCGATGTCAGGGTCACATCGGGGAACAGGAGCCGGTCATGAAAGCCCGCGACAAACAAGACGAGGAAGACGTCAGCCGGCTTCGCGAATTCGCGGAATTCGCGGACTTCTCCGACGACGATCTCCGGCGTCTCGTTCGAGCGGCACACCGCACCTCGACGTCGGCGCCGTGGCCGTTGATCCACGAGCAGACCCCGTCGGACGCCTGCTTCATCCTGCTCAGCGGATCAGCCTCGGTGTACCTCGGCCGCGACCGCGTGGCGGAACTGTCGCCGGGCGAGGTCATCGGCGAATCGGCCCTGCGTCAAGGGAAGCTGCGTTCGGCGACCGTGACGACGACGGGCCCGGCCGAGGTCCTGCGCATCGGCCGCGAGGACTTCGCGCGCCTGCTCGACGAGATCCCCGCGCTGCGCGGGACGGTCGACGACACCGTCGCGCGCCACACGTCGGGGACGCCGGCGACCGACTGACTCAGCTCGCGAGCGCGATCGGCACCACCACTTCGGAGTAGCCGGACGCGTCACCGACGACGACCCGGCTGCGCTGTCCGTACACGTCGACGGGGATGTCGCCGGCCAGCGTGACGCGGCTCAGCCGCCGGTACTGGTCGTCGTAGTCGGCCACCGCGTAGTGCTGGGTCGCGCGGTTGTCCCAGACCGCCAGGTCACCAGGTTCCCAGCTCCACCGCACGGTGTTCTCCAGCTTGGTGACGCGGTTCTGCAGCAGCGCCAGCAGCGCGGTCGACTCGGCGACCCCCAGGCCGACGAACTGTTTGATGAAGTGGCCGAGCAACAGCACCTTGCGGCCGGTCTCGGGATGGATGCGCACCACCGGGTGTTCGGTCTCGAAGTACTCGGAGACGAACTCCTCGCGGTACTCCCGTTCGGTGGCGGCGAGCGCCTCACGGCGGCCGTCGTAGTCGGCGGCGTAGTCGAACCTGTTGGTGTGCACGGCCCACAGGTTCTCGACGAGCGCGCGCAGCGGGGCCGGCAGCTGGTCGTAGGCGGCCTCAGTCGACGCCCACGTGGTGGTGCCGCCGTACTCCGGCAGGGTGACCGCGCGCAGCAGCGAGGCCTTGGGGATGCGGTCGACGAACGTGACATCGGTGTGCCAGCTGTTGGCCTTGTCGTAGCGCGAGTCGATCGGCAGGATCCGGTGCCCGCGCGAGGTCACCGTCGGATGGGCCGTCGTCGGGGTGCCCAGCCGCCGCGCGAACGCCAGCTGTCCGTCGTCGTCGAGGTGATGCTGACCGCGGAAGAAGATCACCTTGTGCTCGAGCAACGCCTCGTTGATCGCGGTCACGGTCGTCGGGTCCAGCCCGCCCCCGACTCGGACCCCGTCGATCCGGGCGCCGATGTTCGCGCCCAACTTCACCACTCGTAACGACATGCCGGTCAGGGTGGCCGCCGCGCCGACGCCGCACCATGGTTTGACTCATGGCGAACCGAACCCCCGTCGCGCCGTCGGGTCGTTTCGTTTTCCTTGACCGGGGGTACCAGCGAATTCGGCATTCAACGAGCCGAGACGCGGAGGTGGTCGTGCGGGAGCTGTGGGACTACCTCAGAACCCACCAGGCACAGCTGATCTTCGACTCGTACCAGCATGTCAGCGCGGTGGTGCAGAGCGTGCTCATCGCGACGGTCATCGGCGTCGCGATCGGGGTGCTGACCTACCGCAACGCCACCGCGGCCAACCTCGCCACCGCGACGTCGAGTGTGATCCTCACGGTGCCGGCGTTCGCACTGCTCGGTCTGCTGATCCCGCTGTTCGGCCTCGGCGTGGTGCCGAGCGTGGCGGCGCTGGTGCTGTACTCGCTGCTGCCGATCATCCGAAACACGATCGTCGGGCTCAACGCCGTCGACCCGGCCCTCACCGACGCGGCGCGCGGTATCGGCATGAGCCGGATGGCGACCCTGGGCCGTGTCGAACTGCGGCTGGTGTGGCCGTCGATCCTGTCGGCCATGCGGATCAGCACCCAGATGTCGATGGGCGTGCTGGCCATCGCCGCCTACGTCAAGGGCCCCGGACTCGGAAACCTGATATTCGCCGGGCTGGCCCGGGTCGGCAGCCCCACCGCCGTCCCCATGGCGCTCACCGGAACCCTGCTGATCGTCATCCTCGCCCTCGTCCTCGACGCCGTGCTGGTGCTGATCGGCCGGCTCACCACATCGAAAGGCATTCGATGACAACACAGAACGGCGCGACGGTGACCGATCCGTCCGGAGTGCGCATCGAACTCGACCACGTGTCCAAGGTGTATCCGGGCGCGGCCGAACCCGCGGTCGACGATGCGTCGCTGGACATTCCGGCCGGTGAGATCGTCGTCTTCGTCGGACCCTCCGGGTGCGGTAAGACCACGATGATGCGGATGATCAACCGGCTCTCCGAGCCGACCTCCGGTCAGATCCGCATCGGGGACGTGGACGCGCTGTCGATCAAACCGACCGAACTGCGGCGCAAGATCGGTTACTCCATCCAGCAGGCCGGCCTGTTCCCGCACATGACCATCCGGCAGAACGTCGGCCTGGTGCCCGGGCTGTTGCGCTGGGATCGCAAACGCATCGAGTCGCGGGTCGACGAACTGCTCGACCTGGTCGGGCTCGATCCGGGACAGTACGCCGACCGGTATCCGCGGCAGCTGTCCGGCGGTCAGCAGCAGCGCGTCGGGGTGGCCAGGGCACTGGCCGCCGACCCGCCCGTCCTGTTGATGGACGAGCCCTTCGGCGCCGTCGACCCGATCACCCGCAGCACCCTGCAGGACGAATTGCTGCGTCTGCAAACCGAATTGCGCAAGACCATCGTGTTCGTCACCCACGACTTCGGGGAGGCCGTCAAGCTCGGTGACCGCATCGCGGTGCTCGGCCCCCGCTCGAAGCTGCTGCAGTACGACACCCCCCAGAACATCCTGGCCAGCCCCGCCGACGACACCGTGGCCGGCTTCGTCGGCTCCGGTGCCTCCCTGCGGCAGCTCGGGCTGATGCGGATCAAGGACATCGAGTTGCGCGACCATCTGGCCGTTCACGAGGACGACTCCCTCGAACAGGTCCGCAGCACGCTGGCGGGCAGCGACGCCGAGTGGGCGGTGATCCTCGACCACCGCGACCGTCCGGTGAAGTGGGTGCGGGAGAACCGGTTGCGCAACGCCGCGTCGCTCTCGGACGCCGCGGAGGACCTCGACGTCGTCAGCACGCACTCCACCCTCGAGGACGCCCTGGAAGCCATCCTCGCCGAACAGCACGCCTCCGCGGTGGTGACCGGGGCCGGCGGCCGGTACGCCGGGCTGGTCACCCTGGAGATGCTCATCGACACGATCACCCGGCTGCGCGCGGAGGCCAACGCGGAGAACTCCGAATCGTGAGCACCGTCGCCGACCGGGCTCGGGATCGCAAGGCGCCCAAGACCGCATCCGCCGAGCGGCTGCGGCTGCTCATCCAGCCGGCGCTCGTGCTCGTCGTCGGTGCCGCGGTGGTGTTCTGGGCGTTCAACCGCGATCTCACCGCGACGCAACAGGAGAACATCAACCCCGGCAACGTGGCGACGCTGATCTGGCAGCATCTGCTCATCACCGCCGCGGTGACGGCGATCGTGCTGGCGGTCGGCGTCCCGCTGGGTGTCCTCGTCACCCGCCCGGGCGCCAAGGCGTTGCGGCCCTTGTTCATCGGCGTGGCCAACGTCGGCCAGGCGGCCCCGGCGATCGGTCTGCTGGTGCTGCTCTTCCTGCTCACCGCGCGGACCGGGTTCTGGATCGGCGTCCTGCCGATCGCGCTCTACTCGCTGCTTCCGGTGCTGGCGAGCACCATCCTCGGCCTCGACCAGGTGGACCGCTCGTTCATCGACGCTGGGCTCGGACAGGGGATGTCGCGCAAGGGTCTGCTGCTGCGCGTGGAACTCCCGCTGGCGGTGCCCTACATCCTCGCCGGCATGCGCACCTCACTGGTGCTGGCCGTCGGCACCGCGACGCTGTCGTTCCTCGTCAACGCCGGCGGCCTGGGCATCCTCATCGACACCGGCTACAAGCTGCAGGACAACGTCACGCTGATCCTCGGCAGTGTGCTCGCCGTCTGCCTGGCCCTGCTGGTCGACTGGCTCGGCGGACTCGCCGAATTCTTCCTGAACCCCAAGGGGCTCCGATGAACGGCGATTTCGGTGTACTTCGTCGCGGCCGGCGCAACCGACGACACCGGCATCGCCGGGTGACGGCGGCCCTGCTCGCGGTGTTGCTCACCGTGAGCGGGTGCGGGCTCGGCTCGGGCAGCACCGTCCCGCTGATGGTGGGGCCGGGTTCGGTCAGGCCGACGCCGGGTCTGGAGGGCGTGCAGATCACCGTCGGCTCCAAGGAGTACACCGAGCAGGTCATCCTGGGCTACATCCTGGAGTTCACGCTGATGGCGGCCGGCGCACAGGTGCGCGACCTGACCGGCATCGTCGGCTCGCGCAGCACGCGGGAGGCGCAGCTGCGGGGGCAGGTCGACGTGGCCTACGAGTTCACCGGCAACGCGTGGATCAACTACCTCGGCCACGAGAAGCCGATCCCGAACACCCGCGAACAGTTCGAGGCCGTACGCGACGAGGACCTCGAGCGCAACGACATGGTCTGGCTCGACCCCGGACCGATGGACGACACGTACGCGCTGGCGGCCAGCAAGCAGGTGATCGAACGGACCGGCGTCCGCACCCTGTCGCAGTACGCCGACCTGGTCCGGTCCAACCCCGCAGCGGCCAAGACCTGTGTCGACACCGAGTTCCGCGCGCGCCAGGACGGGTTCCCCGGGATGGCGGCCGCGTACGGTTTCGACCCCGCGCGGGCCCAGACCCCGATTTTGCAGGTCGGCATCATCTACCAGGCCACGGCCGACGGCCGGCAGTGCGATTTCGGTGAGGTCTTCACCACCGACGGCCGCATCGCCGCCCTCGACCTGACCGTCCTCACCGACGACAAGCAGTTCTTCGCGCACTACAACCCGTCGGTGACGATGAAACGCGGGTTCTTCGACGCCCATCCGGAGATCGCCGAGGTCACCGCGCCCGTCACCGCCGCCCTCACCAATGAGGCGATCATCGAGATGAACAAACAGGTCGACGTCGAAGGGCGGGATCCCGCGATCGTCGCACGCGACTGGATGGTCGCCGAAGGGTTCGTCACCCCCGCCTGACCGGGGCGAATGGCCCGGCTGTGTGGCGTCCGTCACACGCCCGGCGTAGTTGATCGGTCCGGCACAAACAGTGGCCTGCGCTGCGTCCCGGTCGTACGTTGCCAGTGAGCCGATACCGCGGGTACCGGTTAACTGACTCGAAAGGGGTGTCCAGTGTTCGCACTGATCGCCATCGCCGTGACGCTGTTCGTCCTCCTCGCCGTACTCGGCCTGCCCTATCAGCAGTCGTGGTACGGCCGGTGGGGTGGCTCGGACCAGTGAGCGGATGCGGTGGGGTACGAATGGTGAGTGACCCCGCCGCACCCCGCGCCGACCGTCCTGCTCCTGTCGACCTCTGACACCGACCTGATCACCGCCCGCTCCAGCGGCGCGCGGTATCGCTGGGCGAACCCGTCCCGGCTGGTGACCGGGGAGCTCGACGAGCTGCTCGACGGCGCGGACGTCGTCGTCATCCGGATCCTCGGCGGCTACCGGGCCTGGCAGGAGGGCATCGACGCCGTCTCGGCCAAGGGGCTGCCCACCGTGGTGGTCAGCGGCGAGCAGGCCCCCGATGCGGAGTTGATGCGGCACTCCACGGTCCCGCAGGGCGCCGCACTCCAGGCTCACGTCTACCTCGCACAGGGCGGCGTGGACAACCTGCGTCAGCTGTACGCCTTCCTCTGCGACACGCTGCTGATGACGGGCTTCGGGTTCGCTCCGCCCGCCACCACGCCCACCTGGGGGCTGCTCGACCGGGACGTCCCCGCCGCCGACGGGCCGACGGTCGCCGTCCTGTACTACCGGGCTCAGCAACTGGCGGGCAACACCGCCTACATCGAGGCGCTCTGCGACGCGATCGAGGCGCAAGGCGGGCGGCCGCTGCCGGTGTACTGCGCCTCGCTGCGCAACGCCGACCCGGAACTGCTGACGCTTCTGGGATCCGCGGACGCGCTGATCACCACCGTGCTCGCGGCGGGCGCGGCCACCCCCGCCGCCGTGGGCGCCGGGGGCGACGACGACAGTTGGAACGTCGCCCACCTCGCCGCGCTGGACGTGCCCATCCTGCAGGGCCTCTGCCTGACCAGTTCCCGCGCGCAGTGGTCCGACAATGACGACGGCCTGTCGCCGCTCGACGTGGCCACGCAGGTGGCCGTCCCCGAATTCGACGGCCGCGTCATCACCGTGCCGTTCTCGTTCAAGGAGATCGACGGCGAAGGCCTGATCTCCTACGTCGCCGACCCCGAACGGTGCGCCCGGGTGGCCGGCATCGCCCTGCGGCACGCACGCCTGCGCCGAATTCCTGTGCGAGACAAGCGGATAGCGGTGGTGTTCTCGGCCTATCCGACCAAGCATGCGCGGATCGGCAACGCCGTCGGACTCGACACCCCCGCGAGCGCGGTGGCATTGCTGCGGGCCATGCGGGAGGCCGGCTACGACATCGGTGAGGTACCCGGTGTGGAAGCCCAGGACGGGGACGCGCTGATCCACGCCCTCATCGAGCGCGGCGGTCAGGACCCGGAGTGGCTCACCGACGGTCAGCTGACCGGAAACCCGGTTCGACTGTCCGCCAACGACTATCGCGCCTGGTTCGCCACCCTGCCCGCCGAACTGACCGACGCCGTCGTCGAACACTGGGGCCCACCGCCCGGTGAGCTCTTCGTCGACCGCACCGGCGATCCCGACGGCGAGATCGTCATCGCCGCACTACAAACCGGCAACATCGTGCTGATGGTGCAGCCGCCCCGCGGATTCGGGGAGAACCCGGTGGCCATCTACCACGATCCCGATCTGCCGCCCAGTCACCACTACCTCGCGGCCTACCGCTGGATCGACTCCGGGTTCGGCGCCCACGCCGTCGTGCACCTCGGCAAGCACGGCAACCTCGAGTGGCTGCCGGGTAAGACGCTGGGCATGTCGGCGGCCTGTGGCACCGACGCCGCACTCGGCGATCTGCCGCTGATCTACCCCTTCCTGGTCAACGACCCGGGGGAGGGGACCCAGGCCAAGCGACGGGCCCACGCCACCCTGGTCGACCACCTCATCCCCCCGATGGCCCGGGCCGAATCCTACGGTGACATCGCGCGTCTCGAGCAACTCCTCGACGAACACGCCAACGTCTCGGCGCTCGATCCGAACAAGCTCCCCGCGGTGCGCCAACAGATCTGGACGTTGATGCGGGCGGCGAAGATGGACCATGACTTGGGTCTCGAGGAACGCCCCGACGAGGACTCGTTCGACGACATGCTGCTGCACGTCGACGGATGGCTCTGCGAGATCAAGGACGTCCAGATCCGCGACGGGCTGCACATCCTGGGCGCTCCGCCCGCCGGCGAGGCCGAACTGGACCTCGTGCTGGCGATCCTGCGCGCCCGCCAACTCTTCGGCGGCGAGCAGACCCTGCCCGGACTGCGCCAGGCCCTCGGCCTCGCCGAGGACGGCCACGACGAGCGAACCAGCGTCGACGCCGTCGAAGCCAGGGCCCGGCACCTGGTGGCGGCGCTGCAGGCGGCCGGCTGGGATGCCGCGGTGGTGGACACCATCACCGACGACGCGCAGGTGGCGGCGATCCTGCGGTTCGCCGCCACCGAGGTGGTGCCGCGGCTGGCCGGTACGGCGGCCGAGATCACGCAGGTGCTGCGTGCGCTCGACGGCCGCTACATCGCCGCGGGCCCTTCAGGATCCCCGTTGCGCGGGCTGGTCAACGTCCTGCCGACCGGGCGCAACTTCTACTCCGTGGACCCCAAGGCCGTGCCCTCCCGGCTGGCGTGGGAAACCGGTGTGGCCATGGCGGATTCGCTGCTCGAGCGCTACCGCCACGACCACGGGACGTGGCCGCGGTCGGTCGGGCTGTCGGTGTGGGGCACCTCGGCCATGCGGACCTCCGGTGACGACATCGCCGAAGTCCTTGCGCTGCTCGGTGTCCGGCCGGTTTGGGATGACGCGTCCCGCCGGGTCGTCGACCTCGAGCCGATCACACCGGCCGAACTCGGCCGGCCGCGCATCGACGTCACGGTCCGGATCTCCGGCTTCTTCCGTGACGCCTTCCCGCACGTGGTCGCCATGCTCGACGACGCGGTCACTCTCGTCGCGGGGCTCGACGAATCCGACGACGACAACTACGTCCGCGCCCACACCCGGGCCGACCTCGCCCAGCACGGTGACCAACGGCGCGCCACCACACGGATATTCGGATCCAAGCCGGGTACCTACGGGGCGGGGCTGCTGCAGTTGATCGACAGCCGCAACTGGCGCGACGACGCCGACCTCGCCGAGGTCTACACCGCGTGGGGCGGATTCGCCTACGGCCGCGGACTGGACGGCAGACCCGCCGCCGACGACATGAACCGCAGCTACCGGCGAATCGCGGTCGCCGCCAAGAACACCGACACCCGCGAACACGACATCGCCGACTCCGACGACTACTTCCAGTACCACGGCGGGATGGTCGCCACGGTGCGCGCGCTGACGGGCAAGGCCCCCGCCGCCTACATCGGTGACAACACCCGGCCCGACGCCGTACGCACCCGCACGCTGTCGGAGGAGACCAACCGGGTCTTCCGCGCCCGCGTGGTCAACCCCCGCTGGATCACCGCGATGCGCAGGCACGGCTACAAGGGCGCGTTCGAGATGGCCGCGACGGTGGACTACCTGTTCGGTTACGACGCCACGGCACACGTCATGGCGGACTGGATGTACGACAGGCTGTCGCAGGAGTACGTGCTCGACGCGGAGAACCGCAAGTTCATGGAGGAATCGAATCCGTGGGCGCTGCACGGGATGGCCGAACGGTTGTTGGAGGCCGCCGGACGCGGCATGTGGGCCGAACCCGACCCCGCCACGCTGGACGGTCTGCGCCAGGTGCTGTTGGAGACCGAGGGGGAGTTGGAAGGCTGATCCCGGTGCGGTCGGGCGGACGCCGCTAGGTTGATCACATGGCCCCCACCTTCGCCGAGATCGCCGGCTCCGAGTACATCCTGCTGACCACCTTCACCAAGGACGGCCGAGCCAAGCCGACCGCGGTCTGGGCCGCACCGGCCGGCGACAAGCTCCTGGTGATCACGCAGGAGAAGTCCTGGAAGGTCAAGCGGATCCGCAACACCCGGCGCGTCACGATCGCCAAGTGCGACCGCGCGGGGAAACCGCAGAGTGAGCCGGTGGAAGCCGCGGCGACGATCCTCGACAAGTCCGCCAACGCCGCCACCTACGACGCGCTCGGAAACCGCTACGGGCTGCTGGGCAAGACGTTCAACGTTTTCTCGAAGCTGCGCGGGGGCATGAAGAACAACGTGACGATCGAGATCGAGGCGGCGGCCTGACATGGCGCCCACCTTCACAGACGTCTACGGCGAGAAGTACCTGCTGTTGACGACGTTCACCAAGGACGGCCGACCCAAGCCCACCCCGGTGTGGGGGGTGCCCGACGGCGACAAACTGCTCATCATCACCGACGACGGGTCGTGGAAGACCAAACGCATCAACAACACTGCGCGGGTGACGATCCAGAAGTGCGGCGTACTCGGCAAACCCAAGGGCGACCCGGTCGAGGCCGTCGCCCGCAACCTGCCGCACTCCGAGACCCGCCGGGTCTGGAACATGGTCACCAAGCGCTACTGGTGGCACGCATGGTGGTGGGTGCCCCACGCGATCATCCGCGGTGGCGTCGACAAACTGCACAGCGCCATCGAGGTGACCAGCCCGGCCTAACGGGTCAGATGCGTGGCGAAGAACGCGAACACCCGCCGCCATGCGTCGTCGGTGGCCTCGGCGTGGTAGCCGAAATTCGCGATACGGATCAGCGGCTGCGCGGGCAGCCGGTTGGCGAAGCTGTGGCCGGCGTCCGGGTAGACCTTGACGTCCGCGGGCACCCCCTTGGCCGTCACCATCTCCTGCAGTCTCGGCCCCGCGTCCCGGCCCAGCGGGTCGCGCCCGCCGAAGCTCGCCACCACCGGGCACGACGCGTCGAGGGTCTCGTCGATGTGCTTGGGCAGCGGGGTCCCGTAGAACGGCGCCGAGGCGCCGAAGTTGCCAGGACCGAGGAGCAGCGCGAACTGTCCGCCCATGCAGAACCCGGCGATCCCGACCGCGCCCGAGCACTGCGGCAACCCGAGCAGGTGGTCACGGGCGGCGAGCACGTCGTCGAAGGCGCGGCCGCGCTGCTGCAGCGCCTCCCGGAACACCCGGGTGATGCACCGGGCCCGGCCCCCGCGTGAGTACAGGTTCGGGGTGATCGCGACGAACCCGGCGGCCGCGATCCGCGCCGAGGTGGCCTCGTTGTCCGGGCCGTACCCGATCGCGTCGTGCACCACCACCACACCGGGCCAGGGGCCGTCGCCCTGAGGCACGCTCAGCAGCGCCTCGATCGGTCCGTCCGGGGCGTCGACGCGCACTGTGGTCACCGTGTTGATCATGGTTCCCGAATGTACGGAACCCACCTGGCCCCCGAGACGTTGGAGGGCTATGGCAATGCGGCTGTTCCTGCTCTACGCGGTCCTCGAGGTGGCGGTCATCGTGGCGCTCGTCTCGACCGTCGGTCTGGGTTGGGCGCTCCTGATCTCCGTGGCGACGTTCGTCCTCGGCCTCCTGCTGGCCGGGTCGCAACTCAAGCGGCAGCTGCAGCGCCTGCGTTCCGGCCTGACGGCGACGACGGCTCACGGTGCGGTCACCGACAGCGCGCTGGTCGCGCTGGGCACCGTGCTCGTCGTCCTGCCCGGGATCGCGAGCTCGGTCGTCGGGGCGCTCCTGCTGCTGCCGCCGACGCGGGCGGCGGCCCGTCCGGTGGTGACCGCGCTGGTGGCACGCCGGTTCGGGCGCGGCATGCCGATCGTCGTGACGGGGATGTCCGCCCGACCCCGCCGTGCGGACTACATCGACGGTGAGGTCGTCGATGTCGTCGACGTCGCACCCCCTGCGGTGGAGCGCCGGGTCGACTGACCCGGCTAGTCTGTCGGCTTCGTGACGACACTGCTGCTGAACGGGCGGGTGCACAGCCCCGCCCAACCCGATGCCACCGCCATCGCCGTACGCGACGGCATGGTGGCGTGGCTCGGCAGCGACGACGTCGGCCGCGCCCAGTTCCCGCAGGCCGAGATCGTCGACCTCGACGGCGGCTTCGTGGCGCCGGCGTTCGTCGACAGCCACGTCCACGTCACCGCGACGGGTCTGACGCTCGTCGGCCTCGATCTGCGCCCCGCCACCTCACTGCGCCACTGCCTCGACCTGCTCACCGAGCACGCGCGGAGTCACCCGGACGGGGTGATCTGGGCGCACGGCTGGGACGAATCCGGATGGCCCGAACCCACGCCGCCGAGCACCGACGATCTCGACGCCGCGGTGGGGCAGCGCGCGGCATACCTCGCCCGGGTCGACGTCCACTCCGCGGCGGCCTCGACCGCGCTGCGCGAGCAGGCGACGAACCTGGTCGACGCCGCGGGATACCACCCGCAGCGGCCCCTGACCGCCGGCGCGCACCATCTCGTGCGCGCCGCCGCACGCGCGCTGCTGACCGCGGACCAGCGCGGCCGGGCCCGCCGGGCCGCACTGGACGCCGCCGCCGCCCACGGCATCGTCGCGGTGCACGAGTGCGCGGGGCCTCAGATCGGCGGTCTCGAGGACTGGCTGGAACTGCGCGACATCGAGCACGGGGTGGAGGTCGTCGGGTACTGGGGTGAGGCCGTCACCGACGCCGACCGGGCCCACGATCTCGTCGACCGCACCGGTGTCCGCGGTCTGGCGGGGGACCTGTTCGTCGACGGTGCGCTCGGCTCACGCACCGCGTGGTTGACCCGGCCCTACAGCGACGCGCCGGAGCAGTGCGGCAACGCCTACCTCGACGAGGACGCCGTCGCGGCCCATCTGCGCGCCTGCACCCAGGCCGGCGTCACCGCCGGCTTCCACGTCATCGGCGACGCGGCGGTCGGCGCGGTGGTGTCCGCGCTCGGGCGGGTCGTCGAGCAGTTCGGAGCGCCCGCGGTGGCCCGGTGCGGGCACCGCCTCGAACATCTGGAGATGGTCACCACCGAGCAGGCCGCCCGACTCGGCTCATGGGGTGTGGTGGCCAGCATGCAACCGCACTTCGACGATCTGTGGGGCGGTCCGGACGGGATGTACGCCCAGCGGCTGGGCCGGGATCGAGCCGCCGGGCTCAACCCGTTCGCGCTGTTAGCATCCCATGGCGTGCCCCTCGCGTTCGGCTCGGACAGCCCCGTCACCAGCATCGATCCCTGGTCGACGGTGCGGGCGGCGAGCCGCCACCAGACCCCGGGCAGTGCGATCTCGCTGCGCGCCGCGTTCGCCGCCGCCACCCGCGGCGCCTGGCGCGCGGCCGGCGTCCGCGACGGCGTCACCGGCACCCTGGTGCCCGGCGCCCCGGCGTCGTATGCGGTCTGGGACGTCGGCGACCTGACCGTCAGCGCCCCCGCCGACAGCGTCCAGCGCTGGTCGACCGACCCGCGCTCGCGCGTACCCGCGCTGCCGCGACTGGAACCCGGCGACGCGCCGCCGCGCTGCCGCCAGACGGTGCACCGAGGGGTCGTCATCCATGGCTGACGCACCGCGCGGCCGGATGGCGGGCCTGGCGCCTCGGCTTCGCAGCCTCCCGCAGGCGGTGGTCGACCGGATGTGGCAACTGGTCGCGGCGATCGCCGGCGGGCTGCTGCTCTGCGTGAGCTTCCCGCCGTTCGGGTGGTGGTACTGCGCATTCCTCTCGGCTGCGCTGCTGGCGTGGGTGCTGCGCAAGGACTCGACGACGCGCGCAGGCGGATTCGGGTACGGATACCTCTTCGGGCTGGCGTTCTACGTCCCCCTGCTGCCGTGGATCAGCGGCCTGGTCGGCGCGTTGCCGTGGTTGGCGCTGGCGGCCGTCGAGGCGCTCTTCCCGGCGTTGTTCGGCCTCGCCGCGGTGACGGTGCGCCGGCTGCCCGGCTGGCCGCTGTGGTTCGCCGCGCTGTGGGCAGCGCAGGAGTGGCTGAAGTCCAGCGTGCCGTTCGGGGGCTTCCCGTGGGGTGTGGTGGCGTTCGGCCAGACCGACGGTCCGCTGCTGTCGCTGGTCCGCATCGGCGGCGCGCCGCTGCTGTCGTGCGCCGTGATGCTCGCCGGTTTCGCGGTGGCGGCCCTGATCGAGGAGATCGTGCACTGGATCCGCGGTCACGACGTCCGCGTCGGCGCACCGCCCGCGGTCGTGCTGCCGGGAGCGATCATCGCGGTGGTGCTGCTCGGAACCGCCGTCGTCTGGCCGCAGGTGCGGCACTCGGCGACGGGCGCGGTCGACGACCAGCCGGTGACCGTCGCGGCGGTCCAGGGCAACGTGCCGCGACTGGGGCTCGAGTTCAACGCCCAGCGGCGTGCGGTCCTCGACAACCACGTCGAGGAGACGCTGCGGCTCGCGCAGGACGTGCGGGCGGGACGGGCGCCGCAGCCGATGTTCGTGGTGTGGCCCGAGAACTCGTCGGACATCGACCCGCTGGCCAACCCGGACGCCGCCGAACGGATCTCGACGGCGGCCGCGGCGATCAACGCGCCGATGCTCGTCGGCGCCGTCGTCCGGACGCCCGAACACACCCCGGACAACCCGGTGTCGACCAACACGGTGCTGGTGTGGAATCCGGCCACGGGCCCCGCCGACCGTCACGACAAACGGATCGTGCAGCCGTTCGGCGAATACCTGCCCTGGCGCGGCTTCTTCAGCAAGCTCTCGCCGTACGCCGAGCGGGCGGGTTACTTCATCCCCGGCGACGGCAGCGGCGTCGTCAACGCGGCCGGTGTGCCCGTCGGGATCACCACCTGCTGGGAGGTCATCTTCGACCGGGCCGCCCGGGAATCCGTGCGCAACGGGGCACAGGTGCTCGCGGTGCCCACCAACAACGCCACGTTCGACGAGGCCATGAGCCGCCAGCAACTCGCCTTCGGCAGACTGCGCGCCGTCGAACACGACCGGTACGTGGTCATCGCCGGGACCACCGGCATCAGCGCGGTCATCGCCCCGGACGGCCGGGACCTCGCGCGGACGGCGTTCTTCGAACCCGCCTACCTCGACACCCAGATCCGGCTCAAGACCGACATCACGCCCGCCACCCGGTGGGGTCCGCTCGTGCAGGGGCTGCTGCTGATCGCCGGGGTGGGCGCCGTGATCGCCGCCATACTGCACAATGGGAATTTCGTGCCCACGAGGACGGCGCGGCGGTCGCGGCGGCGGCGAACCGCGATCCCGGACCGGGATGACCGGTCCGCAGCACGCAGCAGCAGCAACGAAGGAGCCTCATGAGCGACCCGGCGGCGCAAGCGCAACGCCCGGCCGGCGCGGACATCCGCCCGAGCCAGCGGACGCTGGTCATCATCCCGACGTACAACGAGCGGGAGAACCTGCCGCTGATCGTCAACCGCGTGCACCAGGCGTGCCCGCAGGTGCACATCCTCGTGGTCGACGACGGCAGCCCCGACGGCACCGGGGAGCTCGCCGACGAGTTGGCGCTGACCGACCCGGACCGGATGCACGTCATGCACCGCGCCAGCAAGGACGGGCTGGGCGCGGCGTACCTGGCCGGGTTCGCGTGGGGGCTCAGCCGCGGCTACTCGGTGCTGGTCGAGATGGACGCCGACGGCAGCCACGCACCCGAGCAGCTGCACCGGCTCCTCGACGCCGTCGACGCGGGCGCCGACCTGGCGATCGGCTCGCGGTACGTCCCCGGCGGCGCCATCCGCAACTGGCCGCGGCGCCGCTACGCGCTGTCCAAGACGGCCAACACCTACGCCCGGGTGCTGCTCGGGGTGGACATCCACGACATCACCGCCGGCTACCGCGCCTACCGGCGTGAGGTGCTCGAGAAGATCGACCTGTCCGCGGTCGACTCCAAGGGGTACTGCTTCCAGATCGACCTGACCTGGCGGACCATCAACAACGGGTTCGTCGTGGTCGAGGTGCCCATCACGTTCAGCGAGCGTGAACTGGGTCAGTCGAAGATGAGCGGATCGAACATCCGCGAGGCCATGCTCAAGGTCGCGGACTGGGGAATCCGCGGGCGCTTCGACCGCGCCCGCGGACTGGAATACCGGCGCTAGCCGACGCTCAGCTGCCGCGCCGCTTCGACTTGATCAGATCGAGGCGCTCCTTGAGCAGTTCCTCGAGCTCCTCGACGCTGCGGCGCTCGAGCAGCATGTCCCAGTGGGTACGCGGCGGCTTGACCTTCTTCGGCTCGGGGACGTCACCCTCGATCAGGGTGCCTTCCAAGCCGTTGCGGCAGAGCCACGTGCCGGGGATCTCGGCGTCGTCGGCGAACGGGACGTCGAACTCTTCGCCGTTGTCGGTGCGGTAGCGAGCGACCTG
Organism: Mycobacterium sp. IS-1496; assembly: GCF_001499995.1. Taxonomy (GTDB): domain Bacteria; phylum Actinomycetota; class Actinomycetes; order Mycobacteriales; family Mycobacteriaceae; genus Mycobacterium. The sequence goes on from NZ_LQIU01000002.1 coordinate 53,566, forward strand.
ACGCGGCGCCAGGTCGTGGTTGCGGTCGGTCTCGTAGCTCACAGCTCCGAGGCGACTGCCTCTCAGGACACGATCAGCCATCGTCGAACACTCCTCATCGAAAAAGATTCTTGCCGGATTATCAACGCGGCGGAGCCACGAACGGTTCCCGACTCGACCCTCCATGTTACCGGGGTCGGCGGGGTGACCCGTCTACAGTCTGATTTCGTGGAGACCGCGAGCAGACGGCGTACCCGGGCCCAGCCGTGCCGTTGGTGTGGCCGCGAGGTCGCCGACGCCGGTCTGGGCCGGCGCCGTCAGTACTGCAGGCAGTCCTGCCGGCAACGGGCCTACGAGCAGCGCGCGATGGTGCGGGGCACCTCACTGTCCCCGGACGCGGTCGTGCTGACCGCGGAGGAGGCCGCGCTGCTGGCCGACCGGGTGTTCGAGGTGCGCTGCGCGGCCGAGGACGTCGCGACGGCGATCGACGAAGGAGCCGGATCCGACGAGCTACGCCAACTGTGCGATGCGCTGATGCGCGCAGCCAAGGCGGCCGACGGCTGGCGGTAGGTTTTCCCGTGTGCGGCCCGGGTAACCGGCCGCGGTGGTTGGAGAAGACAAGCGCGCCGCGGACCTGACTCGCACGGCCCGACGGGTGTTCGGCTGGGAGGAACTGCATCCCGAACAGCTCGAGGCGATGGAGGCCGTCCTCGCCGGCCGCGACGTGGTGACCGTGTTGCCGACCGGTTCGGGCAAGTCCGCGATCTACCAGGTGCCCGCGGTGCTGCTGGAGGGTGCGACCGTGGTCGTCTCCCCGTTGATCGCGTTGCAGCGCGATCAGATCGCCGGTCTGGCCGATTCCGACGCACCCGAGGCCGTCGCGATCCACTCCCAGCAGCGTTCGACCGTCACCGAGCACAACTGGGAGGCGGTGCGCAGCCACGAAGCCGAATACATCTTCGTCTCGCCGGAGCAGCTGGCCAACGACACGGTGCTGGCCGAGCTCGCCGAAGCGTCGGTGTCGCTGATCGTCGTGGACGAAGCGCACTGTGTCTCCGCGTGGGGCCACGACTTCCGGCCGGACTACCTGCGGTTGGCCGACGCGTTCGCCCAGTTCGGCAAGGGGGCGCCGGTTGTGGCGCTCACCGCGACGGCGTCGGTGGTGGTGCGCCGCGAGATCGTGGAGCGGCTGAAGCTGCGTGACCCGCTGATGGTGGTGGGCGGCTTCGACCGGCCCAACCTGACCCTCGAGGTGCAGCAGTTCGTCCGCGACGCCGACAAGCGCGCCGCGGTGGTGGACGCCGTCGTCGACCTCGAAGCCCCCGGGCTGCTCTACACCGCCACCCGCAAGGACGCCGAGCGCTACGCCGACGCGCTGGGTGAGCGCGGCGTCCGCGCGGCGGTCTACCACGCCGGACTGGCGGCCGCGGACCGCGAGACCGTCCACGAGAGTTTCCGCAACGACGACGTCGACGTGGTCGTGGCCACCTCGGCGTTCGGGATGGGGATCGACAAACCCAACGTGCGGTTCGTCGTGCACGCGTCGGTGCCCGACTCGTTGGACTCGTACTACCAGCAGATCGGCAGGGCGGGGCGCGACGGTGAGGTGGCGCGCGTGGTGCTGTTCTACCGCGCCGAGGATCTGGGGTTGGCCCGCTTCTTCACCACCCACCGCCCCGACGGCGACCTCATCGACGCCGTCTACCGGGCGCTCGCCACCGACAGGCCCACGCGGCTCAAGACGCTGCGCGAACGACTCGACGTGCGGGGACGCCGCCTGACCAACGCGATCAACCTGCTCGAACAGGCGGACGCGATCCGGTCGACACGAAAAGGCTTCCTCTCCAATGGGATTGCACCTGGGGATGCGGTGGATGCCGCAACCGAGGTGGTCGAGGCGCGTGAACGCGTGGACCGCAGCCGCGTCGAGATGATGCGGGGCTACGCCGAGTCCCGGCACTGCCGGCGGCAGTTCCTGCTCACCTACTTCGGTCAGCCGCTGCCGGGCCCGTGCGGCAACTGCGACCGCTGCCGCGACGGCGAGGCCACCGAGGACGCGGACACCTCCGGACAGTCCGCCATCCCGGTCAACACCGCGGTGGCGCACAAGGAGTGGGGCGACGGTGTGGTGATCGGTGGCGACACCGACCGCGTCACCGTTCTGTTCGAGGATTACGGGTACCGCACGCTGGCCATGGCGGCCGTCACCGAGAACCACCTGCTCACGACGCTCTGACATCGCGGTCGACGCGCTGTCATCAGGCGCGGGACGTCGTACGATGAGGCGACCCGACACCGAGATAGGCAGCTGTGGCTCCGTCACCGCCCGAATCGCTCCCGGCCACCACGAGTGGCGCGGTGCACCGTGGCGTCTGGCGGTTCGGCGACTTCACGCTCGACACCCTTCGTTACGAATTACGTTGCGGTACAGACGTGATCAGAGTCGAACCGCAGGTGTTCGACGTACTCACCCACCTGGTGGCGAACCATGACCGATTCGTCAGCAAGGAAGAGCTGTTCGACACGGTGTGGGGTGGACGTTTCGTCGGCGAGGCCGCGCTGACCAGCCGCATCAAGGCCGCCCGACGGGCGCTCGGCGACGACGGCGAGTCGCAACGCTTCATCCGCACGGTGCGCGGTCGCGGTTACCAGTTCGTCGCCGCCATCCTGGCGGACGCGACACCGGCGGCGCCTCCGCCGGCCGACGTCCTGCCGCCGGCGGCCGAGGCCGCCCCGCGCCAGCACATCGCGTTCTGCCGTGCCGCCGACGGCGTCCGGTTGGCGTACGCGGTCTCCGGTGAGGGTCCGCCGCTCGTCCGGGCCGCCAACTGGATGACCCACCTCGGCTACGACATCGAGAGTTCGGTGTGGCGGCACTGGGTCCGCGAGTTCTCGCAGCGCCACTCATTCGTCCGCTACGACGAGCGCGGGTGCGGACTGTCCGACTGGGAGGTCGACGATTTCACCTTCGACGCGTGGGTGACCGATCTGGAGTCGGTGGTCGAAGCGCTGGGACTGGAGCGGTTCCCGCTGATGGGGGTGTCCCAGGGCGGCGCGGTGGCCGTGGCCTACGCGGCCCGGCATCCCGACCGGGTGAGCCGGCTGGTGCTCGCAGGCGCCTACGCCAAGGGCCGTGCCGTGCGGGCGGTCAACGAGGACGAGAAACGCGCCGCCTCGCTGGATCTCGACCTCGCCAGGGTCGGCTGGGGACGCGACGACCCGGCTTTCCGTCAGGTCTTCGCCGCGCAGTTCCTGCCCGACGGCACGCGCGCCGACTGGGCCGCATTCGATCGACTGCAGCGCCGCACCACCTCGCCGGAGAACGCCGTGCGCTTCCTCACCGAGTTCGGCCGCATCGACGTCTGCGACGCAGCCCGGGAGGTGAAGTGCCCGACGCTCGTGTTGCACTCGCGCGACGATCATCGCGTGCCGGTGCGCTTCGGCGAGGAGTTGGCCGCGCTGATTCCCGACGCGCGGATGGTGCGTCTGCACAGCAACAACCACCTGCTGACGGGCACCGAACCGGCCTGGCAGGTGTTCTGCGCCGAGGCCGCGGCGTTCCTGGCCGACTGATCTCCACGCAATCTCCACGGATTCTCCATGTATCGCCTGAATCGGGAATCCATGCTGGTCACATGACACAGCACATCCGTAAGCACACCCGCACCCTGCTTCTCGGGGTCAGTGCGATCTGCGCGTTCGGCACGCTGTCCGCGTGCTCGGGCGGCGAGTCCACCACCGAGACGACGACGTCCGCGCCGGGCACCACCGCCGCACCCGCATCCGCGGAGGCGTTCCCGCCCTCGGCCAAGTACATCGCCGATATGGAGAAGGACGGCCGCACGATGACGATCGGGATCGCCGTCGACGGCGACCAGTTCGCCGCGTACGCCTGCAACGGCACCGATGACGAAGCCTGGTTCTTCGGCGACCAGGCCGACGGCGCCATCCAGGCCACGTCGAAGTTCCGCGACACGCTCGAGGCCTCGTTCGACGGCGACGACGTCGAGGGCGATCTGACGATGGACGGCGTCACCTACGCCTTCACCGCCGCGGAGGTGCCCGCGCCGGCGGGCATGTACACCGCGGCGCTGGGCGGCGTGCGCGAGTCGTGGGTGCTGCGGCCCAACGGTTCGGCCGTCGGTGTGCAGTTCGGCGGCCTCGGCGGAGACTTCGGCCGAGACGACGACCAGAACATCTTCGAGAAACAACAACAGCTCAAGGACGCGCAGTTCCGCGCCGAGGTGCGCAACCGGCGACTGTTGCAGCAAGCCGGACAGCTCCAGCAGCGGCCGGACGGCAGATGGGGCGCCACCATCGACGGTCAACCCGTCGAGGCGGTGATCGTCGACGGCGACTTCCGGCTTCCACCGTCCTGAGCCGCCGGACCGCCGGCCCCGTGGACCCAGCACCCGCGGGGCCGTCGGCCTTCCGTCACGCCGCGCCCGCCGGGCGTACGCTGCGGAACTGATGGATGACTGGTTCGACCGAAGCCCGTTCGTCGGGTTCGTGCCGTGGATCATCTACTGGGTCGTCGCCGACGGCCCGAGCACGTGGAAGTTCGGCGCGCTCTGCGCGGTCCTGTCCGCCGTCATCCTCGGAGTCGCGATGGGCCGGGGCGGTCCGCGGCTGCTCGACATCGTCACGATCGTGTTCTTCTTCGGCGTCACGGTGGTCGCGACCGCCGTCGGCGCCGCAGACCGGGACTGGATGGACACCTACGCGACCACGCTGTCCAGTGCTGTGCTGGCGGTGATGACGTTGGTGTCGCTGGCGTTCGTGCCGTTCACCGAGCAGTACGCCAGAGAGTCGGTGCCGCTTCAGGATTGGGAGGAGCCGGCCTTCCGGCGCAGCAACCAGGTGCTGACCCTGATGTGGGCGCTGGTGTTCTCGTTGATCGCGTTGCTCGGGTTGCTCGCCGCGCAGATCCCGCACACCCGCGACTGGACCAACTACGTCATCCCCGTCGTCGTCATCGTCGGCGCCATCGGGATGACGCACGCCTACCCGCAGCGGGCCCGGGACCGGGCGCGCCCGGCGAAGTGAAGCGTGCCGACTGCGATCAGCAGCTGAAGCGTGCGCCGACACCTGGCGGCGGCGTCACCTGTTGTAGACAGCCGAACGGTTCGACGCCCGTGTCACTCAACCGCGCCGCCGACTGGTGGGCGTAGTTGACACAGAACAGGCCCGACGGGTCGGTGCGGCACCGGTAGTCGCCGAAGTTCAGCGCCTGCCCGTACGGCAGTTCGACACCGAATCCGTCGGAGAACGGACCGGGATCGGCGTGCGCCGAACCGACGTCGAGGGTGGCCCCCGGGAAGTCGACCCAGCCGCCCTTCCACTCGCCGTACACGTCGGGCGGACGCGCCGGCGGCTCCGTCAGATCCACCAGACAGGTCAACGCCCCTTCGGCGCGGCGGTCGGTGACGCACTTCGACGTGCCTGCGGGTGTGGTGAACGCGACGCCGTCACCGAGATCCGTGGCGGCCCCCTCGCGGCTCACCGTGCGGAAACCCTCGGGTGCGGCCGGGGGCGCGGCCTCGATCCACCGGACCACCTCGCCGATCGGCGCCCCGGCCGCCGGGGCGCTGGTCGGCGGGGGTTTCGTCGTCGTCGTCGTCGGCGTCGGTGAGGTGCGGGTGGTGACGGACGGCGCCGACAGCGTCGGTTCCGTCTGCCGCGCCTGCTCCTCGACGCCCTGGGAACAACCCGCGACCAGCACAGACGCCGCCAGCATCACAGCAATCCGCATGGTCGCCAGGCTAGCGGGCCGACACGCACACCCCGGTCAGGCGCGGCCGCGCAGACGTGTTCGACTACCGTCGAAAACATGCACGAGCGTACCGTCCGCGCAACCATCAGCACCGGAACGGTCGAGGGGTTCACCCGCGACGGGGTCCACCGGTGGCGAGCCATTCCCTACGCCCAGCCGCCCGTGGGGCGCCGCCGGTTCCGCGCCCCGCTGCCCGCCGAGCCGTGGCGCGGGGTCCGGTACTGCCACAGCGTGGGCAACTGTGCCCCCCAGGACCCGAGGTACACGCTCCTCGGCGTGGGGAAGCGCCAGCAGATGAGCGAGGACTGCCTGACGCTCAACGTGGTCGCGCCGGAGAAGCCTGCGGACGGTCCGTTGCCGGTGATGTTCTTCGTCCACGGCGGGGGATACGCGTTCGGCAGTTCGGCCACCCCGATCTACGACGGTGCCGCGATGGCGCGCCGCGGGTGCGTCTACGTGTCGGTCAACTACCGCCTCGGCCCGCTGGGCTGTATGGACTTCTCGTCGCTGTCCACCCCGGAGAATCCGATCGACGGGAACCTGTTCCTGCGCGACCTGGTGATGGCGTTGCGGTGGGTTCGCGACAACATCGCGGTGTTCGGCGGCGACCCGGGCAACGTCACGATCTTCGGCGAGAGCGCGGGCGCCCACGCGGTCGCCACGCTGCTCGCCGTGCCGCAGGCCAAAGGCCTGTTTCATCAAGCGATCTCGCAGAGCCCGGCCAGCGGGATGGTGCGCTCCCACGAGGCGGCCGCGGCGTTCGCCGAACGCTTCGTCGAGCAGCTCGGCGCCCGGCCCCAGGACGGCGCCGCCGCGTTGATGGCCGCTCGGCCCGTTCAGCTCGGCGACGCGCTCGAGCACCTGATCCGGCGGGGAATGACCCATATGCCGGGCGCGTTCCCGGTCGGTCCGTCGTACGGCACCGACTACCTGCCCGTCGAACCCGTCGCGGCGATGGCAGAGGGCAGCGCGCACCGGGTGCCGCTGATCGTGGGCAACAACGCCGAGGAGGGTCGGCTGTTCAGCCGGTTCCTGCCGCTGCTGCCGATGTCGGAGCCGATGATCGAGACGCTGCTGGCCGATTCGGACGCCGAGCGCCGTGACCGGATCACCGGCGCCTATCCCGGCTATCCGGACCCGTCGGCGTGCATGCAACTGGGTGGGGATTTCGCCTTCGGCACCGCCACGTGGCAGATCTCAGAGGCGCACTCCCGTCACGCCCCGACGTTCGTGTACCGCTACGACTACGCACCGCGCACGCTGAAGTGGTCGGGGCTGGGCGCGACGCACGCGACCGAACTGCTGGCGGTCTTCGACACCTACCGCACCAGGTTCGGATCCCTGCTGACCGCGGCCGCCGACCGGCGTTCGGCCGTCAAGGTGAGCAGGGACGTCCAGCGCCGCTGGCGGGCGTTCAGTCGTAGCGGAACGCCCGGCGACGGGTGGGAGCCCTACCGCGCCGATCAGCGTGCGGTGCTGGTCTTCGACCGCAGGCCGCGCGTCGAGTACGACCCCGATGCCGATCGCAGGCAGGCCTGGGAAGGGTTCACGCTCTCCACGCGCTGACGCGACACTCGTGGTTGACACCCGTCAACAGTGTGATGCAGCCCACTGCTAGGTTCATCGCGTGGCTCACACTGCAGACCTCGTCATCGAACGTCCCTCGGACCTCACCGCCGAGTGGCTGACCACCGTGCTGGGCGCGGGTGCCGTCACCGGATTCGGCTTCGAACGCATCGGCACCGGCCAGATGAGCGAGTGCTACCGCGTCTCGCTCGCCTACGCCGACACCGCGACCGCCGGACCGGAATCGGTGGTCCTCAAGGTCGCCGCGACCGACCCCAACAGCCGCCAGACCGGGTTGGCGCTCGGGCTCTACGAGCGGGAAGTGCGGTTCTACACCGACATCGCCCCGGGCCTGCCGGGTCCGGTGGCGCCCTGCTATCACGCCGCCTACAACGGCGAGACCGGTGCGTTCGACCTGCTGCTCGGCGACGCGGCGCCCGCGGTGGTCGGCGACGAGATCCGCGGTGCGACGGTCGAGCAGGCGGCGCTCGCACTGGCCGAACTCGGCCGCGTTCACGGCCCGCTGCTCGGTGACGCCGCGCTCGCCGACGCCGACTGGCTCAACCGCGAGTCACCGATGAATCAGGCGCTCATCGGCCAACTGTGGGCGGGCTTCGCCGACCGCTACGGTGACGCGATCGCGCCGGAGCACCGCGCCGTCTGCGAGCGCCTGGTCGCGGTGTTCGACGCCTATCTCGACGCCGAGGGCGCCCCCGAGCGCCCGCACGGGCTGATCCACGGCGACTATCGACTCGACAACATGCTGTTCGGCCAGCCCGGCGCGGACCGGCCGCTGACCGTCGTCGACTGGCAGACAGTCACCTGGGGACCCGCGTTCACCGACGTGGCCTACTTCCTGGGATGTGCGCTGCCGGTGGAGGATCGGCGCGCGCACTACGATGCGCTGCTGCGCGCCTACCACGACGCGCTGGGGGCCCAGGCGCCGGTGGACCTGGCGGCCGTCCGCGACGGGGTCCGCCGCCAGAGCTTCTTCGGCGTGATGATGGCGATCGTGTCCTCGATGCTGGTCGCGCGTACCGAGCGCGGCGACGAGATGTTCATGACGATGTTGCGCCGCCACTGCCAACACGTGCTCGACACCGACGCCCTGGCCGCGCTGCCGGACGCGACAGCCGGTGAACCCCTGCAGCCCGGCGCCGACGACGAGGGCTCACACCGGCCCGGCGACGAGGAACTCTGGAACGAGAGCTGGTATTTCGACTTCGCCGACGGGGCACAGGATGTCGGCGGCTGGGTCCGGCTCGGGCTGTACCCGAACCGCAACGCCGCCTGGGTCAACGCGCTGGTGTGCGGACCGGGTATGCCGACCATCGGGATCGTGGACTTCGAGGCCCCGCTGCCGGACGACTACACCGAAACCGTCACCGACAGTACGCATCTCGGCCTCGAACCCGTCGAACCGCTGCGCACCTACCGGGTCACCGTCCGCGGCCGCGGGGAAGCGCACGACGATCCCGTCGCACTGTTGCGCGGGGAGGCGGGCCGTCCGGTCGACCTGACGATGGATCTGACGTGGACGACTGTCGGCACGCCCTATCAATACCGCATCACGTCACGCTACGAGATCGCCTGCACGGTGTCGGGCACCATCAGCGCCGACGGCCGCGAGTACACGTTCGACGCGGTGCCCGGACAGCGGGACCACTCGTGGGGGGTGCGCGACTGGTGGGCCATGGACTGGGTGTGGAACGCCCTGCACCTCGACGACGGCACCCACTTGCACGGGGTCGACCTGCGGATCCCCGGGATGGGGCCGATGAGCATCGGTTACGTGCAGTCCCCGGGCGCTGCCCTGATCGAGACCACCGAGATGACCGCCCAGGCGACGTTCGCCGACACCGGTCTGCCGGTCACCACCTCGCTGACGGTGCAACCCGGCGACCTCACCGTCGACGTGGACATCCGCGGCTTCGCCCCGGTGATGCTGACCTCGGGGGACGGCCGCGTCAGTCACTTCCCCCGGGCGTGGGCGGCGGTCACCACGGGAGACGGACGCACGGGCATCGGCTGGCTGGAGTGGAACCGCAACGTCACCCGCCCCTGACGACGAGCGCGCGCGTCCGCTCCGCGACACGCCGCGCGGATTCGGCATTCTGCGCACGCCCGCGGCAGGCTGACGGGCGTGCTCGTGCTCAAGTCCGCCGTCCTGTTCGTCCTCGCCGCAGTGCTCGAGATCGGTGGCGCATGGCTGGTCTGGCAGGGGGTGCGTGAGCACCGCGGCTGGATCTGGGCGGGCGCAGGGGTCCTCGCACTGGGCGCCTACGGCTTCGTGGCGGCGTTCCAGCCCGACGCCCACTTCGGCCGCATCCTGGCCGCGTACGGCGGGGTGTTCGTCGCGGGTTCCCTGCTGTGGGGCGTGGTGGTCGATGGTTTCCGCCCTGATCGATGGGACATCACCGGCGCGCTCATCTGCCTGGCCGGGGTGGGCCTCATCATGTACGCCCCGCGCTGAGGAGCAACGGAAATATGACGTCGGCTTCGCGGCGCGGGTGACCGCGGAACCGGTGGGTACCCGCTCGTCATGAGCGATCAAGAATTCAAGAAGGGCGACAAGGTCACCTGGCAGAGCCACGGCAGCACCGCCGAGGGCGAGGTCGTCGAGAAGATCACCTCCGAGACCGAGGCGGCGGGCCGGAAGGTCAAGGCGTCCAAGGACGAACCGCAGTACCGGGTGGTCAGCGACAAGAGCGGCAACGACGCCGTGCACAAGCCCGGCGCGCTCGACAAGAAGTGACGGTCATCCGATGACCGCCGACAATGACGCCGAACAGACGTGGTCGCAGTTCAAGGACGCGGTCAACATGACCGCCGGTGAACTCGACGAATGGCTGGACACCGACGAGTCGAAGTCGGTGGGGCAGAAGTCCGGCGGCGGCGAAGCCACCGGACACGCCAGCGGGCGCCACATCGTGTCGATCCTGCACACCAAGAAGGCCGACCTCAGCGACGACGACCACGCCCACATGCGGAAGGTCGTCGGATACGTCAACCGGCATCTCGCGCAACGGCCGTCGGGAGACGTCGAGAACACCCCGTGGCGGTACTCGCTGATGAACTGGGGCCACGACCCGCTCAAGAAGTGACCTGTCGTCAGCTCAGGTGGGCGCCGGCGTCGTCGAGGTCGGCACGGGACAGCCCCATCGGGGTGGCGTCGGGGACGATCTCCGCGGCGACCACCGCGCGGGTGATCGGCGTCAGCGTCTGGAACAACGTCTCGACCTCGTCGTCGTCGAGTCCGTCGAGGGCGCTCAACGCCAACTCGTCGGTGGAGTCCTCGACCCGCTGTTTGAGCGCATGGCCCGCCGTGGTGAGCCCGCCCCCGGCGTCGAGGAGACCGCGCTCCGCCAGGCGGTCCGTGTAGTGCTGCCACTGCGCGTCGTCGTAGTCGCGGCTGCGCATGATCATCTCGCGCGGCACCCGGCCGGCCGCCGCATGCAGCACATTGCACTCACGGCCGCTCAAACCCGCGGCGGCCAGCACCGCGACGTGCCCGTCCCCGCGGTGCTCCCGCAGCAGGGTGGCGGCGTGCCACAGGACGGCGACCGGATGGTCGGGCCAGTCCAGGGATTTGTTCGCCGCGTACAGCGGCCGACCGTCGACGGGCAGATCGCGCGCGGCCTTCGCGGCCAGCGCGGCGGCGGTGCGCACCCCCTCGCCGTCGCCGACACCGCACCGGTTCAGCGCCGCCACCGCCGACTGCTCCCTGGCCTGCAGCGCCGCGTCCGGCGGTGCGACCTCCCATGCCGCGGGCAACGCCTTGGCCACCCGCTCCGGAGCGAAGTTGTAGAAGATCGCGGTCACCACGTCGGCGGGCACGCGGCCCAACGGCGCGGAGCGGGCGGCGAAATACCCCATCCAGAATCCGCGGTACCCGAGGCCGTCGAGGGCCGAGCGGGCTTCCGGAGCGAAGTAGGTGACGGCGTGCACGGGCTCGAAGCGATCGAACAGGCGGCGGGCGAGTTCGGGACGTCTACTCACACTCCCGCGCTTGGCGCTCAACGTATTTCAGCCTTTGACCACCTGGGTGCCGCCCGCCATCTCGTCGTGCTTGCCCTGTTTGGTCGGGCTGCCGTTGATCGTCACGGCGATCACGACGATCGCGATCACGCCCAGCAGGCCACCGACGAACGGGATGATGGGGAGCAGCGTGAACAGGTTGCGGATGGCCGACTGGGCCGCCGACGGCTTGGGTGCGCCGCCGGGGCCGCGCACGCTCATCCCCAGCAGCTTCTTCCCCGGGGTCCAGCCCTGCGTCGCCTCGAACGCGACGTAGTACAGGAACGACAGCACCCCGGTGAACACTCCGGTGACCAGGACGTTGGACATCGAGTCGGTCAGCACGATCAGCAGACCGCCGACGATGCCGACGATGACGCCGTCGATCAACCGGGCCAGGAAGCGCATCCCGAGGCTGCCGGGAACCTGCCCGCCGAAGGGCGGGGGATACCCGCCGGGCTGTCCGTACTGCGGCTGCCCATACGGCGGTTGACCGTAATCGGGTTGGCCGAACTGCGGCTGCTGTCCGTACTGCGGCTGCTGTCCGTACTGGGGCTGCTTTCCGTACTGGGGCTGCTTTCCGTACTGGGGCTGGCCCGGCTGAGGGGGGTAGTCACCGGTTGTCATTGCATCCGCTCCTGACCGCGTAGTGGGTGGGAACGAATCTACCGCCGGAAGACGACGAACCGGGCGCTTCGACGCGCCCGGTTCGACAAGATCAAACGACGGTGTCAGCGAAGCCGGCGCTTGGCCTCCTTGCGGACCTGCTTCCTGGACTGCTTGGCCTGCTTGCGGGTGGTCTCGGCCAGCTCGTTGGCCCGCTCGCGGGCCAGCAGGGCCAGTTCCGCGCTGCGCCCCTTGGCGACATCGGCGAGTTCGGGGGCGCGGTCGCGAGCCACCTCGGCCCATTCGGTCCCGCGTTCGCGGGCGACGTCGGCCAGCACCGCGCCGCGCTTGCTCGCCACCTCGGCCAGCTCGGCACTGCGTTTGCTCGCGACCTCGGCGAATTCCGCACCGCGCTTGCTGGCGATCTCGGCGAACTCCGCACCGCGTTCGCGGGCGACGTCGGCCAGCACCGCGCCGCGCTTGCTCGCCACCTCGGCCAGCTCCGCACCGCGTTCCCGGGCGACGCCGGCCAACTCGCGTCCCCGCTCTGCGCCGACGTGCAGGCCGTGGCCGAGCTTCTCGGCGAATTCACTGTCTGTCAGCGAACCGCCGGCAGCCGCACCGACCGGCAGCGCCGCGGTGACCTTCTGCGCCGCGCGGCGACCGCGCCACCCCAGGGACGGCTTGCCCTCGGTGTCGACGGCCGCGATGATCAAGCCGCCGATGAGGCTGACGTCGGTGAGGAAGGCGCGCCGCTCCTCGGCCTTGCGCTCCGGCTCGGTCTCGTTCCAGAACATGTGGCCGCCGAGGCTGCCCGGCACCACGCTGAACGCCAGCGCCGCGGAGGCGAGCCGCGGCAACTTGCCGGAGGCCAGCAGCAGCCCGCCGCCGATCTGCACGCCCGCGGTGATGCGGGCGACGGTCTCGGCGTTGGTGGGTACGTTGGTGCCGACCGGGTCGGGCAGTTTGGCCAGTCCCTCGAGCGTTGGTTTGGCCGCATCGACAGCCGGTTTGGGGCTCCGCAGAGCCTCCACTCCACGCCCGATGAACACAGCAGACAACATGGGTCGCGCGATACGTCGGATAAGCATGTTGCGCTGTGTTCCCCGGCCGAACAGGTCACAAACGCCCTCAGTTCGGCCTCTTGTGCCTGCGGTGCCGCACCGGAACCCAGAACCACGAGAACGCCAGTGCCAGCAACGTCGCGGTGCCGGCCGCCCACGCCGCGGTGGCGCCGAGCACCGCGTCGAAGATGATCGCGGCCACCCCCGTCAACGCCATACCGAGCAACACCAGACCCGCGAGCGCGAACCGGTGCGAGGACGCCACCAGGGCGTCGAGTCGGTGCCGGCGGAACAGCATCCGGTGCATGCTCGCCGGCGCGACCAGCAAGACCGTCGACCCGATCGAGCACGCCACGGTCAGCAGGTACACCAGCCGGGCGCCCCAGTCGAGGTCGGCGAACCGCTCCTGGAACGGCAACACGAGGAGGAAACCGGTCAGCACCTGCACGCCGGTCTGTGCCACGCGCAGCTCCTGCAGCAGGCTCGACCAGTTGCGGTCCAACCGCTCGGTCTCCGTCTCGTCGCGGTCCGGATCCCATCGCTGGCGGTCCCGCGGCTCCGTGCTCTCGCCGGCCATCGGACGATTCTCGCAGTCGGCCGCCGCCTCGATCGGCGTTCGGCCGGGTGGGTTTCCGCGTGACTAGGGTGGACGGTCGAGTCGCCGTTCTGAGGAGGTCGCCGTGGCACTGGTCGCCGGCATCGATTCGTCGACCCAGTCGTGCAAGATCCTGGTGTGCGACGCCGACACGGGTGAGATCGTCCGCTCGGCGACCTCTCCGCACCCCGGCGGCACCGAGGTCGATCCCCGGTTGTGGTGGTCGGCCCTACAGGCCGCCGAGACCGCGGCCGGGGGCCTCGAGGACGTCGGTGCCGTATCGGTCGGCGCCCAACAGCACGGGATGGTCTGCCTGGACTCCTCGGGCGCGGTGGTGCGAGATGCGTTGCTGTGGAACGACACCCGGTCGGCCGGGGCCGCCGCCGATCTGGTCGGGGAGCTCGGCGGTCCGGGCGCGTGGGCCGACCGCATCGGCGTGGTGCCGGTCGCCGCCATCACCGCGGCGAAGCTCCGGTGGCTGGCCGACGCGGAACCGGAGAACGCCGACGCCACCGCGGCGGTGTGCCTGCCGCACGACTGGCTGACGTGGCGGTTGTCCGCATCCGACGACATCGGTGAGGTGCGCACCGACCGCAGCGATGCCAGCGGCACCGGGTACTTCTCCGCACAGACCGGTGACTACGACCTCGATCTGCTCGAGTTGGCGATGCGGGGCCGACGGCCCACGCTGCCCCCGGTGCTCGGGCCGCGGGACGTCGCCGGCCGCACCGCGTCCGGCGCCCTGCTCGGTCCGGGCGCGGGGGACAACGCGGCCGCCGCACTGGGCCTCGGTGCCGCCGCGGGTGACTGCGTCGTGTCGCTGGGGACCTCGGGTGTGGTCAGCGCGGTCGCGACCACCGCGCCACGCGATCCCGAGGGTCTCGTCGCGGGTTTCGCCGATGCGACCGGCCGTCAGCTGCCCCTGGTGTGCACGCTCAACGGGGCGCCGGTGCTGGCCGCGACGGCGGGCATGCTCCGGGTGGAGTTCGACGAGTTCGACCGCCTGGCGCTGTCGGCGCCCGCCGGTGCGGAGGGCCTGAGCCTCGTACCGTACTTCGACGGCGAGCGGTCACCGAACCTCCCGGACGCCTCGGGCGCACTGCACGGCCTCACCACCCGCAACTTCACCCCGTCCAACGTGGCCCGGGCGGCGGTGGAGGGACTGCTGGCCTCCATGGCGTTCTGTATCGACAAGATCTCCGAGCAGGGCATCGGCGTCCAGCGGATCATCCTGGTCGGCGGCGGGGCGCGTTCGGGAGCCGTGCGCCGGATCGCACCCGCCATCCTCGGCCGCCCCGTGCACGTCCCGACGCCGGCCGAGTACGTCGCGCTGGGCGCCGCGCGTCAGGCCGCCTGGGTGCTGAGCGGTCAGGACGCCCCGCCCGACTGGGCCCTGGGAGGGACGGCGTCCTACGAGGCGGAACCGACCCCGCACGTCACCGAGCGGTACACCGCGGCCCGGATGCTGACGCTCGGTCAGTGATCCCGGTGAATACCGTGGCGCCGCAACGGCTTTGATCTCTGTCGGACGCGGGCGCGCGCACTCTCGCCCACGCATGACACGATGGGCGGCGACGACCGCGTCACGATAGGAGATCCGCGATGGAGCCCACTTTCTCGCTCGAACTTCCCGAGGACGTCGTCTCGGTGCGTGACTGGGTGCACGAGTTCGCCCACGACGTGGTCCGTCCCGCGGCGGCCGAGTGGGACGAGCGGGAGGAGACCCCGTGGCCGATCATCGAAGAGGCCGCGAAGGTCGGGCTGTACACGCCGGAGCTGTTCGCCCAGATGGCGGGGGAGAGCAGCGGGATCGGTCTCATCACGGTGTTCGAGGAGCTCTTCTGGGGCGATGCGGGCATCGCGCTGTCGATCCTGGCGACCGGTCTGGCGGCGGCGGCGCTGGCGTCGAACGGCACACCGCAGCAGATCGGGGACTGGCTGCCCGCGATGTTCGGCACACCGGGTGACACCAAGGTCGCCGCGTTCTGCTCGTCGGAACCGGGAGCCGGCTCCGATGTCGGGGCGGTACGCACCCGCGCGGTCTATGACGAGTCCGCCGACGAGTGGGTGCTCAACGGGACCAAGACGTGGGCGACCAACGGCGGCATCGCCAACGTCCACGTGGTGGTCGCCTCGGTGTACCCGGACCTCGGCACCCGCGGGCAGGCCAGCTTCATCGTGCCGCCCGGCACGCGCGGGCTGTCGCAGGGGCAGAAGTTCAAGAAGCACGGCATCCGGGCCTCGCATACCGCGGAAGTGGTGTTGGACAACGTCCGTATCCCCGGGGAGCTGCTCCTGGGTGGCCGGGAGAAGTTCGAGCAGCGGATCGCGCGCGCGAAGGAGGGGCAGCGGACGGCGAGCCAGGCGGCGATGGCGACCTTCGAGCGGACCCGGCCGTTCGTGGGCGCGATGGCGCTGGGGGTGGCGCGGGCAGCCTATGAGTACGCCCTCGACTACTCCTGCCAGCGTGAGCAGTTCGGCCGCAAGATCGGAGAGTTCCAGGCGATCGCCTTCAAGCTCGCCGACATGAAGGCGCGTATCGACGCCACCCGGATGCTGGTGTGGCGGGCCGGATGGATGCACCGCAACAACAAGGCGTTCACCGCGGCGGAGGGGTCGATGGCCAAGCTGTACGCCAGCGAGACCGCCGTCTACGTCACCGACGAGGCGATCCAGATCCTCGGCGGCAACGGCTACACCCGCGACTATCCGGTCGAGCGGATGCACCGTGACGCGAAGATCTTCACGATCTTCGAGGGCACCAGCGAAATTCAGCGCCTCGTCATCGGGCGCGCGCTGACCGGTCTGCCCATCCGCTAGCGGTTCCACCCACCGCGAACGTGCGTGTCTGTCACCCGAAACGCCGTGCAGCGCATGGCATTTGCGCACGATCGCGGGCGGCCGGCCTCAGGTGTACGGCGGATACGGGTGGGCGCGCAGCATGCCCGCCAGGTGCGCCGCATTGCGCGCGGCCGAACGGGTCGTGCCGGCGACCGCCTCCGGGGTCTCGTCGAGGTCCTTGAAGTCGCGGCCGCCCATCGCCTCGTCGTTCCAGTAGGTGCAGCCCTGCGCCGGGATGGTGAACCCGATGTCGTTGAGCGCCTGGAACAGGTCGGCCACGATCTTGTGCGCGCCGTCCTCGTTGCCGACGACCGCGGCGAGCGCCACCTTCCCGACCTGCCGGGGCCGGCCGGCGTCGTCGGTCTCGGACAATTCGGCGTCGAGTCGCTCGAGCACCCGCTGGGCGACGCTCGACATGTGTCCCACCCACGTCGGGGTGGACACGACCACGATGTCGGCGGCGACGATCTTCTCGAGGATGGCGGGCCATTCGTCACCGGGTCCCATGTCCGCCTCGACTCCGGGGTGCAGGGCGTGGTCGACGCACCGCACGATCTCGCACTCGACGCCGGACTCGCGCATCGGTTCGAACAGCTGCTCGGCGATCACGACGCTGCTCGACGGTGCCGGGCTGGGTTTGAGGGTGCAGACGAGACCGACGGCGCGCAGGGGCCGGTTCTGTTCGGGGGTGGTCATACCGGGCCGTCTACCCCGCGGTACCCGCTCGGAATCACCCGGCGGCGGCCGTCACAGGTCGGTCACCACCGGCTGTGCGACGATGCCGGGATGAGCGAGCATCCCGTCCACTTCGATCCGGCCGACGACGGCGCGTTCCTGCCCACCCGGTTCGCTCAGAGCCACTGGGGCGAGGACCACCTCAACGGGCCGGCCGTCGTGGGTCTGGCGGCATCGGTCCTCGAGGCCGAGTTCGGGTGCGATGGGTTCCTCCCGACCCGGCTGACCGTCGACCTGTTCAAGGCTGCCCGCGGCGTCGCGACGACGGCGAAGACGAACCTGGTGCGCGACGGCAGGCGCGTGCGCAACGCCGAGTGCGAGTTGGTGCAGGACGGCGTCACCGTCGCGCGCGCGACCCTCGTGCAGTACCGGCGGGCACAGGCGCCGCGCGGTGACGAATGGGTCGCCCCCGGAGCGTTCGACGTGCCGCCCGAGGTCGATCCGTCGCGGGCGATCCACCTCGGCAGCGACGGACTGGGCTGGACGCATGCGATCGTCGACCACCAGAACACCGCACGCAAACGGACCTGGAGCCGCTCGATCCAGGTCGTCGCCGGCATCGAGAATTCGCCGTTCGTGCGGGCGGTGGTGGCCGCCGAGGGCACCAGCCTCGTGACCAACCTCGGCACGGCCGGGGTCGGGTACATCAACGGCGACCTCACCGTCGCGCTCGCCCGGCTGCCGGTCGACGAGTGGGTCGGTGTGCAAGCCGATTCGCACTGGGTCGCCGACGGCATCTCCGTGGGCACCGCGACGCTCTACGACCGGGAGGGGGCCTTCGGCTCGGGGATGGTGACCGCGGTCAGCAACCCGGCCGCGCAGATCGATTTCGGCAACGATCCCTTTCCGTCCAGGACGCACTGACGCGGTCTGTCACCACGTAGGGTTTGGCACGTGGATCTGCTGCTCGGAATCGACATCGGAACGGGGAGCACCAAGGGCGTACTCGTCGATCTGAGCGGAACAGTGATCGCCTCTGAGGCCATCGCCCATTCGATGAGCCTGCCGCGCCCGGGTTGGGCGGAGGCCGATGCGGAGGGGCTCTGGTGGCGCGAGGTCTGCCGCATCAGCGCCGCGCTGATGGAGCGGCTTCCGGACGGCGGTGCGGTCGCCGGGATGTGTGTCAGCGGAGTGGGGCCGTGTCTCGTGCTCTGCGACGACCGCCTGCACCCGCTGCGGCCGGCCATCCTGTACGGTGTCGACACTCGCGCCACCGATGAAATCGACTCGCTCACAGCCGAATTCGGTGAGCGGAACATCCTCGAACGGGCCGGCACCCTGCTGTCCAGCCAGGCCGTCGGACCGAAACTGGAGTGGGTGCGCCGCCACGAGCCCGAGGTGTTCGACCGCGCGACGGGCTGGTTCGGGTCGAACTCGTACATCGCCGCCAAGTTGACCGGCGAATACGTCATCGACCATCACACCGCCAGCCAGTGCGACCCGCTCTACGGCACCCGGCTGTTCGACTGGAACCACGACTGGGCGCGGCGCATCTGCGCCCATCTGCCGTTGCCGCGCCTGGTCTGGCCAAGTGAAGTGGTGGGCACGGTCACCGCCGAGGCGGCGGCGGCCACCGGCGTTCCGGCAGGCACCCCGGTGTCGGCCGGCACCATCGACGCGTACTCCGAGGCGTTCTCCGTCGGTGTGCGCCAACCCGGCGATCAGATGCTGATGTACGGCTCGACGATGTTCCTCGTCCAGATCATCGACGAGTACTTCAGCGACCCGACGCTGTGGACGACGACGGGCGTCGAGCACGGCAGCCTCGCGCTGGCGGCCGGGACGTCGACGGCGGGCAGCCTGATCGGGTGGTTGCAGGCCACCACCGGCGGCGCGTCGTTCGACGAGCTGACCGCCGAGGCGTCCGCGGTGCCTCCCGGCAGCGAGGGGTTGCTGATGCTGCCGTACCTGGCCGGCGAGCGCACGCCGGTGTTCGACCCGCGGGCGCGTGGCGTGGTCGCGGGCCTGACCCTGCGCCACGGCCGCGGGCACCTGTTCCGTGCGGCCTACGAGGGCATCTCGTTCGGCATCCGGCAGATCCTCGAACGCTTCGACGACGCCCACTCCGCGATCAGGACGGTGGCCGTCGGAGGCGGGCTGCGCAGTCCGGTGTGGGCGCAGGCGGTCAGCGACATCACCGGTCGGCCGCAGCTGGTTCCCGAACAGGCGATCGGCGCGAGCTACGGGGACGCCCTGCTCGCCGCGATCGGGACCGGACTGGTCGATCCGGACACGGACTGGACACGGGTGGCCCGGGAGATCGAGCCGGACCCCCGGCGCCGCGCGCTCTACGACGACCTCTACGACACGTGGTGCGAGTTGTATCCGGCCACCCGCACGCAGGTGCACCGGCTGTCGGCGCTCGACCCCGGCTGAGCGTCGGCGATCAGGCGATTCGGCTGAGCCGGAACGGCATTCGGATGTTCTGCCACCGGTTGACGCCGCACGCCCCGCTCGGTCCTATGGTCTGGTCCCACCCGCTGAGCCGGTCATGGCGGTCCGGCGCGTCCGCCCGGGCCGGCCAGAACGTGAACGACTGTTCGCCGGGGAAGGCGGTGCCGTCCGGACAACGCTCCCAACCCTCGATGACCCGGGTGACGCGCCACATGAGATTGCGGTAGACCAGGTCGGCCGTCCACCCCTGATCGCTGCTCACCGAGCCGGTGCAGTCCTGATAGGTGGTGCACGTCGACGAGATCGTCCATGTGCTGACGACCGTGGCCTCGTCGCGGAAGCTCTCCCGTGTCTTGGCCCATTCGCCGTCGGACACCGCCGTGAACACCCCGTTGAGGGCCACGTCGCCGACGGAGGCGGAGGCGGTCGCGCCGGCTGCGACGCTCCCGATGAGAAGGGCGCCGGCCGCGGCCGCGGTGGTGGTACGCGTCATCGACATGTCTCCCGGCTACCCGCTTCCCGACATCACGAGGTCTTTCCAGGTCTTGTCCGCCCCGGACGACGCCAGGTCGCTCTGTTCGAAGATGTGACCGTCGGGTGCGGCGACGCGGCCGGTTTCGGGGTCATAGGTGGCGACGGCCACCGTGGGTCCTGGTGCGGGGCCGTCGCCGGTGTGGCCACTCGGCGCGGCGCCCGGTGTTCCCTCGATCGGCCCGTGGATGTTCTCGTCGAGGGTCACCCGGTCGTCGGGCGGGACACCTTGAGCGATGAGATTCGGGTCCAGCGGGTAGGGCCCCGTGGCGTGCTGGCGGACGGCCAGTGGCTGGAACGGCCGGTCGCTGTTGCACTCCTCGATGGTGGGGGCGTATTTGCCCGGGTGGCGCATACAGGGGAAGTTGCGGGCCCCGCGCACGGCTATCGGCGAATCCTGCGGCAGTTTGCAGTACAGACCGTCCGGGGTGTCGATGGTCGTCGTGTCGGCGGGGGAGCGCCACGACGACGGCGGCAGGAAGCCCACGGTGCAGGCCGGCGGATCGCTCATCGACACCCGGAAGTCGCCGAGAGGTATACCGGTCGCGTTCTGTCCGGGCCCCGCCGACTGGTAGAAGGCCGTGGCCGGCGGCAGCAACACGAGGAGCTGCTCCAAACCCGGGCGATAGGTCACGGCGATCTGTCCGATCGACGTGAGGTTGGCCAGCAGCACAGGCAGCGTCGGCTTCACCTGGTCGAGTAGGCGCGAAACCTCCTGCGCGGCGCCGGGTCCCGTCTCGAGGATGGTGCGAAGGTGGGGGTCGTCGGCCACCAGTTGCCCGGTGACGCCTGCGAGTCGATCGGCCCACGTGCGCAGTGCCTGCGCGCTGACGTTCTGGCCGTCGAGCACCGGTTGCGCATCGTCGATGAGGCGTGAGGTGCGGTCGGCCACCGCGTCGGTGTCGTGGGCGATCCGCGACGCGGAGTCCGAGAGGGACTGCAGGTCGTACGCGGAGCCGTTGAACGCCTTGAACGATTCGTCGAGCAGCCCGTCGAGCTTGTCGGTCGGGACACTGCCGATCAGCGCGCTGAGCCGGTCCATCATGGGGCCGACCTCCTGCGGGATGACCGTCCGGTCACTCGGGATCACCGAACCGTCCTGCAGGAAGGGGCCGCCTCGGCCGTGCGGTTGCAGATCGACGTACTGCTCGCCGACCGCGGACACACTGCGCACTTCGGCGGTCAGATCGCTCGGCACCTTCGGGGAGCCGTCGAGCGACAGGGTGGCGACGGCGCCGCGCGGGTTGACGTCGACTTCGGTGACCTTCCCGATCTGCACTCCGCGATAGGTCACGTTGGAGAACCGGTAGAGACCCCCGGCGTTCGGCAGTTCCATCGTCACGGTGATCCGACCCACTCCGAGCAGGGTGGGCACCTGCAGGTATTCGACGATCAACACCGACACGCCGACCAGCGAGGCGACGGCGAACACCGCGAGCTGAACCCGGACGAATCGAGTCAGCATCAGCCACCACCCGGCCCGGTTGGCGGAGGAGCCGGAGTCGGGGGAGGCGGCATCCGGTCGGGCCCTCGCACGCCGGGGGGCGGTGCGACAGCCTCCCCGAGCGGGTTCTTCGAGTAGAACGAGTCGTATCCCGGGTCCCCCGGAGCAGGTACCAGGGGTGCGTTCTCGTCACCGAAGCTGGTGCCCGCCAACAGGCCCCGCTTGAAGCGTCCCAGCGTCAGGTCGACGGTGACGAACAGGTTCATGTAGTCGCCGCGGATTCCGCGGTCGATGATGTCCTGTCCCAGTGGGAACACGGTGGCCCACGCGAGCGCCGTGCTGATGTCGGGGCCCACGTCGGCCAGCGCGCGGATGGTCGGCGCCAGGTTCTGCAGGTCGGTGACGAGGTCGTCGCCGACTTCGGAGACGACGCCGGTGGCCGTGTCGCTGAACACGCGGAGCCTGTCCAACGCGGCCACCAGTCGGGGCCGTTCCCGCCGTAGCGTGTCGAGCGCCGGCGGGATGTCGCGGAGTGCGTCGGTGATGACGTCGCGCTGGGCGGCCAGTGTGGACGCGAACCTGTCGAGTTCCGTCACGGTGGCGATGACGTTGTCGCGCTGCGCGTCAAGGGCTCCGACGAAGGTGTCGAGACGGCCGAGGAGAGCGCGGATCTGGGTCTGGCGTCCGGTGAAGGCGGCGTTCAACGAGTGGATGATGTCGCCGATCTGCCCGAGCCCGCCCGCGTTGACCACGGCCGACAGGGCTGCGAGCGTCTGCTCGGTCGACGGGTACGTCGACGAGCGATCGAGGGGGATCGTCGCGCCGTCGCGCAGCGCGCCTGCCGGCGCCTGACCGGTCGGGACGTCCAACTGCAGGTGCATGGAGCCGAGAAGGCTGGTCTGGCCCACCGCGGCGGTGGCGTTCGCGGGGATGTGCACGTCCGGCCGCACGGCGATCTCGACCTCGGCGCGGCGGTTCACGAGGCCGACGCTGCGGACGCTCCCGACCACGACGTCGTCGACCATGACCGGTGAATTCGGTTCCAGGGTACCGACATTGCTCAGCTCGACACGGTATCTCGACGCGTCGGACTCCCGGCCGACGGTGCCGGGGAGGGGCAGGGAGTTCACTCCCTGGAAGCTGCACCCGACGACCATGACCGGGAGCAGGGCGGACAGGACGCGACGTCCCGCGCGGAAGATGCTCACGACGGTGGCCCTTTCACGACGGTGCCTCATGAGGGGGGCCGCTCGGCGGGCAGGAGGAGATCAGGCGTCGTGGTCGCGGCATACGCCGAATCCTCCGGTGCGACGGGCATGGGACCCGAGGTGGTTCCTTCCCCGCCCGGCCGCAGCGCGGGATCGGTGTAGATGAGCTTCTCTGCCGACGGAACGCTGGTGAGTCCCGGATTGAACGGGAACGGAAGGTAATTGAAGTTCAGCCGGTCCAGACCCGGGCCGAGGTACTGCGAACACAGCCGACTCGTCTCGGGCGCGGTGACATTGGCCAGTGCTCCGATCATGCCGCAGAAGAACATGGTCGGATCCGAGAAGTTGTTCAGCACGAACACCCCGCTGGCGCCGCCGGTTCGGGGATCCATCATGTTGTAGGAGTTCGCGAGCGCCGAGGGTGCGACGTGGAGCACCTGCTCGAGGTCGCCCTGGTGGTCGACCAGGGTCTGAGTGACGTTGCGCAGCCGTTGTACCTGTTCGGCGGTGGCATCGCGGCTGCCGGCGACGAATCGCCGGACGTCGGTCACCGCCTCGGACAGGTTGGTCAGCGCGGCGTCGATGTCCGACCGGCTGCCGTCGAGCACGTCGGTGAGCGTGGCGAGCCGGTCCTGGAACTGCACTATCTGCTCGTTGCTCCTCCGGAGGACGGCGACGAAGATCTGGAGGTTCTCGATGATCCCGCTGATGTCCCCGCTGCCGTCGGCGATGACCCGGCTGATCGCGGCCAGCTGCGACAACGTCTCACGGAGCTTGTCTCCGTTGCCGTCCATCGCGTCGGCGGCGCTGTCGATGAGGCGTCCGACCGAACTGCTCGACGACGCGGCGGTGGGCCCGAGATCGGCGGCCAGCCGGGTCAACTGCTCCTTGACCTCGTCCCATTCCACGGGGACGGCGGTCCGTTCCATGGGGATGACGGTGTGGTCCGCCATCGTGGGTCCCGCGGTGAAGGCGGGGGTGAGCTGGACGAACCGCGCCGAGACCAGGTTCTGCGCGACGATGACGGCCCGCGCGTCGACGGGCACCCGCACGCCGTGGTCGATCTGCAGGGTGAGCACCGCCTGGGTGCCGTCCGGTTCGATGGCGGTGATCGTCCCCACCGGAACGCCGGCGATCCGCACCTCGTCTCCCGGATAGATCGAGGTGGCGCCGGCGAAGACAGCGGTGATCACCGTCGGGCGGAAGAGGTGACGGGACATGATGAACACGGCCGCGCCGAGAATCGACACCACCAGCGCCGCTGCCGTGATCCTGGTGAGGGCTGCGCGGTTCATCGGGGCGGCTCCTCCGGGATTCCGTTGTAGGGGAACGGAATCTCCGCGCGGGGTCCGACGTTGTCCGGCGGCTGTCCGGCATCGACGCCACGACGGAAGCCGAAGGCGTAGTCCAGGAACGGCTGCAGTACCGCCGGGAGGTCGACGTTGGGGATGTAGGCCGAGTAGAAGGGCCCGCTCGCCACCGTCTCCCCGAGCGTGGTCTGGTACTTCGCGAACCGGGGGAGCGCCAGGGCGATGTTGTCCCGCTGCCGTTCCAACATGGCGAGCACCGAGTTCAACTCAGCCAGTGTGGGTGCCAGTTCCTGTTCGTTGTCGTCGATCACGGCGGAGACCTCGCGGGCCATCGCGGAGGTGTGAGCGAGCAACTCGACGATGACCCGGCGCCGCTCGGACAGCATGCCGACCAGGTCGTTGGCGTTGAGGATCAGCGTGGAGATCTGCTCGCTGCGCTGGGCGAGGATCTCGGTGACCTCCCGGCCGCTCGAGAACAGTTCGCCCAGTGATGAATTGCGGTCGTTGAGCGCGGCCGATATCCGCGTCAGCCCGTCGAACGTGGGTCCGAGCTGTGGTGCGATCTGGTCGATGGTGGCCGACAGGGCGTCCAGCGACTGATTCAGATTCGCGGTGTCCGTGGCGGCGGTGTTCGCCGTCAGTTCGCCGACCGCCTCGGTGAGGGTGTACGGGGAGAAGGTGCGGGAGACCGGGATGACGGTCATCGGTTTCAGCGCCGCGTCGCCCGCGGAGCGCAGTGTGAGCACCCGCTGCCCCAGCAGCGTGCCGGTCCGGATCTGGGCCGTGCTCTGCGAGCCGAGTGCGATGTCGTCGTCGACGGTGAACGTCAC
This sequence comes from Mycobacterium sp. IS-1496, assembly GCF_001499995.1. Classification (GTDB taxonomy): domain Bacteria; phylum Actinomycetota; class Actinomycetes; order Mycobacteriales; family Mycobacteriaceae; genus Mycobacterium. The sequence continues at coordinate 78,459 of NZ_LQIU01000002.1, forward strand.
CAGGGCGTTGGGATCCTGCAGCGCTATGGAGCTCACCGTGCCGACGGTCATACCCGACATCGTCACGTCGTTGCCGACCGCCAAGCCGCTCGCATCGACGAACAACGCCTGGTACCGCGCGGACGCCGCCCAGTTGATGAGCCGCTCGGGGGACAGCCCGACGGCGATGACGAGAACGACGAGGACCAGGCCGACGAAGCCGGTCCGGATGACTTTGGGGTTGCGGTACTTCAGCATCAGTCCTCCGCGCACCGTCCGCCGTCTTGCCGGAAGGACGGGAATACCGCGGTTCGGCCCTGCAGGTCTGTGACGCGTACCGCCAGCGAGCAGATGTAGTAGTTGACGAAGCTGCCGTAGGAGCCGATCCGGATGAGCTTGCGGTAGTTCTCGGGGGCTTTCTGCAGTGCCGTCTCGATACGGTCCTGTTTTCCCGCGACGTTGGGCGCCAACGTCTTCAAGTGGTCGACGGTCTCGGCGAGAGGTGGCCGGGCACGGGTGAGCAGGTCGGCGACCGAAGCGGTGCCGGTGTTGAGGGATTCGATGGCCGCACCGATCGGTTCGCGATCGGCCGCGAGTTCGGTGATCAGACCTTCGAGCCGGTCGAGCGCCGTGGAGAACTGATCGCCGTCGCGCGCCAGCGTCGACAAGGTGGTGCGAAGGTTCTCGATGAGCCGGTCGATCACCTCGTTCTTGTCGGCCAGCGCATGGGAGAACGACGAGGTTCTCGACAGCAGGGATTCGATGGTGCCGCCCTGGCCCTGGATGATCTGGATCAGCGATGACGCCAACGCGTTGACGTCCTGGGCGTTCAGGCCCCGGATGACGGGTTTGAGGCCCCCGAGGAGGAGGTCGAGGTCCAGTGCCGGTGCCGTTCGTTCGAGGGGGATCCGCGCTCCGGGAGGCATGATCCGGGTCGAACCCTCACCGTCGACGAGTTCGAGGAAGCGGTCGCCGACCAGGTTGAGATAGCGGACGACGGCGCGGGTGCCGTCGGTCAGCACCAGGGTGCGGTCGGCATCGAAGGTGACGACGATGGTTTTGTCCGAACCCATCTCGAGGTCGCTCACCGTGCCGACGCGGACACCGGCGAAACGAACCGACTCGCCGGCACGGAGGTTCGAGACGTCGTCGAAGACCGCCGAGTAGGTGTTCGCCGACCCGGTGCGGTAGTCGCCGAAGACCGCGAACAGACACGCGGTCAGCAGTGTCATCGCCGCGACGAAGACGCCGAACTTGACGAACGACTTCCTGCCGTCACTCCTCATCCCGGTTGGCCGATCTGTGCGCTGTTACGCGGTGGACCGTCGATGGGCCCGAACAGGATCTGTTTGAGCAGATCGGAATTGAGCACCGGGCCGAGATTGCCGTATTTCCACGGGTTCGCCCCCGTGTCCGAGATGACGAAGGGCGGGGCCTTGCCGTACGGGACCTTGGGCAGATCGGTGCACTGCGGACCGCCTGTCGCGGCCACCTTGGGCAGATCCGAGGGATAGCGGTAACGCTCCTGCCCCCAGAAGAACCCGGCCAGCACCTCCACGCCCGGTACGGTCAGCGGCGGATTGTTCGCCAACACGTCGATGCCACCGATGCCGCAGGTCAGTGCTTCGTGGTACTCGGCCGTCAACGCCGTCAGTGGTACCAGCAGTTCGAGGGTTTCGGTCAGCGGTCGCCGATTCTCGGCCAACACCTGGTTTCCGATGTCGCCGAGGCCGATTGCGCTGACCAGCAGGTTGTCGAGGTCCTGCTGCTTCTCGACGACGGTGTGGCTGATGGCGGTGGCGCTGTCCGCCACCGAGAGGAGGTCGGGTGCCGCATCGGCGTAGGCGCGCACGACCGGAGGTGCGGTGGCGAGGTCGTGGTTCAGCGCGTCGAGGTGCGGATTGATCTGCGCGAGTGCGGAATCGAGATCCTCGAGCGTCGCCCCGATCTGGTCGCCGCGACCGTTCATCGCCGCCGCGATGGCGCCGAGTGTTTCGTTGAGTTTGTCGGGGTGGATCGTGGTCAGCACGGCGACGAGCTGCTCGAACACGGTGTTCACCTCGATCATCACGTGGTCGGTGTCGAGCACCTGCCCGGCCCGGATCGGCGCCGGAGAGGGGTGCTCGGGTGGGATGAGTCGGATCACCTTGGCGCCGAACACCGTTGTCGAGGAGATGTCGACGGTCGTGTTCGCCGGGATGATCGGCACCCGCGACGGCTCGATGGCCAGGTGGATCGCCGCGCGACCGTCGGAGAGTTCGTCGATCGAACTGACCTTGCCGACCTGAACCCCGTGGAACTGCACCTTCGCATCCGGGTTCATCACCAGGCCCGCGCGCGGGGAGACGACCGTCACCGCGACCGAGTCCGAGAAACCGTCGGCGAAGAGGGTTGCGGACAGGGCGACCGCCCCGCCGATCGCTGCGATGGTGACGGCGCCCACGAGCGGCCGCACGACGGCTGCCCTCATGTGTGTTCCTTCCCCCCGGACCCGGATCGGTGTCGTGTCAGGCCGGCGAGAAGACGTGCTGGGGGATCGTCGGAGGGATGTCCATGGAGCTGAGCAGGCCGGGCTGTGCCGAGACCACATACGGCACGGCGTTCACGACACGCATCGCGGTGGCCACCATCGCACCCGCCCCGGATGTCATCCCGGCGATGCCGGCCCGCCGGGGATCGCGCAGGGTGGCGGCGAGGGTGCACTCGATGTCCGGATCGCCGGTGATGACGACGCGATATGACAGGTCGCCGTTGCCTTGCGGCCAGTGTGGCGCGACGTCTGCGGCCAGTCGGGTGACGTGTTCGATCACGATGGCCTCCCGTCCCTCCACCATCCCGATCGCCTGCATCCGCAGCGCGCCGCAGGTGCCGGCCTCCACGGTGCCCATCGCGACGTCCAGGGTGCGCTCCGTCAGTGCGCGGTCGAAGGTCTCGCGGACCTCCTGGACCTCGACGCCGAGCGCGTCGGCGATCAGGCGGATCTGGCCCTGCCATTCGCCGGCGATCGCTCCGGGGATACTCACCCACGGCTGGTAGTCGAGGGGCTGGCCGAAGCCCATGCCGTTGATCATGATCTCGGGGACGCCGTAGTCGTCGTACAGTCCGATCTCGGAGGCGTGGATCTTCTCGATCGAGGCCGATTGGGTCGAGAGGATGAGTGGCAGGTAGTCGGCGGCGAACCCCGGTTCGATACCTGAGGCGTACAGCGACGCCTGGCCCTCCTTGGCGGCGGTCGCGAGTTGGTCGCGCCACTCCGCCGGCTCGTAGGCGTGGGGGTTGACCAGACGCGTGGTGCTGGTGGTCACGACATTGATGCCCGCACCGAGGAGCCGGACGTAGTCCGGGATGGCCAACGCGTCGCGCTCCGGTCCGCTGGCCGCGTAGATCACGCAGTCCGGCCGTAGCGCCATGAGGGCGTCGGCATCGTCCGTGGCGGCCAGGCCGATCGGTTCGCCGTTGGCCAACTCCCCGGCGTCCCTGCCGACCTTCTCCTCGGAGTGCACCCAGACGCCGACCAGGTCCAGGTTCGGACGACGGCTGACGGCCCGGATGGCGATCGACCCGATGCCACCCGTCGACCACACCACGACGCGATGTCTGCTCTCTGTCATGACAAACCTTCCGTCGTCGGACATCGCCGATCGGTCGGGGCGGTCTTCGACCGGTCCGCTCCGCACTGTGGAACCTAACGTTTGCTCCGGAAGCTAACAGCAGCGAAGAGGCGAGGTCAAGACATCGGGACGAGGAAAAGGATCAAATGCCAGCTGGGGAACAAAACTTAGGTTAGCGTCGTTTGTCGTGACCGATCCGGCTCCGATTCGGCAGTGATGTTCACCCTTCGGTTCGACATGCGTGCGCCCGGAAACGGGGCGCCGACCACCGATCTGTATGCGGCGGCCGTCGACATGTGCGAGTGGGCCGAGACGAGGGGAGCGGTGATCGCCGTGCTCTCGGAACATCACGGTTGCGAGGACGGCCACCTGCCCGCACCTCAACTGCTCGCCTCGGCGATCGCCGCGCGCACGAAGCAGTTGGCGATCCTGCTGGCGGCTGTGCCGATCACGTTCTGGGATCCCGTCCGCCTCGCCGAAGAGATGAGCGTTTTGGACATCATCAGCAGGGGGCGGGTCTCCTTCGCGCTCGGAATCGGCCACCGCAGAGAGGAATACGACCATTTCGGCATCGACATGGGCTCGCGCGGAGCGCTGGCCGACGCGTCGTTGACGGTGCTCCGCCGCCTCCTGGACGGCAAGCCGACCGAGGTGGACGGACGGCTTGTGCGTGTGACCCCACCCCCCGCCACCCCCGGCGGACCGCGCATCGTGATCGCCGGCGGCAGCAGGGCCGCCGCTCGGCGCGCTGCCCGCCACGGTCTCGGATTCATCTCGCAGGTCGCGTCGGAGGGGCTTCGGGAGTTCTACGAATCCGAATGTCGGGACAACGGTTTCGAACCCGGCGTCGTGCAGTTCCCGGTCGAGGGCGCGCCGACGGCGGTCTTCGTCGCCGACGACGTCGACGCGGCGTGGGATGAGCTGGGGCCCCACCTGCTCCACGACGCGGTGACCGCAGCGTCCTACCGGGGCGGCGATGACTCCGTGGCGAGCATCTCTCCCGCCCAGAACGTCGCCGATCTCAGGGAGCGCGGTGGTCCCTACCGGATCTTCACACTCGACGAGGCGGCGGCGTACGTCCGTAGCGGCAGACTGCTGCCCTTGCTCCCACTCTGCGGCGGATTGCCGCCGGATGTGGCCTGGCCCTACCTCGAACGCGCGGCAATCGCGTCCGGACGCGTCTGAACGACAGGAGGATTGGTGACAACACCCCTGAGAACAGTGGTCTGGTCGACGGGTGGTGTCGGATCGGTGGCGATCGATGCGATTCGGCGCAGGCCCGACCTGGAGCTGGTCGGTGTGTGGGTGCACTCCGAGGAGAAGATCGGCGAAGACGCCGGGCGACTGGCCGGTGGCGACCCCATCGGAGTGACCGCGACGAACGACGCCGACGCGCTCGTCGCGCTGAAGCCCGACTGCGTGGTGTATGCCGCGAGCGGACCCGACCGCGATGCCGGCGCGGTGCCCGACTACCTGAAGCTGCTCGCCGCGGGCATCAACGTCGTCTCCACATCGTCGACCAGCTTGGTCTACCCGCCCGCCTATTACTCACCGGAGTGGCGCGACCAGATGGCGACGGCCGCCGAGTCGGGCAACGCGTCGTTCTACGTCTCGGGCATCTTCCCGGGTTTCGGCTCTGACGAGCTCGCCCTTCTGCTCTCGACGCAGTCGAAGACGATCCGGTGCCTGACGGTCACCGAGATCGCGCTCAACGACCACTACCCGGTGGCCGACGTCATGATGAACGGCATGGGGTTCGGCCATCCGCTGGACTTCGAACCCCTGTTGAAGACACCGGGATTCATCGAGATGGCCTGGCGTGCGCCGCTTCATCTGATCGCGGCCGGTCTGGGTGTCGAACTCGACGAGGTCCGCGGAACCCTGGACCGACGCCTCACCGACCGGGACATCGAGGTGGCGTTCGGCACGGTCGAGGCGGGCACCTGCGGCGCCGTGCGGACCCGAGCCGCGGGCGTGGTCAACGGCAGGGAGGCCATCGTCGTCGAACACATCATCCGGATGGCCCGCGACGTGGCCCCGGACTGGCCGGCAGCGGATTTCGACGCCACCTACCGCGTCGATATCGAGGGGGATCCCGACATCCACTGCACGATGAACCTGGGCGCCGCCGAAGGCCACGCGGCAGGCCACGCCGCGATGGCCGCCACCGCGATGCGGGTGGTCAACGCGATCCCGTTCGTCGTGGCGGCGCCGGCCGGCCTGCTCAGCTCGCTGGACCTGCCGACCACCCTGCCTCGGCACGTCTTCGGCTGAGAGACAGCGCTTTCGACGATGTTCACCATTCGTTTCGACATGCGGGCCCCGGCCTTCGGTGCCCCGACGACGGAACTCTATGCCGCGGCGATCGACATGTCGGCCTGGGCCGAGCAGCACGGTTGCCTCGCGGCCGTGCTGTGCGAGCACCACGGGTCCGAAGACGGGTACCTGCCCGCACCGCTGCTGCTGGCGTCGGCCATGGCGGCACGCACCGATCGTCTGGCGCTGAGCCTCGTCGTGATCCTGCCGTTCCACGATCCGGTCAGATTGGCCGAGGAGATCGCGGTGCTCGACCTCATCAGCGCGGGCCGGGCCTCGTACGTGTTCGGTTTGGGTTATCGGCGGAGGAATTCGAGCACTTCGGTCTCGACGTGGCGCAGCGGGGCAGACTGGCCGACGAGAACATCGATATCGTACGGACGTTGCTCACCGGTTCCACCGTCACGCGCGAGAACCGCCGCATCACGGTGACGCCGCGACCGCGGACCCCCGGCGGACCCGTCCTGATGTGGGGCGGGTCGAGTCTCGCGGCCGCGCGCCGGGCCGGCAGATACGGTCTGGGACTCCTCGCCAACGGGAGCGTCGCGGGTATGCAGGAGGCGTACGAAGCGGCATGCCGCGAGCATGGACACGAGCCGCGCGCCACACTGCTTCCGGCGGCTGACACGCCGACGGTCACGTTCGTCGCCGACGACGTCGACGCCGCATGGGACGAGATCGGCGAGCACCTGCTGCACGACGCCCGGATGTATGCGCAGTGGAATCCCGGCAACAGTGTGTCGGCGGGCATCTCCGACGCGCGCGACGTCGCGGAATTACGGAACCGCTTCACCTCGCACCGCATCATCGCCGTGGCCGAGGCCACGGCGATCGTGCGCGGCGGCGGGATGCTCAACCTGTCTCCGCTGTGCGGCGGGCTCCCGCCCGACGTGGCGTGGCCGTACCTGGAGCGCGCGGCCGCGGCGGTTCACGACGGCACACCGAGAAAGGGCGGTTGATGGCGGACGTCACCGACTTGTACTACGACCCGTTCGATTTCGACATCGACGACGATCCGTATCCGATCTGGAGACGGCTCAGAGACGAGGCGCCGCTCTACCACAACGAGAAGTACGGCTTCTACGCGTTGAGCCGGTACGAGGACGTCGCGCGCGGACTCCACGACTGGGACACCTACCGGTCCGGCCGCGGCACGACCATCGACGTCATCATGAGCGGTGTCGAGGTGCCGCCGGGTGTGATCCTGTTCGAGGACCCGCCGCTGCACGACCTTCACCGGCGCGTGCTGTCGAAGGTGTTCACGCCCCGCCGGATGGAGGCGATCGAGCCTCTGACGCGCCAGTTCTGCGTCCGGGCGCTCGACGCGTTGGCGGGCGCGTCGCGGTTCGACTTCATCACCGATTTCGGGGCGATGATCCCCATGCGGACCATCGGTTACCTGCTCGGAATCCCCGAACAGGGACAGCAGCAGATCCGGGACAACACCGATGCGGCGATCGGACTGAAGGAAGGCGGATTCCAGTCGGTGTCGCAGGCCTCATTCGAGAACGCCTATCAGCTGTTCGCGGAGTACATCGAATGGCGCGCCGACCATCCGTCGGACGACCTGATGACCCAGCTGCTCAACGCGGAGATCGAGGAGGACGGGGAACTGCGGCCGCTGACCCGCGTCGAGGTGCTGACCTACACCAGCATGATCGCCGGCGCGGGTAACGAGACGACCACCCGGCTGATCGGATTCATCGGCCAGCTGCTCGCCGAGCATCCCGATCAGCGCCGTGAACTCGTCGACGACTTCTCCTTGATCCCCCGGGCGATCGAGGAGGTGCTGCGCTATCAGGCGCCGTCCCCGGTGCAGGCGCGTCACGTCGCCCGGGACACCCGATGTCACGGGCAGCCGATCGCCGAGGGCTCGATCATGTTGCTGCTCAACGGATCCGCCAACAGGGATGATCGGCAGTATTCCAACGGAGAGACGTTCGACATCCACCGCACCGGAGCGCACCTGTCGTTCGGTCAGGGTTTGCATTTCTGCCTCGGCTCGGCCCTGGCCCGGATGCAGGCCAGGGTCGCGCTCGAGGAGGTCCTGCTGCGCTGGCCGGAATGGGACGTCGACTACGAGAAGGCGGCGATGGCGCACACGTCGAGCGTGCGGGGGTGGGGTACGTTGCCGGTCACCGTCGGCTAGGTGCACGAGCCCCGATCCCGCGATCGCGCGATCTCACCAACTGACCGGCAGTTCGTGCATCGTGTAGATCTCCTGCTGGTCGGCGAAGCGCAGGTCGTGGTCGGGTACCGCCAGCTGGAGGGTGGGAAGCCGGCGGAACAAGGTGGTCAGGGCGATCTGGAGCTCGACGCGGGCAAGGTTCTGACCGATGCACTGATGGACTCCGAAACCGAAACCGAGGTGGCCACGCGGGTTCCTGTCGATGTCGAATCGGTCTGGGTCGTCGACGAACTCGGGATCCCAGTTGCCCGCCGGGAGATTCATCAGCACGTGATCGCCGGCACGGATCAGTTGGCCGTTGATCGTCAGGTCCTCGACGGCGACGCGGTCGACCTGGCTGTGCACGGTCGACAGGTAGCGCATCAGTTCCTCGACGACGTTGCCGGCCAGCGCCGGGTCGTCGGAGAGCAGCAGCCGCTCGAGCTGTGCAGGATGCTGAAGCAGCGCAACGGTTCCCAGCGCGATCATGCCTGCGGTCGTCTCGTGCCCGGCCTGCAGGAGGATGACGCCGTTCATGACCGCCGTCTCGCGGCTGAGTTCGCCGTTGGCGACGTGGTCGGTCATCAATCGGCTCATCAGGTCGTCGCCGGGTTCGCGCGCCTTGAGTTCCGCGAGCTTCCACATGAAGTCGAACAACGCCCCGATCGCCGCCGCCTTCTCCTCGTCCGTGGAGCGCGAGTCGAGCCCCTTCGTGCTGTGGTACTGGAAGAAGTCGTGGTCCTCGTAGGGGACTCCGAGAAGCAGTGAGATGACCAGCGACGGGACGGGCAGGGCGAATTCCCGGACCAGATCCGCGGGAGGGCCGGCGTCGACCATCGCGTCCAGGAGACCGTCGACCAGGGACTGGATCCGTGGCCGCATCGACTCGGCTCTGCGGAAGGTGAAGTCGCGCGTCATCATCCGTCTCAACCTGTTGTGCTCGGGATCGTCGATGCGGGCGAAGATCGCCGGGATGCTGTCATCGGCGGCGCGCGCACGCAGGTTGTCCGGGAGCGTCTCCGCGCTGAGTCGCGGGTCGGTCAGCGCTGCCCGGATGTCCTCGTAACGACTGACCACCCACGTCGGCTGATGCCGCCAGAGCGCCCGCTGCAGACCTTCGGTGTCGCGCCATTCGCGAAACTGTCGAGGTGGCTCGAGCGGGCAACGGGCGTCGCGCGGAAGGGGAATGACGGGCAGATCGGCTCCGTCCGCGGACTGTGTGGTCATCCTCGGCTCTCCGTAACGACAGACGACTGTCACTTCATGCGAGCGTAAGGTCACTGGTTCTGACAGTCAACTGTCGGTTAAGGTTGATGGCGTGGTAGAACTGGCCGCCGCCCGGCCTCTCCGTGCCGACGCGGCGCGCAATGCCGCACGAATAGTGAGCGCAGCACGCGAGGCCTATGCCGAACTCGGGCCGGATGTCCCGATGGACGTCATCGCCGACCGCGCCGGGATCGCTGAGCGAACGCTGTATCGCCGTTTCCCCAACAAGGGTGAACTCGCCAGGGCGGTCATCGACCAGAGTGTCGTCGAAACCCTCTCGCCTGTCATCGACCGGGCGCGCCGGTCCCGCAACGCGTTGCGCGGCCTCGCCACACTGCTCGAAGCGGCGATCGCGTTGGGGGCTCGTGAGCACAACGCCCTGCTGGCAGCCCGGCGAGCGGGGTCGTTGGCGGGCGTCTCGACGCAGCTCGACGAGACCCTCGAAGAGCTGGTCCGCCGTGCGCAGGCAGCCGGCCTGGTACGTGCGGATCTCGCCCCCGAGGACCTGCCCCGCATGGTCGCCATGTTGTACAGCGTGCTGGGAACCATGGATCCCTCGGTCGAAGGCTGGCAGCGATACCTGATCCTGATGCTCGACGCGATCTCGACGCCGACGCCCAGCCGGCTGCCGCGGGCGGTCGCGATCCGCTATCCGCGTCCGGACGATTGGCCGATGTAGATGTCCGATCTGCGTTTCGACGGGCGCGTTGCGGTGGTCACCGGCGCCGGTCGCGGGTTGGGCAGGCACTACGCACGGCTACTCGCCGAACGCGGTGCCCGCGTGCTCGTCAACGATCTCGGCGCCTCGGTCACCGGCGAGGGAGCGGCCCCCGACGCGGCCGACGCCACCGTACGGGAGATTCGCGACAACGGTGGGGAGGCGGTCGCGGACACCCACAGCGTCGCGACGCGTGACGGCGCGCGGGCGATCATCGACTCCGCACTCGATCACTGGGGACGCGTCGACATCGTGGTGAACAACGCGGGAACCGTGTCCGACGCGCCGTTCGACGCGGTGACCGACGATCGCCTCGACCTGATGATCGACGTCCACCTCAAGGGTGCCTTCTTCGTCACCCAGTGCGCCTGGAAAGCCATGTCCGAACGAGGTTTCGGACGCATCGTCAACACGTGTTCGGCAGCCGGGATCCTCGGTGCCCCCCGCATGAGCACCTACGGCGCGGCCAAGACCGGGCTCATCGGACTCACCCGTGTGCTGGCCGCGGAAGCGGCGGGATCCGACATCAAGGTCAATGCGGTGGCCCCGATCGCCGCGACACGGATGCTGGCCCAGTCGATGCGACAGGCTGCCGGCGCCGACAGCGGTGAGGCGGAGGACATCATGCGGCCGTTCGCCGATCGGCTCGATCCGGCTCTGGTCGCGCCGGTCGTGGCCTACTTGGCTCACGACGAGTGTCCGGTCTCCGGCGAACTCTTCACAGTCGGGGGAGGGCAGGTCTCCCGGTTCTTCGTCGGCAGAACCGAGGGGTACCAATCCCCATCTGTCGGTCGAGGACGTGCGGGACCACCTGGCGCAGATCCTGGACCCGACGGACCACACCATCCCGGCCGGACCCATCGACGAGATGGCGAGCCTGTACCGGGCGATCTTCGGTCAGTGAAGGTCGACGCGTCTGTCGCTAGGTGGACAGTTTCGAAGCCAGATCGAGCACTGTCACGGTGTCCGTACCGGTTTTCTTCAGCCGCTCCGATGACCGGAAGCCGAGGTCGACGCCGGTTGCCTGGGCGCGCAGCGCCCCGACGGTCAGCTGCTCCTTGGGAATGTGGCCGAACATGTCGAAGGAGTAGAGCCGCATCGCGTTCAGGTGGGTGATCCGGTCGATCTCGTCGTCGGGGACACCGTCGAGATACAGGGCCAGGGTCTCGGGAGACAGGGGCCAGGTGGAGTCCGAATGGGGATAGTCGCACTCCCACGTCACCATGTCGAGATTCAGCTTGTGGCGGCTCTCGATCCCGAACTCGTCATCGATGAAACACAGCGCGACGCGGTCGAGGAAGACCTCGCTGGGGAGCCTGTCGCCGAAGTCCTGGTGCGTCCAGGCGCGGTGCATCTTGTAGGTGCGGTCGATGCGCTCTAGGAAGTATGGCACCCAGCCGATTCCGCCCTCGGACAACGCGAACGTCAGATCGGGGAACTTGCGTAGCATCGGTGACCAGATCAGATCTGCCGCGGCCTGCACGATGCTCATCGGCTGCAGTGTGATCATGGTGTCCACCGGAGCGTCGATCGAGGTGATGACGACGCTCGACGACGAACCGATGTGCAGGTTGACCACGGTGTTGGTGTCGCTGCAGGCACGCCAGAACGGATCCCAGTGCGGATCGTGGATCGACGGGTAGTCGATCTTGGTCGGATTCTCGGAGAACGAGACGGCATGGCAACCCTTTTCGGCCACCCGCCGCACCTCGTCGGCCATCAGGGTGGGATCCCAGATCGGCGGCAGGGCCTGCGGGATCATGCGGCCCGGATAGGTCCCGCACCACTCGTCGATGTTCCAGTCGTTGTAGGCCCGCAACACCGCCAGGCCGAGATCCTTGTCCCGGGCACGGGCGAAGTACTGACCGCAGAACTGCGGATAGGACGGGAAGCACAACGCGGCTGCGACGCCGTTGGCGTTCATGTCGCGGATCCGCTCGTGGATGTTGTAGCAGCCCTCGCGGATCTCGGAGAGCTTGGTCGGCTCCGCGCCGTATTCGTCCGGCGGCCGTCCGGCGACCGCGTTCAAGCCGACGTTCGTGGCCTCCTGTCCCTCGAAGACCCACGCGTCGGTACCGTCTGCGCGCTGGATGAGTTTCGGCGCATCGTCTTTGTATCTGGCCGGGATGTGTCCGTCGAACATATCCGGTGGCTCGACCATGTGGTCGTCGACCGACACCAGGACGAGGTCGTTCATCTGCATGGGTTGTCTCCTCCGTTCTTGGTCGCGTCGGGAAACGCGACCTCGGCGTTGTCGGGCATCGGACTGATGCCGCGGCGATCGCAGACCTCCAGCACTTCGTCGACGATCGAGTCGGGCACGATGAACTCCTCGGTGCTGGACACCTCTTCGAGGTGCTCGAGGATGTCTTCGGCCGTCGGTTCGCTCTCGGCGTCGGCCAGCCAGCCCTCGCCGAGGCCGACGAACACGCGTGCGTAGCGCCCGGCGCACGCCGAATAGTTGCGGTGCGTGACATCACACGCCCTGCTGGCCAGGAACACCACCAGGGGAACCACGAGTTCGGCCCGGATGGCCCGCATGAACCCGGACTCGGCGAGGAACTTCTCGTCGCCGACGGTCTCGGTCACCATTCGCGAGAAGCCGGTGGGCAGAACGGTGTTCGAGAGGATCCCGTGTTCGGCGCCTTCGATCGCGATCACGTTCGACAACCCGATCAGCCCCGCCTTGGCTGCCGCGTAGTGCGCCTCGGATGGCTGGCCGAAGTTGCCTGCCGACGAGGAGATGAACACGAATCGGCCGGACTTCTGCTTCGCCATCACCGTGAACGCGGGCCGGCTGAGATAGAAGGCTCCGTCGAGATGCACACTCAGCATGCGACGCCACGTCCCGGGGGTGAGCCGGTCGAAAGGCACGCTGTTGAAGATCCCCGCGTTGCTCACCACGGCGTCGAGGCGTCCGAAGGCCTCGACCGCGGCGTCGACGATGGCCTGTCCGCCTTCGGGACTGTCGACCGAATCGTAGGACGCCACGGCACGCCCACCTTCGCGCGTGATCTCCTCGACCACCTCGTCGGCGACGCGGGGGTCGGATCCGTCTCCGTGCATGGTTCCGCCGAGGTCGTTGACGACCACCGCGGCACCGCGCCGCGCCAGGTCGAGGGCGTAGAGCCGGCCGAGCCCGCGTCCCGCACCGGTGACGACGGCCACCTGATCGCGAAAGTCGATCATGCTGTCCTCGCCTCCGCGCCGAGCGTCCCCTCGCGGTCCGCCACGAGTGCGGCGCCGAGCTGTTCTGCGTACTCCCCGGGGTGGCCGAGGAACCGGCTGTAGTCGAGCAGCCGCCTGAGATACAGCTGCGCGTCGTGTTCCCAGGTGAAGCCGACGCCACCGAAGATCTGTATCGCCGAGTCAGCGACACCGGCGAGGTGGCCGCCGAAGGCCTTGACCCGCAACGCGGCTCGGTGGCTCTCGGCCGGGTCCGCCGAGTCGGCGGCCCAGAGTGCGTAGAGCACGCCACTGCGCGCCAGTTCGACCGTCTCGAGCATGTCGACGCAGAGGTGCGCGACCGCCTGGAAACTGCCGATCGGCTGACCGAACTGACGCCGCACCTTCGCGTAGTCGACAGTCATCGCGAGGATCCGACCGGCCGCGCCCACCGCATCGGCTGCTCGCGCGACGAGAACGTCGTCGGTGAGCGCCCGAGCGGCGTGTTGATCGGCAGCGGCGAGCACGCGGCCGGGTGCGTCGTCGAACCGCACCCGGCATCTCTTGTGCGTCCGGTCGATACCGGGGATGGGAGTCATCGAGACGCGCGGATCGGACGTTTCCACGGCCACGAGCTCGACGTCCGCTCGTCCGCGCACCGGCACCAGGAGGACGTCGGCGGCTCGCGCGTCCGACACGTCGTCGAGTGCACCGCGCAGCGCCACCCGACCGTCGCCGCGATGGCTGACCGCCGGTGGGTTCTCGCCGGGAAGGGCGACAGTGGCAATCGTCTGGCCCCCGGCCAAGGCCACGGCCAGGTCCGCGGCCTCTGAGCTCGCCCGGAAACGGGCGAGCGCACGAGGTGCGGCCACCGCGCTGGACAGCCACGGCCCGGGGTGCAGGGCGGCGCCCATCTCCTCGAGCACCACACCCGCCTCCAGCATGGACATGCCGTCGCCGCCGAGATCGGACGGGATCAGCAGTGCGGTGGTTCCGAGGGCGGCCAGGCCTCGCCAGACGTCGTCGGTGGTGCCCCTGGCATCGGTCAGCATCGGTCGCACATGGCCGCTGATCGGAGCCTTCTCGCCGAGGAATCGGCGCACGGCGTCTCGGAGGGCCTGCTGCTCTTCGGTGGGTTCGAGGTTCATGAGCGGGGGAGTCCGAGAACGCGCTGGGCGGTGATGTTCTTGTTGATGTGCGTGGTGCCGCCCGCGATGGTCAGGGCGTGCGAGCTCAGGCGAAACTCATCCCATTTCCCCTCGGCCACATCGGGATCGAGGGAATCGAAGGCGAGCGCGGCGAGGTCCTTGCCGATCTCACCCCACACGGATTTGGCCAGGCTCGCGGTGGCGAACGGGTCGCCACCGTGCATGCCCGCCGATATCGATCGTTGGCAGAGCACCTCGAGGTTCTTGATCCGCACGTCGAGCTCGCCGAGCCTGCGCAGGGTTGCGGGGTCATCGAGTATCGCCTTGCCCGAACGTTTCTTGGCGAGATCGTCGACGAGCTCGGCCAGCCGGATCTGCATCTCGGCGTAGAGTCGCGCCGCCGCGGCGCGTTCGAAACTCAGTGTGGACGTGGCCACCTGCCATCCCTTGTTCAACGGGCCCAGCAGGGCGTCAGCGGGTACGCGCACGTCGTCGAAGAAGACCTCGGCGAAGTCGGCGGCGCCGTTGAGCGTCACGAGTGGCCGGGCGTCGATCCCCGTCGACGCCATGTCCACGATCAAGCACGAGATGCCCTTGTGCTTGGGCGCATCCGGGTCGGTGCGAACGAACAGCTGACACCAGTCCGCGCGGTGTCCCAACGAGGTCCAGATCTTCTGCCCGGACACCACGAAGTGGTCCCCGTCCCGGACGGCCCTGGTGCGCAAGGAGGCCAGGTCCGAGCCGGCCTCCGGCTCGGACATGCCCTGGCACCAGATGTCGTCTGCCCGCAGCATGCGGGGGAGCAGCCTGGACTTCTGTGACTCCGAGCCGTACTGCATGATCGCCGGCGCGATGTTGTTGATACCGATGACGTTGAGGGGCAGCGGGACTCGCGCTCGCGTGGTCTCCTCGACGTACGCCATCTGCTCTATCGGGGTGGCTCCGCGCCCGCCGTACTCCCGCGGCCACGACACCGCAGCCCAGCCGGCGTCGGCCATCGTGGCGTTCCAGGCGCGCAAGGTCTCGAAGGCGCTGTCATCGGTGCCTCGCCGGGCTCCACTGGCGATCACCTCTGAGGTCAGATGCGCCGACAGCCACGCGGCGAGTTCGCTCCGGAACTGTTCAGCCTCTTGTGGGTATGAGAAATCCACGGTCTCCAGACGACCTTGTTCGATTGACTTCCGAGGACCCGAACAATACGGTGGAACAGATATTTGGTCAACAGTTCGGGCCGACGGAGGTGGTGGCGGGTGACGGACGATGCCCCCGGTGACCGGCTACCGGGCCTGGGCATGCTGGCGTCGGCGCTCGCGGGTCGCCCCCTCGCGGTGGTGCCCCTCGATCCCGGCGAGCCGTCGTGGACGGACGGCCAGACCGTCTATCTCGATCCCTCCGCGGGGGCCCGCGCGAACCTCGACTCGGTCGCGGTCCATGCGTCGCTGATCGCCGCGGGCAGCCTCGACCCCGACCTCATGGAGGCCCTGGGGCGACGCGCGCGGACGGCGAGGCGGTACCTGGCACTGGAGGGACACCGCGCCCTGGTCGCCAACGCCGCGCTGCTGCCCGGTGTGCTGGCCTCCCTCGCCGATCCCGACGTGGCGCGGCGCAGCGAGTCACCGGCGGTGTCGCTGTCGCTGGCGTCCGGGAAGGCTGCCGTGGACGATCCACCCGAGCGGTTCGGCGTGATCCGCGCCAAGAAGGTCATCGCCGCGGAGAGTCGGGCCGCGAGGCAGGTCGACGGAGAGGCGGCGGCTCATGTGCCGCGCCGCGACGCCGCGGGCCCGCTGGAGGACCTCGACGACGGAGACGTGGACGACACCGCCGACCCGGACCTGTTCACCAGTCCCGTGGGTGGCGGCGGCGCGATCGGTAAGTGGTTCGCGAAGTTGCTGTCGTCGGCCCGCAAGACGTCGGGCAGCGGCGGGGGACCACCCGGTGCGGATTCGCCCACTCACCGCACCAACGCGGCGAACCGGGGCGCCTACGCGGTGTCGTCGACGGCGACGGCGCCCGGCGAACAGGTCGCCGACATCACGCCGGACGGCTTCAGGTACCCGGAGTGGGATGCGAATCGTCAGGCCTACCGGCATGACTGGTGCACGGTTCGTGAGACCGAGGCGCAGGTCAAGGCGTCGGCGTCGCAGGCCATCGACGGTGCCATCGGGGTACGCCGACCGCTCGCCCGGCTGGGAATGGGCCTACACCGCCGGCACCGCCAGGCCCAGGGCGATGACATCGACATCGACGCGGCCGTCGAGGAGCGCGTTGAGGTGATCGCGGGGTCGGTGCCCGACGAGGCGGTCTATCTCGACAGCCTGCGCCGGAGTCGCGACCTCTCGGTCCTTCTGCTGTGGGATGTCTCCGGATCGACCGCCGAGCCCGGCTTCGCGGGGCGGACGGTGCACCAGCAACAGCGCACCGCGGTGGCCCACCTCACGGTCGCGCTGCACGACCTCGGGGACCGGGTCGCCCTGTACGGCTACTACTCGCACGGGCGCACCGCCGTGAACCTGGTGCCGGTCAAGCGGTTCGACGATCATCTCGACACTCGTGTGATCAGGCGGTTGAACAGTCTCGAACCAGGAGCGTATTCGCGACTCGGAGCGGCGATCAGGCACGGCTCGACCGTGTTGGAGAAGCATGGCGGCACGACGCGGCGACTGTTGGTCGTGTTGTCGGACGGGCTGGCATACGACCACGGCTACGAACGGGCGTACGGGGCGGCCGATGCCAGGCGCGCGTTGACCGAGGCGCGTCGCCGAGGCACAGGGTGCGTGTGTCTGACCGTCGGCGCGAACACCGACGTGGCGTCGCTGCGGCGGGTGTTCGGCAGCACCGCGCACGCGACCATCTCGAGTCCCGAACGACTCGCCGGCGTCATCGGTCCGCTGTTCCGGTCGGCGATTCGGTCGGCGGAGGTTCGGCGGCGGGTGTCGTGACGGGGCGGGCCGGCGCGCCTCGGCGTCGCGGATTCGTTGAAACAAACATCTGTTCCGCGTTAGGGTTCACTGGCGCGGGGCATGAACGACGAGAGGGGCGCCATGGGCACCGAGTCAGGGACTGCGTACCAGAACGGCGCACGGCCGCAGGCGGGATCGCCGCGTCCGTACTACCAGCCGGTGGGCAACGAGGAGACCGTCTTCAAGGCGGCGTATCGCCAAGGCCTGTCACTGGTCCTCAAAGGGCCGACGGGGTGTGGGAAGACGCGCTTCGTCGAGGCCATGGCTCACGACCTCGGCCGCGAACTGATCACCGTCGCCTGCCATGACGATCTGACCACGGCGGACCTCGTCGGCCGGTACCTGCTCAAGGGCGACGAGACGGTCTGGGTCGACGGACCGCTGACGCGCGCCGTGAGGGAAGGCGCCATCTGTTATCTGGACGAGGTGGTCGAGGCCCGGCAGGACACCACGGTGGTGCTGCATCCGCTCGCCGACTACCGGCGGCAGCTACCCATCGAACGTCTGGGCGTCACATTGGACGCGGCGCCGGGATTCGGGCTCGTCGTGTCCTACAACCCCGGTTACCAGAGCGTCCTCAAGGACCTCAAGGACTCCACGAGGCAGCGGATGGTGGCCATCGAATTCGGTTTCCCCCCACCTGAGGTGGAGGAGGGAATCGTCGCCCGCGAGGCTTGCGTGGACCAGGCCACGGCGGCCGAGCTGGTCCGTTTCGGACAGGCGATCCGCCGCCTGGAGGCCGGGGGACTGCGGGAGGTGGCCTCGACACGCGTCCTCATCGCCGCCGGCCGGCTGATCGCCGAAGGGCTCACCACGCCCGAGGCGGCGCGGGCGGCGATCGCGGGACCCCTCACCGACGACACCCAGGTCGCGCGCGGTCTGCACGAGATGATCGACGTGTACCTCGGCGGATCGGCACGAATCGGTGATTGACGCTCCGGAGCGTCACCCGATAGTGTCTGAACAAATATTAGGTCGTATCGTCAGGCGATCGACGGATTCGTCGGGAGGTCAGGTTGTCCTACGAGAGCACCGCTGAGCCGATCAAGGTCGGCTATCTGATGGACTTCACGCTGCCGCCGGGTTTCCCCGACGAGTTGATGGCCTCCTTCACCCGCTGTTTCGACCTCATCTTCGAGGAGGCCCATCAGCAGGGGCTCATGGATCGGCCGGTGCAGATGATCTACCGCGAGGTGGAGGGTCTGCCGAAGGGGTCGGTCAAAGCGGTGATCGACGCGTACGCCGAACTCGTCGACGAGGGGTGCCTGGTCGTCTTCGGACCCAACATCACCGACAACTGCGTCCCGATGCGGGAGGCCATCGAGGAGCGGTTCAAGGTGCCGGCGATCAGTGTCACCGGCACCGATGACTGGTTGGGGGAGTGGACCTTCGCCTTCCCACAGGGGTCGATGACCGACGAGCCGATCTTCCTCGTGGACCTGATCGCCAAACGCGGGTTCAAGGACATCGGTGTCCTGGTGGAGCAGAACCTCATCGGCGAGAGCTATGTGAAGAATCTGCGGCGCGCCGCAGCCCGCCGGGGCATCCGCATCGTCGCGGAGGCCCCGATCGCCCAGACCGCGCAGGACATCAACGGCGCGGTGCGCACCCTGCACGATGCGAAGGCCGAGGCGATCGTGCACCTCGGATTCGGCTTCGGGATCGTGTTCATCAACCCGGCCCTCGAAAGCGTCGACTGGGACCCGCCGCGGTTCACCACCACCGCATTCCAGAACGCATGGGTGAACCCGATCATGTGGAACGCGTTCCTGGGTTGGGTCGGGATCGATCAGTACGACGAGGGCAACCCGATCGGTCAGGACTTCCTGGACCGCTACGCGCAGAAGTACGACGGCAGCCGTCCCGAATACTGCGTCTCGGTGGTCAACCGGGATGTCGCCGCGACCCTGGTTCGCGCGTTCACCGACGCGCACCCGCTGAGTCCGCGCGGAGTCAAGGAAGCCCTGGAACGGGTGAAGATGATGCCCGCCGCATCGGGCGCACCGGGAACCCGCATCTCGTTCGGCAAGTGGACGCGGCGGGCATGGATGGGCGCCGGCTATCTGGTCGCCCGGACGCTCGACCCCGACGGCACCAACTCGCATCTGGTCGATCGCTTCGGAGAGGAGGGCTGAGTCGATGGCCACCAAGGACCCGTTGGTCGTGGACGAGCCGACCCGCGCGAAACCCCGGAGCAAGCGGAACTGGGGCGGGTGGATCGCCTTCCTCGCGCTGGTGGCGTTCCTCAGCTTCTTCGCCCTCTCCTCGCGACGGAATCTCGATCCCCGCATCGCCAATCCCGAGGTCGAAGGGCGGCCGCGGCCCGTCGAGTTCATCTTCGGCTGGGAAGACTGGATCTACCTGCACGAAGTCGGCACCGTCCTGGCGCTGATCGTACTCATCGTCGTCTTCATCGTCGGATGGAAGCGCAACCCGGGCAGTCCGGTGATGCTGATGTTCCTGTGTACGACGCTGATCGTGTGGCAGGACCCGATCATGAACTGGGCGCCGTTCGCGGTCTACAACCCCGAACTGCTGCACTGGCCGGAGTCGTGGCCGCTGGTGTCGCTGTCCCCGACGGTGGAACCGTTCCTGGTCTTCGGCTACGTGATGTTCTACTTCGCCCCGTACTTCCCGTCGGTGTGGATCCTGCGCAAACTGCAGGCCAAGAGGGGGCCCCAGGCGTTCGTCTCCCGTCACCCGCTGGTGAGCCTCGGACTGCTGGCCCTGGTCATCGGTTTCATCTTCGACGCATGCCTGGAGATCTTCCTCGTGCGCACCGGCATGTACATCTACTCGCAGGTCATCCCGTTCGGATCGGTGTTCGCCGGAACGACGTTCCAGTTCCCGCTCATCTGGGAGTCGTTCGCCGTCTGCTTCGTGATGGTCCCGGCGGCCATCCTCTGTTACCGCGACGACACCGGTAAGTCCGTGGCCGAGAAGCTCTCCGCCAGGGCGAAACTCTTCCGATCCAAGCCGGCGCTGGGCACCTTCCTGGTGATGTTCGTGATCATCAACGTGTCGTACTTCGCCTACGGTGCGTGGTTCGCGGTGATCAAGGCCAGCGGGGCCGCCACGTCGGTGGCGTGCCCGTGGCCCTATCCGGAGGCCAAAGTCTATGACCCACAGGGTTATTACGAGAAGGCCGGGGCGGAGGGGCCGTTCTCGGTCGGCATCTGGTCGACGTGGATGAGCGGCCAGCCGGAGGGACGTCCGGACGTCGAACCCCCGCCACCGGGCGAGGGCGCCTGTGCAGCCGAGAACCAGAATGGCTGAACCTCGTAGCGGCGATGAGCGCTCGTGCGGGAAGCG
Source organism: Mycobacterium sp. IS-1496 (assembly GCF_001499995.1). GTDB lineage: Bacteria > Actinomycetota > Actinomycetes > Mycobacteriales > Mycobacteriaceae > Mycobacterium. The sequence goes on from NZ_LQIU01000002.1 coordinate 99,101, forward strand.
GACGGTCGTCATCACGGGCGCATCGCGTGGGCTCGGATTCGCCTCGGCCGTACGCCTCTATCACGAGGGGTGGCGTGTGGTCGCCGCGATGCGCACACCCGGTGAGGCCGCCGGGCGACTACGCGAAGCCGCCGGAGCAGCCGAGGACGACGACCGTCTGCTCTGCGTCCAGCTCGATCTCATGGACTCGGCCTCGGTCGCTGCTGCAGCCAAGACGATAGAAGAGATGGTCGGTGCGCCGTACGCCCTGGTGCACAACGCCGGAATCTCCGCTGCAGGTGTCGTGGAGGAGGCCGATATCGACCTGTGGCAGAGGATGTTCGCGACCCACGTGCTGGGTCCGGTCGAGCTGACGAAGGCGTTGCTCCCGTCGATGCGCGCGGCGGGCCGCGGACGGATCGTGCTGGTGTCGAGTGCGGGCGGAGTGCGGGGCCAACCAGCCATCGCACCGTACTCCGCAGCGAAGGGGGCGCTGGAACGGTGGGGTGAGTCGATGGCAGGTGAGATCGCGCCGTTCGGTCTCGGAGTGACCGTTCTGGTCACCGGCACCTACGACACCGACATCATCACCGACGCCGGCACCATCGACGACCGGAACTTCGGCGGACCCTATGCCCGTATCCACGCCACCATGAACACCCGCGGGCGGTTCGCGATGCGGTTGGCACGGCCGCCGGAACGATTCACCGACGGTCTGCTGAAGGCACTGGAGGATAAGGCATCTTTCCGCAGACGAGCTGTCGGACCCGACGCGTCGATGCTGCTGATGTCCAACCGGGTTCTTCCCGCCGGCGCGATGCACCACGTGTCGAGGCTGGCGATGGGGATTCCGCGGCAGGGCGCCATGCGGGACGGTGCCTACCCGCTGACGACCGCCCAGAACGCGATGGTGTTCGCCGCAAAGGTGCTGCCGCAGCCGATTCTCCTGCGGTTGGCGTCCCTGGCGACGCGGCTGTCGCCGGCCGGACAGGGCGGGCAGGACGGAGGTGAGAAGCATGGGTGACGCACCGGCGTTCGAGTCGCGGATGTTGATAGACGGCAAACTCGTCGACGGCGAGGCGGGCACCTTCACCAACGTGAACCCGGCGAACGAGGAGGTGCTCGGCGAGGTCGCCGACGCCTCGACGGCCGATATGCACCGGGCGATCGACGCCGCGCGCCGGGCGTTCGACGAGACCGACTGGTCGACCAACGGTGAACTGCGCAAGCGATGCCTGTTGCAGTTGCAGGCGGCCATCGAAAGCGAGGTGGAGGAGCTGCGCGAAGAGCTCATCCTCGAAGTCGGCGCGCCGCGCGCGGTGACCCACGGACCCCAGTTGGATGCGCCGCTGGAGGACGGGCTGAAGTATCCCGCGAGGCTGATCGACGAATTCCCCTGGGAGACCGACCTCGGAGACAAGGTCGTCTCCGTCACCGGCGTCGACACCCGACGCGTGGTGTGGCACGAACCGGTCGGGGTGGTCGGCGCCATCGTGCCGTGGAACTTCCCGTTCGAGGTGACGATCAACAAACTCGGACAGGCTCTGGCGGCGGGCAACACCGTGATCCTCAAGCCGGCGCCGAACACCCCGTTCAATGCCACGCGGCTGGGACGGCTGATCGCCGAGAAGACCGATTTCCCAGCCGGTGTCGTCAACGTGGTCACGGCATCCGATCACTTCGTCGGCGAGGAACTGACGCTCTCACCGAAGGTCGACATGATCTCGTTCACCGGGTCGACGACGGTGGGCAAGAGGATCATGGAGAAGGGCGCCGCAACCATGAAGCGGCTGTTCCTCGAACTCGGCGGCAAGTCGGCGACCATAGTTCTCGAGGACGCCGACTTCAACACCGCCTGCCTCATCGGTATCGGTCCGCTCATGCATGCCGGCCAAGGATGCGCGGCGCCCACCCGGATGCTTCTGCCGCGGTCTCGATACGACGAGGGCGTGTCGATCTTGAAGGCCCTCTACGAGAACATCAAGGCCGGCGACCCGCAGGATCCGAGCACGATCTGTGGTCCGGTCATCTCCGCCGAACAGCAGTCGCGCATCCTCGGTTACATCCGCAAGGGCGTCGACGAGGGCGCCACCATGGTCGTGGGAAGCACCGAGCCACCGGTGGAGTTCGACAAGGGATTCTGGGTGAGCCCGACACTTTTCACCGACGTCGACAACACGATGACGATCGCCCGAGAGGAGATCTTCGGCCCCGTGCTCGCCGTCATCGCCTACGAGGACGAAGAGGACGCGATCCGGATCGCCAACGACAGCGTGTACGGCCTGGCGGGCAATGTGATGTCCGGCTCGCTCGACCGTTCACTCGCCGTCGCCCGCCGGTTGCGCGCCGGCTTCATCGGGCTCAACGGCACCGCGGGTTACGGCGCGGACACTACGTTCGGTGGATACAAGCACAGCGGTGTCGGTCGGCAGAACGGGATCGTGGGATTGAGCCAGTACACCGAAGTCAAATCGGTCGCCTACCCGGCCGGCAGCTCGAAGGAGCAATGATGGAACAGCTTTTCGACGACCTCGACGACTTCGGGGCGTTCGACGACGCGATCTCCGGAGACGTCCGTGATCCCTACACCGAGCTGGCGCGACTGCGGCGGGAAGAACCGGTGCAGCGCCTGGAGACCTCCGGGATGCTGCCGCACGAGAAGTCGCTGCCGATGTTCATCGTCTACCGGCACGAGGACGTCCAGCAGATGCTGCGCGACAACGAGACCTTCTCGTCGCGAGGTGTGATCGACGCGTTCGGACCGGTACTCGGCCAAGGCGTGATGCTCGGGATGGACGAGCCGATCCACGGCAGGCTGCGCTCGCTGGTGTCGAAGGCGTTCTCCCAGAAGGCGTTGGCCAAATGGGAGGACGAACTCGTCGGCCGCGTGGGCAATTCGCTGATCGACGAATTCGCGCCCAACGGCAAGGCCGATCTGGTCAAGGAGTTCACGTTCGACTATCCGAGCCAGATCATCGCGGGACTGCTGGGACTGCCGCAGGAGGACTATCCGCAGTTCCAGCGCTGGTCGATCTCGCTGCTGAGCTGGATCATGAACCCCGAACGCGGATTGGCCGCATCGGCCGCGTTGTGCGACTACTTCGCGCCGATTCTGCAGGCGCGCCGCGCGGAGCCGAAAGACGACCTGATCAGCCGGCTCGCCGAAGCGGAGATCGACGGGGAGAAGCTCGCGGACGAGGAGATCTACTCGTTCCTGCGGCTGTTGCTGCCCGCGGGTGTGGAGACGACGTACCGATCGCTGGGCAGCCTCCTGTTCGGGTTGTTGTCGAATCCCGGGCAGCTCGACGCCATCCGTGAAGACCGGTCGCTGCTTGCCCAGGCCATCGAGGAGGGCGTGCGGTGGGAGCCGCCCCTGCTGACCATCACCCGTGTCGCAACGCGTGACACCGAACTCGGCGGGGTGCAGATACCCGCCGGGGCGACGGTGATGCCGATGCTGGGTTCTGCCAACCGTCAGGAGGAGCGCTATCCGGACCCCGACACGTTCGACATCTTCCGGCAGGCGAAAGCGAATCTCGGGTGGGGACACGGCGTCCACGTGTGCCTCGGGATGCATCTCGCCCGCCTCGAGATGCGCACCGCGGTGAACCTCCTGCTGGATCGCCTGCCGAACCTTCGGCTGGATCCCGACGGCGGCGATCCGCACATCCGGGGCCAGGTGTTCCGGTCACCGACCTCGTTGCCGGTGCTGTTCGATCCGGCCTAGGGGAGACCTGTGGCGCGTTCCACCGTGTGTTCGACAACAGCCGGGGTGCCGATACCCCGCGAGGAGGCGTGATGAGCGATTTCGAGACGGTCGACTACTTCACCGACATGTCCCTGATCCCCGACCCGTATCCCTACTTCGACTACCTGCGGGCCAAATGCCCGGTGCAGCGGGCCACTCCGTACGGGGTGATGGCGGTGACCGGCCACCAGGAGGCATTGGCCGCATACAAGGACCCCGCGATGTCCTCGTGTGTCGCCGTGGCGGGCCCGTTCCCGCCGCTGCCCTTCACACCCGAGGGCGACGACATCAGCGCCCAGATCGAAGAGCACCGCGCCACCATTCCGATGGCTGAGCACATCGTCACGATGGATGCCGAGGCGCACCAGAAGACACGGGGGCTCCTGAGCAAGCTCATCACCCCGAAGCGACTCAGCGAGAACGAAGAATTCATGTGGCGCCTCGTCGATCAGCAACTCGACAAGATCGTCGACCGCGGATCCTGCGAATTCATGGAGGAATTCGCCAAACCCCTTGCGCTGCTGGTCATCGCCGACCTGCTTGGTGTGCCGGCCGAAGATCACCAAGAGTTCAAGCAAATGATGGGCGCCGAGCCACTCGGGGAGGTCGATGGCAACAGCGGCGAAACCGTCGCGCACAATCCGCTCGCCTGGCTTGACGAGAAGTTCACGTCCTACATCAGCGATCGACGACGGCACCCACGTGCGGATGTGCTGACGGAGCTCGCCGCAGCAACGTATCCCGACGGGTCGGTACCCGAGGTCGACGAGGTCGTCAAACTTGCCACGTTCCTGTTCGCCGCCGGTACCGACACGACAACCAAGCTGGTCAGCACCGCGGTGCGTACCCTCGGAGAGCGCCCGGATATTCAGGAGTCACTGCGAGGTGACCGCGCCCGGATTCCGGCTTTCCTCGAGGAGTGCCTCCGAATGGAAAGCCCCGTCAAGAGTCATTTCCGGCTGGCGCGGACCTCGACGAGGATCGGTGACCATCAGATTCCCGCCGGCACGATCCTCATGATGCTTCCCGGCGCGAGTAACCGCGATCCGCGAAAGTTCGAGGACCCGCACGAGTTCAAGCACGACCGAAGCAACGTGCGCGAACACGTGGCGTTCGGACGAGGGCCACACTCGTGCCCAGGGTCACCACTGGCCCGTGCCGAGGCCCGGATAGCCGTCAATCGGATCTTGGATCGGATGGCAGACATCCGCATCTCCGAGGAGATGCACGGACCATCCGAGAGCCGAAAGTACGATTACGAGCCGACATTCATCATGCGCGGCCTCACGGCACTTCACGTGGAGTACAACGCGCTGCCTGACGATTGAGCCGAAAGTGCCGTGTTCATTCCTTCTGAGAGAAAGCAATGAAGCGTCTGAACGGAATGGACGCCCTCTTGCTCTACAGCGAAACGGTCGAGGACGTCTCCGAGGCCACCGACGCTCTCCTGGAGGCATTCGACGAAATGCGTTGCATCGCAGGGGAGTAGCAATGATCATCCGAGTACGGGAAGGCGCCGTTCCTCGGCGAGTTCGTCCAGCGCGTTCTGCATGACCGATCGGACGTGGGCGTCGACCTCGGCGATGTCCGGGTCATCGCCGAACCGGGTGGCGACGTCGATAGGGGGAAGCACTCGGGTGACGATCTTCGTCGGCAGCGGGAGATTGACCGGAACGACGACGCTGAACCCGAACGGAAACCCCACGGAGATCGGGAGTATGTCGGAGCGGAACCGCTCGAGTCCGAGGCGTTTCGCGAGCCAGGTGCCGCGGGTGAGGAACAGTTGACTCTGCTGACCACCGATCGACACCACCGGGACGATGGGCGCGCCCGCCGCCAACGCGGTGGCGACGTAGCCGGTGCGGCCGTTGAAGTCGATGACGTTCGCGCGCCGGGTCGGCCGATAGGCGTCGTAGACACCGCCGGGGAAGACCAACACGACTGCGCCTGCCTTCATGGCCTCTGTGGCGACCGCCCGGTGGGCGGGTACGAGTCCGATGCGCGACACCCAGTCGCCGATGGGGCCGGTGAACAACGCGTCATGCCCCAACGTGAGCACCGGTCGGTCGTAACCGAACCGGTCGTAGAACGCGCTGCTGAACGTGACGGTGTCGAGCGTGAGGATGCCACCCGAGTGGTTCGACACGGTCAGCGCGCCACCGGTTTCCGGGAAGGACTCCATGCCGCGTACCTCCCAGCGGAACCAATGCCTGCCGACAGGGCGGGCGGCCTCGATCAGCTTGCGGGTCGCAGCCGGATCCCAGCGAGAAGGGTCGTATCGGTTCGTGGCGCCGTCCATCGAGCGAGTCCTTCAGTCGATTGCGCGCCATGCTACATCAGAACAAGTATTTGGTTTTAGCGTCGGTGGACGGTGCGAGGTCCCCGTCAGGGATGGCGTTCGACGACACCACGAAGCGTCGTGTCCCGGACGTGGATCAGTGCCTGACGTGTCCCCAGGTCACGGAGGATGTTCTCGGGGACCCAGCCGATTCCGATGACGCCGCGCGCCAGGAGATCGTTCGGCGGGCTGTCGACCCGTATCTCGCCGGACCGTATCCCCTCGGACAAGAGGTTTCTCATCTGCCGCACGCGTTTGGAGAACAACCACCCGGGGTTGGGCGTACCCGGAGGGGACTGTCGCATCCATGCCAGCTGGATGCGGAACTCGTCGCCGAAGCGGTCCAGCGCATTGGTGTTGATCCAGCTCAGTGCGTCCAGCTTCTCGATCGACGTCGCATCGGCGCCCAGCACTTCGGTCCAGCCCATCGCGATCTTCTCGCCGAAGGACCGCATGATCGAGGCGAGCAGCTCGTCCTTGGAACCGATCAGCCGGTACACGGTGCCGGTGCCCATGCCGGCTGCCGAGGCGATGTCGCGGATGGTGGTGACCTCGTAACCCCTGCGTCCGAACTCCGCACGGGCGACCGCGCGCACGTGTGCCGCCTTGCCGTCCGCCTCGGTCTCGCCGTCCTCACTCCACGACTGCACGACGGCGTCGGCGGCCAGGAACGCAGCCGATCGATCCAGACTCTGATCCGTCGGCGGCTCGACTGCCAGACCCTCGAGCACGATTCGGGTCAGGAGGGTGGCCACCTTCTCGGCGGGCGAGTTCTGCCGGATGACGTCGAGACCGGCCTGCAGCATCGTCTGGACCATCCGGTCCGCCAGCACCGGTAGGTCGACGTCGGACCTGAGGTAGCCGCTCCACCTGGCTGCACGCAGCGTCTGCAGCATGGCCTGCAGGATCGCCGTGGGTCTGCGCTGCGCGAGGGCGGCGAGTTCCGGATTGGAGCTGCGACCCTCGTAGAACGACATCTGCAGGGCGGCGCGGTGGGTCACGGCGCACTGCGCGATCGCGGCGCTCAACTCGACGATCCGGTCGAAGGCGGAGTGTGAGATGGGGTCGTCCAATTTGAGCTGGGCGAGTTCGGCGATCCGGTCGAGGTCGGCGTGATAGCGCCGAAGCAGTTCGACCAGGATCGACTCTTTGGATTCGAAGTGGTGGTAGAGGCTTCCGGGCAGGATGCCTGCGGCGTCCGCGATCTCCTGCAGGGAGGTGCGCAAACCGGACGTGGCGATCAGCGATGCCGCGGTCTGCAGGATCTCGGTGCGGCGCGAGCCGTCGTCGTACGCGTTGCCCGCCTCGGATCCGAGGTTGGAGGCGCGTTTCGCCGTACTGCGTCTCGGCGTCAAGGTAGGACGCTCCACGACTCCGCCAATGACCTCGACTCCCAACGCGGGCGCTCGTCCCTCTGACCGAATATTTGGTGGAATGCTACCAGATCATGGGTGGTCGGAGGGCCTCCTGCCTGCTGAAACATCGGGCTTCGGCCAGATTCTGGAAGATTCGTTTGGGAGAACGTGTTCCGTTGGGGGCACGACCGGGACCACGGAAGCGGTGCCCGGCCGGGTCGGTACCAAACTTTTGTCCCACAAACCCTTGCCTCCCCTCGCCCGAGTGGCATAGTTTCGCATCGTTCGAGCGCGGGAGTCGGCTCGCGTCTCATGGACATCGGAGGATGCATGACCGGAAAGCTCGACGGCAAGGTCGCTTTCATCACCGGCGCCGCCCGCGGGCAGGGTCGCGCGCACGCCATCGCGATGGCCAGGGAGGGCGCCGACATCATCGCGGTCGACATCTGCCGTGACATCCCGTCCAACCCGTACCCGTTGGCGACCCCGGACGATCTCGCCGAGACCGAGCGTTCCGTCAAGGAGATCGGCAGGCGCGTCGTCGCGCGGATCGCCGACGTCAGGGAACGCCACGAACTGCGCGACGCCGTCGAGGCCGGGCTGGCGGACCTCGGCAGGATCGACATCGTCGTCGCCAACGCGGGAATCCTCCCGATGGCGATGGGCAACCCCGACCCCATGGGTTTCGTCGACGCGTCCGACGTCGACCTGCTGGGGGTGATGAACACCGTCGCGGTCGCCATCCCGCACCTACCCGACGGTGCCTCGATCATCGTCACCGGCTCCACTGCGGGCATGATCCGTGGCACCACGACCAGCCCGGACATGGGTCCCGGTGGCGCCGGCTACGGGTGGAGCAAGCGCATCGTGATGGAGTACGTCGACGAGATGTGTCTTCACCTGGCGCCGAGGATGATTCGCATCAACGCGATCCACCCGACGAACTGCAACACCCACCTGCTGCAGAACGAGGGCATGTACGGCGTGTTCCGGCCCGATCTGACCGCCGAGGGCAAAAAGCCCACCCGCGAGGACGCCGAACCGGTGTTCACGATCTTCCAGGCCATGCCGATCCCGTACATCGAGCCGGAGGACATGGCCAACCTCGGGGTGTTCCTCGCCAGCGACGACAGCCGCTACATCACCGGACAGCACATCCGCGTCGACGCCGGCTCGCTGCTGAAGTGGCCCAACGGACCGGGCGGTTAGGGCCGGTGCAGGAACCCGTGCAGGATCGCCTGGACGAGTTCCTCGACGATGGCCTCGCGTGACGGGGGACTGCTGCCGAAGAACGTCGAACGCAGCGCGACCATCCCGACGACCATCGCCACCGTCGAATGGGCGGGCAGGTCCGGCTGGTTGGACCGAAGGCCGCGCAAGCGCACACCCTCGGCGCTGATGCGGCCGAGCATGCTCAGTGCGCGCCGGATGTCGGCGATGCCCGCGGCCTCGATGTCCTCGTCGCCGAGCCCGTCCGACGCGACGAGCGTCAGCAACAGGCCCCGGTTCTCGACGAGCGTGTCGTAAAGATGGCCGACGAACTGCCGCGCCAAGTCGACCTCGTCGGTCTCCTCGGGAACGACGGCCTGCCAGGTCTGCGCGAAGTCGTCGAGGAAGCTCGTGAACGGCACCACGAGGGCTTCCCGGAACAGTCCCGCCTTCGAGCCGAAATGGCGAAATAGCAGGTACTCGCTGACGCCGGCAGCCTCGGCGATCTCGCGGGTGGTGGTACTGCGATAGTCCTTGCGCGCGAACAGATCACGGGCGGCATCGAGAAGCAGGCGACGGGCCTCGCCGCGGGGCCGGCGGCCGGCCTGGACCGGGACCGCGGTCTGCTTGTCTGACGACGTTCGTTCGGACACCGTTGTTCACCCTAGTCGGCCCTTGACCTTCTCCCTTGTAATAGTGTCCACTATTACACATCGTCGGAGAAAGGGGCTGCCGTGGGTGCGGTCATCATGCTCGGCACGCTGTTCGGGCTCATGGTGCTCATCGTCGGGGCGATCGTCTACGTCGACCCGGAAGCGCGGGACCGCGACGGGCGTGAACGATGAGCACCGAACTCACACCGGCCCTGATCGCCGGCCTGGCCTTCGCCTACGTCGGTGGACTCGTGTTTCTGGGCGTCGGTGTGGTGCTGAGCCTGCGGCGCGGCCGCCTCCATCCGCTGCTGCTGGTGTCGATCTCGGCGATCTCGTTCTCGTGGATCGAGGCGCCGTACGACTGGGCGGTGTACGCACAGTTCCCGCCCGCGCTCCCGCGGATGCCCTCGTGGTGGCCGCTGAACATGACCTGGGGCGGCGGCCTGCCGTCCGCGGTGCCTGTCGGATACATCGCCTACTTCGTGCTGCCTGCGGTGATCGGCGCAGCGCTCGGCCGGCGGCTGATCGCGCGGTTCGGCTGGCGCAGGCCACAGACGCTCCTGGCCGTCGGCCTGCTCGTCGGGTTCTGCTGGGCCCTGTTCTTCAACGGGTTCTTCGGTCCCCGAATGGGAGTCTTCTACTACGGATACGTCATACCCGGACTCGCGATCTTCGAGGGGAGCAAGTTCCAGTACCCCGTCTACGACGCCATCGCGATGGGCATCCAGATGATGGTGTTCACCTACCTTCTCGGACGCACCGACGCCCAGGGGCGCAACATCATCGAGTCATGGGCCGACCGGGTCTCCAAGACCCGGGTGCAGTCCGCGGCCATGTCGATCCTCGCCGTGGTCGTCGTCGGCCACGCCGTGTACGGCGCCGTCTTCGCCCCACACCTCGTGACCAAGCTCCGCGGCGACGTGACATCGGGACCGACCGAACAGTTGTTCCCCGGCGTGCCCAACCAACCTCGATGAGGACTCCCATGACCATTGATCCCGCGGTCGAGTTGTACTACGACCCCTTCGATTTCGCGATCGACGACGACCCGTACCCGATCTGGAAGCGGATGCGCGCCGAGGCGCCGCTGTACTTCAACAGCAAGTACGGCTTCTACGCGCTCAGTCGCTTCGACGATGTCGTCCGTGCGCTGCCGGACTGGGAGACCTACCGGTCGGGCCGGGGGACCACGGCGGACATCTTGTTCAGCGGCATCGAGGTGCCGCCGGGGATCCTCCTCTGGGAGGACCCGCCCCTGCACGATCTGCACCGGCGGCTGCTCTCCAGGGTCTTTACTCCCCGCCGGATGCTGGCCGTCGAGGACCTTGTTCGCGGATTTTGTTCGCGCGCACTGGATCCGCTGCAGGCCGCCGACGGCTTCGACTTCGTCGTCGATCTCGGCGCGATCATGCCGATGCGCACGATCGGGTACCTGCTGGGGATCCCCGAGGAGGGGCAACAGCAGATCCGCGACCTCAACGACAAGAGCATCACCGTCGGCTCGCAGGGCGATGGCGCCGGCGAGGTCAGCCAGACGATCTTCGAGGAGTCGCTCGGCGTCTTCGCGGAGTACATCGAATGGCGGGCGACCCATCCCTCCGACGACCTGATGACAGAGCTGCTCAACGCGGAGATCGAGGAACCCGGCGGGACACGCCGACTGCTCGACCGCACCGAGGTCCTCGCGTACACCGCGATGATCGCCGGCGCGGGCAACGAGACGACGGCACGGCTCATCGGGTTCATGGGTCAGCTGCTCGGCGAACACCCCGAGCAGCGGCGGGAACTCGTCAGGGACCCGTCGCTCATCCCCTCGGCGGTGGAGGAGACGCTCCGTTACGAGCCGCCGTCGCCGGTGCAGGCGCGTTATGTCGCACGCGACGTCGAACTGTACGGGCAGACGGTCACCGAGGGCTCGTACATGCTGTTGCTCAACGGGTCGGCCAATCGGGACGAGACACGGTTCGCCGATCCCGACCGCTACGACATCCACCGACAGGGCGGACACCTGAGTTTCGGGCAGGGGCTGCATTTCTGTCTGGGGTCGGCCCTGGCCAGGCTCGAGGCGCGGGTGGCCTTCGAGGAAGTCCTCAAACGGTGGACGGACTGGGAGGTCGACTACGGCAACGCGACCAGGGCGCGTACGTCGAGTGTGCGGGGTTGGGCGAAGCTGCCGGTCAGGACGGGCTGACCGCCCGTTCGCCCGTCAGGCGTTCGCGCCGTCGACCGCCTCGAGGACGGCCGCGGCGGTGGACGGGTCGGTCACCAGTTGGTTGAAGTAGCCGCCGCGGGCGCCGGCGATGATGGAGGACACCTTGTCGCCGCCCACCGCCACCGCGATGGTCACGGGGACGTGGCGCAGTGCGTCGAGTTCGACGGCGATCAGGCGGTCGCTGCCCTCGAACTCGACTTCCTCACCGTCGCGGTCGTAGAAGCGTGAGCACACGTCGCCCACGGCGGCGCGCAGTGAATTCGACCGAGTCGGGACGAACTGCGGGATGTCCGAACGCATCAACGGCGGCGCACCGACGCCCATCAGCGCGCAGCGGGCGTGCGGCCACAGGTGCAGGACGCGTTGGATGCTCGGATCCTTGAGCAGCGACGGATACAGGTCCGGTCCGGGCAGCGCGGGGGCGAACAGGTAGTTCGGCCTGCCGTTGACCCGGTTGGCGACCCGCCTGGTGATCTCGTTGGTCTGGTACCACTCCTCGGGCTGGTCGTTGCCGCCGACCGTGGGCGCCACCAGCACCCCCGGCAACGGCACGAGGTCGTACTGGGACACCTCGTACACCGTCCGCCCGCTCGACACCAGCAACACATCTCCGGGTAGCAGCCCCGCCCCGGCCAGCGCCCGTCCCACCGCAGGCGCCAGCGCCGCGCCCATCACGTCGACGATGCCGCGGCCGGGCCCCGGTTGGGGCAGTGGGTGGCTGAGGAAGACCGTCGTCAGGGACAGCGCGCGGGCCACCCGGTCGGCGAGGTCACCGGATGCGACCTCCGCGGGCGGGACCACCTCGATGCGCACGATGCCGCGCCGCTTGGCCTCGGCGAGCAGGCGGCTCACCGTCGCCCTGCTGGTGCCGAGTTGCGTCGCCACTTCGGCCTGGGTGGCGTCCTCGGTGTAGTACAGCTTCGCCGCGGCATAGAGCAGCGAAGCGGGGAAATGGCCGGCGTCGGCGTCCGGGGCGGGACTGTCGACGCCGGTCGGAGACGCGGGCTGTGCGGACCGGGGCACGCCAAGAAGTATGACATTGAACACCTGAAGCTGAACAGATTTTCCCTGAACAGATGTTCTGGACAGATGTGCACAGCATTGGTTAGTGTGAGCGCAGCCACACGAGAGGAACCGCTGATGCCCGATCAGATCCCGGAGAAGATGCAGGCCGTGGTCTGCCACGGACCGCGCGACTACCGGCTCGAGGAGATCGCCGTCCCGCAGCGCGGACCCGGGGAGGCCCTGATCAAGGTCGAAGCAGTCGGCATCTGCGCCAGCGACCTCAAGTGCTACCACGGCGCGGCGAAGTTCTGGGGAGACGAGAACCGCCCCGCATGGGCCGAGACCATGGTGATCCCCGGCCACGAATTCGTCGGCACGGTGGTCGAACTCGACGACGATGCGGCCCAGCGGTGGGGGATCGCCGTCGGCGACCGGGTGGTCTCCGAGCAGATCGTGCCGTGCTGGGAGTGCCGCTTCTGCAAGCGCGGCCAGTACCACATGTGCCAGCCGCACGACCTGTACGGCTTCAAGCGCCGCACCCCTGGGGCGATGGCGAGCTACATGGTCTACCCGGCGGAAGCGCTGGTGCACAAGGTCTCCAAAGACATCAAGCCCCACCACGCCGCCTTCGCCGAACCGCTGTCGTGCTCCCTGCACGCGGTCGAACGCGCCCAGATCATGTTCGAGGACACCGTCGTCGTGGCGGGTTGCGGGCCGATCGGCCTGGGCATGATCGCCGGCGCCAGGGCCAAGAACCCGATGCACGTCATCGCGCTCGACCTGGCGCCCGAGAAACTCGAACTGGCCAAGAAGTGCGGCGCCGACATCACGATCAACATCGCCGAACAGGATCCGGTGGCGATCGTCAAGGAGCTCACCGACGGCTACGGCGCCGACGTCTACCTCGAGGGCACCGGTCACACGGCGGCGGTTCCCCAGGGGCTCAACCTGCTGCGCAAGCTCGGCCGCTACGTCGAGTACGGGGTGTTCGGCAGCGACGTCACCGTCGACTGGAGCATCATCAGCGACGATAAGGAACTCGACGTGCTCGGCGCGCATCTCGGGCCGTACTGCTGGCCGGCCGCCATCAAGATGATCGAGTCCGGTGTCCTGCCCATGGACGAGATCTGCACACATCAGTTGCCGCTCAACGACTTCCAGAAGGGTCTCGACCTGGTCGCGAGCGGTAAAGAGTCGGTCAAGGTCTCGCTGATCCCCGCCTGAGAGCCGAAGGAAAACACCACATGAGTCGAGATCGGGTCGCGCAGCACCGTCAGCTGTCGCGCCGGAACATGCTGGCCGCGATGGGAATCGCCGGCGCGGCCGCCGCGAGTCTGCCGGTGCTGTCGGCCTGCGGCGTCGGAGGCAAGGCCAGTGCGCCGAACGGGGCGTCGGAGGTGAGCGGCGGATTCGACTGGCGCAAGGCGTCCGGGTCGACCATCAACATCCTGCAGACCCCGCACCCGTATCAGCAGTCGTACCAGCCACTTCTCAAGGAGTTCACCGAGCTCACCGGGATCACCGTCAACGTCGACCTGGTGCCCGAGGCGGACTACTTCACCAAGCTGAACACCGAACTCGCCGGCGGTACGGGCAAACACGACGCATTCATGCTGGGCGCCTACTTCATCTGGCAGTACGGGCCGCCCGGCTGGATCGAAGACCTCAACCCCTGGCTGCAGAACGCTTCGGCGACCAACGCCGAGTACGACTTCGAGGACATCTTCGAGGGTCTGCGCACCTCGACCCGGTGGGACTTCGAGCTCGGGAACCCGTTGGGCACCGGTGGTCAGTGGGCCATCCCATGGGGCTTCGAGAACAACGTCGTCGCCTACAACAAGGCGTATTTCGACCGGCGGGGCATCAGGAAGCTGCCCGACAACTTCGACGACTTCGTCCAGCTCGCCGTCGACCTCACCGACCGCTCGCAGAACCGGTACGGCATCGCCACCCGCGGGTCGAAGTCGTGGGCCACGATCCACCCGGGGTTCATGACCCAGTACGTCCGCGAAGGCGCCGTGGACTACACGTTCGACGGTCGTGATCTGGTCGCCGAGATGGACAGCGACAAGGCCGTGGCGTTCACCGAGAAGTGGATCCAGATGCAGCACGAGGCGGGCCCCACCTCGTGGACCACGTACGACTACCCCAACGCCACCGGAGATCTCGGTGACGGCAAGGCGATGATGGTCTACGACGCCGACAGTGCCACGTATCCGAAGAACAAGCCGGGCGCCAGCGCGCAGGCGGGGAATCTCGGCTGGTACCCGGGCCCGGCCGGTCCGGACGGCAACTACAAGACCAACCTGTGGACCTGGACGTGGGCGATGAACGCCAACTCCCGCAACAAGCTTCCCGCATGGCTGTTCATCCAGTGGGCCACCGGCAAGGAGTCGATGAACAAAGCCGTCGAGGGTGGCATCTACGCAGATCCCGTGCGGCAGTCGGTCTTCGACACGACGTTCAAGCGGATCGCCGCCGACCAGTACGGATACCTCGAGACCTTCGAGACCGTGATCCCCACCTCGAAGATCCAGTTCACCCCGCAGAAGAAGTTCTTCGACACCACCAAGGACTGGGCCGTCGCGCTGCAGGACATCTACGGCGGTGACGACGCCGCGTCCCGGTTGCGCAGTCTGGCCAAGACCAACACGTCCAAGGTCAACCTCTAGGAGCCGTGTCCAATGAAAGAGCAGGGCCACCCATGACCACTCAGACTCCCAAGGCGCCGGAGGCTTCGCCCGAACAGCAGGCGCAGGATTCGGGCCGCGCGCTGCCCGAGGTGCCGACCTGGCGGCGCAGGCTTCGGCCCTATCTCTTGTCGATCCCGGCGCTCGTCATCGTCATCGGCATCCTGTATCCGTTCTTCGTGGGCGCTTATTACGCGTTCCTCAACTACGCGGCGGTCAACCCGAATCCGCACTTCATCTGGTTCGAGAACTTCGCATCCGTCCTCGGCGACCAGATCTTCTGGGAGAGCGTCAAGGTCACCGGCATCTTCGCCGTCGTGGCGACCACGATCGAGACCGTCCTCGGTGTCGGGTTGGCGCTGTTGCTCAACAGGTCGAGCATCATCGGCAAGATCTTCGAGAAGGTGTTGATCCTTCCGCTCATGATCGCCCCGGTGATCGCGGGCGTGATCTGGAAGCTGATGTTCAACCCGCAGTTCGGAATCCTCAACCACGTTCTGGGTCTTGGCAATACGTTCGACTGGTTGTCGTCGGGTAATGCGTTGTGGTCGGTGATCCTGGTCGACCTGTGGATCTTCACGCCGTTCGTGGCGATCCTCGTGCTGGCCGGTATCCGGTCGCTGCCCAAGGAACCCTTCGAGGCCTCGGAGGTCGACGGCGCCAACTGGTTCTACATGTTCCGCAAGCTGATGCTGCCGATGCTGTGGCCCTACATCCTGGTCGCGGTCATCTTCCGGTTCATGGACAACCTCAAGGTGTTCGACCACATCTACGTGCTCACCGCGGGCGGACCGGGTGTCGCCACGCGCACCCTGCAGATCGGCGCGTTCGAGGACTCGATCATCAACCTCGACTACTCCCGCGGCAGCACCTACATGCTGCTGCTCTGGATCATCGTGTTCATCACCGCGCGCTACCTCGTCAGCGTGCTCGGCAAAGCGCAGCGCCGTGCTGCCGGAGCGGAGTCGTAACCATGGCACTCTTTCGCAGAAGCGAGTTGATGCCCGGTCAGAAGCGGTTCTCGATCGGTTCCGTCGCGGCCGACGTCGGACTGGTGTTCTGGTTCCTCTTCTCGCTGTTCCCGATCTTCTGGATGCTCATGCTGGCGCTCAAGAACGCCGAACAGCAGACCACCACGTACTTCTCGTTCAGCCCCACCTGGTCGAACTTCGCGACGGTGCTCTCCGACAAAGGCACCCAGATGACCAGCGTGGACTTCAAGGCGTCGCTGCTGACCAGCCTGATCAACTGCGGCGGGGCGGTGATCGTGTCGCTGGTGATCGGCATCCCGGCCGCCTATGCCGCGGGCCGCTGGCAGTACAAGGGCAGCAACGACCTGATGTTCCAGATGCTGTCGTTCCGATTCGCTCCGGAACTCATGGTGATCGTGCCGCTGTTCGTGATCTACAACCAGATCGGTCTGTTCGACACCAAGGTCGGCATGATCTGGGTGCTGCAGCTGGTGACGATGCCGCTGGTGGTGTGGATCCTGCGGTCCTACTTCCAGGATCTGCCGGAGGATCTGGAGCAGGCCGCACTGCTCGACGGCTACACCCGTAAGCGGGCGTTCCTCATGGTGGCGTTGCCGATCGTGCGGCCCGGTATCGCCGCGGCGGCCCTGCTGGCGTTCATCTTCGCCTGGAACAACTACGTGTTCCCGCTCATCCTGGCCGACAGCAACGCCGGCACCGTCACGGTCGCCATCACGAAGTTCCTCGGTGGCGGCGGTCAGGCGTACTACAACCTCACAGCCGCGGCGGCGATCATCGCGGCCCTCCCGCCCCTGATCCTGGCGCTGACCATTCAGCGTTATCTGGTACGGGGCCTGTCATTTGGGGCGGTGAAAGCCTGATGGCCACGGTATCTGTCAACGATCTGCACAAGTCCTTCGGCAAGACGCGAGCCGTCGACGGGGTGACCGTCGACATCGCCAACGGCGAGTTCTTCGTGATCCTCGGGCCCAGCGGCGCCGGGAAGACCACCACGCTGAAATCGATCGCCGGTCTCGTCGACATCGACAGCGGGTCGGTGCACATCGGGGGCCGCGACGTCACCCGCGTCGAGCCGTACCACCGCAACGTCGCGATGGCCTTCGAGAGTTACGCGCTGTACCCGCAGAAGACGGTGAGCGAGAACCTGGCCTCCCCGCTGAGATCGGGTCGTACGGGCCGTTATTCGGAGGCCGAGCGTACCGAGCGCATCGATCAGGTGACGACCACGCTGGGGATCAACCACCTGCTGAAGCGGTATCCGCGCGAACTGTCGAACGGTCAGCGACAGCGGGTCGCGCTCGGTCGGGTGCTGGTGCGCCCCGCCGACATCTACCTGCTCGACGAACCGCTCAGCCACCTCGACGCGAAGCTGCGCGCCGCGATGCGCGCCGAGCTCAAACAGCTCGGCGCGATGTCGAACACCACGACGCTCTACGTGACGCACGACTACCAGGAGGCGCTCGCGCTCGGCGACCGGATCGCGGTGATGCGCGAGGGCCGGCTGGTCCAGATCGGCACACCGGAGGACATCTGGCGCCGGCCGGCGGACACCTTCGTCGCGAAAGCGCTCGGCCAGCCCGAGATCAACCTGCTCGACGGGGTGGTCGACGACGGCCGGATCCGGCTCGGGGACGGCTCGCTGGACGTGGCCATCCCGGCCGACGCGCTCGTCGACCGCGGTGACCGCGTGCGGGTGGGGTTGCGCCCCAGCGACATCCACGTCACCAGCGGGGACGGAACGCTGCGGGGACGGGTGCTGCTCGCCGAGCGCCTCGGCCGCAACATCGAGCTGACCGTCGACTGCGGCGGCACCCAGCTCATCGTGCTGACCTCGGGCCGCCACGGTGTGGGGGAGGGCGACGACGTGACGATGAAGGTCGCCGACTCCGATGTCCACGTCTTCGCCGTCGGCGACGGCGACACCTCGCGTCTTGGACCTGCCGATCACCACTCGACACTGGAGGCAGCACAGTGAGTCTGACCGCCGAGAAGCCGCGGACCGCCACCGCGCAGAGCCTCACCCTGAGCGATCTGGTGAAGACTTACGCATCGCGCGGCCGGGAGAGTGTCACCGCGGTCAAGGGCATCGACCTGGCCATCGAACCGGGCGAACTGGTCGCGCTGCTCGGGCCGTCCGGCTGCGGGAAGACGACCACGCTGCGGATGATCGCCGGACTGGAGACCGTCACCAGCGGGTCCATCAAGATCGGCGACCGGGAGATCTCCCAGTTGCCCGCCGCCAAGCGGGGAATCGGTGTCGGGTTCGAGAGCTACGCCCTGTACCCGCCGATGTCGGTGCGCGAGAACCTGTTGTACGGATTGAAGGCGCGCAAGGTCAAAGGCGCCGAGCAGATGGTCGATTCGATCAGCCGGCGCCTCGAGATGGACGATCTGATGGGCCTGCGCCCGGCCGGGCTGTCGAGCGGTCAGAAGCAGCGGGTGGCGCTGGCTCGCGCGCTCGTGCGCAACCCACCGGTGCTGCTGCTCGACGAACCGCTCAGCCACCTCGACGCGTCGGCCCGGCAGCGGGTGCGCCGCGAACTCAAGGTGCTGCAACGCGAATTCGGTTATACGACGATCGTGGTGACCCACGATCAGGTGGAGGCGCTGTCGCTGGCGGACCGTCTCGCGGTGATGGACGCCGGCGTCGTACAGCAGTTCGGCACACCCGACGAGGTGTTCGACGATCCGGCGAACCTGTTCGTCGCGCAGTTCGTGGGCGAACCGCAGATCAACGTCCTACCCGGGGTCGCCCGTGTCCGGGACGGCCGGGTGTCCGTGCAGATCGGCGACGACGCGGGGAGTCTGGACACCGCGGCCACCGACGTCGCCGACGGCACCGCGGTCACGGTGGGCCTGCGGCCGCAGGACTGCGTGATCACCGGTGACTCCGCACGCGGTGTCGCCACCACCGTCGCCTATTTCGAACACCTCCTGGAGTTCGGCCTGTCCACCAGCACCGTCCACGGTCTGGAGGAGGGCGTCGTCGTGCAGACACCGGCTGCCGAAACCTACGAACCCGAACAGAAGGTGGTCGTCACGGCGCCGCCGGAACGGGTGTACCTGTTCGACACCGACACGGGGGAGCGCCTGCGGTGACGAAGCTGTTCAACGATCCGGCCCGCTTCACCGAGGACATGCTCGTCGGGTTCCTCGACGCCAATGCACGCTACGTGGCGGGAGTCCCCGGCGGTGTGGTGCGCGCGCACACCACCCGCGCCGGCAAGGTGGCCGTCGTCATCGGCGGCGGATCCGGGCACTACCCGGCGTTCTGCGGAACCGTCGGGGCGGGCTTCGCCGACGGCGCAGTGGTGGGCAACATCTTCACCTCCCCGTCCACCGAGGAGGCCGCATCGGTCGCGCGCGCCGCCCACGGTGACGCCGGCGTCCTGCTGGTCACGGGCAACTACGCCGGCGACGTCATGAACTTCACCCTGGCGGTCGACCAGTTGCGTGGTGAGGGTATCGACGCCCACTACTTCGCGGTCACCGACGACATCGCCAGCGCGCCCAAGGGCGAAGAGGCCAAACGACGCGGTATCGCGGGCGATTTCACCGTCTTCAAGTGCGCATCCGCCGCCGCCGAGGAGGGTCTCGACCTCGCTGGCGTGATCCGGGTCGCCGAGGCGTCCAACGCGGCGACCCGCACACTGGGCGTCGCGTTCGACGGGTGCACGCTGCCCGGCGCGGATCACCCCCTGTTCACGGTGCCAGAGGGACAGATGGGCGTAGGCCTGGGCATCCACGGGGAGCCGGGTGTCGCCGAGGAGCCCATGCCCACCGCCGCCGGTCTGGCCGGAACGCTGGTCGACGGTGTGCTCGGCGACTCTCCCGCCGACGCCGGGTCGAAGCGAATCGCGGTCATCCTGAACGGATTGGGCCGCACCAAGTACGAAGAGCTGTTCGTCGTGTGGGGTGGGGTGGCGCGGCTGCTGCGCGAACGCGGTTACGAGATCGTCGAACCCGAGGTCGGCGAGCTCGTGACGAGCCTCGACATGGCCGGCTGCTCACTGACGGTCATGTGGCTCGACGACGAACTCGAACGGTACTGGCGGGCCCCAGCGGACACCCCGGCATACCGCAAAGGTGCTGCATCCGTTGCGGATTCGACCGGTGAGCGGCGCAGCGACGCCGACGTCAGCGCGACGGCCGCCGCACCGTCGGTCGGTGAGCGCTCCGACGAGGCCGGGCGCGACGGCGGCCGGACGGTCGCCAGGATCTTCGAGGCGCTGGCCACCATGCTCGCCGGCGCCGAGGACGAACTCGGCCGCATCGACGCGATCGCCGGTGACGGCGACCACGGCCGCGGCATGGTCAAGGGCTCGTCCGCGGCGCGTGCGGCGGCCGCCGGCGCGGTGGAGCAGGGCGCCGGGCAGGGTTCTGTGCTCACCGCGGCCGGCAAGGAGTGGGCGGCCAAGGCGGGCGGCACATCCGGCGTGCTCTGGGGAGCGATGCTCAGCGCGCTGGGCACCCGCCTCGGTGACACCGGACGGCCTGACTCGGCGACCGTCGCCGCGGGAATGCGGGACGGCTACGACGCGCTGGTTCAGCTGGGCGGCGCCGCGCCCGGCGACAAGACGATGCTCGACGCGCTGCTGCCGTTCGTCGAGGAACTCGAGCGGCGGGTGGCCGACGGGGAGCGTTGGCAGCAGGCGTGGGCGGCGGCCGCGGAGACCGCGGAGAACGCCGCACGTGCCACCGCCGACCTGCGCCCCCGGGTCGGCCGCGCCCGCCCGCTGGCCGAACGCAGCGTCGGCACCCCCGACGCCGGGGCGACCTCGCTGGCGATGTGCGCACGCACGGTCGCCGAAAGCCTCACTGTGAAAGGGGACAACCCGCAATGACTGACAAACTGCGCATCGTCGTCGGCTCCGACGACGCCGGATACGAGTACAAAGAGGCCCTCAAGGGCGACCTGAAGTCCGACGATCGGGTCGTCGAGGTGACCGATATCGGCGTGGGCACCGACGAGGACACGGCCTACCCGCACATCGCGGTGGCGGCGGCCCGGATGGTGGCCGAGGGCAAGGCCGACCGCGCCCTGCTGGTCTGCGGTACGGGTCTGGGCGTGGCGATCAGCGCCAACAAGGTGCCCGGCATCCGGGCGGTCACCGCGCACGACAGCTTCTCCGTCGAACGGTCGGTGCTGTCCAACGACGCTCAGGTGCTGTGCTTCGGACAGCGCGTCATCGGGCTGGAGTTGGCGCGCCGGCTGGCCCGGGAATGGCTGAACTACGAATTCGATCCGGCCAGCAAATCGGCGGACAAGGTCGAGGCCATCTGCGGCTACGAATCCGGTACCGACTGAGGCCGCGAGGCCCGTTCGGCGGCCTCAGTTGAAAGTCACCGGATCGGCGACGGCGAAACAGCGCTGGGTGTTCGTCATGATCAGCACCTCGGTCACCGCGGCGGCGTCGATCGTCGGGAATTCGAACAGGCGCAGGTCTCCCCGGTCGAGGATCCCCCGGTCGGCGATGTCGACACCCGAGTTGGTACGCACGAGCACGGTGACCGCCGTCGCATAGTCGGTCGTCACCGTGACCAAAACGCCGCCGCCCTCCGGTTGCCTGCCCCAGGCCAGCGAGGACGGGCAGGCGGGGTCGCCGTCGGCGTTCGGGGGAACGCCGTGGTTGGCCGCGGCGACGGAGGCGTTCTGCCGGATCTCCGGCACCTCCGGCGTTGCGGCGGTCGCCGCGATGGCGCGGGTCTCGACCGGTTCGGATGCCGGGGCGGGCTCGGCGGGATATGCGCCCAGACGGTATCCGCACCCCGTGACCGAGAGTGCGGTGGCGGCGACCACGACGGCCGCCCTACCGATGTCCACGAGTCCCCCTCGCTGCCATCCCCGACAAACCCGCGGGTACCCGTTTACCCGCGCGTCAATCCCCATGGTCTTCCCATCGGACGCCCCGACGGGGTCGAATCGCCGAAATTTCGTCAGTTCGAGACAAACGCCGGAACCCGAACCGATCGACCGTGAATCGTGCGCCGGCGCGCCCGCGTTACTGCCGGGCCGGCGAAACCGGTTGGACGCCGACGCTCGATGTGCCGTATATCAATGCGGTGATGACCAGCACCGACGCCCGCACCGGTGCGGCCATGGCAGTGACCGCGATGTTGTCGGTGCAGTTGGGCGTCGCGGTGGCGGTGGGACTGATCGACCAGATCGGAGCCGAAGGCGCCGCCTGGCTGCGCCTGGCCTGGGCGGGCCTGCTGTTCCTGGTCTTCCTGCGCCCGCGGCGGGCGGGGTTCACCCGCCGGAGCCTGCTGGCGTGCGTGGCGCTCGGGGTGGTCACCGCCGCGATCACGCTGCTGTTCATGGCGGCGCTCGACCGGATCCCGATGGGCACCGCCAGCGCGCTGGAGTTCCTCGGACCACTCGGGGTGGCGGTGGTGCGGGGAACAGGTGTGGCGCGGGTGATCTGGCCCGGTCTGGCCGCGGTCGGCGTGCTGCTGATGACGCAGCCGTGGACCGGAACGGTCGACACAGTGGGCGTTCTCTACGCGCTGGCGGCCGCGGTGTGCTGGGCCGGCTACATCCTGCTGACCCAGCGGGTGGGCGATCAGGTCGCCGGGATCAACGGGCTGGCGGTCTCGATGCCCGTGGCCGGACTCGTCGGCACGATCGTCGTCGGACCGATGGTGTTCGACCGGATGACACCGCAGCTACTGCTCATCGGGCTCGGCCTGGCCGTCATGCTCCCGATGTTCCCGTTCGCCCTCGAGTTCCTCGCGCTGCGCCGCCTCAGCGCCGCGGCGTTCGGGACGCTGATGAGCCTGGAACCGGCGTTCGCGTTGACCATCGGCTTCGTCGCGCTGGACCAGGTGCCGGGTGTGGCGGCGGTGGTCGGCATCGTGTTCGTCGTCGCGGCGGGGATCGGCGCGGCTCGCGGCGGCGGGCGGGGGACGCCCGTGCCGGTCGAAGTCGCCTGACCCCGCTCCGGGGCGCGAAACGGCGGTCAGGTGTCGATGCGCTTGCGGCGGTAGAGCGTGCCCGCCGCCAGCAGGATCAAGCTGACCACGAGGATGGCCGTCGCGATCACGTTGATCTGAGGTGGCACCGCCGCCTTGACGGCCGCGTTGACGTAGAGCGGATACGTCACCGTCGACCCGCTGACGAAGTACGTGATGATGAAGTCGTCGAGCGACAGCGCGAACGACAGCATCGCCGCGGCGACGATGCCGGGGACGATCAACGGCAACGTCACCTTGAAGAAGGTGCGGGTCGGGCTCGCGCCCAGGTCCATCGACGCATCCTCGAGTGTCCAGTCGAAGCCACGCACCCGGGCACGCACCGTCATCGCGATGAAGCTGACCTCGAAGGCGATGTGGGCCAGCACGATCGTGACGTAACCGGTCGCCCAGCCCAGGTCGAGGAACAACACCAGCAGCGATGCGCCCATCACCACCTCGGGCGCGGTGAGCGGGAGCACCAGGAACGTGTCGACGGCACGCTGTCCGCGCCAGCGTTGCCGCACCAGCGCGATGGCGACGAGCGTGCCGAGCACCAGCGCGATGAGCGTCGACACCCCGGCGACGTTGAGGCTCAACTTCATCGCGTTCGTCAGCGCCGGGTACTTGAACGGGTCGAGCCAGTTGTCGAGCGTGAAGCCCTGCCAGCTGTAGTTGAACTTGCCCTTGGGGTCGTTGAACGAGAACAGCACGATCACGAAGATCGGGACGAACAGGTACAGCAGCACCAGGCCGGCGACGATCCGCAGGCTCCAGTCACCCCACTTCGGCGTTCCTCGAACGGTTTTGGGCCGCGGGGGCTGCTCGGCCGCGACGGCCACCGCGGCGCCGGCTTGGGTGGTCATACCAGATCCTCCGTGCCCAGCGCCCGCGTGTAGAGCAACACCCCGGCCAGGATCGTGCCCATCAGGACCAGACTCAGCGCGGCGGCCGCCGGATAGTCCTTGACCACGAGGAACTGCTGTTGGATGACGTTGCCGATCATCGTGGTCTGGGTACTGCCGAGGTACTCGGCGTTGATGAAGTCACCGGCGGCCGGGATGAACACCAGCAGGCTGCCCGCCAGCACACCCGGTAACGACAGCGGCAGGATCACCTTGGTGAAGCTGCGAGTGTTCGACGAGTACAGGTCTTTCGACGCTTCGATGAGCCGCGGGTCGATCTTCTCGAGGCTGACGTACAGCGGCAGGATCATGAAGATGATCCAGTTGTAGATCAGCCCGCCGATCACCGCCCAACTGGTGGACAGCAGGCGGCCGTCGCTGGGCAGCAGGCCGATCGCACCGAGGATGCTGACCACCCAACCGTCATCGGCGAGAATGGTTTTCCACGCGATGGTGCGGATCAGGAACGTCACGAAGAACGGCAGGATCACCAGTCCGAGGATCAGGTTCTTGAACCGGCCGGCCTTGAACGCGATCACGTAGGCGAGCGGATACGCCAGCAGCAGACACACGATCGTCGCGGTCAGTGCGTAGCCGAAGGAGCGCAGGATCTGATCGGAGTACCGGGAGAACGCCTCACCGTAATTGGCGAAATCCCACGAGAAGGTCAGGGTCGGCAGGAACACCGACCCGCCCGTTGACGACAACGATGTGCGCGCCAGCGAGATCAGCGGCCACACGAAGAAGATTGCGAGATACGCCAGCGCGGGCAGGATCATCAGATACGGGGCGATCCTGCTGCGCTGCCGGCTACTGCTGGCTACACCTGCCATGGGTGGGCGTCAGCCCCCGGTCACCGCGGCGTACATGGTGTTGTACTCCTGCGTCTGCTCGTCGGTCAGCGCCGCCCACGACTTGAGGTTGTTCACCGTCGACTCCGGCGGGTTGATCAGCGGGTTGGACGCGACGCCGGGATCGATCTTGTTCAGTTCGTCGGTCATCTCGGACAGCACCGGCACGAACTGGGTGAAGGCGATCAGCTTCGCGTAGTTGGCCCGGTCGTAGACGTAGTCGATCCACGCCTCGGCGGCACTCTGGTTCTGCGTGGTGTAGGGGATCACCATCGTGTCGATGAACCACGTGCCCCCGGCCTCCGGGACGATGAACTCCAGATCGGGGTTGTCCGCCTTCAACTGCACCACGTCACCCGAATAGGCCTGTGCGATGGCGACATTGCCCGCGGCGAGGTCGTCGGCGTAGTCGTTGCCGGTGAAGCGGCGGATCTGCCCGCTGTCCTTCTGCTGGCGCACCAGGTCGACGGCCTTCTGCACGGCCTCGGTCGAGGGCCGCTCCGGGGAGGCGCCCTGCGACAGCATCACCATGCCCAGGCCGTCCTGGGTGTCGGAGAGCAGGCTGACCCGACCCTTGAACGCCGGGTCCCACAGGTCCTCGATCCGGGTGATCTCCCGTCCGGTGGCGGCCTTGTTGTAGGCGAGGCCGACCATGCCGGTCATGTAGGGCGCGGTCTTGTTGCGGCCCGGGTCGATCGCGGAGTTCAGCAGATCGGGACGGAGGTTCTTCTTGTTCGGCACGCGATCGGCACGGATCTCGTTGAGCCATCCGAGGCCGTTGATGCGGGCCGCCATGAACTCGGTCGGGATGACCAGATCGGCGCCGATGTCCTGCTTACGTGAGAGCGGTTCCTTGACCTTGGCGAACCACTCCTCGTTGTCGTTGAAGTCCTCTTTGTAGTCGACGGTGACCCCGGATGCGGTCTGGAAGGCGGCGACGAATCCGTCGGCCATGTACAGCGGCCAGTTCGAGACCCGGAGCGTCCCGCCGGCCGGGCCGCCGTCGTCGGTGGCCGTCGACTCGGAGCCACCACCGTCCGAACCGCACGCGGCCAGGACCGCCGGGCCCAGTGCCAGCGCAGCGGCCGCGGCGGCGCCGCCGCCGAGGAACCGCCGCCGCGACGTCCGGGCGGCGGCGAGCCGGGCGGCCAGTTGCGGGTCGAGCTCTGACGATCGGGGCATGACTGGTGTGCCTTTCGTGATCTTCTGATGGTGAGAAGGGCCGGGGGAGGGAAACGGCGGGGACGGTGCGGGGTCAGGACTCGTCGAGCATCTCTTCGAGATCCTCGGTGGTCGGGATGTCGGCGGCGGGCAGCACCAGCGAGGCGTCGGGCGACCAGCAGACGTACACCTGGTCACCGGGGCGCAGCGACGGCAGGTGATGTTCGGGTCCGATGTGGGCGACGATCGGGGAATCGTCGGGTGCGGCCAGCGAGAGGCGCACCACCGGACCCTGGAAGGTCAAGTCCCGCACGGTCGCCCGGGCCGCGGCGACATCGCCCACCGGGGGCTCCAGCGACACCCGGAGGCGTTCGGGCCGCACCATCAGCGTCGCGTGCCCGCCCGCCTCGATGGCGGTGTCACCCGGTTTCGCCTTCAGCTTGCTGCCGAGGACGTCGACTTCGACGTAGCCACCGTTGAGGCGACCGGTCTGGCGCCCCGCCCACAGGTTGGCCTGTCCGATGAAGTTGGCGACGAACACCGTCGCGGGCCGGTCGTAGATGTCGGTCGGTGTGCCGATCTGTTCGACGTTGCCGGCGTTCATGACCGCGATGCGGTCGCTCATCGTCAGCGCCTCTTCCTGATCGTGGGTGACGTAGATGAACGTGATGCCCACTTCGCGCTGGATCCGTTTGAGCTCGAACTGCATGGCGTGGCGCAGTTTGAGGTCGAGCGCGCCGAGCGGTTCGTCGAGCAGCAGCGCACTCGGGTAGTTCACGAGTGCGCGGGCCAGCGCCACGCGCTGCTGCTGACCGCCGGAGAGTTGTCCCGGTTTGCGCTTGGCGAAGTCGGTCAGGCGGACCACCTCGAGCAGTTCGTCGACGCGGCGTTTGACTTCGGATTTGTCCTTCTTCATGCTGCGCGGGCCGTAGGCGACGTTGTCCCAGACGCTCATGTGCGGGAACAGCGCGTAGTGCTGGAACACCGTGTTGACGTTGCGCTTGTGCGGGGGGACGCGCGAGACATCGGTGCCCTCCAGTCGGATCGCGCCCGACGTCGGTGTCTCGAAGCCGGCGATCATCCGCAACGTCGTGGTCTTCCCGCACCCGGACGGCCCCAGCATCGAGAAGAACTCGCCGGAGGCGATGGAGAAGTCCGCGTCGGCGACGGCGACGTAGTCGGCGAACCGCTTCGTCACATGGTCGATCTCGATGACCGGGCCGCCCTTCTGGGGGGCGACCCCGTCGACGGTCTGGTTCACCGAAGTGGTGTGTGTGCCGGTCAGAAAGCAGCCTCCTCAGATCCCAGCCCTGCGGACTGTGCGTAAACAATCGCCGATACCGGCACCCTTCGCAAGTGATTCCGCAACGATTTAACATTTTTACAATGGAATCCCTCATCCCGAGGGGGTTCCAGCAGAAGAATCCGCGCTTTGCCGCGGACGGCTTCCCAGCCGGTCAGGGCGCCCGACGGGCGCGGTGATCGGTGCGGCGGTTTCCGATTCAGTGTCGCAGTGTGACCGGGGTCCCGTCCGGAATCCGCGCAGGCCGTTTACCTGGCCGCACGGGCAGGGTAATGGGGAGCCATGGCATCGGTTGACGTGGCGGTCTCATCCGACCTCACGCCGGAGAAGGCGTGGGAGTTGGCTTCCAACCTGCGGCGGTTCGACGAGTGGCTGACGATCTTCGGAGGCTGGCGCAGCCAGGTCCCGGCCGAGATCGAAGTCGGCACCTGCGTGTCGTCGTTGATCAAGGTCAAGGGATTCCGCAACACCATCCACTGGCGGGTGACCCGTTACGACGAGCCCAAGGAGATCGAGCTGATCGGGACGGGGTTCCCGGCGATCTGCATCGCGCTGTCGCTGCACGTCGAGGAGGAGCCGAACACCGGCTCGAACTTCCGGGTGGTCGCCGACCTGTCCGGCGGTCTGCTCAACACCAGGGTCGGGTCGCTGGTGGCGAAGGTCATCGAATCCGACGTGCACAAATCGGTCAGCAATCTCGCGTCGCTGCGCTAACCCCATTCGTGGTTCATCGCGCGGGTGTGTGACAGCGCATCCGGGTCGACCGCCCGCGGTCGCGTGCGGGTGAGCGCGATCAGTGTCAGCGCCAGCGCCGCGGTGACGGCGCCCGCCACGAAAACGACCACGAAGCTGCTCTCCATCGGCACATCGGTGCCGGGCACCGAGCGTCCCAGCAGCACCGCGACGACCGCGGCGGCCATGGAACTGCCGACGGTGCGGGCGATCGCGTTGATCCCGGTGGCCACCCCGGTCTCGCCGGCCTCGACCTCCGCGACGACCAGTGCCGGGAGGGCGCCGTACCCGAGGCTGATGTAGGCGTTGGCGAGAATCCCCGCCACGATCACCTGCCACGGCTGATCGTGTGCGACGGCCAGCAGGACGAACCCGACGACTCCGGCCATCGCGGCGACGACCAGGACACGGCGGGCGCCGTACCGGTCGATGAAGCGACCGCTGACCAGCGCGACGGCGAAACCCGTGACGGCGCCCGGAAGCAGGTACACCACACTCGACTGCAGCACGGAGGCGCCGAACCCGTATCCGGCCGCCTCCCGCGGGATCTGGACGAACTGGGTCAGCCCGAGGAACGCGAAGTACAGCCCCATCCCCACGAAGATCGTGGCGAGGTTGGTGAGCAGCATCGCCGGCTTGGTGAGCATGCGCGTGGACACCAGAGGGTGGACGCGCCGCTTCTCCCACATCCACCACACGACCAGAAGGGACGCACCGCCGAGCGCGCAGACCAGCGTTCGGGCCGACACCCACCCCCACGCGTTGCCCTGGGTGACGGCCAGCAGCACCGCCGACAGCCCGGCCGCCAGACCGACGGCGCCCAGCCAGTCGATCGACCCCTCGGCGCGGCGTCGGCGCGCCGGTACCAGGAACACGACGATCCCGAGGACGACGACAGTGAAGCCGGTGGTCAGCCAGAACACGCGGTGGTAGTCCGCGTCACCGCTCATCAACAGCCCGACGACCACCAGTCCGACGCCGCCGCCGAAGCCGAGCGTGCCCGACATGACCGCCATGGCCCCGGCCAACCGTCCGGGCGGGAGTTCCTCGCGCAACACCGCCACGCTGATCGGGTACAGCGCGTACGAGGCGCCCTGCAACACCCGGGCGACGATCAGCAGCGGCAACGACGAGGTCACCGCCGCGAGGACCGACCCGACGAGCACCACGACCAGCACGCCGAGAAGCACGCGCTTCTTGCTGTACAGATCCGCCAGACGGCCGAGCAGCGGCGTCGCCGCGATGGCGGCCAGCAGGTTGGCGGTGACCGCCCAGCTCACGGCGACGGTGGAGGCGCCGAGTTGTTCCTCGATGACCCCGAGCACCGGCACGACCGCCGTCTGCAGCACGGCGACGGTGAGGACGACGATGCTCAGACCGCCGACCAACAGCGCCGGGCGCACGGTGCCGGTGGTGGTCGAGCCCGCGACCCCCGTGCCCACCACCCGAAACTCCGATCCTCAGCGCATCTCGACGTCCTTGACGCTAGCTCAGCGGCGGTCACGGTTGCCCGGCGGCGGTGCGGGGTACGTGATGATGACTCGTCGAAAGGGAACCCATGCGTGCGTCGACCCTCGCCAAGACTGCCGGCACGGTGTTCGCCACCGGGGCGCTCGGCGGACTTGCCAGCCGGCCGGTCCTTTCGCCGTGGTACGCGAAGCTGAAGAAGCCGAGTTTCCAGCCGCCGGGGCAGGCGTTCGGAATCGTGTGGCCGGTGCTGTACGCCGACATCGCGGCCGTCTCGGCGTCGACGATCGACCACTACCACGACACCGGCCAACCGGAGAAGGCGCGGGCCTACACCACCGCGCTGGCCGCCAACCTGGTCCTCAACGGCAGCTGGTCGTGGCTGTTCTTCAACCAGCACAAGCTGGCGCTGTCGGCGGTGGCGGCGGGCGCGCTCGCCGCCAGCAGTGCGGATCTGACCCGTCGCGCCGTCGAGGCGAAAGGCGCACAGGCGGCGCCGTTGGCCCTCTATCCGCTCTGGTGTGGCTTCGCGACCGTGCTGTCGTCGCGCATCTGGTGGCTGAATCGCTGACCCGGCAGGCGAATCGGCGGTTAGCCTGACTGCCTCGGACGGCGGTGGGAGGGTGGCGGTGGCGGAACGGACGAAGTCCAAGCCGGAAGAGCAGGAGCGGCAGCGCTTCGCCGACCGGGCGCTCGGGATGCTCGAGGACGCGGTCTACTGGGCCATCGCGTCCGTGCTGGTGATCTGTTCGGTCGCGCTGCTGGTGTCGCAGTTCAACACGATGCTGCGGCTACGCAACACACCGGCGTCGACGGTGATGCTCGAAGTGCTCGACGGACTGCTGCTGATCTTCATCTTCGTCGAACTGCTCTACGCCGTCCGCACGTGCCTGCGTTCGCACGAGATCGTTGCCGAACCGTTCCTCATCGTCGGAATCCTGGCCGGCATCAAGGAGATCGTGGTGCTCTCCGTGGAGGCGGCGACGCTGCTGGAGAAGGGACCGGCGTTCGCGAGGGCGGTGGTCGAGATCGGCGTCCTCGGCGGCGTGGTCCTGGTTTTGGCGTTGGCGGCGTTCGTGTTGCGCGAGCGGCGCCGCGACACCGAGGACGCCGGTGAGAAGGCCGCCGACGGCAAGGACGGGATCGAGGCGACGTAGCGGGTCAGGCCGACGCGAGCACCGACAGCACGTGCTCGGTGAAGCCGGTGGTGGTCGCCGCACCGCCGAGGTCGGGGGTGTGCACACCGTCATCGAGGCTGCGGCACACCGCATCTCGTATCAGCGCCGCGGCATCGATCAGCGCAGCGCGGCCGTGCCGTTGGGCCAGCCATTCGAGCAGCATCGCGGTGGACAGGATCATCGCGACGGGGTTGGCGGTGTTGCGTCCGGCGATGTCCGGCGCCGAACCGTGCGCAGCCTGCGCCATGGCCTTGGTGTCGGACGCGTTCACCGATGGCGCCATCCCGAGTGAACCGGCGAGCTGACCGGTCAGGTCGGAGAGGATGTCGCCGAACATGTTCTCGGCGACGATGACGTCGAACTCTGCGGGACGGGCGACCAGGAGGGCGGCCAGCGCGTCGATGTGCTCGAGGCGCACGGTCACGTCGGGATACTGTTCGGCGACCCGCAGGCAGCTGTCGCGGAACAGCCCCGTCGTCTTGGACAGCACATTGGCCTTGTGGGCGACGGTGACCGAGTGGCGCCGCGTGCGCGCCAGCCGGAACGCCTGGTGCGCAATGCGTTCGCAGGCCTCCCGGGTGAACACGGCGACCGCCATCGCGACGTCCGCCGTCGGCATGAACTCGCCGGCGCCGTCGTACATGTTGCGGTCGGAGTAGAAGCCCTCGGTGTTCTCGCGCACCACCACCACGTCGAGGGCGGGACACACCGCGGGGATCGTGTCGCTCAGCCGGCGGGCCGGCCGGATGTTGGCGTAGAGCCCGTAGCGTTTGCGGATGGTGCCGCCGGGGGACAGGGCGTCGCGGAACGGGTCGGGGTAGCTCGCGTTGTCGTGCGGGCCGAGCAGCCACGCGTCGAGACGGTCGAGTGCGGCGAGCGTGGCGTCCGGCAGGGGAGTGCCGTCACCGGTGATCGCCTCGGCCCCCATACGCAGCCGCCGCCAGTCGACCGGAACCGATACCGCCGCCAGCGCGCGCTCGGTGATCTGCACTGTGGCCGAGACGATCTCGGGTCCGATGCCGTCACCGGCCAGCACTCCGAGCTGTAGCGGGTCCTGTGGTGCCATACCGCTCAGTGTGCCGTATCGGTGTCGCCGGCGCGTCAGCGCAACTGGGCGGCCAACGCCTCGGTGACGTCGGCGGTCGACGCGTGCCCGCCCAGGTCGCCGGTGCGCGTCTGCGGTTGCGCCAGTGTCCGCTCGACCGCGGTCATCACATCGGCGGCCGCGGCGGCGTGTCCGAGGTGCTCGAGCATCAACGCCGCCGACCACACCGCGCCGATCGGGTTGGCGACGCCCTTCCCGGCGATGTCGGGCGCCGATCCGTGGACGGGTTCGAACATCGAGGGGTACTGCTTGGTGGGGTCGAGGTTCGCCGACGGAGCGATCCCGATGGAGCCCGCCACCGCCGCGGCGAGGTCGGAGAGGATGTCTCCGAACAGGTTCGAGCCCACCACCACGTCGAACCGTTGCGGTTGCAGGACGAGTTTCGCGGCCAGGGCGTCGATGTGCTCGCTGTCGAACCGCACGTCCGGATGGCGTGCGGCGCGCTCGGCGACGACTTCGTCCCAGAACGGCAGGGTGTGGACGATGCCGTTGGATTTCGTCGCCGAGGTGACGTACCGGCGCCGGGTCTCGGCGAGGTCGAAGGCGTAGTCGGCGATACGGCTGATCCCGACCCGGCTGAACACCGACTCCTGGACCGCCATCTCGTCGGGGAAGCCGCGGTTGAGGCGCCCACCGATCTCGCTGTACTCGCCCTCGACGTTCTCCCGCACGACGACGAAGTCGACGCCGGTGGCATCGCGCAGCGGACTGGCGACCCCGTCGAAGACCCGGATGGGCCGCAGGTTCACGTACTGCCGGAACGCCCGTCGGATCGGGATGAGCAGGCCCCACAGCGAGACGTGGTCGGGTACGCCCGGCCAGCCGACGGCGCCGAGCAGGATCGCGTCGAAGCCGCGCAGCGTCTCGATCCCGTCGGCCGGCATCATCGCGCCGTCACGGGTGAATCGCTCACAGGACCAATCGAATTCCTGGTAGGCCAGGTCGATCCCGTGGCGGGCGGCGACCGCGTCGAGCACGGTGCGCGCCGACGCCGTCACCTCGGTGCCGATTCCGTCGCCGGGGATGACGGCGATGTGCGCAGCGCTCATCCGCCCAGTCCCACCAGCGCGATCATCAGCGGCAGGAAGACGATGATCAGGATCGCGCCCGCGATGTCGAACGTGACGCCGGAGCGGATCATCGTCGTGATGGGAACGGCGCCGGAACCGTAGACGATCGCGTTCTGTGGCGTCGAGACCGGGAGCATGAAGCCGAAGGATGCGGCGAACGTGGCTGCCAGCGCAGGCACGAACGGATTCACGCCCGCCGCGATGGCGACCGGGATCACGATGGGGACGACGACCGCCGCGGACGCGGTGTTGCTCGTGGTCTCCGAGACGACGATGGCGAGCAGCACGGCGAAGATCGTGATGGCCACGACGCTGGAGAGTCCGAGCGCGTCGGCGACCGAGTTCCCGATGGTCTCGGCCAGTCCGGAGTCGGCGAGCAGCGAACCGAAGATGATCCCCGTGCCGAACAGCACGATCGTGCCCCAGTCGATCGCGGCCGCGTCACGCCAGCGCAGCGTGAATTCGCGCTGCTCCCAGTCGGTGGGCAGCAGGAACAGCAGGGCCGCACCGAATACCGCGACCGTGCCCTCGTCCAACCGATCGCTGATCGTGGAGTACATGTCGGAGTCGTTGCCGAAGATGAGCGCGACGATGCCTGGCAGCACCCACAGGAACACCGTGGTCCCGAACGCGATCAACGTGTTCTTCTCGGCGCGGGAGAGCGTGCCCATCTCTTCGCGCTCACGGGCCACGTAGTCGGCGACGCCGTCGATGTGCTTGATCTCCGGTTTGTTCAACAGGAGCAGCACGAGGGCGAGGATCGCGAACATCAGCAGACAGATCGGTGCGGCCATGACCATCCACTGCCCGAAGCTGATTCGTTCCCCGGTGGCCTCTTCGATGAGGCCGCGCCCGATGAGATTCGGTGGGCTGCCGACGGGTGTCAGCAGACCCCCGACACTGGCCGCGTAGGCGAGCATCAACATGAGCGCCGCACCGACTCGCAACCTCAACGGGTCGAAGTCCTCGGCCACCTTGCCCTGTTTCTGCAGCAGTTTGGCGATCACCCCGAGGATGCCGATCGCGGTGGGCAACAACATCGCGACGGTCGCGGTGTTGGAGACGAACGCCGACAGCAGACAGGTGATCGCCCCGAAGGCGAGGATCACCCCGGTGGTCGACTGGCCCGCGCGCGGCAACGCCAGGATGCGGAACGCGAACCGCCGTGCCAGGCCGTGCTTGAGCATCGCCTGCGCCAGAATGAAGGCGCCGATGAAGGTGAAGATCGTCGACGAGCCGAACGGGCCGAGCACGTCGTCGGCCGGTGCGACGCCGAGGAAGACCACGACCGCCACACCGAGCAGACCGCCGATGGGAATGGGAACCGCCTCGGTCACCCACAGCACGATCACGCCGAGCAGCACGCCGGCCAGGGTCTGTTGCTGCGCCGGGATGTTCATCGGCAGCAGCAGGAAGACGATCGTGACGACGGGCGCGAGGAACAGGCCGACGGTGCGGCGGCCCTTCTCGAAGCGCTCTTCGGCGGGGGTCAGGCGCTGTTCCCCGAGGCTGCGGTAGGTGGCGCTGCCGAGCAACGCCTTGTCCACATCGGTGCGTCGGACCGGATTGTCAGCGGTCATGGGTGTCCCCTTCGAGGCCATCGGCTCACCGGCGTGTGAGGTGCCTCACACCCGCGGAGGATGCCCGATCTCGGCAGGAAGTAACCGCCGACCGGTACTCAGTACCGGCTGAGGACCTTTCGGCCGCCGAGCGGAGCGTCGAGCGCGACGTCGGTGGCAGCGAGAACGGCCTTCGCGGTGCACCTGCGGTTGGCCGCCTCGGGGAGCAGACCCGACTGGAGTTCGACGGTGACGGTGTCGGCGGTCTCGGTGGTGAGGGCACGGACGCCGTTGCAGGCGGGCGTCCCCGAGAGGAAGTAGACACGCACACCCGCGGCGTTCTCGAGCGGGCTCCACGCCTCGACGCGCACGGGCTCGCTGTCCACGATGTCGGACCGGCCGGTGAACAGGACTTCGGACGAACTCAGCGGGCGCTCAACGGGTTCGGTGGTGGTCGGCGCGGCCGAGGCGATGCCCGGCGCGAAACCGATGCTGAACAGTGAGCCCGCCACGGCGGCGGCGACCAGGACAACCCGCATGGCGTGACAGTACGTGCGACGCGGTCTGCGGCGCGGGCTGCCGGTGGGCGCGCCACGTCACGATTGGGCTTCGGTTGGATCGCGAAATGTGTTGGTCTGTGACGCTGTTTGCGCCAGGAGTCAGTCGCGTGACCAGACGGCGACGAAGCCGTGGGGGATGCCGGTGTGACGGGAGATGAGCTCGCGGGCGGCCATCTCGGCTTCGGCCCGTTCGGTGCGGTGGGTGACGGCGCCGAGTTCGGGGACGGTCACCGACCATCCGGTCGCGTCCCGGGTGACGACGATCTCGAAAGCCTGGCCCGCCATGGGCGGAAGGGTCCGGCGACGTGCGCCGCGCGAGATGGTCCGGCGGCGGCATCCGTGGCTGCTCCGAATCGTGGCAGGCATGTTCGTGGGCTTTCTGCAGCGGGGATCGGGCCGTCGGACAATGTACTGCCCGGCGGGACCCAACTCCAAATCGCCGCAGCGCCTGTGCTAGCCGGTCAGAACGGGCTGCTGTTCTGCTGCCACTTGGCCTCTTCGGGGCGCGGTCCGAAGCGCCGGGCGTAGTCCTCGTGGATGTGGGCGTCCTTCTGGCGCTGGATCACGTCCACCAGCTTGGGGTCGAGGTTGTGCTGGGCCAACCGGTGACGGCGCCATACCTTGTTCAGGGCGAGCGCCATCAGCAGCGCCCAGATGTAGATCGGTGCGGTCATCTCCAGCCGCACGTAGAACGACGTCGGCAGGAGCCAGAACGGGGCCAGCACCAGCAGCGGCGGGATGGCCATGCGGATCATGTGCCTGCGGACGGCGCCGTGTCCGGCGAGGTCCTCGGCGACCCACCGGCTCATCGAGGCGGGCAGCCGCCGGCCGTAGGCGTAGGTGATGCGCTGGAAGAACGACGGGCGGGCGTCGGCCATGGTGGCTCCTGTGTGTGGTGGGTGGTCAGAGGTCGAGGGCGCCCGCCGCCTGGGCGGCGGAGTTGATGCGGGTCAGCGCGCGGTGGAGGTTCTCGAGTTCGTCCAGGTCGCCGCCCAGGCGGGCGACGACCGCGGAAGGGATCGCCAGGGCCCGTTCGCGCAGCGCGACTCCGGCGTCGGTGAGTTCGACGTTCATCGAGCGCTCGTCCAGGGTGCTGCGGGTGCGGGTGATCAGCCCGATGGTCTCCAGCCGCTTGAGCATGGGTGAGAGCGTCGCCGAGTCGAGCTGCAGCGCGCTGGCGATCTGCTTGACCGACAGCGGGGCATCCGCGGTCGAGGTCTTCCGGTGGTCCCACAGGGTCAGCATCACCAGGTACTGCGGATGGGTCAGACCCAGCGGTTCGAGCAGCGGGCGGTAGACGGCCAGGACGGCGCGATTGGCGACCGCGAGGGCGAAGCAGACCTGACGCTCCAGAGCGAGCGGGTCGAGATCCGTGGCGGTCGACGACGACATACTTGCATCGTACGCAAATTGTTAGGGTACTAACAATATGGCCGCGGTCACAGGTGCCACTATCATCGGTGGTCAACTGCGTATCGGTGGAGGTGAGACACCTGGCGGGTTTGCCCGATGTCGCCACGCTCGAGCGTGTGCTGGACACCGCCGCGCACGCGCCCTCGGCGCAGAACGCGCAGCCCTGGTCCTGGCGTGTCACTCCCGGTGGCGTCGACCTGTTCGCCGACTGGGCTCGCCGGCTGGGCGACACCGACCACGATCGCCGCGACGTGTTGCTCAGTTGCGGCGCGGTCCTGCACCACTGCGTGGTGGCGTTCGCCGCCGGCGGATGGGCTCCGCGGGTGCGCCGGTTTCCCGAGCGGGACGATGACGACCACCTGGCGCTGATCGAGTTGATCGAGGCGCCGCCGAGCGTTGGTGACGCCGAGCTGTTCGGGGCGATCGCGCAGCGGCGGGCCGACCGGCGCCCGTACCGCGCCGAGTCGCTTCCGGAGGGCTCACTCGAGTTTCTGCATGTGCGTTCCGAGCGCGACGGGGTGCGGTTCGGTGTGGTGCCGAAGGCCGCCTGGGGACGGTCGTCCGCGGGTGACGTGGTCCTGCAATACGGCAGTGCCGCCGACGCGCCGGCCGACGACGCGGTACTGCTCGTGCTCGGCACCGAAGGCGACGGCGATCTCGCGCAGTTGCGGGCCGGTGAGGTGATGAGCGATGTCGTGCTGGCGGCCACGTCGATGGGCTTGGCGACCTGTCCGCTGACGACACCGTTGAGCGATGCCCGCAGCCGACTGTCGTTGGCCTGCGAGGTCTTCGACGGTGAGGCGTACCCGCAGGTGCTGGTGCGGGTGGGCTGGGCACCCGACGGCGGCGAGCCGTTGCCGGTGCTCGAGCGGCGCCCGGTCCGGGAGACGA
This sequence comes from Mycobacterium sp. IS-1496, assembly GCF_001499995.1. Taxonomy (GTDB): domain Bacteria; phylum Actinomycetota; class Actinomycetes; order Mycobacteriales; family Mycobacteriaceae; genus Mycobacterium. The sequence continues at coordinate 136,428 of NZ_LQIU01000002.1, forward strand.
CGGTCTGGGCGGTCTGAGGACTGGACCCGTCAGTCCGTGGGGTGGTTCCACGGCGAGTCCGCCAGCGGCGCCGGCGAGGGAAGACGCGACTCCGGCAGGGGCGGAACGGCTTTGAGGACCGGATTGCGGTCCAACAACGCTCCTGCGGTGCGTCCGCGGCCCCAGCCGAGCATGTCGCGATACCCGCCCAGCAGGCCGTGGCGGGTCACTGCGTCCTCGTCCGCATGGGGACTGTCCGCGCCGACCGGCGCCGACACCGGGGAGACGTACAGCGCATCGACGGGACAATATGCCTCGCACATGAAGCAGGTCTGGCAGTCGGACTGGCGGGCGATCACCGGGATACCGTCCTCGCCGCGCTCGAAGACATCGGTGGGGCAGACCTTGACGCACAGGTCGCAGGCGATGCAGGCGGCGGCGGCGACGATCTCGATCATGCCACCGCCTCCGACGAGATTCGTTGTGGGAGGACCGGATCAGCCGCGGTCCACACCGAGTCGAGCCCGCCGACCAGGATGCGGTGACCCAGCCCGTGGTGGACGTCGGGGAGGTCCTCCCGGCGGTGCAGACCGCGGGATTCCGTGCGCGCCAAAGATGCGGCGGTGATCCACCGGGCCGCCGCAACCATGGCGACGGCCTGCCGCTGCTTGTACGCCTCCCGGGCCGGCACCGGCGCCAGCCCGCCCGTGATGTCACGCCACAACCGCTCCAGCGCTTGCGCCGATTCGGTCAGCCTCTGGTGCGACTTGAGGTGACTGCGCAGCGGCGGCAGAACGTGCGCCTGCGCGGTGCCCACCACGTCGTCGACGGTCGGCGCGTTCCGGGGCCCTGGCCGCAGGCCCACCCGGTCGGCCTCGGCGGGCTCACCTGCCCTGTGTCGCCGGCTGAACTCCGCCGCACCCCGGCCCGCGAAGGCGCCGGAGGCGATCGCCCACGAACCGTTGTGGCTGCCGCCCCCGCTGATCGAACCGGTGACGAGTTCCCGGGTCGCGGCGTCACCCGCGGCGAACAGGCCGGGAACCGTTGTCGCACAGTCGGGTCCGGTCAACCGCAGACCTCCGGTGCCGCGCACGGACCCCTCGTAGACCATGCGGACCGGGTAGGCGGTCACGAACGGGTCGATACCGGCCTTGTCCAGGGGCAGAAAGTAGTTGGGTTGGGCATCGCGCATGGTCTGCCGGATGTGCTCGGGCGCCCGGTCCAGCCTGGCGAACACCCGCTCACCGTGAGCCAGCGCCCATTGCGCGTCCCTGCGGCCGCCCAGCCCGCGTTCGGTGGGGAAGGGCCGGCCGTGTTCGTCGTAGAAACTGGCCCACTGCAGCATGCGTCCCTTGGTGTGGGTGCCCCATTCGGGCGCGAGCGCGTAGGCGGTGCAGAACTCCATGCCCGAGAGGTCAGCGCCCAGCTCGGCGGCCATCAACAGCCCGTCACCGGTGTCGACGTTGGTGCCGAACGTTCCGGACAGGAATGCGGTGCCGCCGGTGGCCAGGACCACCGAACCGGCCGAGACCCGCCACGGCCGTCCGCCGTCCTGGCGGGCGATCCCGACCGCGCCGTTGACGATTCCGTCGCTGTCCGCGGTGAGTGCGGTGGCCGGATGATGGTCGAGGATGCGGACCCCGCTGCGGTAGGCCTTGCGCCGCATCCGCCGCATGTACTCGGGGCCCTGCAGGCTGCTGCGCAGTTGCCTGCCGTCGTCACCGACCGGGAACGGGTAACCCCACCGCGCGAGTTGTTCGATCCGATCCCACGACGAGGCCAGTACCCGCAGCATCCAGTCGGCATCGGTCAGACCGCCCGCGGCGGCCTCGCGCTCCCTCACGGACTCCTCGCGACGGGGCCCGGGCGGGATCAGCCACAGGTTGTTGCCCCCCGCGGCGGTGGCGCCGCTGGTGCCGCAGTATCCCTTGTCAACCAGGGTGACTTGGCTTCCCGCTTCGGTGGCCGAGATCGCCGCCCAGGTGGCCGCCGGACCGCCGCCGATCACCAGGACGTCGGTGACATGGGTGTCGGCGTCACCCGCTGCGGTCATGGCCGACCTCCTCCCGGACACCGAGTTCAGCCAGCAGCGTGCGGCGCAGATCGTCGAAGCCGTCGTCGCCGCGACTGCGGGGAAACGGCAGATCCACGCGGCGATCCAGCGAGACCCGGCCTTCGGAGAGCACGACCACCCGGTCGGCCAGCAGGATCGCCTCGTCCACGTCGTGGGTGACGTGGAGGACGGCCATGTGGCGGCGGGCCCACAGATCGTGCAGCAGGCGGTACATCTTGAGGCGAGTCAGGGCGTCGAGTGCGCCGAACGGTTCGTCGAGCAGCAGCAGATCCGGTTCCCGCACCAGCGCTCGGGCAAGCGAAACCCGCTGCGCTTCACCGCCTGAGAGCGACAGTGGCCATGCACGCGCCTTGTCCGAGAGCCCCACCTCGTCGAGGGCGGCATGTCCGCGGGCGGTCCGGCTGGGTGCGTCGGGGCCGGCGTCGGGTAGTGCGAACGTGACGTTGGCCAGCGCGCGCCGCCACGGCAGCAGTCGGGGGTTCTGGAACACGACCGCGCGCGACCGGGGCACCACCACCGAACCCTGGGCCTGGTTGTCGAGCCCGGCCAGGATCCGCAGCAGCGTGCTCTTACCCGACCCCGATCTGCCCAGCATCGCGACGAACTCGCCGTCGGCGACGTCCAGGTCGAGGCTGTCGAGGACCTGTTGCGCTCCGAATGCGCGCCGCACGCCGCGGACCGCGACCACGCTCATACCGCGCCCTCGAAACCGGCGAACCCGTTGCGCCAGGACAGCAGCAGACGTTCCAGAAGCCGCACCAGCGAGTAGGACGCCAGACCGGCCACCGCGTAGATGACGATCACCAGCAGCGAGATGTCGAACTGCAGGTTGGTCTGCGCCCGCGACATCAGAAAACCGATGCCCTCCGTGGTGTTGATCATCTCGGCGAAGATCAGGCTCAGCCACGCGCTGGACAGCCCTAGGCGCAGGCCGACAAGGAAGTTCGGCATCGCGCCGGGCAGGATCACCTGTGTGATGAGCGTGGAGCGCCGAGCCTCGAGGGTCTGGGCCATCTCCACCAGCTGTTGATCCACGCCGCGGATGCCGGAGTAGGTGTTGATGTAGATGGCGATCGCGACGCCGAGCGTGATGAGCACGATCTTGGGGCCCTCGCCGATGCCCATCCAGATGATCAGCAGCGGGGTGAGCGCAAAATTCGGCACCGCCTTGAGGATCTGCATGGTCCAGTCGAGCAGATCCTCACCGGTGCGGGTCAACCCGGCCAGCACCGCCAGCAACACGCCGAGCAGGATGCCCACCACGGTGCCGGTCAGAACGCGGGTGGCCGAGGCCCCGACGTGCAGGGCGAGTTGGCCGTCGGTGAGCAGCCGCCATGCGGTGGTGGCCACGTGCGCCGGGGGCGGGAACAGGTCGGCGTTCAGAAGTCCGGTCGCGGAACCGATGGCCCACGCCGCCAGGATCAACACCGGACTCATCATCCGGCGCACCGGGCGCGGGATCCGCGCCCAGACGCTGCGTCGGCGGCGGTGCCCGGCGACGACGTCGATCAGTTCCGGCGTGCGGACACCGGGATGTATCGGTGCGGCGACGGCCGTCACGACTTGGCTCCGGCCCATTCCCGCACCGAGTACTGGTTCTCCAGGGAACCGTCGGCGTTGAGGAACTCGTAGGCGGCCTCGAGTTGGTCGACGCCCTTGGCGGGGAACGGTTCGGTGTTGAACTCGTCGACCTTCGTCGACTGCTTGACGAATTCGAGGTCGGTTCCGTCGGTCTGCGCGACCCAGGCCGTGTAGTCGCCGAAGTTCTCGGTGATGTCGCGGTTGACCGCGGTGACCGCTCGGCGCCAGGACTCGGCGAATTCGGGGTGCTCGTCGGTGAAGGGCGACAATGCGATGTTGGTGCCCGTGCTGCCCAGGCCGTGCCGGGACAGGCTGTCGATGATGGGGAAGCCCTTGTCCTGCAACTCGATAGCGCTGGCACCGGTCACGACGGTGGCGTCGATCTGGCCGGAACTCAGACCGGCGATCGATTCGGGGGTGGGCACGTCCCGGACCTGGATCTTGCCGGTGAGGCCGGCGGCGTCGATCAGCTGTTTGGCCGCGCGGTCCCGGATGGTGCCCTGCGGGGCGGTGACGTTCTTGCCGACGAGGCCCGCGATGTCGGTCGGGCCGCCCTTGGCGCCGACCAGCCAGGCGTCGCTGTTGATCGAATCCAGGGCCAGCAGCACCACTTTCGGATCCCGACTGCGTGCCCGCAGGGCGGGGTTGTCACCGATCGCGGCGACATCGACGGCGCCGGCGAACAACGCCGAGGCGACATCGCTGCCGGACTGAAAGAACGAGTACTCGATCTTGTCGACGCCCGCGTCCTTGAGCTGCTCGGCGAGGATGCCCTGCTTGTCGCCCCACCCGAGTGAACCGGCGGGGGTGCCGGTCGGCGAGGTGGCGCCGATGCGCAGCGTGTAGCCGCCTGAACTGTCGTCATTGCTGGTGCACGCGACCGCAGAGGCGAGGACGGCAAGAGTCAGGGCGGTGCGGACGAGAGGGCGAAGCATGGTGGGCCTCCGGGAGGGTTCGCGTGAAAGGCACGATCGCACTCCAGTAGATGCCGAAGACCGGGCGGAGACGACGGTTCGGATCAGTCTGACCGGAAGGCGTCGGTGTGGCCGCGGTAATTAAAGTCATTGGACGCATAAGGATTGGCGAAGCCCGGAGCCGCGGGCACAGTGTCGCGCATGACCACCATCGCCGAACGTCCCGACTCCAGCCTGACGCCGACCCGGATCTCGCGACTCGAGGTGCCCGAGGTCGAAGCACTGCGCAATGCCGCCGTGAAGAACTTCTTCACCCGGCAGCAGCGCGAGGAAGGGCTGACCTCCAATTGGTTCCGCGCGCTGTCGCTCAACGAGGATGATCTCGGCCGGCTCAACAGCTATTTGCTGCCGCTGCTGGGCGCCGACGGCCGCGGTGGGCTCACGGCCCGCGAACGTGAGGTGATCGCCACCGTGGTGTCTGGCGAGAACCGTTGCGCCTACTGCCATACCAACCACGCGAACAAGCTCGGGAAGGTGGCGGGGGACTGGTCGTTCGGGCAGCGCGTGGCGATCGACCATCACCAGGTCGCCGAACTGACCGACCGGGAACGCGCGCTCGCCGATCTGGCGATCGCGGTGAACAACGATCCGCAGTCGCTACGCGATGCGGACTTCGACCGGTTGCGGCAGTTGGGACTCGACGATCACCTGATCCTGGAGGGCATCTCGATCGCGGCATTCATCGGTGCCACCAATCGGATCGGTATCGCGCTGTCGGTGCCGCCGAATCCGGAATACACGGGCGTCCCGCACCACTGACCCGCTGTTGCCGAGCCCGGCCGGAAGTCGGTTCCACCCGCTCGGCGCCTGGGTGGCGAATCACACGCAGTCGCGACCGGTTCGCGTGGGACTGGCGGTGCCGGAGTGCGTGTGACCTTGGTCGCCGACAGCGCTGCGGCCGAGGAAGCCGTCCAACGCGCTCGGTGGTAGCGAGTCGGTTGCTGCGGTGAGCGATGTGAAGGCCCTGCTGTGTTGAGCTCTACCCGGCGCTCGCCGGTCCACCCACCAAACCTTTGCTGCGCTATCGCAAGTTCGCGGAAATGTCAGTGGCCGACGCTACTCTGATCGAATGCTTACCGAAATCACGGTTCGCGGGATGTCCGGGGCGTCCCGCCCGCCGGAACGAGGTACTGTTCTCGCCTCGATCAGCTACGCCGGCCCGTCGATGGAGCCGGTGTACTCGCGCGTCGCACGTGATCTTGAAATCGTGCAGGCATCCGTGGCTGAGCTGAAGGACGGCGAGGATCCTGCGATCACCTGGTGGTCCGCTGACCGCTTACGCACCTGGTCGACCCGGCCCTGGAATCAGGACGGTGAACTGCTGCCGCTCGAGCACCACGCAAGCGTCAGCCTGCAAGTGAAGTTCCGCGAGTTCACCGCGCTGTCGTCCTGGGTCAGCCGGCATGTCACGCAGACCGAGGGATTTCGAGTCACGAATATCGGCTGGACGCTGACGGCAGAACGACGCGATGAGTTGGTCCGCCAGGTCCGCGAGCATGCGGTTCACGACGCCGTCGAACGCGCCCAGCAGTACGCCGACGCTCTCGGGCTGGGCACGATCAGCCCCGTCGCGATCGCCGACGCAGGGATGCTCGTCGCCAATCTCCGCCCTGAGGTGGGCACTGGGCAGACCTACGCGGTGACGCGGGCGCCCGCGGGGCACTCTGCCTACGGATCGAACGTCGAACTGGTACCGCAAGACATCGAGGTCACCGCCTCGGTTGACGCGCGGTTCATCGCGGACGGGTCGAATCCGCGTTCATCGCACCTCTCAGACGAGTCAGAGGAGACCGATGGGCCCACATTGGAGCCTGAGCAAGACCCGAACGTACCGAGCGTTTTCGAATACCGCGACGATGACGCGGGATATCTGGCCTGGTGTGCCAATCACCGTGATGGCTTCGTCATCAACATCTTGCGCAGGTACAGCGCGAAACAAGCGCGCGTGCATCGCGCCGACTGTTGGACACTAAGCGGTGCAGAAACCAAGAAGGGCGCACTCACCGGCACCAATGTGAAGGTGTGCGCGGGCCGGCTAGCCGACCTCGAACAGTGGGCAGTCAACCAAGTGGGTCATCCGATCCAACGTTGCGGGACTTGCTTCCCCGGTGGCAGCGCCGCACAACCCGTCTCACCCGAGGGCACTGAGCCGCCCATGACGGCCCCGACGCCGGAGATTCGCCACGGAATCCGGGGACCGAGAGGCAGTGGGGTGGTCGAGGCGTGGGCGGACGACTACATCAAGTTCGGGAATCTGCCTGAATGGCAGCGCCGACTGCGAGGCGAAATCCGCACTCACTGCGGAGAATTGGATCCATCGGCAGATCAAGTGCTGCACGCCACGTTCTTCGGCCCGAAACACCCCAGAGCCGACATCGAGAACCTTCTCCTCTACAACATCGACACCTTCAGAATTGCCGGCGCAAACGGGATCCGTTTCGAGCACGGCTCGGGATTGCTCCCAGCGACGGACGATCAGCAGTACCAGTTCGGCTACCGCTACGCGCTCGCGCCGCGATCTGGAACCTTCGAGCATTGGCAGCGGGGGCGAACCCTGGCATCGTTCGGCTGGATCGACTTGGGTGACTCCGCTGACGAAACGAAACTGGCCCCGGTGTGGTTGGCGCTGTCCCGCGGCGAGACGAGGGCTCTCGAGCCAATTGCGCCCGACGCACCGTTCGCCCTTCGGCTCGAGATCTCGCCGCCGGATGATGTCACGCCGGCGTGGGGCGGACTGATGAAGGGGATCTTCGATGGGGTCATCTGCGCAGTCCAAGCCCACACAGACCGCACAGTCCTACCGGACGTCGTGGCACGGCTCGCGGAAACACTCCCGGCGGATTCCGCTGAGATCGAACAGCATCTGCTTGATCAGCGTCGAGCAGTGCTTGGCGTAGTGCACCGACTCGTCGCCCCCTATGGCAAGGGCGTCAAGTGGGACCCCTGCGACCACTTGTGCGTCGCCGGCGAGTTGCTCGCTGCTGAATCAGCGCTTGCAGGGCTCGGTGACCGCTGGGCGATCAGAGGTGAGGTGTTCGAGGTGACCCGGTGACACAACGTGTTGGTCACGAGCCGACAGGGACGGTCGTAGTCGGTTAGCACATAGGCGGGAGCGTCGGTAGGAATGCTGAGGCGGAATCAAACTCACGTCATCCTGCACGGGGGAGTAAGACATGATCGAGTGCCGTAAGTGCGCGGCGGGCCTGTGCAGCCATGGTGCGCAGTGTTCGATGATGATCCGCTGGTACGACGATGCGTGGGATGGCACGTTCTGGCGACGCTGTGAGTGCACCGCCTCGATCGACGCGCCGGGGTACCCCGTGACGGTCAGTCGCCTCGACGGACGCCAGTAGCGGTACGGATCTCACTGTCGGCCCGGAAAACCCTGCACACGTTGCGGATTGACACCCAGCCACTTGCCTGTCGATCGTAACGTTTGGTGCACCCAATCGACACCACCAGCGGGCAGGGCCGCAATCGGTTATCGGAAATCGGAACACCTTCGGCCCGGCGAGCTACTCAATGACCACCCGGTCAGTGGCGCCTCGGCCGAATACTTCGGGTGAGTACATCTCCTCGGCCTTGGGCGGCCCGGCGGTGAACGTGCCCGGGGTCGTCGCGCGGGCCGTGTACCGGTACCGGTACGAGCCCTCCCACAGCAGCGAGGTGAACGCTTCGGCGCGGTCGTCGCGCAGGTTTTCGTGGTCGAACCACGGCCGGCTCCACCACCACCAATGGCCAGCACCGCGTCCGGGTCCGCCGAGCCCCGGTCCGCCGATGACACCGACCTCGGACCCGTCGGGCGCCGCGTCCCTTGCGGTGGTGGCCAGTGATGGGTCGAGCGGCTCGAGTCCGGCAGGCAGTGGATCCACCAGGGCGACGTGGTAGCGCCGCGCCCGTGCGGTCATGAGGAGGCTGACCCTGATGCGGGCCCCGGCCCGGATGTGCCAGGTCCCGTCATCGTCGCGGTGGACGTCGGCCGGGTCGTCGAGCGCCTCGTACGTCCGGGACACCTCGAACCCACGGTCGAGCGGCTCGAGGGCGAGGTCAGCGGGGGCATACCGCATACCGAGCCGGTAGTAGAGCCGTCCGGGACCATCCTTGGCGAGAAGCACATCTCGTGCACCCATCCCGGTTGACAACGTCGCCATTGGGACGACGAGGTGGCGCCGGTCGGCGGACCGGCCCTGGAACGCCTGCTCGCCGGCGAAGTCCTCACCTAGCCACAGCCGCGCGGTGATGTCGGGCGTGACGGCCTCGTAGGTGTCGAAGTAGCGGCCGAGCGCCAGCAGCACGAACGAGTTCTCCTGGGTAGTCGCCCATCGGCCCGCCGTGCGGTGGCCCAGCAGTCCTGCCACGAGTTTGGGTATGAGGTCGCTGTCGGGCTGGTCCGCGATCAGCGCCTCGAGGACGACAGCGTCGGCGCGCCGGTCCGACGCCAGCAGCAGATGGGCGCCGTCCTCGTACCGCACGGCCACCGATGCGGCGCCGGGCGTCTCGACCACGCGGTTGGCGAGTTCCCGCCGGACCTCGCGCGTTTCGTGATGTGAGTCGGGATCGGCGGCCAGGACTGGCAGCAGCCAGGCGAGTCCCTCGACGGACAACGCGCCGTCCGCGCGTTGACCCGGCACGCTGTGGGCGACGACCAGTTGGCGGGCCGACGCCGGATCCGGGTCGCCGAGCGCCGCCCGGACGGAGATGGCGTAGGCCTCGATCACGGCGCGGGCATTCGCCGGGTAGTCGCGGGGGAATCGCCGCCCGATGGTCCGCAGGTAGCCGAGCAGGGCGGTCGACACCGGCTCCGGGACCTCGAACCCCTTCGCCCGTGCGCGAGCGAGCGCGTTGCCGACGTGCACGCTGATGTACGGCCACGACTCCTCGGTCGGCCGCCACCAGCCGAAACCGCCGTCTGCACCCTGGCGCGCCGTCAGCACCTTGATGTCGCGTCGGACAGCCGCCTCCAACTCCGCCGGAGAAGCCTGCCCCTCGGTACCGAAGGCCGCCAGCACGTCGCTCAGGGCGGCGATGGCCAGCACGCGCGAGGCCAACTGCTCGGCGCAGTCGAACGGGTAGGCGACCAGGTACGCGACGGCGTCGGCCAGGGCCGCAACCCCGGTCGAGGATGTCGTGACCTCGAGCCCTCCGAAGGACGGGACCGCGCCGGCGGGTGCCCGGATGGGCTGCTCCAGCGCGGCCTCGTCGAGAACACCGTGCAGCGCGTAGGCCTCGGTTGTCGCCGGCGACCGTACGGGCAGGGTCACCGTGGCGGCGTCGGCGTCCGGGCCTGCCGCGGCGGCGACCTGGAACCGGGCCTGCCCTACCGCGTCGGTGGTGGCCGGGAACCGGACCTCGGCCCGGTCGTTGCCGGGCACGACGAGGCGGCGTCCGCCACCGGCCGTCAGCGCCGCGTTGCTCGCTCGCACGGCCACGTCGACCTCGAGTGGCACGTCGGCCTGGTTCTGGACGACCACCGGCAGTTCGAACGTGTCGCCCCACGCGAGGAAGCGTGGCGCCGACGGGCGGATCATCAGGGGCAGGCGGGCGGTCAGCGAGGACTCGCCCACACCGAACCGGGCAACCCCGTCGGTCGCGACGGCGAGGACGCGGTAGCGGGTGAGGTTGTCGGGGACCGTGACCGGGACGGCGGCCCGACCGTTCGCATCGGTGGTGACGGCGGCCGCAAACAAGGCGAGCGCGCTGAAGTCGGTCCGGGCACGGATCGGCGGCGAGACGGCGGCGCCTCGATCCGCCATCGCCAGGGCCATAGGCGAGGGCATCACTGCGCCGGTGGGCGGTCCATCCTCCAGAGCCAAGTCCGGTTCCGACTCCTCGGTCAGCGCGAGCGTGTCGGGCCGTGCGAGCAGCACTCTCGGTCGCGACCGGGTCGTCTCCACACCGGCATCCCGCCCCGGGTAGAACACGCCGAGCGGGTTCGGATTGGTGTACCCCGCGACGGCCAGCACGGACTCGTCCACCACGATCACGGTGGCACCGGCGCCGGCCACGGGGGCTCCATCGGCACCGGTGACCGCCAGGTCCAGCACGGTTTCCTCGCCTGGCCGGAGACCAGGCGACCGAGGCGTGATGGCCACGGCCAGCGTCCGGGAAACCGGCGGCACGGAGAGGTGAACGCTGCCGGAGGCGAAGGCGGGCCGCGTGACACCGGCCGGCGCATCGGAGCGCGCGACGGCGCCGGTCAACAAAATGTGCACGTCAACGCCGGGGGTGAACGCGTCCTCCACCGGGATGCGGAGGGTGTGAAAGGAGTCGGTGACATGCAGCGGCTCGGTGCGCACGACGCCGTCGCGCTCCAAGAGCACCTGCCCGTAGGCCGGCGTGAAGGGCGCCAGCAGCAGCACCTCGGCCACGTCGCCGGGCATGTAGGCCGGCCGGTGCGGAATCAGTTGCAGCTCATCGCCTTTGACCTGCAGGTCCGCGCCTGCACCCGCGCCGCCCACCCAGGACTCGAGGGTGCTGCGGTGCGCTCGTCCGTCGGCGTCGGCCGCCTCGACGACCACCGTCCACCGGCCGGGTGTAAGGCCTTCGAGCGACACGCCCACCGCGTCGGTCCCGCTCAGAGTCTTCCGCTCGACTGTCTCGGCGGCCACCTCGCGCCACTGCCCGGCCACCTGGCGGTGCTCCCGGCGCTCGGCGCGCACGCTGACGGGAATCCCCGGCAGCGCAGCGCCGTCGAGGTCCACGACGACCGTCTCGATCTCGAGAGGGCGGTCGCCCGTGACGAACGAGCGTTCCGACCGCAGCCCGACGCACAGCGTCGATGGGTGGACCACGACCGACGCCGATGCCGTCCACGCCTGGCGGTTGACGTCCTGGACTGTCGCTTCGGCCGACACCGACCAGGCGCGGGGCTCGGGGCCGGGCGCCGTGGAGATCTCGAGGTGGTGGCTGCCGTCGTCGCCGGTCAACCCCTGGAACCAGGCGCTGACCTCCTCGCTGTCGTCGTCCCATGCATCCCACCGCCACCAGGGCGCCGCGCTGCCGAACGTGAAGCGGTCCCAACCGGGCGGGCTGTACCGCGCAGGCGTCGCGGTGACCGACCAGTTGACCGGCGCGGCACACAGCGGGCCGCCCGCGTAATAGGCGGCCCGCGTTGATGCCGTGACCGTTTCGCCGGCGATGGCCCGGTCCGGCGCGATGGACGCGCTGACCTCGTACTCGGGGCGCCGGAACTCAGCGATCCTGAATTCGTGGCGCCAGAACCACGTTTCGCGGGCGTCCAGTTCCACCCGCGCCTGTCCGAGGTTCACCGTCTCGGGCAGGCCGATGGTGATGTCGAACCCGCCCAGCCCGTCGAGATGCGCTGAGCCCGAATCGATCTCGTTGTGCGACGCATCCCAGGCCGTCCAGGTGACCTCCTCGAGTCGACCCGGAGCCGGCGCGACGTCTCCAGTCGGTCCGCCGGTGAGCGTGCGAAGCCAACCCTTCAGGCGCACCTGCTCACCGGGGCGGTAGAGCCCGCGATCGTCGAACACGAGCCAGGCCGCGCGGTCGCTGAGGTCACCGCGTTGCCAGCCGCCCCGCCACCCGCCCGACGGCAGCAACGCCAGGTCTCGACCCAGCCGCACGGCCAGCACCGGCTCCGGCAGGTCGGACAGTAGTAGCGCACAGGTGCCGTCCTGCCCGCTCACCGCCGAGGCGGCACCGAGCGTCACCGTCGCACCACTAACTGGTGTGCCGGTCGCGAGATCCGTGACCCACGCCCGCAGCGTGGTCGCATCCACGAGCGAGTCCACGCCGAGACGCGTTGCCTGGACCCAGGACGCGGCAGTCAGCCGCCGCCGATCCTGCTTGGCCATTCGGTCCTTCGGCTCGACGGATACGACGAATTGCCCGAGCCCGTCGTCGAGCCAGGGGGTCAGGTCGACCTCCACGTCGGACCATGCCCGCCGGCCGCCGGGCACCTTCAGCACGAGCTCTGCGACCCGCTCACCCGGCAGCTTGAGATCGTCACCGGACCAGCGCTTCTGCCACGCCGGCCAGTCGCGCGGCCCGACCAGATGTACCCGCACCCGGACCCGGTCGAGGCCGATGGTGCGCACCGCGAGCACCGGGGCGCCCGCCGGATCCAGGATCACATGATCGCCGCCGAGGATCGCCAGCCGCGGCTCCGGCGCCCCGACATCCACCGGCACCGGGTTCGACGGCTCGAGCGTTTGGCCGAACACGTCGCGCAGCGCCGGGTCCAGCGTGACGTGGTAGCGCTGCCCGGCCAGCGACGCCGCAGCCACGAGGACGTACGACCCGGAGACCGACGCCACGAGCCGCTCGACCGGCGGCTCGACGCTGACCATCGCCTCCTCGAACGACGCGGGGTCCACTTCGTTGCTGAGCGCGATGTGCCAGGTGGCGCCCGGTACAGAGTTCCGGCCACGCCAGCCCGACTCCAGGCCGTGCACACGGAACGGCTCGGGTGTGGCGAAGTCCCAAGTGACCGCCGACGTTGTGGTCGCCGGTCCTTCGAGTGACCGCAGGCCCGCTTGGAGCGTCACTGTGCAGGTCGTGTCGAGCGGGAACGACGCCAGCGGGCGCAAGGCAACCATGCGCCCCTCCGGCACCCCGGCCGCCCGCCTGGCCGCGACGGCATCCGCGGCGAGCTCGTCGGCAGTGGCAGCACGGAAGGCCGTCTCGTGTTCCCCGGCTGTGACCGTGGTCCGCGCGAGGACTGCCTCCGCGTCCACCGGCTGGTCGAACACGAGCAGCACGACGCCGTCGGGTCTTACGTCGCGTCCCTCGGGATGGCGGGCAACGAGCCGAGGCGCGGGTGTTGCGAAGTCGAATGCGACGTCCTGCTCGAGCGCCGCACCCGCGGCGGCCTTGGTCCCGGCCGGAATCTCGACCCGGTAGGCCGTCGCCATGGGCATGCGCTCGTGCTGAGGCACGAAGACGAGGGTCCGGGGGTCCATCCAGCGCCACTCGCCCGGCGGCTGCGGGTCCAGCCGTACGGGCGGCTCCACCACCACCGCGGCATCAACGCTGTCGAGGGCGACCATCGGCGCGGAGAACGTAATCGAGACCCCTTGAGCGAGTTCGACTTCGCCTGCGGGTTGATACCGCACGACCTCCAGTGCGGGTGGGACGACCGCCGGTCGCTGCTGATCACCCTCCGCGCCGGCAGGTGGCGGGAATGGCACTTCGGCGACATGGCCGGGCCTCGGGCGCGGCTGTGACGCCTCGCGCAGGGTGAACCCGGATTCCGAAGTTGCGGGCGGCTCCGGCGGAGCCGGCAGGCGCGCGAGCAGACGGGCGGTGGCGGCGTCATCGAGGGTTCGTGCCTCGGGGCGCGCGATGATCTCGGCCTCTGTCCGGCTGGACGATGGGCTGCCCTCAGCCAGCTCGAGAATGAGCGGCGTATTAGCCTCAGGTTCGATCGGATCCGGCGTCACCGCGCCAACCCCCTTGCCCATGTCGTTCCGCTCTCGACGAGGAAACTGCCCCCTGTTTGACTGGCCGAGGTCTTCAAGAGTGGATCAGCGCCCATTGGTCGGGAAGCTTAAGCACTAGCACCGACACGGTCGAAGGTCCGATCGCCGCCGAGGCCCGAGCGCGATGGAGACCATCGTGCAGCGAGTCGTCGACCGCGGCGAACCGTCGACGGTGCCGCTCACCCGCGCCGTCTCGCCCGGTCGATGCGGTACGCCATGGACGGCTGATGACGATGTCCACGGTGCCGGCTGAGGCGATCCGCGCGATCGTCGGCGGCATCTTCTGCCGACGGCGACGTCGTCTCGACCAGGATATTTCAGCCGCGCAAACGCGACGATTAGGGTGTCCGGCATGACCGAACAGCTCGACGCCACCCATCCGGACCTCGTCACCGTCGAGGTGCCGACGCACTGGTACAACCTGGCGGCTGAGCTTAACGAGCCGATCCCGCCGCACCTGCACCCCGCCACCTTGGAACCGGTCGGCCCGAATGACCTCGCGCCGTTGTTCGCCAGCGGGTTGATCGCGCAGGAGGTGGCCACCGAGACCTACATCGAGATCCCGCAAGAGGTGCGGGAGATCTACACGATGTGGCGTCCGTCGCCGCTGATCCGTGCCCGGCGCTTCGAGAAGGCCCTGAACACCGGAGCCCATATTTACGTCAAGTACGAGGGCGTGAGCCCGGTGGGTAGCCACAAGACCAACTCGGCGGTGGCGCAGGCCTACTACAACTCCATCGACGGTGTGCGGAAGTTGACGACCGAGACCGGCGCCGGGCAATGGGGGAGTGCGCTGTCCTTCGCGGGGGCGCAATTCGGCCTGGAGGTCGAGGTATGGCAAGTCCGTGCCTCGTACGAGTCCAAGCCCTATCGCGGACACCTGATGCGCACCTACGGCGGCACGGTGCACTCGAGCCCGTCGACGCTCACCGAAGCCGGGCGGGCCATCCTGGCCAAGAATCCGAACACTACCGGCAGCCTCGGCATGGCGGTCAGTGAGGCGGTCGAGGTTGCCGCGGCGGACCCGGAGGCCCGCTACGCGCTGGGTAGCGTGCTCAACCACGTGGTGCTCCATCAGACTGTCATCGGCCAGGAGGCCGTCGCGCAGCTGGCGCTGGTGGAGGCCGACGGCGCCGATGTCGTATTTGGGTGCGCCGGAGGCGGTTCCAATCTCGCCGGGCTGTCGTTCCCGTTCCTGCGAGAAATGATTCACGGTCGGTCGAACCCGCGGATCGTGGCCGCCGAGCCGTCTGCGTGCCCGTCGATCACCGAGGGCGAGTACCGCTACGACCATGGCGACGTGGCCGGGCTGACCCCGCTGCTCAAGATGCACACGCTGGGCATGGATTTCGTGCCCGACCCGATCCACGCCGGCGGACTGCGCTACCACGGGATGGCGCCGGCGCTCAGCCACACCGTCGAGCTGGGTCTGGTTGAGGGCGTGGCGGTCTCGCAGCCCGATGCATTCGCTGCCGGTGTGCAGTTCGCCCGCACGCAGGGGATCGTGCCGGCACCGGAGTCGACGCACGCCATCGCGGCGGCGGCCAAGTATGTCGCGGACGATCCGCGGGAGCAGGTGGTGGTCATCGGGTTGTCCGGGCACGGTCAGCTCGATCTGCCGGCCTACGCGGAGTACCTGGACGGCAAGTTTTGAGCAGGCGGTTTGTGGGCGCGACTATCCTCAACACCAGGCATTTGTCGAGGAGGTGAGCCCCCGTGTTCCGTCTGCGGTCGCGCGACCAGTCGATCGAGGCGACCCTCAAGCAGATTGAACACCGGGTACTCGACGACGTCTATCTGCCCATCTGGGCACGGCGCGTGGCATGGGCGGCGACCGCGGTGCTGATCATCACCGGCATCACCGCATGGGTGGTAGGCGAGGGTTTACCGCTGGGCGCATCCGCGCTGGGCGCCGGCGCCGCGATCTGTTCGGTCGTCACGCTGCGGCGCCGCCGGTTCCGGTGGTCCGTCGCGGCAGCCTCCCTGTCCGGGGTGTCGACCGTCGCCGGCGTCGGCGCGTTCTGGTGGTCCCGTACCAGCTCGGCGGACGCGCTCCTGGCGACCTCGGCCGGTGTGTCCGCGGTGGCCGCGGCGGCGCTCACGGCGGTGTGGGTCGCGGTGGCGATCACCCCGGTGAAGGATTCGCACCCGCACATGCGGCAGCCATCGAAACGCAAATGGGGTGTCCGCGAGAGCGGCGCCACGATCACCTGGCCGCCGCCATGCGCGGGTCCGCACCGTCTCGACCGGGAGTAGCTCGAACCATCAATGCCTCGTCTCTCGACGATGACCATTTCATCACGTGATGGAATGGTCCCGGGTCGCGAAACAATCTGTGCAGCAGCGGTATTCACCGACCGGGTCGCGACCAGCCATTACGTCACTGTGACGTTGTTGGGAGACTGCAGCCGGTGGTGGCGGGGCTGTAGCCGAAGCGCATGTCTGAAAACACGTCCGGGCGTATCGGCCGCCGCAGACGAAAAGCCGGTACTTGGATGGCGGCGCCACCGAGGGACTCAGGGCGGCACGCCGACGACGTTGGTTGGAAACGCGCACATAGCGGACGAGGGGCGAATCCGGGCCATCCGGGCCGCGGTCCAATCACCCAGGTCACCCAACTACCGATAAGCCACATTATGTCAACTAAACTACGCCGTGTTCATCTGGCGAATATGTGGCACCCGAACTGCCCTCCGTGGCCCAAGCGGGGTCGGGAGAATACGACCTCACCTACGGCTTCGGCCTAGTTTGGTCAAATATTCCCGACGGCAATGGTTTACGGAGGATCTCGTTCGGTACGCCGTGGTTTGATTCTGGACTGCAGTGCGCACATCCATAGGCTATCGAGGCGGTCCGACGCTCATAGATCGAGGACGATGCGCAGTGCCGCATCAACGCGGCGCATCTCATCGAAGCTTAGGAACCCGACGCTCTTGCCGAGTCGGCCCGGGTCGACTGCGGCGGCCTGTTCGGCAAGCACGCGGGTGTTCACGCCGCCGATTTCAACTTCGGGACGAAAGGTGGCGGCACGAGCCGACGTGGATGTTGGTGCAACCAGCCACGTAGACAGGGGTAGGTGATCTGGCTGGACTACTACAGCGTAGCGGGAACCGGACTGCTCGTGACCGCGACTCCCCCGCGGGGCATGTAACTGAAAGACCTCACCACGCACGCAGCGTCTCCATGTCGCGCAGCACCTGCATGGCCTCAACGCGGTCGGATTCGTCTTCGGCAAGCCTTTCCGCCTCGGCGCGAATCGCCGCGCCGGCCTTCCGTCGTGCGGCGTCGATAAGTGCAGATCGAACGGCCGCAGATACCGCCGTGCCGTCTTTGGTCAAGACCTCCAGCGCTCTCAATGTGTCTTCGTCGGGTCGGAATGTGATCGTGTCGGCCATGGCAACATTGTACGACGGTTTGTAAGACAGCGAGGGTGCTACGCGAGCCTGCTCTCGTTAGGCGGCGGCAACTTCACAGCGACTACCCGCCGATAGCCCCCTATGGCTCTGCAGCAAACTCGCTCGTCCCTACGGAATTGCGGCGCCGCTCAGCCCAGCAGGAATACGGCGGGATCGATTACGGCGGTTACCAGTGAACTACTGCATATTGCATCGGATTGATCATCGCCCGGATTCATCCATTCGTGCCGGCCGGCTACCACTCCTCCCATCGTCTTCGGTTGCCGTGCAGGGCTTTACGCTCGCCGCTATTTGCGGCATGGGCCTGCGCGCTATGGCCATGACCGAACATCGTGTCGGCCCAGCGCAGGAGTCTGTCGATTCGCGCCGTTCCCGGCGAGCGACCGATCTAGGGGCAGCAGTTCGGGTCAGTCACCTCGCACAGTGCTTGCACCCCTCTGGGTGCGCGTGACGGGACATGATCACGCCCGCGGCGCTCGATCTGCTCGGCAACTACCCACCGGCGGTGGTCGGGCCCAAAATCGCGCTATTAGCGCTAGCGCATTTAGCGTTATTCTGCTAATTTCTATGCGTGGACACGACCGTGACGAGCACGGAGGCCAAGAATCGGCTCAATGCCCTGCTCGCCGAAGTCCAACGGACAGGCAAGGCTGTGACGATCACGAATCACGGTCGCCCCGTCGCCAAGCTGGTGCCTGTCGAGCCGGTGCCGCGAAAGTTCGGGCAGTTGCCAAACCTGCTGGTGCCCGGGGATTTTGACGAGCCACTGCCCGATTCCGAACTGGCTCGCTGGGAGAGCGATCAATCGTGAACGTGCTGCTGGACACCCACACACTTCTATGGCTGGCGAGCAGTCCGGCCGATCTGGACGCCTCGGCGCTGGCAATTATCGCCGACGCGAACAGCAACGTGTGGGTGACCGCCGCCTCCGCGTGGGAGATCGCCATCAAGACTCGACTCGGGCGCCTTGACGGTGAGGCACTCCTGTCGGCCTGGGCCGACATCATCTCTGACATGAGCACTACCGAATTGCCCATCGAGTCACCCGACGCGATCTTGGCCGGCCGTCTCCCTTGGGATCATAAGGATCCATTCGACCGCGTGATCGTCGCCCAGGCGCTGCGCCGCAATCTCACTATCGCGACACGCGATACGAAGATTCTCGACGCTGCCCTAGCCCCCACCCTGAGTATCTGAGTCATCCCCTAGCTGATTTGGGTATCGGAATCCTCTCTTCTGTACTCGGCGCCGCCGACCGCCTGTCCTCGGTGTCCCGGTACACGTGGCATCTCTCGCGTACGACACAGATGCCCGCGAAGTCATTGCAGACGCGATCGGCGTGCGGGATTGAGGTCAGATCCGATTACGGAGCGTGAAGTACAAACCACCCGGTATTACGGTCCGCCTCAACGGGGTCGATTTTCCAAGCGACTCTGCCGCACGCGATGTCAGCTGGTTGCGCGCTCGTGGCTGTGGCGCCAACCCCGCCCTGCGGCTCACCGATGCGGTGGCACGCTGTAGTCGCACCGCCGTCACGGAGGCGCAAACCCGCCACTGGCGGCAATCGGGTCGAGCAATCCACGTTTTCGCAGTTCCGGCGCCCAGCGTCCCGCAGCCGTGCTGATGTTGCGGCTGAAGATCGACCAGCGGTCTTGATGTCCGAAGCAATCGTGCAGCGTTGTCACGTATTCGGCCAGTGTGTCGATGGCATTGATTGCAGCGAGATACCGGCAGGTCTTGTCGTATTCGATGAGCAAGTTGTTGTCGACGGCGTATCGCACCAAGTGCTCTGTGGTGGCAATCTTTTCCATCTCGACCAGTACCTGGTCTAAGCCGTCGCAGAGCGCAGCGGCGAACTGCCGCATGTCGGTGCGATGGTCGAACCGCACCTCGTACGGCAGATCGGGCGCTAGATGTTCCCAACGACATTGCAGTAGTGAACCTTTGAGGGGATGCCTCGCTCGTTCGTATCCAGGGCACGCGGCATCGACCTCCGCTGATCCGATGCCGACGTTGACGAAGAATCCATGCCACGACAAGGTGCCGTTGTGCCGGTCGGGCTGTAGGTGAATCACGTCGTAGAGCTGCCCGCGCTCCCGCTCGAACCTCGAATCGGATATGTCGAAGCCGCGTGCGCGCAGGAACGAACCGACATCGGCGGAAACCATCGCCGCGTAGGCCCGTTGTAGTGAATCGTTTACTGTCCCCTTGCCCATGACCGAAGACTAAGTCGTCGGACACGTCCCTCCGTGCACCAATTTTCTTTGCATCGCCCTGACACGACCCTGGCGCTCGCGCCGACATGCTCCCCGATGTTACGTTTTCCGCAAACCGAGTATCAGAGCGTCGATGATTCCGTTGAAGACTCTGATGGTATCGTCAACAGTCGTGGCGCGGTTGAAGATTCGGTACAACATGGCGCCGATGAGCGCTTCCGCGACCGCCTCGATGTCGGTGTTTGCTCTGATTTCGCCGGCCGCTGCGGCCGCTTGGAGTCTGCGCAGCAGGGCGTCTCGGTGCGGTCCGGCAAGCTGACGGTCGAGTGCTTCGTTGGCTCCGGCATCGTCTGCTGAGGCAACCGCAAGCGCCCGGCTGAGGGCAACGTTACGTTCCAACCCGAAATATCTTGCTTGTCCGAGCAGCCAAGTCCTCAAATCGGCCTCGACGTCACCGGTATCTGGCAGTAGCAGCGGGCTCTGCTGCCCGTAAGCATTCATGACCGCTTCAGCGACCAAGGGCGCCTTCGATGCCCAGCGGCGATACAAACTGTGTTTCCCGACTCCGGCGGCGGTGGCAACGCGATCCATCGATACCTCGGAATAGCCGCCGGTAACCAAGATGTCGCAAACGGCGTCGAGGATCGCGTCGTGGGTCGCCTGACTGCGAGGCCTTCCGCGGCGATTCACTTCTTCCATCCGGACAGCTTAAGCTGTACATTGCCACTAACGGCACGTGTCGTGCCGTAACTATCAGTAAGGACTTCGGTGGAAAAGCTGCGCGTCATCCAATGGACCACAGGCAAGGTCCGCAAGCTGAGCATGCGAGGGATTCTCGATGACCCCCGACTCGAACTGGTCGGGGTCTACGCCTACTCGGCCGAGAAAGCAGGGACCGACGCCGGACCGCTGTGTGGCAGGCAAGGGACCGGTGTGCTTGCCACTACGGACATCGATGCGCTGATCGCGCTGAATGCCGACACCGTCCTCTACACGCCGTTCATGGCCGACCTGGACCACGCGGTTCGGCTACTGGAAAGCGGCCTCGACGTCATCAGCACGAACCTGTTCCTCAACGTCGGCGGAATCCGAGGCGAGACAAGGGAGAAGCTCGCTGCGGCATGTGAACGGGGAAACAGCTCGTTGTACATCACCGGCGTCAACCCCGGCTGGATCAACACCATGGTGACGGCGATGACCGCCGTGTGCCGAGACGTGCAGAAGGTGTCGATCGTCGAATCGGCAGATGTCTCCGTCTACGAGTCAGCGGAAACATGGCAAGCGTTGGGTATGGGACAGCCCGAGGTGACGCCTGAAGTCGCCGGTTTGGCCGAGTTCGGATTCACCACCTTCGCCGAGTCGGTCCGACGCATGGCGTTTGCTCTCGGCTTCGGAGTGGATGACATGGAGTTCGTCGTCGAGCACCAGACCGCCTCCGAAACAGTTGACCTCGGATGGTTCCGCATGGAGAAGGACACCATCGCGGCAATCCGAGGCGGCTGGAACGCGAAAGTAAAGGGCAAGACGGTCATTGAGTCGCGCGTGGCCTGGTATCTGACCGAGAAGCTCAACGGCGACTGGGTGTTCGACGACGATCACTATCACGTCGTCATCGCCGGCGAGCCGGAGGTGCAGACTCGTATTCGGTTCGTTCCACCGGAACACTGGGGCAACCATGAATGGGACACCATGACGGCGATGCCCGCGGTCAACGCGGTCCACAACGTAGCTGCAGCACCCGCAGGCATCCTGACGCTGCGGGACGCAGGGCTACCGTGCGCCCCCGCAGGATTCTGGGAAAGTGAGCGCCGCAACTCGCCGATTGACTGAGGTTTGGATCACGCGGCAGCTGCGAGCGCTCTCGAAATAGGTCGCCACCGAAAAGTCAGCTTCTCGCGGCTGCCCGTGACCGGTGATTCATCGTTCGCCGGTGGCCCTCGTTCACCGCACAGAGCGCGACGGGCAATCGCGGGGATGCCGGCTTCTGCCCGGCGTCGCGGCGGATCTACCACCGGCCTCAGCTCGGCCGCCGCCGCACCATCACGCGTCACAACGATCCGCTCACCACGCTCCACTCTGCGCAGTACTTCCCCACCGTGGTTGCGCCTCCATTCGCAACGACTGACCCGATGTCGGCAAGCTCGCATACAACGGGATGCGCTTGGACCGGGCCGTCATCGCGCACACTGGGACACACATCCCACGGCAATGGAGGAACGGTGCCGGATACCAGCCCTGTGGCCGAGTTCGACTACATCATCGTGGGCGCAGGCAGCGCGGGCTGCCTGCTCGCCAATCGGCTCAGCGCCAACCCTGATCACCGTGTGCTCCTGATTGAGGCCGGCGGCACGGACAACTGGTTCTGGATCAAGGTGCCGGTGGGCTACTTGTACACAATCGGCAACCCCCGCACCGACTGGTGCTTCACGACCGAACCCGATCCAGGTCTGGCCGGGCGCAGCATCCTCTACGCGCGGGGCCGCGTGATCGGCGGCTGCTCGTCGATCAACGCGATGATCCACATGCGCGGGCAGGCCAGCGATTACGAACTCTGGGCGCAGGCTACCGGCGACGAACGATGGCTGTGGGGTGGCCCGGACCGTCCTGGCCAGACACTGGCCATCTACAAGGAGTTGGAAGACTACTTCGGCGGAGCCGACGACTGGCACGGCGCCGGCGGTGAGATCCGCGTCGAACGGCCGCGGGTGCGCTGGAAGATCCTGGACGCCTGGCAGGCCGCCGCCGCCCAGTTGGGCATCGAGCCGATCGACGAGTTCAACCGCGGCGACAACTCCGGCAGTGCGTACTTCCACGTCAATCAACGGCGTGGCCGGCGCTGGTCGATGGCCGACGCGTTCCTGCATCCGATCTCCCACCGCCGCAATCTCACCGTCTACACCCAGACCCAGGCCTTACAGCTGTTGATGGACGAGCAGGTCCGCGACGATCAGCGCCGCGGCGCCTGGACCACGGCCCAGCACCGCGTCACCGGCCTGCGACTGCTCAAAGACGGCCAGCATGTCGACGTCCGGGCCCGCCGGGAGGTGGTTCTGAGCGCCGGCGCCATCGGCTCGCCGCACCTGATGCAGGTCTCCGGTCTGGGCCCGGCCGGGCTGCTCGCCCAGCATCACGTGCCGGTGGTCGTCGATCTGCCCGGAGTCGGCGAGAACCTGCAGGACCATCTACAGCTTCGCACCGTTTACCGTGTTCGAGGCGCGCGCACTGTCAACACGTTGTACCGGAATTGGATCACCCGGGCGGGCATGGGGATTCAGTACCTGCTGCTGCGATCGGGGCCCCTGACCATGCCGCCGTCCACGCTGGGGGCCTTCGCGAAAAGCGACCCCGCGCTGGCCAGCCCCGACTTGGAGTGGCATGTGCAGCCCTTGTCATTGGCGAAGTTCGGCGAACCCCTGCACCCCTTTGGCGCCATCACTCCGTCGGTCTGCAATCTGCGACCCACCTCGCGGGGCCACGTGCGGATGGCCGATGCGGATCCGCTGGCCCACCCGAAGATCTCGTGCAACTACCTGTCCACCGACGCAGATCGTGACGTCGCCGTGCGCGGCCTTCGGATGACCCGGCAGATCATGGCGGCGCCGGCCCTGGCCCGCTACCACCGCGAAGAGATGCTGCCCGGCCCGCAACTGGTGAGCGACGATGACCTGCAGACGGCAGCGGGTGAACTGGGGACCACGATCTTCCATCCGGTGGGCACCTGCGCCATGGGAGCTTTCGACGCGCGTGGTGTGCCGCGGTCGGACACCACGGTGCTCGACACCGACTGCCGCGTGTTTCGCGTTGCGGGCCTTCGCGTGGTGGATGCCTCGGCGATGCCCACCATCACTTCCGGGAACACCAACGCGCCGGTCATGCTGATCGCAGAGCGCGCAGCGCGGGCGATCCTGGCTCATATATGAGCGACCAGAGTCGACGGCGTACAGCCGACCGGTCCGATCCACACTGCCGAATCCAGGGGCAAGCCCGACACCCGATCCGTCAATCCTCTTTGTCGTCGTCACGGTGCGCGGCCTCGATCACTTCGGGAGACGCCGGCTTCTGCAGCCAGGCCCGAATGCTCAACAGCCCGCCGGCGACGGCCCCGAAGGCGAATACCGCAATGACGATCCACACCGCAGTGGACATAGCGTCATTGTGCCGCCTTCGGCCAGAAGTTGGGCCCGATACGCGCACGGCGGTCGCCCACCGCCTCCGCAAGCCACGTTGGTCCGGCCACCGGAGGTTCAACACCCATGCTTATGACCGGTGACCTCCGAGATGGCAATCGGCTGCTTGCGTGGGTGTTGCTACGGTGGGCTCAGTGTCAGGGTG
This sequence comes from Mycobacterium sp. IS-1496, assembly GCF_001499995.1. GTDB lineage: Bacteria > Actinomycetota > Actinomycetes > Mycobacteriales > Mycobacteriaceae > Mycobacterium. Next base: position 160,443 of record NZ_LQIU01000002.1, read on the forward strand.
AGGTAGCCGCTATCGCGGTGGTTGGATCCTTTGCATCTGGTGTCTGGCTCGTACGGTGGCTGCCGCCTTCGGGTTGGCGAGCATGCGTTTTGCCGACATCAGGTGTGAAGGACTGGCCGGC
>NZ_LQIU01000003.1 GCF_001499995.1 Mycobacterium sp. IS-1496
CCTCGACCGCAACACACGATTCGAACCCACAACACTCCTCAATCAGAAGGGTGTTGCATCGACCGCTTGAAACCGCCCGGCGATTTCCCGCAATGAGCGCACGTTGGGCGCGGGGGTTCAGAAGCGGGTTCGCGCCTTCTCCTGCGCGAGGACGTCCTCGAGGTCACCGAGCCGGTCCAGGCCCTGGACCGCCCGCCGGGTGCGCATGTTGCGCTCGAGCAGGTCGCGGTGACGGTGCACGAAGGCCCAGTAACCGGCGGTGAACGGGCACGCGTCCTCGCCCACGCGCTTCTTTGGGTCGTACGCGCAATCGCCGCAGTGATCGCTCATCTTGTTGATGTACGCGCCGCCGGAGGTGTACGGCTTGGTGGCGAGCTTGCCCCCGTCGGCGTGCTGGCTCATGCCGACGACGTTAGTGGGCATGACCCAGCGGAAGCCGTCCACGTAGGCGGTGGCGTACCACTCGGTGAGTTCGCGAGGGCGGTAACCCCGCTGAAGGGCGTGGCTGCCGAGGATCATCAGGCGCTGGATGTGGTGCGTCCAGCCGCGGTCGCGGAGGCCCATCAGCGCGTGGCGCAGGCACTCGGCGGTGACGGCGTCGGCGTCGAGGTCGGCCCACCAATCCGGAAGCGGCGTGTGGGCCGCGAGTTCGTTGTTGTCGACGTAGCGTTCGCCGAAATGCCAGTAGAGATGCCACATGTACTCGCGCCAGCCGAGGATCTGGCGGATGAAGCCCTCCACGGCGGCCAACGGCGCCTGCTCCCGGCGGTAGGCCTGTTCGGCGGCATACACGGCGTCGAGGGGGTGCAGGACGCCGAGGTTGAGCGGGACCGACAGCAGCGAGTGCGACATCGCCCAGTCCTCGCCCATCATGGCGTCCTCGTAGCGGCCGAAGGTCGGAAGGCGGTGCTCGATGAACCGGGTCAGGGCGCGTTTCGCCTCGGCCGGGGTGACGGCGAACAGGCGAGGGCCGTCGACGCCGACGGTGTCGAGATCCATGCGGTCGAGGTCGCGACGGACCTGCTCGTCGATATCGTCCTCGCGGGGTTTGTAGGGGGCGGGCACGTCGAGGGTGCGCTGCTTCTTCGGAGGGGACTCGCGGTTCTCCTCGTCGTAGTTCCATCGATTGCCGATCGGGTCGGCACCGTTCATCAGCACGTCGAAGCGCCGGCGTTGGTCGCGGTAGAAATCCTCCATGCGGAAGCGGGTGCGGTTGCCGGCCCACTGCTCGAAATCCTTGCGCGGCAACGCGAATGTCGGCGTGGGCAGGACCTCGGCGACCAGGCCCTGCTGTGCGAGGCGCTGCACGAATCTCTCGGCGGCGAAGGACGTCGGTTCGTGGACGAGCACGGGCCGGCCGAAGCGTTCCAGCGCGTCGGTGTAGGTCTCGGACCGGATGAGCGTGGCGCGATCGCCGAGATCGCGGTCGGCGTGGCGCAGGGCCGACAGCACGATGTGCAGCTTCTGGCGGTGGTAGCGGCGCTTGCGCAGCGCATGCTCGGCCTCGATGAGCAACACCTCGCGGTGGGCGTGCTCGCCGCCGTGGACGGCCGGGCCGAGCTGATCGGCGAACAGCCACAGTGGGGTGTCGTCACGCGTATCGGTCACCAACCCGAGGCTACGAGCGTTGTGGCGCCGCCACGTGCGACTTCCTGCAGCGTCAGCGATGCGTCACGCGCGAAGCACCCTCGACGGGCACGAATGATTTCCGCATGCAAGGGTATGCGGGTCATGACTGCGCGTGTGGAGAAGCGATGAGTGTTGTGTTGTTGGGACCGATGAGCCGATGTGGGAACTGCCGCCGTGTTCCCCCGGACGGGAACCGCTGGCCGTATGTGGCCGGCAGCGACCGTTTCTGCAGTCTGGACTGTCTGTACGGGTTGCACCCCGAACTGGAGGAACAGGCGCAGTAGCTCGCCGTTCAGTCGGCTTGTTCGACGACTTCCTGGTACTGGCTCATGACCTCGGCGAGTCCCTCGTCGACGAAGGCGTCGCAGACTCGCAGGTGTGACACGGCGAGTTGGACGCGGTTGATCAGTTGCCGGTACTCCTTGCTGCGGCGAATCCCGTCGAGGTTCGCAGCGCTGCCGCGCGCCAGGATGAACCCGTTCAGATCGCCGGTAGGCGTGAGGACGGTGATGTCGAAGCGCTCGATCTTCCCTTCTTTCTGGAGACGCCCCCAGTACTCCACCGTGTCGGCGTAGACCTTGAGGGCTTGCTTCTCCCGGCCGGGTACGGGCGGTCCGAACACTGTGCATAGTGCGGCCTCGGCCATGATTCCTTCCCTTCCTCTTGACCCCCCAGTGGTCGATTATCGGCGTCTCGAGTGCTGGTTATCGGGTTTCATCTGAGGCGCAGACGATGCGCTGTCCTGATCAATCAAATGTGGGACGACCACATGGTTTTCGCGTTCACCGGCCGGTGTGCGGCTGGGCGCCGCGGCCATCGGAAACGGGAGATCGCGGCAGGTGGCGCGGGCGGTTGGGATCGGCGGCCGTCGGTGCGGTAGGCTCACGTGCTGCCGCAGGAGCAATCCCGCGGCAACGGGCTGTGGCGCAGCTTGGTAGCGCACTTGACTGGGGGTCAAGTGGTCGCAGGTTCAAATCCTGTCAGCCCGACCGAGTTCCTCGAGGTAGAAGGCGGTTTCCGAGAAATCGGGAGCCGCCTTTCCACGTTGGGGGCGAGCAGCGGACACGGTGCGGGCCTATCTGAACCTTGTGAACAACTATCACCGTCTCCTCAATGTTCACAGTGATATCACGAGTAACAATGGCCGTCATCGAAGAACGACCACTACGTCGGGGCGCTTCTCAGCGTTCGGCGGAGAAGGGGATTCGAGTGCACATAGTCAAGGGATTGGGTGTGGCCCTGACCGCAGCAGCTCTGTCGGCGACGTCGATCGCGGTCGCGACGCCGAACGCTCAAGCCAGCACGGTGAATTGGGATGCGATCGCGCAATGCGAATCCAGCGGCAACTGGGCGATCAACACCGGCAACGGGTTCTACGGCGGCCTGCAGTTCCTGCCGGCGACATGGCGGGAACACGGCGGTGTCGGCTCTCCGGAGCGGACACCGCGCGAGTATCAGATCCTCATCGCCGAGCGTGTCCTGCGCACCCAGGGAATCGGGGCGTGGCCTGTCTGCGGCGCGTACGCGCTCTCCCCGAGATCTACGGCACCTCCCGGCACGGGCAGCGCATGCCGCGTCATGTCCGGAATGCTGCTGGGTGTCGTCAACCTCAACAGGATGTGCGTCGCGCTGACGAGCCAGGCCCGCACAGTCGCATCCGTTCTGGCAGGCTGATCGGCGCGTAAATCTGAGAAGTCGGATCGCGGGAGGCGTGATGTCGGCGAAGTCGCGGGCGTAACCTGCGGTCATGAGCGAAGCGGCGCTCGGTTGGGCCGTCACGGCCGTGCTCCTCGCGATGCTCGCCATCCCGTTCATCGTGGGCTTCAGGCGCAGTAGAGAAAAGCGCCTGGAACGACTGCGCCGGTGGGCGGGGGGCACCGGAAGTGCGTCCGAACCCTATGGCACAAGCGAAACGTATGACAGTGGTGACTGCGGCGGCGGCGCAGACTGATCCCCCTGCCGCAGTGCGCAAGGCCAGCGCGACGAAGCGCCTCAGCAGTTTGGCTGATTGAGCAGTCGGCCGACGTCGGCCCACGCCCTCCGCTGATAACGCGTCAGGGCGCCGAGGGGATACTCCTCGGAGGACCGAACAGCGTGATCGAGTGCGGAGTGCGCACCACCCGCTGTCACCGCGATGATGGGTTGGGCAAGGCTATGGACGTGACTGGGCACGATCTGTTCGCGGGGCGCTACGTGCTTCGCGGGCTGCTCGGCGCCGGCGGTATGGCCGAGGTGCGTGACGCCTGGGACACCCGACTCAACCGCGCCGTCGCGATCAAACTCCTGCACCCCGCGATGAAAGCGCAGCCGGAAACCCTCGACCGGTTCCGTGACGAAGCGCGGTCGGCGGCCATGCTGTCGCACCCGAACATCGTCGCTGTGCACGACTACGGCGAGCAGGACGGCACCCCGTTCATCGTCATGGAGAGATTGCCCGGCCAGACACTCGCCGACGTCACGGCCCACGGTCCGATGCCGCCTGATCGTGTGCGATCCATGCTCGACGAGGTCCTGGCCGCCCTGACCGTCGCGCACTCCGCAGGTGTGCTGCACCGCGACATCAAACCGGCGAACATCCTCGTGTCGGCCACGGGGGACAGCTTCACCGTCGCGGACTTCGGCATCGCGAAAGCCGGTGGGGCGGCCGCCCACACCATGACCGGCCACATCGTCGGCACGATGGCCTACATGAGCCCCGAGCGCGTCGGCGGGGCTGCGGCCTCGGCGGCCGACGACCTCTACGCGGTCGGCGTCGTGGGATATGAGGCGATCGTGGGTCACCGAGCGTTCCCGCAGGACACGCCGGTCGCCGTGGCACGTGCCATCATGGACGACCCGCCGCGGCCGCTGAGAGAGATACGGCCCGACCTCGACCCTTCACTGGCCGGCACGATCGACCGCGCCATGGCCCGCGACCCCGGCCGACGCTTCCGCGACGCCGCCCATATGCGCGCCGCGCTCAACGGCGATCCTCAGGCATTGTTCGCCGGTGCGGCACCCGCGACGGCGGCGCCGCCGCGGCCCGCGACCAGGGTCCTCGAGCAGCCGTTGCCCCCGTCGGCTCACTACGTCATGCCGCCACCCGCGCCGTCGCGTTGGCGCCGGTTGCCGGGGCGCACCCGCAAGGCGATCTTTGCGGCCGCGATCCTCGCCTGCCTGACCATCGCCGGTCTCGCGGTGGCCGCCGACCCGTTCTCCACCGCACCATCCACAGGTCCGGCCGGCACCAGCACAACTCCCGCGCCCACGTCGAGCAGCGCCCCCGCATCGTCGGCGCCGTCGTCCGTCGTCCAACAGCCGCCACAAGAGCCCGGTGGCAAGAAGGACAAGGAAGAGAAGAAGCGGGAGCAGGAGGAGAAGAAGCGCGGCGGCGGAAACGGCCCCTAGTCCTGCGGCGAGCTCCTCACGCTGCCGGGGTGAACCCCAGATCCAGGTACGGATCGCGGCCGGGATGCGCCGCCGCAGCGACCACGTCGTTCGCGCACAGCGCGCAGTACTTCACGTCCAACGTGGGATATCCGCACGCCCTGCACACAGCCATACGTGGTTTCTCGGCGAACCAGCCCGTACCCATGACGTCAATCCCTTCGTCGATGGGGCACGTTTACCCGCCGCGGGTCAAGATCACGCAACCGTCACGAATCGGTCTCCTCCACGCACCTTGACGAGATCTTTACGTCACCTCGAGCCAACCCACATCCGGCACGCCAAGAATCGGCATCGCTACGGACGACGAAAGGGCAGGCAATGCACAACAGGCGGTACGGCTACCTGGCAGCAGCAGCGGTGACATCGATGCTCACCCTCACCGCGTGCGGTGGCTCGGGGACCGATACCCAGCAGCCGGGGACGACGTCGCAGTCGGCCTCGCCCACCAGCAGCAGTGCCGCCGCTGCGTCCGCACACAACGATGCCGACGTGATGTTCGCGCAGATGATGATTCCGCATCATCAACAGGCCGTCGAGATGAGCGACATGCTGCTGGCCAAGCAGGGAATCGACCCGCAGGTGGTGGCACTCGCGAACGAGATCAAGGGCGCTCAGGCGCCCGAGATCGAACAGATGCGCGGTTGGCTGGATGAGTGGGGCGTCTCAGGCGCGCCTGCGTCGTCGGGTGCGACGACACCCGGTCATGACATGCCAGGGCACACCATGCCGGGCGGGGGCGACATGCCCGGAATGGGTGCAGGCGGCCACGGGATGATGTCGCAGCAAGATATGACGGACTTGCAGAACGCGCAGGGCGTGGAGGCCAGCAGGCTGTTCCTCACCCAGATGATCGAGCATCACAGGGGTGCGATCACGATGGCCCAGCAGGAGATCGATGGCGGGAAGTTCCCCCCGGCAGTGCAGATGGCACAGGCGATCGTCTCCTCGCAGCAGGAGGAGATCACCACCATGGAGCGAATCCTGAAGGAGCTGTGACCCTCAGGGGCGCGCCGCCGGTTCGGAGGGAGCAGTCCTGCGGGGTGCGGGTTGGCGGACGGGCATCGTCACCGTGAAGACCGTCCCGCCGCCGGGTCCGCTGCTGCTCGCGGTGATGGTGCCGCCATGGGCCTCGACGAGTGCTTTGGCGATGGCCAACCCGATTCCGGCGCCGCCGTTTCGCCGGGCCCTGGCGGCGTCGGCTCGGTAGAAACGCTCGAAGACGTGGGGTAGATGCTCGGCGGCGATGCCTTCTCCGTTGTCGGACACGCGGATCGCGACGCAGTGTCCGTCATGCCGGGCGCCGACCTCGACGCGTCCACCGGATGCGGTGTGGCGCAAGGAATTGTCGAGCAGATTGCCCAGCACCTGACTCAAGCGCAGCTCGTCGCCCCAGAGTCGAGGCACGTCGGCGTCCACTGCGGTGGTGAGCTCGACGCCCTTGCGGGCGTATCCGGTCTGCGCCGCCGCGACGCACCGCCGTATCAGCGACTCGGTTTCGATCAGCTCGCACTCCAAGGATGCCGAGCTTTCCTCGGCCCGTGCCAAGGCAGCGAAATCGTTGGCGAACCGCACGAGACGTTCGGTCTGGTCGCGCAGCATGGCGGCGGTCTGCGGTGTGAGGCTGCGGACCCCGTCCTCGATCGCCTCGACGTACGCCTCCAGCACAGCGACCGGTGTGCGGATCTCGTGGGCGAGGTCGCTGAACAGGCGGCGACGGGTGACCTCGACGGACTGCAGTTGCGACGCCATCTGATTGAACGCGTCCGCCAGGGCGTCGAAGTCCTCACCGAGGTGAGGAGGTGAGACTCGGATGTCGTACCTCCCGTCGGCGACCGCGGTCGCCGCCGAGGCGACCTCGGTGACCGACCGCTGAAGCCGGCGGCTCAGGTACCAGCTGACGGCCAGCGCGGCGAGGGCCGAGACGGCGAGCGCACCGCTGATGGCGATGGCGGTGGCGTATCCGTAGGCCTCCTCGGCGTGCATCTCCTCCAGTGAGTTCGGCGGCACACCGGCCTGGTGTAGGTGGTCGCGGAACAGAGGTGGTCCGACGATCGCGGCGGCCATCGCCGTGGTGGCAGCGCCCACGGTGAGAACGATGGCCTGTGCGGCGAACAGGCGCGCGCCGATCCCCGGGCGCAGCCCCCGTGCCGTATGCGGGCGCCCGGTCATCGGGCAGGTCCCATCCGGTAGCCCACACCTCGGACGGTGATGATGAAACGGGGGTTGGCCGCGTCGTCTCCGAGCTTGCGCCGCAGATGGCCGATGTGCACGTCGACGAGGTGCTCGTTGCCCACCCACGGCCCCTCGCGCACCAGGTCGAGGAGCTGGCGGCGGCTCAGCACCACCCCGGGCCGTGCGGACAGCGCATCGAGAAGGTCGAACTCCGTGCGGGTCAACAGGATTGCCTCCCCGTCCAGGCTGACCTCACGCGCGGCCACATCGATGCTCAGCGGGCCGAGCAGTCGTGGCGGCGGCCTGTCCGCGGGCAAACCGACGCCCGCCTCGGGAAGGGTGCGGGGTCGCCGGAGCATGGCTCTGATGCGGGCGACGAGTTCCCGAGGACTGAACGGTTTCGTGAGGTAGTCGTCCGCACCCACGGTCAATCCCAGAACCGTGTCGATCTCCGCGTTGCGGGCGGTGAGCATGACCACGTAGGCGTCGGAGAACGTGCGCAACTGCCGGCACACCTCCAGGCCGTCGATTCCCGGCAGACCGATGTCCAGGATGACGACGTCGGGATCGAGACCGCGGGCGACGGCGATGGCGTCGGCGCCGTTGCCGACGACGGAGGCCTCGAACTGCTCGCGCTCCAGATAACTGGCCACCACTTCGGCCAGCGCTGTCTCGTCGTCGACCACCAGAGCGCGGTAGCCGTGCCGATGAGCCGTTGACCCGGTCGACTGTTCCATGAAACTCATGGTGCCCGCTGTAGTCGGCGGGTGGACCGCACACCGAGCGGAAGTCAGGCCGGCGGCGCCGGGCGCATCGATTCGAGGTAGTAGGTCTCGCGCCCGGTGGGGAAACCGCCACCGTTGGTGGCGATGTGGACGTGGTCGTAGTGATTGGCCGTCTCGTTGCCGTAGTCGGCCGTCCAGCTCGGCGCCCCGATACCGGGGTAGAAGCCCTGCCGCCAGATGACGTGCAGCACTCCCCACCGGCGGGCGTTGGCCAACGCCAGCCCGGCGATCTGGTTGCCGAGCTCGATGCCCTCGTCACTGCCGTGGTCGGGAATCATCACGTCGATGGCCAACCCGTTCGGGTGCCACTTCAACGGATCCTGGCGATACCCACCGATGGTCTTGATCTCCGGGAACATCACGCTGATGGCGCGGGCCGCCCAGATCGTCTTCACCTGCAGGCCGCCCTCCGGCGCGACACCGCTGGGCAACTCGAACTTGAAATCCCGCGCGGCGACGGGTGCGCTCGCTGCCAGCAGTTCGGCCTCGGCGGGGGCCGCGATGGACAGTGGGGCCTCGGGCACGGACGTCGGGGCGGCCGCGGCCGCGGCCGGGGGAGTCTCGCCGGCGACCGCGGGCGCATCGGTGTCCTGGGCGTAGACCATCGCCGCGGAGACGGCCAGCGAGGCGGCGAGCGCCATCCAGCGGCCCGTCCCCTTCGCTGAGATCCTCCACCCCATGCGCAGCACTCTAGAGTCGCAAGCAGTGCGGCACGGGTATTCCGCGCCGATTCGGCGAATAGAAATCCTCGATCATGATTGCAGGTAGTCCTACGCATCCGCCGAACACGCTCGGCGGGGAAGCTGGAGTCATGCCGGAACTCGACATGCGTCCGACCGAGGACGCGGTGCGACGCCGCGACCGTGCCGTGGACGTCGCCCGCCTCGCGGCCCTGGTGGTCGTGATGTTCGGCCACTGCGCGCTGTTGCTGGCCACCATCGACTCCGGTGGAGTGAGGATCGGCAATCTGCTGGGCGAGGTGCCCGCCATCGCCCCGGTCACGTGGGTCGTCCAGGTGATGCCGCTGTTCTTCCTGGCAGGCGGGGCTGCCGGCGCCTACGGCTGGCACGCCGGTACGGCGTGGGGTACATGGCTTTTCACCAGGGCGCAGCGGCTGTGCCGGCCCGTGTTCTGGTATCTGGCGGCGTGGGTCGTCGGACTGCTCGTGGTTCGCATGTTCCTGGGCGCGGAGTCGGCGGACGCGCTCGGCCGCGAAAGCGTGGCGCTGCTGTGGTTCCTGGGCGTGTATGTGATCGCTCTTGCCTTCGTGCCCGTGCTGACCCGTCTGCGATCGGGCGCCGTGGTGGCCCTGGTGGTCACCGCCCTGCTCGCGGCCGCATGGGCCGTCGACGGCATCCGATCCGCCGTCGGCACACCCGAGGCCGGCGTCGTCAACTTCCTGGTGGTGTGGCTGATCCCGGTGGTGATCGGCGTTGCCTACGCACGCCGGTTGATCGGCCCGCTCGCCGCGTTCGCCGGCACGGTCGCCGCCTTCGCGGCGCAGTGTGTCCTCGCCGTCAGCGGCGCCTACGAGGTCGCGCTCGTGGTGACCGGTGTCGAGCAGGTGTCGAACACCTCACCGCCGACGTTGCTGCTCGGACTGCACTGCACGTGGATGTCGTGTGCATTCGTGGTCGTCGCGACGGGGCTGCGCCGGTGGGCGGAGCGGCCTCGGGTCTGGCACGTCGTGGCGGTGGGCAACGCGGGAGCCATGACGCTCTACCTGTGGCACATCCCCGCGATCGCGATCTCCGCTTTCTCGCTGCACGCCGTCGGCCTGGACGCCTACGACGTGGATGCGCCGAATTTATGGGGGCTGCTCGCGCTTCGGGCGGTCGTGTTCGCCGGCGTCATGGCGCTGCTGTTCCGGTTCCTCGCACCGTTGGAGCACCGCCCGCTCCCGTGGTGGGACGATCCGGCCGCGGCCACCGGCGTCCGGGCGGGCTGCGCGGGCGTACTGGTCTGCGTCGCCGGCGTCGCCTCGGTGCTGATGGCCAAGCAGGGGCTCGCCGGTGCCGACGGATGGGCCGCGCTCGGCGGTTTCCTGGCCGCGGCGGTGGCCGCCCGGTTGTGCGCCGGTTCCGCGGCCGGGGATCGCAAGCGCGTGGAGCCGGAGGCCCGCGGGTGGCGGTGACCGACAGCGCCCACTGGGACCGCAGGTGGGCAGAACTCGGCCCCTCGGCGGCCGCGTCGATCGGCCCGCCGGATGCCTTCGCCGCTCACGCTGAACTCTTCCCGACTGCAGGGTTCGCGCTCGACATCGCGTGCGGGCCGGGTCGCACCGCGGTGTGGCTGGCCCAGCGCGGCCTTTCCGTGAGGGGACTCGACATCTCCGCGGTCGCGATCGACCACGCCAGGGCCGCCGCACGGCAGCACGATGTGGCCGACCGCTGCCGGTTCGAGGTGGTGGACCTCGACGGCGGGCTGCCTTCAGGGCCACCCGTCGATGTCGTCGTCTGTCACCTGTTCCGCGACGAGCGTCTGGACCGGGCCGTGGTGGCGCGCCTGGTGCCCGGCGGTCTGCTCGCCGTCGCCGCGCTGAGCGAGGTCGGCGCCGCGCCGGGCCGTCACCGGGTGCCACCCGGTGCGCTCATCGATGCGTTCTCCGACCTCGACATCCTCGCGGCGGACGAACGGTCCGGTACGGCGTGGTTGCTCGGCCGCCGGACCGCGTCATATTGAGATTCGCCGAGCGTGGGTAGTCAGCCCGTATGTCTGAGACTCTGGGGACGCTGCCGTCCGCTGTGCGCTCGACCGTCTCCGGGGTGCTCGGCGACCCGTTGCGGCTGTTCGCCGAGCCCGGCCCGGTGTACGAGGCCGACGTGACCTTCGACGACGAGGCACAGACGCCCGGGCTGACGCAGTTGCTGCGCCCCGGCCGGCGGTACACGACCTTCGTGCGTGTCGCGCCGACGAGTACCGACGCGGTGGTCCGCACCGTCTGCGTCAAGTTCCCCGACGCCTACGGCCCCGGACGCGACCAGGACTTCCTGTTCGCGTCCTCTGGCGACGGCGCCCCGCTGCACCACTTCACGTTCCCGAGATCGCGCGCCGACGACCAGCTCTACTCCTCGCTGTGGCTCTACCTCGCCGGCGTGCGTCCCGTCGTCTTCGGCGCCTCCGCCCCGGCCGGTTCGCGGTCAGGGGTGCTGGGCCGCGGCGATCGGCTCGACTTCCTCGTCGGCGGCGTGATCGGCCGCTTCCGTCGGGTGGGCGACATCCAGCTCGGCAGCGAGATCCCGCAGGCGGCGGTGTCTTTTGCGGCGGCCAACAGCGGGGGAGGACTGCGCCCCCTGCCGCCGGCGATGTTCTACCGCGGCTGAACACCGTTGCGGGGGATGGGGCACGATGTCGGTGATGAGCGGGTTACGTGTGCTGACCGGGTTGGGCCTCACCGCTGCGCTGGTGGCGGCGGGTTGTGCCGACGCCCACGATGCCGTCGCGGCGCCGGACGCCCAGTCGGGACTCCGCATCACCGTCCTCGGCGAAATACCCCATGACACCTCGGCATTCACCCAGGGTCTCGAATTCGACGGCGCCGCGCTGTTCGAGACCACCGGACTCGTCGGGCAGTCACAGTTGCGGGAACTCGATCCCGCCACCGGCGCGGTCCGCCGTTCGACGCCGCTTCCCGGCGGGTACTTCGGTGAGGGTATGACCGCGGTGGGCAACCGCATCTGGCAGGTCACCTACCGCGATGGTGTCGCCATCGAATGGGACACAACGACTTTCGAGCCGGCGCGCGAGGTGCCCATCGACGGCGAGGGGTGGGGTGTCTGCTTCGACGGTGACCGGATCGTCCGCAGCGACGGCACCGACCGGTTGCGGTTCGTCGCGCCCGCCGACTTCACCGAGACCGGCGGCGTCAGCGTCACCCGACCCGACGGCGCGGCGGTCACCGGTCTGAACGAGCTGGAATGCGTTGACGGCCAGGTGTGGGCGAATGTGTGGCCGACCGACGAGATCATCCGGATCGACCCCGGCACCGGCGCGGTGACTGCCTCGGCCGACGCTTCGACTCTGCGACGAGGAGAGTCAGATGCCAATGTGCTCAATGGAATTGCCTATGCCGGTGACGGGCAGTACCTGGTCACCGGAAAGAACTGGTCGACGATGTACCGCGTGCGCTTCGACGCGGCCCAGTAGTCTGTGACCAAGGTCACTAAACGGTATCGATCTGAGACACGACGGCGTGAGGTCCCGGCGAACGGCCGTGGGCACGTGAGACTTTTCGCATGCGGGTTGAGGAAACCATGTGGGATGTGCTGCTTCCGAAGGACGTTGACGATCGCTGCGGGTATGCACCGCGCGCCGCGCTGGCCGAGTTGGTGGCCAAGCGACTGCCGTCATACAAACGCCTGCTGCGGGTGGTGACGTGGTCACCGGACGCGGGACATCTTTTCCGGCCCACGCCGAACTTCCGCCGGTATGCGGTGTGCTACGAGGTCGAACTCGCGACCTGAAGAAGTCGGGTCAGCCTGCCCATGAGATGGGTTGGCGCCGGCGCGTGACCCGGTCGAGTCGCGCGCGAGCCGACTCGACACTGTCGGCGAGTGGCAATTCCCCCTGCGGGTCGCAGATCCGCAGCAGTCGGCGCACCTCCCCGCCCGGCACGATCACCCAGTCGACGTCGATCCTCGTGCAGCTGACGCTCATGTAGTGCAGCGCGCTGAAACCCTGCGAGCCGAAGAACGTGACCCGGCTCAGATCGACGATCAGCTGTGTCGCCGAGGCGGTGTGGCGTTCGACGTAGCGCCCGAGCTCACGGCCGTTGGTGGCATCGACCTCCCCGGCCGCGGTGATCACCGCGAGGGTCGGAGAGAGTGCCGTGATCGAGAAGACGGCGCGCCCGCGCTGCTGTGGCGCTTCGGTTGCGGAGGGGTCGGGACGGAAAACCCGAACGGTTCCGACGTCAATCATGGGTGGAACTCCCTCGATTGTGTTGCCCCGACAGGTTGTGCGGTCACCCCTGCAATGGACCCGCACGCCGCCAGGGGATAGCCGGCATGCCCTGCGCGAATGACCTCGCCGCTGGCTGCTCTTCTCAACCTGTGACGCAGATTACTACGGAATGCGTCGTATTACTACAAGCTTAAGGAGGTTCTCAGGTACGCCTCTACCTGCATGTTTGCCCGCGCGTTTCGCATCGCGTCGTCGAATTAGCTGCGGACGCAGCTTCGCCACGACTGATTACGTAGTTATTCGGATTGGTTGCGTCGCAACAACGACGGAGCCGGTTCGGAGGAGTAGAGTGAACCTCATCCCGTTCGGGAGGCGTCACCGTTTAGTTCAAAGCGGACCGCTGCAGGCGGTAGTCCGATCGAGCCAACGGTCTCATTCCGCCGATCTCCCGCTGCCAGGTGAAAAACCCTCGGCCGCAGCAGCCCCGCCGTCCCCCGGATAAGCAGGCACGCGTCGCCTTAGTTGGCGTTGTCTTCGCGTCCGCACCGAGTCCGGAAGGACCCGCGATGACGATCATTGATGACACTCTCCAGACCTCGGTCAGAAGGCCGTCGACCCGTACCCAGGACGACTACTCAGACGTCCCCGACATGTTCCGGCTCCTGGCAGCGCTGTCCGCCGATGCTCCCGAGCACGGACGGCAGCGTGAACGCATCGTGACGCGATGCCTTCCGCTGGCCGACCACATCGCGTTCCGCTATCACCGCAAGGGGGAGAACCTCGACGATCTCGTGCAGATCGCCCGGGTGGGACTGATGCATGCGGTCAACCGCTTCGACCCGGAAAACGGCGCCAACTTCCTGTCGTTCGCGGTACCCACGATGCTCGGTGAGATCCGGCGCCACTTCCGGGACAACGGGTGGGCGATGCATGTCCCGCGCCGACTCAAGGACCTGCACGTGCAGATCACCCGGGCCACCCCGCGTCTGACGCAGTCGCTGGGCCGTGCGCCCACCGCCACCGATCTGGCCGCCGAGCTGGGGGCCGACCGGCAGGAAGTGGTGGAGTGCCTGGTGGCCGGCGATGCCTACAGCCTGCGGTCCATCGACAGTCCCATCTCGTCGGCGGACGATACGACCCGTTCGCTCGCCGACACCCTCGGCGAGGTCGACGCCGACATGGAACACATCACCGATCGCGAATCACTGCGTCCGTTGCTGGCGGCGCTCAGTGAACGCGAGCGGACCGTGATCAGCCTCAGGTTCTTCGCCTCGATGACGCAGACACAGATCGCCGAGCAAATCGGTGTGTCGCAGATGCAGGTCTCACGCATCCTGGCCAAGACACTGCAGCAGTTGCGGGACGGGATGAGCTGACGCCCGGTCAGCCCGCGGTGCGCTCCCGTACGGCGATCGCGATCTCGTTGCGACGCCGGAACGGCAGCGTCCACGGCGGATCGTAGAACCACGCCGCCGGTTCGCCGACAGGATCGAAATCGCTGTCGCGCAATGCGTTTCGAAGTTCTTCGGTGCGTCCAGCGACGGCCCCCGGCCCGCGGTCGCCGGTGAAGGTGAGCACTGCGACCGTTTCGGGGGGCACCACCGTCAACCGCACGCGTTCGTCGTTCGGGGTGGGAAGCGTGTCCATGGTCCACTTGGACGGCATGAAGAACCGGATCGTCCACTCACCGGCGGCGCCCGCCGACTGCGCCACCGGAGCAGTCATGGCGATGGTGGTTCCGCGCTGCTGGGTGACGGGCGCCGTCATCGCGATCTCGGTGTCGTGACGGTTGCCCCCGAAGATGTACCCCGCGAGGCGACGGAATCCTTCGTTGCGCGAGGCTTCCTCGTCGGCCGAGACCGTGGTCTCCGCGGCGATGCGCTGGTCGTAGCGACGGATCTCGACCGACGCCGAGAGGCGCTGCGTCGTGTGCGCAGGCTCCTCGGTGCCGTGCCGGATCCCCACGAGAGCCCCCACACCTTCGGCCACCTGGCCGGCAACCCGAAACACTGAATCGAACACGGTGACCGTCCCTTCGTCGGGGGACGGTTAGCCGGTGGCGATCGGCGGCAAACGGAGCCGGGCGGGGTGTCACGAACGCGACACCATCGGCGGGATCACACCAGGTTTGACACATGATCACTTCTGGGAACAGAGGTCCCGACGCCTCGACGTGAGGCTGTGACCAGGAAGGACCAGCGCAATGGCTGACGACAACAGCGGCAACACCGGACCCGAGGAAGCCGTCAAGGGTGCGGTCGAAGGGGTGAAGGGCAAGGCCAAGGAGGTCGCGGGCGCAGTGCTCGGCCGTGACGACCTCTACCGGGAGGGGCAGGCGCAGCAGGACAAGGCCGACGCCCAGCGCGACGCCGCCAAGAAGGAGGCCGAAGCCGAGGCCGCGCGCGGATCGGCCAAGGTCGCCGAGGAGCGGCAGAAGTCGGAACAGACTGAGAACTGACCGACGCGCACAGACGGCCGGCCCGCACCCGCGCACGGTGCGGGCCGTTCGTGTCCGCGGGTCATGTCAAGGCCGTGCGAGCCAGGTGACGGACCCGGTTCTTGTCCACCTTGCCGTTCGTCGTCAGTGGCAGTGCGTCGACGAACAGCACGTGGCGGGGCCGCTTGAACCCGGTGAGCCGGGCCCGAACATGCTCGATGAGCGCGGATTCGCTGGGCCGTCGACCCTCGACCGCGACGACGACCGCGCACACCGCCTCGCCCCAGTACTCGTCCGGCACACCGACCACGGTGGCCGAAGCCACGTCCGGGTGGCGGCTCAGGACGTCCTCCACCTCGCGGGAGGACACGTTCTCCCCACCGGTGACGACGATGTCCTTGCGGCGGTCCACCACGTACAACCCACCGTCGGCGTCGAGGCGTCCGATGTCGCCGGTGGCCAGCCACCCGTCAGCATCCACCGCGGGGCGATCGGGCCAGTAGCGGGTGGCCACTTGCTCTCCGCGGATCAGAATCTCGCCGTCGCCACCGATCCGGACCTCGACATGCGGATGGGGCCGTCCCGCGCCGGCCAGGATCGCGGGTCGCCCGGCGAGTCCGCGCCGGTGGTCGTCGGGGCCCAGGAAGGCGACGTTGCCCCCGGTCTCGGTCATGCCGTAGCCCTGGTGGAAGTCGACGTCGAGGCGATCCAGCGCGGTGCGCAGCAGGTCGGCCGGGATGGCGGCGGAGCCGTAGGCGATCGACCGCAGTGTCGGCAGAGTGACACCGGTGGCCTGCAGGTGGTCCAGCAGTGCGTGCAACATGGTCGGCGCCAGCGAACAGGCGGTCACCGCATGCCGGTTGATGGTCGCGGCGATGGCGTCGGCCCGGAATTGCGCCGCGAGCACCACGGTCGCGGCGACGGCGTGCTGCACGAGCATGTTGTAGCCGGCGACGTGGCACATCGGGAACGGCAACAGATACACCCCGCCACGGGGCACGGCCCGGCCGATGACCGATCCGTGGACCGCGGCCAGGATCGAACGGTGGCTGTGCACAACACCTTTCGGGACCCCGGTCGACCCGCTGGTGAACAGCAGCCAGGCCGGATCCTCGGGTGCGCACCGCGCGTCGACGACGGCGTCGGCCGGTGCGGCGACGAGCTCCGGTGACTCGGCCGCCACCACATGCCGCACCGAGGGGACCAGCGTGGGCAGTTCGGTGAGTTGTTCCAGGTAGGGCCGGTCGCCGATGACCACGGTGGGTTCGGTGACGGCCAACTGGGTGTACTGCTCGGCGGCCTTCAACCGCTGGTTGATCAACGTCAGCACGCGGCCGGCGCGCGGCACCCCGTAGTACAGCCGTGCGTAGGCGGTGCTGTTGTCGGCGATGACCGCGATGCGGTCACCAGGTCGGCTGTGGGCCGCGACCCATCCGGTGACCGAGCGGATCTGCCGGTCGAACTGTGCGAACGACGTGATGGCGCCGTCGGGTCCGATGACGGCCGGGCGGTCCGGATCCGCGGCGGCCGCGGTGGTCACGAGGTGGTGCAGGAGCGTGCTCAGCGCGGTACTCCGAGCGCGAGCACCGCCGCATCGTCTTCGACGCCTGCGCCCAGGTCGGCCAGCAGGTTCCGCAACGTCTCGACGATTCCGGTCGCGGTGGTGGGCGCGTGCGCGCGGGCCAGTTCCATCAGCGCGTCGTGGTCGTCGTAGCGCTCGGCGCCGCTGCCGATCCGGGCCTCGGTGACGCCGTCGGTGTACATCACCAGCGTGTCACCGGCGCCGAGGTGTACGCGCGCCGAGGCGAATCGGGCGTTGGCGAAGATGCCGACGGCCTGACCGCCCTCGGTGTTGACCTTGTGAACGCTGCCGTCGGCCCGCAGGAGCAGCGCCGGTGGATGGCCACCGCTGGCCAGGTGCACGTCGAAGCCACTTCCCTGGTGGATGAGCACTCCGAAGATCACGGTGCAGAAATGCGAACGGTCCGAACCGAATTCGTTGAGCAGGACAGTGTCGAGATTGTGAAGCACCGCGACCGGATCGTCGTCGAACACCGCGGCAGCCCGCAGCGTGTAGCGGGTCAGCGACGCGACGGTCGCCGCGGTGACACCCTTGCCGCAGACATCGCCCAGAAAGAACGCCGACCGGCCGTCGGCCAGCGCGAACAGATCGTAGAAGTCGCCGCCGACCTCGTCGTGCGATGCCGCATGCAGGTGGGCGCAGGCTTCCAGACCCGCCGGCGCAAGGAGGGCGGGCGGCAGCAGCGACTGCTTGAGCGTGCGGGCCAGCGTGGTCGCCCTGGCCCGTTCCTGTTCGGCGCGTTGCCGCTCGGCCAGGAGTTCGCGTTCGTAGGCCCGCCGGTCGCTCGCGTCCTGAAGTGCGAACCGGATCGTCGTCGGCTTCCCCGACGCGTCGGTCTTGACGTTCGCGGCGATCAGGGCGGGCAGCCGGGTTCCGCCTTCGGCGACGAGATCGACTGCGACGCCTTGTAATTCACCCGTCAGGTGCAGCAGGGGCGCGAAGTGGGTCTCGAAGTGGATCCGGCTCCCGACGGTCAGTAGTTCGGTGAACGGTGTGCCGATCAGCTCGCCCCGGGAGCGGCCGAGCCAGCGGGCCAGCGTCTCGTTCACCGCGGTGATACGCCGGTCGGGCCCCGTCGCGAACTGGCCGCACGGCGCGAGCTCGTAGAGGTCCTCGACAGACTGCTCCGGTGCGGGTGCCGCACCCTCGGGGCCGGTCACGTCGACCGGGCGAATGCCGCGATGGCCTCGGCAGTCTCCTGCGGGGCGCTCAGATGAGGGCAGTGGCCGGTGGTCTCCAGGGTGACCAGTGTGCTGCCCGCGATGTGTCCGTGCACGAACGCGCCGACGCCCCGGGGAGCGATCGCGTCGTATGCGCACTCGATGACCAACGTGGGCACACACACGCCGTCGAGATCGGCACGGTTGTCCGACAGAAAGGTCGCGCGCGCAAAAACACGTGCGCGGGTCGGGTCGGTGCGACAGAAGCTCTCGGCCAGCTCCTCGGACAGTTCGGGCTGCTCCGGTGCGCCCATGATGGTCGGGGCGATCGCGCGCGACCACCCGAGGTAGTTGCTCTCCAGGGATTCGAGGAGCTCGTCGATGTCGGCCCGGGAGAAGCCGCCCCGGTAGTCGCCGTCGTCGACGTAACACGGTGACGGTGTGAGCAGGACGAGTTTGGCGAACCGGCCGGGATCGGAGCAGACGGCGAGAACACCCATCATCGCCGCGACCGAATGCCCGACGAACACGACGTCGCGCAGGTCGAGTTCGCGGACGAGTTCGAGGATGTCGTCGGCGTATCCGCGCAGTGACGAGTAGCGATCGGCGTCCCATGCGCCGGGGTCCGACGCTCCTGAGCCCACGTGGTCGAACAGGACCACCCGGAACTCCGGGGCCAACCGCGCGGTCACCAGACGCCACAGATTCTGGTCGCACCCGAACCCGTGCGCGAGCATGACTGTGGGCCCGTGGTCGGCCCCGACGATCCGGACGTTGTTCCGTGAGCGCACATCCATCGAGACGATCATTTCATCCCCGGCAGGTGCGGGAGGGACTCAGAGCGGAATTTCAGCACTCGACGTGGTGCCGGTGATGACGTCGAGGCGTCCCGACACGGCCCCGATGCGGTCCCCGAGGCCGGCCGGGGAGCAGGTTCGGGACCGATTGCGTCCGGCCGGTCACACTCACGGGCCAACGGTAGAACGCCCAGCCGTCAGTTGCTGACGCTCTCCGTGGCAAGAGATTTGGCCCACCGGTAGTCGGCCTTGCCCGCGGGTGAACGAACGACCTTCTCGGTCCGGATGAACACCTTGGGCAGCTTGTACCGGGCGATCGAACGGGAACACACCTCGGCGAGTTCCTCGTCGGTCGCCGAAGCGCCCTCGGCGAACTGCACGACTGCCACGACCTCGCTGCCCCACCGTTCGGAGGGTCGGCCGACCACCACGACGTCGTATACCGCCGGATGCGCGGCGACCGCCCGTTCCACCTCCTCGGCGAAGATCTTCTCGCCGCCGGAGTTGATCGTCACCGAATCACGGCCCAGCAGCTGAATTCGACCGTCTGGCAGAACATTCGCCCGGTCACCCGGTACCGACCAGCGGACCCCGTCGATGGTCGGGAACGTCTTCGCGGTCTTGGCCGCGTCTCCGAGGTAGCCGAGCGGGACGAGGTCGCGCCGTGCCAGCCAGCCCTGACCCTCGCCGGGTTGCAGCACCCGGGTGAAGTCGGCGGACACGACCGCGGTGTCGTTCTGCGGGGTGAACGTCGCGGCCTCGACCTCGGCGCCCGCGCTGGCGTAGGTGCTCATCTGCGCGCCGGACTCCGACGACCCCACCGCGTCCATGACGATGACGTGCGGCAGCGCGGTGAGGATGCGGTCGCGCACCGTCGGCGACAGCGGTGCACCGCCGTTGGTCAGCGTCACCAGGCCAGACAGGTCGTAGTCACCCCGTTCGATCTCGTCGAGCAGGGGGCGGGCGACCGCGTCGCCGACCATCGGGATGCTCAGCACCCGCTCGCGGGCGGCGACACGGAGCGCATCGTCGGGGTGGAGGCGGTCGACGTGGTCGGGGATGGCCAGCCGGCCGCCCATCGTCACCGCGTTGAAGGCGGCCCACTGCGCAGCGCCGTGCATGAAGGGCGGGATCATCAACAGCCCCATCGCTCCTGCGCCGGAGCGCGCCCGTTCGGCGAGTTCCCCGTACGAGGCCAGAAACGTGTCGCTGCCGAACGGCCGCCCGCCCATCGAGGACAGGAAGATGTCGTGCTGGCGCCACAAGACACCCTTGGGCATCCCGGTCGTGCCACCGGTGTAGAGGATGTAGAGATCGTCACCGGTCGGCACGGGCATCCCGGCCGCGGGCGCGGGCGTCGTGACGATCGATTCGTAATCGACTGCGCCGGGGAGCAACTCATTATCCGAGTCGTCGGCGACCTGGATCAGCACGCGCAGGTTCGGCAGCCGGTCCCGGACCGCGGCCACCTGAGGTGCGAACTCCGCGGCGTAGACGAGTGCCTTCGCGTCGGCGTCGGTGAGCAGGTAGGTGAGCTCTTCGTCGACGTAGCGGTAGTTCACGTTGAACGGAGCGACCCGCGCACGGTAGCTGCCGATCATGGCCTCGAGATACTCGTTGCCGTTGCGCAGGTAGATCCCGAGATGGTCCTGCCCGGATTCGTGGCCCTCCAGCCGGTCGCGTTCGGTGTGGCAGCCCAACCCGACGGAGGCCAGATAGTGCGCGACGCCGTCCACCCGGGCGTTGGTCTCGGCGTAGCTGAGCCGACGGTCCCGCCACACCAGGAACGTGTTGTCCGGAACCGCTTCGGCGACCGTCTTGAACACGGTCGACAGATCGAAACTCACACCACCGTGGGTCATGCGCTTGACCATACAGCCATCAGATATCCGTATGGTCGGAGGTCTCAGGCCGGGTGCAGACCGCTGCCGGTCAACACGGTCGGCTGCCATCCGCGCGGGCCGACGCACAGCAGTGGCCTGCCGTCGGGGGCCTGGGCGGTCGACTGTGGTCCGGGGCACGGTGCGCCGATGTCCTGGACGCCGTGGAGTGCGTAAGTCGTCGTCCAGAAGCCGGTGTACACCGGTGGCCACTGGTTGGGGATCCACTTGCACTGCAGCGGCTCACCGCCACGGCCGCGGCCGAACACGTTGCGCTCCCAGCTGTAGCAGGGCGCCCCGAGCTTGGCCTCGTAACTCATCCCCGGTACGTCGGTCGGATACCGGCCCGGATCGTCGTGGTAGTCGGTGGACGGGTCTGCCACGGCGCCCGGCGCCAATCCGACAGCGGCTCCCGCGATCGTCGCGGCGACGAAGAGTTCACGAAACATGTCCCACCCTCACGGCTGACTCGATGGCCTCGCGGCAAAGCGTAACCGGTGGCCCACGGGCGCGACCGCTTTCCGCCTACTCCGCGGAGTCGTCGGGCGTGTTCGCGTCGAGCACGCTGACCGCGATCCCGTACGGCAGGAACCGCACCTTGCGGGTCGGGTCGGTGTTGTTCTTGTTGGCCCGCAGCGCGTCGAGCTCGGTGGGGTACACCTGCTCGATGTGGGCGCCGCCGTCGGCGTCGACGGTGAAGATCGCCCACACGCCGTCGCCGGTCTCACCGGTGGTCTCCGGTTCGGTCCGCGGACGGCTGAACCGCCCCAACTCGTCGAGCAGCGCGCTCCATCCGGCACGCTCACCCGAGGTGGTGAAGAACCGGCCGACACCTTCCAACGCCTCGCGGGCGACCCGGTCGAAGTCGTCGGGGTCGAAACCGAATGGTCCGTTGTTGCTCATTGCCGTCCTCCTCAAGTACCGCAACACTCACGGTACTCACAGTTCGATCCCGGGCGCGACAGAGAGGCGACCATATGCCCTTCACCCAGTCCGACCTGCTGTCCGCCGTCGAACGCTCACCGCGCCTGGCGGCCGCCCACGACCGTGCCGGATGGGTGGGCCTGTACACGCCCGACGCCCAGATCGAGGATCCGGTCGGCAGCCGGCCGCACCGCGGCACCGATCGCATCGACCGCTTCTACGCGACGTTCATCGCTCCGCGCGACATCACCTTCCACGTCCGGACCGACGTGGTGGTCGACGACACGGTCATCCGCGACGTCGATCTGGAGGTCCGGATGTCCCCGCACGTGACGATGCACATCCCCGCCGTCCTGCGTTACGACCTCGCCGGGGTGGGCGGGGATCTCAAGATCACCCGTCTGCGGGCGTACTGGGAGTTGCCGGTCATGGTCGGCCAGTTCCTGCGCAGTGGACCTCGGGCGGTCCCGGTCGGCGGCGCACTCGGCGTCGCGCTGCTGCGCAACCAGGGGTTCGCCGGTGCGGCGGGGTTTCTCGCGGGGCTGCGCGGTGCGGGTGCGGCAGGCAAGGGCGAGGTCGACCGGTTGCTGCGCGACGCCGCGGCCGGGGACGAGGTCGCGGTGCGACGCAGGCTCGGCAGGGGTACGCGGGTCACCGTCGGCGATCACGCCCCGATGAGCGGTGCAGAGCTGCTCGCCATGCTGGCCGGCGCGCGGTGCGACAAACTCCTCGCCGCTGGACGCCACGTGGTGGCCGCTCTGCGTAGGCCGGACGGCGAACCCGCGGTGGTCATCGCCGACGTCGAGGCCCGGCCGGTCACGATCACACGCCTCCGTGTCTTCGCGCGGTTAACCGGGCAGGACCGCGGGTAGACCTGCCCCGTGAGCACACCCAGCGATGAAGCCGACAAGAACGAGACCGACGTCGGCGAGGACCAGAAGGTCGCCTCCTCCCGAGCGGGGAAACAGGACGACGACGAGGCCGGCACCTACGTCGGCCGCACCGGCAGCGACGACGCTCTCGATGACGAGCAGACCGGCGCGGAGGCCCGCGCGCAACAGCAGGGCAACTGAATCGGGGCGGGACGGCCCGGTTGCACCTCACCTGAACTCGGACATGAGACGGTATGACGACCATGTCTGACCGCCAACACATGACCTACGAGGACTTCGGACGCAGGTTCTTCGAAGTCGCCGTCACCGAGGAACGGGTCGGCGCGGCGATCGGCGAGATCGCCGGCGACGCGTTCGAGATGGGCCCGATGGGTCAGGGGCCGGGCGGTATCGCCAAGGTCACCGCCCGGGTGAAGATCCAGCAGCCCCGGGTCACCCGCCACGTCGGTGAGATGATCACGTTCGCGATCCGAATACCGCTCGAGATCGACATGACCGTCGATCTACGCATCGACAAGCCGAAATTCGTTGTGTACGGAGAGATCTCGTTACGGGCGTCGGCGCTGGCGGCGCATCCGCTGTTGCTCATCCTCGACGTCAAGAAGCCGCGGCCGTCCGACATCTCGATCCACGTGACGTCCAAATCGCTGCGCGCCGAGGTGGTCCGCGTGATCGGCGGTATCGACTCCGAGATCAAACGCTTCATCGCCGCCCACGTCGCAGGGGAGATCGAGAGCCCCGAGTCCAAACAGGCGCAGGTCATCAACGTCGCCGAGATGATCGACGAGTCGTGGACCGGTATCTGAGGCGCCCTGTTTCCGGAGCGTGAACCGTTTCGACGTCGAGGTGGCCGACGTGGAGGCTCACGGTTTCACCGGCGCCAGATGCGGCCGCCGCGGCGCGAGCCCCTCGCCGCTGGACACGCCCCGCAAGTGTCCCCACAGGTGCGGCACGAACATGTTCCGCGTCCATGACACCTGGGAGGCCGCGCGTGTCCGGAACGACGGCTGCTCGGCACACGCGCCCGCGGCCGCCCAGCTGTGGTCGCTGCCGGGCAGGGCGAGCGCTTCGGCCGCGGCTGCGGCGAACAGCCGGTGTCCCTTGGCCGAACCGTGCACCCGGTCGGCGCTCCAGGTGTCGGGTTCGCGCATCGACTCGGCGTGAAAAAGGTCGACGAGCCGGAACCCGTGCCGGTGCGCGGCGGTGCGGATGACACCGTTGATCCGGCGCACCCGCCCGGCGATCAGCCTGCCCACCGGGAGGATCGCGGTGATGTCGGGGAACATCGTGGTGACGACCGTGGCGCCGGTGGCGGCCAACCTCGCGTAGACGGCGTCGAGATCGGCCAGCGCCGCGCCGAACGACCGGCCGGGCCGCGTCACGTCGTTCATCCCGATGCAGACGGTGACCAGGTCGGGCCGCATCGACAGCGCCAGGGGCAGCTGGTCGTCGAGGACGTCGGCGATCCGGCGGCCACGTACGGCCAGGTTGGCGTACGCGAGCCCGGGGTAGAGCGTGTTCAGATGAGCGGCCAGCCGGTCGGCGAATCCGATCAAGCCACCGTCGTCGTCGCGGTCCCACAGCCCCTCGGTCTGACTGTCACCGATCGCGACGTAGCGTGCATATCCGGTCACGGTCAAACCCTCAGCGGCGGAACGGTTCTGCGAGCGTCTCGGCGACGATCCCGTAGGCGACGTCTTCTTCGGCATGCACACCGGGGAAGAAGTAGTAGCCGTGCGGCATCCCCTCGGGGAAGTACTCGACGGTCCGGCCCCCGACGGCCCGGATCCGCTCTCCGAACGCTCTGGCGGAGTCGACGATCGGGTCGTGGGTGCCGGCCGTTATCACCGTGAGCGGGTATCCCGTCAGGTCGCCCTCGATGGGGCTGACCCACGGATGGTCCCACGGCGTCGGGCCGACGTAGGCGCCGCGGATGAATCCCGCGAAGGCCATGTCGTAGACGATCCCGCGAGGGGCCTGGGTGCGGAAGGAGTCCCAGCGTTCGAAGTGGAAGTCGGGCATGGCGCCGAGCATCACCACCGCGTCGGGCACCCGAACGTTCTCGTCGCGGGCTCGCAACGCCAGTGCCGCAGCGAAATTCGAGCCCGCCGAGTCGCCGGCCACCGCGATTCGACCGGTGTCGCCGCCGAGGAGTCCGGCATCGGCCGCCACCCAGCGGTACACGTCGAACGCGTCGTCGAGCGGAGTGGGGAACATGAACTCGGGTGCGGACCGGTAGTTCGCCGAGACGACCAGCGCGCAGTTGGTGAACGCCAGCTTGCGGGCGAGGAAGTCGCAGTCCTCGGACACGCCGACGGTGAACCCGCCGCCGTGGTAGTAGACGATCACCGGCAGCCGCTCGTCGGACGCAGCCGACCTCGGCCGGTACAGCTGGCACCGGGCCACCCCGTCGCGCACCGGCAGATACACCTGGTCGACGTCGACGTCCGGCACCGCCTGCGCCCCGCTGGGCGGGACCAGGGCCGGGTCGGGCTGATGTCCGTCGCCGATGTAGCCGCTGCGCACCGGTTGGATCATCAGGTCCCGCAACGCGACCGGTCGCCGGTTGTTGGCGATCACCCGGTACATGGGCATCGCCGGATCGTCGGGTGCGATGTAGCTCAGGCCGTCGACGGTCACGGGTGCGGTGACGTCCACCTGACCGGCGGGCACGCGGCGCAGTGCGGCGGGGATCACGCCCGGAAGCCTACGGAGGTGTTCGATCCCGTTCACGCGGGTACGCCTGAAATGCCTCCGAGAAAGGACCGCATATGCCTAACGAACTACAGGGCCGCAAGATCGCCATCCTCGCCGCGGACGGTGTGGAGAAGGTCGAACTCGAACAGCCACGCGCCGCGGTGGAGACGGCGGGCGGACAGGTCGAACTGCTGTCGGTCAAGACCGGTGAGATCGAGGCGCGCAATCACGACCTCGAACCCGCGGGCTCGTTCTCCGTCGACCGCGCGGTCGGCGAGGCGAAGGTCGACGAATTCGACGCGCTCGTCCTGCCCGGCGGCACCGTCAATCCCGACAAGCTGCGCCTCGACGAGTCGGCCGTGGCGTTCGTGCGCGACTTCGTGCGTTCCGGTAAGCCGGTCGCCGCGATCTGCCATGGCCCGTGGACTCTGGTGGAGGCCGACGTTGTGCGGGACCGCACACTCACGTCGTACCCCAGCATCCGCACCGACCTGCGCAACGCCGGGGCGACCGTCGTCGATCAGCAGGTCTGCATCGACGGGAACCTGATCACCAGCCGGTCGCCGAAGGATCTGCCCGCCTTCTGTCAGGCGATCACCGATCAGTTCGCCAACACTCCCGCGCACACCTGATCGATGGCCTCCGTCGTCATCGTCGGCAGCGGGTTCACCGGCTTCGAGTGCGCCCGCCACCTGGCCCGCAAGCTGCGCAAGAGTGAGACACCCGGTTCCGAACCGGTCGAGATCACGATCATCTCGCCCGTCGACTACATGCTCTACACACCGCTGCTGCCGGATGTGGCAGGCGGTCTGGTGGACGCCCGGTTCGTCACGATCCCGTTGGCCAACAGCCTGCGCGGTGTGCGGGTCGTGCGCGGGCGCGTCGACGAGGTGGACTTCGACGGGCACACCCTGACGTTCACCGACCCCGAGGAGCGGGTCCGCAGCATGCCGTGGGACCGCCTGGTCCTCACGCCGGGATCGGTGACGCGGCTGTTCGACGTCCCCGGCCTGGCCGAACACGCCCGCGGGCTCAAATCGACCGCGGAGGCGCTGTACCTGCGCGACCACGTCCTCGAACAACTCGAGCTGGCCAACATCGACGAAGACCCCGCGCAGGCCGCGTCACGGCGGACGATCGTCGTGGTGGGCGCGTCCTACTCCGGGACGGAACTGGCCGTCCAACTGAGGGCGCTCGCCGACGCGGCGGCCCAGCAGATGGGCTTCGATCCCGACAGCGTGCGGTTCGTGCTCCTGGACCTCGCCGAGCAGGTGATGCCGGAGGTCGGGGAGAAGCTCGGCGCCGCGGCCCAACGCGTGTTGCGCGGCCGGGGTGTCGACGTGCGACTGGGCGTGACGCTCAAGGAGGTGCACGACGACCACGTCCTGCTCACCGACGACACCCGGATCGACACCCGCACCGTCGCGTGGGTCACCGGCGTCACCGGCGCACCCCTGATCGAGACGCTCGGACTGCCCACCGAGAAGGGGCGGCTGAAGGTGGACGCGGACCTGCAGGTCCCCGGCCACCCCGACGTCTTCGCGGCCGGTGACGCGGCCGCCGTGCCGGATCTGACCCAGTCGGGCGCGATCACGCCGCCCACGGCGCAGCACGCCACCCGGCAGGGAAAGGTGTTGGCGCGCAACGTCGCGGCGAGTCTGGGACACGGCACCAAGAAGCTCTACAAACACCGCAACATGGGTCTGGTGGTCGATCTGGGCCCGCGGTACGCGGTGGCCAATCCGCTCGGCGTGCGATTGTCCGGGCTGCCGGCCAAGGCCGTGACCCGGGCCTACCACCTGTACGCCATCCCTCGGTTCGTCAACCGCTGGGCGGTGTCGCTGGCCTATCTGACCGATGTGTTCTTCGCCCGGTCGGTGGTCTCGATCGGCCTCTCGTCCGCCGAGGACGCCCGCTTCTCCGCGAGCGAGGGCATACCGATGCCGAAAGGCGACTGATTCAAACTGCCCCGAGCGGGAACAGTAGAGCCATGGCTACCTATCGCGTGTTGAATCCGAAGGGTGAGGTCGTCTCGACCACGGACATCGAGAGCGCCGACGACGCGCATGCCTGGTTCGTCGAGCAGGTTCCTGGCAACGAACTGGGCTACCGGATGGAGGTCAAGGTCGAAGAGGACCGCTGGGACTTCGTCGACGACAGCGAGGGTGACCGCTCGTACTGATCAGCGGCGTACCGTGGCACGGTGCCGAAACTCAGTGCCGGACTGCTGCTCTACCGCATCGTCGACGGCGTCGTCGAGGTCCTGCTCGGCCACCCGGGGGGACCGTTCTGGGCGCGCCGCGACGACGGCGTCTGGTCGATTCCCAAGGGGGAGTACACCCCCGACGAAGATCCGTGGGTTGCCGCGCAACGGGAGTTCGCCGAGGAACTCGGCTCACCGGTCCCCGCGGGCGAACCGCTGCGTCTGCGACCGGTGAAGCAGGCCGGGGGCAAGGTCGTCACGGTCTTCGCCGTCCGCGGTGACCTGGACCCGCAGGCAGCGGTGAGCAACACGTTCACCCTCGAGTGGCCGAAGGGCTCGGGCACGCTCAGGGAGTTTCCCGAAATCGACCGGGTGGCATGGTTTCCGGTGGAGGCGGCGCGGACGAAGCTGCTCGCTGGTCAGCGCCCGGTGCTCGATGAGCTGTCGGCCGTTGTCGGCGCAGAACGCGGGTAGGGCGGACGTCGATCGCGTTGACGGTGAGCGCCCGACCGTGGATGCGCCAGCCCGCCGGTGTGCGCTGGTATTCGTCGTCGTAACGCAGGTGCCACACCACGTCGGTGGCCTCTTCGTCGGACATGCTCCAGTGATGGGCCATGCAGGTGATGCGGCCCAGCGCGTATCCGCGCTCGGCCGTCTCGGCGTACACCTCGCCGACGATCGCGTGCTCGGTGCGCTCCACGCCCGACAGACCCGCCATCGCCGCACGGACACCGTCATGCCCGTGCAGATGCCGTGTCGGGGTGAGGACGCGAGGCGGGTCGGGCAGCCGCATCTCCGCGGTCTCGGTGAACAACTGCACCACGTCGTCGAACCGGCGGTCGTCGACGGCGGCGGCGTACAGGTGGACGAGGTCGGTCAGTGCGAGCCGATCGGCCACGCTGAGCGTCACGAGATCAGCCCGAGTCGCAGGGCGCACGCCGACACCGCGTCGGTCGCCTCGTCGAGCGAGGTGACCGGCGGCATCGCCAGCACCACCCGGTCGGCTCCGAGTGCGGCGAGCTTCTCGGCGCGGGCCGCGTCGATCTTGGTCACGAGGTGTCCGAGAGACAGTTCGAGCGCATCGGGGTTTCGGCCTGAATCGCTTGCAGCGCGACGCATTTCGGTGACGAGCTCGCCGAGCTCGGCGCCGGCCACGCCCAGGGGTTGAAACCCGTCACCCAGGCGTCCGGCGCGTCGGGCTGCCGCCCGGCTGTGTCCGCCGATGTGGATGGGCACGCGCGCGGACGGCTTCGGGTAGCACATCGCGTGGTCGAAGTCGAAGAAGCGGCCGTGGAAACTGGCCCCGTGCGGATTGTCGTCCCACAGCGTGCGCAACACCTGGATCTGCTCGTCGGAGCGCCTACCGCGCGTGGTGAAGTCGGCGCCGCACGCGCTGAGTTCCTCGGCCAGCCACCCGGTGCCGACGGCGAGGCGCACCCGGCCGCGCGACAGCGCGTCGACGGTGGCCACCCGCTTGGCCAGCACCACCGGGTGGTGGTTGGGCAACACCAGAACTCCGGTCGCCAGCCCCAGCCGCTCGGTGTGCGCGGCGAGAAAGGCCAGCAGGTCCAACGGATCGGGCACCGGCGTGTCGGCGGCGAGTTCGGCGCGTCCGGACGGGTCGTAGGGATAGACGCTGGTGTACTGCGTCATCAGCACGGTGTGCTCGACCACGACGATCGACTCGAAACCGCACGCCTCGAGGTGCCGCGCGAATGCCGCCATCCAGGTCGGGTCGGCGGTGACCCCGGCGGCGACCGGCGCGACGACGGCGTATTTCACGGGACCGGCAGCCCGTTGCTGCGCCGGATCGCCTCGGAATGCCAGAGCGTCGCGGCGACATCGGCTTCCCGGTTGAACCGCTCTCGGTACTCGCCGTCCGCTGATACGGTCGCGGGCAGCACCTTCAGCGCGTCGCGCCGGGGCAGTCGGGGATGTCGGGCGAGGTAGACCTCGCCCTTACCGCCGGTTCCCAGCAGTCGCAGAAGGTGTAGCCCGCGAACGTCGCCCCCTCGGCCAACGGCATGGCGCGATAGTACAGATCGGCGTTCGTGGGTGGGCGAAGGTCGACGAGGACACGACGAAGGGCGAATCCGTGGCAACGCTTCACGTGGGCGGGCAACCGCTACCCGGCACGTTCACCAACCGTTTCCTGGCGCACCTGCAGGTGGCCGCGGGCGCGCGGTTCGCGTCGGGCAAGGGGTTCTTCCTGACGATCGCGCACACCGGTGAGGGCGGCGCCGAGCAGACCGTGAGCCACTGGATCCATCCCGGTCTGCCGGTCAGCTTCGGCTATGACGTCACCGACGGCGACGGCGGACGGGTAGCACCGGAATCGTTGCAGGACAGCGAGATCGAGGAGATCACCGCCGCCATGGACACCCCGTACGGCGTTCGCGGCAGCGACGGCCTGTGGTGGCCGTTCACCGACGGGGCGTAGCGCCTACAGGTCCAGCGTCAGCTGCTGCCCGTGCGGCGCGCGCGACACACACGTCAGCATCATCCCGGCGGCGCGTTCCGGATCGGTCAGGAGTGTGTCGCGGTGGTCGACGGTGCCGCCGAGCACCCGGGTCCGGCATGTTCCGCAGAACCCCTGTCTGCAGGAGTACGCGGTGTGCACACCCGACCGGTTCAGAGCGCTGAGCAGGGTTTCGTCGGCGGCCACCGCGACCACCGCCCCTGTCGAGGCGACCGACACCGAGAACGGCGCGCCGTCGACGACGGGCGGGGCGGCGAACCGCTCGAAGTGCAGTTCGACCTGGGCGCGTCCGGCGAGTGCGGACCGCACGGCGCTCAGCATCGGCGCCGGCCCGCAGGCGTACACGGTGGTGCCGTCCGGGCACTCACCGAGGAGATCCTCGGCTGTCGGCACACCCCCGATCTCGTCGGTGTGGATGCGCACGTGGTCGCCGTAGCCGGCGACCTCGTCGAGGAACGGCAGGCTGGCGCGACTGCGGCCGGCGTAGGTCATGGTCCACGGCACGCCGAGTCGCTGCGCCGCCGCGAGCATCGGCAGGATCGGGGTGATGCCGATACCTCCGGCGACGAAGTGCAGCCGTCGGGCGGGGGATCCGTAACCGGGCAGCGTGAGCGGAAAGGCGTTGCGGGGCCCGTACGTTCCCACGGTGGCGCCGGGGCGCAGCTGCCCGTGCACCTCGACCGACCCGCCACCGCCGTCGGCGATGCGCCGTACCGCGATCCGGTAGCTGTTCCGTACCGAGGGATCGCCGCACAGCGAGTACTGCCGGATTCGCCCGCTGGGCAGGTGCACGTCGAGGTGTGCGCCGGGGTGCCAAGGCGGCAGTGCGCCGCCGTCGGCCGCAGTGAGCGTGAGCGCGACGACGTCCTCGTCGTGTGCGACCACCCGGCGGTCGGTGACGGCGAGCGTGATCAGGTGTTCGTGCGATTGCGGTTCGGAGATGTCGCGGACGCGGCCCGACAGGGCCCAGAGCGCGGAGATGGCGGCATCGGCGACGCCGATGGACAGATCGTGGCGCAACCGGCCGAATGCGCTCGGCGGCGCCTGCCGGAACCGGTTGAGTGGCTGCATCTACAGGTGCGCGGCCCGCGCCGCCGGGGAACTGGCGAGGTAGGCGACGGCCTGCGCCGTCGACCCCATCTCCTCGGGGGAGAACCCCGGCCGGAAGTACATCAACGTGTTGCCGCCGAACAGCTTCCGATAGCGGGGCAGCAGACCCAGCTTGGAGTCGCGCATCCGCAGCCGGTTGAAGCGCCACCAGCCGATGTCGGTGTTCGGGTCACACTTCACCAGATACCAGGCCGCGCGCTGGAAGAACACGAAGATCATCGCCACCGCGATGGACATCGCCCTGATCCGGTCGAGGTAGCTGTCGTGGAAGTGGACCGCGACGTCGTGGGCGACGCTGCGGTGCTCGACCTCCTCGCTGCCGTGCCAGCGGAACAGGTCGACCATGGTCGGGTCGGCGCCGAAGTCGTCCCATGCGCAGTTGAGGGCGAAGTCGCCCATGACCGCGGTGTAGTGCTCGATGGCCGCGATCAGCCACAGCCGGTCGCACAGGTGGTTGAGCCGCCGCTTCGGATCGGTGGACGTGCTCGGCGCCAGCATGCGGCCGAACACGTACTCGATCTGGTCGAGGATCGGCTTGGGGTCGATGCCGTGGGTTTCGAGGAAGTCGTGCAGAACCTGCTCGTGCACGTCGGCGTGGGTGGCCTCCTGGCCGATGAAACCGCGCATGTCCTCGGCCAGCCGGGGATCCCGCACCAGCGGCAGCGCCTCGTTGAAGGTGTCGACGAACCAGCGTTCGGCCGCGGGCAGCACGATGTTGAGCAGGCTGACGACGTTGGACGCCACCGGATGGCCGGGAATCCAGTGCAGGTGGCTGCCGGTGACGTCGAAGGCCACCCGCCTGGCCTGGATCTGCACGGGACCCGGATCGATCTCCACGTCGAAGCGGCGCGGTCGCAGCATCGCACACCTCCTCCTGCCGGTGACGCCCGCAGTCTACGACGGTTAGGTGGGAACGCAGGTTTCGGCTAACGCCGGGCTGTCAATACGTCGTGCCATGGCGGGGATCAGCGACGTTCTCGACTGGGCCAAGCACCAGGTGTCGTCCAGGGTGCCGAAGGCGGACCTGGACCAGCGCGACGCGGACTACATCCGCGAGCAGCTGCCCGGCACCTGGCTGCTCGCGTCGCTGTACTTCCGGGCCGACGTGCGGGGCCTGGACCGCATCCCGGCCGACGGGCCCGTGCTGCTGGTCGGCAATCACAGCGGCGGCAACCTACCGCCCGACACCTTCGTGTTCACGCTGGCCTTCTGCTCGTATTTCGGTGTCGAGCGGCCGTTCTACCAGTTGGCGCACAATCTGGTGGTGTCGGTCCCGGGCCTGGGGTGGCTGCGCAAATTCGGCACGGTGGCAGCCAATCCCGACAACGCCCGGCTGGCGCTGGAATCCGGGGCGGCGCTCCTGGTCTATCCCGGCGGTGACTACGAGGTGTTCCGTCCGTCGTGGGAGCGGCACCGGGTCGACTTCGGCGGCCGGAAGGGTTACGTGAAACTGGCCCGTGATGCGGGTGTGCCGATCGTGCCGGTGGCCAGTGTGGGCGGCCAGGAGGCGGCGCTGTTCCTCGACCGCGGCCAGTGGCTGGCGCGGTTGTTGATGGTGGACAAGATGGCGCGGTTGAAGAGCGTGCCGATTTTGCTGGCGCCACCGTGGGGACTGGTGGTCAGCGACCTCATCCCGCGACTGCCGTTGCCGACGAAGATCGTCATCGAGGTGCAGGAGCCGATCGCGGCCGCCGACATCGCCGACGCCGACGACGACGTCATCAACGACAAGGTGGTGGCGAGCCTGCAGGGCGGGGTGGACCGGCTGGCGGCGGAGCGACGATTCCCGGTGCTGGGCTAGGGGTGACGCGATGAGGCTCGAACGGCGATGTGTGCTCGACGCCGACCGCGACACGGTGTGGAAGGTGGTCAGCAACCCGGACTGCTATCCGGAGTTCATGGCGAGCCTGGAGCGCTGGGAGACGGTGACCGAGGGTCCGCCCGACGTCGGATCCCGGTTCACCGTGCACTGGAAGGTGGGCTCGGTGCCGATCGGCGGCATCGTCGAACTCGTGGAATTCGATCCGCAGCGCGACCTGGCGTGGATCGGCATCACCGGGGTGACGCTGCGCGGCCGCTTCCGGTTGCGCGACGGCAACGACGGCCGCACCAAGGTGACGTTCCGGCTGTCCTACGAGGCGCCGGGCGGGGTGCTCGGCCTGATCGCCGACCGGGTCGCGGCCCGGCAGGTCGGGCGAACCATGTCCGAGACGCTCAAGCGGCTCAAGGCCATGGTGGAGAGCTGACCGTTTCGGGCGGTGCGCGGCGGGTAGTCCCGGCCCATGGCTGAAGCGACGAAGCGGGCACTGGTCACCGGCGCATCCACGGGTATCGGGTTCGAACTGGCCGAACTGTTCGCCCGGGATGGTTACGAGCTGGTAATCGCGGCCGACGAGGCGCAGATTCACGTTGCCGCACAGGAACTTTCGCGAATCGGTCGCCAGGTGACGCCGGTCGAGGTGGATCTGCGCACCGAGGAGGGCGTGGCCTCGCTGTACGCGAAGGCCACGGCGGACGGCCGACCATTGGACGCGGCGGCGATCAACGCCGGGATCGGACGGGCCGGGCGGTTCGTCGACGGCGACCTCGCCGAAGACCTCTCGATCGTCGACCTCAACGTGCGCTCCACGGTGCACCTGGCCAGGCTGGTGCTGGGCGACATGGCCGAACGGGGCAGTGGCCGGGTGCTGTTCACCTCGTCGACCGTCGCCGCGATGCCCGGGTCCAACCAGAGCATCTACAACGCGTCGAAGTCGTTCGTGCAGAGCTTCGCCGAGGCACTGCACGACGAGATGCGCGACAGCGGGGTGACGGTCACCGCGCTGATGCCCGGTCCCGTCGACACCGAGTTCTTCACCCGCGCGAAGATGCGCAACACCCCGGTCGGCGGTCCGCTGCCCAAGGACGATCCGGCGGACGTGGCCCGGCAGGGTTACGAGGCGATGATGCGCGGCGATCGGAAGGTGGTCGCGGCGTCGCTGATGTCGAAGGCGCTGGGTGCGGCCAACATGGTGCTGCCCGACGCGATCAAGGCACGGATGAACCGGCTGATCGCCAAGCCGATGGGTCGCTGAGGTCAGCCGACGGGGGGCGGAGTCCCCGCGCCCGGCGCACCCTGGATCGGCACGATCGGGGTGGGCGTCACCGTCGTGATGCCGTTGGACCCCACCCGGGGTCCGCCTGCCGGCTGCAACGCCTTGAGGCGGTCGGCGGCGGCCTGGCTGCAGTCCAACATCAACAGCATCTTGCCGCCGGACGTCAGCTTCTGGGTGTCGACCAGGCAACTCGACTGCGGCAGCACGCTGCCGAACGAGCCGCCGAAGGTGGCCTTCACACCCTGGGCGCGCAGGATCTGCAGCGCCTTGGTGTAGGGCTCCCCGACGACGTTGTAGCTGCCACCCGGCTGGGACGCGGCCACACCCGTGCCGATCACGGCTGCGGCTCCGGCGGCCAGCACTCCGGCGCCGAGCGTCACGAGCTTCTTCAACATGGCCTCCGTCGGTTGTGGTGCGGTGCGAACATATCGCAGCGGTGACGAATGTGAAACCGGAGAACGGCACTCCGGCGTTACAGCCCGCCCTACACCGCAGGCTGCACCAGCGAACCCATCACCGCGCCGAGCGCCGCCGCGCGGGGGTCGGTGAAGACGTCCTCGACCAGGCGTTGGCGTCCGTCCGGACCCCGGAGCGGCACCCGCCAGTTGGGGTACTCGTCACTGGTGCCGGGCTGATTCTGGGTCTTCAGGTCGCCCACCGCGTCGGCGAGGGACAGCGAGAGCAACCGCGACGGGGTCCGGCCCAGATACCGGTGCAGGGCCAGTATCACGGCGTCGGAATCCGGTTCCGTGTCGCCGTCGTGGGCGGGGAGCAGGCCGACCCGGCGCAGTTCGGACAGCCATGCGGCCTGCGCCGCCCGGTCGTCGGCGAGTTCCTCGGCCGCCGGACGCGTGAGCAGCCCCAACTCATCGCGCAAGCGGACGTGTTCCCCGGCGAGGTATCCGGCGGTGGGCGGCAGGTCGTGGGTCGTCACCGCCGAGAGGCAGAACTCCCGCCACCGCTCGGCGGGCAGCGGTCCGCCGTCCCCGTCGCGGTCCTGTTCGAACCACAGGATCGACGTGCCGAACAGCCCGCGGTCGTGCAGGTAGTCGCGCACCCACGGTTCGACGGTGCCGAGGTCTTCACCGACCACCACCGCCCCCGCCCGGTGCGCCTCGAGCGCGACGATGCCGATCATCGCCTCGTGGTCGTAGCGGACGTAGGTGCCGTCGGTCGGAGCGGCGCCGCGTGGGATCCACCACAGCCGGAACAGGCCGATGATGTGATCGATCCGGACGCCGCCCGCATGCCGCAGCACCCCGCTGACCAGCGCGCGGAACGGTTCGTAGGCCCGCTCGACGAGCTGGTCCGGGCGCCACGGCGGCTGCGACCAATCCTGGCCGAGCTGGTTGAACTCGTCGGGCGGGGCGCCCGCGGTGACGCCGAGGGCCAGTACCTCCTGCAGTGCCCACGCGTCGGCGCCGTCGGGATCGACCCCGACCGCGAGGTCGTGCATGACCCCGATGTCCATCCCGGCGCCGATCGCGGTGGCGTGCGCCGCGGTGAGCTGCTCGTCGAGCTGCCACTGCAGCCAGCGGTGGAAGTCGACATCGTCGGCGTGCTCGGCGGCGTACGCGGCCACCGCCTCGTTGCGTGGATGCTGCAGTTCGGCCGGCCAGTCGTGCCAGTCGTTGCCGTACTTCTCCGCCAGTGCGCACCAGACCGCGAAGTCGTCGAGGGCACGGCCTTCACGCGTTCGGTACCCCGCGTAGGAGAGCTCCCGTCCGGCCGACCGCTCGACGAGGTAGATGGCCGCCAGTGCCGCCCGCTTGGCCCGCCAGGCCGAATCGCGATCGACGAGTTCCTTGCGGCGGGCGCGGGCCTGCACTTCGGTCCGCGAGCGCCGCAATCGGCCCCGGTGGCGCAGTTCGCCGTACTCCGGGATCGCCTCCGGCCGCAGATACAGCGGGTTGACGAACCGGCGGGAGGTCGGCAGGTACGGCGACGGTTCCATCGGCACGGCGGGCGCTGCCGCATGAAGGGGGTTGACCAGGATGAACCCGGCGCTGTGCCGCGTCGCCGACCACACCGCGAGGTCGGTGAGGTCGGTCAGGTCGCCGACTCCCCACGAACGCTGGGAGCGGACGCTGTAGAGCTGGGTGGCCAGTCCCCAGCTGCGCCGGGCCCCGAGTCGCGGCGGCACCGGAAGGGTCGCGGGGGAGACGATGAGCGGCGCATCCGCCTCCAACGTCCCGCTCCGCATGTGCACCCGGTGGTAACCCAGCGGCAGATCGGCCGGCAGCTCGAAGCTCGCCTCACCGACCTGTCGCCCGTCGAGGTCGAAAGGCGGTGTGTCATTGCGTAACTGGTGAAGCGCCGTGCGGGTCGACCCGTCTTCGAGCGCGACCCAGACCTCGACCGGGTCACCGTGGGTGACATGCACCCAGAACGACGACGTGCTCCCGGTGCGGCCCAGGATCGTGGGCGGCAGGGACCGCTGCCAGTGATCGCGGTCGTGCTCGGCGAGCGCGGCGGCGCGTTGCTCGTCGTCCGCCGCGGCGACGCCCAGCGCGGCGAGCACTGCGATCAGCGTCGACTCGGGCACCGCGACCTGTGTGCCGGCCCAGTCCTCGTAGTGGGTGGCGACGCCGTAGCGGGCGGCGAGTTCGACCAGGGACGGGGACAGTTCGGTCATACCTGACCATCCTGCCGGTAGCGGCGCGTGAGCGCGGGACGGGTGACGGGAGGAAGTGTCATACCTGGCACGGGCGCAAGCATTCCCGTTCGGGGTGAAAGTAACCGGCGTGGGTATCGTCGCGCCCATGGCCTCTGGAGTGCTCGACGTATCGGCGGTGCGCGTGCGTCGTGCCCGGGTCGCGGTGGCCGCGCAGTTCCTCACCAACGGTGCGTTGTTCGCGAATCTGCTGCCGCGCTATCCGGAGATCAAAGCCGACCTGGCGCTCACCAACGCCGTCTACGGCATCACGATCGCCGCCTTCTCCGCGGGGGCGTTCGTCGCCGGTCTCGCGGCAGCCGGCCTCATCCGCCGGTTCAGTTCGGCCCGGGTCGCCGTGGCGGGGACGGTCACCATCGCGGTGTTCGTGTTCACGGCCGGGCTCGCGCCGTCGGCGGTACTGGTGGCCGGTGCGCTGTTCCTGGCCGGCGCGGCCGACGCGGTCACCGATGTGGCGCAGAACGCCCATGCCCTCCGGGTGCAGCGCGGCTACGGCCGGTCGATCATCAACTCCGTGCACGCCGTGTGGGCCGGCGGTGCGGTCCTCGGCGGACTCATGGGTGCGGGCGCGATAGCCCTGGACATCCCGCGTCCGGTGCACCTGGGGGTCGCCGCGGTGTTGTTCTCCGCTGTGGTGTTGGTCGCCTATCACTTCATGCTGCCGGGCGCCGACCACGACGACCATCCGGCGTCGGCCTACGCCAACGGAGAGCGCGCCGGCCGGAAGGTGTACCTCGTGCTGGTCGCGCTGGCCGTCATCGCCATCGCCGGGGCGATGGTCGAGGACGCCGGAAGTTCGTGGGCGACGCTGTATCTGCGCGACAGCGTCGGCGCTCCGGGCGCGATCGCGGCGTTCGGGTACATCGCGCTCACCGCGTTCATGTTCGTCGGCCGGCTCATCGGTGACCGGTTGGTCGACCGGTTCGGCGAGACCGCGGTGGCCCGCGCCGGGGGAGCGTTGGCCGCGGTGGGCATGGGCGCGGCGCTGGCCTTTCCGAGCGTGCCGACGACGATCGCCGGATTCGCCGCCGCCGGGCTCGGTGTGGCCACGGCGATCCCGGCGGCCATGCACGGCGCCGATCAGCTCCCCGGACTGCGACCGGGCACCGGTCTGACCATCGTCACCTGGCTGTTGCGCATCGGCTTCCTGGCCTCACCGCCGGTCGTCGGCCTGATCGCCGACTCCACCAGTTTGCGGATCGGATTGCTGACGGTCCCGCTCGCGGGGCTGGTGATCGTGGCGCTCGCCGGCGCGCTCAATGTGAGAGGCCGGCCAGTTCGATCGTGAGCACACCGGCCACGATGAGGGCGATTCCCGCGCCCATCGTCGGCGTGAGGCGTTCGCCGAACAGGAAGCGGGCGAGCACGGCGACGAGCGCGACGCCGCAGGCCGTCCACACGCCGTAGGCGATACCGACCGGCAGGCCGAGCGACAGCGTCAGCCACAGCAGGGTGAACGACGCCAGGTAGCCGATCACCACCGGCGCGATCCACACCTTCCTGCGGAACCCGTCCGATGCGCGCAGGCACAGCGTCGCGAGCACCTCCAGCGCGATGGCCGCGCCGAGCGCGAGGTACATCACAGGGCGCCACCTGTTTCCGCCCTCGGGTGCGAGCCGACCTCCACCAGCAACACCCCGCCGATGATCAACCCGATGCCGGCGGCGATGGGCCAGGTGAACGGCTCGCCGAAGATCCCTGCGGCCAGGACCGCGGTCGCCGCGGTACCCGAGGCGCCCCAGATGCCGTACGCCACACCGACGGCCATCCCGGCCCGCAGTACGGCGGTCAGGAGTACGAACGCGCCGAGATACCCGGCGACCACGACCACCAGCCACCACGACTCGTCCTGGGAGGCCCGCAGCGCGAGGGTGGCGGTGACCTCGGTGGCGATGGCTGCGATCAACAGCACTGACTTTCGCACCGCGTCAACCTATCCGACGTGATGAGTAGCCTGGTCGGGTCGAGGCTTACCGCAGGGAGGTGCTGCCGCGTGACGACAGAATCAACCGGGGCATCGGGCCGCGCCGGTGCCGCCGAACCCGTGGTCGACACCCAGTACGGGCCCGTGCGCGGCGCCGACGACGGTGTGGTGAAGGTCTGGAAGGGGGTTCGCTACGCCGCGGCGCCGGTCGGCGAACTGCGCTGGCGCGCCCCCGAACCGCCCCAACCGTGGCGGGAGGTCGCCGACGCGCGTCGCGTCGGCCCGGTCTGCCCCCAGTCGACCGATCCCCGGATCCCCCTCGACCTCGGTGGCGTACAGGACGAGGACAGCCTGCGGCTCAACGTGTGGGCCCCGTCCGGCACGGCCGCCGGTGACGGGAAACCCGTGATGGTGTGGGTGCACGGCGGCGCCTACGTCCTCGGCTCGGCGAATCAGCCGCTCTACCACGGCAAGGCGCTGGCCTCAGGTGGCGACGTCGTCGTCGTGACGTTCAACTACCGCGTCGGCGCCTTCGGTTTCCTCGACCTGTCCGCGTTCACCACACCACGGGGCAGGTTCGACACGAATCCCGGTCTGCGTGACGTGCTGGCCGCCCTGCACTGGGTGCAGAACAACATCGCGGCGTTCGGCGGTGACCCGACGCGGGTCACGCTGTTCGGCGAATCCGCCGGCGGCGGCATCGTCACCACGCTGATGACGAGCCCGGCGGCGCGCGGGCTGTTCTCAGCGGCCATCGCGCAGAGTTCGCCGGCGACGTCGGTCTACAGCGCCGAGCGCGGGCGGCGCACCGCCGAACAGTTCCTCGACAAGGTGGGCGTCTCACCCGCCGACAGCCACCGTCTCGTCGAGACGCCGCTGCCCACCCTGCTCGCCGCCTCCAAACGCCTCTTCGACGAGGTTCCGGTGCGGACGCCGGGCACACTGGCCTTCGCGCCGATCGTCGACGGCGACCTGGTCCCCGACCTTCCGGTCAGAGTGGCCCGCAACGGTGGTTCCCTGCCGGTGCCGCTGATCATCGGCACCAACAAACACGAGGCCGCGCTGTTCCGGTGGATGAAATCACCGCTGATGCCGATCACGCCGCACGCCATCAGTTCGATGTTCGCCGAGATCGCCGCCGAACAACCGGGGCTGCAACTCCCGTCGGAGGCCGAGCTGGTGGGCGCCTACTCCGGGCTGCGCGGGAAGGCCAGGGGGTTGGGCGTGGCCCGCGACATCGGCTTCCGGATGCCGTCGGTGTGGTTCGCCGAGGGTCACAGTGCCGTCGCGCCGGTCTACCTGTACCGCTTCGACTTCGCCACCCCGATGCTCCGGCTGCTGCGCCTCGGCGCGGCTCATGCAACCGAATTGCCGTATGTCTGGGGCAATCTCGTGGCCGGCCCGAGGGATCCGACGTTCAAGCTGGGTGGGTTGAGGGCCGGTACCGCCGTCTCCGAACGGCTGCGGGGGCGGTGGACGCGGTTCGCCGCGTCCGGTGAACCCGGCGGTGCGCCGCCGTGGCGTCCGTATCGGGCCGGTGATCGGGCCACACTGGTGATCGACGGTGAGGACACGGTGGTCGACGACCTCGACGGTGACCTGCGCGCCGCCTGGGGTGACGAGGTGCTCAGTTTCCGATAGGGCGGACGGATAGACTTCCGTCCGGAGGTGTCGTGTGATGGGCGCAATGGGCGACGCGATCGGAGCGTTCCTCGAGTTCCTGCCGCCGCAGATGCGCGAGCCGGTGCTCTTCGCCATCCCGTTCTTCCTGCTGCTGCTGATCCTCGAGTGGACCGCCGCGCGCAAGCTCGAACACCTCGAGTCGGCGGACCAACCGCCCGCCGGTGCGTACGTCGCGCGTGACGCCTGGACCAGCCTCTCGATGGGCCTGGTGTCGGTCGGCACGATGGCGGTCTGGAAGCTCGGCGCGTTGATCGGCTACGCGGCGCTCTACACCTACGTCGCCCCGTGGCAGCTGCCGTCGAACCAGTGGTACACGTGGGTGATCGCGATCGTCGGTGTCGACCTGCTGTTCTACGCCTATCACCGCACCGCGCACCGGGTCCGGCTGGTGTGGGCCACCCACCAGGCACACCACTCCAGCGAGTACTACAACTTCGCCACCGCGCTGCGCCAGAAGTGGAACAACAGTGGCGAGATCGTGATGTGGCTACCGCTGCCGTTGTTGGGTGTGCCGCCGTGGATGGTGTTCGCGGCGTTCTCGATCAGCCTCATCTACCAGTTCTGGATCCACACCGAGCGCATCGGCACCCTGTGGCGGCCCATCGAGTTCATGTTCAACACACCGTCACACCACCGCGTGCACCACGGCAGGGACCCGGAGTACCTGGACAAGAACTACGGCGGGATCCTCATCATCTGGGATCGCCTCTTCGGCACGTTCCAGCCCGAGTTGTTCCGCCCGCACTACGGGCTGACCAAACCCGTCGACACCTACAACATCTGGCGGCTGCAGACCCACGAATACGCCGCCATCGCCCGCGACGTGCGCCGCGCGCGGGGCTGGCGGGACCGCGTCGGCTACGCATTCGGTCCGCCGGGTTGGAAACCGGCCGGGAACCGACACGTCCAGGACAAGGCCGCCGTTCGCGCCTGATTTCGGCTCCGGCGCAGCAAGATGGACATATGGATGTCAAAGAGGTCCTGCTGCCCGGTGTCGGGCTGCGGTTCGAGTTCGACAACCGCGACGGCGACCGGATCGGTGTGGTCGCCCGGC
The DNA here is from genome assembly GCF_001499995.1 of Mycobacterium sp. IS-1496. Lineage (GTDB taxonomy): Bacteria > Actinomycetota > Actinomycetes > Mycobacteriales > Mycobacteriaceae > Mycobacterium. The sequence continues at coordinate 41,510 of NZ_LQIU01000003.1, forward strand.
GCACAGGCGATTTCGAGGTGGTGGTCTACCCGAAGGAAGACCCCGACCAGGCTCAGCAGGTGTTCCGGCTGACCGGTGACGAGGCCGAGGCGCTGGCGCAGATCCTCGGCGCCCCACGCATCGCCGAGCGGTTCGCCGATCTCACCCGCGAGGTGCCCGGTCTCAACGCCGGCCAGGTCTCGGTGCGGGCGGGCAGCCCGTTCGTCGACCGGCCGCTCGGAGACACTCGGGCGCGCACGCGCACCGGGGCCTCGATCGTCGCGATCGTCCGGGACGAGGAGGTCCTGGCGTCGCCGGGACCGTCGGATCTGCTGCGCGCCGGGGACGTGCTGGTGGTGATCGGCACCGAGGAGGGGCTGGCGGGTGTCGAGGTCATCGTGACCCAAGGGCACGGACACGAGTCGCACCAGCCCGGTCCGCCCGGCCGAGGCTGATCCGTGGAGGTATCCGCGACGCTGTTGCTCGAGCTCGGCGTCATCCTCGCGGTGCTCACGGTGCTCGGCACCATCGCCCGCCGCTTCGCGCTCTCCCCGATTCCGCTGTACCTGGTCGCCGGGCTGGCGCTCGGGGAGGGTGGGTTGGCGCCGGTGCCCGCCGCGGGGGACTTCGTGGAGACCGGCGCGACGATCGGTGTGGTGCTGCTCCTGCTCACCCTCGGCCTGGAGTTCTCGATCGGGGAGTTCGCCACCAGCCTGCGCAGGCACCTGCCCTCGGCAGGAGTCGATCTCGTGCTCAACGCGGCGCCCGGAGCCATCGCCGGATGGCTGATCGGCATGGACGGTGTCGGCATCCTGGCGCTCGCGGGTGTCACCTGGATCTCGTCGTCGGGCGTCATCGCCCGGCTGCTGTCCGACCTGCGCCGGCTCGGTAACCGCGAGACGCCCGCGGTGTTGTCGATTCTGGTGCTCGAGGACTTCGCGATGGCGGCGTATCTGCCGCTGCTCGCGGTGCTCGCCGCCGGCGGCACGTTCCTGCAGGCGGTGTTCGGGATGGCGATCGCGATCAGCGCGCTGGTGCTGGCGTTCGTCGTCTCCTACCGTTGGGGCCACCACGTCGGCCGACTCGTCGCCCACCCGGACAACGAACAACTGCTGCTGCGCATCCTCGGGCTCACACTGATCGTCGCGGCGCTCGCGGAGTTCATCCACGCCTCGGCCGCGGTCGGGGCGTTCCTGGTCGGCCTGACCCTGACCGGTGAGGCCGCCGAGCGGGCCCGCACGGTGCTCACCCCGCTGCGGGATCTGTTCGCGGCCATCTTCTTTCTCGCGATCGGGGTCTCGGTGGACCCCGTTGCGCTGCTCCCCATGCTTCCGATCGCGCTGGCTTTGGCAGTGGTGACCTCGGGTACGAAGGTGCTCACCGGTCAGTTCGCGGCGCGACGCGATGGTGTGGGCCGGCCCGGTCAGCTGCGTGCCGGGACGGCGCTGATCGCCCGCGGTGAGTTCTCGCTGGTGATCATCGGACTGGTCGGTGCGAGCGTGGAGGCGCTCGAGGCGGTGGCGACGCCGTACGTGTTCATCCTGGCGATGGTGGGGCCGGTGCTGGCCCGCTTCACCGGTGCACGGGCGCCCGCGCGGCGGCGGCCCGGATAGTCTCCGGCTGTGCAGACGGTATTCGACGCGCAGGTCGACACGACGCTGATCGACACGGCGCTGGCGCCCAGCGTCCCGAGGTCGATGTGGCTGGACGTGCCGCGGCCGCACCACCCGCGGCTGACCGGCGCGGTGACCGCGGACCTGGTCGTCGTCGGCGCGGGATACGCGGGACTGTGGACCGCGCTGCACGCCGCCGAACGCCGGCCCGGCCGACGCATCGTGGTGGTGGAGTCCGACCGCGTCGCGTGGGCCGCGTCGGGCCGCAACGGCGGTTTCGTCGACGCCAGCCTCACGCACGGTCTGGAGAACGGAAAGTCGCGCTGGCCCAACGAGATCGAGATCCTCGAACGCCTCGGCATGGAGAACCTCGACGGGATGCAGGCCGACATCGAGCGGCTGCGTCTCGACGTCGACTGGCAGCGCACCGGGATGCTGACGGTGGCGACCGAGCCGCATCAGGTGTCGTGGCTGCAGGAGGCGGCCGAGGCCGGTACGGGCCGCTTTCTCGACGAGAGCGAGGTGCGCGGCGAGGTCTGTTCTCCGACCTACCGCGCCGGACTGTTCGAACCGGACACCTGCGCGATAGTGCACCCGGCCAAGCTGGCGCTCGAACTCGCGCGGGCGTGCACGGAGGCCGGTGTGCAGATCCACGAGCAGACACCCGCCACCGCGCTGGAGACCCGTGGATCCACGGTGTGTGTCCACACCTCCGCCGGCCGGGTGACCGCGCGGCAGGCGGTGCTCGCCACCAACGTCTTTCCGAGCCTGCTGCGGCGCAACCGGCTGCACACGGTGCCGGTGTACGACTACGTCCTGGCCACCGAGCCGCTCACCGGGGAACAGTTGGCGCGGATCGGCTGGCGTAACCGGCAAGGTGTGGGCGACTCCGCCAATCAGTTCCACTACTACCGGCTGAGCGCCGACAACCGGATCGTGTGGGGCGGCTACGACGCGATCTACCACTTCGGTCGCAAGGTCAGGTCCGCCTACGAGGACCGCCCCCGGAGCTACCGGCGGCTCGCCGCGCACTTCTTCCTCACTTTTCCGCAGTTGCGGGACGTCCGGTTCGACTACCGCTGGGCGGGCGCCATCGACACCAACACCCGGTTCTGCGCGCACTGGGGGCTCGCCCGCGGTGGGCGCGTCGCGTATGTCAACGGGTTCACCGGCCTGGGCGTCGGCGCGGCGCGGTTCGGCGCCGACGTGTGCCTCGACCTGCTCGACGGCGCCGACACCACGCGCACCCGCCTGGAGATGGTGCGCGCGAAACCGCTGCCGTTCCCGCCGGAGCCGCTGGCGAGTATCGGCATCAACGCGACCCGGTGGTCACTCGACCGCGCCGACCACTCCGCCGGTCGGCGCAACCTCCTCTTGCGGACCCTCGACGCAATGGGCCTCGGCTTCGATTCGTGACATCTTCTGCGCTGACCGTGATGCTTCCGTAACGTGAACGCACGAGGCCCCGATAGAGAGCACACAAGCGGCCGCTCACACGGGGTCGCACTCGCTGTAACCGTCGGGAGGGAGCAGACGTGCGCCGACACCTGCTGAGCGTGCTGGCCGCCGTGGCGGCACCGTTGGCGGCCCTGCTGTCGCCGGTGGCTCCGGCCAGTGCCGACCCGGGCGTACTCGTCTTCCCCGGTATGGAGGTCCGTCAGGACACCAACGTGTGCACGTTGGGGTTCGTCGACCTGCAGCAGCGGGTGGCCTACACCGCAGGCCACTGCCGCGGAAGCGGCCCGGTCAACGACCGCAACGGCAATGTGATCGGCGTGCAGACCGCCTTCCAGGACAACACGCCCGACGGCACGACCATCGACATCAACCATCAGATCTCCGACTGGCAGACCATCGCACTGGCGCCGGAGGTCCAGGTCAACAACCTTCTCCCGAGTGGCCGTGCACTGGTCGCCGACGCGTCAGTGGTTCCCACCAAGGGGATGCCCGTGTGCCACTTCGGTGTGGTCACCGGGGAGAGCTGCGGGATCGTCGAGGCCGTCAACAACGGATGGTTCACCATGGCCAACGGTGTGGTGAGCAAGAAGGGCGACTCGGGTGGCCCGGTCTACACCAACACCCCGGACGGCCGTGCGGTGATCATCGGGATGTTCAACAGCACCTGGGGTCAGTTTCCGGCGGCGGTGTCGTGGCAGGCGGCCACGCAGCAGGCCGGACAGGGTGTCGTCATCACCGCCGGTGCTGCCTGACGCTCAGCTGAGCAGTTCGAACACCGGGATCGACGGGGCCGCGGCGCGGATCTCGTCGTCGCTCGATCGGGGCGTCAGCCCGCCCATGTGGCCCTTGACCTCCCAGTACCAGCGGTCCAGATAGCGCTTGAGCAGCGCCGGCTTGTCGGCGTCGGCGATCTCGGCGATGCGCGCGGTGCGACGCCGCCAGCGCGGACCGGTCTGGACCTCGGCGGCGGCGCGGGCGTTGCGGGCCCACTGGGTGTTTCCGCGGGGTGAGACCACGTAGCGACGGCCGCCGACCGACAGCACGTTGACCACGACGCTGCGCGTCCTGCCGGTCTTGCGTCCGCGCACCCGAAGGGCGTGCGTGCCCGCGATGCTGATGCCCGCTTCGGCGAGCCAGCGGATGATCTCGTTGCCGGCCCGTGCCAGGGTGCCGGGTTGGTCGTAGCGGATGGTCATGGTTACCCCTTTCGATTGAGTGAGCAGTGCTCTCTTCAACGAGAATGCACCGCCTGTGCGGAGAATGCAAGAGCAGTGATCTCGTTTTGTGCGAGACTCGGCACATGGGGATACGCCAGGACAGCCGGGCCCGGATGGAGATGCAGATCGTCGAGGTCGGCCGTCGGCACCTGATCACCGACGGCCCCTCCGGTCTCTCACTGCGTGCGATCGCCCGAGACCTGGGCGTCGTGTCGTCTGCGGTGTACCGGTACGTCAGCAGCCGCGACGACCTGTTGACGCTGCTCCTGGTCGATGCCTATTCCGAACTGGCGTCGACGGTGGACGCGGCCGCCGCGGGCGAGGCCGGCTGGCGCGACCAGATTCTGCGGATGGCCCATGCCGCCCGGGACTGGGCGGTGTCTCAGCCGGCACGATGGGCGCTGCTCTACGGCAGTCCGGTCCCCGGCTATCGCGCACCTGCCGAGCGCACCACGGGTCCGGGCACCCGGGTGGTGGCGGCCCTGTTCCGCGCCATGGCGGACGGTATCGCCGCCGGCGAGATACGTGAGGTCGAAGACGTTGTGCCGCAGGCTCTTTCCGTGGACTTCGAGGGGTTGCGGCAGGAGTTCGACTTCGCCGGTGGGGACGGCGCGGTGGCCAAGACCCTCACCCTGTGGGCGGGGTTGATCGGGGCGATCAGTCTCGAGGTCTTCGGTCAGTACGGTCCGGACACGTTCACCGATCCGGGGGCCGTCTTCGATGTGCACATCCGGGCACTGATCGATCTGGTGGCCGCCGCGCCCATCGAGAGGCGAAACTAGAACACGTTCTAGCGCGTCGGGCAGGCGGGCGATATCCTCGCACCGATGGTCAATCAGACACCTGTCCAGATCGCGTGGGTGACCCGCGACATGGATGCCACGGAGCGGGCGCTCTCGGCGCTGCTCGGTGCGCGCAAGTGGGTGCGCATGCCGGGCGTGCACTTCGGCCCCGACTCGTGCCGGTTCCGCGGCCGGCCGGCCGACTTCGTGGCCGACGTCTCGTTGAGCTACGCCGGGGACACCCAACTGGAGATCATCGCGCCCGTGCGTGGTGAGAGCCTCTACACCGAGTTCCTCGACCGGTGTGGCCCCGGTCTTCACCATGTCTGCAGGGAAGCGGCCGACCCGGACGACTTCGACGCCGCGGTTCGTGACGCCGAACGGCACGGCGCCACCGTCGTCGCCGACGGCGTGATGGCCGGCGGTATGCGCTTCGCCTATGTCACCGCCGAGGACGCCGGTGTGCCCTACATCGAAATCGCTTGTCTGACAGACGATATTCGCACGTTCTTCGACTACGTCAAACAGGAGCAGCAGCCATGAGCACCGAGATTCCCGAAACCGTCGAGGCCGCCTCGGTCCACGAGTGGTCGGACGAGGTGGACGTGGTGGTGGTCGGATTCGGCATCGCGGGCGGCTGCGCCGCGGTGAGCGCTGCGGCCGCCGGTGCGCGGGTGATGGTGCTGGAGAAGGCGGCCGCGGCGGGCGGGACCACCTCGATGGCGGGCGGACATTTCTACCTGGGCGGCGGCACCGCGGTGCAACAAGCCACCGGCTTCGACGACAGCGCCGAAGAGATGTACAAGTACCTGGTCGCGATGTCGCGAGATCCGGAGCACGACAAGATCCGTGCGTACTGCGAGGGCAGTGTCGAACACTTCGAGTGGCTCGAGAACCTCGGATTCCAGTTCGAACGCAGCTACTACCCGGGCAAAGTCGTCGTGCCGCCGGGAACCGAAGGCCTGTCCTACACTGGGAACGAGAAGGTGTGGCCGTTCTGCGAGCAGGCGAAGCCGGCGCCGCGGGGGCACTCCGTGCCCGTCCCGGGTGAACTGGGCGGCGCGGCGATGGTGATCGACCTGCTGCTCAAGCGGGCCGCCGACCTGGGTGTGCAGATCCGCTATGAGACCGGCGTGACGAACCTCGTCGTCGCGGACGGCCGTGTGGTCGGCGTCAAGTGGAAGCACTTCGGCGACACCGGAACCATCAAGGCCGACGCGGTGATCATCGCCGCGGGCGGGTTCGCGATGAACCCCGATATGGTCGCCGAGCACACACCGGCGCTGGGACACAAGCGCAAGACCAAGCACCACGGCGAGGTCGAGCCGTACATCCTCGGCAACACCAACGACGATGGCCTCGGTATCCGCATGGGAATCTCTGCGGGCGGTGTCGCCAAGAATCTGGACCAGTTGTTCATCACCGCCGCCGCGTATCCGCCGGAGATCCTGCTGACCGGGGTGATCGTGAACAAGGACGGCCAGCGGTTCGTCGCCGAGGACTCCTACCATTCGCGCACCTCGGCTTTCGTGCTGGAGCAGCCGGATCAGACCGCGTATCTGATCGTCGACGAGGCGCACATGCAGATGCCGGAGATGCCGCTGATCAAATTCATCGACGGGTGGGAGACGGTCGCCGAGATGGAGACGGCGCTCGGTATCCCGGAGGGCAAGCTCGCCGCCACACTCGAGCGGTACAACGAGCACGCGGCGCGCGGCGAGGACCCGGATTTCCACAAACAGCCGGAATACGTTGCGGCGCAGGACAAGGGACCGTGGGCCGCCTTCGACCTCTCGCTGGGCCGGGCGATGTACTCGGGCTTCACCATGGGCGGGCTCGCGGTGTCGATCGACGGTGAGGTGCTGCGTGAGGACGGCTCGCCGATTCCGGGCCTGTACGCGGCGGGGGCCTGCGCGTCGAACATCGCCCAGGACGGCAAGGGCTATGCCAGCGGCACCCAACTGGGGGAAGGGTCGTTCTTCGGCAGGCGTGCCGGAACGCATGCGGCCGGGAGAGAGTAGACGCAGGCCACGTCGCACTTCACCTGAGACTGGATGCGCGTACCGAACTGCTCGTCAACGATGCCTCAGTCGGTGGCGGTGCGGACGATCGGATTCGGAGGTGTGGACGACCAGCACATCCGTCTTGGACCTGCGCAGAACGTTGCCGGGTACCGACCCGAGCCACTTGTCGATGCGCGTGCCCACGCCCTCGTTGCCGACCACCAACAAGTCGGCCTTCACCTCCTTGGCGAGGCGTGACAGCGCTTGTGCCGGACCACCGAGGAGAGGATCCGGAATCGGTCGTGCGTCGATATCTCGTGCGCCGGCCGCCCTGGCTCGGTCGCGGGCCTCGCCCAGGATGGCGAATGCGGGGGCTCTTCCGTGCACTTTGTAGTCCCCCTCGCCACCGAGGCTGACCTCGGCGCGGGGATCGATCACACGATCCGGCCGGGCTGGTCTTGCCCAGCCGCCCTTGTCCGCATTGGGCAAATACACCGTCGCGATGATCAACTTCGCATGAGTTTCCGCCGCTACCGCGGCTGCGTGCTCCACCGCGCGCAACGACGTATCCGAGCCATCGGTGCCGACCACCACGGTCTCATAAGCGCCCATACACCACCCCCAGCCGCCCACCCAAGACCTTGTGAACGGCGACGATCACTTCGTCGTGTGGGACCGTGGCCGATCACGCGCAGCTGAGGTCCATTCTGCGCTCCCGTTTTGACTCGCGGGGCATATCGTTCGAACGAGTCGACGGCGCCAGCCATCCTCGCAGCTTCGCTACGACCTCGCGGCGACCTCGCCGAGTTGCCACTGCCCGTCACCGAGGAGATGCAGCTGTCGGGTGTGGTGCTGTTCGACGGTGCTGCGATGGCTCACGCTGACCAGGATCGTCTCCGGTAGCTCGCTGCGCACCAGCCGGTAGAGCATGAGCTCCAGCCCCTCGTCGAGCGCCGAGGTGGACTCGTCGAGGAACACCGCCTTCGGCTTCGTCAGCAGGATGCGGGCGAACGCCACCCGCTGCTGCTCACCGGGTGAGAGCACCTTCGCCCAGTCCTGGACCTCGTCGAGACGGTCCATCAGGTGCGGCAGCGCGACCCGCTCCAACACGGAGCGCAGATCCGAATCCTCCAGCGTGCCACTGTTCTTCGGATAGGAGACCACCGTTCGCAGATCGCCCAGCGGAACATAGGGCAGCTGCGACAGGAACATCGTGGACTCGTCGCCGGGATACGTGATCGTGCCCGACGCGTACGGCCACAACCGGCCCAGGCTGCGCAGCAGCGTCGTCTTTCCGCTGCCGGACTGGCCGGTGATCACGAGCGCGTCGCCGGGTTCCAGCGTGAGATCGAGGGGTTCGATCAGTCGCTTGCCCGTCGGGGTACGCACTTCGATGTCGTCGAGTTCCACGCGGCCATCGACCGAGCTCTGGACATCGATCGACGGCAGCGCTCTGGCCTGTTCGTCGGCGATCACCAGGCCGTGGAGACGGATGATCGCCGCGCGATAGCCCGCGAACTGGTCATAGGCGTTACGGAAGAACGACAGGCCGGACAGGATCTCGCGGAAGGCGCTCGCGGTCTGGGTGAGCTGGCCCAGGGTCAACTCACCGTTGAAGAACCGCGGGAACTGCACCAGGTAGGGGATGAGCTCCTGAGCCTGTGTGATCGACAGGTTCCAACCCAGAAACCCGGCCATCCGGTTCACGTACTTCTTGTAGTTGTCGACGATCGGGGTGAAGCGACGCCGTAGGCCGGTCCGCTCCGCGATCTCTCCCCGATAGAAGGCCACCGCCTCCGACGCGTCGCGCAGACGTACCAGCGCGTACCGGAACACGGCGTTGAACTTCTCGTTGTTGAAGGACAGGGTGATGATCGGCCGGCCGATCCAGAACGCCACCACGGTCGCGAACAGGATGTAGACGATCCCGATCCAGAACATCGCCTTGGGCAGTTCGACTCCGACGAACGGCAACGTCACCGGCCCCGACAGGTTCCACAGAATCGCGGTGAAGGCGTACATCGACGCGATCGAGGAGATGGCGCCGAAGAGCAGGGTGCTCGTCGAAGTGTTGTTCGGCGTGTTCGGCAGTGATCCGACGCCCGCGGTGAAGATGTCGATGTCGGTCTGGATGCGTTGGTCGGGGTTGTCGATCGTGGCGTCGATGAAGCGCGCCCGGTAGTACGCCTTACCGTCGAGCCAGTCGCCGGTGAGCCGGTCGGTCAGCCAGGTCCGCCATCTGAGCATGAATCGTTGGGTGACGAACAGGTCGAACATGATGATGGCGACGTTGAGGACGGCCAGGATGGTGAAGACGGCCATCGACATCCAGAAGCCGTCCCTGCCGGAATCCTTGACGGCGTCGTCACCCGCGCCCACCCCGGATGCGATGACCTGGAAGCTGGTCATCATGTCGTTGCCCTGGAAGCTGAACAGCACCGACAGGCGGACGCTGACGATGACCAACAGCAGTATGCCCGCCAGCCACGCCCACACCAGCACGCTCTCCGGTCCGGTGAAGTAGCCGCGGGTGACCCGCCAGAACTGGCTTCCCCACGTCGTGAACCGGACGATGAGGGCGACGATCACCAGCGTGACGACGGCCGCGACCACCCAGGCTCTGCCGATCCAGAACAGAGAGGTCCACAGCTCGCTGCTCCAGTCGAGCGACGGGGCGAACATTTCCATTCGGGCAAGGTACCGCGAGCCACTGCCCGTAGCCGGTCGAGACGCTCAACCCGGTTGGGCGAGTCTGACCAGCCGCCAGTCCCCGTCGCCGAGCAGCCTCAGTTCGTGACCGTGGAACTGCTCGACGGTGTCGCGGTGGCTGACGCTCACCACGACGGTCGAGGGGAGTTCGGCCCGCAGCAGCGCGTAGAGCATCGCCTCCAGGCCCTCGTCCAGCGCCGAGGTGGACTCGTCGAGGAACACCGCCTCCGGCCGGGCCAGCAGTAGGCGGGCGAACGCGATCCGCTGCTGCTCGCCGACGGACAGCACCTGCGTCCAGTCGCGGACCTCGCCGAGCCGGATCACCAGATGCGGCAACGCGACCGCCACGAGCGCCTCCTGGATCCGGCGGTCGCCGACCGCGCCGTCGTGCTGCGGATACGACACCGCGGAGCGCAGATCGCCGAGCGGTAGGTAGGGCAGCTGGGGGACGAACATCGGCGTCGGCAGTTCCACCCGGCCGGAGGCGAACGGCCACAGGCCGGCCACGGTCTGCAAAAGCACCGTCTTACCCACCCCGGACCCGCCGCGGATCACCAGAGCTTCCCCGACGGGCAGGGCGAGGTCGAGCCCGTCCACCAACACCCGGCCGTCGGGTGCGCACACGTCGAGACCGTCGATGCGCAGCGCGCCGGTCGGTGAGGCCTCGGTGGTGATGCGATTCGTGGCGCGGGCCCGGGCGTTCTCGGTCACCAGGCCGTCGAGCCGGATGGTGGCCGCACGGTAGCCGGCGAACTCGTCATAGGCGTTGCGGAAGAACGACAGTGAATCGTGGATGACCCCGAACGCGGTGGCGGACTGCATGACCCCGCCCAACGAGACCTGCCCGGCGAACAGGCGCTGCGCCTGCACGAGGAACGGCAGCGGGTTGATCGCCTGGCTCATCGACACGTTCCACCCGATGAACAGCATCGTGCGGTTGAGCCAGCGACGGTAGTTGGCCATCACCGCCGAGAGCCTGCCGTCGAGCAGCTCGTTCTCGGCCCGCTCACCCCTGTACATCCCTACGGCGGCGCCGGCGTCGCGCAGCCGCACCAGCGCGTACCGGAAACCCGCGTTGCGCACTTCGTCGAGGTAGCTCAACCGGATCAGCGGGCGGCCGACGACGACCGCGACGTACGTCACCACCGCCACATAGCCGATCACGATCCAGAACAGTGCCCGCGGCAGCGTGACACCGAAGAGCGTCAGCGGACCCGAGAGCTGCCAGAGGATCACGCCGAACGCACCCGTCGACAACGCCGCCTGCACCGCCCCGAAGAGCAGGACCCGGTCGGAGGTGTAGGCCGGATTGTTGGGCTGGCGCCCGACACCGGTGGTGAACACGTCGATGTCCTGTTGGATGCGCTGGTCCGGATTGTCGACCGGCCGGCGCGAGAAGCGGCCCCGGTAGTACGCGTGGCGGTCGAGCCAGTCGTCGATCAGCCTGCGGCTCAACCAGATTCGCCAGCGCATGATGAAGCGCTGCGTGAGGTAGAGGTCGGCCAGCAGCCGCACCACGAAGCATCCGGCCAGCACGACGAACACCAGCATGGTGGCCCAGAAGCCCTGCTCTCCGCTGCGGCCGTCGCCGGGCCCACTCTGAAAGGCGACCTGCAACGACGTGAACAGGTCGTTGGCGTAGTAGCTCAGCAGCACGCTGATCCGCACCAACACGATCGACGAGAGCAGCAGCGCCGCGAGCCCCGCCCATACCGGGACGCTCTGCCTCCCGGTGAAGTACGGGCCGGTGATCCGCCGGAACTGGCGGCCCCACTCGGTGAACCGTCCGACGGCGGCCAGCACCAGCAGCAGGCACGGTGCGGTGATCAGGAAGCACCCGAGCACCCACACAGCCGAGTTCAGGACTTCGGAGCCCCAGTCGAGCGACGGTCTGAACATCGGTGGCGGCCGTCAGCCAAACGTGTTGTGCAGGAAGCCCTCGAGCGCCTCGGTGTCGAGCCGGTGGGCGGCGAACCCCAGATATCCGTCGGGGCGGATGACGAACACCGACGTGCCCGCCGTGGAGTAGCTGCGGGCGAAATCGCCGTCGTCGTCGCGCAGTAACGGCAACACGGTGGCATCCACCTCCGCGGACGGTGCGGCCACCAGGTACACGTCGAGAGCGCCGTGCGCGGCGGCGACGGCGGCTTCGGCGGCCGCTTCGAACCGGGCCACATCTACGGCCGTGGCGTCGCCGTCGGCGTAGAACAGCGCGGTGTGGTCGCGGCCCAGCAGCGAGTACAGGCGAATCGGTCCGGCGACGGCGGCCCGGGCGAGTCCCGTCGCGTCCGGGGCGCGGCCACCCGGCAGCGGTTCGGACACCGGACCCGCCGACGACACGATCGGGCTGTCCGCGTAGTCGATGAGCAGTTGCGCCTCGCGGAGCATGACGCGGTCGAGGTCGCCGGAGTCGGCGCCGATGCCGTGGCGGGCGCTGCGCACCGTGCGGCCCACCACCTCCTCACCGACCGGTCGCCGCTCGAGGTCGTAACTGTCGAGCAGTGTGGGCGCGGCGTTCCCGGACACGGCGAGCGCCAGCTTCCACGCCAGATTGTGGGCGTCCTGGATTCCGGTGTTCATCCCCTGTGCGCCGGTCGGCGGATGGATGTGGGCGGCGTCGCCCGCGACGAACACCCGCCCGCGGCCGTAGGCGTCGACGATGCGGTGGCTGATCCGGAAGACCGACGACCAGCGCAGGTTCCGGGCCGTGGCGGGTTGCGGTGACAACCGGTCCAGCACGGCCTGGATGTGGTGCAGTTCCGGGGACCGGCTCCCTTCGAAGCCGTGTTCCACGCCGCCGTGCGCCTGGGTCGACAGTTCGTCGGGCACCAGCATCGACATCCGGTACCGGTTTCGCCCGGGCAGCGGGATGCACACCAGCAGGTCGTCGGTCGCGCCGTCGGTCTGGTGCATGGAGCGGATGGCGTACCCGCGCGGCTGTGTCCAGTCCACCTCGACGTCGCCGAGCATGTACTGCTCCTCGAACGCCGCGCCCTCGAAGGTCAGCCCGAGCGACTTGCGCACCACGCTGTGCGCCCCGTCGGCGCCGACGAGATACCGGGCGTGCACGGTGCGCTCGTCGGCGTCGGTCTCCGGGTTGGTTCCGGTGGAGATCGTCGCGGTCACGCCGTCGTCGTCCTGGACGAATCCAGTCAGCCGCCAACCGCGCTGTATCGACCCGCCGCGTGCGGCGAGCTCCTCGCGCAGGATGCGCTCGGTCTCGTACTGGGGGATGCAGAGGAACCGGAACGGGACGGTGGCGGGCAGTGAGAGGTCCAGCCGTGTCACCGGTTCGCCGTTGACGTAGACACACTGCCCGTTCATCTCGACGCCGGCGTCGAGGACGGCGCGCAGCACCCCCATGTTCTCGAAGACTTCGAGTGTGCGGGGTTGCACGCCAACGGCTTTCGCATACTGCGGGGGCTGGGGCAGTGGGTCCACGACGATGCAGTCGACGCCGCGCCTTCTCAGTTCGATCGCCGCGGTGAGCCCGACCGGGCCTGCGCCGGCGATGAGGACGGAGGTGTTCGCGGTGTCGGGCACAGCGATGAGTATGTCCTGCAGGCGGCGGCCCGGCGGGGTTTCAAGATCTTCCGCCCACCGCCATGCTGAACGAATGACGTTGCGCTTCCATGCAGACGTCGACGACTTCGTGTCGTCGGCGGCGGCCTGGTACGCGCGCCGGCCGATGGTGCACACCGTCGAACTCACATTGCTGCGGGAACGGGTGCCCTCAGAGGAGACGCCGGTGTTGATGACGGTGTGGGACGGCGGGGGCGCCCGCGCCGAACTGCTCGGCGCCGCCATCCGCACCCCGCCGCTGCCGCTGCTGTGCGGCGGGCTGTCCGCGGCGCCGGTGGCGGAGGTGGTCGGTGACATGGTCGCCGCCGGGATGACCCTGCCCGGGGTGCGCGGTCCCCGCGCGGTCGCCGAGGAGTTCGCCCAGCAGTGGTGCACGGTCACCGGCACGGCCCGCGCCGCGGGCACCGCGGAACGGTTGTACCGGCTGGGAACGCTGACGGCTCCCACCGGTGTGCCCGGTGTGCACCGCATCGCCCGCCGAGCCGACGAACCGGTGCTGATCAAGTACCAGTGCGAATTCGCCGCCGAGGTGTTCGGTCACCAGCCCGACCCCAGCCGGGCGCGCGCCATGCTGGCCACCGCACGGGAGGTCGGCAACGTCTATCTGTTGTGGACCGCGGGCGGCGCGCCGGTCAGCATGGCCGCGGTACGTCCGCCTGCGGTCGGCGTGTCGCGGATCGGCCCGGTGTACACCGCACCGGAGGTGCGCGGCCGCGGGTACGGGGCGGCGGTCACCGCCGCCGCCTGCCGGTGGGCGCTGGGTGCGGGCGCCGAGCAGGTGGTGCTGTTCGCCGACCTCGACAACCCCACGAGTAACCGCGTCTATCGGCGGCTGGGTTTCGTGCCGGTGGGTGATTCGGTCACGGTCGACTTCCGCGTACCGTAAACGTGTGTCCAAGACGACTACACGCACCCCCGGCCGCCTGAGCGGCAAGTTCTGGAAGCTGCTCGGCGCCGCCACCGAGAAGAACCAGGGCCGGTCGCTGGCACAGGTCAAGGCCTCCGCGGACTACGAGACCAAAGCCGCCGACCTCGACGACGAGCAGCTGCGCAAAGCCGCCGAACTGCTGCGGCTCCAGGACCTCTCCGAGTCGGCCGACATCCCGCAGTTCCTGGCCATCGCCCGCGAAGCCGCCGAGCGCAGCACCTCCCTGCGGCCGTTCGACGTCCAGCTCCTCGGCGCGCTGCGCATGCTGGCCGGCGACGTCGTCGAGATGGCCACCGGCGAGGGCAAGACGCTGTCCGGGGCGATCGCGGCGGCCGGCTACGCGCTCGGCGGTCGCAGCGTGCACGTCATCACCATCAACGACTACCTCGCCCGCCGTGACGCCGAATGGATGGGCCCGCTGATCGAGGCGCTGGGACTGACCGTCGGGTGGATCACCGCCGAGTCGACGGCCGAGGAGCGCCGCAAGGCCTACACCTGCGACGTCACCTATGCCTCGGTGAACGAGATCGGTTTCGACGTGCTGCGCGATCAGCTCGTCACCGATGTCGCCGACCTCGTGTCGCCGAACCCGGACGTCGCGCTGATCGACGAAGCCGACTCCGTCCTCGTCGACGAGGCACTCGTCCCGCTGGTGCTGGCGGGCACCACCCACCGCGAGACCCCGCGCGTCGAGCTGATCCGCATGGTCGGCGAGCTGACCCCGGGCCGTGACTACGACACCGACACCGACAGCCGCAACGTGCACCTCACCGAGGAGGGCGCCCGCAAGCTCGAGGCCAAACTCGGCGGCATCGACCTCTACTCCGAGGAGCACGTCGGCACGACGCTGACGGAGGTGAACGTCGCCCTGCACGCCCACGTGCTGCTCCAGCGCGACGTGCACTACATCGTCCGGGACGACGCCGTGCACCTGATCAACTCCTCGCGCGGCCGGATCGCCCAGCTGCAGCGCTGGCCGGACGGTCTGCAGGCCGCGGTCGAGGCGAAAGAGGGCATCGCGACCACCGAGACCGGCGAGGTGCTCGACACCATCACCGTGCAGGCGTTGATCAATCGGTATCCGACCGTGTGCGGGATGACGGGTACCGCGCTGGCCGCCGGTGAGCAGCTCCGGCAGTTCTACAAACTGGGCGTGTCGCCGATCGACCCCAACAAGCCGAACATTCGCGAAGACGAATCCGACCGGGTGTACGTCACCGCGGCGGCCAAGCTGGACGCGATCATCGAGCACATCGAAGAGGTGCACAAGACCGGTCAACCGGTCCTGGTCGGCACCCACGACGTCGCGGAATCCGAAGAGCTGCACGAGAAGCTGGTCAAGCGCGGGGTGCCCGCGGTGGTGCTCAACGCCAAGAACGACGCCGAGGAGGCCCGCGTCATCGCCGAGGCCGGCCAGCTCGGCGCGGTCACCGTCTCCACCCAGATGGCCGGTCGTGGAACCGACATCCGGCTGGGTGGATCGGACGAAGGTGACCACGATGAAGTGGCCGAACTCGGCGGGCTGCACGTCGTCGGCACCGGGCGTCACAACACCCAGCGGCTCGACAACCAGCTGCGGGGCCGCGCCGGGCGCCAGGGCGATCCGGGTTCGTCGGTGTTCTTCTCCAGCTGGGAGGACGAACTCGTCCAGGCGCACCTGGAACCGAACAAGCGCCCGATGCAGGCCGACGAGAACGGCCGGGTGCTGCACGACAAGGCGGCCGGGCTGCTCGACCATGCCCAGCGCGTGGCCGAAGGCCGGCTGCTCGACGTGCACGCCAACACCTGGCGCTACAACCAGCTCACCGCCCAGCAGCGCGCCATCATCGTCGAACGCCGAGATACGTTGCTGCGCACCGCGACTGCGCGTGAAGAACTCGCCGAACTGTCGCCGAAACGGTACGCCGAACTGGCCGAGGAGATGTCCGAGGACCGGCTCGAGCAGGTCTGCCGCCTGATCATGCTCTATCACCTCGATCGCGGCTGGTGTGAGCACCTCGCGTACCTGGCCGACATCCGCGAGAGCATTCACCTGCGCGCGCTCGGCAGGCAGAATCCGCTCGACGAATTCCACCGGATGGCCGTCGACGCGTTCGCCTCACTGGCCGCCGATGCGATCGAGGCGGCCCAGCAGACGTTCGAGACCGCGCCGTCGCTCGACGGCGAAGTGGGCGTCGATCTGTCCAAACTCGCGCGGCCGACCTCGACGTGGACATACATGGTCCACGACAACCCGCTGGCCGACGACACGATGGCAGCGCTGAGCCTGCCGGGGGTGTTCCGCTAGGTTTAGCCGCATGGACGCCTCTGCGTCAGGGGAGCGGGACCGCGTGCTGACGGTGCCCAACGCACTGTCTGTGCTGCGCCTGGTGCTGGTCCCGGTGTTCCTGTGGTTGTTGTTCGGCGCGCACGCCAACGCCTGGGCGGTCGGCGTGTTGATGTTCAGCGGCTTCTCCGACTGGGCCGACGGCAAGATCGCCCGGCTGGTCGACAATCAGTCGTCCCGGCTGGGAGAGCTGCTCGACCCGCTCGTCGACCGGATCTACATGGTGACCGTGCCGCTGGCGCTCGCCGTCGAGGGCAGCGTCCCGTGGTGGTTCGTCATCACCCTGCTCGCCCGCGACCTGGTGCTCGCGGCGACCCTGCCGCTGCTGCGCGCCCGGGGATTGGCCGCCCTACCGGTCACCTATCTGGGTAAGGCGGCGACGTTCGCGTTGATGTCCGGCTTCCCGCTGGTGCTGCTGGGTCAGTGGGATGCCCTCTGGAGCCGGGTGGTGCTGGCCTGCGGCTGGGGGTTCCTGATCTGGGGGATGGCGCTGTACCTGTGGTCGGGGGTGCTGTACCTGGTCCAGGTGGCGATGGTCGCCACGCGGTTGCCGAAGGTCCGGGCCGGTGGCTGACGGGCAGAGCGCAAAACCGCCGACGCCCGACGAGCGCCGGGCACTGGGCGGCTTCGATCCCGAGGCGGGTCTCAAGCACCACGACGCCGCGCCCAAGAAGATCCCGGTGCCCTCGCTGCTGCGATCGCTGCTCTCCGAACATCTCGACCCCGGCTATGCCGCCGCGGCCGCCGCCCGGCGCGACGGCGCCACGCGGCCGCGCGCCGTCGAGTGGGGCTGGCAGGTGGCGGCGGCGCTCACTGTCGCGACGGTGTTCGGCGTCGCCGCGGCGCAGGCGCAGACCGCCGCGCCGGCCACCCGCGAGGCCCAGCATGTCCTCGCCGGGAGCGTGCGGGCGGCCGAGGCGACCGACGACCAACTCACCGCGCAGCGCGACGCGCTGACCACACAGGTCGCGGCGGAGCGCCGCAGCCGGCTCGAGGGCGATGAGCGCGGCAGGCGACTGCTGGCCGACCTCGACGTCGCCGACGTCGCCGAGGCCGCGACCCCGGTGATCGGTCCGGGACTGACGGTCACCGTCACCGATCCCGGGCTGTCGAACGACCTGTCCGACGTGTCGAAGCAGCGTGTCGCGGGCAGTCGGCAGGTCATCCTCGACCGCGATCTGCAGCTGGTGGTCAACTCGCTGTGGGTGAGCGGCGCGGAAGCGGTGGCCGTCGGCGGGGTGCGCATCGGGCCCAACGTCACGATCCGGCAGGCCGGCGGCGGCATCCTCGTCGACAATCAGCCCATCAGCAGCCCGTATCTCCTGCAGGCCGTCGGCCCGCCCAAGTCGATGGCCGACACGTTCGATCGCAGTACCGGCCTGCAGCGGCTGCGGCTTCTCGAAACCTCTTACGGTGTCGGGGTTTCGGTCATCTCCGCAGAAGCGCTCACCCTGCCCGCCGGTTCGGTGCGGGAGGTCAACTTCGCCACCCAGATCGGAGCCAGATGATCGGAATCGCCGCGCTGCTCGTCGGCATCGTCCTGGGCCTGGTGTTCCGCCCGAGCGTGCCGGACTTCGTCGAGCCCTACCTGCCCATCGCGGTGGTCGCGGCGCTCGACGCCGTGTTCGGTGGACTGCGCGCCTATCTCGAGCAGATCTTCGACTCCAAGGTGTTCGTGGTGTCGTTCGTCTTCAACGTGCTCGTCGCCGCGCTCATCGTGTACGTCGGCGACCAGTTGGGCGTGGGCACACAGTTGTCCACCGCGATCATCGTCGTGCTCGGCATCCGCATCTTCGGCAACGCCGCGGCGCTGCGGCGCAGACTCTTCGGTGCCTGATCATGACCGATGACAACCACGTCGAACACCATGGCCGCCACGAACTGCCGTCGGAGCGCCCGCGGCTCCCGCTCGGCCGCCTGCTGCGCCCCGGCCGGTCGCAACTTCTCTTCGGCGCACTCGGAGCGCTGCTGTGCATCCTGCTCGGCGTGGCGATCGTCACCCAGGTCCGGGAGAACGAATCGGGTGACTCGCTCGAGACGGCCCGGCCCGCCGACCTGTTGATCCTGCTCGACTCGTTGCAGCAGCGCGAGGCCGCGCTCAACACCGAAGTCGCGGATCTGCGCCGGACACTCGAGCAGTTGGCGGCCTCCGGGAGCAACGACCAGGCGGCCATCGAGAACGCCCAGGCGCGGCTCGCGGCGCTGTCCATCCTCATCGGCGCCGTCGGCGCCACGGGTCCCGGTGTGACCCTCACCATCACCGACAGCACCCCGGGGGTTCCGCCCGAGACGATGCTCGACGTGGTCAACGAACTGCGCGCCGCCGGCGCCGAGGCGATCCAGATCCAGGGCGCCGCGGGCGGGCAGCCGGTGGTGGTGCGGGTCGGCGTCGACACCTGGATCGTCGGAAGACCCGGGGCGCTCAATGTCGACGGGACGACGCTGAACCCGACGTACACCGTTGCCGCCATTGGCGATCCGCCGACCCTGGCGGCCGCGATGAACATCCCGGGCGGTGCGATGGACAGCATCGAAAGGGTGGGCGGGACAATGGCGATACAACAGGCCGAGCGGGTGGACGTGACCGCCTTGCGGCAACCGAAAGACCGCCAATACGCTCAGCCAGTCAAATAGCGTGCCGGCCGTCGGCCGATCCACGCCGTCGTACGCAGAGGAGACCCGTGACCGAGATCCCAGCCGAGCTGCACTACACCGAGGAACACGAGTGGGTGCTCCGCACGGGTGACGACACTCTGCGCGTCGGCATCACCGACTACGCGCAGTCTGCGCTCGGTGACGTCGTGTTCGTACAGCTGCCCGACGTCGGCGCCGAACTGACCTCCGGGGAGACGTTCGGCGAGGTCGAGTCCACCAAGTCGGTGTCGGATCTGTACGCGCCCGTCAGCGCGAAAGTGGTTGCCGTCAACGCGAATCTGGAGGGCAGCCCCGATCTGGTCAACTCCGACCCGTACGGCGAGGGATGGCTGGTCGACCTGCAGCTCGACGCCGACGACATGGAGGCGGCCCTCGGTGGTCTGCTCGACGCGGACGCCTACCGTGGCGTGGTGACCGAGTGAGTTGTTGTTAGGGTGCTGGGCGACGGTTCGACCATCTTCGACCGAGTGAAATCAACGAGGGGCGGATCCGGCGGTGGTGGACACAGTGACGTCCACAGCGCGGTACGGTCGACGTGAGACGACGGCTGTGACCGGCCGGATATCGCCACAGCAGCCAGTGAGGAGCAGCGGGTGACGGAGAAGGACATCAACTCTGGGGGCGACCAGACGTCTGAAGAAGTCACCGTCGAGACGACCTCGGTATTCCGGGCCGACTTCCTCAACGAGTTGGACGCACCGCCTGCGGCAGGGTCCGACAGCGCGGTCTCCGGTGTAGAGGGCCTGCCGGTCGGCTCGGCGCTTCTGGTCGTCAAGCGGGGTCCGAACGCGGGTTCGCGGTTCCTGCTCGACCAGCCGACGACATCGGCCGGTCGTCACCCCGACAGCGACATCTTCCTCGACGACGTCACCGTCAGCCGCCGGCACGCCGAGTTCCGGCTCGAGAGCGGTGAGTTCCAGGTGGTCGACGTCGGCAGCCTCAACGGCACGTACGTCAACCGCGAACCGGTGGACTCCGCCGTGCTCTCCAACGGTGACGAGGTGCAGATCGGCAAGTTCCGCCTGGTGTTCCTGACGGGCCCCAGCACCGACGAGAACGGCCCGAGCAGCTAGGTGCCGATGAGCGCCCGCGCGAAGAGTCAATGAGCCAGCCCGACAGCGCCCCACTCGCCGGGATGTCCATCGGGGCGGTCCTGGACCTACTCCGGCCGGACTTTCCGGACGTGACGATCTCCAAGATCCGGTTCCTGGAGGCCGAAGGTCTGGTCACGCCGGAGCGCACCGCGTCGGGCTACCGTCGGTTCACCGCGTACGACTGTGCGCGCCTCCGCTTCATCCTCACTGCGCAGCGCGATCACTACCTGCCGCTCAAGGTCATCAAAGCCCAACTCGACGCCCAGCCCGACGGTGCGCTGCCGCCGTCTGCTCCGTCTTTCCCGACGCCCTACCCGGCGCCGAGGCTGGTGCCGGTCGGCACCGACGACGGGGATGCGGCCGGCGTCGCGAGCGTCGCCCCGACCCAGGTCCGGCTCAGCCGCGAGGACCTGCTGGGGCGGTCCGGTATCGACGACGAACTGCTGGCCGCGCTGATCAAGGCCGGGGTCATCACCCCGTCGTCCAGGGCGGGCGGCGGGATCTTCTTCGACGAACACTCCGTGGTGATCGCGCAGTGCGCCCGCGCGCTGGCCGACTACGGCGTCGAACCGCGCCATCTGCGCGCGTTCCGCTCGGCCGCCGACCGGCAGTCCGACCTCATCGCGCAGATCGCCGGTCCGGTCGGCAAGGCAGGCACGACCGGCGCACGCGACCGGGCCGACGACCTCGCCCGGGAAGTGGCGGCACTGGCCATCACGCTGCACACGTCGTTGATCAAATCGGCCGTACGCGACGTACTGGATCGCTGAGGATTAGACTCGCAACGACGGATTCGTTCGTCGCGTCAGGTCGCCGCATCTGACACGCAGCACCGAAGAACGACAAGCACACTGGTGCGAAAGGGCAGACACAGATGGCTGAGGTTCGTGTGGTCGGCATTCGCGTGGAGCAGCCCCAGAACCAGCCGGTGCTCCTGCTGCGCGAGTCCAACGGCGACCGTTATCTGCCGATCTGGATCGGCCAGTCGGAGGCCGCCGCGATCGCCCTGGAACAGCAGGGTGTCGAACCGGCCCGACCGCTGACCCACGATCTGATCCGCGACGTCATCGCCGCACTCGGGCATTCGCTCAAGGAGGTGCGGATCGTCGACCTGCAGGAGGGCACCTTCTACGCCGACCTGATCTTCGACCGGGACATCAAGGTATCTGCGCGGCCGTCGGATTCGGTGGCCATCGCGCTGCGCGTCGGAGTGCCCATCTACGTCGAGGAGGCGGTGCTGGCGGAGGCCGGGCTGCTGATTCCCGACGAGAACGACGAAGAGGCCGCAGGCGCGGTCCGCGAGGACGAGGTCGAGAAGTTCAAGGAATTCCTCGACAGCGTGTCTCCGGACGACTTCAAAGCGACCTGAAACCCGGGCTTTGTCACGGATGCGTCTCAACTGGGCGCATGCGTGCCGACACGCGGTGTGGGTGGCCACCAACGCCTCGTCAGGCGGCCATACTTTGGGAGCGACGAGCAGTCAGGGCTCGAGTGAACGCGTATGCTCGGACACAATCGGGCTGGCGTACGACGACACTGATCTGCACGTCGCTGCAGGGTGCTAGCGGGCGAGTTCGATCGGCGAGAGGATTCGATAGTGGGCGACACGCCACGTCAGGGAGAGCTGGATCTGTCGACCGAGAACACCCCTGAGCCGGCGCCCCGGGTGACGAGCGAACCCGTGCAGGGTGGTCTGTTCCCCGACGACTCCGTCCCGGACGAACTCGTGGGCTACCGCGGGCCGAGCGCCTGCCAGATCGCCGGCATCACCTACCGGCAGCTCGACTACTGGGCCCGCACCTCGCTGGTGGTGCCCTCGATCCGCGGCGCGGCCGGTTCGGGTAGCCAGCGGCTGTACTCGTTCAAGGACATCCTCGTCCTCAAGATCGTCAAGCGACTGCTCGACACCGGGATCTCGCTGCACAACATCCGCGTCGCGGTCGACCATCTGCGCCAACGCGGCGTCAGCGACCTGGCGAACATCACGCTGTTCTCCGACGGCACCACGGTGTACGAGTGCACCTCCGCCGAGGAGGTCGTCGACCTGCTCCAGGGCGGCCAGGGTGTCTTCGGTATCGCGGTCTCGGGTGCGATGCGCGAGTTGACCGGCGCGATCGCCGACTTCCCCGGTGAACGGGCCGACGGTGGCGAGTCCATCGCCGCGCCCGAGGACGAGCTGGCCTCCCGGCGGAAACACCGCGACCGCAAGATCGGTTGACGCGCAGCCGGTTCACCGGCGCTGACCTCGATCGGACGCTGTTGCGTGCCGCCCGCTAAACTGGTCGTGCATCGCCCGTGTGCGGGAGAGCTCCGTGATCGCCAGTCACGGGCGCCGAAGGAGCAACACCTCTCCGTCAACCTCTCAGGCACCCAGGACCGCGCACGGCCTCGATGCCTCTGGAAAGCGGTGGACACCAGCGGTCCGCCCGCCCATGGGGAAAGGCACGGACTCCGGAATCGGGTCCGCTGCCGAATCTCTCAGGCGCCCGCCCGGGTCGACGACAGAGGGAGAGGGATCGTCCAGCGGTTCTGCGCCCGGTAGGAGATCTCACCCGTGCTCGATGCTCATCAGCCCCGATTCGCCGACCGGCACATCGGTCCGGACTCCGACGCCGTCGCGGTCATGCTCGACACCATCGGCGTGCCGACCCTCGACGACCTCGCCGCCAAGGCGTTGCCCGCGAACATCCTCGACGCGCTGTCCGCCGAGGGGGTCGCACCAGGTCTGGAGTCCCTGCCCGCGCCCGCCTCGGAGACCGAGGCCCTCGCCGAACTGCGTGCGCTCGCCGAGTCGAACACCGTCGCGGTGTCGATGATCGGCCAGGGCTATTTCGACACCCTGACCCCGCCGGTGCTGCGCCGCAACATCCTGGAGAATCCGGCCTGGTACACCGCGTACACGCCGTACCAGCCCGAGATCAGCCAGGGCCGCCTCGAGGCGCTGCTCAACTTCCAGACCATGGTGTCCGATCTGACCGGTCTCGAGGTGGCCAACGCGTCGATGCTCGACGAGGCCACCGCCGCGGCCGAGGCCATGACGCTGATGCAGCGGGCCGGCAGAAGCAAGTCGAACCGGCTCGCCGTGGATGTCGACGTGTACCGCCAGACCGGCGCCGTGCTCGCCACGCGGGCCCGGCCGCTGGGCATCGAGATCGTCAACGCCGACCTGCGTCAGGGTCTGCCCGACGGTGACTTCTTCGGTGTCGTCGTGCAGTTGCCGGGGGCCAGCGGTGTGCTCGTCGACTGGGCGCCGCTGGTCGCCGAGGCGCACGAACGCGGCGCCCTGGTCGCGGTCGGCGCCGATCTGCTCGCGCTGACGCTGGTCACCCCGCCGGGAGACTTCGGCGCCGACGTCTCGTTCGGCAGCACGCAGCGCTTCGGGGTGCCGATGGGCTTCGGCGGCCCGCACGCCGGATACCTCGCGGTCCACACCAAGCACGCCCGCCAACTGCCCGGCCGTCTCGTCGGGGTGTCGGTCGACGCCGACGGGGCGCCGGCCTACCGGTTGGCGCTGCAGACCCGCGAACAGCACATCCGCCGCGACAAGGCGACCAGCAACATCTGCACCGCCCAGGTGCTGCTCGCGGTCATCGCCGCGATGTACGCGAGCTATCACGGCGCCGAGGGCCTGACCGCGATCGCCCGACGTGTCCACGGGCACGCCCGCGCGGTCGCGACCGGACTCGCGGGGGCCGGGGTCGACGTGGTGCACGACGCGTTCTTCGACACCGTGCTGGTCCGCGTGCCGGGCCGGGCGGTAGAGATCCGGCAGGCCGCGAAGTCCCACGGGATCAACATCTGGCTGGTCGACGCCGATCACGTCTCGGTGGCGTGCGACGAGGCGACCACCGCCGACCACGTCGCCGCGGTGCTCTCGGCATTCGGCGCCACCCGTGGCGGGCGGCCCTTCACCGGACCCGAGATCGCCACGCGCTCTTCGGGATTCCTCACGCACCCGGCGTTCACCCGGTACCGCACCGAAACCGAGATGATGCGCTACCTGCGGTCGTTGGCCGATAAGGACATCGCGCTGGACCGCAGCATGATCCCGCTCGGTTCCTGCACGATGAAACTCAACGCGGCCGCGGAGATGGAGCCGATCACCTGGCCGGAGTTCGCCAGGCAGCACCCGTTCGCCCCGGAGGGCGACGCCCCGGGCCTGCGCAGGCTGATCGCCGATCTGCAGACCTGGCTGACCGGCATCACCGGGTACGACGAGATCTCGTTGCAGCCCAACGCCGGATCGCAGGGCGAATACGCCGGCCTGCTGGCGATCAGGGCCTACCACGACGCCAACGGCGCACCCGAACGTGATGTGTGCCTGATTCCGTCGAGCGCCCACGGCACCAACGCCGCGTCGGCGGCGCTGGCGGGCATGCGGGTCGTGGTGGTGGGCTGCCGGCCCAACGGCGATGTCGACCTGGACGACCTGCGCGCCAAGGTGAGCGAGAACGCCGAGCGTCTCGCCGCGTTGATGATCACTTATCCGTCCACCCACGGTGTGTACGAGCACGATGTCGCGGAGATCTGCGCGGCCGTCCACGATGCCGGCGGTCAGGTGTATGTCGACGGTGCGAACCTCAACGCGCTGGTCGGCCTCGCCCGGCCGGGTCGGTTCGGCGGCGACGTCAGCCACCTCAACCTGCACAAGACGTTCTGCATCCCGCACGGTGGGGGCGGTCCGGGTGTGGGTCCGGTCGCGGTGCGCGCGCACCTGGCCCCGTATCTGCCGGGCCATCCGCTCGCCGACGAACTCGGTGACGACTACACCGTGTCGGCCGCCCCGTACGGGTCGGCGTCGATCCTGCCGATCACGTGGATGTACATCCGGATGATGGGCGCACCGGGCCTTCGCGCGGCGTCGCTCACCGCGATTGCATCGGCCAACTACGTCGCCCGCCGTCTCGACGAGTACTACCCGGTGCTCTACACGGGGGAGAACGGCATGGTGGCCCACGAGTGCATCCTGGACCTGCGGCCCATCACCAAGCAGACCGGCGTCACGGTGGATGACGTGGCAAAACGCTTGGCGGACTTCGGTTTTCACGCGCCGACGATGAGTTTCCCGGTGGCGGGGACGTTGATGGTCGAGCCGACCGAGAGTGAATCGCTGGCCGAGGTGGACGCGTTCTGTGCGGCGATGATCGCCATCCGGGCCGAGATCGACCAGGTCGGTTCGGGTGCGTGGCCGGTGGACGACAACCCGCTGCGCGGGGCCCCGCACACCGCCGAGTCGCTGTTGGTGGCGGACTGGGATCACCCGTACACCCGCGAGCAGGCTGCCTACCCGCTGGGCAAGGGTTTCCGGCCCAAGGTGTGGCCGCCGGTGCGGCGGATCGACGGGGCCTACGGCGATCGCAACCTGATGTGTTCGTGCCCGCCGGTCGAGGCGTTCGCCTAGCGGCTACAGGGGAGGCGCGTCGGGGCGTGGGGTCATCAAGTTGAGCGAGCGACGACGACGGCGAGTGTGCTCAGGCTGGTTCGCCGGTGTGGCGGACGTCGTCGTCGTCAGGCCAAAAGGGTGTCCTTCTTCGCCCTCCAGGTAGTCCGCAACGTCAGTGGGTGCGATCCGGCCGTAGCGGATGAGCAGGTCCACCGGGTTGAGGTCGAGGTTCCGGGCGGCGCGAAGCAGGGTGTCGGTGGTCGTCAGCGTGCCCTTACCCTGCCGGTCGTAGTAGGTCGACCGCGACATCCCCACCGCGGCGAGCACCTCGTCGAGTGTGAGCTTGCGGCCGGTCAGATAGGACAGCACCAAGCCGAGATCCTTCTCGGCATCGCGACTCACGACCATCGCCTCACCTCTGTTTCTGAACGCTGGACCCGGTGAGCCGGGCCTCGATGTCACCGACGATCTCGTCGACGTGCTGGGTGATGAAGAAGTGGTTCCCCGCGACGGTGCGCAACGAGAAGTCGCCGGTGGTGAACTCGGACCAGGCGCGCATGCTGTCGTAGGTCACCGCCGCGTCGTCCGCCGCGGCGTAGGCGTACACCGGACAGGACACGGTTGTTCCCGGTGGGCAGCGGTAACTGGTGATCGCCCCGTAGTTCCGCAGTGTTTTGAGCACCGTGGCGCCGAATTCACCTCCGACGAACTGGGAATCGGCCCCCGTCATGGCCGCCACCATCTCGAGCAGTTCGTCGTCCGAACCCTGGTGCAATTGCTCGTAGCCAGCGTGGCCGGGCGCCGGTGATGCCGAGAGGAACAGCGCGGCAAGGGAATCGCCGTCCTGTTCGAGCCGACGGGCGATGTCGAATGCGATCAGCCCGCCCATACTGTGGCCGAAGAAGGCGACGCGGGATCCGCTGATCTTCGGACGCAGCAGTGGGTAGATGTCGTCGGCCAGCGCGGGGATGCTCGCAAGATCGGGTACGTCATGGCGTCCGGCGCGGCCCGGGTACTGCACCGCGATCCGTTTCGCGTCCATCGTGAACGCGCGGGCGAACGGCTTGTACCCGGCGGCGGACCCGCCGGCGTGCGGAAAGATGAAGAGCGTCTCGACTGCGGACTGAGTCGTCGCGCCCAACGACGTGGCACTGTTCATGTGGTTTCCCCCTGCCACTACCCGGTTTCGCCACCAGGCACGGCACTTCGTGGAATGTCGACGCTGTCGATGATGGCCGAAATATCAAGCGCTGCGCGACAGATCAGCGAAGTCTTCGCGATGGTCTTTACGAACGCAGAGTTCCCGTGACCTGCCCGGATGTGCAGCGCGCCGGAGCGCAGCAATGCGGCGCAATCATGTGCGTGGTTGCTGACCGGAACCGCTCCGCGCCGGCTCGACAGATTTCGTCACAATCGTCAAATTCCAAGATCTTGGACTTTCCTTCAGTCGTTCGGAAGGCTGGAGCGCGGCGGCAACTGAGAATCAGATAAGAATTGCATGACCGCGCGCCGGGCCGGTGAAGAGATTTACAGCCAATCGGCCGAGGTGCGCGTCGAGTTGCGCGTGTGCGACGGCCGCGTCCTCCAAAACCCTTGCAAGCGGCAGCATCCGGCGAGAGGCCATCCGCCGCCCGTATGGCGATTCGTGCTGGTGGGCGGGCCGTGAGAGCCAAGCCCCGCCGTCTCGACCGGCGAGGCGACGTGGTGGGTATCCGCGGCGGTGTCGTATCGCGCCATTATGGTGGGAATTGGACCAGGTCCGCTGGATAGCCTGACAAACAAACATTATCGAATTCCGCTTCGATAATTCCGTGAATTGCTGCGCAATGTTTATTCCCTCAACAATGGCTCGTCGTCCATACGGCGAATTCGTGCTTCACTGTGTAGCGGGCGTCGCCGAGGGTGCGAGCCATCCGCATGGCGGTTTGCCTGTCGGGTGACATCCCACGTTGCCGAAGCCGGTGCGCGACGTTGCGGCAGCTTCGCCGACGACGCCCAAATTCGTATTGGCCGCCACCGTCCGCGGCACTTGCCCGAAGTGACGCCGCCGTCAAGTTCCTGGTGGCACAAGTGGCTCGGATCGGCTCATCCCAGCGCCTGGCCCACGCCCGGACAACCGATTTCGTTGCCGTCCGCATAGGTGCCGCCCGAAATAGTGGCCAACGCGGCGACCTGCGCCGATAACGGCACCGGGTGTCACGATGGTTGTGCTCACGGCCGCCACCGCTCAGCCTTGCCGCGAGTGCCATGGCGTCGGATCGTGGCCGTCTCGGATGCGGCGCCGGCAGTGGTCGGCAGTGCGACGGGCTCGTCGGACGTGGGTGATCATTGCTGGAACTGCCGCCCCGGGTGCGGTGGGGTCGGTAACGGGTGGTGCCGCGCACGGATCCGGCCGTTGCTGATTTGAGACCGTCGTGTGCGTCCGGAATTTGCTTGACGGGCGTCAAACTCGCTGGTAGCGGGCGCCTTCGCACCGGAACCCCACCGCGCGTAATTTGCGTAGGAAACGAAAGCAATGATGCGGCCAGAATTCCAGGTTTAAGTTTCGGATTGCCGTTGTACGGTATGGCGATCAACGAAACCGCAGGGGTGGTTCACGATGACCGGAATTCGTTGGTGGGGAGCACTGGGGGACGACATTGACGGTCTTTTCGACCGAGGGCTCCGGCACGCTGGGCGCGCACCTGGGGAGGACGCGCCGCGGTACCGGGCCACAGGGAAGCGCCGTCGATGGCGAGCGCACACGCACTTCTCAACGGACGGCCACTGAAGAAACGGGTAGGACCATGACTGAATCGTCTCTGACAGCCCTGCTGCAGGAGCGGGCGCTGCGGCAGCCCGACGAGGCCGCGTACACGTTCCTCGACTTCGACGTCGACCCGAACGGGTACGCCGAGACGCTCACGTGGGCCCAGCTGCACAACAGGGCGCAGGTCCTTGCCGAGGAACTCACACTGTTCGGCGCCGCTGGCGACCGTGCCGCGATCCTCGCTCCGCAGGGGCTGGACTACATCGTCGCCTTCTTCGGCGCGCTGCAGGCAGGCCTCATCGCCGCTCCACTTTCGGTGCCGCAGTACGGCGTTCACGACGAGCGGATCTCGAGCGTGCTGCGGGACTGCGCGCCGTCGGTCATCCTGACCACGTCGGCGGTCGCGGGCGAGGTCACCCGTTACGCGCAGGGTGGCGGTCGCGCGGCGACGGTTGTCGAGGTCGACTCGCTGGACCTCGACGCCCCCGCCCAGCTGGGTGCGGCGCCGGCCCGACAGTCCAAGATCGCGTACCTGCAGTACACGTCGGGGTCGACCCGCGTTCCGGCCGGCGTCGTCGTCACCCATGACAACGTCGTCGTCAACGTCGATCAGGCCTTCACCGACTATTTCGGCTGCTCCGGGCTTACTCCGCCGGGCATGACCTTCGTGTCGTGGCTGCCGTTCTATCACGACATGGGTCTGATCAAGGGAGTGTGCGCACCGCTGGTGAGCGGCCGTTCCGCCGTCCTGATGAGCCCGATGGCGTTCCTGCAGCGTCCGGCCCGCTGGATACAGCAACTTGCCATCAATCCCGGATCATTCACCGCAGCACCGAATTTCGCGTTCGAGTTGGCGGTCCGGCGGACCACCGACCAGGACATGGCCGGACTCGATCTGGGCGGGGTGCTCGGAATCTGCAGCGGCAGCGAACGGGTGCACGCCGCGACCGTCAACCGCTTCGTGGACCGTTTCAGCCGGTTCGGCCTGAACACCGCGTCGATCAAACCCTCCTACGGGCTCGCCGAAGCCACCGTGTACGTCGCCACGTCCGACCGGGGCCACGCCCCGAACATCGTCCGGTTCGACTACGAGAAGCTCTCGAGCGGACACGCGATGCGGTGCGAGAGCGAGGCCGTCGGTGGCACCGATCTGCTGGGTCACGGGACGGTGCGGTCGACCATGCTGCGCATCGTCGATCCGGAGAGCGGCGCCGAGAACCCCGCGGGCAAGGTCGGTGAGATTTGGGTCCACGGGGCGAACGTCGCCAGGGGTTACTGGCAGCGCCCGAAGGAGACGGAGCGGGCATTCTCCGGACGGCTGGTCAACCCGTCGGCCGGCACTCCGGCAGGCCCATGGCTGCGCACCGGCGACGTGGGCGTGATCTCCGACGGTGAACTGTTCATCATCGGCCGGATCAAGGATCTTCTGATCGTCGACGGGTCGAACCACTACCCGGACGACATCGAGGCCACGATCCAGGAGCTGTCCGGCGGTCGGGTCGCCGCGATCTCGGTGCCCAGCGGGGAAACCGAACACCTGGTCGCCATCGTCGAGGTGAAGAAGCGCGGCTCCGACGAGGAGCACCAAGAACGTCTGCGCACCCTCAAACGTTCGGTCACCGCGGCTGTTTCGACCACTCACCGGGTCAGGGCCGCCGACATCGTGTTCGTCGCACCCGGTTCGATCCCGATCACCACCAGTGGCAAGATCCGGCGCTCCACCTGTGTCGAGCGCTACGGGCGTGGAGAGTTCGAGCGTCTGGATCAGCCGGCATGACTTCGGCCGCGCTCGACGATGCGAGGCTGCGCGACTGGCTGGTCAACCACCTGATCACGCACGTCGGATGTTCACCCGAGAGCATCGACTTCGACGCGTCGATGGCAGACCTCGGGCTCGGCTCGCGCGATGCCGTCGTGCTGTCCGGTGAACTGGCTGAGCTGCTCGGCAGGCCGGTCTCGCCGGTTGATTTCTGGCAGCACCCGACGATCAACGGTCTCATCGAGTTCCTGAGCGCACCGGTTGCG
The DNA here is from genome assembly GCF_001499995.1 of Mycobacterium sp. IS-1496. Classification (GTDB taxonomy): domain Bacteria; phylum Actinomycetota; class Actinomycetes; order Mycobacteriales; family Mycobacteriaceae; genus Mycobacterium. Next base: position 72,013 of record NZ_LQIU01000003.1, read on the forward strand.
GAGGCGGAGGCGCAGGCGATCGTCGAGGCACCGAACGTCTCGGGCACCGAGCCCATCGCCGTCATCGGGCTGGGTTGCCGGATGCCGGGGGGAATCAACGATCCGGACGCCCTGTGGGATCTCCTCGCCGACGGTCGCTGCACGGTGGGGGAGGTGCCCGCCGAACGCTGGGCGCCGTTCGACGACGGCTCGCCGGAGATGTCGTCCGCACTGGCGCGCACCACACGGTGGGGCTCGTTCCTGAACGACATCGAGGGCTTCGATGCGGACTTCTTCGACATCTCCTCGCGTGAGGCCGTCAAGATGGATCCGCAGCAGCGGCTGCTGCTGGAGGTGTCCTGGGAGGCGCTGGAACACGCGGGGATCCCCGCGGCCTCCCTGCGTCGTTCGCAGACAGGCGTTTTCGCGGGCGCCTGCTTCAGCGAATACGGCTACCTCGCGTCAACGGACCTGCCCCGGGTCGACGCGTGGAGCAACACCGGAGGCGCCCTGAGCATCATCGCCAACAGGCTCTCCTACTTCCTCGACCTGCGCGGCCCGTCGATCACGGTCGACACGGCGTGCTCCTCGTCCCTCGTCGCCATCCACCTGGCCTGCCAAAGCCTGCGTTCGGGCGACTCGAACCTCGCACTGGCCGCCGGCGTGAATCTGCTGCTCTCGCCCGCGGTATTCCACGGCTTCGACCAGGCCGGTGCCCTCTCGCCGACAGGGATGTGCCATTCCTTCGACGCCGCCGCCGACGGCTTCGTTCGCGGCGAGGGCTGCGGTGTGGTGGTGCTCAAACGCCTGCCGGACGCGCTGCGCGACGGTGACCGGGTGCTGGCCGTGGTGCGCGGTTCCGCGGTCAACCAGGACGGTCGGTCCAACGGTCTGATGGCCCCGAACCCGGCCGCGCAGATGGCGGTGCTGCGGTCGGCGTGCGCGAACGCCGCTATCGAACCGCAAGACATGGACTTCGTCGAGGCGCACGGAACCGGCACCTTCTTGGGTGACCCGATCGAGGCCCGGGCCCTCGGTTCGGTGATGGGCCGTGGGCGGCCGACCACCTCGCCGCTGCTCGTGGGCGCGGTCAAATCGAACCTTGGCCATCTCGAGGCCGCGGCCGGGGTAGCCGGCTTCATCAAGACCGTGATGGCACTGCAGCGTGGACGAATCCCCGGAAACGCCGGCTATCAGTCGCCGAACCCTCACATTCCGTTCGACCAGTTGCGTCTGAAAGTGGTTGATCGCGAACAGGAGTGGCCTGCCGTGTCGCGCGCGCGCCGCGCCGGGGTGTCCTCCTTTGGTTTCGGCGGAACCAACGCGCACGTCATCCTCGAACAGGCGCCGGACGCGATCGCGGGCGAACCGCACCCTGCCGCCGCCGTGAGCACGCTGGTCGTCTCGGGCAAGTCCCCCGAGCGGATCGGAGCCGCCGCTGCCGCACTGGCCGATTGGATGTCGGGACCGGGTGCGGGCGTCGCGCTGGCCGATGTGGCCCACACCCTGAATCACCACCGTGCCCGCCATCAGGCGTTCGCGACGGTGTGCGCCCGGGACGGTCTCGACGCCGTGGCGGGCCTTCTGGCGCTGGCCTCGGGACGGCCCGCCGACGGCGTGGTGAGACCTCATGAGGGTCCGTGTGGTTCGGGGACGGTGTTCGTGTTTTCCGGGCAGGGTTCGCAGTGGGCGGGGATGGGTCGGCGGTTGTTGGCCGACGAGCCGGCGTTCGCGGCAGCGGTGGCCGAGCTCGAGCCGGTGTTCGTTGAGCAGGTGGGTTTTTCGTTGCAGCAGGTACTCGCCGACGGTGAGGCCGTTGCGGGTGATGCGCGGGTGCAGCCGGTGATCATGGGGTTGCAGTTGGCGTTGACCGAGTTGTGGCGGTCCTATGGGGTTACCCCGGATGCGGTGATCGGTCACTCGATGGGTGAGGTGACCGCGGCGGTGGTCGCCGGTGCGCTGAGCCCGGCCGAAGGGCTTCGCGTGATCGCGGTGCGGTCCCGGCTGATGTCGCGGCTGGCCGGCCAGGGCGCTGTGGCTCTGGTGACCCTGGACGCCGAGTCCACCGAGGCCCTGATCGCCGACCATGCGGACGTGGCGGTCGCGGGTTACGTCTCGCCGGGGCAGACAGTCGTCGCCGGTCCGCCCGCACAGGTGGACGCGGTTATCGCCGCGGTGCAGAGCCAGAATCGGTTCGCCCGTCGGGTCAACATGGAGGTCGCATCCCACACCGCGCTCATGGACCCGATCCTGGAGGAACTGCGATCCGAACTGGCGGGCCTCACGCCGAACACCACGGCGATCCCGTTCATCTCGACAGTCGAGGACAGCACGACGCCCCTGCTGGACGCCGACTACTGGGTGGCGAACGTGCGGCGACCGGTGCGACTGAGTCAAGCGTTCGTCACCGCCGCCGACAACCACACGACATTCGTCGAGATCAGCCCAAACCCCATGCTGACCAACGCGGTCACCGAAACTCTCGGGGACCTGCATCACCACGCGCTGGGGACACTGTCGCGGGATGCCGACGACACCGTCGTCTTCCACACCAACCTGAACACGACACACACCACGCATCCGCCGGTCACGCCGCACCCGCCCGAACCTCACCCGGTGCTGCCTGCCACGCCGTGGCAGCACACCCGGCATTGGATGGATCTCACACCCCCGCGGCGAACCTCCACCGCGGCGGCGTTGCAGGGCGATCGGTCGGCGGGGGTGCTGCCTGCCGAGTGGAACTGCGAACTGATCTGGCCGAGCCAGCCCCTCGCCGGTACTCAACGCGCCGTCGGCTCGTGGCTGGTCGTCGGAGACCCCGCGCTGGCGGTTCAGATCCGGCGTGAACTGGGGGATGGGGCCGATGTGGCCGTCCTCGACGAAGACACGCCGGAAAGCCGGCTGGAGGCCGGACTGGCGGCTGCCGACCACGTGGTCTATGCGCCGGCGGTACCGGAAATCTTCGACGCCGCGCCGGGCCGTCGATTGTTCGACGCCGCCCGTGGCATCGCCGTGGCGATTGCGCGGATGGCCGACCCGGGTCGCCTCGTCTTTCTCACCCGCAACGCCCAACCCGTCACAGAGGGTGACCGCGCCAACCCAGCACACGCGGTGTTGTGGGGCCTGGGCCGCACCCTCGCGCTCGAGCACCCGGAGATCTGGGGAGCGGTCATCGACCTCGACGAGTCGGTTCCCGATCGGCTGGCCGCCCGCTACTTGCTCACCGAGGCGGCGGCCGACGACGGCGAGGACCAGGTGGTGTACCGCGACGGGATGCGTCGGGTCGCCCGGTTGCGCCGGACAGCGGTGCCGCAGGTCTCAGGCCAGGGTCTCGATCCGGCCGGCAGCCACCTGGTCGTGGGAGCGACGGGCAACATCGGCCCGCACCTCATCGAGCAGCTGGCCGATATGGGCGCGACGACTGTCGTCGCGGTGTCGCGTCATCCGGGCGACCGACTACGCGCGCTCGGCGAGGCCCTCGCCGCGCGCGGCACCACCCTCGTCACGGTGGCCGCCGATGCCGCCGACGAGGAATCGATGCGCACGGTGTTCGACCGTTTCGGCGCAGACCTGCCCCCGCTGGCCGGCATTTACCTGGCTGCGTTCGGTGGCGGACCGGTCACGCTGACGGAGATGACCGACGAGGACGTCACCGCAATGTTCGCCCCCAAGATCGATGCGGTGGCGGTTCTGCACAACCTGTCGCTGGAGACCGACGTCCAGCAGTTCGTCTTGTTCTCGTCGATTTCCGGTGTCCTGGGCTCTCGGTGGCTGGCGCACTACACCGCCACCACCACCTATCTGGACACGTTCGCCTACGCGCGTCGGGCGGCCGGCCTGCCGGCCACCGCCGTCAACTGGGGACTGTGGAAGTCGTTGGCGGACAACCACAGCGAGCACGAACGCCAGATCACCATGGAGTCCGGCCTCGAACCGATGCCCGACGAGGTGGCGATCCAGGCGCTGTGGTCGATCACCGCCGCCGGAGCGCCCGCACGCTCGACCGTGGTCGCCGCGGACTGGCCGCGACTGGCCGCGGCCTACCGTACGCGCGCCGCGCTGCGCATCGTCGACGAGCTGCTGCCGGTCGAGAGCACCGACGACGAAGGCGACCACACGGCTGCAGCGGTTCCCGAGACCGCGTTCCGCCGGGAACTGCGCGCGTGCTCCGCGGAGGACCGGGGGTACGTGCTCAGCCGCCACGTCCGTGCACTGGTCGCCTCGTCGATGGGACTGTCGAGTGCTCAACTGGTGGACCCGTCCGCGGGGTTCTTCCAATGCGGGATGGATTCGCTGATGAGCGTGACGCTCAAGCGTGAGCTCGGCGAGAGCCTCGGCGAGACACTGCCGGCCTCGGTGATCTTCGACTATCCCACCGTCGAGGGGCTCACCGAGTACCTCGCCACGGTGCTGCCCGAGATGATCGAGATCGCCGATGCCGAAGACGTCGACGACTACGACGAGTTCAGCGACGACGAACTGCTCCAACAACTCTCGGAAAGGCTGAGCTGAGTCTGATGGCAGCTGGTTCGTCGGATCGCCGTGCGATCATCACGGAGGCATTACGCAAGATCGATGAGCTGTCCGCGCGGCTGGCCGTGGCCGAGCAGGGGGACACAGAACCGATCGCGGTGGTCGGCATGGGGTGCCGGCTGCCCGGTGGGGTCTCCGATCCCGATGGATACTGGCAGCTGCTGCAGGATGGTCGCTCCGGAATCGTCCGTGTGCCGTCGGAGCGTTGGGATGCCGATGAGCTCTACAGTGCCGACAGCGCTGTGCCGGGGACAATCTGCACGCGTGAGGGCGGGTTTCTGACGTCATGGCAGCCCGACGAGTTCGATGCGGAGTTCTTCGGGATCTCGCCGCGGGAGGCCGCGGCGATGGATCCGCAGCAGCGGTTGCTGATGGAGGTGTCCTGGGAGGCGCTGGAGCACGCCGGAATTCCGGCCCAGAATCTGCGCGGAACCCAGACCGCCGTCTTCGTCGGACTCACCACGAACGACTACTCGCTGCTCTTCGCCGGGAAGCTGCGGCGCGAGGACATCGACCCGTACGTGCCGTTCGGGAATGCGGCGAATTTCGCAGCGGGGCGGCTCTCCTACTTCCTGGGGGTGCGTGGTCCGGCGGTGGTGGTGGACACGGCGTGTTCGTCGTCGTTGGTGTCGGTGCACCTGGCGTGTCAGAGCTTGCGTCGCCGGGAGAGTGACACCGCGCTGGCCGCCGGTGTCAACCTCATGTTGAGCCCCGAGAACAGCATCGCATGCTCACGATGGGGGATGTTGGCGCCGGACGGTCAGTGCAAGACGTTCGACGCCGGTGCCGACGGCTATGTGCGCAGCGAGGGTTGCGGTGTGGTCGTGCTCAAGCGTCTCGGCGATGCGCAGGCGGATGGCGATCGGATACTCGCTGTGGTGCGGGGGTCGGCGGTCAATCAGGACGGTGCCAGTAGCGGGCAGACGGTCCCCAACGGGCCCGCGCAACAAGCACTCTTGCGTCAGGCGCTCGCGTCGTCCCGGCTGACAGCGGCCGACATCGACTACATCGAGGCTCACGGCACGGGTACCGCACTCGGTGATCCGATCGAATTGGATGCGCTCAGCGCGGTGTTCGGCGAGCGTGGTAACGCAGCACCTCTGGTGCTGGGTTCGGTGAAGACCAACCTCGGACACCTCGAATCAGGCGCCGGCATAGCGGGATTCATCAAGACCGTGCTCAGCGTGCGGTACGGCTACATTCCCAAACACCTGAATTTCGAGTGCTTGACGCCTCACGCGGGGCCATCCGCCGCGCAGTTCACGATTGCGGCCGACGGGATGGAGTGGCCGGCGGTGGCCCGTGCCCGCCGGGCGGGCGTGTCGTCGTTCGGCGTAAGCGGCACAAACGCGCACATCATCATTGAGCAGGCCCCCGCACCGGAACCCGCCCGGTGGGAACCGGATCCGGCGGTGTGCACCCTGGTGGTGTCGGGGAAATCCGAGGAGCGCATCGCCGCCACGGCAGGGGCGTTGGCGGAGTGGATGACCGGTGCCGGGGCCGGGGTGGCGCTGGCCGATGTGGCGCACACGCTCAACCATCACCGTGCCCGGCATGCCAAATTCGCGACGGTCTGTGCGCGCGACCGCGCCCAGGCGGTGACGGCGCTGCGGGCTCTGTCGGTTGGGCATAACGCATCCGGACTGGTGAGACCTCATGAGGGTCCGTGTGGTTCGGGGACGGTGTTCGTGTTTTCCGGGCAGGGTTCGCAGTGGGCGGGGATGGGTCGGCGGTTGTTGGCCGACGAGCCGGCGTTCGCGGCAGCGGTGGCCGAGCTCGAGCCGGTGTTCGTTGAGCAGGTGGGTTTTTCGTTGCAGCAGGTGCTTGCCGACGGTGAGGCCGTTGCGGGTGATGCGCGGGTGCAGCCGGTGATCATGGGGTTGCAGTTGGCGTTGAGCGAGTTGTGGCGGTCCTATGGGGTTACCCCGGATGCGGTGATCGGTCATTCGATGGGTGAGGTGACCGCGGCGGTGGTCGCCGGCGCTTTGAGCCCGGCCGAGGGGCTTCGCGTGATCGCGGTGCGGTCCCGGCTGATGTCGCGGCTGGCCGGCCAGGGCGCAGTCGCGCTCCTGACCCTGGACGCGGAGGCCGCCGAGGCCCTGATCGCCGATTTCGACGACGTCAGCATCGCCGGTCACCTCGCGCCGGAGCAGACCGTGATCGCCGGTCCGCCCGCACAGGTGGACGCGATAATCGAGGCGGCGACGGCGGCGGGCGCAATTGCGCGCCGGGTGAACATGGAGGTCGCCTCGCACACCGCGCTGATGGACCCCATTCTCGGCGAACTACGCGACACGCTGGCCGATCTCGCGCCGCAGACGCCGGTCACCCCGTTCTTCTCCACCGTCGACGCCACCACGGCGCCGCTGCTGAACGCGGACTATTGGGTCGCCAACGTTCGCCGGCCGGTGCGGTTGCACCAGGCGGTGTCCGCGGCGGGCGCCCACGGGCACACCACCTTCGTCGAGATCAGCCCGCACCCGGTGCTGACTCGTGCCATCTGCGACAGCCTCGCCGAGGGGCATCACCACGTGGTCGGCACGCTCGCCCGCGACACCGACGACACCCACACCTTCCACACCAACCTCAACACCACCCACGCCGCTCGGCCGCCGGTCACCCCACACCCGCCCGAACCTCACCCCCTGTTGCCCCCCACGCCGTGGCACCACACCCACCATTGGATCAGGGTGAAGGCGGCCGGACCGTGGACCACACATGAATCGGTGACGATCGACACGAGCGCGCCATGGCTGCTCGTCGCGGACACCCGGCATGGATCGAGCATCACCGAAACGATCGCCGGCGATGTGACGGTCGTTCCGCCTCAAGCTCTCGCCGACGAAGGGTCGAGCGCCCTGGCACAGGCGCGCAATGTCCTGTGGATGCCCGACTTGTCGGCGAATGGTTTCGACACCGAGTGCGGCTATCGACTCATCGACGAATTCCGGCTGCTTACCGCAGCACTGGTCGCCGCGGCCGGCTCTCCGCTCCTGTTCCTCTCGGTGCCGGACCGCGAGGAGCTGGCCCCGGCGCGAGCGATCCTGTGGGGGCTGGCCCACTCGTTCGCCGACGAGCACCCCGGGATGTGGGGCGGTTTCGTCGCACTCGATGTCGCGGACAACGCGAGTGACGACCGGGGTGACGGCGAGTCCGTGCCGAGCGGTGACATCAAGGACGTGTGGCGCACGCTTCCGACTGACGGGCGGAGGGCCATGCTTCGCCGGCACGTCAGTGTTCTCATCGCGGCGGTCATGGGACTGCCGTCGCCCGAAGTGCTTGACCCTGAGGCGGATTTCTTCGATCTCGGAATGGATTCGATGATGAGTGTGGTGCTGCAACGCGCGCTGCTCGCCACACTCGGCGAGGAGATCCCGTCACCTGTCCTCTTCGACAATCCGACCGTCGCCACCCTCGCCGACCACCTGGTCGTGCTGGCTGAGACGGACGTCGATTCTCTCCGGGACCTCGCAGAGGTGCCCCTGCCCGAGAAGGTGAGTTGAGTTTCATGGCTGCTGCGACGTCGGATCGCCGTGCGATCATCACCGAAGCACTCCACAAGATCGACGATCTGACGCAGCGGTTGGCGATCGCCGAACGGGGCGAGGTTGAGCCGATTGCCGTGGTGGGTATGGGATGCCGGCTACCCGGTGGCGTCGACAACCCCGACCAGTATTGGCAGTTCCTGCGAGAAGGCCGCAGCGGCATCGTCCGTGTGCCGGCCGATCGCTGGGATGCCGAAGCCTTCTTCTGCGAGGACAACAGTGTGCCCGGCACGATCTGTACGGTCTCCGGCGGATTCTTGACGTCATGGCAGCCCGATCAGTTCGACGCGGAGTTCTTCGGGATCTCGCCGCGAGAGGCTGCGGCGATGGATCCTCAGCAGCGCCTGCTGCTCGAAGTTGCCTGGGAGGCTCTCGAGCACGCCGGCATCCCCGCACACACACTTCGGGGTACGCAGACCTCCGTCTTTGTCGGCATGACCGGTTACGACTACATGCTGACCCTGTCCGACAAGCTGCGCGCGGAGGAGTACGACGCCTACGTGCCGTTCGGGAACGCACTCAATTTCGCGGCGGGCAGATTGTCGTACTTCCTGGGGGTGCGGGGTCCGGCGGTGGTGGTGGACACGGCGTGTTCGTCGTCGTTGGTGTCGGTGCACCTGGCGTGTCAGAGCCTGCGCCGCCGGGAGAGCGACACCGCGCTGGCGGCCGGTGTGAATCTGATGCTCAAGCCGGAAGCCAACATCGCGCTGTCACGGTGGGGCATGTTGGCGCCGGATGGTCAATGCAAGACGTTCGACGCAGGCGCCGACGGCTATGTGCGCAGCGAAGGCGCCGGTGTGGTGGTGCTCAAGCGTCTGGAAGACGCGTTGCGGGACGGGGACCGGGTGCTGGCGCTGGTGCGTGGGTCGGCGGTGAATCAGGACGGTGCCAGCAGCGGGCAGACGGTGCCCAACGGCCCCGCCCAGCAGGCGCTGCTGCGCCAAGCCTTGGCCGCGTCCCGCCTCACTCCCGCCGACATCGACTACATCGAAGCCCACGGGACCGGAACCGCACTCGGTGACCCGATCGAACTCGACGCGCTGAGCAGTGTTTTCGGGGATCGGCAGGATTCTGCGCCGCTGGTCCTCGGTTCGGTGAAGACGAATATGGGCCATCTGGAGTCCGGTGCAGGGATCGCGGGCTTCATCAAGACCGTGCTCAGCGTGCGCCACGGGTTCATCCCCAAGCACCTGAATTTCGAGCAGTTGACCCCACACGCCGGGCCCGGCGCGTCTCAGTTCGCCATCGCCACCGAAGGCGTCGAATGGCCCACAGTCACCCGCGCACGCCGCGCCGGCGTGTCCTCCTTCGGTGTCAGCGGCACCAACGCGCACGTGGTAATCGAGGAAGCGCCTTCGACCACGCCTGAAGCCCGGGAAGCGGACCCCGCCGTGAGCACCCTGGTGCTCTCGGGTAAGTCGGCCCAGCGCATCGCCTCCACGGCGACCGCGCTTGCGCAGTGGATGACTTCGGAGGCCGCGGCGGGCGTCAGTTTGGCCGATGTGGCACACACCCTCGACCACCACCGCACACGCCATCAGAAGTTCGCCACCGTCTGTGCCCGAGACACTTCCACGGCCGTCACCGGGTTGCAGGCGCTGGCCGCCGGTCACCCCGCCACCGGGGTGGTGCCTCCCCACGAGGGGCCGTGTGGCACCGGCACGGTCTTCGTGTACTCGGGACAGGGTTCACAGTGGGCCGGCATGGGCCGGCAGCTGCTGACAGACGAGGCGGCCTTCGCCGCGGCCGTTGCGGAACTCGAGCCGATTTTCGTTGAGCAGGTGGGGTTCTCGCTCCGGGACGTACTCGCGGAAGGGCAGGCGGTCAGCGGAGATGCCCGGGTACAGCCGGTGATCATGGGTCTGCAACTGGCGTTGACCGAGTTGTGGCGGTCCTACGGTGTCACGCCGGACGCGGTGATCGGTCACTCTATGGGCGAGATCACCGCCGCGGTGGTCGCGGGAGCGCTCACGGTGGCCGAGGGACTGCGGGTGATCGCGAGGCGTTCACAACTGATGTCTCGACTGGCCGGCCAAGGCGCCGTCGCGATGGTGGAACTCGACCCCGAAGCCACCGCGGCGTTGATCGCCGACCATCCCGAGGTGAGCCTCGCGGTGTACTCGTCACCGCGTCAGACGGTGATCGCCGGGCCGCCCGCTCAGGTCGACACGCTCATAGCGCAGGTCGCCGGGCAGCAGCGGTTCGCCAAGCGGGTCAACATGGAGGTGGCCTCGCACAACGCGCTGATGGATCCGATACTGCCCGAATTTCGTCGCGCCCTGGCCGATCTGACGCCACACGCGCCGAACATCCGATTCATCTCCACCGTCTCGGGTCCCGACACCACGCCGATGCTCGACGCTGACTACTGGGCGGCCAACATCCGCCAGCCCGTGCGTCTGAGCCACGCTATTCGCGCTGCTGCGGCGAACCACACCACCTTCGTGGAGATCAGCGCGCATCCGATGTTGACGCACGCCATCACCGAAACCCTCACCGATGACCATCACCACAGCATCGGAACCCTCTGGCGTAACGCCGACGACACGGTCACCTTCCACACGAACCTGAACGCCACCCACACCGTGTCCGCGCCGCAGTCCACCCATCTACCGGAACCTCACCCCGAGCTACCCCACACACCGTGGCACCACACCCGTCACTGGATCACTCCCACTACCGGGCGCGACCGCGCCGGCGTCCACCCGCTTCTGGGGATCGGGGTCACCGATCCGGTGACCGGAAGGCGGGTGTGGGAGAACCGGCTCAGTTCGGAGATGATGTGGCTGGGCGATCATGTCATCGACGAGGTCTGCGTCTTACCGGGCGCCGTCTACGCCGAGATGACCCTCGCCGCGGCGACGGAGGCGCTGGGAACGGCTGACGGTGAATGCTGGACGATCGGTGAGCTGTCCCTCGAGCAGGTCATGCCGGTCACGGAGGGCACGGTCGTCGCGACGACGCTGACCGGAGATTCGTCGAATGCTCGCGTCGAAATCCGTTCCAAGACATCGGAATCAACGTGGACCACCCATGCCGTCGCCGTCGCGCGGCGAGTGGCTTCACCCGCCGCCAAATGCCTGCTGCCGATTGCCGAGCCGTCGGCCACGGATCTGGATCCCGAGGAGCTGTACCAGCGTTTGCGCGCCGCCGGTCAGCAGCACGGCCCGGCATTCCGAGGCATCACCGGCCTGTCGGTGAGCCAGTCAGGTGAGGCCCGTGCGCGGGTGCACTTGCCGTCCGCGGCCAGGCGTGGTTCTGGGATGCTGCTGCTCCATCCGGTGATGATGGACATCGCCGTGCAGGTTCTGGGCGCGACGAGAACCGCCACTGACCTCGCCGATAGTGGCGAAGAGCGCGCGGTGGTCCTGCCGGTCAGGTTCGAGGACATCCGGTCATTGGGCGACGTGACCGAAGGTGCGTACGCGGTCGGGTCGCTGACTCCCACCGATCGCCCTGATCGTCTCGCCGGTCACGTGGTACTGACCGACGCGGACGGTCGACCGCTGTTGGAAATCGGTCACGTCGAGATGATGGTGCTGCGGGCTCCGGGCAGCGGCGACCAACTCGCGGGCAAGCTGTTCGCGCTGGAGTGGCGCCCGACCGCCCTCGACGGGTCCGAGTCGCACGCCGGCGGGGCGGTGTTGCTGCTGGCCGAGCCATGTGAAGCCGACGAGATGCTGACCACGGTGACGTCCGCACTCGCGGCCAGAGCCGACGTGCTCGAACAGTTGTCGCCGCATGATCACGAGCAACTCCGATCCGCGATCACACGCGGTGATCGAAGCTGGGACCACATTGTTCTGGTGTATCCGGATCAGGTCGTCGACGATTCGATGCCCGACCAGAGGCAACTCGATACAGCACAGATGCGCACGGTGCAGGCCGCGGAAATCGTGAAGATCCTCTCCCGGCTCGGCGCCAGGAACAGTCCGCGGTTGTGGATCGTCACCCGCGGCGCGCAGCAGCTCCAACCTGATGATCACGTGACTTTGGCGCAGGCGGGCCTTCGCGGGCTCGCCCGAGTACTGACGTTCGAACACCCTGAACTGAATGCCACAACCGTCGACGTCGACCCGATGGGCGCGGGATCCGCTGCCGCGCTCGTAGATGAATTGATGGGTGGCGGAGAGCACGATGAGGTCGCGCTGCGCGACGGACGGCGCTACGTCCGCCGATTGGTGCCTGCACCCACCACCGTCGGCGGCGGGCTCGCGCCCGAGCAACGCCACACGCTCATCAGCGTCGGCGGACCGGATGCCTTCCGTCTGCAGCTCGACCATGTCGGACGTCTGGACGGACTGAAGGTACATGCCGCTAGACGCGTTACGCCCTCGCCGGGCCAGGTCGAGATTCGCGTCTCCGTCTCGGCACTCAACTTCTCCGACGTCCTCAAGACGATGGGCTTGTACCCAGGGCTCAACGGGCAGGCGCCCGTCATCGGTGGCGAGTGCGTGGGGGTGATCACCGCTGTCGGTGACGCCGTCGAATCTGTGCGGATCGGTCAACGCGTCATCGCGGTCGCACCCGGGACGCTGGGCTCCCATGTGACGACGGTGGAAGACCTGGTCGTCCCCGTGCCCGACGAGTTGAGCGACAGCGATGCCGCGACGTTCGGCGTCGCCTACCTGACCGCGTGGTACTCGCTGCTCGAGGTCGGTCGGTTGTCCGCGGGTGAACGGGTGCTGATCCACTCCGCCACGGGCGGTGTGGGGCTGGCCGCGGTCGCGATCGCGAAGATGGTGGGAGCGCGGGTCTACGCGACGGCCGGAACGGATGCCAAACGGGAGTTGCTCACCACGTTGGGCGCCGAGTACGTCGGCGATTCGCGCAGTGTCGCCTTCGCCGATGAGATTCTCGACGTCACCGATGGTGCCGGCGTCGATGTCATATTGAATTCCCTGGCGGGCGAAGCCATCACCCGCGGTGTGCAGATCCTCGCACCGGGGGGCCGATTCGTGGAGCTCGGCAAGAAGGATGTCTATGCCGATGCGTCACTGGGGCTTGCGGCGCTCGCCAAGAGCGCATCCTTCTCGGTCGTCGACTTGGACCTCAACCTGCGTCTGCACCCGAGACGCCACCGCAGAATGCTCGAGGACATCCTGGCGCGGGGTGCGTCAGGCGACCTGGAGCCCCTGCCGGCGACCGAGTTCGACTTCGACCACGTGATCGACGCCTTTCGGCTCATGGCGTCGGGCGGTCACATCGGCAAGATCTTGGTCTCGATCCCAAGCGACGGTGGAATCCGGGCCATTGCCCCTGCGCCGCCACAGCCGGTGGTCACGTCTGATGGCGGCTACATCGTTGTCGGTGGCATGGGCGGTGTCGGTTTCGTCGCCGCGCGATGGCTCGCCGAGCAAGGAGCGGGAATCGTGGTGGTCAACGGTCGTTCGGGTCCCGACGCGGACACCGCCGCCGCGATAGCGGAACTCGCGGACAAAGGTGTGCGGATCGAGGTCGTCACGGGGGACGTCGCCACACCAGGCACGGCTGAGCGCCTCGTCGGCGCCGTCCACGATGCCGGGTTCGCGCTACGCGGTGTTCTGCACAGCGCGACCGTTCTCGAGGACCAGATCGTCCTCAACATGTCGGAGTCGGCGGCCGCGCGGGTGTTCCACCCGAAGGTGGCGGGCGCCTGGCGACTACACACGGCGACTGCCCACCTCGATCTGGATTGGTGGTTGGTGTTCTCCTCCGCCGCTTCGCTTCTCGGTTCGCCGGGACAGGGGGCTTACGCGGCGGCGAACGCCTGGCTCGACGGCCTCGTAGCGTATCGGCGTTCCCGCGGTCTCCCCGCCGTGGCAATCAACTGGGGTCCCTGGGCGGAGGTCGGCCGGGGCCAGTCATTCGCCAATCTCGGCTTCTCGATGATCACGCCGGAGACGGGCATGGAGGCGATGGAAAGGGCGCTCGCCGCCGACCGGGCCACCACAGGGGTGTTCGGGCTCGATGCCCGGCAGTGGTTCCAATCGTTCCCCGCTGCCGCTCACTCCTCACTCTTCAGTGAACTGCGGGATGCGAGCACGGTGGAACGACGCGGTAACGGCAAATACCAGGCAGAACTCGCCGCTCTTCCGGACAGCGAACGTCCTGCGCGCGTCGCGGCGACGATTGCCGACGAGATCCGCGCGGTTCTGCGGTCCACCGATCCGATCGACCACAGCGAGGCGATGACGTCCTTGGGCCTCGACTCGCTGATGGCTCTGGAGCTTCGTAACAGGCTCGAGTCCGGCCTCGGCATCACGCTGCCCGCGGCTCTCGTCTGGGCGTATCCGACCATCTCGGATCTCGCCGGTGCCCTGTGTGAGCGCATGGGCTTCGACCAGGCGCCGGAAATGCCCGACCCCGAACCGGCACTGGCGGACGACGATCTGCGGTTGCTGGCTGATCTCGTCGCGGCGAGCGAGTCCGAGGTGACGATGGGAGCCGGCGAGTCATGACGAATCTGGCCGCGCTCGCATCTCAGCTGTCACCGAAGGCGCGCGAGCTGCTGATGCAGGAGCTCGTCCGGGCGGGCACCGCGTTGCCGGCCGATGCAGGCGCTGTCGAGCCGATCGCCGTCGTGGGCATCGGCTGCAGGTTCCCAGGCGGCGTCACCGATCCGGAAAGCCTGTGGCGACTGCTCGCCAACGGGGTGGACGCGATTACCGAGGTGCCTGCCGACCGCTGGGACGTCGACACGTACTACGACCCGGATCCGGCTGCGCCGGGTCGTATGACGACGCGGTGGGGTGGGTTCGTCTCCGATGCGGCGGGGTTCGACGCCGACTTCTTCGGGATCGCGCCGCGCGAAGCCGAAGCGATGGACCCGCAGCAGCGACTGCTCCTGGAGGTTGCCTGGGAAGCACTCGAACACTCGGGTATTCGCCCGGACTCCCTCAGCGGTACCCGTACCGGCGTCATGGTCGGTCTGTCCACGTGGGACTACGCCATCGTCAACATCGAGCGGCACGCGCAGATCGACGCCTATTTGAGCACCGGGATTCCGCACAGCACCGCGGTCGGCCGCCTGTCGTATCTCATGGGCCTGCGTGGCCCTGCGGTCGCGGTCGACACCGCGTGCTCGTCGTCACTGGTGGCGATCCACCTGGCGTGCCAGAGCCTGCGGCTGGGGGAGAGCGACCTGGTGCTCGCCGGCGGTTCGCAACTCAATCTCTCGCCGTTCACCAGCATCGCACTGTCGAAGTGGTCGGCGCTGTCGCCGGAGGGGCGATGCAAGACCTTCGACGCGCGCGCCGACGGCTTCGTGCGCGGCGAGGGTTGCGGGGTGGTCGTTCTCAAACGGCTCAGTGACGCGGTTCGGGACGGCAACCGGGTGCTCGCCGTGGTACGCGGTTCGGCGGTCAACCAGGACGGCCGGTCGAACGGAATCACGGCACCGAACGCGTTGGCGCAACGTGACGTCATCAACGACGCGTTGCGGTCGGGCGGCGTCGAAGCGGCATCCGTGAATTATGTGGAGGCGCACGGCACCGGAACCATCCTCGGGGACCCGATCGAATTCGAAGCGCTGGCAGCCACTTACGGGGTGGGGAAGGTTCCTTGTGCACTGGGAGCCGTCAAGACGAACCTGGGCCACCTGGAGGCGGCTGCGGGCGTCGCGGGTTTCATCAAGTCCGTTCTGACGGTGCAGCGTGGTCAGATACCGCCCAACCTGCACTTCACCAGACTGAATCCGTCGATCGATGCCTCGGCCACACGATTCGTCTTCCCGACCGAGTTGGGGACATGGCCAGACGACGGCGCGCTGCGGCGGGCCGCGGTGTCGTCATTCGGTCTGGCAGGCACCAATGCGCATGTGGTGGTCGAGCAGGCGCCGGTCGCCGCACCGGCCGCAACGGTTGCGGATCCGCCGGTGACCACCCTGGTCTTGTCGGGTAAGTCACCCGCGAGAATCGGCGCGACGGCCGGTGCGCTGGCCGACTGGATATCCGGTGAAGGCGCGTCGGTCCCGCTCGCGGATGTGGCGCAGACGCTGAACCACCATCGAGCGCGGCACTCCAAACTCGCCTCGGTCTCCGCCCGTGACCGCAGTCAGGCGGTCGCCGGGTTGAAGGCGTTGGCGGCCGGACGTCCGGCGGAGGGAGTCCGCGGCCCGGCTGACGCGATCAGCGGTTCCGGCGCGGTGTTCGTGTACTCGGGCCAAGGCTCGCAGTGGGCCGGTATGGGGAGACAACTACTCGCCGACGAGCCGGCGTTCGCCGCAGCGGTATCCGCGCTGGAGCCGACGTTCCTTGCCAGAGTGGGCTTTTCACTGCAGGACGTGCTCGCCGGCGGCGAGCCAGTGGACGGTGACGCTCGGGTGCAGCCGGTCGTCATGGGTCTCCAATTGGCACTCACCGAACTCTGGCGATCGTACGGTGTGACTCCCCGTGCCGTGCTCGGCCATTCGATGGGGGAGATCACCGCCGCGGTGGTGGCCGGTGCGTTGACAGTGGACCAGGGTTTGCGGGTCATCGCGATCAGGTCGCAGTTGATGTCGCGGCTGGCCGGCCAGGGCGCGGTGGCTCTGCTGGAGATGGATGCCGACGCCACGGCGGCGCTGATCGCCGACCGCCCACAGGTGAGTCTGGCCGTGTTCTCCTCACCCCGGCAGACGGTGATCGCCGGCCCGCCGGGAGACATCGACGCGCTCATCGCCGTCGTACAGAACCGGGGCCGATTCGCCAAGCGGGTGAACATGCAGGTCGCTTCGCACAACGCGCTGATGGATCCCATCCTGCCCGAACTTCGCGAGGCGCTTGCCGATCTGACTCCGGACGCCCCCGTCATCCCGTTCATCTCCACCGTGCAGGACACGACCCAGCCGGTGCTGGACGCCGAGTACTGGGTGGCGAACGTGCGCCAGCCGGTTCGGTTGAGCCAGGCCGTCGCCACCGCAATGGACAAGCGCCTGCCATTCGTCGAAGTGAGTCCGCATCCGACGCTGGCGTACGCCATCACTGAAACCGTCGAGCACAGCGAGTCATCCCGACGCCCCGTGGTGATCTCGACGATGAGCCGGGGTGAGGATCAAGCACTGTACTTCCACTCGCAACTCGCGGGACTGGGAGTCGTCCCTGCGGGGAACGAGCCCCGTCGCCTCGTCGACATACCGACAACGCCGTGGCAGCACACGCGTTACTGGATTCCGGATCGCGCCACCTCTTCAGTCTCCGGGGACTGTCACCCGCTGTTGGGCACGCACATCGCGATACCGACAGGTGACGGCCATGTCTGGCAGGCCGACATCGGCTCTGCCGTCGTACCGTGGCTCGCGGACCACAGGATTCACGACCAAAGCCTCATGCCTGCGGCGGGATTCGCAGAAACGGTTCTCGCAGCCGCCACCGAAGCGTTCGGGCAGCCGGCCGACACAATGCGCCTCGATCAATTCACCGTCGAGCAGATGTTGCCGATCGAGGAGCACACCACGATCACCACGCAGTCGGCGGTGCTCACCGAAAACCGGATCAGGGTCGAGGTCCACTCGCGTTCCGCCAGCGGAAGTTGGCGTAGACACGTGGTGGCGAACGTCGAGAAGCGATCGAGCGATCAGATGCCGGACCGCCACAGCCCGATACCGCTGGAATCACTGGGAACTGCTCTGTCGCCGGCCGAGTTCTATGCGAGCCGTCGACTCGGTCCCGCGTTCGCCGGGCTGAGTCGGATCGTGCGGCTCGGTCGGGGAGTGTCGGAAGCGCAGCTCGACGTCCCGGATGAAGCACCGGACTACCCGGGTCGCGTGATCCATCCCGCCCTTCTGGACGCGGCTCTGCAGAGCCTTCTGGTGGCGATGCCGGACGGAGTCGGGCCGGATTCCGGGACCGAGACCTACATTGCGGAATCGATCGGAACGTTGCGCCTGTTCCGCGAAATCGGCCGTCGCGCTCGATGCCGTTCGGAGATAGGGGGACTCGATGACGGGGGAGCAACACGGATCGGCAAGATCACTCTGACCGACGAGACCGGCGAGACGACCGCCGAGATCACCGATGTGCGCCTCCGGCGGGTCGAGCGCGCGGCGATACCGATGTCGGTGTCGCAAAAGACCTTGGAGACCGTCTGGAGCGAGTGCCCGGTGACGATAGATGCGGCACCCGAGACCCCCGCCGGAACCTGGCTGGCCCTCAGCGACGGTGTCGACGGACGCACGAAGCTCGATGAGTTCGTGACCGCGTGGTCCACCCGGTCTCAGAAAGTGGTCACCGCCGACCTCGCGGATGAATCCGCACTGCACGGCGCATTCGCTGAGGCGGCATCTGATCCGGAGCACCCACCGGCGGGCGTGGTCGTCTTCCTCGAGTGCCGACCTCCGGACGAGGCCGATCCGGAGGCCGCCCTTCATCATGCCCGCAACTCGATTTGGTCCATCTCGACCACGATCCGCACGATGATGGCGGGTTGGCACGGCCGCAGTCCGCGGCTGTGGCTGATGGCGCCCGGAGGCCTCGCCGCCGGCGAGCACGGGCATGACGATCCGGGGATCGGTTCATTGAGAGGCCTCATCCGGGTCCTCGCCTACGAGCATCCCGAGTTGCGCGCGACACTGGTGGATCTCGGCGCGGAGGACGCGGCATCAGTCCTGAGCGCTGAGTTGCGCGCGACGGCCAAGGACGACGTCATCGGCTGGCGCGATGGACACAGATTCGTGGAACGTCTGGCCCGGACCGCTCTCGAATCCCCGCAGAAGAAAACCGTTGTCCGCCAGGGCGGCGCCTACATCGTCACCGGCGGACTCGGTGGCCTGGGTCTTGTCATCGCACGATGGTTGGTGGATCGCGGCGCCGGACGCGTCGTGCTCAATTCGCGCAGCGAGCCATCGGACGAACGGCTTGACGTCATCGCCGGGCTGCAGAGCAAAGCCGAGATCGTCGTGCTGCGAGGGGATGTCACCGACCTGCATATCGCCGAACAACTCGTCGCCGCCGCCGAAGCGACGGGCCGCGAACTGTGCGGTGTCGCTCATCTGGCCGGCGTGCTGGACGACAGCCTCCTGGTGACGATGACACGTGAGAGCCTGGAGCGCGTGTGGTCGGCCAAGGCCGCCGGTGCCTTGCGGCTGCATCAGGCGACCGTTGGGCACCAACTCGACTGGTGGCTCGCTTTCTCCTCCACGTCGGCCATGCTGGGTTCGCCCGGACAGGCGGCGTACGCGACCGCCAACGCGTGGGTGGATGCCTTCGTCACGTGGCGCCGAGCAGCCGGCCACCCCGCAACGGCGGTCAACTGGGGACCCTGGTCCGACGTGGGAATGGCTCGGTCTTTGGCCAACAGTGCAGTGGATCCGATCACGCCGAGCGAGGGAATCGAAGCGCTGGAGGCGCTGCTGGCGACGGGCCGTGCCAACACCGGTCTGGCGCGCCTTCGTACTGACCGCGCACTCACGGCATTCCCCGAGATCCTCGAACTCGGCTACTTCTCGCGCCTGATCGACGAATTGAACGTCTCCGACGCCGGAGACAAGTGGGCGGGTCCGGACGCGCTTCGCGAGCTCGGCCCTGACGAAGCCCAACGGGTCGCCGCCGAGCGTGTCCGTTCGCGGGTGGCGGCGATCATGGGATACGCCGACGAGTCCGCTCTCGACGTCTCTGCGCCGTTGATCACCATGGGCATGGACTCGCTCATGGCGGTGCGCATACGGCGCGCTGCACAGGCGGACTTCGGCGTCGAACCGCCGGTTGCGCTGCTGTTGCAGGGCGCGTCCCTGGACGATGTGACGGCCGATCTGCTGCGACAGCTCGGATTCGCCGGGCACGACGGTCCGGCCGTCGACGCAGTCCGCGACAGGGCCACTCAGCGCGCCGCCGCACGACAACATGCCGCGTCGCGGCGGAAGAGAGGACAACGCGCATGAACCCGTCCATGGACCTCGATTCTCTGCCGCCCAACGCGATCGCGGTGGTGGGGATGGCGGCCAAGCTGCCCGGCGCCACCACGCTGTCGGCCTTCTGGGACAACCTCATGCGTGGCGACGAATCGATCGTGACATTGTCCGAGGACCGGCTGGCCGCGGCGGGAATCGGTGAGAAGGCCTTGGGGAGTGCGTCGTACGTGCGACGGGCGGCGCTGTTGGACGGATTCGACGAATTCGACCCTGAATTCTTCGGCTTCCCTCCTCAAACGGCTCGCATGATGGACCCGCAACAGAGGGTCTTCCTGCAATGTGCATGGCACGCCCTGGAGGACGCCGGCTGCGATCCGGCCGGATTCGACGGGGCGATAGGCGTCTACGGCACCAGCGGCGCCAGCATCTACATGCTGCACAATCTTCTGTCCCATCACGACCCGAATCAGATCATGGGACAGGGTGCCTCGTTCGATCTCATCAACATGTCGTTGTGGAACGACAAGGACTACCTGGCGACGAGGGTGTCGCATCAGTTCAATCTGCGGGGGCCGAGTGTCACAGTCCAGTCGGCGTGTTCCTCGTCGCTGGTCGCCGTTCACATGGCATGCCAGAGCTTGTTGAGTGGAGAGTCCGATGTGGCTCTCGCCGGCGGCGTTTCGATTCGCGTCCCGCACTATGCCGGGTACTGGCACGAGCCGGGATCCATGGTGTCGGCCGACGGACACTGTCGGCCCTTCGATGTCCGAGCCGATGGCACTGTCTTCTCCAGCGGCTGCGGGATAGTGGTGCTCAAACCGCTCCGGACGGCGATCGAGGACGGCGACCGCATCCACGCGGTGATCCGAGGTTCGGCGATCAACAACGACGGGTCGATGAAGATGACCTACGCGGCACCGAACGGTGCCGCTCAAGCGGACGTGATCGCCGAGGCGCACGCGGTTGCCGAGGTCGATTCCTCCACGATCAGCTACGTCGAGACACACGGCACCGCGACGCCGCTCGGAGATCCGATCGAGATAGCCGGCCTGCGCAGGGCATTCAGCGTTTCGGAAGCCACGCGTCCCGGGCCGTGCGCGCTCGGATCCGTCAAGTCGAACATCGGCCACCTCGGGGAGGCCTCGGGTATAGCGGGGCTGATCAAGACGATCTTGTGCCTGAAGAACCGCGCCCTCCCGCCCACCTTGCATTTCACCAGTCCGAACCCAGCTCTGAACCTCGATGACGGCCCCTTCTTCGTTCAGAGCAGCCCCGGCGCGTGGGACTGGGACGGGGTCCTGCGCGCCGGTGTGAGTTCCTTCGGGGTAGGCGGAACGAACGTCCACCTCGTCGTCGAAGAACCGCCCGTTCTGCCGAAGCGGGCGAACCATGTTGCACCGCAGGTTCTCCGGGTCTCAGCGCGTACCGAGAACGCCCTGACCGACTTCCGTTCCGCCTTGGCTGCGGAGCTCTCACGTCCGGACGCCCCGGAGCTGTCGGACGTCGCATTCACCCTCGACGGCCGCAGGAAACACGACATCCGGATGGCCGTGGTCGTGCATGACGCGGAGGACGCCGTGGCGGTCCTGCGGGCACCCGAACACGACAACATGTTCGTCGGTGCAGCGGTGGAGGGTGCAGCGGCGGCGACCGACCGGGTGGTGCTGCTCTTCCCTGGGCAGGGTGCGCAGCATCAGGGGATGGCTCAAGGGCTCTACACGACGGAACCGGTGTTCGCCGAATACTTCGACAGATGCTCCGCAGGCTTCCTCGCAGACCTCGGATTCGATCTACGCGAAGAATTGTTCGGCAGTGGCGCAGTCGATCTCGAGCGTACCGACCGAACGCAACCGGCGCTCTTCGCGGTCGAGTTCGCACTCGGGAAGTTGCTCGAACACTACGGAGTGCGCGCGGCTGCATATGCCGGACACAGCATCGGTGAGTACGCGGCCGCGACGTTGGCGGGCGTGTTCGACCTCGACACCGCAATCCGGGCGGTCGCCGTGCGATCGCGGTTGATGCATGCAGCACCGCCTGGTGCGATGATCGCGGTCGCGATCAGCGAGCAGGCCATCGCCGACCATCTTTCGCCGGGTCTCGACCTGGCGGTGCTGAATGATCCCGAGAATTGCGTGATCGCCGGCTCGCAACAGGACATTCAGTCGCTGCAGAACCAGTTGCGCCGGCAGGGAATCCTGGCAAGGCGCGTACGCACGTCACACGCATTCCATTCTGCGTTGATGGACCCGGTGATCCCACAGTTCGCGGAGTTCATGTCGAGCCTCGAGCTCCGCGCTCCGCATACGCCTTTGCTGTCGAACGTCACGGGGTCGTGGATGACCGACGATGAGGCGACCGACCCCGGCACGTGGGCGAAACAGATCCGCAGCACGGTCAGATTCGCTGACGAGATTGACCGCATACTCGACAATCCGCACAGCGTGGTGGTCGAGGTGGGTCCGGGTGGCACGCTGACCGGATCGGCGGTTCGGCATCCGAAGTGGTCGAACGGGCATCGTGCCGTGAGGTTGATGCGACATCAGGTGCAGAACAAGAACGATAAGGACACGTTCCTCATGGGGCTCGGACAGTTGTGGGCCGCCGGAGTGGAGGTCGACTGGTCACGGTTGTCAGGCCAACCGCCGCGGCGGGTCACGCTTCCCGGGTATCCTTTTGCGCGGGAACGACATTGGATCGACCCGAAGAAGACCGATTGGGTGGAGGCCGTTCCAGGGTCGGAGAATGCCTCGGCGGCTCGCGCGACGGGGCAGGCCGGCGGCGGCAAGAACGCGCAGGAGGACATCGAGCGCACCCTGCAACGCATCTGGTGCGACTGTCTGGGTGTCAGCTCGGTCGGCCGTACGGACGACTTCTTCGAGATCGGCGGTGACTCACTGTTCGCGGTCGGGGTCGCGATGAGTGCCACCAGCCAGGGGCTCGACCTCACTCCGCAGGATCTCTACGAGAACCGCAGCGTGTCGACGCTCGCGGCGACGCTCGTCGCCCGGTACTCCGCGGGTGGGCTTACGGAAGCAGCGGCTGACGAGGACATCGATCTACCCGTTCCGCCCACTCTGCTGTCGTGCCTGGAAAGTGGGCTGCGGGAGACCGGTCAATGGCGGGTACCGCTCATACTGGGTCTGTCCGCCGACGTATCGGTGGCCGACGCCCAGGCCGTCATCACCGCCGTCACCAATCATCACGACGCTCTCCGAACGCGATTCGTGAACCGTTCAGGCAGTTGGGAACAGCGGGTCATTCCCACCTCGGACACCGTCGAACTGCCGGTGCGCTCACTCGGCGACGAGTTGACTCCCGGAACCGCCCAGGAACGGGAAGCCGTACTGGACATCCTCGTTGACGACATCCGCAGGTGCGACCTGTCGAGCTCACCGTTGCGCGCGATCCTGGTCGCCGATGAACAGGGCACGTCGCGATACCTCGCGATCAGCGTTCTCGAATTGGTCGCCGATGCCTCGTCTCGCGAAATCCTGCTCACCGACGTCTTCACGGCTTTCGCCCAACGACTGGCTGGTCAAGAGATCGCGCTGCCGGCCGCTACAAGCACCTGGCGGGAATGGTCTCAGCGTTGTGTGGCGCTGGCGACACATCCCGCAGTGGTGGACACCCGGGACTACTGGATCGACAACGCCACCAGAACCACCATGCACCTCGCGGACGATCAAGTGGTGGAACCACCCGGAGTCGGCGACCTCACGCGACTGCCGTTGGCGCTGAGCGCTGACCTGACCGACGAGGTCGACCGCGTGCGTGTGCGATATCAGTACACGGTCGAAGAAGTTCTCCTCGGTGCCCTCAGCCGGACAATCGCCCGCACGATCGGCGAGGGCGTGGTGGCCGTCGATGTCGACGGGGACGGCCGGTCGGTACTGAAGCCCGACGTCGATCCGCGTCGAACCGTCGGCGGCTTCTCGACGGTCTATCCCGTGTCACTGGTCTGTGCTGGGCGCGAAACGGTTGGTGCAGTTGAGAACTTGCAGAACGTCCACAGAACGTTGATGGAAGTGCCGCACCACGGCATCGGGTTCGCGTTGCTGCGCTACCTCTACGCCCCCTCCTCCCGTGTGCTCAGCGCTGTTCCTGTGCCCGACATCCACCTGCGCCACGAGGGTGTGATCCCCGATGTACCGGCTGGTGAGGCTCCGGTGCAGTTCGACCTCGACGCCGCCATGTCCGTGCGGGACAAGTCTCCGGGCCTCGGTCATGCGATCGAGATGCGGGCATATCGCACCGGGGGCGGACTCCACTGCGACTGGTGGTACGACCGTCGGCGACTCGAGCGGGAAGTCGTCGAGGCGATGGTCGAGGACTTTCCGCAATCGCTCGGCGAGTTGATTGCAGACGCGACCTCCTCAGCGGGGGCGGATTCCGATGACAGCGGTTCCGCTCTCGAGCTCTCCCTAGTTGACCTTTCGGCGGAATGAATCGAGTAACGAGATGACCCTCGCAGTGAGTAAGAGAGATTCGATGCGTGATGAGTCCGGGCCGTCCTACGACAAGAGTGTGATCGTCGAGGATCTGACCAAGTCATTCGGCAGCGTGAAGGCCGTCCAGGGGGTGAGCTTCGAGGTCGGGCGTGGTGAGGTGGTCGCGTTGCTCGGCCCCAACGGGGCCGGTAAGACGACGACGGTGGACATGCTTGCCACGCTCACTGTGCCCGACGGAGGACATGCCAGCATCGCCGGATTCGACGTGGCGTCCGAAGCGGCAGCAGTTCGTCGTTCGATCATGCTGACCGGACAACAGGTCGCCCTCGACGACATGCTCACCGGTCGGGAGAACCTGGTGTTGTTCGGCCGGCTCCAGGGATTGAGCAAGCCGGCGGCGCAGTCACGCGCTGACGAGCTCCTGCGCGATTTCGACCTGGTGGATGCTGCCGATCGACGAGTCGGCACCTACTCCGGTGGGATGCGGCGACGGATCGACATCGCCTGCGGCCTGGTGGTTCGTCCGGAGGTCGTGTTCCTCGACGAGCCGACGACAGGCCTCGACCCTCGAAGCAGGCAAACCATCTGGGATCTGGTGGCCGGTTTCAAAGAACTCGGGATCGCGACCTTGTTGACGACGCAGTACCTCGAGGAGGCGGACGCCCTCAGTGACCGGATCATCGTCATCGACCACGGTGTCGTCATCGCCGAAGGCACCGCTGATGAACTCAAGGAGCGGACAGGCGGAAGCTACTGCGAGATCGTCCCGCGCGATCTCCACCAGTTGCCGGCTGTCGTAGACGCCCTCGGATCGCTGCTACCGGAGCACAACCGGGCGGCGATGAGTACGACCTCCGACCGCATCGCCGTACCCGCACCGGATGGGGTGCACACGCTCGTCGAGGCATTGGCCCGGCTCAACGCCGCGGATATCGAGCTGACAGACATCGCGTTGAGGCGCCCTTCGCTCGACGAGGTATTCCTGGCGTTGACCGCGGATCCTGCTCGGTCGTCGCCGCCTGAAGCTCGTGACACCAAACCGCTGGTGGACGGCTCGCCCGCGGTTGCGGCGGCGGGCGGGGGGAAGCACCGTCTGAACGGTCGCGCCTCGAATACGGGCACGGACGCTGTGTCATGACCGTCGCTCTGGACAAGCCCCGTGACGACGCGATGTCAGTCACCAGGCCACGGCCGTCGAATGTCCATCAGTGGTGGGTGCTCACGAAGCGGTTGATTTCGCCCACACTGCGCAACGGCGAGGTTCTCACGGCGGTGGTCGCCTCGGTGGTGTTCACCATCGGTTGGTATGTGCCGCTGAAGAACATCATGGGCGCCACCATGGATATGAGCTCCTATGCGCAATATCTGATGCCGCTGATAGCGCTTCAGGGCATCTCCTTCGCCGCCGTCACAGGAGCGCTGCGCGCCGCCACAGACTCCGTGAAGGGAGTCAACCGTAGGTTTCAGTCGATGCCGATCGCCGCGCTGACTCCGCTCACCGCCCGTATGTCAGCCAGCGTCTACCGCTGCTCAGTGGGCACCGTCGCGGCGTTGGTGAGTGGTCATGTCATCGGCTTCCGCTTCTACCGGGACTGGGAGTACACGGTTGCGTTCTGCCTGTTGCTGCTCTTGATCGGTATCGTCCTGTCGTTTCTCTCCGACCTGTTGGGCAGCAATTCGAAGAACCCGGAAGCCACCACGCAGTGGCTCCTCCTTCCCCAGCTGATCTTCGGACTGCTCTCCGTCGGCATCCAGCCGGCTGAGCGATTCCCGGACTGGATCCAGCCAGTCGTCCGTAACCAGCCGATCTCCCAATTCGTCTATGCGTTGCGCGCGCTCGCGGGTGATTCCACCTCCGCTGCCGGGCCCGTCACCTGGTCGGCCGTCGGTCCGTCGCTGATCTGGCTGGGCGTTGTAGCGGCCATCATGGTGCCCGCGTCCGTCGTCATCGTCCTGAGGAGGCCGTGATGTCACTTGCGCACGACAAGACACCGGTGAACTCCACCATCCTGCACGAAGACGCGTTTCCGGTCCCTCATCGCCGCACGGGTGAGAATTCGCTGCGCGTTCTCCTGCCGCACACCCTGATACAACTGCAGCGCCTGCTCATCCGTCTGGTGCGCGATCCGATGACGTTCTTCTTCGGGCTCGTCTTCCCGATCTTCTTCCTCCTTGTGATGGATATCGTTCTCGGCGAGACGATTTCGACGGTGACGGGAAACAGCGCGCTCTACGGGAGCGTTCCCATGGTGACTGTCATCGGAGCGATGAACGGCGCCACCGTCGGCGCCGTCGCCATCATCACCGAGCGGACGGACGGTCTGCTGGCTCGGCTATGGGTTGTCCCGGTGCACCGAGCGTCGGGTCTACTGGCCCGGATCGGCGCGGAAGTGGTTCGCGTCATCGTCAATTCCCTCGTACTGCTCGGCGTCGGAGTGTTGATGGGTCTTCGGTTCCAGCAAGGTGTATTGGCGACCCTCGCGTGGCTCTGCATTCCCGCACTCTTCGGCGTGGCGTTCGCGTCGCTCGTGCTCACCGTCGCGTTGTACTGGCCGACCACCACGCTGGTCGACGGTGTCGTCCTGGTGAATTCGCTCGCTCTCTTCTTCTGCACTGGGTTCGTGCCGCTGGACCAGTACCCAGAGTGGATCCAACCCGTGGTCGAGCACCAGCCGCTGTCGTACGCCATCGAAGCCATGCGGGGCCTTTCGCTGGGCGGTCCGGTGCTCGAGCCGGTCACCGGGATCCTGCTCTGGTCAGGAGGGGTCGTTGCCCTGTGCGCCCTACCGATGGTGATCGGCTATCGCAGGGCGTGCCGTCGCGGGTGATGGGGAAGAGTCAGATGTTCTCTGCATCGGTCATCCGCAAACTCGCGCCCAGCGAGGAGTTCTTCGCCGAGACCCAGACGTTCACGTCAGTGACGGTGTACCTCGAAGGTGTGCTCGACGTCGACGCCATGTCGACGGCTTTCGACGTACTGCTCGAGATGTATCCGGTTTACGCCGGCCACTTGGAACAAGGCGCGGACCGGCGATTCCAGATCGTTACGGACGACCTTCTTCATGCCGGGATGTGGACGGTAGAAGGCGATGATGATCGCAGCCCGCACATGCGACTCGATCAGAGCGTGTCACTGCTCAATCTACTCGTCCGAACCGGCGCCGGACGCGCCGAATTGACCCTGTTCGTCCATCACAGCCTTGCCGACGGCCACCACATCGCGGGCCTCTTCTTCGAGTTGTTCACCCGGTACACCGAATTGGTGAAAACCGGTGACATCGGACCAGTCGATGTTCAGCAGGCGCCGGACTCGGTGGAAACCGTTCTGGCGCAACGCGGTATACAGAAACTACGCAGGTCCGGGTTGGACCGGTTCATCCCAGCGATGTTCGCGTACGAGTTACCGCCACGTCGCTCGTCCGGACTGGAGCAGCCTACCGAGCCGGTGGCGGTGCCCGCTTCGCGTGGGCGGTTGACCAAGGATGAGACGACGGCCTTGGTGCGATTCGGGCGAAAGAACCGGCTGTTCGTCAATTCACTTGTCTCTGCCGCGATTCTGCTCACGGAGTGGCGCCTTCGGGAGACGCCGCACATTCCGATTCCGTACCTCTGTCCGGTGAACCTGCGTGGGTTGCTCGAACCGCCCGTGACGCCGACCGCCTGCACTCTCGCGCTGGGAGTGGCCTGCTACCTCGCTCAGATCACCTCGGACACCAATCTCACCGGGCTGGCCCACGACATCGCCGACACGCTGCAGGATGACCTGTCCGAGGGAGTCATCCAGCAATCGATGCTTCATTTCAGCTTGCAGTACGAGGAGATCCCCGGGTTGCCCGATGCCGTCATCTTCACCAACATCGGGAACGTGTCGGCTGTGCCGACGCCTCCGGATCTCGAGATCGTCGACTACCGGTCCGAATTCCACCGTGCATCCGCCGCCGTGGTCGACATCTACACATGCGGAATCGCCGCCGGCCAACTGCGTGTAGAGCATCACGTCCAGAACGCCGCGTCAGAGAGGTCGATCGAATCGATCCTCTCGCTGCTGCGTGCCGCCTCGCTCGAGTCTCAAAACTGAAGGAGAGAACACATGTCTGTCAGCAAGATTCACGTCGACTTGAGCGGACCGCCGCAGACGATGCTGGACATGCTTTACGGGAAGGCGCTTGACGCCGGCTCGCCGCAGCCGATACTCAACGACACCTTCGCGAAGGAGCTCGTCGAGCAGCTCGATTACGACTGGCAAGCCAGTGCGATCACCCGGCAACGCCGACGCCAGGTCGCATCGATCGTGGTTCGTGGCACGCAGTTCGACATGTGGGCGCGTCAATTTCTGGCGGCGAATCGATCCGCTGTGGTTCTGCATCTCGGATGTGGGTTGGACAGTCGGGTGTTCCGGTTGGATCCGGGCCCCGATGTCGAGTGGTACGACGTCGACTTCCCAGATGTCATCTCGCTGCGCGAGCGACTCTATCCCCAGCGCGACCACTACCACCTCCTGTCCGCGTCAGCCACCGATCCGTCATGGCTCACCGCCATCCCGGCGGACCGTCCGGCACTGCTGCTCGCCGAAGGGCTGAGCATGTACCTGCCCGAGGCCGAGGGCATTGCGTTGCTACGCCGTGTGGTCGACCGTTTCCCTGCCGGGGAACTGACACTCGACTTCTGGAGCAGGCTGGGAATGCGGGCACAGAAGAAGACGAACAGGGTGATCACACATTCCGGTTCGACACTCGGCTGGACGGTGAACCGCCCCGATGAGATCTTGGGTGCCGTTCCTGGACTTCGATTGATCTCGGCGACGTCGATGTTCGCGGCCGACACGGTGCAACGGTTGCCCAAGGGGCAACGCCGCGTCGCGAAGGTGGCATCACGCACACCCGGTCTTCGGAAGATCATTCAGTTCCACCGTTACGGCTTCTGACGCCAAGCCCCCCACGGGGGCGGCTCATCTGAACGCGTAATCACTCAGCGGGAATCGCATCGACTCACGCACTGCGTTGCGTGTGGAGGTGGGGCGCATCATCGTCGCGTTGTCCCGGTAATAGTACGAACGTGACGACGCACAGTTGCCGCGGAAGAACACCATATCCTCGGCACGGTCGCTGATACGGTCGAAGAACCGAGTGCTCGCTTCTTCGGTGACCTCGAAGGTGTCGGCGTTGCGACGCCGCAGTTCGCCGAGCAGTCGGTCCATGTGCCGCATCTGATACTCCATCGTGTTGAAGAACGAGAAGCCGGCGAAAGAGTACGGACTGGCCAGGTTCAGGAAGTTCGGGAAGTACGGCACGCTGATGCCCTGATAGGTCTGAAATCTGTTGTCACGCCACCATTTACCGAGGTTCCTTCCATCGCGACCCACCACCTCTATGGCCGGGAAGTTGGCGTCCCACAGGTCGAAGCCGGTCGCGAGCACCAACGTGTCGATGTGTTCCTTGTGGCCGTCGGCGGTCACGATGCCGTCCGGGTCCACTCGTTGGATGCCGGAGGTTTCGAGACGCACGTTGGGCTTGGCGAGTGTTCGATAGTACGAGTTGTGGTACGTGGGCCGCTTGCAGCCGAAGTCGTAATCCGGCGTGAGCTTGCGCCGCAAGTCCTTATTTCGGATCGACAGGAACATGTGCAGCTTGGAGAAGTTCGCGGCCACCAGGGTCAGCGGTTTCGCCCAGCGGTAGAACACGATTCCCGGGATGACTCCGAGCTCACCCATGCCGTCGGTCACGAACCGGAGAGCCCGCTGCAGAGGAGGTATCCGAACGAACAGCTTCTGCAACCAGCCTGGAATCGGGAAGTCCATCTTCGGGATGACCCAGATGGGTGTGCGTTGAAAGACCGTCAGCGATGAGGCTTTCTCGGCGAGCTCCGGAACCAGCTGCACCGCCGTGACGCCGGTGCCGATGATCCCGACTCGACGGCCCTCCATCGGGAAACTGTGATCCCACCTCGTGCTGTGGACCATCTTGCCGGTGAAATCGGCGATACCGGGGATGTCGGGTACGCGGGGCTGGGACAGGAAACCCGTTGCGGTGATCAGCATCCGGCTGGTCATCATCTCACCGGAACCGAGAATCACTTGCCACACCTGCGCATCCTCGTCCCAACGAGCGCCGTCCACGGTGGTGTGGAACCGCATGTAGCGACGAAGGTCGTACTTGTTGGCGATGTGATCGGCGTACTGCTTGAGCTCCTCGCCCGGTGCATACAACCGAGACCAGAAGGGGTAGGGCTCGAACCAGTAGGAGTACGTGGTCGTCGGGACGTCGACTGTGAGGCGGGGATAGCGGTTGATGTGCCAGGTACCGCCGAGGTCGTCCTCGCGATCGAGGATTGCGAGGTTGTCGTAGCCCACGCGATTCAGCTGGATAGCCGCGCCCATCCCGCCGAACCCAGCCCCCACGATGATCGCGTCCAGTAGACCCTCACCCATCGTCACAAGGTACCCGTTGAACGTCGGCCGCCGGTCACGATTCCCCTCACGCAGGCCCTAAATTCGCTTTGCCTACACCAGGCGCGCCAGTGATTCGCCGCGCAGCGACACGTTGAAGGCGCGGAGGAACGGCAAACCGCTTGCATGAGTAAAGATCGTCGGCCGGCCCTCACGATCGGTGCAGCGGAGCGGAATGGTGCCGACGCAATAATTCGACGCGTCAAGTGCATTTGCTGGACCCGAGTTCTCCGCTCGACATCATCCGGCGGCCGACGAACATATCGGCCCTAGCAGGGATAACGGCGTTAATAGTGAGACAACCCACGGGCTGACGACGAAACCTGAGAGATTGCTGAGACGCATTGCGCCGGACGCTGACGAACAGGTTCACGACGCAACAATCGCTGGCCCGTTGCCCGCTGCCAGTACTAAATCGTCACTTCGCGTTTAAGTATCAGCGAATCTATTTCAACTGTGTTACGACATGGGTTACGCTCCTCCGCAAGCGCGGTAACAAGTTAGCCCGCTTTCGAATATCTGGGGTGGAGGAACAACAGTGGGGAATCATCGAGCGATCGCTCATGGAAGCCGAAACAAATTGGCGCCATCGGTGACGGCAGGCCTGGCGCTGGGGGGCGCGGCACTCTTCGGCTTCGCGTACGCCGCCGGTAGCCATGCGCCCAGTGTGGGGCTTCTGGCCACCACCATCTTCATCGAAGGCACCAGGGACATCTATCCGACGGGGGAGCCGGAACAGGGCTGGGACCGGATGGAGGACAGCCTCGATGGTGCCTACACGCAGCCTGGCACGAACGTTCAGTACGACGGAACCGGGACGTTCCCGCTCGGCTCGAACGTGTTCATCGACTACTCGCGAGCCATGGGCGTCCTCACCGGCGCGAACGATCCGCTCTACGACGCCTCGAAGGCGGAAGCAACCGATCGGACCATCAAGGCCATCAAGACCGCACGGGCCCAGAACCCGAACGAGGAGATCGTCGTCGTCGGCTTCTCGCAGGGTTCAGGTGCCGCGACGGACGCGATCGAGCAGCTAGAGAAGGAAGACTACGACACGTCGGGTATCACCTTCGTGTTGACCGGCAACGGAACCCGGAACAACGGTGGCTTCTGGGCCGGGCTGCCGCCCGGTGTGTACGTGCCGGTGCTCGGCATCAGCTTCGGTGACGCGACGATTCCGGGCAATACCAAGATCATTCAGGTCAGCAAGCAGTACGACGGTGTCTCCGATTCACCCAAGTACATGTTCAACCTGGTGGCCGGCGCCAACGCGATCATGGGCCAGTACTACCAGCACAACGACTACTACCGCGACGTGAAGCTCGACTACAACGGGGACGGTTCGGTCAACCAGGCCGACTTCGACAAAATGGAGGACGAAGGCTACGCGACCGTCACCTACAGCAAGGAGACGATCAAAGATGAGAACGGGGTCGACACCGGTCAGCCTGTTGTCACCGACGTTCTGATCCTCAACCAGCCGGGTGATCTTCCGCTTCTGCGACCGCTGCGGGACCTCGGAGTGCCGGATGCGATTGTGGATTCGCTCGAGCCGTTCTTCCGCGCGATCATCGAAACCGGTTACGACCGCCCGACAGACGGTGTGTATCCCTCGAAGCCGGTGATGTTCCACATCCTTCCCGGGCCGCACCAGTGGGTCGATGACGCGCACGCGATCGGCGAAGGGCTGGACGACAGCCATGAGCAGCTGGCGGCGGCCGTCACCGCCCCGCAGCCGGCGCCTCTGACGACGCGATCAACACAAACTGCGGGGTCGTTCAGCACCGCCTTCACACCGCAATTCCTGCCGGCACCGAAGACCGCGTACACGCAACCGCCGGCACTTGTTCAAACGGGTGCCACTCAGGCGCCGGTGGTGCCCGCCGGCGGAACCACATCGTCGACTACCGCGCCGACCGGAGGTGCCCCGGCCGGTGGAACGCAGAACCTGCCCGGCCTCAAGGCGTTCAACAAGGTCGTGACCGGTGTGGCGAAGTCGATCACCCAGGCACTGACACCCAAGAAGACCACCGGCGGCTCGACCGGGACCGGCACCACCGGCACGGGCTCAGGAACCGAGGACACCGGGCCCACCACAGGCGGGAGCACCACGACGGAAGGTGGGGGCACCACGGGTGCCGGCGAAGGCACCGACGGCGGTGCGGGCGCCGGCGGGACCACCGGCGGCTCGGAGAACACCTCCGGCGGCACAGGTTAAAATTAGTTAGCCCCACGGCTGCCCGTCACCGCCCCGGCGGTGGCGGGCAGCACTTCGTGTCTCTATGCCTGACAGCAAATCACCGGTGCGGCGGCCGATGCGCCGCTACCATCCGAGAGCACCGGTCATTTCGACATCCGATCGAGGAACCCATGGACATTGCCATCATCGTCGTCACGATTGCGTTAGCGGTGTACCTTGGGATCGCCGCCGTGCTGAACATCTTCTACATGGAGCATGCTCGCGAGAACGCCACGCACTTGAAGATCTCTTCGAAACGGGTGCGCTTCATCGGCTGGTGCCAACTCGCCGCTGTGATCGGCCTGGTTGCCGGCCTGTGGTGGTCAGCGCTCGCCATTGCGGCCGCAATCGGGCTGCTGCTCCTGATGATTGGCGCCGTCATGGCTCACCGAAAGGTCGGTGACTCGATCAAGGAGATGGTGCCGGCCGTGGTGGTGTTCCTGCTGACCGGCTTCGTCATGGTCGGGCATATCGCACAGGCCGGCGCTTGACAGCCCGCGTCAACGCGCGATGCGCGCCTCCGCCAGCTCAGCGATGCGCCCGGTCGTTCCGGCGAAAGTCTTCTTGAGGTTCTTCCCCATAAACCGTCCGGCGATGGCAGCCAACGGACCGTCCATGATCACGCGCTCAGTCAACACGGTCCCGTCGTCGACGTCTTCGATCGTGTGCTCGTAGGTCATGGTGAGCCCGGGGAACCGTGAAACCCCGGCCCAGGCCCTAGGGGCGTCGATCTCCGTGATCGTGGAGGTGGTGGCGGGTCCGCCCTTGACCTTGCCTTTGATCTTCGCGCCGACAACGAAATCGCCGTCGATGGCCGTCGACTGAATTATCCCTCCCGGCCACTCAACCGGATTGCTCCAAACGGTCCACACGGTCGAAGCCGGTGCGGCGCAAGTGGTCGAACCTTCGAACGTACGTCTGCTCATCAGGCAATAATCGCACCATGTTGCTGTCGGCAGGGTGCAATCCGACAGAACATGTTCGGGGACAGACTCTTTGAATAAGCGGGCTTCGTGCAAAGAACTCTCGTGCGAGGTCTGTGACGGTAGCGTCATCTGTCATGTCACGAAGCTTCCAGTTGACCTTCGAGTCGCCGGCCAGTGTCTCGCAGATTCTCGCGGCGCTTGGCGACGAGGCCTACTGGCATGCGAGGCTCGAGTCGTTCGGTGGGGGGACAGCCTCGTTGACCTCGCTGCACGTCGATGCGAATGGTGTTGTGGCCGCCGATGTC
This sequence comes from Mycobacterium sp. IS-1496, assembly GCF_001499995.1. Lineage (GTDB taxonomy): Bacteria > Actinomycetota > Actinomycetes > Mycobacteriales > Mycobacteriaceae > Mycobacterium. The sequence goes on from NZ_LQIU01000003.1 coordinate 106,239, forward strand.
ACAGTCAGTCTGTTACGCGAACGGCTACCTCGCCTGATCACCCAGTTGCATCCTGGCGGCCTCGCCATGAACCGCAGCGAGAAGTGGACCCCGGCCGCCGATGGTGGTGTCCGCGGCGAGATCCGGGTAGCCGTTGCAGGTGCGCCGTTGTCCGCGGTGGGGACAGCGGAATTGCTCCCTCTCGACGAGGGCGGTTCTCGGTTGACCTACGCCACGACTGTCACCGTCAAAATTCCAGTTGTCGGCGGCAAGATCGAGAGCTACGTGGGTTCCCGAGCCGCCGATGACATCGGTGCGATACAACACTTCACGACCCGATGGATCACCGGACGAAGCTGAGCAAAGGGGCCTTCCGCGGATTCAATGCGTCACCACAGGAAGCTCGATACATGACGCACGCGAACGGTCACGGTGGACCGCCAGTGTCCGCGGTCCGTCACTCAACACCTCGAAATGGCTTGCGTCGCAGCCGGCCAAGGCTACCCGTATTCGGTGGCCCGGCCGAAACAGATAGGACGTCGGCAGTAGGTCGAAGGTCAACTGAGCCGACTCACCCGCGACGAGAGGTGCCGCATCGCCGCGCTTGAAGGTGCGGTACGGGCCGATCTGGCTGTAGACGGGAGCGGCATCGCTCAAGCGGCGGTTGACGAAACGCAACTGTCCCTCGGTCACATAGGCGACACGGTCCTGTTCGTCGACATCTTCGAGGTAAGCGAATACTGTGCCGTCGGCGGTCGGGGAGGTCACGAAGAGCCTCACGACGGGGTGTCCGGTCACCTCAAGGGCTCGGTCGAGTGGCGCGGACGTGTAGGTCAACATCCGCGCATGCTGCGCGGCGCGATCCGGATAGCGAACGGCTTCCCCGATGGTGACCTGGGTACGCCACCGCGAATGTTCACCCGTTCCAACGGACTGATCCACCACGTAGTGGTCAGCTTCATTGTCACAGTCGGGAATCGCGGGCTGCAGCCGGCGATCGGGTGCCAGATGGTAGGTGTAGGGCTCGGCGGGTGGCGGCCATGCATCCGCCGACTTCCACCGGTTCTCAATCATGGTGAAGTAATGGACTCGTGGCTCCGCCTCGATGCCTGTAGCGCGGCCCTTCAGATGATGATCGAAGTAGCGAAGTAACTCCGCGTCGTGGTCGAAGACCGACTTGAGCGGCCCCTGAGCTGGATCGACGTGCCAGCCGCCACCGTGATTCCACGGTCCCAGAATCAAGCGGCTGCCGGGGGTGGATACGGTCAGGAAGCGCTTGATCGCGGCGTTCGCATATGCGCCGTCGAACCAGCCGCTGTAGCTGTACACCGCTGCCCCGGAAGCCTGGAAATCTCGCCAGTAGTTGTGTGGGCTGAACACGTTGACACTGCCCGACTCGTCGACTGGCGTGCCGACCAGTTCGATTTCCGCGCCCAGCTTCCTGTGGAAGGGATCTAATGGGGCGACGTCATCGCGGAAGCGGATCGACAAGGCTTGCTTGTGAACGTCGTAATTGGCTTCGTGTGCCGCTACGGCAGCCGAGCGTAGAGAGCGGTCGTGATCGGCCTGTACCGGCTGTACCCCGGTCAGCACCAGATCCGCCCACTTCCCGACGACTTCATGCGGTGCGTTTCGATCCAGCGCGGCGTTGTAACGGCCCCATGTCTCGGTGAACCACGTGGCATGTACGCCGCCGGGAAACGCTATATCGGTGTAGGCGTCGAAGGGTGCGAAGCGAGGCGCCACCGCGCGTACTGCAGGATGCCGGTTGGCGAGCAGGAACTCGGCGGCGCCCCCGTTGTACGAGGTACCGACGGCGCCCACTTTTCCATCCGACCACGGCTGACGCACGATCCAGTCGACGATCTGCGCCCCATCTCGGATCTCGTCCGGCGACCACTCGCACACACGGTCACCGAACGATGCGCCGGCACCACGGACGTCCACATCCACCCACGCATAACCGCTGGCCACAAACCGCTTTCGGCACCGTGCGTTGCGCGGGATGTGGTGAAAAGTCGGGCCCGGCACGACAGTTCGCAGTGGCTGTCGCAGCTCCATCGACCGGTAGTAACGGGTCTGATGCAGGATCGTGGGCAGCCGGGCACCTTCACGCAAATTCTCGGGGAGGTAGGTGCTGACCGCGATCCGCACGCCATCACGCATCGTCAGGTAGAAGGACCGATAACGCATTCTCCGAGCCGTCCGGCGTGCGGGCTCGGCGTCGTACCATGCTGCATCAGAGCCGTTCTTGACCATGGGACCTCGCCGCCGACGACCATTCGGTTCGTACTTCGTCGATGCCAGCATATGGTCTCTGCCACGTCATCGCCGCGCTAATACGTGCTCAATTCCGCAGTGCACCAGCAAATGTCCAGGTATCGTCCTCGATGCTGGTGCACGAAATCACACCGGTGGGGGACAGGGTGTTATGAAGAACTTCTCCGACGCGGTGGCACTGGTCACCGGAGCCGGTGCCGGGATCGGTCTTGCGGAGGTCAGGCAACTAACTGACCGCGGTGCGCGGGTGTGCGGGGTCGACATCGACGAGGAGGCGGCCCGACGCAGCGGTGCGGCGCTCGCGATCGGTGCCGACGTCAGTGATCGCGCGGCGATGGCGGCCGCGGTGCAGCGCTGCGTCACCGAACTCGGCGGGCTTGATCTGGTGATCTGCAATGCCGGCATCACCCATCCGCCGTCGACGCTGCGACTTCTCGAACCCGGTGTTGCGCAACGTGTCTTCGACGTCAACCTGATCGGCACGCTCAACACGGTGCAGCCCGCCATCGAACCGCTCATCGCCGCACGGGGACATATCGTGCTCGTGTCCTCGCTGGGATGGCCGCCGAACATCGAGTTCGGAGCGATGCTTCCCGCAGTCGGCGGCGTCGCGTACGCCGCTAGCAAGACCGCTGTGGAGATGCTGGGGCGAGGACTTCGGATGGAGCTTGTCGACCACGACGTCTCGGTCACGATCACCTATTTCGGACCTGTCGACACGGCGATGGCGAGGATGACACTCGGAACGCCTCAGAGCGAGAAGGCCGAGAAGGTGCGCATCAGCCCCGAAGAGGCGGCGGCGCAGGTACTCCGCGCGGTCGAGCGGGACAAGGTGCGAGCGATCATTCCGTCCCGCTGGCGATTTCTCGACATCGTGCGTCACTTCGGAGTCACGATGGACAACATTCTGTTACGTAGCAAGGGCCAGAGAGAACTGATCCGCACCTACGATTCGGTGTGACCGGACGCCGTTTGGGCTACCGGCGCATTTCGGCTCGGACTGGGTGAATTCGCGGACTCGTTCCGGTATTGCCCGTCGTTCGGCCGGTGCGCCGCTTGTGCGCACCCCAATGCGTCGGCGCCTGCGATTTTCCCCAGCTCCACGAGACCCGTGAATTCGATGGTCGAGAGGGTTTGCCGACGTGACGAAGAGTCCGGGAACTGCCGATCGGCAATGGCCAGCCGCCTCAGTTCCGGACTGAGATTTTGAGTCGCCTGCAGCTTGAGGTAATGAACCGTGACAGGCCGCGTGAGCGCGCCTTCGGCACCGGCGCTTGCGACCGACGGATACAGGGTGAAGGTCGTCGCCGACGTGGCGGCGGCGGAACCGTGACCGGGCAGCATGTTACTCAGGGAATCCTCGAACTCGACCTCGTTGACGTCAACACCGAATTCCAGCGCGGCCAGAGCGAGCGACTGCTGCAGGGCGGCGAAGGATAGAGTTGGGTCTTCCGTCGCATCGACGCAGAAGATGACGTCGCACTGCCTCCGTAGCAGTTCGACCAGCCCGAGGTTGTCGTAGTAGCCACCGTCGGAGATGAACACGTATCGGTCGTCGGTGTCGCACCAGCCCAGGATCCGCTTGAACGGGTAATTGAAGCGTGGCCCCGGCAAGTTTCTCGAAGTACCAGCCGCGCGGTCGCTTCCTGACTCCGATCCTGAAACGTGCTGACCCTCGGACAGTTTCACATTGGGCAGCCACATTCCTACCTGGGCGTTCCCCTCGGACATGAGACCGGTGCCGTGACGGCTTCCTCCTCCGCGGGTCGGCGAGGGGACGCCCACGCCGGTGGTGGCCAACCACGACGAGACTTGATCGATGTTGCGGAACTCCCGACGCCGGCGGGATGAGCGTCTCACCCGCATGGCCGTATCGATGTAGTCGGCGGTACGGTACGGCCGCGATCCGGTCTGGCAGACGAAGCGTGGTGAGATGGTGAACGGCTCAGCCGCGGAAGTCCCGGACTGTCGACTGCAACACAGCACGAGCTCAGGCACCTCGGCCTTCGTGGTGAGCCATCTCCACGTCCCGACCGCCGACTCCGCAGGGCGCTCGAGTCCATCACCCACCGGGCCGAAGCTTCGGCGCAGGCGAAGGGACAGCAGGCCGTGCAGGGAAGGGGAGTTGGGGCTGAGGAAGATGTACATGGCCAGCAGCGCAAGGCCGGGCACGACAAGGGAGACCTGAGACGTGGCGGACAGTGTGATGGCGCCCCACGGCGTGACGAGCGAGATCGACAGGGACATCGCCACGACGTACAGGACGGCCAGCGCCCAGGCGGTTCCACCCAGCAGCATCACGCCGGCTGCCAGACCGCGCCTCCATGGTCGGGACGACTCGGATGAGGTTTGCCTGGCCGGCTTCCCGAACAGACGCCAGAGTCCACTGGCGATGCTGACGCCTATGGCAAGGGCGATCATCAGAATGGCGACACCTGCTGCGAGACCTACATCGTCGATCGAGCGAAACCATGCCGGTAGCCAGACCAAGCACGAGGCCAGGAAGATCGAGAGCCCCAGTAGCAGTGCTCCGATCGGCCACGTCCGCGCGATCCGGTTGTTGGCGAGACCCGTCACGAGGAGCCAGATCAGTCCTGCCGCGGCGAAGACGATGCTCGGCCCGTAGAAGTGATCGGCCGGGATCGGCTGCGGTCCGCAGTATGCCGCTCCCAATTGGCCCGAGTCGATGGCGCAGTGGGTCATGACCAGTCCGAGCGGCCAGGCGATAAGGTAGATCAGCAGACCGACGATTAGAACGTTGGTGAGGCTGCTGAAGATAATCGAGCCGATCGCGCCGACGAACCCTCCTCGTCCGTTGACCGCGTAGTAGTGGCGGGGGTATCCCGTTATTCCGGTCCCGAATCGGAGTCGGGCGATGACCGCATCGGATGCGCTTTCCGCAGGCCTGTATGCCTTTTGCAACGTCCACGCGGTGGCCGCCCAAGCCCCGCCGGACACGCCTGCGATGAAGCGTGCCGACCCGGTCTGTGATCCGCTCAGGAGGCCCCCTGCTGCCTCGAACTGGCTGAGAGCGCCCAAAGAGAAAGCTGTAGAACGAATTCCGCCACCACTGAGGCAGATCCCGACACGCTGATCGTCGTGGCTCGGTGCGCTTACATCACGGATGTCGACGGCGAGTTGCTGCGGTTGTCTGGGAGGTTGCACGGACCCTGGAAGTCGGGGTGACCCCGCGGCGGTCATCGGCGGGAAAGGGTCCCGGCGGCGCGAGATCCAAGCCGCGGCAGCGATAAGTCCGGCGATGATCATCGCCACGACCGCCACCCATTTCGCCGACGAGACAGCCATCGCCAGCCAATTCACCAGGCCACCGTCGCCGCGCAGAGCGAACAGCCCTTCGTCGGTCGTGTAGAGCAGAGCAGAAAGAAGACAATATTCGAGCGTGTCGAACGCAGCAGCGATCGTCGGCAACCACACGACCCATGCGGCCCGCCGAAGCGGAGGAGCTTCCAGCCGCCACCATCCACCGACAAGGATCGCCGTGAACATCAACCAATAGCCGGCCATGACCAGGAGGTCGGGGACCAAGATCTCCTGTACCGATGCAGGGACCGAGCAGCGTTGCAGCAGCCAGGAGAATCTCTCGCCCGAGCCCGCGAATTGTGAACCGAGATGGACGATCCCGCATCGTTCGGCGACGACGAACAGCCACGTGAATCCCACGTTCACCGCCACGAACCCGACGACCGCCGCGACGATCAGTCGACGGGAGCCACCTGCCCGCGCGTACGCCCGCACAGCCGCGTCGGCTCGCGCGCCCCCGCTCGTCGCGTCCTCGACGATGACGTCATTGCTGGTCTGCCCCGCCATGGTCCGTATCTAACACAGGCGTTCGGCCTTGTGGCGGGCAATGCGCAGCCTCTTCCGCCAGATAGTTGCATTGGCCAACACCGTGGACGGATGACGACGTCAGGGGCTGCAGTTGACAGCGCCGATCACTTGAGCAGAGTGGTGATCGCCGCCGCCAACTCCGGCGAATCCGACGTCGCAAGGTTCTGATACTGGCCTCGGGTCGTCCGCGCGACGGCCTCCCACGTCCCCCGGTCCGGGTCGTCACCGAAGTCGATGACATTGACCGCAACCGGCCGGGCGGGATCAAACGCGTCGCGGACGAACGCCTCGAGCCCTGCACCGTCGAGGGTCCGGTCGGTATGCGGTCCCTCAGTGATCACCAGCACCGAATTGGGTTGCCCCTCCCGGAACCTGGCGAGCGCATCGTTGTAGACCAACCGCAGCGTGGTGAACGACACCGCGCCGCCGGAGGTGGACGACAGCGTGTCGAGCGTCGAGGTCAGCGCGGCCGAACGCGGTTGATCACCCACCGGTTCGGAGAGCGGACCGGTGGTGATCTGCGAGTTGCCCGCGGTGGAGTCGAACGTCCACAGGCCCAGCGCCGTCGTCGGCGGCAGCGCCTCCACCCGCGGGATCAGCGCGTTGACGACGTTGCCCATCCTCGTGTTCGCGCCCTCCTGGCCGGGCATGGACAGGTCGAGCATGATCGTGGTGGTCGACGCCTGCGCCGGTGAGGTCAGTGCCTCGGCCAGCCTCACCCGCGCCGCACCGTCGCCGACCGACAACGGGGCGGCCAGTTTCGGGAAGTCGGTGACGTCGCTCGGTGGGGGTGTGCCGCCCTGGGTGCGGAAACCGGCCTTGGCCAGCTCGCTCATGCGGTCGGGTTCGCGCATGAACCGGGCGAACTGGCTGGCGGCGGTGACCTGTTCCCGCTCGAGCCAGTCGCCCGCCAGCAGCACCGTCGGATAGTCGGCGGTCGCGACCGGGCCGGGCGGCAGCCACGAGGCGAGGGTGGACTTCGCATTCGGCAACGCCGCGGCCCGTGCCACCACCTGCTGTTCGGTCGTCGCCACCGCGTGCACCGGTGCCCTGGCCGGGTCACCGGAACGCAGCAGCGCCTCCATGGCGGCGTCGGCGGTGTCGGCGGGCAGTTCCGGTGCGCCGGCGGCCAGCGTGTTGATCGCGCTGATCCCGTCGGTCGCCGGGGCGCCGTCGGGTGCGGTGGCCGCCGCGACGGCCTCGGCCGCCAGATACGACGCGTCGGCGTTCCCGCTGCGCGGCAGGGCCAGCTTCAGTGCGCCCCATCCGGGCAGACCGAGTCCGTCGAGTGCTGTCGGGTTGGTCTGCAGACCGGGCAACGTTCCCCAGTTCTGCTGCGCGAGTTCGGGTTTGAGCTCGGGCCGCACTGCGAGCACGACCGGGGTGCTGACGAGGGTGCGGGAATCGCTGACCGTCTTCTGGTCCGTCGCCGCTTCGAGGCGGGCCGCCGAGACGCCGCTCGCGGGGATCCACAGCGCCGGCCGCTCGCCGAGGTCAGACGGCCACTTGTCCTCGAAACCGGCGATCACCTGTTCGGATTCGGCCGCTTTGACGCCGACCTTCACGCAGCGGTCACCGACCGGCGCGGCGTTCTCGTTGTACTGGTCGGCGAGCCCGCGGATCGTGTCGGCGATCGACGGGTCGGCCAGCACTGCGACGTCGAGGTTGCCTTCGACGCAGCGGGCCGATGCGGCATCGCCGCGCTCGGAGAGGGTGTCGCCGAAGAAGCGCCACAGGATCACCCCGCCGACCACCACGACGACAGTGACGAGCGCCGCGATGACCCCGAGGCTGATACCGCGCCGGCCCGGCGCCAGTGCGCGGTGGCTGCCCGTCCACTCGCCGCCGTCCGACGTGCCGCCGTGGGGCGGCCCGGCCGGACCGCTCGGGGGCGGGGGAGCGGCGGCCGCCGGATGGTCGTCGGCGTACTCGTCGTCGTAGCCGCCGTCGGCATAGTCGCCGTCGGCGTACTCGTCGTCAGCGGTGTCGTGCGCGCGGGTGTCGTCGGCGGCGGGTTCGTAGGACTCGTGCCCACCCCAGGGCTGCGCCGGGAACTCACCACTGTGCCGGCCCGACGGACCGGAGTCGGCACCGTGTCCGCCGTCGTCGATCCCGTCGTTCGGGACACCGGCTTCGTCGTCGGAGTCCTCCGGATCGGGGATGCTGTGCCTACCCACTCCAGCCCCTGTCTTCGCGTCGTCGCTTGATCATCGCTGGGTCATCGCCGCTTTCGTCCGGCCCCGGGCAGTCTAATCGCCTGCCCGCGCCGTCTCAGGCGCCGGCAAAGCCGGCTTTGTACTCGCGTCGGCGCCGGTGCAGGATCGGCTCGGTGTAGCCGTTCGGTTGCGCCCCGCCGGCGAGGATGAGTTCCTGAGCGGCCTGGAACGCGATGCTCGAATCCGGATCGGTGGCCATCGGCCGGAAATCGGGATCCTGCGCGTTCTGCTCGTCGACCACCGCGGCCATCCGGCGCAGGCTCGTCTTGACGTCCTCTTCGGTGATGACGCCGTGACGCAGCCAGTTGGCCAGCAACTGGCTGGAGATCCGCAGCGTCGCGCGGTCCTCCATCAGGGCCGTGTCGTGGATGTCGGGCACCTTCGAGCAACCGACGCCGGCATCGATCCAGCGCACCACGTAACCCAGGATCGACTGGCAGTTGTTGTCGACCTCCTCGCGGATCTCCTCCGGCGCCCACGCCAGCTCCTTGGCCAGCGGGATGGTGAGCAGGTCGTCGATCGTCGCGCGCTGTTTGCCCTCGAGTTCCCTGTGCACTGCGTACACGTCGACCTGGTGGTAATGCATGGCATGCAGCGTCGCCGCGGTCGGGGACGGCACCCAGGCGGTGGTGGCGCCGGCCTTCGGCTGACCGATCTTCTGCTCGACCATGTCGGCCATCAGGTCCGTCATCGCCCACATGCCCTTGCCGATCTGGGCGCGGCCCGAGAAGCCGGTGGCCAGACCCACGTCGACGTTCTGGTCCTCGTAGGCCTTGATCCACGGCTGGCTCTTCATCGCACCCTTGCGGATCATCGGGCCCGCCTCCATCGACGTGTGGATCTCGTCGCCGGTGCGGTCCAGGAAGCCGGTGTTGATGAACACGACCCGGTCGGCGGCGGCCTTGATGCAGGCCTTGAGGTTCAGCGTGGTGCGCCGCTCCTCGTCCATGATGCCGACCTTGAGGGTGTTCTGCGGCAGCCCCAGCACGTCCTCGACACGGCTGAACAGGTCGACGGTGTACGCCACCTCGGCGGGGCCGTGCATCTTCGGCTTGACGATGTAGACCGAACCGGTCCGGCTGTTGCGCAGCGGTCCGTTCGACTCGCTCTCCTTCAAGCCGTGCATCGCGATCAGCCCGGTGAACAGGGCGTCCTGGATGCCCTCGAACACCTCTGTCTCGTGGCCGTCGTCCCCGGCTCTGGTGATCGCGTCGTTGGTCATCAGGTGCCCGACGTTGCGCACGAACAGCAGACTGCGCCCGGGCAGGGTGAGCTCACCGGACCCGTCGGGGGTGGTGTACGTGCGGTCCGGATTGAGCACGCGGGTGAAACTCTTGCCGCCCTTGCTGACCTCTTCGCTCAGATCGCCGCGGTTGAGCCCCAGCCAGTTGCGGTAACCCAGCACCTTGTCCTCGGCGTCGACCGCGGCCACCGAATCCTCGAAATCCATGATGGTGGTGACGGCGGATTCGAGCACGACGTCCTTGACGCCCGCCTTGTCGGTCGAGCCCACCGGTGACTCGGGGTCGATGAGGATCTCGATGTGCAGACCGTTGTTGCGCAGCAGGATCGACCACTGCGGCGACCCGAGTTCGCCGGTGTAGCCGACGAACTGGGCCGGGTCGGCCAGGCCGACCACCGACGAGCGCTCGCGCGAGGAGTCATCGTGCACCGACGTGTCGTCACCGACCTCGACGAGCACCTGCCCGTCCTCGATCTTGAAGCCGGTGGCGTCGCTCCAGCTGCCCGACGCCAACGGCGCTGCGCCGTCGAGGAATTCACGGGCGTAGGCGATCACCTTGTCGCCCCGGACGCGGTTGTAGCTGGTGCCCTTCTCCGCGCCGTCCGCCTCGCTGATCACGTCGGTGCCGTAGAGCGCGTCGTAGAGCGAGCCCCACCGCGCGTTGGCGGCGTTGAGCGCGAAGCGGGCGTTGAGCACCGGCACCACCAGCTGGGGGCCTGCGGTCGTGGTGATCTCGTCGTCGACATCGGTCGTGGTGATCGTGAAGTCGCCCGGATCGGGCTCCAGGTAGCCGATCTCGGTGAGGAACTGCTTGTACTCGTCGGCGTCGTGCGGACCGATCGCCCGCTGCCGATGCCACTTGTCGAGCTGCGCCTGCAGGTCGTCGCGGCGCGCGAGCAGTTCCTGGTTGCGCGGGGTCAGGTCGGCGACGACCTTGTCGACGCCCGACCAGAAGCTGTCCGGATCGAGGTCGGTACCGGCCAGCGCCTCATCGGTGATGAAGTCGTAGAGCGCGCGGGCCACGCGCAGGTTTCCCACCGTCACGCGATCAGTCATCGTTCTCCTCCTCGGCCGTACTCCGCGCACGCCATCCGCACGCCGCCGTCGATCCAGCTTACCTATGGGTAACCTCGGCGAATCCAGCGCGCACCGCCGTCGCGCCGTCTTCTGTCAACGCGGTGCGCAGTGCGTCACATCGCGCCGCGAGTGTGGCGCGCAACGGGGCCGCCCGGTCGGCGATGTCCTGCTGCGCCCGGACGTATTCGGCGCGCCCCGCCGGGGTTTCGATCGCGATGGCCTCGAATCCGTAGCGGCGGAGATCGTATGGGCTCGCGCGCATGTCGAGCAGCCGGGCATCGGCGGCCAGGTCCAGACAGTCCATCACCAGATCCGAAGCCACCAGCGGTGCGAGTTTGTACGCCCACTTGTACAGGTCCATCGCCGCGTGCAGGCAGCCCGGCTGTTCGGTGTCGATCTGACGCTCGCGGCTCAACGGTTCCACGTTGCGGCCCACCGCAGCCTCGGTGAAGAACCGGTAGGCGTCGAAATGGCTGCAGCGCAACGACATCGATTCCACCACCGCGTCCGTTCCCGGCCGTCCGAGGCGCAGCGGCACCGCGTCGTGGCGGGTCTCGGGGCAGCGGTACACCATGGCCCACTCGTGTAATCCGAAGCAGTTCAGCCGCGCCGGGCGGGCGGCGGTGGCCCGCAACAGGCCGGCCACGAACTCCACGGTGTCGGCGCGCGACCGCAGGTGCTCGGCGGTCACGCTCACGCCACCGGGAACCGCGCCGTAGCCAGAACGGCCGAGACGGTCGCGGGCGGCGGGTCCCGACAGCACGACGCCGAATCCGGGGTGCCAGCGCCGCAGCTGGCGGGGACGCAGGCTGTAGTAGGTGAACAGGAAGTCCCACACCGGGTGGCTCCGACCAGCGCTGCGCCGCGCCTGATGCGGTGCGCAGAACGCGTCCACGCGATCACGGTGGGTGCGTTCCCGCCGCACCCAGACCGACTCGTCGAGGACCTCGGCCATCACCGCCGGTGCGTTCCGTCGCGCACCGTTCCGACGAGGTCCTCGACGAGGTCCTCGAGCGCGACCATCGCGGTGATCGCCCCGTCGGAGGTGACCAGTGCGAGGTGACTGTTGGTGCGGCGCAGCCGGGTCAGCGCCTCGGGCAACGGCAGCGACGCGGGAAGCTGGGGGAGCGGGCGCACCATCGACCGGTCCAGCACCGCGTCGGGGTCACCGACCAGCGGGAGCACGTCCTTGATGTGCAGGTAGCCCAGGTACTGTCCGGACGGTGCGGTCACCGGGAAGCGCGAGTACCCCGTCTCGGCCAGTGCCCGTTCGACCGCGGCGACGGTCGGGCCCTGACCCGGCGCCGACGCCGGTATGGCGTGGATGGTGTCCAGTGGCATCGCCACGTCCTTGACGGCGCGGTTGCGGATCTGCAGGGCGCGGGTCAGCCGGGTGTGCTCCTCGGGGTCGAGCAGACCCTCGGACACCGACTCCGCGATCATCTCCGACAGTTCGACCGTCGACACGTTGACGTCGAGTTCGTCCTTGGGCTCCACGCCGACGGCGCGCAGCGTGGCGTTGGCGCACCAGTTGTAGAACGCGATGAGCGGCCGCGCCGCCCTGATGTAGACGAGATAGACGGGGATCAGCAGCATCGCCGCCGACTCCGGTCCGGCGATCGCGATGTTCTTCGGGACCATCTCGCCGAGCAGCACGTGCAGCGTCACCACCACGCTCAACGCCACCACGAACGACACGGTGTGCAGCACCGCGTCGGGGATGCCGAGCAGCCCGAACGGTTTCTCCAGCAGATGCGCCACCGCGGGTTCGCCGACGCGGCCCAGCAGGATCGAGCAGATCGTGATGCCCAGCTGGGAACCCGCCAGCATCAGCGAGAGGTTCTCACCGGCCCTGATGACCGTCACCGCGCTCTTCTTGCCCTGTTCGGCCAGGGCCTCGAGCCGGTCCCGGCGCGCCGAGATGAGCGCGAACTCGGAGGCGACGAAGAACGCGTTGGCCCCCAGCAGCAGCACGGTCAGCAGGACGCCGAACAGATCGCCACCCATCAGCGGTCCTCCTCCGGCTCGGCCCCGTCGGCGCCGTGGTCGTGATCGGTGTCGCCGCGGCGCCCGAGTTCGGTCAGTTCCACCAGGTCGATCCGGCGGCCGTCCATCTGCACGACCTTGGCCTCCCAGCGGATCGGATCCTCGATCGGTCCGTCCGGATCGAAGGCGGTCAGCTCGACCGCATCACCCACCTCCGGGATGTGCCCGAGTTCCTGCAGCACCAGCCCGCCGATGGTCTCGTACTCGCCTTCGGTGGCGCGGAAACCGGTTCCGGCGGCGACTTCGTCGATCCGCAGCAGGCCCGACACCTTCCAGCCCTCGCCGGCGGCCACCACGTCGGGGGTGGCGTCGTCGTGCTCGTCGCGGACGTCGCCGACGATCTCCTCGATCAGGTCCTCGACGGTCACCATGCCTGCGGTGCCCCCGTACTCGTCGACCACGAGCGCGGTCTGCAGGCCGTTGGCGCGGATCTGGGTCATCACCGCGTCGCCGTCCAGGGTCGACGGGACGGTCGCAACCGGGATCGCCAGCGCCGCGAGGCGGGTGCGTCCGCGGTCGTCGCGCGGCACCGAGAACACCTGTTTGACGTGGACGACACCGATCGTCTCGTCCAGGTCGCCCTCGACGATGGGGAAGCGCGAGTACCCCGTCTCGATCGCCGCGGCGATGAGGTCGGCGACGGTGTCGTCGGCCTGCAGGGCCTCGATCTCGGTGCGCGGGGTCATCAGCTCCTCGGCGGTGCGGTCGCCGAACTGCAGCGATCTGTCCACCAGGATGGCGGTCACGGGGTCGAGCGAACCGCTGCGCGCCGAGTTGCGCACCAGCGAGATCAACTCTTGCGCCGAACGCGCCGAGCGGAGCTCCTCGGCGGGTTCGATGCCCAGCCGGCGCAGGATCATGTTCGCGGTGCCGTTGGTCAACCGGATCAGCGGCGTGAAGATCGCGGAGAACAGTAGCTGCGGAGGGGCCGATGCGCGAGCGGTCGGCACCGGTCTGGCCACGGCCAGGTTCTTCGGGACGAGCTCACCGAAGACCATCGACAGCGAGGTGGCGATCAGGATCGCCAGGAACAGGGCCACCCCGCTCGCGGCCCGCTCTGACAGTCCGATCGCGTCCAGACCGGGATGGAGCAGCCGGGCGACCACGGGTTCGGCCAGGTAGCCGGTGGCCAGCGTCGTGATCGAGATGCCCACCTGGGCGCCCGAGAGCTGGAAGGACAGGGTGCGGTGGGCGCGACGGACCATCTGGTCGCGACGGTGCCCACTGCGCGCGTTGGCCTCGACGGTGCTGCGCTCCAACGCCGTCAACGAGAACTCGGCGGCGACGAACACCGCGGTACCCGCGGTCAACAGCACGATCGCCAGCAGCGAGAGCAGGGTGTACGCGACGCTCATCGCATCGTCACCGGTGCGCCGGGCCGTGTGCCCGGCCGACTAGAAGACGGTTCGGCGTCGGGGGGCTCGATGGACGGGTGCTCGGCCCGGCAGGCCTCCGGTGCACACCGGGCCTCGGCGGGTGCCTGCGGCACGTGATCCCTTCCTCGGTCGGACGTCGGACGTCAACGAATGACGGCGCGAATGCCCAATCGTAGCCGGACTCTCACCAGCCGGTCGGCAGCGGGCGGCCCTCGGCGAAGCCCGCGGCGGACTGCACCCCGAGCAGTACCTTGTCGTGGAGTTCGGGCAGGGTGGTGGCGCCGACGTAGGTGCAGGTGCTGCGGACCCCGGAGGTGATGTGGTCGAGCAGGTCCTCCACGCCGCCGCGGGCCGGGTCGAGGCTCATCCTCGATCTCGAGATGCCCTCCTCGAAGAGCGCCTTGCGGGCGCGGTCGAACAGGCTGTCGCCCGCGGTCCTTGCCGCGACCGCCCGCTTGGAGGCCATCCCGTAGCTCTCCTTGTACGGCTGATTGTCGCGGTCGTGCATCAGGTCGCCGGGGGATTCATACGTGCCGGCGAACCACGATCCGATCATCACGTTGGCCGCTCCCGCCGCGAGGGCGAGCGCCACGTCCCGAGGGTGACGCACCCCGCCGTCCGCCCATACGTGCGCACCCAGATCCTTTGCCGCCGCAGCACATTCGACGACCGCCGAGAACTGTGGCCGGCCGACCCCGGTCATCATCCGGGTGGTGCACATCGCGCCGGGTCCGACACCGACCTTGATGATCGAGGCGCCCGCGGCGACGAGGTCGCGGGTGCCCTCGGCCGACACCACGTTGCCCGCCGCGATCGGCAGGCCCAGGTCGAGGGAGGCCACCGCCCGGATCGCCTCCAGCATCTTGGTCTGGTGCCCGTGAGCGGTGTCGATCACCAGCAGGTCGACTCCGGCCTCGGCCAGCCCTCGCGCCTTCGCCCCGACGTCGCCGTTGATGCCGACGGCCGCGGCGATGCGCAGTCGCCCGTGCCGGTCGACGGCAGGGGAGTAGATGCCGGCGCGCACGGCTGCGGTGCGGGTGAGCACCCCGGCCAGCGTGCCGTCGGGTCCGGTGAGCACCGCGACGTCGACGGGCGCGTGTTCGAGCAGGTCGAAGACCTTGCGCGGATCGGTGCCCACCGGCGCGGTGACGAAGTCGGTGATCGCGACGTCGCGGACCCGGGTGAACCGGTCGACGTCCACGCAGGTCGCTTCGGTCACCAGACCGATCGGACGGCCCTCGAACACCACGACCGCCGCCCCGTGCGCGCGTTTGTGGATCAGCGCGATCGCGTCGGACACCGAATCGTCGGGCTCCAGCATGACCGGGGTGTCGACCACCAGGTCGCGGCTCTTGACGAAGTCGACGGTCTGCTGCACCGCCGAGATCGGCAGATCCTGCGGCAGCACCACCAGACCGCCGCGGCGGGCCACGGTCTCGGCCATCCGCCTGCCTGCGACGGCGGTCATGTTGGCGACCACGACCGGGATCGTGGTGCCCGAACCGTCGACGGTGGACAGGTCGACGTCGAAACGCGACGCCACGTCGGACCGCTGCGGGACGACGAAGACGTCGTCGTAGGTCAGGTCGTATGCCGGGTGGTGGCCGTCGAGAAATCTCATCGCCACCGAGTCTAGATTCCCCGAGACTGCTGCCGGATCACGCTCGGGCGCGGAATCGCCATCCGTGAGCGGTCTCGGCGGTCAGGCCTCGACCTCGGTGCGGTCACCGCTCCACAGTGTGTGAAAACGTTTGGCCGGATCGGTGTCGATGCGGCCGTAGGTGTGGGCGCCGAAGAAGTCGCGCAACCCCTGTGTCAGCGCGGCGGGCAACCGCTCGGTGCGCAGCCCGTCGTAGTAGGACAGCGCCGAGGAGAAGCCCGGGATCGGGATGCCCAGCTGGGTGGCGGTCACGACGACGCGGCGCCAACTGTCGATCGCGTTCTCGATCGCACTGCGGAAATACGGCGCGACGATCAGGGTGGGCAGATCCGGGTCGTCGTCGAAGGCGTCCTTGATGCGGTTGAGGAACTTGGCCCGGATGATGCAGCCGCCGCGCCAGATGGTGGCCATGTCGCCGGGGGTGATGCCCCAGTCGTACTCGGCGCTGCCGGCCTGGATCTGGTTGAAGCCCTGCGCGTACGCGATGATCTTCGACGCGTAGAGGGCCTGGCGGATGTCCTCGGTGAACTGTTCGGCGTCGGCGGGCTTGTCGCCGAGCTCGCCGGTGGCCAGGCCCGTGGTGGCCTTGCGCTGGGCCACCGAACCGGACAGCGCCCGGGCGAACACGGCCTCCGCGATGCCGGTGACGGGCACACCCAGGTCGAGCGCGGACTTCACCGTCCAGCGGCCGGTGCCCTTCTGCTCGGCCTCGTCGAGGATGACGTCGACCAGCGGTGTGCCGGTCTTCGCGTCGGTCTGCCGCAGCACCTGTGCGGTGATCTCCACCAGGAAGCTGTCGAGGTCGCCGCGGTTCCACTCGTCGAAGACGTCGGCGATCTCGGGGGCCGACTTGCCGAGGCCGTCGCGCAGCAACTGGTAGGCCTCACCGATGAGCTGCATGTCGGAGTACTCGATGCCGTTGTGCACCATCTTCACGAAGTGGCCCGCGCCGTCGGGGCCGATGTGCGTGCAGCAGGGGACGCCGTCGACGTGCGCGGAGATCTCCTCCAGCAGCGGGCCGAGGCTCTCGTAGGACTCCTTCGGCCCGCCGGGCATGATCGACGGCCCGTTCAGCGCGCCCTCCTCGCCACCGGAGATGCCCGCGCCGACGAAGTGCAGGCCACGTTCGCGGATCGCCTTCTCCCGGCGGATCGTGTCGGTGTAGAGCGCGTTGCCGCCGTCGATGATGATGTCGCCGGGTTCCATCGCATCGGCGAGCTCGTTGATCACGGCGTCCGTGGCCTCCCCGGCCTTGACCATGATCAGCACCCGGCGCGGCTTCTCCAGTGCGGCGAGGAACTCCGGGATGGTCTCGGTGCGCACGAACGAGCCCTCCGAACCGTGGTCGGCCAGCAGCGCGTCGGTCTTGGCCACCGACCGGTTGTGCAGGGCGACGGTGTAGCCGTGCCTGGCGAAGTTGCGGGCGATGTTCGAGCCCATCACGGCCAGGCCGGTGACCCCGATCTGCGCGGTGCCTTCGGTGGACTTCTCGGACGAGCTCATGGGCGCAGCCTTTCCTCTTCTGTTGTGTTGTCGCGGGGGTGGGCCTAGCGGACGAACAGGCGGTGCAGTTCGGTCAGCCACGGGACGGCGACGGCGAACGTCGGGCCGACCAGCACCACCGCGGCGGCCAGATAGGCGGTGGCGGCCAGGGCGAGGCTGTTCGGCCGGCCGCCGAGACGGCGCACCCGGATCACCGTGGTCGGACCACCCGCGGCCAGCGCACCGGAGGGGGCACGCCCGGCGGCGCAGGCGACGAGGGCACGCGCGAGCGGGGTGGGGCCTGCCCTGCGCACGGCGGCGTCGTCGGCGAGCAGTTCGACCAGCAGACGCACCGCGTCCAGGGCGCTGGCGCTGCGGACGAATCGGGGGAAGGCGGCGTGCACCGCGGTGAACATCTCCAAC
The DNA here is from genome assembly GCF_001499995.1 of Mycobacterium sp. IS-1496. Taxonomy (GTDB): domain Bacteria; phylum Actinomycetota; class Actinomycetes; order Mycobacteriales; family Mycobacteriaceae; genus Mycobacterium. The sequence continues at coordinate 123,870 of NZ_LQIU01000003.1, forward strand.
ACGAGGTCGTGCCGGGCGCGCAGGTGGGCGCGTTCGTGGGTGAGGATCGCGGCGATCTCGTCGCGGTTCATCGTCTTGAGCGCCCCGTCGCTGAGCACCACGCGGCTGCGCACCCCGGGCAGGCAGTACGCCAGCGGTTGCTCGACGTCGAGGACGCGCAGGCCGGTCGCCTGCCTACGGACGTCGGTCGGCACCGCGTCGCGGGAAACCCCGAGCAGATCGACCATCATCCGGTGGTGGGCGCGCCGGCGCCGGGTGGCGACGGCCACCTGCAGCACCGACACGATCAGGCGGGCGCCGATGAGCAGGGTGAGCGCGAAGGCCACCACGTAGAGCAGCCACAATGGCCACCCGAGAGCGTCGATCTCACTGGTGATCGTGGCGGTCGGTCGGCCGTCGGGGCCGGGGACGAACAGCCGGCTGGCGATCGCGATACCCGCGGAGAAGGCCGAGAGCACACCGGCCAGCGCGATGGACTGCCAGAGGACCACCGCCGCGCGCGGAGCCCGCATCGGCCAGGACGCACGAGCCAACAATGCCGGCACCGGCCCCACGAGGAGCAGCGCGACAAGGGTGAAGGCCAGCGCGGACACCCCTCGATTGTCGCTCAGGCGGTACCCGGACCGCCAGCGGGCTTGGTGAGACTTTGCTTGCCCTCCAGTTCGGCCAGCGCCCGGCGCAGGGCGGCGGCCTCGCCGGCGCCGACGCGCTCGACGAAATGCACCAGCGCGGCCTCCCGGCTACCGGAGTCGGCGGCCTGATCGAGGGCGTCCACCATCAGCCCGGCGACCAGTTCGTCGCGGCCGTGGGTGGGGGCGTATCGGTGGGCACGGTCGTCACGGTGCTGCACCACCAGGTTCTTCTTCGCCAGTCGCTGCAGCACCGTCATGATCGTGGTGTAGGCCAGGTCGCGTCGAGCGGCGAGCGCTTCGTGCACCTGGCGCACAGTCTGGGGCTCGCGGGCGGACCACAGGTGGTCCATCACCTCGCGCTCGAGCTCGCCCAGACGCGTCAACTTGGCCATCTTCCCGTCACTCTCTCCAACAGTAGAACCAGGGTACTACCGCGCGTCGTATCCGACGCAGAGGAGCAACAGTCTTCCTCATTGCGGACATTCCCGCACTGGTCACCGGGCGGTGCTGTGAAACCAATCACAGGTTCTGGTCCCGCCGGGGCTCGTAGTTATAGTAAGGCTAACCTAACTCAAGTGAGCCGCCGGGAGGTGCAGTGACCGTACTGATCGAGGACCCGCTGATCGCGGGCATGGCCATCAAGCGGACGCTCCCGCTACACGAGTCGAGCCGCCGCCTGCGCGAGCTCTACCCGGAGTGCCCACGGGTCTACGGGGTCGCCGTCATGGGTGACCTGTCCCGGCGCCGGTGGTGGCCGCTGACCGAGGCGCTCACCGGGGATCGTCTCCAGGCGATGTTCGACCTGGCCTCCGCCGAGACCGACAACCGTGCCGCGGTCGCCCAGCAGCTGGCCGCCACGCTCGCCCATGTCGTCCTCGGCCGCGTCATCCCGCTGCTGGTGCTCGAGGGCCGCGCCTGGGATACCGGCCTGGAGAACCTGTGGGTGCACGTCGACTCCGAGGGTGCCATCGACTGGGTCGGCGTCGTGGACCCCACCCTGCGCGCGCTGCCCGACGATCCGCACATCGCCGGCCGGGCCCGTTTGCGGCTCGGGGCGCCGCAGGGCATCGTCGCGCTGCCCAGCGAGGCCGCGCTGACCACGTGGGTGGCGCACCGGAGTCACCGTGCGCTCGCACCGCTGTTCGCCAAGCTGGCTGCCATCAGCGGCGGCGCGATGTCCGTGCCGGCGATGTGGCACCTCGTCGGTGGGGCGGTCGTCGGCGCGGCCACCCAGGTGCCGCTGCTCGCCGGGTCCAGCGAGTTGACCAGCATGCGCCGCGGACAGGCCGTGCTCGATGCGCTCGTCGGTTTCGGCCTTCCCGTACGCGGTGCGGTGCGCGGAACCGGGGGGAAGGTCTTGCTTAATTAGGGCAGCCTTGCCTACCCTGATGATGTTCCACCGGACCGCGCCGGAGTCCTGAGGGCTGCAGAGACCCCCGGTCCATCGAAAAGGGCGGGCCCCGCACATCATGTGCGGGGCCCGTCCGCTTTCTCGCCCAACCCGTGTCGCGTGCGCCCCACGTCGCGGTGTAGACACGTCTGCTGTGACCACTCAGGTACCCGACGGCCTCGGCGACGGCTACGACTCGGAACTCGGCCTCACCTATCTCGAGATCACCCCCGACGGCGGCCGGGCGCAGCTGACGATCCACGACAAGCTGTTGCAGCCGTGGGGGATCGTGCACGGCGGCGTCTACTGTGCGGTCGTCGAGAGCCTCGCCAGTGTCTCCGGCCACGTCTGGCTGAGCGAGAACGGCGGCGGCACGGTCGTCGGCGTCAACAACAACACCGACTTCCTGCGGGCCATCTCCTCGGGGACCGTCACCGCGGTCTCCACCCCGATCCACCGCGGTCGTCGTCAGCAGCTGTGGCTGATCACCATCACCGACGAGAACGACAAGCTGGTGGCGCGCGGTCAGGTGCGGCTGCAGAACATCGCCGACGCCTGAGGTCCCGCGCGCTGAGCGCTGCCGCGCACGGCGCGCCATGGCAGGATCGCGCACTATGCGTTTGACCCCGCATGAGCAGGACCGCCTGCTGATCTCCTACGCCGCCGACCTCGCGAGGCGCAGGCGCGCCCGCGGGCTGCGCCTCAACCATCCCGAGGCCGTCGCGGTCATCACCGACCACCTGCTCGAAGGCGCCCGCGACGGCCGCACGGTGGCGGAGTTGATGGTCAGCGGACGCGATGTGCTCAGCCGCGACGACGTGATGGAGGGAGTGCCCGAGATGCTGCACGACGTGCAGGTGGAGGCCACGTTCCCGGACGGGACGAAACTCGTCACCGTCCACCACCCGATCCCGTGACCGCGCCCATCGTGCCCGGCGAGATCCTCTTCGGCGAGGGGGACATCGAGATCAACACCGGTGCCGAGCGTCTCGAGATCGAGGTCGTCAACACCGGTGACCGGCCGGTGCAGGTCGGCAGCCACGTGCACCTGCCGCAGGCCAACGCCGCCCTCGACTTCGACCGGACCGCCGCGCACGGCCACCGCCTCGACGTCCCCGCAGGCACCGCGGTGCGCTTCGAACCCGGTGTGGCGCAGCGTGTCCGGCTCGTCGCGCTGCGCGGAACGCGGGAGGTGCACGGGTTGTCGCTGAATCCGCCGGGCCGATTGGACGAGACGCGATGAGCGGGCTGTCGCGGGAGCGCTACGCGGCGCTGTACGGCCCCACCGTCGGTGACCGGATCCGGTTGGCCGACACCGACCTCGTCATCGAGATCACCGAGGACCGCAGCGGCGGACCGGGACTCGCAGGCGACGAGGCCGTGTTCGGCGGCGGCAAGGTCCTGCGCGAGTCGATGGGACAGGCCAGGGCCACCCGCGCCGACGGCGCCCCCGACACCGTCATCACCGGCGCCGTCATCCTCGACCACTGGGGTATCGTCAAGGCAGACATCGGTATTCGCGACGGCCGCATCGTCGCGATCGGCAAGGCCGGCAACCCCGACATCATGGACGGTGTGCACCCCGACCTGGTGGTCGGTCCCTCGACGGAGGTCATCGCGGGCAACGGGCGCATCCTCACCGCGGGCGCCATCGACTGCCATGTGCATCTGATCTGCCCGCAGATCATGGAGGAAGCCCTCGGCGGCGGCATCACGACGATCGTCGCCGGCGGCACCGGACCGGCGGAGGGCAGCAAGGCCACCACCGTCACCCCCGGGGCGTGGCACCTGGCCCGCATGCTCGAGGCGCTGGACACCTGGCCGCTCAACGTCGCGCTCCTCGGCAAAGGGAACACGGTCAACGCCGGCGCTTTGTGGGAGCAATTACGGGGCGGTGCAGCGGGTTTCAAGCTGCACGAGGACTGGGGCACCACACCGGCCGCGATCGACGCGTGCCTGACCGTCGCCGACGCGGCGGGGGTGCAGGTCAACATCCACACCGACACGCTCAACGAGATGGCCTTCGTCGAGGACACCCTGGCGGCGATCAAGGGCCGGTCGATCCACGCCTACCACACCGAGGGCGCCGGCGGCGGCCACGCACCCGACATCATCACCGTCGCCTCGCACCCCAACGTGCTGCCCAGTTCGACCAACCCGACCCGCCCGCACACCGTCAACACCCTCGACGAGCACCTCGACATGCTGATGGTGTGCCATCACCTCAACCCCAGCGTCCCCGAGGATCTCGCCTTCGCCGAGAGCCGCATCCGGCCCTCGACGATCGCCGCCGAGGACCTGCTGCACGACATCGGGGCGATCTCGATGATCGGCAGCGACGCCCAGGCGATGGGCCGGATCGGCGAGGTGGTGCTGCGCACCTGGCAGACCGCACACGTGATGAAGCGCCGCCGCGGGGCGCTGGAGGGCGACGGCCGGGCCGACAACCTGCGCGCCCGCCGCTATGTCGCCAAATACACGATCTGCCCGGCCGTCGCACACGGCCTCGACGGTGAGATCGGCTCCGTCGAGGTGGGCAAGCTCGCCGACCTCGTGCTGTGGGAGCCGGCGTTCTTCGGCGTCCGCCCCCACGCCGTCATCAAGGGCGGCATGATCACGTGGGCCGCAATGGGTGACGCCAATGCGTCGATCCCCACACCGCAACCGGTGCTGCCCCGCCCGATGTTCGGTGCGGCGCCCGCTTCGGCCGCCGCGACGTCGGTGCACTTCGTCTCGCCGCAGGCGGTCGAGGACGGCCTCGCCGACCGCCTCGACATCCGGCGCGCACTGGTCGCCGTCGCCGACGTCCGCCGCGTGGGTAAGGCGGACATGCCGCTCAACGACGCGCTGCCCCGCATCGAGGTCGATCCGGACACCTTCACGGTGCGCATCGACGGTGACGTGTGGCAGGAGCAGCCGGCCGCCGAACTGCCGATGGCGCAACGCTATTTCCTCTTCTAGCCGATTGCCGCACCGATGACTGCACTGACGACCCTGCTGGCCCTCGCTGACTCCCGACTCCCCACCGGTGGCCACGTCCACTCCGGCGGTGTCGAGGAAGCCGTCACCAGCGGGCTCGTCACCGATGTCGAGACGTTGCACGCCTACCTGGTCCGGCGCGTGCGCACCCAGGGTCTGGTGGCCGCGTCGATCGCCGCCGCCGTGCACGCCGGCAGCCTGACGGTGGCGGTGGCCGATCGCGAAACCGACGCGCGCACACCGGCGCCGGCCGCGCGCGCCGCCTCCCGGGCGCAGGGCAGGGGACTTGCACGGCTGGCCCGGCGGGTCTGGCCGAACCACGACTGGGCCGCCCTGGGCCGCACGCCGCATCTGCCCGTCGCATCGGGCGCGGTGGGTGCTGCGGCCGGCCTCACCCCCGGGCAGACGGCGCTGTCCGTCGTCTACACCACGATGACGGGGTCGGCGACCGCCGCGCAGCGGTTGCTCGCGCTCGACCCCGGCGACGTCGCGGCGCTGACCATCGGTCTGGCCCCGCTGTGCGACGACGTCGCCGCGGCCGCCGCGCAAGAGCCCGCCGACCTGTCCGACCCGCTGCTCGACGTGCTGGCCCAGCGGCACAGCGCCCGCGAGCGGCCGTTGTTCGCCTCCTGAAAGGTTCACCATGCCACCGCATTTCCTCTCCGCTGATTCCACGGGCCAACCGCACCACCACGCCGACCGGCCCAGGCGGGTCCGAGCGCCGGGGGAGCCCCTGCGCATCGGCGTCGGCGGTCCCGTCGGCTCCGGTAAGACGGCGCTGGTGGCCGCGCTGTGCCGGCAACTGCGCGAGGAACTTTCGCTGGCGGTGCTGACCAACGACATCTACACCACCGAGGACGCCGACTTCCTGCGCCGCCACGCCGTGCTGCCCGACGACCGGATCGCCGCCGTGCAGACCGGCGGCTGCCCGCACACCGCCATCCGCGACGACATCACCGCCAACCTCGACGCCATCGACGACCTCATCGCGGGCCATTCCGGCCCGGACGACCACCTCGACCTGATCCTCGTCGAATCCGGCGGCGACAACCTCACCGCCACGTTCTCGTCCGGGCTCGTCGACGTGCAGATCTTCGTGGTGGACGTGGCCGGCGGCGACAAGGTGCCCCGCAAAGGCGGTCCGGGGGTGACGTTCTCGGATCTGTTGGTGATCAACAAGACCGACCTGGCGCCGATGGTCGGCGCCGATCTCGACGTCATGCGACGCGACTCGGCCAAGGTCCGCGGGGACCGGCCGTTCGTCCTGATCTCGCTGACCGCCGATCCGACGGCCGGGCCCGTGCTGGAGTGGGTGCGCGCGCAGCTGCGGGTGCCGGTGCAGGGCTAGTGCACTCCGAGGTCCTCATCGTCGCCCGCGCGGGACGCGGCCCCCACATCGAGCACACCGGCGGGATCGCGGTGCGCCGCACCGGAATCGACACCGTGCACCTGGTGTCGGCGGCAGCCACCCCACTGGGCGGCGACGTGATCAGCGTGCGCGTCGTGGTGGAACCGGGCGCCCGGCTGGTGGTCCGCAGCGCCGCGGCGACCCTGACGTTGCCGAGCGCGGCGACACCGGAGTCGCGGACGTGCTGGGACGTCGAATCGGCCGGGGATGTCGACATCGACCCGCAACCCACCGTCGTCGCGGGCGCCTCCCGACACCTGACGACCACGCGGATCCGGCTGGCCGGCGAAGCCGGCATCCGCCTACGGGAGCGGGTGCAGATCGGCAGAACCGGTGAACGCGAGGGGTTCTGGTCCGGCGCCCTGCACGCCGACGTCGACGGCGCACCGCTGCTGCGGCATCGCGTCGAACTGGGCAGCGGATCGGTCACGGATGACGCACTCGGCCGCCCACTGGCGTGCGTGAGCGAATTGCGTTATCCCGAACCGTCGTTCGCCTCCAGCGGCACGGTGCTCGCGCTGGCGGCCGGCGGATGCCTGGCCACCTGGCAGGGGGAGCGGCTGACTAACTAGCCGCCTGCTCCCTCTCCCGTTCGGTCTCGGTGACCGCCGCGGCGATCTCCTCGAGTTCCTCGATGCGCGTTCGGGCGTACGCCTGCTGCTCGGTGATCGTGAGCTGACCGCGCTTGGTCGACAGGAACGTCACCGTCCACGAGATCAGCGTGACGATCTTGGTCTTGAAGCCGACCAGGTAGACCAGGTGCAGCGCCAGCCAGGCCAGCCAGGCGATGAAGCCGCCGAACTCCAACGGGCCGACCTTGGCGACCGCGGAGAACCGCGACACCGTCGCCATCGAACCCTTGTCGAAGTACTCGAACGGCTGGCGGAACGCCGGGTTGGCGCCCTTGACCTCGTTCTTGATCAGCTTCGCCGCGTAGCGGGCACCCTGGATGGCGCCCTGCGCCTGGCCGGGCACGCCTTCGACGGCGGCCATGTCGCCGACGACGAACACGTTCGGGTGCCCCGGGATCGACAGGTCGGGCAGCACCTTGACGCGCCCGGCCCGGTCGACCTCGACCTCGGACTGGTTGGCCAGATCGCGTCCCAGCGGGCTGGCCGACACGCCGGCCGACCACACCTTGCACGCGGATTCGATACGCCGCAGCTTGCCGTCAGGGTCCTTGACCGTGATCCCGTTGCGGTCGACGTCGGTGACCATCGCGTTGAGCTGGATCTCGACGCCCATCTTCTCCAGCCGGGCCGCCGCCTTCTTGCCCAGCTTCTCGCCCATCGGCGGCAGCACCGCCGGTGCGGCGTCGAGCAGGATCACCCGGGCACTGGTCGGGTCGATGTGCCGGAACGTGCCCTTGAGCGTGTAATCGGCGAGCTCGGCGATCTGGCCCGCCATCTCCACGCCCGTCGGGCCGGCCCCCACGACGACGAAGGTGAGCAGCTTCTCGCGTCGCTTCGGATCGCTCGACCGTTCCGCCTGCTCGAACGCGCCGAGGATGCGGCCACGCAGCTCCAGCGCGTCGTCGATGGACTTCATGCCGGGCGCCCACTCGGCGAAGTGGTCATTGCCGAAGTAGGACTGACCGGCGCCCGCGGCGATGACCAGGCTGTCGTAGGGCGTGGCGTAGTCGTGGCCCAGCAGTTCGGAGTGCACGAGCCGGTTCTGCAGGTCGATGTGTGTCACGTCACCGAGCAGCACCTGCACGTTCTTCTGCTTGCGCAGCACCACGCGGGTCGCCGGGGCGATCTCACCCTCGGAGATGATGCCGGTCGCCACCTGGTACAGCAGCGGCTGGAACAGGTGGTGGGTGGTGCGGGCGATCAGCTTGATGTCGACATCGGCGCGCTTGAGGGTCTTCGCGGCGCTCAGGCCGCCGAACCCCGACCCGATGATGACGACTTTGTGCCGATCCGTTGGAGTGGCTCCGGGATGGCTCATCAGTGCTCCTCGACGGGCGGGACATGCGAATTCTCGCCCTCTACGGTAGTCGGCGGTGCCCGGCGTTGGGCACTCGGTCGGTTGTGGCTTATGCCACGCGGGGCGCGGACTTAAACGCCCAGCACCGGCTTCAACAACGCGGCGACCTCCGTGATGCCCCCCGGCTGATAGCCGTTGAGGCTGGTGACGGGGCTCAGGATCACACTGTCGACGCCCGCGTCGAACACCTTGGTCTTGACCTGGTCGACGATCTGCTCGGCGCTGCCGTACACGGCCTGCTGCTTGAAGTCATCCGGGATGACGTCGCCGGTGACGTTCTCGTCGATGATCGCCACCACCAGCATGCTGGTCTCCAGCGTCGCCGGGTCCCGGTCGATCTCCTCGCACTTCTGCCTGACGACCTCGATCTTGCGGGGCAAGTCGTCGAACCCCGCGATGATGTTGAGGTGGTCGAAGTGACGGGCGGCCAGTGGGATCGTCTTCTTCTCGCCGCTGCCACCGATCATCAGCGGGATGTGGTCGCGGAAACGCGGCTCGGCCATCGCCTCGGTGACGCGGTAGTACTCGCCCTCGAACGTCGGGCGCTCACCCTCGAGCATCGGCAGGATGATCTGCAGCGCCTCGCCCAGCTTCTTGAACCGGTCGGTGAAGGTCCCGAACTCGTAGCCCAGCGCATCGTGTTCCAGCTCGTACCAGCCGGTGCCGAGGCCGAGGATCGCCCGGCCCTGGCTGACCACGTCGAGCGTGGTGATCGCCTTGGCGAGCAGCGTGGGGTTGCGGTAGGTGTTGCCGGTGACCAGCGTGCCGAGCTGGATGCGCTCCGTGGCGGTGGCCAGCGCGCCGAGCGCGGTGTACGCCTCGAGCATCGGCGCATCCGGGGTGCCCAGCCCGGGTAGTTGGTAGAAGTGGTCCATCACGAAGACGGAGTCGAAGCCCGCCTCCTCGGCCTCACGGGCCTGCGCGATGACCGTCGGGAAGAGTTCGGCGACGCCGGTGCCGTAACTGAAGTTCGGGATCTGGAGTCCGAGTCGAATCGTCACTCCAACAACCCTATCGGGCTAGCCGAAGTTGGCCGGTACGCCGCGGCTGACGTGCATCGTCTGGCCGGTGATGTGGCGGGCCGCCGGCGTCGACAGGAACAGGGCCAGCCGGGCGATCTCGGCGGCCACGGCGGGCGGGGTGCTCGACAGCCCGTCGTAGGACGGCTCGGCGCTCTTACCGGTCGCCACGGCGTTGACGGTGATCCCGCGGGTGCCGAAGTGGGTGGCCTGGCCGGCGGTCCAGTCGGACAGCGCTGCCTTGATCGCGGCGTCGACGCTGCCCTCACGGGCCTGGGCGATGGCGACGTTCTCCGGGATGACGTTGACGATCGACCCGCCCGAGCGGAGATGGTCGCCGACGATCTGGACGGTCAGCACCGCCGACAGCACGGTGGTGTCCAGGGCGCGCCGCCAGGCGAGCGCGTGATCGGCCAGGCCGAAGGTGCGCGGGTCCTGCGCGGCGTACCGGGGCGCGGGCACGTTGACGAGGGTGTCGAGGTGGTGCGGGAAGAGCGGCCGGGCCTCTTCGACGCCGGCCGGGTCGGTGTTGTCGAACACGATGGAGTCGACGTCGAGCTCCTTGGCGGCGATCTCGAGGTCCTCTCGCCGGGCGCCCGCGATCACCACCTGGTGTCCGTCGTCGCGGAACTCCGCGGCGATCGTTCGTCCCAGATCCGTATCACCGCCGGTGACCAGCACCTCCATCGCCATACCCTCCTCGTCGGCTCGACCACCGCGCGCGGGGGCCGCGGTCTCGCGTCGATGTTACTGGACGGTAGCTACCGCGGGTAAATCGACGCGCGGACGATGCGGTATAGGCGCACGCCGGTGACCTAATGTGCATCGCGTGACGGTCACCGAGGGGTCCGCGCTGCCCCGGTGGATCTACGTTCCGGCGGCGGCCGGCGCGCTGTTCGTGGCGCTGCCGCTGGTCTCGGTCGCCGCGAAGGTCGACTGGCCCCGTTTCACCACGCTCGTCAGCAGCGAATCCTCGGTCGCCGCGCTGGTCCTCAGCCTGCAGACGGCCACCGCGAGCACCGTGTTGTGTGTGCTGTTGGGAGTGCCGATGGCGATGGTGCTGGCCCGCAGCCGGTCGCGTGCCGTCCGCGCGGTGCGCCCGGTGCTGCTGCTTCCGTTGGTCCTGCCCCCGGTGGTGGGCGGTATCGCGCTGCTCTACGCGTTCGGCCGGCTGGGGCTGCTCGGCCGGTACCTCGAAGCGGCGGGCGTCCAGATCGCGTTCACCACCGCGGCCGTCGTGCTGGCGCAGACGTTCGTGTCGCTGCCGTTCCTCGTCATCGCCCTGGAGGGGGCGGCGCGGACCGCGGGCACCGACTACGAGGTCGTGGCGGCCACGCTCGGGGCCCGGCCGTCGGCCGTCTGGTGGCGGGTGTCGCTGCCACTGCTCGCGCCCGGCCTGGTCTCGGGCTCGGTGCTGGCGTTCGCGCGGGCGCTCGGCGAGTTCGGTGCCACGCTGACGTTCGCCGGGTCCCGCGAGGGCGTCACCCGCACGCTCCCGCTCGAGATCTATCTGCAGCGGGAGAGCGACCCGGACGCGGCCGTGGCGTTGTCGGTGCTGCTGGTCGCGGTCGCGGCGGTGGTGGTCGTCGGCCTGGGTAGTCGCCGCCTGCGCGCGCAGGGCTGGACGTGACCGGGCTGGCGGTGCGGGCGCGCGTCGAGCGCCGCGGTGTCGACGTCGAGTTCGCCGTCGGCCCGGGGGAGGTGCTGGCGGTGCTCGGACCCAACGGCGCGGGCAAGTCGACTGCGCTGCACGTGATCGCCGGGGTGGTGCGGCCCGATGACGGCGTGGTGCGGGTCGGTGACCGTCTGCTCACCGACACGGCCGCCGGTGTGCATCTACCGACGCACCGGCGGCGGGTCGGGCTACTCCTGCAGGACCCGTTGCTGTTCCCGCACCTCCGGGTGGCGGCGAACGTCGCGTTCGGTGCCCGCAGCTCCGGTCAATCGCGTGCGAAAGCCGTTGCCAACGCTCAGCATTGGCTCGGCGAGCTGGACGCCGCCGAGTTGGCCGGTCGGATGCCGCGACAGCTGTCGGGCGGTCAGGCGCAGCGGGTCGCCCTGGCCCGCGCTCTCGCCGCCGAGCCCGACGTGCTGCTCCTCGACGAACCGCTGGCCGGCCTCGACGTCGCCGTCGCGGGGGCGATGCGACGGATGCTGCGGCAGGTGCTCACCCGGGACGGCCGCTCGGCGGTGCTGGTCACCCACGACCTGGTCGACGTCGCGACACTGGCCGACCGGGTCGTGGTCGTCGACGGCGGCCGGGTCGTCGAGACCGGTCCGGCGGCAGCGGTGCTCACCGCGCCGCGCAGCCCGTTCGGCGCGCGGTTCGCCGGGGTGAACCTCGTGGCCGGCGTCGCCGGGCCGCACGGCGTGGTCCACGCGGGCGGCGTCGACTGGCACGGTGTCCCGGCCGAGGACGTGGTGAGCGGTGAGCCGGCGGTGGCGATCTTCCGGCCCGCGGCCGTCGCGGTGTACCGGCAGCGTCCGCACGGCAGCCCGCGCAACACCGTCGAGGTCACGGTCGCCGAGGTGGACAGCAGCGGGCCGGCGGTCCGGGTGCGGGCGGGGGAGCAGGGGGGCGTGCCCGGGCTCGCGGCCGACGTCACCGCCGAATCGGCCGCCGAACTGCGTCTGACTCCGGGGGACCGCATCTTCCTGGCGGTGAAGGCCCAGGAGGTCGCGGTGCATCCGGCGCCGTAACGGTCGACGTCCCCGGCCCGATCCACAGGGCAGAACGGATTTCGACGGCCCCGGCGTGGCGGCCGCACGCAACCGTGCGCAGCAACTGTGACACAGTGCTCTGAACTGTGCGTTCGCTTTCACAGCAATCGCGACTTTTATCACTTTCACAGCATTTCACACTTGCGTCACGGCGGTAACACGGTAGTTTCTTTCATCATGGATGAGCCGGATGTGATGCCGACACGACGCAGGGGCCTGGCGAGGACGCTGGCGACCGCCGCCATGGCCGGAGCCACCGCAGCGGCCCTGGCGATGCCCTCGGTGGCGAGTGCGCAACCCGCGCCGCCACCGCCTGCGCCGGAGCCGGGCCGCGTCGACAACGCCGCGGGCGGCCTGAGCTACGTGGTGAT
>NZ_LQIU01000004.1 GCF_001499995.1 Mycobacterium sp. IS-1496
CCTCGACCGCAACACACGATTCGAACCCACAACACTCCTCAATCAGAAGGGTGTTGCATCGACCGCTTGAAACCGCCCCCCTGTTTTCGCGCTGAGCACACGTTCGCTGCGCCCAAGCCGCCTGTAGCCGGCGCACGATGCCGCCTTCGGTGTCGCGTGAGGTGACCCGGATGTCGATCCACCCGAGCCCGGTCACGGCCTCGTACCGGTGGATGTCCTTGTTGAAGCGGTCCGGATCGCGATGGTGGCCACCTTCGTAGTCGAGCGCGACCTTCATGTGTTCCCACCCCATGTCCACGACGGCGACGAGCTGACCGTGTTCGTCGTACACGGGGATCTGCGTCTGCGGGGGAGGAAACCCGTTGCGGATCACCAGGAGCCGCAGCCAGGTCTCACGTGGTGATTCGGCGCCCGGGTCGACGAGGCCGAGCGTGCTGTAGGCGTTGCGCATCCCGCGTCGACCCCGGTACCGCTCGGCCAGCAGTTCTACGTCGGCGATCTTCAGGTGCGTCGCGCGGGCGAGCGCGTCGATCGCCGCGACGGCCTTGTCGAGCGGGTAACGGCATGCGATGTCGAGTGCCGTGCGGGCTGGCGTCGTCACTCGAACACCCTCCACGGTCTGGACTTCGTCGTCGGCGACGCGGTCCGACCACGTCCGGAGGCCGTGTGGCGGGCGCCGGTTGGGCCACAACACTTCGGCAGGTTGCGAGGCGTCGACCCACTTGGCGCCGTGCAGCGCCGCCGCCGACTGTCCGGCGACCACGCCGTCGCGTCGCGTCCACAGCCATGCCGCCGTTGCGCGCTGCGACGCGGTCAACTCGGTGTCCCGCGGCGCATACACATCCGGGAACACCGCGCGGAAACGACTGCGCAGCTGATACGCGGTCAAAACCCCGGACGCGGTGGCCTCACTGCCGATGAATGGCTCCCCCATGCGGGGAGTGTGCCGACTGGCACCGACAGCGCACCGAACGTGCGCTCACTGCGAGAAAGGGGCGGGGTTTTCGCACCCACCGCACGTTCGGCGCACGGGGCACTGACAGCGCACCGAACGTGCGCTCACTGCGAGAAAGGGGCGGGGATTTCGCACTCACCGCACGTTCGGCACCCGACAGCGCACCGACAGCGCACCGAACGTGCGCTCAGTGCGAGAAAGGGGCGGGGTTTTCGCACTCACCGCACGTTCGGCGCACGGGGCGCCGGCCCGTGCGCCTACTTCATCTTGAAGTTGGGCGCCCGCTTCTCCTTGAACGCCCGCGGGCCCTCCTTCGCGTCTTCGGAGAGGAAGACCTCGATGCCGATCTTGGTGTCGATCTTGAACGCGTCGTTCTCGTGCAGGCCCTCGGTCTCGCGGATCGACCGCAGGATCGCCTGCACCGCCAGCGGGCCGTTGTTGTTGATGACCTCGGCGATCTCGAGCGCCTTGTCCAAGGCGGTGCCGTCGGGGACCACGTGACCGATCAGGCCGTATTCGAGCGCCTCGGCCGCGGTGATGTGGCGTCCTGTCAGCAGCAGGTCACACGCGATCGTGTACGGAATCTGCCGGACCAGGCGCACCGCCGACCCGCCCATCGGGTACAGACTCCACTTCGCCTCGGAGATGCCGAATTTCGCGCTCTCACCGGCCACCCGGATGTCGGTGCCCTGCAGGATCTCGGTGCCGCCTGCGATCGCGGGACCCTCGACGGCGGCGATCAGCGGCTTGGTGAGCCGGCGGCCCTTGAGTAGACCGTCGATGCGCGACGGGTCGTAGCTGCCGTCCTTGAACGAGTCGCCCGGCGGCTTGGCGGTGGCGGCCTTGAGGTCCATCCCGGCGCAGAAGTAGCCGCCGGCCCCGGTGAGGATGCACGAGCGGATCTCCGGATCGTTGTCGACGCGGTCCCACGCGTCGACCATGATCGAGAGCATCTCGGTGGACAGCGCATTGCGCGACTCGGGCCGGTTCAATGTCACGACCAGCGTGTGTCCGCGCTGCTCAACGAGTGCGTCGGGTTGCTTCTCGGTGACTTGTGCGTCGCTCACGGACGGTCCGCCTTCCAGCGTCGATGCCACAGACTTGTCAGGAAATGTAACACGTTCTAGTTTGGGTCCGTGGCCCTGAACATCGCTGATCTTGCCGAGCACGCCATCGACGCCGTGCCTGACCGTGTCGCCCTGATCAGCGGCGACGAAACGCTGACCTACGGCCAGCTCGAGGAGCGGGCCAACCGGCTCGCGCACTACCTGATCGACCGGGGTGTGAAGAAGGACGACAAGGTCGGCCTCTACTGCCGCAACCGCATCGAGATCGTGATCGGCATGGTCGGCATCGTCAAGGCCGGAGCCATCGCGGTCAACGTCAACTTCCGCTACGTCGAGGGCGAACTGCGCTACCTGTTCGAGAACTCGGACATGGTCGCGCTCATCCACGAACGCCAGTACAGCCCGCGGGTCGCGAACGTGAAACCCGAGATCCCGGGCCTGGAGACCGTGCTGGTCATCGAGGACGGCAGCAGCGAGGACTTCTCCGGCTACGGCGGTGTCGAGTTCTACGCCGCGCTGGAGCAGGGCTCGCCCGAACGCGACTTCGGCCCGCGCAGCGAGGACGACATCTACCTGCTCTACACCGGTGGCACCACCGGTTTCCCCAAGGGCGTGATGTGGCGCCACGAGGACATCTACCGGGTGTTGTTCGGCGGCACCGACTTCGCCACCGGCGAGCCGATCGCCGACGAATACGGCCTGGCCAAGCAGGCCGCCGAGAACGCCCCGATGGTCCGCTACCCGATTCCGCCGATGATCCACGGCGCGACGCAGTCGGCCACCTGGATGGCGCTGTTCGCCGGGCAGACCGTCGTGCTGGTGCCGGAATTCGACCCCGAAGAGGTGTGGCGGACCTGTGCGCAGCACAAGGTCAACCTGCTGTTCTTCACCGGTGACGCGATGGCCCGCCCGCTCCTCGACGCGCTGGTCGCCCATCAGGCCAACGGCGACGAGTTCGACCTGTCCAACCTGTTCCTGTTGGCCAGCACCGCGGCGCTGTTCTCACCCGCGCTCAAAGACCAACTGCTCGAACTGCTGCCCAACCGGATCATCACCGACTCGATCGGTTCGTCGGAGACCGGGTTCGGCGGGTCGAGCGTCGTGGTCAAGGGGCAGACCCACACCGGCGGTCCGCGCGTCACCATCGACAAGAACGTCGTGGTGCTCGACGACGACGGCAACGAGGTCAAGCCCGGCAGCGGTGTGCGCGGGATGATCGCCAAGCGTGGCCACATCCCCGTCGGCTACTACAAGGACGAGAAGAAGACGGCCGAGACGTTCCGCACCATCAACGGCGTCCGCTACGCGATCCCCGGCGACTACGCGACGGTCGAGGAGGACGGCAGCGTCACGATGCTCGGACGCGGTTCGCAGTCGATCAACAGCGGCGGCGAGAAGATCTACCCGGAAGAGGTCGAGGGCGCGCTCAAGGGTCACCCCGACGTCTTCGACGCGTTGGTGGTCGGTGTGCCGGACGACCGTTTCGGTCAGTGTGTCGCCGCCGTGATCCAGCGCCGCGAGGGCGCCACCCCGTCGCTGGCAGAGTTGGACACGTTCATCCGCAACGAGATCGCCGGCTACAAGGTGCCGCGCAAGGTCTGGTGGGCCGACGCGATCCAGCGCACCCCGGCCGGGAAGCCCGACTACCGCTGGGCCAAGGAACAGACCGAGTCGCGTCCCGCGGACGAGACGCACGCCAATCACGTTGGAGCCAAGTAACCATGCGTACCGAACTGTGTGACCGCTTCGGCATCGAGTACCCG
Source organism: Mycobacterium sp. IS-1496 (assembly GCF_001499995.1). Lineage (GTDB taxonomy): Bacteria > Actinomycetota > Actinomycetes > Mycobacteriales > Mycobacteriaceae > Mycobacterium. Next base: position 3,786 of record NZ_LQIU01000004.1, read on the forward strand.
ATCTTCGTCTTCACACCGTCGGAGAAGGTCGCCGCCGCCGTCACCCGCGCCGGCGGGATGGGTGTGCTGGGATGCGTCCGGTTCAACGACTCCGACGACCTCGAGAACGTCCTGCAGTGGATGGACGAGAACACCGACGGTAAGCCCTACGGCGTCGACGTCGTCATGCCCGCGAAGATCCCCACCGAGGGCACCGCGGTCGACATCAACAAGCTGATCCCACAGACGCATCGGGAGTTCGTCGACAAGACACTCGCCGATCTCGGGGTGCCGCCGTTGCCGGAGGACGAGGCCCGCAACGAAGGTGTGCTGGGCTGGCTGCACTCGGTGGCGCGGTCACACGTCGAGGTGGCGCTCAAGCATCCGATCAAGCTGATCGCCAACGCGCTGGGCTCGCCGCCGAAGGACGTCATCGACCAGGTGCACGAAGCGGGTGTCCCCGTCGCGGCGCTTGCCGGTAGCGCCAAACATGCTCAACGACATGTCGACAACGGCGTCGACATCGTCGTTGCCCAGGGCCATGAGGCCGGTGGGCACACCGGTGAGATCGGCTCGATGGTGCTGTGGCCGGAGATCGTCGACGCGCTGAACGGGCAGGCACCCGTGCTGGCGGCCGGCGGCATCGGCACGGGGCGTCAGGTGGCGGCGGCGCTGGCGCTCGGCGCGTCCGGGGTGTGGATGGGTTCGGCGTTCCTGACGTCTGCGGAATACGATCTCGGACACCGGAAACCGAGCGGGGTGTCGACGATCCAGGAGGCGATGCTGCGCGCGACGTCCAGCGACACGGTGCGCAGGCGGATCTACACCGGTAAGCCGGCGCGGCTGCTGAAGACGAAGTGGACCGAAGCCTGGGACGCCCCGGAGGCGCCGGAACCGTTGCCGATGCCGCTGCAGAACATCCTCGTGAGCGAGGCCCATCAGCGGATGAACGAGTCGGACAACCCGGACACGGTGTCGATGCCGGTCGGTCAGATCGTCGGCCGGATGAACGAGATCCGTCCGGTCGCCGACATCATCGCCGAACTCGTGTCGGGCTTCGACGAGGCGTCGAAGAGGTTGGACGGCATCCGCGAGGGCTGACGGACGCTGACCGGCAGGGTCGTGTGCCGCCGTCGAAAAGTGATATCGCCGGCGCTATCTGATATCGCCGGCGCTATCGAGTTTCGGAGAGGGAGGCCGGCCGGGAATTGGTGCCGATGTGACGGATGGTGCTCAGCGCGCGATCTCGAACACCGGATCAGCACACGAGGTACCTTCCGCCGACAGGTGCCGCTTGAGCACCTTGAACGTCTCGGTGCGCGGTAGCCCCGAGCTGAGGCGGACGTACGACGGCCGCTGCTTCGGCCCCAGATCCGACTGCTCGGCGAGGAAGGCCTGGAACTTGTCGACGTCGAAGTCGGCGCCCGGCCTCAACACGAGGGCCGCCATCACCCGGTCACCCACCGCGGGGTCGGGGACAGGGTAGACAGCCACCTCGATGATGTCGTTGTGGCGCAGGAGGATTCGCTCGATCGGCGCCGTTCCCAGGTTCTCTCCGTCGACCCGCATCCAGTCCCCGAGGCGGCCCGCGAAGTAGATGAACCCGTTCTCGTCGCAGTAGGCCAGGTCACCGCTGTGGTACATCCCGCCGGCCATCCGCTCGGCCTCGGCCGCTTCGTCGTTGTAGTAACCGCGAAACTGCCCGCGTCCGTTGGGATTCACCAACTCACCGACCCTGCCGGGCGGGCACCGTTCACCGGTGTCGACATCGACGATCGCCACGTCGTCGGTCAGCGGACCGAGGGACCCCTCGGGGGTGTCGGGCGTCCGGGCGATCGCCACCCCGCCCTCGGTCGAGCCGAAACCGTCGACGACGACGACGCCGAACCGTCGCGCGAACCGGTCGAGGTCGCGGGGCGCACCCTCGTTGCCGTACAGGATCTTCAGCGGATTGTCCGCGTCGTCGGAGCGCGGCGGCGTGGCGAGGATGTACGACAGCGGCTTGCCGACGTAGTTGGCATACGTGGCGCCGAAGCGACGGACATCTGAAATGAACTGCGACGCCGAGAACTTCCGGCGCAGCGCAAGCGATCCGCCGGCGGCCACCCCCACCGCCCATCCGGCCATCACCGCGTTCGAGTGGAACAGCGGCATGGACAGATAGCAGACGTCCGACGGGCCGAGTCCGAACCGGTCGGCCAGCATCCGCCCCGGGAACGCCACCTTCTCATGCGTCACCCGGACGGCCTTCGGTTCGCCGCTCGTGCCGGACGTGAAGATCAACATGAACAGATCGTCGGGATCCGGGGACCCGAAGCGCACCGGGGCGTCGCGATGGGCGGCCAGTTCGTCGCGCCAGTCCGGGGATTCGACGTCGATGTACTCGACGCCGTCGGGCACCGGGGCGCCGCCGTCGGCGAGCACCACCTGACAGTCGGCCCTGGCGATGTCACTGGCCAACGCCGCACCGCGGCGCGTGGGGTTCAACCCGACGGGGACGAGGCCGCAAAGCGCTGCCGCGACCAGCACGCTGGAGAAGAACGGAGTGTTGCCGAGCAGAACACCCACATGCGGCGGTTTGTCCGGATCCAACCGCGCCCGCAGCGCCGAAGCCACCGCCGCCGCCGACCCGATGTGCTCGCGCCAACTGACGAACCCACAGTCGGCGTGGATGCCGCGGTCGTCGACATCGACCAACGGCGCCAGAAGGTTCGAGACAGTGGGGGCAGGGCCCACGGTCACACCGGGGTGTCGGCCAGTTCGCGGCCGATGCGCAGCAACTGTCCCGTCGCTCCGCCGACCGCGAACTCGGTCTGCTTGGCCGCCAGGAAATACCGATGGATCGGGTGGTCGGTGTCGATGCCCACACCGCCGTGCACATGGACCGCCGTGTGCGCGACCCGGTGGCCGGCCTCGGCCGCCCAGAACGCCGCACTCGCCACGTCGATGTCGGCGGACAGACCCTCCGAGACCCGCCAGGCCGCCTGGGTCAGCGTCAGTCGAAGACCTTTGATGTCGATGTACCCGTCGGCGAGCCGTTGCGAGACCGCCTGGAAGCTGCCGATCGGCCGTTCGAACTGCTCGCGTTCACGGGCGTACGTCGCGGTCAGTTCCAGCGCCCGATCGAGCACCCCGAGCTGGAACGCCGCGCGGCCGAGGCCGTGCCGGACGATCAACCAGGCGAGCACCTCGGCGTCGCCGACCACCCGGTCGGCGCCGAGTTCGACACCGGAAAGCTCCAGGTGTCCGACACTGCCGTGACCCGTGGTGTCCAGAACCTCAACCGACACACCGGGATCGCCCGCGGCGACCAGGAACACCCGCACGCCGCCATCGCCGTCGGCGGGCACCAGGAACGCATCGGCGACCGGGCCGAAGGGCACGAGCGTGCGCGAACCCGTCAGCCGGTAGCCGGAACCGTCGCTCTGCGCCTGGACCGGGCCTTGGCCCATCTCGCCCTCGAGCGCGACGGTCAGCACCTTCTCGCCCGCCACGGCCGGAGTCGCCCAATCCTGTTGCAGCTGCTCGGATCCGAAGGCCGACACCGCGCCCGCGGCGAGCACCACCGATTCCAGATACGGCACCGCGGACAGCTGACGGCCCAGCGCCACGAGCACGGCCACCTCCTCGAGCACCCCGAACCCGCCGCCGCCCAACGCCTCCGGCGCCGTCGTCGACAGCACGTCGGCGTCGATCAGCTTGCGCCACAGATCGCGGTCGAAGCGTTGCTCGAGCCCGTCGAGCTCACGCTGGTGCTCGGGTGTGCACACCGATTCGGTGATGGTCCGGACCAGGCCGCCGAGGTCGTCCGCGGCTTCGGTCGTCGAGAAATCCATGATGCTCCTCTACCGGTTGACCCGGGGCAGGCCGAGCGCGACCATGCCGATGATGTCGCGCTGAATCTCGTTGGTGCCGCCACCGAACGTCAAGATCAGGCAGGATCGGTGCATGCGCTCGACGCGTCCGCGCAGCAGCGCGCCCGGGGAGTTGGGGCGCAGCGTGGCAGCGGTGCCCAGCACCTCCATCAGCAGGCGGTAGGCCTCGGTGGCCAATTCGGTGCCGAACACCTTGGCCGCCGACGCGTCGGCCGGCGAGGGCGCCGCCTCCGTGGACGCCAACTCCCAGTTGATCAGCTTGAGGACCTCAGCCTTGGCGTGTACCCGGGCCAGGTTCAGCTGCACCCACTCGGAATCGATCAGGCGTCTGCCGTGGGCGTCCTTGGTGTTCTGTGCCCACTCGCGGACCCCGTCGAGGGCGACGAAGATCGGCTGCGCCGACACCAGCGCGACGCGTTCGTGGTTGAGCTGGTTGGTGACCAACTTCCAGCCCGCGTTCTCCTCGCCGACCAGACTCGACACCGGCACCCGGACGTCCTGGTAGTAGGTGGCGCTGGTGTCCACACCGGACATCGTGTGCACCGGCGTCCAGGAGAAACCCTCCGCGGTGGTGGGCACGATCAGCATCGAGATGCCGCGGTGTTTCTTGGCTTCGGGGTTGGTCCGCACCGCCAGCCAGACGTAGTCGGCGTAGGCGATCAACGAGGTCCACATCTTCTGGCCGTTGATGACGTACTCGTCCCCGTCGCGCACCGCGGTGGTGCGCAACGACGCCAGGTCGGTGCCCGCACCGGGTTCGGAGTAGCCGATCGAGAAGTGCAGATCGCCCGAGGCGATCTTGGGCAGGAAGAACTTCTTCTGCTCCTCGGTGCCGAACGCCATGATCGTCGGCGCGACGCTGTTGATCGTCAGGAACGGCACCGGCACGTTCGCGATCGAGGCCTCGTCGTTGAAGATCAGGCCGTCCATCGGCGGGCGGGCCTGACCGCCGAACTCCTTCGGCCACGACAGCGTCAGCCAGCCGTCCTTGCCCATCTGCGCGACGGTCTCGCGATAGACGTTGCCGCGCCCCATCTCACCGTCATTGCTTGCGAGCGCCTCGGCGCGCTCGGGTGTCATGAGCTTGGTGAAGTACGTCCGCAGTTCGCGGCGCAACTCCTCCTGCTCGGGGGTGTAGCCGATCCGCATCGCGCCGTCCTCACTGTGCCGCGTCTCGGGCGACCCTCCGGGCCGCCCGCTCCACCAGGTTGTAACACGTTCTAGTCTTGGGGTCCAGACCGGTGTTGTGCACATGCCGTCCCGGCGGGTCGTATTCTGGCCCCCAAGTTCGGGCGGGCCGTCCGAACAGCTGTCGCGAGGAGGTTGTCATGCGAGTGGAAGTCGACCGGGACCGGTGTGAGGGCAACGCGGTCTGCGTGGGAATTGCGCCGGACTTGTTCGATCTGGACGACGAGGATTACGCCGTCGTCAAGCAGGATCCGGTACCCGCCGACATGGAAGACGTGGCCGAGCAGTCGATCGCCGAGTGCCCGCGCGCCGCGCTGAACCGCAGAGACTAGAGGTATTCATAAAAGTGACGACTCCCAGTAACGACCTGACCGATCTGTCCGGCCGCGTCGCCGTGGTGACGGGTGCCGCCGCCGGCCTGGGGCGCGCCGAGGCGATCGGTCTGGCCGCCGCAGGCGCCACCGTGGTGGTCAACGACATGGCCGCCGCGCTCGACGCCTCCGACGTCCTCGACGAGATCTCCGCCGCCGGGTCGAAGGGCGTCGCGGTCGCCGGCGACATCAGCCAGCGGTCGACCGCCGACGAACTCGTCGAGACCGCCGAGGGCCTCGGCGGGCTGAACATCGTCGTCAACAACGCGGGCATCACCCGCGATCGCATCCTGTTCAACATGTCCGACGAGGAGTGGGACGCGGTGATCGCGGTCCATCTGCGCGGGCACTTCTTGCTCACCCGCAACGCGGCCACGTACTGGCGCGCGAAGGCCAAGGCCGGCGACGGGAAGGTCTACGGCCGCATCGTCAACACCTCGTCGGAGGCGGGCCTCTCGGGTCCGGTCGGCCAGCCCAACTACGGGGCGGCCAAGGCGGGCATCACCGCGCTGACACTGTCCGCGGCCCGGGCGCTCGACCGGTTCGGGGTGCGGGCGAACGCGATCGCCCCCCGGGCCAGGACCGCGATGACCGCCGGCGTGTTCGGGGATGCGCCCGACCCCTCGACCGCCGGGATCGACCCGCTGTCGACCGATCATGTCGTCACTTTGGTGCGGTTTCTGGCCTCGCCGGCATCGGAAGCGGTCAACGGGCAGCTGTTCATCGTCTACGGTCCGAAGGTGACGTTGGTGGCGGCACCCGTCGCGGAGGCCCACTTCGCGGCGGAATCCGACGCGTGGGACCTCCGAGACCTGAGCGAGACGTTGCGGGGTTACTTTGCTGATCGCGACCCCGAACGTGGATTCTCGGCGACCGCGCTGATGGAGTCGCGAGACTGACAGTCTCGGTTGTCATGCCTCAGATCGAGGTAGAACACGTTACAGAATGACCTGGATCACACCCGCTCTGACCTGCACAAACATGCCCTTCATGACGGATTTTGTCGTTCTTTGACACTGCGAACGTGTTCTAGTTAGTATGATCCGGCTCACTGAGCGCATCGTCTGAACCAGGGGTGGGAAGGCCGTCCCGGCGAGATTCGACCGAATCTTCGCCGCGACCGGAGTTCGCAGCACCCCGCCCCGAGAACGGAGCCGAGGTTGATCGAACAGCTCGCGGCGCCGGCCCGGGCGGTCGGCGGATTCGTCGAGATGTCCATCGACACTTTTGTGAAGACCTTCCGCAGGCCGTTCCAGTTCCGGGAGTTCCTCGACCAGACCTGGATGATCGCGCGGGTCTCACTGATCCCGACCCTGCTGGTCGCCATCCCCTTCACGGTCCTGGTGGCGTTCACGCTCAACATCCTGCTGCGCGAGATCGGCGCCGCCGACCTGTCGGGTGCGGGCACCGCCTTCGGCACCATCACCCAGCTCGGGCCCGTGGTCACCGTGCTCGTGGTGGCGGGCGCGGGTGCGACCGCCATCTGCGCCGACCTCGGAGCGCGCACGATTCGCGAAGAGATCGACGCCATGCGCGTCCTCGGCATCGACCCGATCCAGCGCCTCGTGGTGCCGCGCGTGCTGGCCTCGACGTTCGTCGCGCTGCTGCTCAACGGGCTCGTGTGTCTGATCGGCTTGAGCGGCGGATACGTGTTCTCGGTCTTCCTGCAGGGTGTGAACCCTGGCGCGTTCATCAACGGCCTGACGGTGCTCACCGGGCTCGGCGAGCTGGTGCTGGCCGAGATCAAGGCGCTGTTGTTCGGGGTCGTCGCCGGGCTGGTCGGCTGCTACCGCGGGCTGACCGTGCAGGGCGGCCCCAAGGGCGTCGGCATCGCGGTCAACGAGACCGTGGTGTACGCCTTCATCTGCCTGTTCGTCATCAACGTGATCATGACGGCGATCGGCGTCCGGGTGCTGGTGCGGTAGCAATCATGGGCCTTCACGCGAATAAGACGACATCATGAGTTTCGACGCCACAGTCCGACTGCGCCGCGCCTTCCGCTGGGCGCCCAAAGTCGTGGACACGGTGGGTGAGCAGGCGCTGTTCTACGGCGAGACCATGCGCTACATCCCCAACGCGCTGACCCGCTACCGCAAGGAGACCATCCGGCTCATCGCGGAGATGACGATGGGCGCCGGTGCGCTGGTCATGATCGGCGGCACGGTCGGCGTCGCGGCGTTCCTCACCCTGGCCTCGGGCGGTGTCATCGCCGTGCAGGGTTACTCGTCGCTGGGCAACATCGGCATCGAGGCGCTGACCGGCTTCCTGTCGGCCTTCCTCAACGTCCGCATCGTCGCCCCGGTCATCGCCGGCATCGCGCTGGCGGCCACGATCGGCGCCGGTACCACGGCGCAGCTCGGTGCCATGCGGGTCGCGGAGGAGATCGACGCCGTCGAGTCGATGGCCGTGCACTCGGTGTCGTACCTGGTCTCGACGCGGTTGATGGCCGGGCTGATCACGATCGTCCCGCTGTACTCGCTGTCGGTACTCGCGGCGTTCTTCGCCGCCAGGTTCACCACGGTGTTCATCAACGGCCAGTCGGCGGGCCTCTACGACCACTACTTCAGCACGTTCCTGGTACCGAGCGACCTGTTGTGGTCGTTCCTGCAGGCGATCGTCATGTCGATCGCCGTCATGCTGGTGCACACCTACTACGGCTACAACGCCTCCGGCGGGCCGGTCGGCGTCGGCATCGCGGTCGGTCAGGCCGTGCGGACGTCGCTGATCGTGGTCGTCACCATCACCCTGTTCATCTCGCTCGCCGTCTACGGCGCGTCCGGCAACTTCAACCTGTCGGGCTAGGGGGTGGCAGACATCGACGCGAAGCGCAGTCACGTACGCATCGCCGCCGCGATCCTGGCGGCGATCCTCGTTGCCGCCACGATCTTCACCTACCTGTCGTACACCGCGGCGTTCACCTCGACCGACACCGTCACCGTCTTCTCGCCGCGCGCCGGCCTGGTCATGGAGACCGACGCGAAGGTGAAGTACCGCGGCATCCAGATCGGCGAGGTCAAGGAGATCGAGTACGCCGGCGACCGGGCGAAGCTGACCCTGGCCATCCGCAGCGACGAGATGAAGTACATCCCCGCCAACGCGCCCGTGCGCATCGCGGGCACAACGGTGTTCGGCGCCAAGGCGGTCGAGTTCATCCCGCCGGAGGACGCGCAGCAGACGTCGTTGCGACCCGGGGCCGAGGTGCAGGCCTCCGACGTCCAGCTCGAGGTCAACACGCTGTTCCAGACCCTGACCGACGTGCTCGGCAAGATCGACCCGATCAACCTCAACGCCACGCTCAGCGCGCTGGGGGAGGGTCTGCGCGGCAACGGCGACGACATGGGCGCCCTGCTGGAGGGCCTCAACTACTACCTGGCTCAGCTGAACCCGAAGCTGCCCACGCTGCAGGAGGATTTCCGCAAGGCGGCCGAGGTGACCAACATCTACGGCGACGCCGGCCCCGACATCGCGCGGATCCTCGACAACGCCCCGACGATCAGCAACACGATCGTCGATCAGCAGCAGAACCTGAACACCACGCTGCTGGCCGCCACCGGATTGGCGAACAACGGCACGGCCACGCTGGAACCGGCCGCCGACAACTACATCGCGGCGATCCAGCGGCTGCGGGCGCCGCTGAAGGTGGCCGGTGAGTACTCCCCGGTGATCGGCTGTGTGCTCACGGGTACCGCCGTCGCCGTGGACCGGTTCGCGCCGATCATCGGCGGTATCCGGCCGGGCCTGTTCGTGTCGTCGAACTTCCTGCCCGGGTCACCGGCGTACACGTATCCGGAGAGCCTGCCCATCGTCAACGCCTCGGGCGGACCCAACTGCCGGGGCCTGCCGAACCTGCCGAACAAGCAGTACGGCGGCTCCTGGTACCACACCCCGTTCGTGGTCACCGACAACGCCTACGTGCCGTACCAGCCGAACACCGAGTTGCAGTTCGACGCTCCGTCGACGGTGCAGTTCCTGTTCAACGGCGCGTTCGCCGAGAAGGACGAGTACTGATGAAGCGCGACGGAAACCTGCTCAACGTCGGGATCTTCACGGTGGCGATGCTGCTCGTCGCCGCGATGCTGGTCGTGGTGTTCGGCGAATTCCGGTTCGCGTCGAGCAACTCGTATCACGCCAACTTCTCCGAGGCCTCGCGGTTGAAGGCTGGCCAGGACGTGCGGATCGCGGGCGTTCCGGTCGGCACGGTGAAGGACATCAAACTCAACGAGGACAACACCGTCGACGTCGCGTTCGACGTCAACAACAAGTACCAGCTCTACACCTCGACCAGGGCCGTCGTCCGGTACGAGAACCTGGTCGGCGACCGGTATCTCGAGATCACCAGCGGGCCGGGCGAATTGCGCAAGCTGCCGGCCGGGTCGACGATCCCCAAGCAGAACACCCAGCCTGCGCTCGACCTCGACGCGCTGCTGGGGGGGCTGCGCCCGGTGCTCAAGGGTCTCGACGGCGCGAAGGTCAACGAGCTCAGCAGCGCGGTGATCGAACTCCTGCAGGGGCAGGGCGGCGCGCTGGCGAACCTGTTGGCCACCACCGGATCGTTCAGCCAGAACCTGGCCGCGCGTGATCAGCTCATCGGTGACGTGATCACGAACCTCAACACCGTGCTGGGCACCGTCGACGAGAAGGGTGCGCAGTTCGACGCCAGCGTCGACCGGCTGCAGCAGCTGATCACCGGGCTCGCACAAGGGCGGGATCCGATCGCGGGCGCCATCGAGCCGCTCGCGACCGCGGAGAACGACCTGACCGAGATGCTGGAGGCGTCGCGCCGCCCCCTGCAGGGCGTCATCGAGAACGCGCGGCCGCTGGCCCAGCGGCTCGACGAGCGCAAGGCCGACGTCAACAAGGTGATCGAACCGCTCGCCGAGAACTACCTGCGGCTCAACGCGCTCGGTGCGTACGGGTCGTTCTTCAACATCTTCTACTGCTCGACCCGGCTGAAGATCAATGGTCCGGCCGGCAGCGACATCCTGATCCCGGTCGGTGGCCCGCCGGATCCGTCCAAGGGGAGGTGTTCCGAAAGTGGCTAGACCCGACAGCACCAATCCGCTCCGTACCGGCATCTTCGGCATCGTCATAGTGACCTGCCTGGTGCTGGTGTCGTTCGGCTACACCAAGCTGCCGTTTTTCCCGCAGGGCAAGTCGTACGAGGCCTACTTCACCGACGCCGGCGGAATCACCCCGGGCAACGACGTGAACGTCTCGGGCATCACGGTCGGCAAGGTCGACGGCGTGGAACTGGCCGGCGACGCCGCCAAGGTCAACTTCACCGTCGACCGCAAGGTGCGGGTCGGGGACCAGTCGATGGTCTCGATCAAGACCGACACCGTGCTCGGTGAGAAGTCGTTGTCGGTCACCCCGCAGGGTGCCGGATCCTCGACGGTGATCCCGTTGGGGCGCACCACGACTCCGTACACGCTGAACACTGCGCTGCAGGATCTCGGCAACAACGTGGGCGAGTTGGACAAGCCGCGCTTCGAGCAGGCGCTGGCCACACTGACCGACTCGCTGCGCGAGGCCACTCCGCAACTGCGGGGTGCGCTCAACGGCATCACCAACCTGTCCCGCAGCCTCAACGCGCGCGACGAGGCGCTCGAACAGCTTCTCGGCCACGCCAAGCGGGTCTCGGACACGCTGGCGCAGCGGGCCGGTCAGGTCAACCAGCTGATCACCGACGGCAACCTGCTGTTCGCCGCGCTCGACGAGCGGCGCCAGGCGCTGAGCAATCTGATCGCCGGGATCGACGATGTCTCCGAACAACTCTCGGGGTTCGTCAACGACAACCGCCGCGAGTTCCGCCCCGCGCTCGAGAAGCTCAACCTGGTGATGGACAACCTGCTGGAGCGTCGCGAGCACATCAAGGAGGCCCTGCGCAGGCTGCCGCCGTACGCCACCGCTCTCGGTGAGGTCGTCGGCTCGGGTCCCGGCTTCCAGATCAACCTGTACGGCCTGCCGCCCGCGCCGCTGGCCGAGGTGCTGCTGGACACCTACTTCCAGCCCGGCAAGCTGCCGGACAGCCTCTCCGACTACCTGCGCGGCTATATCTCGGAGCGCATGATCATCAGGCCGAAGTCGCCATGACGCACAAGGGGATCCAGTGAAATCGCGCGGCCGCTGGATGCGGGTGGGCCTGGCAGCCCTGCTCGTGGTGACGCTGGCCGTCGGCATCTACCTGGTGTGGCCGTCGCGGACGGGCCACAAGATCACCGCGTACTTCACCTCGGCGGTCGGCCTGTACCCGGGCGACGAGGTGCGCATCGTCGGCGTCCCGGTCGGCAAGATCGACACGATCGACCCGCGGGCCGAGGACGTCAAGGTGACGATGACGCTCGACCACGGCGTGCAGGTCCCCGCCGACGCCAAGGCGTTGATGATCGCGCCGAACCTGGTCGCCGCCCGGTTCATCCAGCTCACCCCCGCCTACACCGGCGGTCCGGTCATGGAGGACGGCGCCGCCATCGGTCTGGACCGCACCGCGGTTCCGGTCGAATGGGACGAGGTCAAGGAACAGCTCACCGCACTGAGCTCCCAACTCGGCCCGCAGGAAGGGTCGATGCAGGGCCCGCTGAGCGCCTTCGTCAACCAGGCCGCCGACACCTTCGACGGCAACGGCGACTCGTTCCGGCAGGCGCTGCGCGAACTGTCGCAGACCGCGGGCCGTCTCGGCGACTCCCGCACCGACCTGTTCGGCACCGTGCGCAACCTGCAGGTGCTGGTGAACGCACTGTCGAACAGCAACGAGCAGATCGTGCAGTTCTCCAACCACGTGGCCTCGGTGTCGCAGGTCCTCGCCGAGAGCACCGCAGACCTCGACTACACGCTGGGCACACTCAACCAGGCGCTCGTCGACGTGCGCGACCTGCTCGACGAGAGCAACGACGCGCTCATCGGACAGATCGGCAGGCTGGCCGACTTCACCCAGATCCTCACCGACCACAGCGAGGACATCGAGCAGATCCTGCACGTGACCCCCAACGGTCTGGCCAACTTCTACAACATCTACAACCCGGCCCAGGGCACCGTCGGCGGCCTGCTGACGCTGCCGAACTTCGCCAATCCCGTCCAGTTCATCTGCGGTGGCACATTCGACGCCGCCGCGACCACAGACAACTACAAGCGCGCCGAGATCTGCCGGCAGCGCATGGGCCCGGTGTTCAAGCGGATCGCGATGAACTTCCCGCCGTTGCTGTTCCACCCGATCAACAGCATCACCGCGTACAAGGGGCAGATCCTCTACGACACCCCGCAGACCGAGGCCAAGGCCAAGACGCCGGTGCCGTATCTGCAGTGGCAGAACGCGCCGGGGGTCACGCCGGATCCGGCGGCCGCGCAGGAGGATCTGAACGCGCTGTTCCTGCCGCCGGGCAACTCGCTCAACGGTGTGCCGCTGCTGCCGGCCGAGGGAGGTCCCCGATGACCTTGCGACGCAACGTGTCCCGCGTCGGCTACCGGTCGATCGCGCTCGGCGGCGGGGCGCTGCTGCTGGCCGGTTGCCAGTTCGGCGGTCTGAACTCGCTGAACATGCCCGGCACCGCGGGCCACGGCGCCGGCTCCTACAAGATCACCGTCCAGTTGCCGGATGTGGCGACGCTGCCGCAGAACTCGCCGGTGATGGTCGACGACGTCACGGTCGGGAGCGTGTCCGGCATCGATGCGGTGCAGCGTTCCGACGGCTCGTTCTACGCAGCCGTCGAGTTGTCCCTCGACGGCAACGTGAACCTGCCCGAGAACGCGACCGCGAAGGTGGCCCAGACCTCCCTGCTGGGGTCGCAGCACGTCGAGTTGTCAGCGCCGGAGGGCGAACCGGAGATCGGAAAGCTCAAGGAGGGCTCCCAGATCCCGCTCGACCGCACCGGTCGCTACCCGACCACCGAAGAGGTGCTGTCGTCACTCGGCGTCGTGGTCAACAAGGGCAATCTCGGTGCGCTGCAGGACATCACCGACGAGGCCTACGCTGCGGTCGCGGGCCGCCAGGACAAGTTCACCGACCTGGTCCCGCGCCTCGCCGAGCTGACGACATCGCTGGACCGCCAGACTGCCGACATCATCGCCGCGGCCGAGGGGCTCAACCGGTTCGCCGGAATCCTGGCCCGCAGCAGGGACAGCCTCGGCCGCACGCTCGACACGCTGCCCGCCGCCCTGGAGGTGCTCAACAACAACCGCGCCAACATCGTCGACGCGTTCGCCGCCCTGCGCAGCTTCGCCCTCGTGGGGTCGCGGATCCTGTCGCAGACCAAGGACGATTTCGCCGCGGACTTCAAGGACCTCTACCCGGTGATCAAGTCGCTCAACGACAACGCCGACGACTTCATCAAGGCTCTGGAGTTCCTGCCGACGTTCCCGTTCCACTACAAGTACCTCCGCAACGCGGTGCGTGGGGACTACCTGAACGTGTTCACCACGTTCGACCTGACGCTGCGGCGCATCGGGGAATCGGTGTTCACCACCTCGCTCGGCCTGGACCCGAACATGAAGCGCATGAGCGAGGTCATCAACCCGCCCGACTTCCTCACCGGTGCGATGGCCAACCTGTCGGGTCAGGCGGCTGATCCGTTCAAGATCCCGCCCGGCACGGCCACCCAACACGAGGCGGCGCCCTGATGCTGACCCGGCTGACCAAAATCCAACTGTCGATCTTCGCCGTCGTGACGGTCCTGACCGTCGGCGCGATCTCGCTGTTCTACCTGCACCTACCGGCCGCCGTGGGCATCGGCGCCTACAACGTGGACGCGAAGTTCACCGCGGGTGGCGGTCTCTACGAGAACGCCAACGTCACCTATCGCGGCGTGACGGTCGGCCGGGTCGAGAAGGTCGGTCTCGCCGACGACGGCGTCGTGGCCCAGATGCGGCTCAACAGCGGCACCCCGGTGCCCGAGAACGTCACCGCGACGGTGAAGAGCGTCTCGGCGATCGGCGAGCAGTACATCGACCTGGTGCCGCCGGAGCGGGCGTCGCAGTCGATGCTGCGCGACGGGGCCTACATCGGGCTGGACCGCACCGCGATCGGCCAGGACATCTCCGGGCTGCTCGAGGAGGCCGACCGGCTGGTCACCAGCGTCGGCGACAGCCGGATCCAGGATGTGCTGCGTGAGACGTTCAAGGCCTTCAACGGTTCCGGACCCGAGCTGTCGCGGTTGATCCAGTCCTCGCGGCTGCTGGTCGACGAGGCGAACGCGAACTACGACGAGGTCTCCCAGCTGATCGACCAGGCCGGTCCGTTCCTCGACGCGCAGATCCGCAGCGGCGACGACATCCGATCGCTGGCCGACGGGCTTGCCGACGTCACCAGCAACGTGGCAGGCGCCGACGCGCAGCTGCGCGCGACCCTCGAGACCGTGCCCGGCACCACCCAGGCGGCCAACACCACGTTCGAGGGAATCCGGCCGACCTTCCCGGTGCTGGCCGCCAACCTCGCAAACTTCGGGCGCATCGGCGTCATCTACAACAAGTCCCTCGAGCAGGCGCTGGTGATCTTCCCGGCCCTGCTGGCCGCGCTGAACACCGTCGCGGGCGGGGTGCCGCAGGACGAAGGCGGCAAGCTGGACTTCAAGATCCACCTCAACGACCCGCCGACCTGCTCGGTCGGCTTCCTGCCGCCGACGTCGATCCGCTCGCCGGCCGACACGACGCTGCGCGACCTGCCGAGGGACCTGTACTGCAAGGCCCCGCACAACGACCCCACCGTCGTGCGCGGCGCCCGCAACTACCCGTGCATGGAGTTCCCGGGCAAGCGCGCGCCGACCGTGGCGCTGTGCCGCGACCCCAAGGGTTTCGTGCCGATCGGCAGCAACCCGTGGCGCGGCCCGCCGGTGCCGATCGGGGAACCGATCCAGGATCCGCGGATGATCCTTCCGCAGAACAAGTTCCCCTTCATCCCGCCGCAGGTCGACCCCGATCCGGGGCCGCCGGTGGTGCAGCTCCCGCCGGGTGTGCCGCCTGGCCCGGGCCCGGCGCCGCATGCGCCGTTCCCGCTGCCGGTGCCGCCGAACGAGCCGGGTGTTCCGACGCCGCTGCCGTACTACGCCCCGCCGGACCAGGTCGTGCCGCCGTACGGCCGGCCGGCGCCTGCGCCACCGCCTCCTCCGCCGTCGCTGGCTCCGCCGCCACCGGCCGACGCTCCGCCGGTGCCCGCGCCGGAGCCCCCGCCGGGGCCCGGTCCGCTGCCGGGTCCGCTGCCCGGTCCGTTGCCCGCGGAGGCCCCGATGGCCAGTGGTCCGACGACGGCCAGCTACGACACCAGGACGGGCGTCTTCGCCGATCCCGCCGGAGGGGTTGGCGTGTACGCCCCGGGAGCTGACAAACTGGCGCCTGCGGAAAACTGGGCAGACCTGATGATGGCTCCAAGGCAGATGTGAGATGACTGAACAATCGGCTTCGACCACGAAGCCGGTGCGTCGGCGTGCGTCGCGCGCGGCCGGCCCGGCGAAAGGCAGCGTCACCGAACCGGTCGGCGTTCGGGTCGAGGCACCGGCGACCACGCGGGTGCGCAGTCCCCGGCCGGCCGCGCCGCCGGCGCGCCGCCACCCGCACCGGAAACTGGTCGCGTCGGTGGCACTGGGAGTGCTGGCGCCGGCGCTGGCCGCGGTGACCACGCTGGTCGGGGTGTGGTCGGCGCAGCAGCGCGACGCCGACGCGACGCAGGCCCGTGAGCAGCGGTTCGTCGACACCGCGGCGCAGACCGTGGTCAACATGTTCAGCTACACGCAGGACACCATCGACGAGAGCGTGAACCGGTTCGTCGACGGCACCAGCGGTCCACTGCGCGACATGCTCAGCCAAGGGGAGAACGTCGACAACCTCAAGGCACTGTTCCGCGAGACCGAAGCCAGTTCCGAGGCCGTCATCAACGGTGCCGCGCTGGAGAAGCTCGACCCCATCGCCGACAACGCGTCGGTGCTGGTCGCCGTGCGCGTGACCATCACCGACATCGACGGCAACAACCAGCCGTCGCAGCCGTACCGGCTTCGGGTGATCGTCCACGAGGACGACAACGGTCACATGACCGGGTACGACCTCAAGTACCCCGACGGCGGTAACTGATGGGGAAGTGGCCGACCCGGCTGGCGGGTGTGGTGAGCGTGCTGTGCGCGGTTGTCTTCGTGGCGCTGGCCGCGGTGGGTGGCCGGCTGTTCTGGGAGCGGGTCGAGACGCGCGGTGCCCAGCAGGCCCGCGCCGAGCTGGCCCCGTTGGCCGCCGAGCAGATCCCGAAGGTGTTCGGATACGACTACCAGACCGTCGAGCGCAGCCTGACCGAGGCGTACACCATGCTGGCGCCGGAGTTCCGCCAGGAGTTCCGCGACCGCGCCACCAAGGACATCATCCCCCAGGCTCGGGAACGTCAGGTGGTCAGCCAGGCCAACGTCGTCGGTGTCGGTGTGCTTGATGCACAACGTGATTCGGCGCAGGTCATGGTGTACCTGAACCGCACGGTCATCGAGAAGAACGGTAAGCCGATCTACGACGGCAGCCGGCTGAGGGTCGACTACTCCAAGGTCGACGGCAGGTGGCTGATCGACTACATCACGCCGATCTAGTCTCAGACGGGTTTGGCGCCGGCGCGGGTGTCGGCGAGCGCGTCGAGGAACGCCCTGGCCCACCGGTCGACGTCGTGGGCGAGGACCTGCCTGCGCAGCGCGCGCATCCGCCGGCGGCCCTCCTCGGGTTCCTGGTTCAGCGCCGCCTCGATGGCATCCTTGACGCCTTCGAGGTGGTGCGGGTTGGCCAGGTACGCCTGACGGAGTTCGGCTGCGGCTCCGGTGAATTCGCTGAGCACCAGCGCGCCGCCCAGATCGCTGCGGCAGGCCACGTACTCCTTGGCGACCAGGTTCATCCCGTCGCGCAGCGGGGTGACGAGCATGACGTCGGCGGCCACGAAGAACGCGATCAACTCGTCGCGGGGTATCGGCCGGTGCAGGTAGTGCACGATCGGGTGGCCGACGTCGCCGAACTCGCCGTTGATGTGGCCGACCTGGCGTTCGATGTCCTCCCGCATCTCGATGTAGCTCTGGACGCGTTCCCGGCTGGGGGTGGCCAACTGCACGAACACGGTGTCGTGTCGGTCGACGCGGCCGTCCTCGAGCAGTTCCGAGAGCGCCTCGAGGCGCACGTTGATGCCCTTGGTGTAGTCGAGGCGGTCCACCCCGAGCAGGATCTTGCGCGGATTGCCCAGCTCGTTGCGGATCTCGCGGGCGCGCTGGCGGACGGTGCGGTTGCGGGCCTTGCTGTCCAGTTCGTCGGAGTCGATCGAGATGGGGAACGCGCCGACCTTCACCGCGCGGAACCCGACCTGCACCTCGCCGAAGCGTGACCGCACACCCACGGTGGCACGGGAGGTGTTGGCGCCGGTCAGGCGACGGGCCAGGTAGAGGAAGTTCTGTGCGCCGCCGGGCAGGTGGAAACCGACGAGGTCGGCGCCGAGCAGGCCCTCGATGATCTCCGTGCGCCACGGCATCTGCATGAAGAGCTCGACCGGCGGGAACGGGATGTGCAGGAAGAAGCCGATCGTCAGGTCGGGCCGCAACATCCGCAGCATCTTCGGCACCAACTGCAGCTGGTAGTCCTGGACCCACACCGTGGCGCCCTGCGCCGCCGCGCGGGCGGTCGCCTCGGCGAAGCGGCGGTTGACCTCGACGTAGCGGTCCCACCACTTGCGGTGGTAGATCGGCTTGACGATCAGATCGTGGTAGAGCGGCCAGAGGGTGGCGTTGGAGAAACCCTCGTAGTAGTCGGCGACGTCGTCGGCCGAGAGGGAGACCGGGTAGAGCTGCAGACCGTCGTCCTCGATCGGGTCCTCGGGACTGTCCGGGATGCCGGCCCAGCCGATCCACGCGCCGTGGCGTTTGCGCAGCAGCGGTTCGAGCGCGGTGACCAGTCCGCCGGGACTCCGCTTGAACGACGTGCTGCCGTCGGGCAGCCGTTCCATGTCGATCGGGAGCCGGTTGGCCACCACGACGAAGTCGGAGTCTCCGGAGCCAACGCCTGGGTCGCCCTCCGAAGCCACTTACGCCTCGAGCTTCGACGGTCCGATGCCGAGCATGGACAAGAAGACGCGACATTCGTCGGCGTCGACGGCGTAGGCGGCGACGACTTTGCGGGCTTGGCGCGCGGTGCTGTCGGCCAGCGGCTCGACGTCGCCGATCTCGGCTGGATCTGACTTTGCAGGCATGTTCCAACTCTAGGCGACCGGCGCACGGGCCTGCGACACGCCCGCGTAGGGTGCTGCTGTGGCAGACGCCGAGCAGGTGACGTACGAGACCCTCGACGACGGGCGCATCGCGCGGATCTGGCTGGACCGGCCGCATACGCAGAACGCCCAGTCCCGGACGCTGCTCGTGCAGCTGGACGAGGCGTTCGGGCGCGCGGAGGCCGACGATCAGGTGCGGGTGGTGATCCTGGCCGCGCGCGGCAAGAACTTCTCCGCCGGCCACGACCTCGGCTCCGAGGAGGCCATCGCCGAACGCGGCCCCGGTCCCGCGCAGCATCCGACATTCCGGATCAACGGCGCGACCAGGCCCGCCATCGCGGAGAAGATCTACCTGCAGGAGTGGCACTACTTCTTCGAGAACACGCGGCGGTGGCGCGATCTGCGCAAGATCACGATCGCCCAGGTGCAGGGCAACGCGATCTCGGCGGGGCTGATGCTGATCTGGGCGTGTGACCTCATCGTCGCCTCCGTCGACGCGAAGTTCAGCGACGTGGTGGCGGTCCGGCTGGGTATGCCGGGTGTCGAGTACTACGCCCACCCGTGGGAGTTCGGCCCGCGCAAGGCCAAAGAGCTGCTGTTGACCGGGGACTCGATCGACGCCGACGAGGCGCACCGCCTCGGCATGGTGTCGAAGATCTTCCCGCGCGCCGAACTCGAGGACAAGACCGTCGAGTTCGCGCGCCGCATCGCCGCGCTGCCGACGATGGCCGCGCTGCTGGTCAAGGATTCGGTCAACGCCGCCGCCGACGCGATGGGGTTCACCGAGGCGCTGCGGCACGGCTTCCACATCCACGAACTCGGCCACGCGCACTGGGCGGCGCACAACGAGAACCGCATGGCGGTCGGCATGCCGCCGGACGTGCCGGACTGGCGCGAGCTGGGCGCACCGAAGTTGGCCCGGCGCGACGAGCCGTGACGTATAACTAGAACGCGTTTCAGTTCGGGGCGTGTTGAGGTCTCACGACGAAGGGGTCGCGGTGCAGCTGTCCTTGGCGGAGAGAACGTATGTGGTCACCGGCGGTGGCAGCGGTATCGGCAAGGGTGTCGCCGCGGCGATCCTCGCGGCGGGCGGCGACGTGATGCTCGCCGGCCGCAACGCCGACCGGCTCGCCGCCACGGTGGACGAACTGTCCGCCGCGGCCGGTGACGGGTCCGGCGAGGTCCGCTACGAGCCCACCGACGTCACCAACGAGGACGAGGCGGCGCGGCTGGTCGAGGCCGCCACCGCATGGCACGGCCGACTGCACGGCGTGGTGCACAGCGCGGGCGGATCGGAGACCATCGGGCCGATCACCCAGATCGATTCCGACGCCTGGCGGCGCACGGTGGATCTCAACGTCAACGGCACCATGTACGTGCTCAAGCACGCCGCCCGGGAACTGGTGCGCGGCGGCGGGGGATCGTTCGTCGGGATCTCGTCGATCGCGTCGAGCAACGTGCACCGCTGGTTCGGCGCCTACGGGCCGAGCAAGGCCGCGCTCGACCACATCATGAAGCTCGCCGCCGACGAACTCGGCCCGTCGTGGGTGCGGGTCAACGGCATCCGTCCGGGTCTGATCCAGACCGACCTCGTCGGGCCCATCCTGGAGTCGCCGGAGGTGTCGGCGGACTACCGCGCGTGCACGCCGCTGCCGCGGTTCGGCGAGGTCGCCGACATCGCGAACCTGTCGGTGTTCCTGCTCAGCGACGCCTCCTCGTGGATCACCGGTCAGGTCATCAACGTCGACGGCGGACACAACCTGCGGCGCGGCCCGGACATGTCCGGGATGCTCGAGCCGCTCTTCGGCGCCGACGGGCTACGCGGAGTGGTCTGAGCGCCGCAGACCCGAGGTCAGCACCAGCGCCGACAGCACGACGGCCACCAGGAGCAGCGCCGGGACGTCACCGAGCAGGTGTCCCATGTGGTTTCCACCGCCGAACGACTGCACCGCCATGATCGCGGCGTGCACGACACTCGAGCACACGGTGAACCAGATCAGGCTCAGGTGGGCTTCGGGCCGGCGCGCCGCGATCCAGAGGAACACGCCGAGGGTGGCGTAGAGCCCGACGATCATCATGAAGTAGTCTGACCCGTGCGGTGCGCCGGGATGCCACGCCCACCCCGACGGCCACACCAGCGCAAGAGGATAGAGCAGCAGCATCACCGTGCCGAACACGGCGAGCGCGACCCGCAGTAGGCGGTAGCTGGTCGACGGCGCCATGGTGCCATTGTGCGCGCTCAGGACGTGACGATCTCTCCGTTGCGCGTCTTCTCGGCCGCGAGCCGCACGGCGTTGACGATGCCCTGGTATCCGGTGCACCGGCAGAAGTTGCCCGAGAGACCTTCGCGGATCTCCTCGTCGCTCGGGTCGGGGTTGTCGGCCAGCAGCGCGGTGATCGACGTGACGAAACCCGGTGTGCAGAAACCGCATTGCAGCCCGTGACACTCCTTCATCGCGGACTGCACGGGGGAGAGCCGGCCGTCGGGCCCGGCGATGCCTTCGACGGTGGTGACCTCCTGGCCGTCGGCCTGCACGGCGAACACCAGGCAGGAGCGGACCGCCTGCCCATCGAGCAGCACCGTGCACGCGCCGCACGCCCCGTGCTCGCAGCCGAGGTGGGTCCCGGTGAGCCCGCAGTTCTCGCGCAGGAAGTCGGCCAACGTGATTCGCGGCTCGACCACTCCGCGACGGGTGCGGCCGTTGACCGTCACCTCGACCGGCAGCTCATGCATGGATCATCTCCTCCGAAGTCACCTGTGCGGCGGCAGACGTCAGGGCACGCGAGACCATCGCGGCACCGACCCGGCGCCGATAGCTCGCCGAACCCTGCAGATCGGCGGGCACCTCCGAGAACGCGGCCAGCGTGAGCCTGCCGACCTCGTCGGCGCTGATGTCAGGAAGCCGCGTCCCGACGAGAGCCTGTTCGCCGTCGGTGCCGCGCAGCGGGGTCGACCCCAGGCCGAGCAGCCCGATACCGCACCGAGTCACCCGGTCGTCGCCGTCGACCTCCAGAGCGACGGCTGCGCCGGCGATCGCGAAATCGCCGTGGCGGCGGGCGAATTCCTCGACCGCGAAACCGCACCGGCCGCTCCACACCGGAAACCGAACGGCGGTCAGGATCTCGTCGGCCGCCAGCGAGGTCTCCCACAGGCCGGTGAAGAGGTCCGCGGCGGCGACATCGCGGCGGCCACGGCTCGACACCGCCTCGACCTGCGCGTCGAGCGCCAGTGCCACGGCGGCGTACTCGGCGGCGGGGTCGGCGTGCGCGATCGCGCCACCGAGGGTGCCGCGGGTGCGGATCTGGAAGTGCCCGATGTGCGGGGTGGCCAACGTGAGCAGCGGCACCGATTCGGCGACCTCGTCGTCCAGTCCGACCAGCGCGTGCGGTGTCGCCGCGCGCACGACGATCTGCCCGTCGACGAGGTCGATGCCCGTCAACTCCCCGATCCGGGAGATGTCGATCAGGTGCTCGAAGTGCGTCAGCCGCATGGCCAGCATCGGCACCAGACTCTGGCCGCCGGCGAGGATCTTGGCGTCCTCGCCGAACTCGCCGAGCATCTGCACCGCCTCGGTCACCGTGGCCGGGCGGTGGTACGCGAACGGGGCGGCCTTCATGACGACAGCAGGCGAACGAGTGCGGCCTGCAGGTCCTCGGCCAGCGCAGCGGCGGGGTTCGCGCGGCGGGGGCGACGGCCGATCAGGAAGCCCACCGCGGCGCCGGCCGCCACACCGGCGACCACCGGAGCGAAGCGTTTGGCCATCGGCACCGCCACCACCTTGAGCAGATCGACCGAGTCAGCCGCGGCGGGCTGGGCGGCGGCGGTGGCCGCCTCGGCCGTGGGCGCCGTCGTCGCCTTGGGCGCGTCGCCGAGCAGGTCGGCCTCGAGGGCATTGGCGAACTGGCCGATGAGGTTGGTCGCGACGTCGGCGAGCACACCGCGGCCGAACTGGGCGGCCTTACCGGAGATGGTGAGGTCGGTGTTGATCACGACCTGCGTGGCATCGCCCTCGTCCTTGAGCTGTGCGGTGACGACGGCGGCGGCGTTGCCGTTACCGCGCGTCTCCTTGCCCGAGGCCTTGAGCACGACCCGCTGGGCGGCGGCGTCCTTCTCCTGAAACGCGGCAATTCCCTGGTAGGACACCGTGATCGGGCCGACCTTGACCTTGACCGCGCCGGTGAACTCGTCGCCGTCGACCGACAGCAGTGTCGCGCCGGGCAGGCACGGCGCCACGCGCTCGACGTCGGTGAGCACCTCCCAGGTCTTGGCGGCGGGTACCGCGACCCGGAATTCGTTGTTCAGTTCCACGGTCAGTGGTCCTCTCGCTTGGCGTGTTCGAGCAGTTCGACGATGGTCGCGGGGGTGGCGGGCAACTGGGTGACCGTCACCCCGAGCGGGGCGAGCGCGTCGTTGATCGCGTTGATCACGGCCGGTGTCGAGCCGATGGCGCCGCCTTCGCCGGCGCCCTTGTACCCGCCGACGCCCGGGCCGGGGATCTCGACGTGGCCGAACTCGATCGGCGGCACCTCGGTCGCCGTCGGCAGCAGGTAGTCGACGAACGTCGACGACAGCGGGTTGCCGTCGGCGTCGTAGACCAGGCTCTCCAGCAGAGCGCCGCCGATGCCCTGCACCGTGCCGCCGGCCACCTGCCCCTCGACGACGTTCGGGTTGATCATCGGGCCGACATCCTCGCTGACGATGTATCGGGTCAGCGTCACGTGGCCGGTCTCCACGTCCACCTCGCAGGTGCAGGCGTGGGTGGCGTTGGCCCAGTGGATCATCGCCATCGACGTGAAACGCGCGGTCGCCTCCAGCGTCGCCGCTCCGCCCGGCGGGAGATGCTCGGGCTGGTAATGCGCGCGGTAGGCGATGTCGGCGAAGCTCACGCTCTTGGCCGGATCGTCGCGCACATAGGCCTTGGAGCCGCCGAGCTCGATTGCGTCCTCGGCGACCTCGAGCCGGTGGGCGGCCATGCGGATCAGCTGCGCGCGCAGGATGGCGCCGGCCTCGTTGACCGCGCCCGCGGTCATCGGAGCGCTCCGGCTGCCCTGCGTGCCTGCGCCGTAGGGGGTGACGGCGGTGTCGCCCTGGATGGTCGACACGTCGTCGATGTCGGCGCCCAGCGCATCGGCGGTGAGCTGGACAACGGTGGTCTCCAGGCTGTTACCCGTCGACCCGCCGTTGACGTAGACGTTGATCTTGCCCGTCGGCTCCATCCGGATCGTGCAGCCCTCGGTGCCGAGGTGACCGGTGGCCGCACCGGTGGGTTCGATGTAGGCGGAGAAGCCGAGCCCGATGTAGCGGCCCTGGGCGAGTGCCTCGGCCTGTTCCTTGCGGAAGCCCTCGTGATCGAGGATCTTGACGGCCTGCTCGAAGGTGTCCGCGGGGGCGACATGGTCGTACGGCATCCCGTTAGGGTTGAAGTACGGCATCTCGTCGCCGCGCAGAATGTTTTTGCGACGCAACTCCACCGGGTCCATGTCGAGCTTGCGCGCGGCGATGTCGAACATGATCTCGCGCGCGAGCGTCTCGTACTGCCAGGGGCCGCGGTAGGCGTGCAGGCCCGCGGTGTTGGAGAACACCGTCTTGTAGTTGAAGCTGGCCTTCGGAACCCGGTACGGGCCGGGGAAGAACATGCCGATCGCCGCGGTGGTGAGCACCGGGTACGGCGTCGGATACGCGCCGACGTCCTGGGAGAAGTCGATGTCGACGGCGAGGATGGTGCCGTCGTCGTCGAACGCCATCCGTGCCGTGCCGTCGACGTGGCGGGACTGTCCGGCCGACATGAGGTTCTCGCGCCGGTCCTCGATCCACTTCAGCGCACCCGGCACCTTGCGCGCGGCCAGCATGATGACCATGTCCTCACGCATCGGCACGACCTTCTGCCCGAAGCCGCCGCCGGTGTCGCGCATGATGACCCGGACCTTCTGCGCCGGGATGCCGAGCAGGCGGGCGGTGAACGCACGGAGTTCGTGGGGTGTCTGGGTGGACGCCCACAGCGTCAATTCGCCTGTGGTGGCTTCCCATTCGACGACCAGACCGCGGGTCTCGATCGGGACGGGAACGTACATCTGCTGGTAGATGTTCTCGCTCACCACGCACGCCGCGGACGAGAACGTCTCCTCGTCCGGTGGCGCCCCGCCCATCCCGCCTGCGACGTTGTCCGGGTACTGCTCGTGGACGACGGTCTCGGAGTTCACCGCGGCGCGGAAGTCGGCCACCGCGGGCAGCGGTTCGTAGTTCACCTCGACGGCGTCGACGGCGTCTTCGGCGACGTACCGGGATTCGGCGACGACGAGCGCGACGGGATCGCCGACGAACTTGACCTCGCCTTCGGCCAGGGGCGGGCGCGGGGTGTCGGGGACGTCCTTGCCTGCGACGGCGTGCCAGGCCTCGACCGCGTCGCCGTTGAGGTCCTCGGCGGTGTACACCGCGTACACACCGGGCATGGCCAGGGCGGCGGAGGCGTCGATCCCGTGGATCCTGGCCCGGGCGAAGGGGCTGCGGACGAAGCATGCGTGCAGCATCCCGGGGCGCTGGATGTCGTCGACGAAGGTGCCGCGACCGGTCAGCAGGCGGTTGTCCTCGACCCTCGCGACCCGGGTGCCCGAGTAGCGGGTGGCGACGGTGTCGGTCATCGGTGATCGCTCCATTCCGTCGGTGTGCTTCTGCGCGTAAGTCGTGCACGCGGGACGAAGCAAGAGTGTGGTTATCGTATGTGATAAGACATCTGCCCAAAAGGGAGAGTGTCATTTCCGCAGCTAAGCGCGGTCGAGGCGAGGGAAACTCACCGCCCAGCGTGCCAGCCCGGCGTCGTCCGCGCACCCGAATGACGAACTCGGGCCTCGTCGAGCGCACGGATTCGCCTGACAGCCGCACCGCGGTCTGTCAGGCTTCCGCATCGTGGCGCTGACGACGCAGGGCACATCCCCGATCGAGGCGCAGACGCACGGACCGCGGCGGGCCTGGGCGGCCGTCGCGCTGCTGGCGGTCGTCGGCACGCTCAACTACGCCGACCGCTTCCTGCCCGCGGTCCTCGCCGAGCCGATCAAGAACGACCTGGCGTTGTCGGACACGGCGATCGGGGTGATCAACGGCTTCGGCTTCCTCATCGTCTACGCCGTGCTCGGCATCTTCATCGCGCGCTTCGCGGACCGCGGCGCATTCGGGTTGGTCGTCTCGGTGTGCCTCGGGTTGTGGGGTGCGATGACCATGGTCGGCGGGGCCGCGCAGTCCGGGCTCCAGTTGGCGCTGACCCGGGTCGGGGTGGCGGTGGGCGAGGCGGGCAGCACGCCCGCCGCCCACGCGTACGTGGCCCGCAATTTCGCTCCGGAACGGCGAGCCGCCCCGCTGGCGGTCATCACGCTGTCCATCCCGCTGGCCAGTGCGGCGAGCCTCATCGGCGGCGGGCTGTTGGCCCAATCCTTCGGCTGGCGCACCGCTTTCGTGGTGATGGGTGCCATCAGCGTGGCGTTCGCACCGCTGGTGCTGGTGGTGCTGGGACGTCGCCAGGCGATGCCCACGTTCGACCGCGGGCCTGCGCCGCGCACGGCCAAACCGTGGGATCTGCTTCGCGAGCCGAGCTACGTCCTCATCGTCACGGGTGCGGCGTGTATCTCTGTCGCCGGGTATTCGCTCACCACGTTCGCCCCGGCCTTCCTCATTCGCACCCACGGGATGTCGATCGGTGAGGTGGGCCTGCGGTACGGCATCGCCAGCGGTGTGGCCGGCATCGTGGGCCTCCTCGTGGTGGGACGGGTGGCCGACCGGTTGGCCGCCCGCGACCCCCGGTGGCTGCTCTGGTTGGTGGCGGCGATGACGGCGGTGCTGCTGCCGTGCTCGGTGGCGGCCTTCCTGGTGGGCAGTCCCACGCTGTGTGTCGTGTTCATCGCGCTGAGCTACGTGATCGGCACGGCGTACATGGCGCCGTCGATCGCCGCCATACAGCGTCTGGTCGTCCCGGAGCAGCGGGCCACCGCCTCGGCGGTGTTCCTGTTCTTCGGCGCGGTGGTCGGATCGGCCGGGCCGTTCGTCACCGGCCTCGTCAGCGATGCGCTGACCGCAGAACTCGGCAGCGCCGCGCTGGGCCGCGCGCTACTGGTCGTGGTTCCCGTGGCGCAGGTGGCGGCCGTCGTCTGCTATCTGGTCGCCAGTCGACGCTTCCTGGGGCGGATCACGGTGTGAGGTGGTCAATCCGGTGAGCCGGCACAGCGCCCGGAACCCGTCGTCGCTTCCGGGCCAGTGGCGCCGCACCACCTCCAGACCCGCCCGCCGCACCACGCCGCGCAGCACCGCCATGACGACGATCGCGTCGTCGGCGTAGCCCAGCACCGGAATGAAGTCGGGGATCAGGTCGAAGGGCAGCGCCAGGTACGCGAGCAGCAGCACCAGACGCACCCGCACCCCGCGGGGCAGCGACTTGTCGGCGGCGAGCCTGCGGATGAGGCGCAGGACGTCGGGCAGGATGCGCAGTGCCTCGCGCAGCAGGCCGTCGCGGGGCCGCACGGCGATCAGCACCACCACGAGCGCCAGCCAGGTCACCACGAGGGCGACGGCGACGCCGATCGCGAACTCCCACATGGTCAGTCC
Organism: Mycobacterium sp. IS-1496; assembly: GCF_001499995.1. Taxonomy (GTDB): domain Bacteria; phylum Actinomycetota; class Actinomycetes; order Mycobacteriales; family Mycobacteriaceae; genus Mycobacterium. The sequence goes on from NZ_LQIU01000004.1 coordinate 30,984, forward strand.
TCAGATGATGGGGTCGTCGCCCGGTCGGAGCAGTCGCAACCAGCGGTAGCCGTAGCCGTCGAGGCCGATGTCGAGCCGTCCCTTCGCGTCCATCTCGTGGACGGACAACCCGTCCAGCAGATCGACGAGCGTCGATCCCTCCGGCGCGTCCGCGATCTGGATCGGCACCATGCAGCGGTCGGCGCCGAAGTTGTGCAACGCCACCATGGTCCACCCGCTCTTCTCCCGGCAGCAGTGCGCGAGCACCGCGGGGTTGGGCTGATCGAGCACTTCGGCTGTCGACCAGCCGATCTCGGGCTGCTGGCGGTAGGTGTAGATCAGGTCGCGGATGAACCACCAGAACGACTGGTGGTCATGGCGCTGATCGGCGACATTGACCCGTTCGGGCCCGTACAGGCCGTCGGTGATCGGCCGGGGGAGCCGTCTCGGGGCGGCCCTGGAGAAGCCGCCGTTGGCGTCGCGGGTCCACTGCATGGGGACTCTCACCGCGAAGCGCCCTGGGACGTCCAGGTTTTCGGCCATCCCGATCTCCTCGCCGTAGAACAGCACCGGGGTACCGGGCAGCGAGAACGCCAGCGAGTAGACCATGCGCATGCGCCGCTCGTCGCCGCCGAGCATCGACGGCAACCGCCGCCGCAGCCCGCGGCCGTAGAGCTGCATGTCCGGTTCCGGTCCGAACGCGTCGAAGATCTCCTGACGTTCGGACTCGCCGAGTTTGTCGAGTGTGAGCTCGTCGTGGTTGCGCACGAAGTTCGCCCACTGGCTGGTCTCGTCGAGCGGCGGGCGTTCCCGCAGCGCCGCGGCGATGGGCCCGGCGTCACCGCGCGCCAGCGACAGATACATGTTCTGCATGCCGATGAAGTCGAACTGCATGTTGAGCCCGTCGCCGTCAGGGCCGCCGAAGAACGACTTCTGATCGTCGTAGGGCACGTTTACCTCGCCGAGCAGCACCGCATCGCCCACGCGCCGGGTGACGAAGTTGCGGACGTCTCCGAGGTACTCGTAGGGGTCGAACGCCCCGGGGTCTCCCGGCGCACCGTCGCGGGCGAACAGGAACGGGACGGCGTCAACCCGGAAGCCGGAGACTCCCAGCTGCAGCCAGAAACCCAACGTGCGTGAGATCTCCTCCTGCACCTGCGGATTCGCGATGTTCAGATCGGGCTGGTGTTTGTAGAAGTGATGCAGGTACCACTCGCCGGTTTTGGGCTCCTGCTCCCAGAGGCTGTCCTCCTGGTCGGGGAAGACGACATCGGACGGGCTCGACGGCGGCTCGGTCTCACTCCACACGTAGTAGTCGCGGTACGGATCGTCCTTGCTGCGCCGCGCGGACTTGAACCACGGGTGGGCGTCGGAGGTGTGGTTCATGACGAAGTCCACGATCACCCGGATGCCCTTGGAGCGGGCGGTTCGCACCAGTTCGACGAAGTCGCCGAGGTTGCCCAGGCGCTGATCGACACCGAAGAAGTCGATGATGTCGTAGCCGTCGTCCTTGCGGGCGGTCGGATAGAACGGCATCAGCCACAGGCAGGTGACGCCGAGGTCGAACAGGTACTCGATGCGCTCGGTCATGCCCCGGATGTCGCCGGTGCCGTCGCCGTTCCAGTCGTAGAAGGTCTCGATGTCGGCGCAGTAGAAGACGGCGTTCTTCCACCAGAGGTCTCCGGTCTCGATCTTCCTCATGCGATCGCCGCGCTCGGCGCCGGCGCCGTCGGCGCGAGCTGCGGCAGCACGTGCTCACCGAAGGCGTCGATGAAGCCGGCCTGCTCCTTGCCGACGAAGTGCAGGTAGAGCTCCTCCCAACCCAGCTCGACGTACTCGGCGAGCCATTCGGCGTGGCGCCCGAGATCCGCGGAGACGCGCACCGCGCCGCCGACCTTCTCGGTGGACACCGCGCCGCCGATGACGTCGAACGCCTCGACCGTCTCGGTGTCCCACGACACCGGCGGGTCGAACACGTTGTTGCGCCACTGATCGTGTGCGATGGCCATGGCCTCGTCGTCGGTGCGCGCCCAACTCAGGTGGATCTGCAGCCGGGCCGGGCCCCGCCCGCCGGCCTCCCGGTACGCATCGAGCACCGCCTTGAGTTTCTCGGGCGGCTGGTTGACGGTGATCAGCCCGTCCGCCCAGGCGGCGTGGCGGGCCGCTGTCTGCGCAGTGACGGCGGGGCCGACGAGGTCGGGCACCACCTCGGGCAGCGTCCACAACCGGGCCCGGTTGACCTCCACCAGGCCTTCGTGGCTCACCTCCTCGCCGAGCAGCAGGCGCCGGATGACGTCGACACATTCCACGAGGCGTGCGTCGCGGACTTCCTTGCGCGGCCACGGCTGCCCGGTGATGCGTTCGTTGGACGCCTCGCCCGAGCCCAGCGCGGCCCAGAACCGGCCGGGGAACATCTGCGCCAGCGTGGCGATGGCCTGGGCGATGATCGCCGGGTGGTAGCGCTGTCCGGGGGCGTTGACGACGCCGAACGGCAGACCGGTGGTCGCCAGGGCCGAGCCGAGGAACGCCCAGGCGAAGCCGGATTCCCCCTGCCGCTCGCTCCACGGGCTGAAGTGGTCGGAGGACATGCCTGCGGTGAAGCCGGCCTGCTCGGCGTGCTGGACGTCCCTGAGGAGTTGGGCGGGGTCGATCTGCTCGTGTGAGCAGTGGAAGCCGATGACGGTCATCGCCCTGGCATACCCCGGAACAGGGTGACGCCAACGTCGGCTGCCAGGGCGTCAGCCCTCGTCGCCGGTACCGCCCGGATCGCCGCTGCCGCCCTCGCCGTCACCCATGCCGGGTGCTTCGGTGTTGCCACCGGTGGTCACTCCCGGCCCCTCACCGGGCGGGACCGTGGGCGTTTCGGGCCGCGTGGTCGCGCCGCTTTCCGGGGCCGGCGCCGCGGGTGCGCCGGGTTGTGCGGGTGGCTGCGTACCGGTGCCGCCGGGGACCCCGGCACCGCCACCGGTTCCCGGAGCCGGGCTCGCAGGCGGAGGCGTCGCGGGCGAGGCCGATGTGGTGGTCGGCCGCGTCGTGGTGGCACCCGTCGTGGTGGTGGTGGTCGTCTCACCCGACTCTTCGCTGCTCCCACACGCGACGGCGAGCGGTGCGAACAGGACGGCGGCGCCGATCGCGACGACGCCGGACATGCGGCGGTACTCGATTGTCATGTCGGCCGTCCTACCCGGTGAAACGTTCCTCGAATCGCATGAAAGGCAGCGTCGAGAACGACTGGCACGGCGCGCACAGACCGGGCCCCAACCGTGGATAGCCACACCCGTGACAGTCGTCGATGGCCACCACTGCATCCCCACTGAGCACGAGCGGCAGGTTACCCAGACCGGCGGCGAATCAACCCGGGTTCGAGATGTGGAGCCCCCTGTCAGGATTGAACTGTATTCTCGCGGCTGGTCAGGGCCTCGACTACTGCTCTATCTGGGCACTTGCCTCACGCGAGATCACTGCAGGTATTTGTAACTGTGGGCAAATTGTGGGCAAGGTGTGGGCGATCGGCGAGATCTCGCGGGATGACGGGCACCGGTCAACTGGCGGTTGTGTAGAACCTAACGATCTACGGAACCCACCCGCTCTAGCCAACGTCCTACCATTGGTCTTGTTGCCGTGAGGCGGGCCGAACCATCCTTAACAGCCCTGAGCGCCTCCGATAGATATCGTGTGCAGCATGACTCGCCGGGGGCAGCAAGCAAAGCGCGAGCTTCGTCGAGCGCAACGGGAAGTCGGCGAGCAGCTGCAGTCTGATCACGGCGCGTACGAGCCCCCGCCCCGGGATGACTGCGTCTTGCGGGATTGGGAAACGCCATACGACGACGCAAACACCGTTCGAATCCAGTTCCTCCTCTGGAAGCAGGGTGGCGTTCTCGTTGACTTCGTGGTCAACGTACAAGAGCTTGCATCCGAAGGTTGGACAACCGTTGAGCACTTCGACTGCTGCCACGGTCACTGCCACCTACATCCCCAGAGCGGTGTCGAACCGGAAAGCATCACAAGGCTTGACGAGGTGGCTGACGTGCAACGCGCCTTCAGCGCGGTTGCCCACGAGGCCGATGAGCGTGCGCGTATCATCCGAGGAAAGGGAGGGTGACAATGGTTGACAATTCTCGGTTAGACGCCTTCCGTCATGAGGTGAACCTGAACCTCGCTAATGGCGCCCTGGCCGACGTTGATCTCGCAGTCACCAGCGATGACGGGGGGCACCCGGTCGTCGTTGCCCTCGAGGAGGAGCGGCTCTCCGTCGTGCTTGGTCGGGTGCGAGCCGTCGGGGGCTTCGCCAACCTCTTCGTCCTCGGCGACGGTCGCGTCCACGTCGCCTCCTTCATCGAAGAGACTTGTGCAATCGCCTTGCCGGACGACAAGTTGACCGGCGATGACAGTCCGGGTGCGGCTGCGACCGTAGGGATGTTCCTCGACTATGTTGCAAGCAGACCTGGCGGCGTCGTCGTATCAGAGGCTGTTGGGCACCCTGCACGGGCACGCGACGCCCGCATAGTGGAATTCGCCTAAACGCAACCCGGTCAGCCGGATTCACCGACAATGACCGGCACTGCGTACCGTGCCGTCAGCCGCATCTCGTCCGCGCGGCTTCAACGCCTCGATGCCACCGTCAAGTACCCAAAGCTCGTCGATGCGGCCGGGGAACGCCCGACGCGGTGTCACGCGCCGTACGGTGATCCGGTCCCTCTGTCTGCTGCGTTGTCTATGCGATCCACCATCCAGAGAACTCTTGAAGCTCGTACACATTGGCAGCTCTATGCCACCCGCGCCGAGTGTGCGGAGATGGGAGGGGATGGCGTAGGTGGGGCGGCGCTATCGGCGCTTGCCGGAGCCGGGATTTCCTACGTAGCTATACCGGCTGCTGATTTCGAAGTCGGCCTTACTGTCCGGAAGCGGCTTCTTCTTTAAAGGGCGCCGTCCACCGCGGTCGATGCAGCTTTCGCCTGTCCTGGAATTGTCGTGCGGAACATAGCGCCCGTCCGGCATCACTTCGACATCCCCACCACAGGTAGGGCATCGAGCCGGCTTGTTGCCGCTTCCGATACTTCGCATCGGCGTCTCCCCTTTGCAACGCTCTTCCATCATATGAGTGGCGTCATGCGAGGCCATGGGTCTTGCCGCGCTGAGCTTGGCCCGCCTGGGGTGTGGCGCGGAGGGAAACGCCGGAGGGGGTGTCCGCCTACGCCATCGGAGGTGACGGTGCACGTCGAGCAGATCAGAGAGTGATGCCCGCACCCGTCGTGACCTGCCCTAATACACCCGGTGGCGGGTCACCCTCGACGTGTCCTTCTCGCCACTCACGGCATAGGCGAGCAGAGAGGGAGCGGTTTCTTTTTTTGAAAAAAATCGTCAGGGGGGGGCGTCCGCCTATGCCTTGAGTGGCGACTGACCAGTGGCAATGGGGTTGCTCCCCCACCCCTCATGTGGAATTCGGCCTCTGTGTGTGAAAGCCCGCCTATGCCCTGAGGGGCGAGCGAGCGGTTTCTGGGGGTTATGGCCCCACCCTTGCGGCGGGCGTGCACCGAGGGTGGAGTCGGCACTCGCGGTCCCTCAGTGCACGTCACGGTTTAGGGGGTGACGGTGGTTGTGAGCTTGGCGATGCGGTCGGTGTGCATGACGTCCCAGCCGAGGCGGAACGTCAGCCGGATCGCGACGACATCGTTGGCGAAGAATGCGTCCTCGCTGCGAGCCAAGCGGACCGGGCTGACCGCGGCGATGACACTGGTGCGGTCGACGACGAGCAGACCGGCCGCAGGCATGGCTGGTGTCACCGACACCGGGACGCCGAGCAGGGCGCGCTGACCGGGCTGGGTGACGTCGGGGCCGATGAGTGGCTGCGCCGACGTGTCGGTCACCTTTAGTTTCGACAGGGTCGCCCACGCGTCGGGTGAGGCGATGATGTTGGTCGCCGCACCGCCAGCGGCTTCGATGCCGGCGATGGCATCGACGAGCGGGTCGAGGTCGGCGTCGACAGCGCCGCCATCGGTGATGCCGGTGATGTTGAGCAGACCGGTTGGGGCGGCGGCGTTGCCGAGATAGGCGGCGTTGGCTTTCCGCACCACCGACCGTCGCAGCGAGTTGGTGACCATGCGGGCGGCTTCGGGCTGCGCCAACGTCTCATAGCTGTACTTGCCGAGAGCGGCGACCTTGTTCGTGTGGACGACGACTTCGTCGAACTCTTGGGCGGCGTCGGGGATCGGTGCGCCTTCGGCGACGAATCCGACTGTGCCGTCATCGGAGACGTACGGAACGCGGACGGCGGGTTCGTCGCCTTCGATGCGGCCGACCACGGTGGCGGTCTGCAGGATCAGGGCGTCGGGGATGACGTCGTCGGGAACGTAGGCGGTGATGTCTGGCCGCCATGCGGCGGGGCTGGTGGGTGTGGTCTGAGTAGCCACGATGAATCGCCTTTCAGGAGAGCGGGATTGGTGGCTCGCCGCTGGCGATGCCGTGGGGTGCCCTCCTGGGGCGGTCTGTGGCGGGGGTCGAGCACCAGGCCCGAAACCCCCCTGCCACATCCCATGCTACTGCTCTCGGCCCATAACGACGTTGACCATGCTGTCGGCGCCGCTGCGTCCCGGCGATCCGGGGCTGTAGCCCTCGCGGGGCACGTGAAGCCCGGAGCGGGGCTGCGGGATACCGAACTGCTCGCGGATCTCGGCGGCGCGGGCCTGGATTTTCCCCGAGTCGAGTTCACCATGCTCATTGAGGAGATCGGAAACAGTGGTGCCGCCGGCCCACAGGGCGGCCCCTTTGGTGAGCAGTTCACCGGCTTGTCGCTCGGCTTCCGCGCGTTGCATCCCTTCGAGACGTGCTGCGAGGGTGTCGCGTTCGGCTTCGGTGTCGCGGAGTCGGCGCCGGTACTTGGCGGCCTCCCGATTCCCGTTCCCGGACTCGTCGGACTCGCTGTCGTCGGGCGGCTCGAGCGGATCGGCTTCCGGCATGTCGTCTGCCTCAATGACAGTGTCGTCGGCGGGGGTGTCGGTCGGGTCGACGTCCTGTGCGTCCGGGGTGTCAGTCATCGGTGTTGCCTTTCATGTTGGGGACGATGGTGATTCCGGGGAGTTCGTCGGGTGCGATACCGAGCCGTTCGGCCTCGGCCTCGGTGATGACGGTGCCGCCGAAGATGCCAGTCACCGTGCGGGATTCCTCGACGCCAATGGGTATGCCGTCTGGGTCGCAGATCACCTTGCCGGGAATCGTGCCCGTACAGGGCTTCCCGGTCGCTGCGGATTGGCGTTCGAGCGCCTTACGCGTCAACCCGGGGGTTGGCACGATGTCTTGCGGGGGGCGTTCGGCGCTACCGAAAACCTCACGCGCCCATTCGCGCATCTGATCGTCTTGCTCGTCGTGTTCGTGCACGTCAACTCCTATGTGTGTGAAACGAGGGTTTGAAAAAGTCTTGAGTTTTGTACAGACAGGCAGGCGCTATGCCATCCGTGCCCCTGCTGGACCGGGGGGAGGGGGTATCCCCCGTGCCTTCACGTCATGCGGATTCCTCCCCATCTGTGGGCGGGTTGATGATGTGCCAGATCCGGTTGGACTTACTGCGGCCGTGGGCGGGGACGCTCTGGATTCGGGGGCAGTCGCGGGCGGTGGCCCGTACGGTGTCCCACCCGTAGCCGGCGGCCTGCCCAGCGATGCGGACTTCGTCGGGGGTGACCTCGGTGCGGCCAAGGGTGTCGAGGTAGTCGTCAAGCCATTGGCGGACGGGCCGGTAGTTGTGCTGCCGGTCGGGGGTGATCGACCACGTGACCCTGCCGCCGGTGCGGTCGATGACGGCGATGTCGGGGTGAGCTCTAGCTGCGTTGGCGAGGGTGGACATCGTGTAGCCAGCGGCGTCTCCCGCCTGGTACACAGCAAACGCTGGGACAGTCGTGTGCCCGGCCGCCTGCAGCGCGGCTATGTGCTCGGCGAACCACTTCACTGCAGTAACCTTCGGCCGGGATGAATCGACGACCGACCTGCGGGAATCAAGGTCTGTGACGTTATCCGCCGGTTCACCGGTGAACTCCTGGTTCACCGCTGCTGACATGGGCTTTTCCGCGGTGAACCCCGGTTCACCGGTGAACTCTGAGTTGAGCGCGTAGTGAGGTGCTTTATCCCCCGGAACAATGACAACTTCACCAAGCTTCTCAAGATGAGGCAGCAAAGCGTCGAACGCTTCTCGGTAGTGCTGCTTACCCATCGCCCTACGCAGATCGCTTCTCGACATGGTGCCGTCGGCAAGGACCGCCCTGATGCGTCGGCGAACGGTGTTGGCATGTCGGTCGTCGATGATCTCGTCGAAGATGGCTCGGCCGATTGCCCGCTCTCGGACCTTCGCTCGGGTCGCCTGGCGGTCGTATTCCAGCACCGCGTTTCGGGTGGCGTCGGACTTGGCCATGATGACCTCAGATAGCTCCCAATCGACCGCGGAGACGACCATCCGGTGATCGAGAATTGCCAACGCGGCCGCGACCTTGAGCCGGGTCAATGTCCGGTGACCGTCGATGGCCTCCACTGCCCCACGTCCGCTGTCCCATAAACCGGCGTTGATGTACTCGCGGATCTCCGACGGCCCGTACTGGATCAACACCTGACCGCCCTTCAGCGCCCACGCCGGGAGCGCAATGTCGAGAACACGGTTGGGGGTCGGGCCGAGTTCCTTGGGCATGTCCGGGTCGGTGACCAACATCCACAGCTGTCGTTGCGGCGTGCCACCCGACACGTCATCGAGGAGAACGCCGCAGTGGCCGAACTGCGCACTGATGGACAGACATAGCCGATATGAGTCGGCCGGAACCGCTCGCGTGGTGGCCGCGGATGCGCCCTTGCTGCCCAACCGGTCACCTGTAAGTGCCGCCTTGACTGCAGCCCTGGTGTTGTTCCCCTGTCCGGCGTTGAGCGCGGTCAAGTGGTCGATCTCCGACACGGTGATCAGCGCTCGATCTACCCGGTCCTCGGGGTTCTTCTGCTCCTTGAAGAGTTCGGCGATACCTTGTCCGGAACCGAGCCCTTCCTCATGGATGTTGGCGGGCCAAACGACGCGGCTGAGCTTGTCAGTAATGCCCTTGCCTGCGCCTGAGCGGCCGACGAGCACAACGCCCATATTCAGAGAGGCCGGCGCTGGTGGGCCCGGAAGCATCACATGCGGGCCGGTGGTTGCGATCACCCGAGGCAGGACCGCAACCAGTAGCGCCCACGGCGCGACATAGCTGGCGCGCGCCCACTGATAGATCAGCTTGAGCTGTTCTGTGGCTGACCAGAATTCGGATTCATTGTCGGTCACGAGGCGTTCCTCAAATCGTCAATCTCGCGTCGGCGGAGCAGCTGTCGAGCAGCGTCAGACCAGTCCTCGCCCTCCCACACCGCCTCTCCTGCATCCCGGACGGCGTCTTGTCGGGCATCGTTGGTGATCGCCTCGCGGACACCGCCGAGGATTAGGGACAGCAGCTTGCGGGCGTCGGTATCGGCCATGCCGCACCACTGCAGCGTTCCCGCGATGGGCAGTTCGCGGTGGTCGAGTGCAACGCCTCGTTGGGCGGCGACGTGCGCGGCGTACCGGAAGGTTTCGTACCAATTGACTTGCCGGGAAGGGGGAGTCCCCCCGCCGGTGCTGGCGGGGGTATCCACATCTCGATTGCGGTCAACGGTCACAGGGGATCTCCTGCAATACGGTCCAGATCTTCTCCACCTGGGCGGCGTCGAGGTTCTGGGTCAAAGTTGCGAACTTGATGAACAGTTCCCGCAGTTCGTCGCGTCGTTTGTTCACCAGCCAGGCATTGCGATACACAAGGCAGTTGACGCAATCTCCGACATCCCAGTACATGCCGGTTTCGACATCGAGCCGTTCGAAGTTGAACTCGTCGGGGTCGTCGATCTGGCTGGGCGCCTTCATCTCCGTCACATCTGCACCGGGGTACCGCTCCTCGGGAACCTCGAGCATCTCGCCGCACATGGCCGGAAACTCGGTTCGGCCGGCCGCACGGGCGTCGTCCTCCACGGATTTCCACCACTTGTGGCGGGTGAACGGATTGCGTGGGAATGCCTCCCGGTACGTCCGCCGGATGTCAGCGAGTCGCTCTTCGGAGAAGTGCCCGTTGTTGCTAAACCCGAGTGCGAGCTGCTGCAGCACCTCAGCGTGGTCCCGGTAGCAATTGTCCGGCTGCAGCAGTGCGTGTCGGGTGATTCGTCTGCACGCCGAGCACTTAAGATCACCAACCTCCCGGTGCCAGTCGTTGTTGATGGGGTAGTTGAACCAGTAGTTCTCCATGCGGTAGTTCCGCGGACGTTGGCAGGTGCGGACGTTGCCGCACTCGCAGCAGAGTGCCTGTCGACGTGTGCTCATCGCCGCACCTCCACGGCTTCGAGAGCGTCGGCAACTCCATCGACCAGCACAGCAGCCTGGCGTAGGTGACCGAGTGCGGTTACCAGGTCGACGACAGCGAAGAGCGGAACGTCAGGGGACAATTCACGCAACACCGTATTGAGGTCGGCGCGGACAAGATCCACCCGATTGACGGCATTCTCTAGGATCCGCCGGGCAGCGGCCGGCTCTGGTCTGTCGGGGCGGGCTTGTGGTTTCATAGTCCTAGATCTCCTTCGGTTGTGGTGACTGGTGGGTGGTCGTTTTTCCGAAGGGCCTCGGCTGCAACCGGGGCCTTTCGCATATCCGGGGTTCGGTCGTCATCGATCAACCCGAGGTCGCAGTGGTCCTCCTGCGGCAGTTCGCGCATTAGGCGGCGTCACCGCCGTTCCGGTTGGCGGCCAGGTAGGCGAGAACGTCGGCGCGTGCATATCGGACTCGACCCGACACTTTGATCCAAGGGAGCCCGCGGCGGCGGTACCTGTCTTGGGATAGGGCGTCGACCGTGGTCTGCATGACGGCAGCCACTTGGGCAGGTGTTGCCAGCGGCGGTAGATCTTCTGGGGCGAGGAGGTCGGGCATCTCTTTCCAATCTGTTCAGAACTGTCGGTGAACTGTTTAAAGATGGCAGTGCCCCTACAGAAGATCACACTGGATGGCCGGTGTCAACAACTGCAGCTTGACTGCCATTCTTTGACAGTGGACGATGGGCGCCGTGGCAGGAAAAGAAGCGGCCCGTGGGCCGACGGGTGAGACGGTGGCTGCGCGATTGCGGGAGATTCGCACCTATCTGAATCTCACCTTCACCGAGGTTTCGGAGCGCCTGACCGCGGTCGGGTGGCCAATCAGTGCGGTCGGAGTCCGGCGCATTGAGGATGGGGACCGGAAGGTGACGGTCGACGACTTGGTCGGTTTATCTGTGGCACTTGGTGTCTCACCGATCGGCTTGCTCTCAACGAATGTTGCGGACCGCAACGACTTGGTTACCGCGACAGGCTTGTCTGATCCCATTTCCGCTGAGGATCTCTGGAAGTGGCTGCGGATGGATAAGCAGTTGGGGGAGCCCGAGGACAAGGCTGTCGCGTTGCTTGAGTTCATGCGAGTTGGCGCTCCTGCGTGGCGATGGGAACAGTTCGCCGAGGGTGCGATCGCGCTGCTTGAGCTCAACAAGGTCGAGAGAGACAGGCAATCGGGCGATCCAGACGTGAGGGAAGACGCCGAACGGCGCTTCAAGGCGATTCAGGAGAAGTACACCCGTGGCGACGATTGAGAAGTACGAGACATCCTCCGGTGCAACGCGATATCGAGTTCGATACCGAACGCCTGACCGCCGACAGACCGACAAGCGTGGATTCAAGACCAAGCGTGACGCCGAGCAATGGCTATCCGAGAACGAGGTGTCGAAGCTGCGTGGCGAGTACGTAGCGCCAGCGTTGGGGAAGATCTCGGTGGGGGAGTTGGGACCGCTCTGGTTGCAGCGCCAGCAAGGCCATATGAAGCCGAGCGGGTTCCGGTCGTACGAGTCGGCGTGGCGTATCCACGTCGAGCCCCGCTGGGGGCGGGTCCGGGTCGCCGATGTCACTCATACTGATGTCCAGGCGTGGGTGTCCGAGATGGCGTCTCAGCGTGGTGCGGTGATCGTGCAGACGGCCTACTCTGTGCTCGCCAGGATCATCGACGACGCCGTACGCGACCGGCGCCTGGCAGCGAACCCGGCACGTGGGGTGAAGCTGCCGGGTCGATCTCGCCGGAAGAACATCTACTTGACCGCCGAGCAGCTCCAGGCGCTCGCGGTGGAGGCCGGCCGATACCAGTCGCTGGTGCTGTTGCTGGGGACGGCGGGTCTTCGGTGGGGTGAGGCGGCGGCGCTTCGGGTCGAGGACGTCGACTTCTTAAAGCGTCGGGTGGTGCTCCACCGGAACGCGGTCACGGTCAACAACCGCGTGCATGTCGGCACCCTGAAATCGGGGGAGCATCGCACGGTCGCCTTGGCTGGTTTCGTCGTCGACGAGCTGGCGGCCACGTGCCGGGGGAAGGCGCGGGAGGATCTGATCTGGTCGTCCAGGACCGGGGATTATCTTGGGCCGCCGTCGTCGCACGACTCCTGGTTGTCAGGTGCGGTGGACCGGTGCCGGAGGGCGGACAAGACGTTCCCGCGGGTCACCGCTCACGCGTTACGCCACACGGCAGCGTCGTTGGCGATCTCGTCGGGCGCCAACGTGAAGGTCGTTCAGCGGATGCTGGGGCACGCTTCGGCGGCGATGACATTGGACGTGTACGCCGATTTGTTCGACTCCGACCTCACTGCAGTTGCCGACAAGTTAGACGAGAGTGTGGGCAGAATGTGGGCACGGCGGGTGTCTGGCGGGCCCACCGGACTGCAGTAGCGGCCCCTTACCTGCGCGAACGCAGGTCGAACGTTTGAGCCCCCTGTCAGGATTGAACTGACGACCTTTCGCTTACAAGGCGAGTGCTCTACCACTGAGCTAAGGAGGCGGGTGACGCAGAGTTTATCCGGTCACTCGTCGACGTCGATCACCCGTTGCGACCGCACCGGGGTGGTGGGTGTGGTCGGGGTGCGCCTGCCGAGTCGGCGGCCGGGCAGCGGGATCCGGTCGGCGATGTTGCTCAGCGGGTTCACCACCTGACTGAGCGCGATCACGGCCTCCCGCAGCGCTTCCACCGTCGGCGCCAGCGCTTCGAGGCCCGGCGTCAACCGGTTCAGGGTGTCGGCCACGTCGGCGAGCTGTTCGAGTGGGCCGTTGCGGGCGGTCAGCTTGTCGACGAGCCCGCCCTCGGCCAGCAGCCGGTCGGCGATACCGTCCTCGGCAAGCAGCCGCTCGACCAGACCGTCCTCGTCGAGCAACTGGTCGACCAGGCCGCCCGGTTCGATGGCCCGCATCAGCCCGCCGTCGTCCTGCGTCAACCGGTCCAGCACACCACCCGGTGCGGTGAGCCGGTCGACGACACCGCCCGGCTTGAGCAGGCGGTCGATGGGTCCGTCCGGGGCCAGCGCGCGGCCGAGCGGTTGGTCCTCGTCCATCAGTCTGGCCAGGCGGTTCGCCCGTTCCACGGCGTCGTTGATGCCCAGCACGGCCGCGAACGCGCCGGGGTTCGCCACGACCCGCGGATCGCCCTCACCGAGCGTCGCTTTCGCCACGCTGATCGCCGACGTGGCGATTCCCAGACTGGTCTCCGCGGCGGCGAGCCCGATGCGCGCCGGTGCGGTCGCGAGCTGCATCAGGTTCTTGCCGAAGTCCATGCCGCCAGTCTATGGACAGTGCAAGCGTGAACTCACAGAGATCTCACAGCCAACCCGCAGCATTACTCAAAGGCCCGGGGCGGGCATTGAAGTCCATGGCCATGGCTGCTCTTCCCGATACCACCCCCGAGGCGCGGGTCCTCGTGGTCGACGACGAGGCCAACATCGTCGAACTGCTGTCGGTCAGCCTCAAGTTCCAGGGCTTCGAGGTGCACACCGCCTCTGACGGGGCCTCCGCGCTCGACAAGGCCCGCGACGTCCGTCCCGACGCGGTGATCCTGGACGTGATGATGCCCGGTATGGACGGGTTCGGGCTGCTCCGCCGCCTGCGCGCCGACGGTATCGACGCCCCCGCCCTGTTCCTGACCGCCCGCGACTCCCTGCAGGACAAGATCGCGGGGCTGACCCTGGGCGGCGACGACTACGTGACCAAACCGTTCAGCCTCGAAGAGGTCGTCGCACGGCTGCGGGTGATCCTGCGGCGCACCGGCCGCGGGGCCGATGAGCCGCAGACGTCGCGTCTGAGCTTCGCCGACATCGAACTCGACGAGGACACCCACGAGGTCTGGAAGGCCGGCGAGCCGGTGTCGCTGTCGCCGACCGAGTTCACCCTGCTGCGGTACTTCATCATCAACGCCGGCACCGTGTTGTCGAAGCCCAAGATCCTCGACCACGTGTGGCGCTACGACTTCGGTGGCGACGTCAACGTCGTCGAGTCCTACGTCTCGTATCTGCGTCGCAAGATCGACACCGGTGATCGGCGGTTGCTGCACACGCTGCGCGGGGTCGGGTACGTCCTGCGCGAGCCGCGATGAGCGCTTGCGCGAAGAGCCGACGAGCACCGATGAGCGCTTGCGCGAAGAGCCGACGAGCACCTATGAGCGCTTGCGCGAAGAGCCGAAAGCCCAGGTAGTGCGCGGGGGTGTGCCGCTGCGGCTCGGTCTGGTGGCCGCGACGCTGGTGCTCGTGGCGCTGGGGCTGCTCGCCTCCGGCATCGCGGTGACGTCGATCATGCGGCACAGCCTGGAGAGCCGGGTGGACCAGACCCTGCTCGACGCCTCGCGCAGCTGGGCCCAAGCGCCGCGACAGCTGCCCGCGACGCCGATGGCAGGCCCCAACCCGGCCCGGCCGCCGTCGAACTTCTACGTGCGAGGCACCGGACCCGACGGGCGGATGTGGACGGCCGTCAACGACCGCGAGGCCGAACCGGTCCTGCCGGCCTCCAACGACGTCGGGCCCGTCCCGGTCACCGTGGCGTCGGTGAACCACTCCGACGTCGAATGGCGCGCGATGACCGTTCGCGGGCCCGCCGGGGCGCTCACCACGGTGGCCATCGACTTGTCGGAGGTGCAGTCGACGGTTCGCGCCCTGGTGTGGTCGCAGGTGGGGATCGGCGCGGCCGTGCTGCTGGTGCTCGGAGTCGTCGGCTACGCGGTGGTGCAACGCAGCCTGCGCCCGTTGGCGGAGGTCGAGGAGACCGCGGCGGCGATCGCGGCGGGTCAGCTCGACCGCCGGGTGCCCCAGCGGGATCCGCGCACGGAGGTGGGACGATTGTCGTTGGCGCTCAACGGAATGCTCGCCCAGATCCAGCGGGCCGTGGCATCCTCCGAGTCGTCGGCGGACGCCGCCCGCACCTCGGAGGAGCGGATGCGCCGGTTCATCACCGACGCCAGCCACGAGTTGCGCACGCCGCTGACCACCATCCGCGGGTTCGCCGAGCTGTACCGCCAGGGTGCCGCTCGCGACGTCGAGATGCTGATGAACCGCATCGAGAGCGAGTCGCGCCGGATGGGCCTGCTGGTCGAGGATCTGCTGCTGCTGGCCCGTCTCGACGCGCAGCGACCGCTCGAGCAGCATCGGGTGGACCTGCTCACGCTGGCCACCGACGCGGTCCACGACGCGCAGTCCATCGCGCCCGAGCGCACGATCACGCTGCAGGTACTCGACGGCCCCGGGACGCCGGAGGTGCTCGGTGACGAAGCACGACTGCGGCAGGTGCTGGGCAATCTCGTGGCCAATGCGCTGCAGCACACCCCGAAGCGCGCAGGCATCACGGTACGGGTGGGCACCGACGAGCGCAGCGCCGTCCTGGAGGTGTGCGACGAGGGGCCCGGTATGACCGAAGAGGACGCGCGCCGGGTGTTCGAGCGCTTCTATCGCACCGACTCCTCCCGGGCCAGGGAAAGCGGCGGGACCGGGCTCGGGCTGTCGATCGTGGACTCACTGGTCCTGGCTCACGGCGGGACGGTGCGTGTGACGACCGCGCCCGGGCAGGGCTGCCGCTTCTCCGTGAACCTGCCGCGGTTCAGTGACGTGCCGGTCGAAACCGCTTGAGGGTCAGACCAATTCGGCGAGAGCGGCCTTGATCTTGGCCTGTGCCTCGTCGAGGGATTCCGGCGACGGGTTGTTGTCGACGTTCGCGAACCCGAAGTCGGTGAGGTTGTAGGCGGGGAACACGT
Organism: Mycobacterium sp. IS-1496; assembly: GCF_001499995.1. GTDB lineage: Bacteria > Actinomycetota > Actinomycetes > Mycobacteriales > Mycobacteriaceae > Mycobacterium. The sequence goes on from NZ_LQIU01000004.1 coordinate 47,044, forward strand.
GCACGTGCAGATGCGGCACTTCGAGGCCGGCGATGATGACGCCTGCGCGTTCGGCGCCGAAAGCCTTGACGACGGCCTTGCCGATCAGCTGTGACACCTCCATCACGCGGGCGAAGACCGGGGGTTCGATGTCCTGCCACTGGTCGATCTCGGCGCGCGGCACCACCAACGTGTGTCCCTGCGTCATCGGCGCGATGGTGAGGAACGCGACGATCTCGTCGTCCTCGTAGACGAATCGGCCCGGCAGTTCTCCGTTGATGATCTTCGTGAAGACGGTCGCCATGGCCTCGAGCATAGTGAGGCGCTGACCGGCGAACGTGCGCTGAGTGCGAAGCAGGGGCCGGATTCCCGCAGTGGGCGCACGTTCGGCGGGCAAGCCGCCGCCGACCCGCGGAACCCTCAGCCGCCGAGGAGTTCGTGCAGTTCCTCCACGGTCCACGGCGGTGAATCGTGATGGTCGCGGTACCCGAGGAAGCCGGGGGACTGCCGGGCGAACTCGCCGACGAACCCGCCGGCTGCGATGAAGATCCGGCCCGTCACGCCCCGCGAGCGGTCGCTCACCAGGTAGGCGTACGTCGGCGCCACGTACGCGGGTGGGGCGGCGTCCAGGGCGCCCTGCAGGCTGACGTCGTCGAGTAGGCCGCGGCGGTTCAACTCCGTGACGTGCGCTTCGTATTCGGCGCCGGTCGACAACCGGGTCTTGGCGCCCGGGCACACCACATTGGCGCGCACGCCATGCTCCTTGAGCTCCGCGGCGATCGCCAACGTCAGCCCGTTGACCGCCCCTTTGCCCGCCGGATAGCCGGTGCCGCCGTAATCGCCGAGAAAGGCGAACGAACTCGTGTTGACGATCGCCCCGCCACCCTGCGCGACCATGCGTGGCGCCGCGGCCCGGCACGTCTCGAACACCGTGCCCAAGTGCGCGTCGAGCAGTTCTCGGAACTGCGCCGAGCTGACGGTGAGGATCGACGAACCGGGCGGTTCGGCGGTGCCCGCACAGTTGATCAGGATGTCGATGCGCCCGAATTCGCGGACACAGCGTTCGACCAGCGCGTCGGCCGTCTCAGGGTCGGCAGGCGAACCCGCGCAGCCGACACCCGAGACCCGTTGTGCGGCACGCTCGACCGCGTCGGCGTCGCGTCCGCTCACCACCACCCCGGCGCCGTGCGCCGAGAGCAGCTCGGCCACCGCGAGGCCGATACCGCGAGAACCACCGACGACGACCGCCCCGCGGCCCGCCAGCGGTCGCGACGCGCTAATCGCCCTTGGCCTCTTCGAACGTCATCGAATCCATGTTCCAGTAGCCACGCAGGTTCGTGATGAGGCCGGTCTCGTCGACCCGGTAGGTGAACACCCCGCGGACCGTCGCGACGAAACCGTTCGGGAACTCGGTGCGCAACACCAGGATGTAGGCGATCTCCGACGGCGAACTGGACGGGAACGTCGCCTCACATGTGACGGTGAGCGTGTTCGGCCCGATGTTCGTGTCGTAGAACGCCGCGACCGCGTCCTTGCCGCACACCCCGTTACCGTCCGGGTTCGTGACCGCCTCGCCGATCGGGTCCTCGATGACGACGTCGTCGGCCATCAGGGCCAGCCAACCCTCTTTGTCGCCGGACTGGACGCAGCGCCACGACGCGCGCGACGCTGCGACCACCGGTGACTGCTCGACCGTGGTCATGGCTTACCAGTCGTTGTCGGTGTAGCGGATGACGCCGCGGATGTTCTTGCCCTCCAACATGTCCGAGTAGCCCTCGTTGATCTGCTCCAGCTTGTACTGCCGGGTGATCATGTCGTCGAGGTTGAGCTTGCCCGCCTTGTACATCGACAGCAGCTGCGGAATGTCGAAGTGCGGGTTGCCGCCACCGAAGATGGTGCCCTGCAGGTTCTTCTGCAGCAGGGTCAGCATCGCGAGGTTCAGCGTCACCTGGGTGTCGAGCATGCTGCCGATGGCGGTCAGCACGCAGGTGCCGCCCTTCGACGTGAGGTTCACGTAGTTGTCGACGTCGTTGCCGTGCAGTTCGCCGACGGTGACGATGACCTTCTTGGCCATCAGCCCGTGGGTGACCTCCGCGATACCGGCGAACGCCGACTCCAAGTCGGGGTAGGCGTGGGTGCCGCCGAACTTCAGCGCGGCGTCGCGCTTCCACTCGACCGGTTCGATGACGAAGATGTTGCGCGCGCCCGCGTTGACCGCCCCCTGCAGTGCCGACATGCCGACACCGCCGACGCCGACCACCGCGACGTCGTCGCCGGGCCGGATGTCACCGGCGCGAACGGCCGAGCCGTAACCAGTGGTGACACCGCAGCCGACCAGGCAGGCGACCTCGAACGGCACCGACGGGTCGATCTTCACCACGGAGCTCTTGTGCACCACCATGTACGGGCTGAAGGTGCCGAGCAGGGTCATGGGGAAGACGGGTTGTCCATTGGCGTGGATGCGGTGGGTCCCGTCGGAGACCGCGGTCCCGTTGAGCAGACCGGCACCCAGATCGCACAGGTTGCGCAGCCCGGCCTGACACGACGGACAGCGGCCGCAGGACGGGATGAACGACAGCACGACGTGGTCGCCGGGGGCGAGGTCCTCGACGCCCGGTCCGACCTCGGTGACGACGCCGGCGCCCTCGTGCCCGCCGAGCACCGGGAAGCCGGCCATCGGGATACCACCCGTGACCAGGTGATGGTCGGAGTGGCACATCCCCGACGCTTCCATCCGGATCTTGACTTCGTCCTGAACCGGGTCGCCGATCTCGATCTCCTCGATCGACCACGGTTTGTTGAACTCCCAGATGAGGGCGCCCTTGGTCTTCATATTGCCTGCTTTCCTTCGGAGAACGTCTCGGCCACCAGCCTAGTGACGTGGATCTCAGCGGATCTCTCGACGGGTGTCAAACTACACATCCCTCGTCGTGGTCACCAGATCGGGACGGGTGCCTGCCCCAGCGGGTAGTAGCCGGGCAGCCTCTCGCCCGACAACGACCGCTCGATCCGCTTCTGCATGGTGGGGGTGAGGTCGCCCGACTCGATCAGCTTCGAGTACCCCTTCACCACGTGGCCGAAGTCGAAGAAGTCGCGCTGCCACTCGATCAACAGGTTGTCGTCGAGCCGGAACCAGCTGCCGCCGATGCCGTAGATCTCGTCACGGGACCCGTCGCTCTTGTTCGCGATCTGCTTCCAAAAGCCGACGATCTCGTTCTGCTTCTCGTCGATGAGCACCTTCTGGTACTCGTAGACCCAGTTCTCCAGCCCTTCCATCTCCAGGCCCAAAGCGACCTCGGCTATCTCCTTTTTGCCGACGCACATCACGTCTTCCTTGGGGCCGATGTTCCAGCCGTAGGTGGCGTCGTCGGTGTAGAACTCCGCCAGCGGCTTCCAGTCGCCGGCTGCCTCCGCGTCCTGATTGGCCTTGAGCCAGCGCTCGACCCAACCCTCGAGGTCCTCGCGTGACGCCATTCTCAGTTCTCCTTCTCCACATTGATGGTCGGTCTCCTCACCTTCGCTCGTTCCTCGCTCAGGTGTCGTCGACCTCCACGATGGACAGCGCCCTGGTCGGGCACATGTCGACGGCCCGCTCGACATCCTCGCGGAGGTCGTCGGGTGGTTCTGGGTCGAGGATCTCGACGATGCCGCGTTTGGGCACCCGGAACACATCCGGTGCCTCGAGCTCACACATCGCGTGGCCCTGGCACAGATCGTCGTCGAGTTCGATGCGGTAGCACCCCACGGGGTTCAGCCCTTCACGCGCTTGCGGTAGCGCACCTTCGCCGGCTGCGCCAGCTGCACGACCATCTTGGAGTGGTCGTTGCGATAACTCTCCGACGGCTGTGACATCTCGAACTCGTACTCGCGCAACAGAACCGAGAAGATCGCCTTGATCTGCATCTGGGCGAACGCGGCTCCGACGCAGCGGTGCTTGCCCGCGCCGAACGGAATCCACGTCCACCGGTTGGCCAGATCCTCCTGTCGCGGCTTGTTGTAGCGATCCGGGTCGAAGGCGTCGGGATCGGGGAAGTCCTCGGGTATGCGGTTCGAGATCGCCGGCGACGCCGCCACCATCTGGCCCTTGTGGATCGGGTAGCCCGCCACCTCGAACTCGTCCTGCGCGACACGCATCAGGATGATCAGCGGCGGGTGCAGGCGCAGCGTCTCCTTCAGCGAGTTGTCGAGTTTCGGGATCTGGCGCAGCGCATGGAAACTCACCTCCTGGCCGTCGGCGTAGAGCTCGTCGAGCTCCTGCTGGACCTGGGCGTACACCTCGGGGTGGCGCAGCAACTCGATCAACGTCCAGGACGACGTACCCGAGCTGGTGTGGTGGCCGGCGAACATCAGCGAGATGAACATGCCGGTCACCTCGTTGGCCGAGAACCGGTTGTTGCCGTCCTCGTCCTTGATGGAGACCAGGACGTCGAGGAGGTCGCGATCTTCTTTGCCCTTGGGCGGGTTGGCGATCCGGCCGTCCATGATCTCCTGCACCAGCGCGACGAGTTTGACGCGCGACTCGTCGCGGATGCGGAAGCTCTCGATGTCCAGGTAGGGGTCGACGTAACACAGCGGGTCGGTCCCCCGTTCCAATTGGTGGTAGTACTGGGCGAAGCGACTGTCCAGCTGCTCGCGGAACTTCAGCCCGATGAGGCACGCCGTCGACGTGTAGATCGTCAGCTCCGAGAAGAAGTCCAGCAACTCGATCTCACCTTCATCGCCCCAGTCGGCGATGATCTTCTTGACCTCGTTCTCGATGGTGGCAGCGTGGCCCTTCATCTGCTCACCGCGTAGAGCGGTGTTGTGCAACATCTCGGCCCGACGCTCCGGGTCGGCGTCGAAAACCACACCCTCACCGAAGATCGGGGTCATGAAAGGGTAGGCCTCGGCCTGGTTCAGCTCACTGTCGCTGGAGCGGAAGAAGAACTCGTTGGCCTCCGACCCGGACAGCAGGACGACCTGCTTGTCGGCCAGCTGGAACCAGCCGACATCCCCACACTCCTGCCGCACTCTCGCCATCAACCCGATGGGGTCGGTGCGGAACTCCTCGAGGTGTCCGTGTTCCTCTTCGCCGCCGGAGACCCGGGGCACGATGGCGGTGGTCACGAGTTCAGTCCTCCCTCGTCGAGTGTGAGTCGTTGGCGATCTTTGACCTCGGCCAGCGGCGCCTCGGGCTGCAGCTCCATGTTGGCGATGAAGCCGCCGCGGGGGGTCTCGGCGACGAACGTGATGGCCCGGGCCAGATCCGCGGCGCGCAGGAAGTAGTCGTGCCGCGCCTGACCCCACTTGGCCCAGTCCTCGAGCGCCGGTCCGATCAGCTCGGCGGGCAGGCTCCAGCCCATCGACGTCTTGGTCGGGCCGGGGTGCACGATCGAGGCGCGCACGCCGGTGCCCTCGAGCTCCATCTGCAGATTGGTGACCATCGCGACCAGGGCGGCCTTGGCCGCGCCGTAGGCGCCCATGTGCGGCCGCTGGCGCAGCGCCACATCGGATCCGACGAAGATCAGATCGCCGCGCTGACGAGCGATCATGCCGGGCAGCACCGCAGAGGCCACGCGGTTGGCGCCGATCAGGTGGATCTGCACCTGGGATTCGAACTGTTCGGTGCTGATGTCGGCGAGCTTGCCGAAGTACGTGTCGCCGGCGCCGGCGACCAACACCTCGATGTCGCCGAGTTCGGAGGTCGTCTGCTCCACGGCGGCCTTCACCGAATCCGGATCGGTGACGTCGAGGTGCACCGCGATGGCCTCGCCACCCTCGGCGCGGATGGTGTCGACGATCTCCTGGCACTTCTCGACCCGGCGGGCTCCGAGTGCGACCGGGAAGCCATGTGCCGCAAGCTCGATCGCCGTCGCGGCACCGATGCCGGAGGATGCGCCGGCCACCAGGGCGGGGCGGCGGTCGGGCAGGGGGTCGAAACGGGGCATCAGCGAATCTCCACGTGTATCGGAAGGTGAGCGAATCCACGCACATTGCTCGAATGGACTCGGACGGCGTTGGCCTCGTCGACCTCGTATCCGCGGATTCGTTTGAACAATTCGGCCAGCGCCACGCGCGCCTCCATACGCGCCAGGTGCGCACCGAGGCAGAAGTGGGCTCCGCTGCCGAAACTCATGAGCTTCGACCCGATCTCCCGTCCGATGACGTAGTCGTCGGGCTTGTCGAAGACGCGCTCGTCGCGGTGCGCCGACCCGGGCAGCAGCAGCAGCACGTCGCCGTCGGGGATCCTGGTGTCGTGGAGCGTGAGTTCGCCGGAGACGGTGCGGGCCAGGATCTGGCTCGACGTGTCGTAGCGCAGCGTCTCCTCCACCCACAGCGGTACAAGGTCGAGGTCCTGGTACACCGGTGCCAGCTGGTCGGGGTTGCGGTGCCCCCAGAAGGCCGCGTTGGCAAGCAGTTTGGTGGTCGTCTCATTACCGGCGATGACCATCAGGAACATGAAGCCGATGATCTCGTCGTCGGTGAGGCTGTCCCCGTTGATCTCGGCCTCGAGCAGCGCCGAGGTGAGATCGTCGGTCAGCTTCCTGCGCCGCTCGGCGACCATCTCCTGGTAGTAGACGATGAGGTTGAGTGACGCCTCGACAGCGGAGGCGGGAACATCGGTGACGCCCTCCTCACGGTGCATCACCGCATCCGCCCAGGCCCGCACCTGCACGCGGTCGGCGGTGGGGACACCCATCAACTCCGAGATGACGTCCATGGGCAGCTTGCCGGCGAATTCGTCGACGTAGTCCACGGTTCCGTCGCCGGCGTCCTCGAGCATCGCGTCCAGGTGCCGGACCGCGATCTCGGTCACGCGCGGTTCGAGTTCGCGGATGCGCCGCGGGGTGAAGCCCTTGGAGACCAGCGTGCGCAACCGCAGATGGTCGGGATCGTCCATCGCCAGGAACGACATCGTCTTCGACGCGTGCGGGCCGCGCGACGCCGGATCCAGTGAGACGCCGAACTTGTTGGACAGCGTGGTGCTGTTGCGGAAGCCCTGCAGTACGTCGGCGTGGCGGGACAGCGCCCAGAAGCCCAGGTCCTCGTTGCGGTACAGCGGAGCGTCGTCCCGTAACCGCTTGTAGTACGGATACGGGTCTTCGTGGAAGTCGTAGTCGTACGGGTCGAGTATCACGTCAGTGGTCGTCACTGTGCGTCTCCCAAGCTTCCGTCATTGGTCCTCTCCGAGACTTCCGTCATTGGTCCTCTCCGAGGACGAGACCGACGACATATGTGAGCCGGTCGGCGATCTGGTGGTAGGTGAAGGCCCCGCTGCCGGCGTTGACCAGCGCGCCGAAGAAAGTCATCTCCAGCGCCGACACCTTGCGGGGTTCGGCGCCGGGCCCGATGGCGGAGGTGATGCGCTTGTGGATCTCGGCGCCGATGCGGTCACGCGCCGTGCGGACGGCGGCGTCGCTGTTGCTCAGCAGGGCGGTGGTGCAGGCGGCCGCGACCTCGGGTTCGTCGGCGAGGATCAGCGTCATGCTGCGCAGGGCCTTGTCCACCCGCGTCGCCATGCTGTCGTTGACATCGGTGAAGTAGGGCACCTGGCGGATCAGGTCGAGGTAGACCTCAGCGATCAAATGATTCTTCGAGGAGAAGTAGGTGTAGGCCGTGGCCGGGGCGACCTTCGCGCGCGCCGCCACCGCGCGCACCGTCAGGTCGGCATACGACGATTCGCGCAGCATCTCGACCCCGGCGGACAACACCTTGCGGAAGGTCTCCTCCTGCCGGCGGTTGCGCGGCACCTCTGGGACCGCAGCCACTGCATCGCTGGACACATGTCCAAGTTAGCCGACCGGCAGGGAGCGAAGCAAGCGTTGGTTTCCGACGTCGAGTGCTTGCCACCTGGATGGATCGGCGTCTAAGGTTCGAAGAAAGACAGCCGGACAGTTGTCCAGTCAAGCGGGAGTGGGAGTGCGGATGGCGATACTGGCCAACGGCGAGAGCCGACTGCTCATCGACGGAAAGCTGGTCGCGGGCACCACGGGGACGTTCCCCACCGTGAACCCGGCCACCGAGGAAGTGCTGGGCGCTGCGGCCGATGCGGACGCCGACGACATGGGCCGTGCCATCGCCGCGGCGCGCTCGGCGTTCGACGAAACCGACTGGTCGACGAACACCGACCTGCGGGTGCGCTGCCTGCGTCAGCTCAAGGACGCGCTGCGCGAGCACGTGGAAGAGATGCGGGAACTGACCATCGCCGAGGTCGGCGCGCCCCGGATGCTGACCGCCGGTGCGCAACTGGAGGGGCCGATCGACGACCTCGGCTTCGCCGCGGACACCGCCGAGAGCTACGAGTGGCGCACCGATCTCGGGCACGCCACCCCGCAGGGCATCCCCACCCGGCGCACGCTGGCCCGCGAGGCCGTCGGTGTCGTCGGCGCGATCACGCCGTGGAACTTCCCGCACCAGATCAACCTCGCCAAGGTCGGGCCGGCGCTGGCCGCGGGGAACACGCTGATCCTCAAACCCGCACCGGACACCCCGTGGTGCGCGGCGGCCGTCGGCGAGATCATCGCCGAGCACACCGATTTCCCGCCCGGTGTCATCAACGTCATCACCTCCAGCGACCACGCCGTCGGCGCGCTGCTGTCGCAGGATCCGCGGGTCGACATGGTGTCGTTCACCGGGTCGACGGCGACCGGGCGCGCCGTGATGACCGACGCCGCCGCGACCATCAAGAAGGTGTTCCTCGAACTCGGCGGCAAGTCGGCGTTCCTGGTGCTCGACGACGCCGACCTGGCCGGCGCCTGCTCGATGGCGGCGTTCACCGCAGCGATGCACGCCGGGCAGGGCTGCGCGATCACGACCCGCCTGGTGGTGCCGCGCGCCAAGTACGACGACGCCGTCGAGGCGGCGGCGGCCACCATGGGGTCCATCCAGCCGGGCGACCCGACCAGCAAGCGCACGGTCTGCGGGCCGGTGATTTCGGCCCGCCAGCGCGATCGGATCCAGGGCTACCTCGATCTGGCCCTGCAGGAGGGCGGCCGATTCGCCTGCGGCGGTGGGCGTCCGGCCGACCGCGACACCGGGTTCTTCATCGAGCCGACGGTGATCGCGGGTCTCGACAACAACGCCCGGGTGGCGCGCGAGGAGATCTTCGGCCCGGTGCTGACGGTAATCGCGCACGACGGTGACGACGACGCCGTACGCATCGCCAACGACTCGCCCTACGGGTTGAGCGGCACGGTGTTCAGCGGAGACGACGAGCGTGCCCAGACGGTGGCCGCGCGACTGCGGGTCGGCACCGTCAACGTCAACGGCGGCATCTGGTACTCCGCGGACGCGCCGTTCGGTGGCTACAAACAGTCCGGGATCGGCCGGGAGATGGGTGTGGCCGGCTTCGAGGAGTACACCGAGATCAAACTCATTGCGACGGCAGCGAATTAAGGAGCTTCGATGGTCAACTACGGCGACGAGTTCAAGGACAAGGTCGCGATCGTCACCGGCGCGGGCGGCGGCATCGGCCAGGCGTACGCCGAGGCGCTGGCGCGGGAGGGTGCCGCGGTCGTGGTCGCCGACATCAACGTCGAAGGCGCCCAGAAGGTGGCCGACGGCATCAAGGGTGAGGGCGGCAACGCGCTGGCCGTGCGCGTCGACGTCTCCGATCCGGACTCCGCCAAAGAGATGGCCGCGCAGACGCTCTCGGAGTTCGGCGGTATCGACTACCTGGTCAACAACGCCGCGATCTTCGGTGGGATGAAACTCGACTTCCTCATCACCGTCGACTGGGACTACTACAAGAAGTTCATGAGCGTGAACCTCGACGGCGCGCTGGTGTGCACCCGTGCGGTCTACCGCAAGATGGCCAAACGCGGTGGCGGCGCAATCGTCAACCAGTCGTCGACCGCGGCGTGGCTGTACTCGAACTTCTACGGTCTGGCCAAGGTCGGCATCAACGGCCTCACGCAGCAGCTGGCGACCGAACTCGGCGGGCAGAACATCCGGGTCAACGCGATCGCACCCGGGCCCATCGACACCGAGGCCAACCGGACGACGACACCGCAGGAGATGGTCGCCGACATCGTCAAGGGCATCCCGCTGTCGAGGATGGGTCAGCCCGAGGACCTGGTCGGGATGTGCCTGTTCCTGCTGTCGGATCAGGCCAAGTGGGTGACGGGCCAGATCTTCAATGTCGACGGCGGCCAGATCATCCGGTGATGAGCGCTTGCGCGAAGAACAGAAGGCGGTGATGAGCGCTTGCGCGAAGAACAGAAGGCACAGATGAGTGAACTCAGGTACGGCTACATCGGGCTGGGCAACATGGGCGCACCGATGGCCACGCGGCTGGCGAACTGGCCGGGCGGACTGATCGTGTTCGACGTGCGCGCCGACGCCATGACGCCGCTGACCGAGGCAGGTGCGACGCCCGCCGACAGCGTCGCCGACGTCGCGACGGCCGACATCATCAGCGTCACCGTCCTCAACGACGAACAGGTGCGCACCGTCGTCGGCGAACTCGCGCCGCGCGTCAAGCCGGGCACGGTCATCGCGATCCACTCGACGATCAGCCCGGAGACGGCCGTCGAACTCGCCGGCGAGTTGCAGGCGAGCGACGTCCATGTCGTCGACGCCCCGGTCTCCGGTGGTGGCGCGGCGGCCCAAAAGGGTGAGCTGGCGGTCATGGTCGGCGCCGAACGCGAGGTCTACGAGCGGATCAAGCCGGCGTTCAAGCAGTTCGCGTCGATGGTCATCCACGCGGGCGGGCCCGGCGCGGGCACGCGGATGAAGCTGGCGCGCAACATGCTGACCTTCACCGGTTACGCCGCGGCGTGCGAGGCCATGCGGCTGGCCGAACGGGCCGGGATCGACCTGCAGCAACTCGGCCGCGTGGTGCGCCACACCGACGCGTTGACCAGTGGGCCCGGTGCAATCATGGTGCGCGACACCATGACCCCACTGGATCACGACAACTTCCTCTACGACTCGTTCCTGCACGCCCGCGGTCTCGGCGAGAAGGATCTGAGCCTGGCTCTCGCCCTGGGTGAGAAGGTGTCGGTGGACCTGCCCCTGGCGAAAGTGGCACTGCAGAATCTCGCGGACGGTCTCGGAGTGCCGCACGTGGAGTCGAGCGAAGAGGAGTAGCCGATGGACGAGTTGCGCCGCAAAGGCCTCGAGAAGATGAACGAGGTGTACGGGTGGGAGATGCCGAACATCGAGGGCGATCCGTACTTCGACCTCACCGTCGACCACCTCTTCGGCACCATCTGGACCAAGCCCGGTCTGTCGATGCGGGACAAGCGGTTGATGACGCTCTCGGTCGTCACCGCGCTCGGCCTGCAGGACCTCGCCGAAGTGCAGGTCAACGCGGCCCTGCTCAACGAGGAACTGAGCGAGGACGAACTCAAGGAAATGGCGATCTTCCTGACCCAGTACGTCGGGTTCCCGCTGGGTTCCGGACTCAACGGCACGATCTCCAAGGTCGCCGCGAAGCGGCGCAAGGCCGCCGAGAAGGGTCAGGGTGAGGACCGGAAGGCCAACGTCAACGCCGCGGTGAAGATGAACACGGGGAACACGCTCGATGATGAGTAGGTACGCGGCGCTCTCGCGCGAGGAACTCGCCACGCTGGTGCCCGAGTTGCTGTTGATCGGCCAGCTGATCGACCGGTCCGGAATGGCCTGGTGCATATCGAATTTCGGCCGCGAGGAGATGCTGCAGATCGCGATCGAGGAGTGGGCCGGCTCCAGTCCCCTCTACACCAAGCGGATGCAGAAGGCGCTCAAGTACGAGGGCGTCGACATCATCACGGTCTTCAAGGGGCTGCAGCTCGACATCGGCGCCCCGCCGCAGTTCATGGACTTCCGCTACACGGTGCACGACCGCTGGCACGGCGAGTTCCATCTCGACCACTGCGGGGCGCTGCTCGACGTCGAGCCGATGGGCGAGGACTACGTCCGCGGTATGTGCCACGATATCGAGGATCCGACGTTCGACGCCACCGCGCTGGCCACCAACCGCAGATGCCAGGTGCGTCCGATCCACCGTCCGCCGCGCACGCCGACCGACCGTCATCCGCACTGCCGGTGGACGGTGATCATCGACGAGTCCCATCCCGAGGTCGACTTCATCCCGCAGCTCGACATCGTGGGCGCCAGCCGCGCCTATCACACCGAGCTGGCGCCGATCGACCCGAACGATGAAGGCATGGCCGACTATTCGGGCCCACTGTTGTCCGACCTCGACTTCGCCGGGTTCTCCCATTCGGCGCTGGTGCGCATCGCCGACGAGGTGTGCCTGCAGATGCACCTGCTGGTGTTGTCGTTCAACCTGGCCGTCCGGGCGCGCGCACAACACGATGCGGCGTTGGAACGGACGATCCGCACCAAACAGCTCATCGGCATCGCCGGCGTGGCGGCCGAGCGTATTCACAAGGCGCTCAACCTGTCCAAGGACGTCAGGGGCGCGCTGCGGGTGCTCGAGCTGCACCCCCTGCTCAACCCGGCCGCCTACGTCTGGGGCGACGTCGACCCCGGGTTCCTGCATGTGCGCCCGTCGCCGGCCCATGAGGACGGCTCGTGGATCTCGCTGGTCTCCCCGGCGGCCGACCTGCCGCTGCAGGCCGTCGTGCAGGCGGTGGACCCCCACCTGCGTGCCGAGGTCTCCGGCACGGAGAGCGACTGGACGGTGCGCGTGATCGAGACCGACACCGCGGCCGAGGAACTGCCCGAGGTCGAGGTGTGCAAGTTCAGCCGCGGGGCGTCGTGGGTGTTCGAGGAGCGGAAGTCGTTGCCGCTGACCGTGCTCTGAGCACGCTCACTCGTTTCGGTGTCGTCAGCGGCGCACGGCGGCACCGACCCAGCGGCGCAGGAACCCGCGCAGCGCGTCGCCGGTGCGCGGCGGGCGGCCCGGGTCGACGACGAAGGACTGGATGATGCGCAGCAGGTACTCGGCGAGTTCGTCGAGGTCGTGATCGCTGAACCCGAGACCCGTCCAGTCGACGTCGAAGCGCCGCACCATCGCCTTGGCGAACTGCAACGCGACATCGGAGGTGACCGATTCCGAATGCGCGTCGGCGCGGCCGGGGGTGACCAGCAGGCCGATGTGCTTGTCCTCGGGCAGCCACTCCAACGCCGTGGCGATGGCCTCGGTCACCGCGTCGGCGGGTTCGGTGATGCCGCGCACGTGTTCGGCCAGCCGGTCTAGGAAGCCGGCCGCGGCATGGACCGCCGCCTCCACGAGCAACGCCTCGGTGCTGGGGAAGTACCGGTAGACCGTCTGGCGGGTGACGCCGAGGGTGCGGGCCACGTCGGCGATGCTCAGATCGGCTCCGCGTTCGTCGATCGCCCGGCCGGCGGCGGCCAGAATCCGTTCGACGGCTTCCTCGTCGCTGGCCGGCGCCGAACCCGACCAGCCGTGGGTGCGCATGCGCAGATGCTACTTGGGGCCCTTCTCAGCCCCGGTAGCTGACTGGCATCTCCTTGACCCCGTTGATCCAGCCGGACCGCAGCCGTTGCGGTTCACCCAGTTTCGCGATGTCCGGAATCTGGTCGGCCAGCTCGTTGAAGATCAGCTTGATCTCCAAGCGGGCCAGGTTGGCGCCGATGCAGTAGTGCGCCCCGTTCCCGCCGAACCCGAGATGCGGGTTGGGGTCGCGCCGGATGTCGAAGTCGAAGGGTGACTCGAAGACGTCTTCGTCGTAGTTCGCCGAGCTGTAGAACAAGCCGACGCGCTGACCCTCGCGGATGGTCACCCCGCCGAGCTCGACGTCGGCCAGCGCGGTGCGCTGGAAGCAGTGCACCGGGGTGGCCCAGCGGACGATCTCGTCGACCGCGGTCTCGGGCCGTTCCCGTTTGTAGAGCTCCCACTGGTCGGGGTGGTCGAAGAACGCGTTCATCCCGTGGGTCATCGCGTTGCGCGTGGTCTCGTTGCCCGCCACCGCGAGCAGGATGACGAAGAACGCGAATTCGATGTCGCCGAGGGACTCCCCGGCCGCACCGTTCACGTCGGCTTGCACCAACCGGGTGACGATGTCGTCGGCCGGGCAGCGCCTGCGCTCCTCGGCCATGTTGTAGGCGTAGCCCATCAGCTCGGCGTTGGCGACCGTCGGATCGGAGTCGAAGTCCGGGTCGTCGGTGTTCATGATGCAGTTGGTCCAGTGGAAGAGCTTCTCCCGGTCCGCTTCGGGAACGCCGATCAGGTCGGCGATCGCCTGCAGCGGCAGGCTCATCGCGATGTCGGTGACGAAGTCGCCGCTGCCCTTCTCCCGTGCGGCGGCGACGATCTCGCGTGCGGAGACCGCCAGCTTCTGCTCGAGCGCGGCGACCGACCGCGGGGTGAACAGTCGGGACACGATCTTGCGCAGCCGGGTGTGTTCTGGCGCGTCGTGATTGATCAGCAACGCCTTGGTGAGGTCGAGCTGCTCGGCGGTGACGCCTTCGGGCAGGCGCATCACGGCGCCCTTGGCGTTGGTCGACCACAGATCGCCGTTGCGCGAGATCGCCTTGATGTCCTCGTGACGGCTGATCACCCAGTAGCCGCCGTCGTCGAAGATCGACTCCTGCTGCTCGTTCCACCAGACCGGTGCGGTCTTGCGCAGCTGCGCGAACTCGGTGACCGGGATGCCCTTGAGCAGGACGTCGGGATCGGTGAAGTCGAATCCGGGGCCGAAGGGGCATCGGCTTTCCATGGTCGTCATGACGGCCGCCTCTCAGTGTGACGCTGAACACGCTCATCCTCGACCATACACTTTGTCGTGGACTGTATGCCCGGGCCGGGGTTTAGGGTGCACATGTGCGCGTCCTGGTAATCGGATCCGGTGCCCGTGAACATGCCCTGCTTCTGGCGTTGCGCCGCGACCCGGAGGTCGAGGCGCTGGCGGTGGCGCCGGGCAACCCGGGCACGGCCGCGCTCGCCGAGCAGCACGACGTCGACATCACCTCCGGCGAGGCCGTCGCCGACCTTGCCCGCCGGGTCGGCGCCGACCTGGTGGTCATCGGCCCCGAGGTGCCCCTGGTGCTGGGTGTCGCCGACGCCGTGCGCGCCGCCGGGATCGCGTGCTTCGGCCCCAGCCGCGACGCCGCCCGCATCGAGGGTTCGAAGGCGTTCGCCAAGGACGTGATGAACGCCGCCGGGGTGCGCACCGCCGCCAGCGAGATCGTCGACAACCCCGGGCACCTCGACGCCGCGCTCGACCGCTTCGGCCCACCCGCCGGCGAGGCCGCGTGGGTGGTCAAGGACGACGGGCTGGCCGCGGGCAAGGGTGTGGTGGTGACCGCCGACCGCGAGGCGGCCCGCGCCCACGCCGCGGGCCTGCTCGACTCCGGCCATCCGGTTCTGCTCGAGTCCTTCCTCGACGGTCCGGAGGTGTCGCTGTTCTGCGTCGTCGATGGCGAGACCGTGGTGCCGCTGCTGGCCGCCCAGGACTTCAAACGCGTCGGTGACGGCGACACCGGGCCCAACACCGGCGGCATGGGCGCCTACGCCCCGCTGCCGTGGTTGCCCGCCGAGGCCTACACCCGGATCGTCGACGACATCGTCAAACCCGTTGCCGCCGAACTGGTTCACCGCGGTAGCCCGTTCTCCGGCCTGCTGTACGCCGGCCTGGCGATCACGTCGCGCGGACCGGCCGTCGTCGAGTTCAACTGCCGCTTCGGCGACCCGGAGACGCAGTCGGTGCTGGCGCTGCTCGAATCGCCGCTGGGCCAGCTCCTGCACGCCGCCGCGACGGGGCGGCTCGCGGAGTTCCCGGACCTGCAATGGCGCGACGGCGCCGCTGTGACCGTGGTGGTCGCCGCCGAGAACTATCCCGGACGGCCCCGTGTCGGCGACGTGATCACCGGCGCCGACGCCGAGGGCGTCCTGCACGCCGGCACCGCCCGCCGCGACGACGGCGCCATCGTGTCGTCGGGCGGCCGGGTGCTCTCGGTGGTGGGCACCGGCGCCGACCTCGACGCCGCCAGGGCCGCCGCGTATGCGACCCTGTCCTCGATCCGCCTGCCCGGCAGCCACTTCCGCAGCGACATCGGGCAGGCGGCGGCCGAAGGCAAGATCACCGTCTAAGCGCTGACGAGCGGTGCCAACCAGGTGATCTCCGCGGGCAGCTGCGCACTCCAGAACCCCGCGTCGTGCCCACCAGGGGAGAACCCGCCGGCCGGTGGATCAGGCAGCTGCGCGATGAACTGCTGGGTCGCCGAATAGAACGGATCCGATGTGCCGCAGTCGATCCGGATCGGGATCGACGCCAATTCCGGACGCCCCCACACACTGTTGGCGGCGTAGTCGTCGGCGCCGTCGAAGGCACCGGGAGCACTCGCACCCGCCGACGTCCACAGCGCCGGGCTGACCGCGCAGATCGCCGCGGTGCGCTCGGGTCCCAGTCGCGCGCCCAGCAGCAGGGCTCCGTACCCGCCCATCGACCAGCCGAGAAACCCGACCCGCGAGGTGTCGAGGCCCTCGCCGTCGAGCATGGGGATCAGCTCGTCGAGCACCATGGCCCCGGAATCCTCCCCCGAAGCCCGTTTGTGCCAATAACTTCCGCCACCGTCGACGGCCACGACCGCGAACGGCGGGAGTCCGGCGGCGACCGCTTCCGCCAGACCCCGCTCGACCCCGCCGGCCATTACCTGGGCCGCATCGGCGCCCTTGCCGTGCAGAGCGATCACCGGATGCAGCGCCGTCGTCTGCCCGGGTGGCCGGGCGATCGCCCAGTTGGTCTCGACGCCACCGCGGGCGGCCGAGAGGAACGATCCGGCGCGGTAGGTGGGAGCCGCCGCGGCCGGGGTGGCCGCGGCCAGCGTGTGCACACCGGCCGCGCCCACGGCGGCACCCACGGCGAGGCGCAGTGCGGCGCGACGACTCAGGTACGCGGACATGGCGGCCATCTTGCCACCGGCCCAGCGCTGTCCCTCCCGCGGTCGCCCTGCCTGAAGAAAGCCTGGGGTTTGCGCGAAACGACGATGCCCAACCCGGGTGGCTGGCAGCATGCTAATCGTGACGGCAGCAGTCACTCCCAAGGGGGAACGCAGGCGGTACGCGCTGGTCAGCGCGGCCGCTGATCTGCTGTGTGAAGGGGGATTCGACGCCGTCCGGCACCGCGCGGTCGCGCGCCGAGCCGGGTTGCCGCTGGCGTCGACGACCTACTACTTCTCGTCGCTGGACGACCTGATCGTCAAGGCCGTCGAATACGAGGGAACCCGGGAGGCCGAGCGCCTGCAGGAACGGGTGGCGGCGTTGTCGCGGCGCCGTCGCGGCGCGGAATCGACCGCGGACGTGTTGGTGGATCTCCTGCTCGGCGACGACGCGCCCGGGGCCCGCGGCAGCGAGGAGTTGATCTCGCGCTACGAGCGCTACATCGCATGTGCCCGGCAGCCCGCACTGCGTGACGTCCAGCGGCGCATCCTGCGGCAGCGCACCGATGCGGTCGTCGCGGTGATGGAACGCTCCGGCCGAACAGTGCGAGCGGATTTCCTCACCGCACTCGTCTGCGCCGTCGACGGCGCCGTGGTCGCCGCCCTGGTCGGTGACGGGGACGGCCCGCGCGCCACCGCGCGGGCCACCCTGATCGACGTCATCGACGTCCTCGCACCGGTGGGCTGAGCGCGCGCCAGGCAACGATTGCGGCAATGATGCTGCGTCGAGGTCGTCGCTGCCCGATGATGATGACCGAGCAACAGTGACGGAGGAGCGCATGAGCCAGCCAGACACGGTCAGGGAGCAGCCCGAGCTACGCCGGGTGATGGGCCCAGGGCTGCTGCTGCTGTTCGTCGTCGGCGACATCCTCGGCACCGGCGTCTACGCGCTGACCGGTGACGTGGCCGCCGAAGTCGGTGGGGCAGCGTGGCTTCCGTTCCTGGTGGCCTTCCTCATCGCCACCATCACCGCGTTCAGCTACCTGGAGCTGGTCACCAAGTATCCGCAGGCGGCCGGGGCTGCGCTCTACGCGCACAAGGCTTTCGGGTTGCAGTTCATCACGTTCCTGGTGGCCTTCGTGGTGATGTGTTCGGGCATCACGTCGGCCTCGACCGCGTCGCGGTTCTTCGGTGCGAACCTCATCGAGGGCTTCGGCCTGGATTGGGGCACCGGCGGGGTGGCCGCCGTCGCGCTCGGGTTCATGGCCATCCTGGCGGCGGTGAACTTCCGGGGCGTCGGCGAGAGCATCAAACTCAACGTCGTCCTGACCATCATCGAGGCCACCGGCCTCATGCTGGTGCTCTTCGTGGGCCTGTGGGCGTTCACCCGCGGCGGCGACGTCGACTTCTCCCGCGTCGTGGCCTTCGACACCGACGACGACAAGAACGCCTTCATGGCGGTCACGGCCGCGACATCCCTCGCCTTCTTCGCGATGGTCGGTTTCGAGGACTCGGTGAACATGGCCGAGGAGACCAAGGATCCGGCCAAGACCTTCCCGAAGGTGCTGCTGTCCGGGCTGACCATCGCCGGCATCGTCTACATGCTCGTCGCCGTCGTTGCGGTGGCGCTGGTGCCCGTCGGCGAACTCGCCGAGAGCGACACCCCGTTGGTCGAGGTGGTCAAGGCCGGGGCGCCCAGCCTGCCGATCGACGACCTCTTCCCGTTCATCTCGATGTTCGCGGTCTCCAACACCGCGTTGATCAACATGCTGATGGCCAGCAGGCTGATCTACGGAATGGCCCGACAGCACGTGCTGCCGCCGGTCCTCGGCACGGTCCACCCCCGACGGCTGACGCCCTGGGTGGCCATCGTGTTCACCACGCTGATCGCGTTCGGCCTGATCTTCTACGTGAGCGTGTTCGCCAGCAGCAGCGCCATTTCGGTGCTCGGGGGCACGACGTCGTTGTTGCTGCTGGCGGTGTTCGCCGTCGTCAACATCGCGGTGCTGCGGTTGCGGCGCGACGTGCAGGCCGGTGGCGGGCACTTCACGACGCCGACGGTGTTGCCGGTGATCGGCTTCATCGCGTCCCTGTATCTGGTGCTGCCCTTCTCGGGCCGCCCCGCCCAGCAGTACTACGTGGCGTTGATCCTCGTCGCGATCGGGATCGTGCTCTTCTTCATCAACAGGCTGAT
This sequence comes from Mycobacterium sp. IS-1496, assembly GCF_001499995.1. Lineage (GTDB taxonomy): Bacteria > Actinomycetota > Actinomycetes > Mycobacteriales > Mycobacteriaceae > Mycobacterium. The sequence continues at coordinate 65,990 of NZ_LQIU01000004.1, forward strand.
CAACCGCCGACTCGGAATCGGCGACGCCGGAATCACCGATCCGATCCACCTGGCGGAGCGGCCCGACTGAGGGTCGGCGTCACGATGGAGCCGGTGGCGTCGTCGCCGTAGGTGGTGACATCGGTGGGCCTGCGGGTGGCGAACAGTGCGACATAGGCGCAGACCACCGCATCGACCGGGTCCTCGGCCCGCCGCAGCTGCGACTTGCGGGTGGCCGTCCCGACCGCGTCGCGCAAGCCCTTCCACTCGGCGTGGTGGCGGACGTCCAGCGGCGGGTCCGCCCCCACGAGGGATTCGACCAGCGACATCAGCCGGAGCAGTTCGCCACGCAGTTGCGCCACGTCGCGGCCGGGTTTCTGCTTGTACTTCAGCGTCTTCGGCAATCCGAACAGTGCCACCGTCGCGGCGTGCGGATACACCTCCACGGCGGGCCGGCCCAGCGCCCGCGCCAACCGGGCGCCGCGGCTGCCTGTGGCGAACCACGGATGGCTGGTGTTCGACGGGTGGCATCCCGCCTCGAAGGCGCGGAAGTCGCGGTTGAGCGCCGCCTCGCACGGCCGGTTCCCGCTCGCATTCGTCACGACCAGGGGAGCGTCGATCGCCAGTAGGCACTCGCCGGCGGTGTAGGGCGCGAGCCGGGCCACGATGTCGGTGTCGGTCGTCGCGGCGGAGAGGTGCACCAGCCGGCCGCCGGAGTCGGCGACCGCCAGGCCGGTGGGGCTGCGCTCACCCCACGCGAGGTCGATCCCGACGAAGTACACGTGGCCAGCCTGCCCGATCCGCGCCGTAAGCTGTGTGTCTGTGACGATCCCGAACGTGCTGGCCAACCGCTACGCCAGCGAGGACATGGTGGCGATCTGGTCGCCGGAAGCGAAGATCGTCGCCGAGCGCCGATTGTGGCTGGCGGTGCTGCGCGCCCAGACCGAGCTCGGCGTCGACGTGCCCGGCGGGGTGGTCGCCGATTACGAACGCGTCGTCGAGCAGGTGGACCTGAAGTCGATCGCGGCGCGCGAGCGGGTGACCCGCCACGACGTGAAGGCGCGCATCGAGGAGTTCAACGCGCTGGCCGGGCACGAACACGTGCACAAGGGCATGACCAGCCGCGACCTCACCGAGAACGTCGAACAGTTGCAGATCCGACGGTCCCTGCAACTCGTGCACGCCCACGGCGTGGCCGTCGTCGCGCGGCTCGCCGAGCGGGCCGTCAGCTACCGCGACCTGGTGATGGCCGGCCGCAGCCACAACGTCGCCGCGCAGGCGACCACGCTGGGCAAGCGGTTCGCCTCGGCCGCCGAGGAGACGTTGCTCGCGCTCCAGCGGCTCGAAGAGTTGATCGCGCGTTACCCGCTGCGCGGCATCAAGGGGCCGATGGGAACGGCGCAGGACATGCTCGACCTGTTCGGTGGAGACACCGACAAGTTGGCCGACCTGGAGCGGCGGGTCGCCGAATTCCTCGGTTTCCGAGACGTTTTCACCAGCGTCGGCCAGGTGTACCCGCGTTCGCTCGACCACGACGTCGTCTCCGCCCTGGTGCAGCTCGGCGCGGGTCCGTCCTCTCTGGCGCACACCATCCGGCTGATGGCCGGCCACGAACTGGTCACCGAGGGCTTCGCGCCCGGCCAGGTCGGCTCCTCGGCCATGCCGCACAAGATGAACACCCGCTCGTGTGAACGCGTGAACGGCCTGCAGGTGGTGCTGCGCGGATACGGGTCGATGGCCGCGGAACTGGCGGGCGCGCAGTGGAACGAAGGCGACGTGTTCTGCTCGGTGGTGCGGCGGGTGGCGCTGCCCGACGCGTTCTTCGCGATCGACGGGCAGACCGAGACGTTCCTGACCGTGCTCGACGAGTTCGGCGCCTACCCGGCCGTCATCCAGCGTGAACTCGACCGCTACCTGCCGTTCCTGGCCACCACCCGCATCCTGATCGCCGCCGTGCGGGCCGGGGTCGGCCGCGAGACCGCGCACGAGGTCATCAAGGAACACGCGGTGGCCGTCGCCCTGGCGATGCGGGAGAAGGGACAGGAACCCGACCTGCTCGACCGACTGGCCGCCGATCCGCGCCTGCCGCTCGACCGCGTTGCGCTCGAGGATGCGCTCGCCGACAAGCAGGCGTTCAGCGGGGCCGCCGGTGACCAGGTGGACCGCGTCGTCGAGGCGGTCGACGAACTGGTCGGCCGTTATCCGGAAGCCGCCAAGTACACCTCGGGCGCCATCCTGTGACTCCCGCGGCGGGGCTGTCACAGATCGACTTCACCGATCTGGACAACTTCGCGAACGGGTTCCCCCACCACCTGTTCGCGATCCACCGCCGCGACGCGCCGGTGTACTGGCACGAACCCACCGAGCACACGCCCGACGGCGAGGGCTTCTGGTCCGTCGCCACTTACGCCGAAACGCTTGCGGTACTGCGTGATCCGGACACCTACTCGTCGGTGACCGGCGGGCAACGACCCTTCGGTGGCACCCTGCTGCAGGATCTGCCGATCGCCGGTCAGGTGCTCAACATGATGGACGACCCGCGGCATGCGCAGATCCGCCGGTTGGTGAACTCGGGTCTGACCCCGCGCATGATCGCGCGCGTCGAGGACGACCTTCGGGGCCGCGCGCGGACACTGCTCGACGAGGTCGCCGACGGCGGAGCCTTCGACTTCCTGCCGCAGGTCGCCGCCGAACTTCCCATGCAGATGATCTGCATCCTGCTCGGTGTCCCGGAGGACGACCGGCACTGGCTGTTCGAGGCCGTCGAGCCGGGTTTCGACTTCCGCGGTTCGCGCAAGGCGTCGATCGACCGGTTGACGGTGGAAGACGCCGGCTCGCGGATGTACGCCTACGGCTCGGAACTGGTGGCGCGCAAGCGCGCCGAACCCGGCGACGACATGCTGTCGGTGGTGGCGGCCGAGTCGTGGCTGTCCGACGCCGAGTTGTACCTGTTCTTCTATCTGCTGTTCAGCGCCGGCGCGGAGACCACGCGCAATGCGATCGCCGGCGGCCTGCTCGCGCTGATCGAGAACCCGGCCGCCTTCGCCGCGCTGCGGGCGGACCCGTCGCTGCTGCCGACCGCGATCGAGGAGATGGTGCGCTGGACGTCGCCGTCGCCGTCGAAGCGGCGCACCGCCACCCGCGACACCGAACTCGTCGGGCATACCGTGCTGGCCGGGCAGAAGGTGCTGGTGTGGGAGGGTTCGGCGAACCGGGACGCCGCGGTGTTCGCGAACCCCGACGTGTTTGACATCGGGCGAAAACCCAATGCACACCTGGGTTTCGGTCAGGGTGTGCACTACTGCCTGGGCGCCAACCTCGCGCGGCTCGAACTGCGTGTGCTGTTCGAGGAGCTGCTGTCGCGGTTCACGTCGGCGCGGCTGGTCGAGCCGGTGGAATGGGCGCGCAGCAATCGGCACACCGGGATCCGGCACATGATGGTCCTCCTCCGGTGATTTCGGCGCGGTTACGTGCGCGAGGCGTCGGTCAGCGCGCCGAAGTCGCGTAGCGGATGGTCGCGATCACGCGGTCGGGGTACTCGTTGAGGTCCAGCCAGGTGAAGCGCAGGACGTTCCAGCCCAGCAGCGCTATGGCGTTCTGCCGGGTGCGGTCGATCTGGAACACCTCGCTGTCGGTGTGGAACGCCCACCCGTCGACCTCGATCGCGACCTTCGCTGCGACGAACGCGACGTCGACCTGGTAGCCGCCGACGGGATGGTTCGTCGTCCACCCGGTGAACCCCGCGTCGCGCAGCAGTGTGACCAGGAGGCGCTCGGCCTCCGACCGCGCACCGTCCTGCGCCGCCTGCAGGAGCCGGCGCGCGGCGGGCGAGCCGTGCCGTCCCTTGTTGCGCAGATGCGCCCGCCACAGCTGGGTGAGTTCGACATGGCGTTGCAGTGCACGATCCATCAGCTTGGCGCCACCGCCGCGCCGGGCTGCGGCCTCGACGACCGTGAGCGGCAGCGCAGTGACTCGGAGGCCGTTGTGCTCGACGATGTCGTGCGGGTCCAGGTCGCGTCGCCGCAGGCGGATGCCGTCTCGGGGCCGGCCGTGGCTGTTGCGCGGAACGGTCACCTCCGTGACGGGGGCGCGAAGGTCGAGATGCCCAGCCACCAAGCGGCGGTCAACCCGCTTGCTGCGGCGTCGGTTCCGTACGTCCATACCGCTGCGCGGATTCTCGCGGCGTCGGTGAACGGGCGGTCCTGTGCGAAGTACACGCCGCGAGCGCAGCGGAGCCACCTTCCTGACCGCACTCGTCGCGCTGCAGCCGCCTGGCTGACACCGGCGCGGCGCGCCTGGACAAGCGTGATGACGCCATCTTGACGGCGTAGGTAGTCATCGAGCACATCGAATGGACGGCGGCTGCGCGGCGACGGTTCCGAGCGGGGCGATTTCGGCGCGGTTACGTACGCTCAGCGTCGATCAGCGCGCCGAAATCGCCCAGGATCAGAGGTGGCGGGCGATGCCGGCGGCCCGCAGTTCCAGCGACGCCAGTCCCCGGATCGCGGCGACGTCCTGATTGCGCCACGCCCCGACCGGGTCGGCGTCGACGCTGACCAGCTTGGCCAGCGGGCGGTTGGCCAGCGCCCGCAGCGCCAGCAACTGCTGACCGGCGGGGGTGGCGGCCAAGGTGATCGCGGTCCACTTGCGGCGCATGAACCGCACCCGCAGGAACACCCACGGCATCGCGACCGCCAGGATCGGCGGCGACGCGACCGCCAGCGCCAGCACCCACGCCAGCCACGAGGCGGTGGTGTCGAGGTTGTGGCCGGCGTTGGCGATGTCGAGTGCGGCCTCGCCCGCCGCGTTGAGCGGACCGCGCAGCGCGTCGCCGAGCAGCGGAACATCGTTGGTCTGGTCTCCCGCCGACTCGAGGTTGTCGGCGATGCCGTTCGCCCCGTCCTCGACCTGGCGTCCCACCTGCGCGATGGTCGCCACCGCCGAGTGCACGGCCATCCCGACGAACAGCCAGATCAGCACCCACACCGCGATGACGATGTCGCTGATCAGCTGACCGAACAACCGGCCTGGGGTGGTGGCATAGGGCACAAACCGCGAAGTCATGTGTGTAGATGCTGCCCGATAGGCTGGCCCGATGCGCCCCGCTCTGTCCGACTACCAGCATCTGGCCAGCGGCAAGGTTCGCGAGCTGTACCGCATCGACGACGAGCACCTGCTGTTCGTCGCGACCGACCGCATCTCGGCCTACGACCACATCCTGTCCTCGCAGATCCCGGACAAGGGCCGCATCCTCACCGCGATGAGCGTGTTCTTCTTCGACCTCCTCGACACGCCCAACCACCTCGCGGGCCCACCCGACGACCCCCGCATCCCCGAGGAGGTGCTCGGCCGGGCGCTGGTGGTGCGCCGGTTGGAGATGCTGCCCGTCGAATGTGTGGCGCGCGGCTACCTCACCGGGTCCGGGCTGATCGACTACCGCAAGACCGGCACCCTGTGCGGGCTGACGCTGCCGCCCGGCCTCACCGAGGCCAGCAAGTTCGCCGAACCGCTGTACACCCCCGCGTCCAAGGCCGAACTCGGCGCACACGACGAGAACATCGACTACGCCGCGACCGTCGGCCTGGTCGGGGAGAAGCGGGCCGAACAGTTGCGGGATCGCACGCTGCAGATCTACACCCAGGGCGCCGAGCACGCGCTGACGAAGGGGATCATCATCGCCGACACCAAGTTCGAATTCGGAGTCGACCAGTCGGGTGAACTCGTCCTCGCCGACGAGGTGTTCACCCCCGACTCGTCGCGGTACTGGTACGCCGACGCCTACCGCGAGGGTGAGGGCCAGGCCAGCTACGACAAACAGTTCGTCCGCAACTGGCTCACGGGTCCGGAGTCCGGCTGGGACCGCGCCGCCGATCAGCCACCGCCCCCGCTTCCGGCGGAGATCGTCGACGCGACCCGGTCGCGCTACATCGAAGCGTACGAACGTATTTCGGGCCTGAGCTTCACCGCCTGGATCGGGGCGAGCGCATGACCGCCGCGCCGCAGCCCAAGCGTGTCGAACACCGCCGCGAACACCACGGAGACGTGTTCATCGACCACTACGAGTGGTTGCGCGACAAATCCGATCCCGAGGTGCTCGCGCACCTCGAGGCCGAGAACGTCCACACCGAAAAGCGGACGGCTCATCTGGCGGAGTTGCGGCAGAAGATCTTCGACGAGATCAAGGCCCGCACCAAGGAGACCGACCTGTCGGTGCCGACCCGGCGCGGGGACTGGTGGTACTACGGCCGCAGCTTCGAGGGCAAGCAGTACGGCGTCCACTGCCGTTGCCCCGCGGCAGATCCCGCGGACTGGACACCCCCGTTGCTCGACGAGAACACCACCATCCCGGGCGAGCAGGTCCTGCTCGACGAGAACGTCGAAGCGGAGGGGCACGAGTACTTCGCGCTCGGGGCGGCGACCGTGAGCATCGACGGCAACATCCTGGCCTACTCCATCGACACGGTCGGCGACGAGCGGTACACGCTGCGCTTCCGTGACCTCCGCACCGGTGAGCAGTACGACGACACGATCGTCGGTATCGGAGCGGGCGCCACATGGGCCGCCGACAACCGCACCGTGTACTACACCACCGTCGACGACGCGTGGCGGCCGGACACCGTCTGGCGGCACCGGTTGGGCGCGAACCTGCCTGCCGAGCGGGTGTATCACGAACCCGACGAGAAGTACTGGCTCGGCGTCGGCCGCACCCGCAGCGACAAATACCTGATCATCGCCGCGGGCAGCGCGGTCACCTCGGAGGTGCGGTACGCCGACGCGGCCGATCCGGACGCCGAGTTCGCCGTGGTGTGGCCGCGCCGCGACGGGGTCGAGTACTCCGTCGAACACGCGGTGCTCGGCGGTGAGGACCGGTTCCTCATCATGCACAACGACGGTGCGGAGAACTTCGCGCTCGTCGATGCGCCGGTGACCGATCCCACCGCGACCCGCACGCTCATCGAGCACCGCGAGGACGTACGGCTCGACGCGGTCGACGCGTTCGCCGGTCACCTCGTGCTGAGCTACCGCGAAGAGGCGCTGCCCAAGATCCAGCTGTGGCCGCTGGGCGCCGACGGCTCCTACGGGCGCGCCGAGGACATCACCTTCGACACCGAACTGACCTCGGCGGGTCTGGGCGGCAACCCGAACTGGGATGCGCCGAAACTGCGTATCGCAGCGACGTCCTTCGTCACCCCGGTGCGGATCTACGACCTGGACCTCGCGACGGGGGAGCGGACACTGCTGCGTGAGCAGCCGGTGCTCGGCGGGTATCGGCCCGAGGACTACGTCGAACGGAGGGAGTGGGCGATCGCGCCGGACGGCGCCCGGGTGCCGATCTCCATCGTTCACCGTGCGGGCCTTCAGTTTCCGGCGCCCACCCTGCTGTACGGCTACGGCGCCTACGAGTCGTGTGAGGACCCGCGGTTCTCGATCGCCCGGCTCTCGCTGCTGGACCGCGGCATGGTGTTCGCCGTCGCCCACGTCCGCGGCGGCGGGGAACTGGGCCGCCCGTGGTACGAGCACGGCAAGCTGCTGGAGAAGGGCAACACCTTCACCGACTTCATCGCCGTGGCAAGACATCTCATCGCCACCGACACCACGCGACCGCAGAATCTGGTGGCGCTCGGAGGCAGTGCGGGCGGGTTGTTGATCGGGGCGGTCGCCAATCTGGCGCCCGAACTGTTCGCCGGGTTCCTGGCGCAGGTGCCGTTCGTGGACCCGTTGACCACCATCCTCGACCCGTCGCTGCCGTTGACGGTCACCGAATGGGACGAGTGGGGCAACCCCCTCGAGGACGAGCTCGTCTACCACTACATGAAGTCCTATTCGCCGTACGAGAACGTCGTCGCCAAGGACTATCCACCGATCCTGGCGATGACCTCGCTCAACGACACTCGCGTCTACTACGTCGAGCCGGCGAAATGGGTTGCCGCTCTGCGGCATGCGAAGACCGACGCCAATCCGGTGCTGCTCAAGACCGAGATGAGCGCCGGCCACGGCGGGATCAGTGGCCGGTACGAGCGGTGGAAGGAAGCCGCGTTCCAGTACGCCTGGGTGCTCGCCACGGCGGATCCCGACACCTACGCCACGGACAACTAGACACTGTCAAGACGCGACTAGGATGGCGGGGTGGCCAAGTCGAGCTACCACCACGGCGACCTGAAGTCGGCGATCCTCGCGCAGGCCGCCGAACTCGTCGCCGAACGCGGTGCCGACGGCGTCTCGCTGCGGGAACTCGCCCGCGCCGCCGGGGTGTCGCATGCGGCGCCCGCCCACCACTTCGCCGACCGTCGCGGGCTGTTCACGGCGCTGGCCGCCCAGGGGTGGTGGATGCTCGCCGAGGCACTGGCCGGTGCCCGACCGGACTTCCTCAACGCGGCGAGCGCCTACGTCCGCTTCGCGCTCGACCACCCCGGCCACTATGAGGTGATGTTCGATAAGTCGCTGATCGACGAGGCGAATTCCGAACTGCGCGAGGCGAAAGCGGCGGCGGGCGCCGAGCTCGCCCGCGGCGTCGCCACGCTCACCGACGCCCGGTCGCAGTCCGATCCCGAGGGTGCGGCACTCGCGGCGTGGTCGCTGGTGCACGGTTTCATCATGTTGTGGCTCAACGACCTGATCGCCACCGAAGGCGATCCGCTCGCCCAGATCGAGCGTGCCGCCACGATGCTGTTCGCCGGTGAGCCGGGTGCGGTAGCGTCCGGGCATGACTGAGTCGTACCTGCTCGACATCGAACTCAACACACTCGACGGCACCTCGACGTCGCTGCGGGAGCTCGCCGACGGCGCCGTGCTCGTGGTGAACGTCGCGTCGAAGTGCGGGCTCACCCCGCAGTACAGCGCGCTGGAGAAGCTGGCCCAGGACTTCGGCGACCGCGGACTGACGGTGATCGGTGTGCCGTGCAACCAGTTCATGGGTCAGGAGCCCGGCACGGCCGAAGAGATCCAGACCTTCTGCTCGACCACGTACGGCGTGACGTTCCCGCTGCTGGCCAAGACCGACGTCAACGGCCCGGACCGCCACCCGCTCTTCGCCGAACTGACCCAGACCCCCGACAGCAGCGGCGAGGCCGGCGACGTGCAGTGGAACTTCGAGAAGTTCCTGCTCGCGCCGGGCGGCCGCGTCGTCAACCGGTTCCGGCCGCGCACCGAACCCGACGCCCCCGAGGTCGTCTCCGCCATCGAGGCCGTGCTGCCCAACTAGACAGCTGCCGTCGACGTCACGGCAACCGTCGAGACATCTCGGGTTGTCATGCTGCACGCGTGGCTGGACAACTGATCCTCTCGATCTCCCACGTCAGTGCTCGCACGCTCGCCGACGTCGCCGGGTTCCGCGCCGAACTCGACGCCCGCGGTGTGCCGGTGTCGTTCCTGGTGGCCCCGCGCCTCAAGGGCGGATACCGGCTCGACCGCGACGCATCGACGGTCGACTGGCTGCGTGACCGGCGGGCGGAGGGGGACGCGATCGTGCTGCACGGTTTCGACGAGGCGGCCACCAAGAAGCGACGCAGCGAGTTCGCCTCGCTCGCCGCGCACGAGGCCAATCTGCGGCTGATGGGCGCCGACCGGGTGCTCGAGCACCTTGGGCTGCGCACCAGGCTGTTCGCAGCGCCCGGCTGGATGGTGTCGCAGGGGACCGCGATCGCTCTGCCGCGCAACGGGTTCCGGGTGCTCGCCGGGCTCAGCGGCGTGACCGACCTGGTCCGCGGAACGACGGTGCGGGCGCGCGTGGTGGGTGTCGGCGCCGGGTTCCTGACCGAGCCGTGGTGGTGCCGCACCGTGGTGCTCACGGCCGAGCGGACCGCCCGGCGCGCCGGCACGGTGCGGCTCAACGTCTCGGCCAAGCATCTCGGCCGCATCGGGCCGCGGCGGGCCGTGCTCGACGCGATCGACCTCGCGCTGATGCATCGGTGCGTGCCGCAGGTGTACCGGTGGGAGCCGCGCGCCGCGCTGCGCGAGGCCGCCTAGAGCGCCGCGATTCAGAATTCGGTGCCGTTCTCCTCGTCGAGAACCCGGAAGTCGGTGTCGGTCATCTCGCTCAAGCGCCCGTAGAAGATCCCGCGTGCGCTCGGATCGATGATGCCCTGGTGAATCGGCACCGCATGGGTGGGTGCGACGGCCCTCAGATAGTCGACGGCCTCGGAGATCTTCATCCACGGCGCCGCCGCGGGTGCGGCCAGCACGTCGACCGGTTCGCCCGGCTCGAACAGCGCGTCGCCGGGGTGCATCAGCCGGGCCGGATGGTCCCCGTCGCCGACCAGATACGAGATGTTGTCGATCTCGGGCAAGTCCGGATGGATGATCGCGTGGTGGCCGCCGACCCCGCGCACGGACAGATGGCCGATCGTGAACTCGTCCCCGGCGTGCACCGCGCGCCACGAACCGCCGAGCTGCTGGGCGGTCTGCGGATCGCAGTACAGCGCTGCCTGCGGGTTCGCGTCGAGCAACGCCGGTAGGCGGTCGACGTCGGCGTGGTCGGGGTGCTGATGGGTGATCAGGATCGCCGACAGCCCCGTGATGCCCTCGAATCCGTGGGAGAACACGCCCGGATCGAACAAAACCGTGGTCTCGGACGCCGAACCGTCGGGAAAGCTGGCGAGTAGGCACGAATGCCCGAAATGGGTCAATTGCATGGCTATATTGTGGCGCTCAGGCGGGGGCCGGTGGTGGGGGTTCGGATGCGGTTGCTGGTTGCGGCGGTGCTGGCGAGTTGCGGACTGGCGTTGGTGACACCGGCCGTGGCCACCGCGAACCCGATGGACTGTCCGCCGAATTGCGACCGGATTCCCGATTCGGCGTGGATGGCACCGACCTCGATACCGCTGTACGACGTGTATCGGTGGCCGAACCTGTCGGCCCTGTCGGTCACCGCCGTCACACCCCGGTTCCGGTTCGAGGAGACGTGCGCGACCTCCACGACGGCCACCGAGGACCCCCGCGCCACGGCGGTCGCGGCCAAAGCGGCGGTCACCTCGCCGGACGGCCAGTGGTCCCTACAGGCTCAGGTCATGCACTGGCGCGGCGAGACGTGGCGGGGCGGCCAGCTCGCGGCCGCCGCGTTCGACGACGCGGTCGCGGCGCTGCGCGCCTGTCAGCGCACCGCGCCGTCGACCTCACCGTCGATGACGACCGCGGAGCTGAACCGGATGGCGGCGGTCGTCAGCGCATCCGACCGCTCGGTGCTGCACCAGTACCTCGTCGTCGACCCGCGCAACAGCACCGTCGCCGAACTCGCGCTGTGGTCCACGGCCCAGCCGTCGGTCACCTGGCGTCCGGTGCCGGACGCCTTCGTGCTCGACGCGCTCAGCGCGCCGCTGTGCACCGCGTACATCGGCTCATGCCGGTAGACGGCGAAGTGCAGCGACACCGGTAAAGTCGTCGTCGTGGCGAAGGTGGTGGTGCACGTGATGCCCAAGGCCGAGATCCTCGACCCCCAGGGTCAGGCGATCGTCGGGGCCTTGGGGCGTCTCGGTGTGACGGGTGTCTCAGATGTCCGGCAAGGCAAACGATTCGAGTTGGAGATCGACGGCGACGTCACGGATGAGACGGTGGCCGAGATCGCCGAATCGCTGCTGGCGAACACCGTCATCGAGGACTGGTCGGTGACGAGGGAGGACGCATGAGCGCACGCGTAGGGGTGATCACCTTCCCGGGGTCGCTCGACGACATCGACGCAGCCCGCGCCGTGCGGCTCGCCGGCGGTGAGCCGGTCAGCCTGTGGCACGCCGACGCCGACCTCAAGGGTGTCGACGCGGTCATCGTGCCCGGCGGCTTCTCCTACGGCGACTACCTGCGGGCGGGCGCGATCGCGAAGTTCGCACCGGTGATGGGTGAGGTCATCCGCGCCGCCGAGGGCGGCATGCCGGTGCTGGGCATCTGCAACGGCTTCCAGGTGCTGTGCGAAGCCGGGCTGCTGCCCGGGGCGTTGACCCGCAACATCGGTCTGCACTTCATCTGCCGTGACACGTGGCTGCAGGTCGCCTCGAACACCTCCGCGTGGACGACGCGGTACGAGGACGGCGCGGACCTGCTGATCCCGCTGAAGTCGGGGGAGGGCCGCTATGTCGCCAGCGAGAAGGTGCTCGACGAGCTCGAAGGTGAGGGCCGGGTGGTGTTCCGCTACCGGGAGAACCTCAACGGGTCGATGCGTGACATCGCCGGGATCAGTTCGGCGAACGGGCGTGTCGTCGGCCTCATGCCGCACCCCGAACACGCCACCGAGGCGCTCACCGGTCCGTCCGACGACGGGCTCGGGCTGTTCTACTCGGCGCTCGACGCGGTGCTGACGGTCTAGGTCGGTATTCGACGGCGGGGCAACGGTTTCGCCTGAGAAGACCGACCCTGGTGGCAGGACCGGCCCTGCGGCCGTCAAGATGAAGAGATGCCGGCCAGCCCCCAAGCCCTGTGCGACTTCATCGACGCCTCGCCCTCGCCGTTCCACGTGTGCGACACCGTCGCGAGCCGATTGCGTGACGCCGGGTTCACCGAACTGGCCGAGAGCGACGAGTGGCCGTCGGCGCCCGGTGACTACTTCACCGTGCGGGCCGGCTCTCTGGTCGCGTGGCGGGCCGGTGACGATTCCCGGGCGCCGTTCCGCATCGTCGGCGGCCACACCGACAGCCCAAATCTGCGCGTCAAACAACACCCGGACCGGTTCGTGTCCGGATGGCGCATCGTGGCTCTGCAGCCCTATGGCGGGGCGTGGCTGAACTCCTGGCTGGATCGCGACCTCGGCATCAGCGGCAGGTTGTCGATCCGGGTGGGTGACACGATCGAGCACCGGCTGATCCGTATCGACGAACCGTTCCTTCGGGTGCCGCAGTTGGCGATTCACCTCTCCGAGGACCGCAAGGGAGTCAGCCTCGATCCGCAGCGGCACGTGAACGCGGTCTGGGGGGTGGGCGGATCGCCCGGGTCCTTCCTGGGTTTCGTCGCCGACCGGGCGGGAGTCGCCGAGGACGCCGTGCTCGCCGCCGACCTGATGACCCACGACCTCGCACCGTCCACGCTCGTCGGCGCCGATCGCGACATGGTCAGCGCGCCGAGGCTGGACAATCAGGCGACGTGTTACGCGGGACTGGAGGCGCTGTTGGCTGCTCAGCCCCGTGATGTGGTGCCGGTGTTGGCGCTGTTCGACCACGAGGAGGTCGGCTCCACATCGGACCACGGAGCCCAATCCGAGCTACTGCCAACGGTTTTGGAAAGGATCACGTTGGCGGCCGGCGGGCGGCGTGAGGACCTGTTGCGCCGGATGTCCGGCTCGGTGGTCGCCTCGGGCGACATGGCCCACGCGACGCATCCCAACTATCCGGAGCGGCACGAGCCCGGGCATCTCATCGAGGTGAACGCCGGGCCGGTGCTCAAGGTCCAGCCCAACCTGCGCTACGCCACCGACGGGCGCACGGCGGCGACGTTCGCGTTGGCCTGTGCACAGGCGGGGGTGCCGATGCAGCGTTACGAGCACCGCGCCGACCTGCCGTGCGGATCGACGATCGGTCCGATGACGTCGGCGCGCACCGGGATTCCGACCGTGGACGTCGGTGCGGCGCAGTTGGCCATGCATTCGGCACGGGAGCTCATGGGTGCGGACGATGTGGCGGCGTACTCCGCGGCGCTGCAGGCGTTTCTGTCACCGGCCTGATCTATCGTCGGCGCCATGGCGATGACCGTGGAGATGATCACCTTCGACTGCACCGACCCCGATGCCCTGGCCGAATGGTGGGCCGCGGCGGTCGGCGGTGAGGTCAGTGCCTTCGAGCCCGGTGAGTTCGTGGTCGTCGTGCGCGAGAGTGGGCCGCGGCTGGCCTTCCAGAAGGTGCCGGACGTGACGCCGGGGAAGAACCGCGTGCACGTCGATTTCACCGCCGCGGACGTCGAGGCGGAGGTGGCGCGCCTCGTCGGCCTCGGTGCGACGGAGACGGGCAGGCACAGCTTCGGGGACGAATTCAGCTGGGTCGTGTTGGCGGATCCGGCCGGCAACGCGTTCTGCATCGGGAGCGCGTGACGCGTTTGTGAGCTGTGCGAATTAGCTGTCGATATCACTGTCTGGTCACGCATGCTCCATTCGGTTTCCGAGGCGGTGGCAGTTCTCAGGCGGTAATCCGCCGGCGCGTGCACAAGCGCGCCGCTCTGGCGAAAGCCCCATCAAGCGCTGGATATTGCCTACGGCGACAACTTCTGACGATCGAAGCGGCTTCCCTGCGGACCGCCGCCAAGCTCGACGGCGACCGAGGAGCCCGTGGTACGCAGGCTCGGCATGCCGTTGAACTGCGTATACATCGATGAGGTGTGCGTCATCGTCGGAGTCCCTCCCGTCTGGAACGGTGTGGACCCGTCACTTCGGGATTTCGACAAGATCACCGGTGATTTCGATGGAAAGTTGCTGGTACGCGCTGCGGCCACGAGGTGTCGTAGTTGACCGTGCAACCATCTCTCAGGAAAAACTCAGCCGCATCTCATGATCTTGATAATCGGTGTTATTTTCCTCACACAACATCGAAACGTTGCTGGGAGGGAAACGGTATGGCGAGGCTTCGGCGCAAAGCGGCCCGGAATTGCATGAGGAAGGCCGCCGTCGCGGGGGGTGCGGCGGTCACGGCAACCGCGTTGACGATGGGCTTGACGGCTCCGTCGGCTGCGGCAGCGGCCACCGCGTCTGAAGTACGCGCGTACGAGACCCAACGCGCCGCGTTCGAAGACGCGAACCTCGGCTTCCTGCTCGAGGCGCTCGGTCTCGACGTTCCCGGCCTCGACGAGCTGCTGCCGATTCCGACGACGATTCCGGGTCTGCCGGGCGTCGAACTGCCGATCAACGTCATCACCACCGGTCCGCCGTTCGGGGCCTTGGCACTCTTCGGGCTCAACCCGTTCTGGGTGCCGGCCTTCCCCAGCGCGATCGCCGACGAGATCAACGGCACGCCGTACGGCGGGATCGACACGGCGCTTAGAACTACGGTGTTCGGCCTCCCGGTTTCGGTGCCTTTGGAACTCGTGAACCTCCGCGTCCCGATCGTGATCGCATTCGGTCTCGGCTCGCTGGCGACCGGCATGGCCTATCCCGATGTGGTTGCCGATCTGCCCAATCAGCCCGGCGGCACGGCCGAGGGAGCTCCGGACGGAACGAGCCTGACCATCCTTCCGCTGATCCTGCTGCGCAACCCCGGACGTGCCGACGGTGGAATCGCCGCGCGCTTCGCGCCGGTGCTCGACCCGATCCTCGGGCTGTTCGGCCAGAACAGCGTCGTCACGCCAGAGGTGGACGTGGAGACCGACGGCGGTGCCGTGCTGGTGCCGATCAAAGTCGACGGCACCGTGGAATACGACCCGCTCTCCGACTTCGCGGCCTGGCCGAACCCCTTCACGCTGGCCAACAACGGCGCAGCATTCCTGTTCCCGACCTACATCCTGCGGGGCGCCGATCTGACCGGCGCGCTTCCGGACGTGCTCGAGCCACTACTCGGCAGTGTTGCCGGCAACTTGGCTTCCGGCATCATCGGCGATGGGTTGACAGTTTCCTCCCCCCTCGGATCGATACCTCTGACTCGAGCACAGGTGCTTGCGCTCGTCGGAGGGCTGCTGCCCGGCATCGACATTCCAGCTGAGGGATTTGAGGCCCTCAATCTGTTCTTCACCGTCGAGTCCGACGCGTTGCCGCTGCTGGAGCCCTTCCGGTATCCGACCGACATCGCCAACCTGTTCACCGGCGGGGCGTTCGGCTTCACCAACCCGTTCGCCGACGCGATCGAACCGGCGCTGAAGATCCTGGTGAACCTGGGCTACACCAACGTCACCCAGGACATGACCAACCCGCTCGATCCGTATCCCCGCGACTTCAGCGGCAACTTCGGCAGCGAGTACGCACCCTTCCTCACCCTCCCTGAAGGCGTTGAGTGGGAGCGGGTGCCGGAGGACCTCGTCACGGCGTTCGCCGCCGGTGTGCGGAACTCCTTCTTCACCGGCATCCCCGGCGTTCGAGGACCGCTGGCCGGCCCGAACCCGCTGGCGATCATTGCCGGTCTGCTCGGTCTGCCGACCGGTCCCGCCGAGCTGCCGGATCTGTTGAACGCCTTCCCCGACCTGGCCGGCATCATCGGCGGCAATCTCGGCCTGCCGGATCTGAATTCGACCAGCGCGCTGGCGGCTGCCGCGGCACCGTCGGTGGGCGGCTCCGACGATCCGCTGACGCGACTCGGCGAAACGCTGGCGCGGACGCTCAACATCGCCTTCGAGCGTGAGGCGCCGGTGGAGTACACCCCGCCGACCAGCCCCGTGGATTCCGCGTTCGACGTGTCTGAAGGCCTCAGCGCCAGCGGACTTCGGTTGCTCGCCGCGACGGTGCTGGGACCGACACGCTTGGCGGCCCTCGCCGAGGGTGGCCCGGAAGCGCTGGCGGATCTCATCGAGAACACCGTCGACGCCCCGCTGTGGATCGCCGACCCGGCGCTCTACGGGCTTCGCGATGCCCTGCCGGCGGACGCGGCGGGCAACGTCACCGCGTTCCGCGACAGCTTGTGGGCCCTGACCGAACGGATCAACGAGGCGCTGCTCGGCGCCCTCGACGATCTGCCCGGTGCGCCGGCCGACGTGACCGTCACGTCGGAGCAGGCCAGGACCGGTGTGGACAACGAGGACATCGAGGCCACGCTGAAGGTTGCAGGCGCCGCGCAGCCGGGCCAGACCGCCGGTGAGATCACGTCCGACGTTCCGCCGGCGGACACCTCCGGCGACGCTCCGAAGGACGTCCTCGACGGTGAGAACGCCACCGCCCCCAAGGGCGACGACCAGAAGGTCACCAACGGGGGGCAGATCAAGGGCGGCCAGTTCTCGAAGGCCATCGAGCGGTCCATCGATCGGGTGGGCGACCGCCTGAACGACGCCGCCGACGATCTGCGCGACGGCATCAAGAAGGCCCTCACACCGCCGTCGAAGACGACCACGGTCGACAACGACGACACGGACAACACCAGCACCGAGCCGGCCGCCTAGCCGCCTCCCGAGACCCAAGGCCTCCTGCCATCGACTCTGTGGGGGACAGAGTCGACCGGCAGGAGGCCTTGTCGCATCTCGGGTCGCGAACGCGACGCCGCCTGGAAAGATCGCCGTCGTGTTGCTGTCGCTGATCGCGGTGTCCGCCGTGCTGGCCGGGTGGGGGGTGCTGGCCCGGCGCATGGAGCGCTGGCGCGTCACCGCTCCCATGGTGATCGTCCTGGCCGGGGTGGTGATCGGTCTCGCCACCTCCGACCGGGTGGCGGACGGCCTCAACACCGAGATCGCCGAACACGTCGCCGAGATCATCTTGGCCATCCTGCTTTTCGTCGACGCCACCGACGTGCGCGGCGGACTCTTCGGCTACGAGCCCAAGGCCGCACTGCGCATCCTGTTCGTGGCTCTGCCCCTGGGCATCGCCACCGCCCTGGTCTTCGGACTCTGGTTGCTGCCCGGTTCGTCGTGGGCGGTGCTCCTGGTGATCGCCTGCATCGTCGTACCGATCGACTTTGCGCCGGTGTCGTCGATCCTGCGTGACCGGCGGGTGCCCGAGCGGGTGCGCGATCTGCTCAACGTCGAGGCCGGGTACAACGACGGCATCGTCTCGCCGCTGTTCATCTTCGCTCTGGTGCTCGCCGACCAGGACACCCGCGCCGACACCCCGCTGCAGGCGATCGAGGCGGCGGTGCCGCAGGCCGCCAAGGCCATCCTGGTGGGCCTCCTCGTCGGCACCCTCCTCGCGCTCGCGGCGAACGCCGCCCAGCAGCGGGGCTGGACCACCCACCAATCCAACCGCCTGGTCCTCGTCGCCGCGCCGCTGCTGGCCTTCGGCCTGAGCCTGGCCATCGACGGCAACGGCTTCGTGTCGGCGTTCGTCTGCGGCATCGCCTTCAAATACCTGCGGCACTCCGACGACCTCCACAGCGACCTCGAACTCGTCGACGACGTCGGCTTCCTGCTCACGGTCGGCATGTGGTTCGCCTTCGGGGTGGCCGCCGTGGCCATCTTCGAGGCAGGCGTCACCCTCGGCGCCGTCGTGTTCAGCCTGCTGGCGCTGACCGTCGTCCGCATCGTCCCGGTCCTGATCGGCATGCTCGGCACCCGCTTCGAACCGCCCGAACGCCTGCTCGTCGGCGGCCTCGGGCCACGGGGAACCACGACGATCGTCTTCGGCCTGCTCGCGTTCAACGTGCTCGACGGATCCGACGAACACACCGTTGGCCTGGTCGTCGTGCTGTGCGTTCTGGGCAGCGTCATCCTGCACGGCGCGGCCGCACCCGCCGTCGCTCACGCCTACGCCACGCGGTACCCGGCGTCCCGCGACGCGGAGCACACCGGCCCGGGGAAATAGACTGTCTGCGTGACGCAGGAGCTTGCCCCCACGCTGGACACCGTCGAGCGTGCCGCAGCCACCCCCGACCAGCCGCAACCGTTCCGCGAATTGGGCCTCAAGGACGACGAGTACCAGCGCATCCGCGAGATCCTCGGCCGCAGGCCCACCGATGCCGAACTGGCGATGTACTCGGTGATGTGGAGCGAGCACTGCTCGTACAAATCCTCGAAGGTGCATCTGCGCTACTTCGGGGAGACCACCACCGAGGCGATGCGCTCGACGATGCTCGCCGGTATCGGTGAGAACGCCGGGGTGGTCGACATCGGCGACGGCTGGGCGGTCACGTTCAAGGTCGAGTCCCACAACCACCCCTCCTACGTCGAGCCGTACCAGGGCGCGGCCACCGGAGTCGGCGGCATCGTCCGCGACATCATGGCGATGGGCGCGCGCCCGGTGGCGGTGATGGATCAGCTCCGCTTCGGCGCCGCTGACGCCCCCGACACCAAGCGGGTGCTCGACGGCGTCGTGCGCGGCGTCGGGGGGTACGGGAACTCGCTCGGCCTGCCCAACATCGGCGGTGAGACCGTCTTCGACCCCTCCTACGCGGGCAACCCGCTCGTCAACGCGCTGTGCGTCGGCGCGATGCGCAAGGAAGACCTGCACCTGGCGTTCGCCTCGGGGTCGGGCAACAAGATCATCCTGTTCGGCGCCCGCACCGGGCTCGACGGCATCGGCGGCGTATCGGTGCTGGCCAGTGAGACCTTCGGTGGCGACGAGGGATCGGGCCCCGGCCGCAAGAAGCTGCCCTCGGTGCAGGTCGGTGACCCCTTCATGGAGAAGGTGCTCATCGAGTGCTGCCTCGAGCTCTACGCCGCAGGATTGGTGGTCGGCATCCAGGACCTCGGTGGGGCCGGATTGTCCTGCGCCACATCCGAACTCGCCTCCGCTGGCGACGGCGGGATGCATGTGGACCTCGACCAGGTCCCGCTGCGCGCGGCCAACATGACACCCGCCGAGATCCTGTCGAGCGAGTCGCAGGAACGCATGTGCGCGGTGGTCACCCCCGACAACGTCGACGCGTTCCTCGAGGTCTGCCGCAAGTGGGACGTGCTGGCCACCGTGATCGGCGAGGTCACCGACGGGGACCGGCTCGTGATCACCTGGCACGGCGAGACCGTCGTCGACGTACCGCCGCGCACCGTCGCCCATGAGGGGCCGGTGTACGAACGGCCCGTCACCCGGCCCGACACGCAGGACGCGCTCAACGCCGACACCTCCGCCGACCTGCCTCGGCCCACCACCGGCGACGAACTGCGCGCCACCCTGCTGGCCATGGTCGGCAGCCCCCACCTGTGCAGCCGCGGCTACATCACCGAGCAGTACGACCGCTACGTGCGGGGCAACACCGTGCTCGCCGAACACGCCGACGGCGGCGTGCTGCGGATCGACGAGGCCACCGGCCGCGGCATCGCGGTCTCGACCGACGCATCCGGCCGCTACACCGCGCTCGACCCGTACACCGGCGCGCAACTCGCGCTGGCCGAGGCCTACCGCAACGTCGCGGTCACCGGCGCCACCCCCGTCGCGGTGACCAACTGCCTGAATTTCGGGTCCCCCGAGGATCCGGGCGTCATGTGGCAGTTCAGCCAGGCGGTGCGCGGCCTGGCCGACGGCTGTGTGGCCCTGGGCATTCCGGTCACCGGCGGCAACGTCAGCTTCTACAACCAGACGGGCACCACCGCGATCCTGCCGACGCCGGTCGTGGGGGTGCTCGGGGTGCTCGACGACGTCCGGCGGCGAATCCCGACCGGCCTCGGCACCGAACCGGGCGAGACGCTGATCCTGCTGGGCGACACCCGCGACGAATTCGACGGCTCGATCTGGGCGCAGGTCACCGCCGGACATCTCGGCGGTCTTCCCCCCAAGGTCGATCTCCAGCGGGAGAAGCTGCTCGCCGACGTGCTCACCGCCGCATCCCGTGACGGATTGATCTCCGCCGCACATGATCTCAGCGAGGGCGGGCTGATCCAGGCGGTCGTCGAGGCCGCCCTGGCCGGCGAGACGGGCTGCCGTGTCCTGATCCCCGAGAACTTCGAAGACGGCACAGGCCCGTTCACGTTCCTCTTCAGCGAGTCCGCGGGGCGGGTGCTCGTCGCGGTGCCCCGCACCGAGGAGAGCCGCTTCACCTCGATGTGCGAAGCCCGCGGCCTGCCCGCCACCCGTGTCGGTGTGGTGGACCCGGGCAGCGACGCGATCGAGGTGCAGGGCCAGTTCACGGTGCCGCTGGCGGAGTTGCGCACCACCTCCGAGGGCGTGCTGCCCGGACTGTTCGGGTGAGAGCGCAGACCGACAACACCGCCGGTGACACCGTCACCGACACCCCCGAACGCCCGTGGCGTCATCCCCTGCTCGTCTGGGCCTGGGGCCTGATCCGGCTCGATTTCACCGGCGTCGCCGTCGGCGCCCTGTTCTTCTGCCTGTCCCTGACCCCTTCGCTGCTCCCGCGCGGCTGGCTGTTCCAAGGCCTGATCGGCGGGTTGAACGCCGCCATCGGATACGGCATCGGTGTCTTCATCTCGAAGATGTTGTCGCGTTTCGTCTTACGGGGTCGATCCGGGTGGCCGCCGTCCCGGCGGACGCTGTACGCGCTCAAGGCCGGGATCGTCGGGCTGGCGGTCGCCGCCTGCCTCCTGATGCTCGTGCCCGCCGCCGCCTGGCAGCGGCAGGTCTCGGCCGAGATGGGCCTGACGGGCCCGGACACGTCCGGCTACCTCCGTGTGCTGGTGGTCTCGGCGCTCGCGGGCGGAGTGTGCGTCGCGCTCAGCCGCGTCGTCCTCGACATCATCAAGACGTTGGCCCGCTGGCTCATCCGCCGGTGGCGGCTGAGCGACGAGATGGCGCTGCTGATCGGCACCGCGGTCATCGTCGTCCTGCTGATCACCTTGATCAACGGCGTACTGCTGCGGGGGTTCCTCGCCGGCGCCAGCCGCGTCTTCCAGCCGCAGAACACCACGACGCGCGAGGGCGTCGGACAGCCCGACCAGCCCGAACGATCCGGCAGCCCATCATCGTTCGCGTCGTGGGACAGCCTCGGGTACCAGGGTCGCAACTTCGTCGCCAGCGGACCGGACGCGCAGGAACTCCAGCGGGTCAACGGCAGGCCCGCCCAAGAGCCGATCCGCGTCTACGCCGGTCTGCAGACCGCCGACACCGACGAACAGCGAATCGCCGTGGTGCTCAGTGAACTCGAGCGGACCGGGGCCTTCGACCGCGAACTGCTGGTGATCGTGCCCACCACGGGCACCGGGTGGGTCAACCCCGTGGCCGCGCGCGCGATCGAGCTGATGTACAACGGTGACACCGCCATGGTGGCGATGCAGTATTCGTACCTGCCCAGCTGGATTTCGTTCCTCGGCGATCAGCAGCGGTCGATGGAGTCGGGGCGCATGCTGATCGACGCGGTGCAGCAGCGGTGGTCAGAACGGCCGCCGCAGCAGCGCCCGAAACTCGTTCTCTACGGCGAGAGTCTGGGCTCCATGGCCGGACAGGCCGCGTTCGCGTGGCTGCCCGACATCGCCGACATGGGCTTCTCGTCCGTGCTGTGGGTCGGGCCGCCCAACGCCAGCCCGCTGTGGAAGGCGATCACCGAGCGCCGCGACCCCGGCACGCCGGAGGTCGAACCGCGCTACGACGGGGGCCGCACCGTGCGGTTCTCCCAGGCGGCCGATCCGGCCGAGATCGCCGGCGACACACAGGCCCCGTGGCAGGGCACCCGGGTGTTGTTCCTGCAGCACGCGTCCGACCCGATCGTCTGGTACTCACCGGATCTGCTCACCGCCCGCCCCGACTGGCTGCGCGAGCCGCCGGGTCACGACCGCACTTCCTCGATGCGCTGGTATCCGATCATCACGTTCTGGCAGGTGAGCGCGGACATGACGAACGCGTCGAGCATGCCGGGCGGACACGGACACAACTACGGCGACTCCGTGCTCGACGGCTGGGCGGCGGTCGCACCGCCACCCGGGTGGAGCCCGGGGGACACCGAGCGCATCCGGAGCGTGCTGCAGAAGACCGGCGGTCCCGAATACTGATGCGCCGCAACGAGACAACGGCGCTGACGCTGGCCGCCGTGCTGGTCACGCTGAGCGGTCTGGTCAGTCCGCGCCTGCCCGAACGGTGGGCCGCTGTCGTGCACGGCGTATTCAGTGCGGCGCTGGCCGTCGCCGCCGACGCGCCGCTGGGCTTGCGCCCTCCGGCACTACGCAGTGGCCTGCGCACCGGCGGGGTGGCCGCAGCCCTGGTGAGCACGGGCGTCGCCGCGGCCAGCGCGGTGCCCGGGGTCCGCACGGCGATGACGACGCGGGATCTGCCTGCGGCGCCGTCGCGTTGGCTGATGCTGCGCATCCCACTGGGCACGGTGTGGGCCGAGGAGGTGGCCTACCGCGGGGTGCTGGGGCACCTCGGCGCCGCGGCGTTCGGACCGACACGGGGGCGGCTGCTGCAGTCGGTCGCTTTCGGTCTCTCGCACATCGCGGACGCGCGCGCCGCCGGGGAACCACTGGCAGGCACTGTGCTCACCACCGGGGTCGCGGGCTGGGTGTTCGCGTGGCTGGGGGAGCGGTCCGGCAGTCTGGCCGCCCCGATGCTCGCGCATCTTGCGCTCAACGAGTCCGGTGCGCTCGCGGCACTGGCCGCCCAGCGACGTCTGCGCCGCGTCGGCGCGGTCAAGGAATGATGGTGCGGCCACAACAGCGTCAGCATGACCCGCTCGTCGACATCTCCGCGGAACTGCATCGAGATGGCTGCGGCCACAACGCAAACCGCGACGATCGCGACCGCGCTCGCCACCCGGTACGGCGGGTGACGGCGGCGACTGGCCACTTTGCGACACTGAGGTATGGCAGCCCGCCGCACGGCAGACCCGGCGCAGACCCGCGCGGCGGTGTCGGCCGTCGTCGACTGGCTGCGTGACGACACCGCGCCGGCCCCCGACCGCACCCGGATCGCCGAGGCGGTCCGGTTGACCGCCCGCACCGTGGCCGGGCTCGCCCCCGGGGCCAGTGTGGAGGTCCGGGTGCCACCGTTCGTCGCCGTGCAGTGCATCGCGGGACCCACCCACACCCGGGGCAATCCACCCAACGTCGTGGAGACAGATCCGCGCACCTGGCTGCTGGTCGCCACCGGGTTGTTGGGTTTCGACGAGGCGGCGGCGAGCGGTGCTCTGCAGCTGTCCGGGTCCCGTGCCGCTGAACTGGCCACCTGGCTCCCCGTCGTGACCCCGGGAATGTAACCGCGAAATAGGTGTTTCAAGACACGTCGCCGATTCCCATAACCGGGTATACGGCCCGTAGACTCAGACACGTCACCCACAGCCCCTTGGGAGCAGCCATATCGTGAGCGGCCACGACGACATCGAGCCCGAGAACGATCCCCGTGAAGAATGCGGCGTCTTCGGCGTCTGGGCCCCCGGTGAGGATGTGGCCAAGCTCACCTATTACGGCCTCTATGCGCTACAACACCGTGGCCAGGAAGCCGCGGGCATCGCGGTCGCGGACGGGTCGCAGGTTCTGGTGTTCAAGGATCTCGGCCTCGTCAGCCAGGTGTTCGACGAGCCGACGCTGGCCGCGATGCACGGACACGTCGCGATCGGGCACTGCCGCTACTCGACCACCGGGTCGACCACGTGGGAGAACGCCCAACCGGTTTTCCGCAACACCCTGGCAGGCACCGGGGTGGCCGTCGGCCACAACGGCAACCTGGTCAACACCACCGAACTCGCCGCCCGGGCACGCGAAGCCGGGCTGATCAACGGCCGCACCCCCGGCGCGGCGACCACCGACTCGGACATCCTCGGCGCGCTACTGGCCCACGGCGCCGCCGACGCCACCGTCGAACAGGCGGCCCTCGAACTGCTGCCGACCGTGCGTGGCGCGTTCTGCCTGACCTTCATGGACGAGAACACCCTCTACGCCGCGCGCGACCCGTACGGCGTCCGCCCGCTGTCGCTGGGGCGGCTGGACCGCGGCTGGGTGGTGGCATCGGAGACCGCCGCCCTCGACATCGTCGGCGCGTCGTTCGTCCGCGACATCGAACCCGGCGAGCTGCTGGCCATCGACGCCGACGGCGTGCGCTCCACCCGCTTCGCCAACCCCACCCCGAAGGGGTGCGTCTTCGAATACGTCTACCTGGCCCGGCCCGACAGCACCCTGGCCGGCCGGTCCGTGCACGCCACCCGCGTGGACATCGGCCGCCGGCTGGCCAGCGAGATGCCGGTCGAGGCGGATCTGGTGATCGGCGTCCCCGAATCCGGCACACCCGCCGCCGTGGGTTACGCGCAGGGCTCGGGCATCCCGTACGGCCAGGGCCTGATGAAGAACGCCTACGTGGGTCGCACCTTCATCCAGCCGTCGCAGACGATCCGCCAGCTCGGCATCCGGCTCAAGCTCAACCCGCTCAAAGAGGTCATCCGCGGTAAGCGGCTGATCGTCGTCGACGACTCGATCGTGCGCGGCAACACCCAGCGGGCGCTGATCCGGATGCTGCGCGAGGCCGGCGCCGTCGAGGTCCACGTCCGGATCGCCTCCCCGCCGGTGCGGTGGCCGTGCTTCTACGGCATCGACTTCGCCACGCCCGCGGAGCTGATCGCCAACGGCGCCGAGGACGAGGACCAGATGCTCGACGCCGTCCGCCGCGCGATCGGCGCCGACACCCTGGGCTACATCTCGCAGCAGGGCATGATCGCGGCGACCGAACAGCCCGCGTCGCGGCTGTGCTCGGCGTGCTTCGACGGCGAGTACCCGATCGAGCTGCCTGGCGAGTCCGCACTGGGCAAGAACGTCATCGAGCACATGCTCGCCACGGCCGCCCGCAGCGGGATCCCGCTGGAGAAGGTCGACAACGACAACGCCTCGGCGCTCAGGCGTCCTTGACGGCGCCCCGGCCCTGACGGCTCCTACTGGGCTACCGCGGGGCTGAACCGCAACAGCTGACGCCTGCCGCCGCTCGCCGCGGTGCCGTTCTGCCGAAGTGCCGCGGCGACCGCGTCGCGGTAACCGGTCAGCCCGCCCGGCGGTGGCGGAATCACCGCGTCGATGTCGTGTTCGTGCACGACCGCATCGCACTCCAGCGATTCGACCAGCGGCCGGGCCAGGCCCGACGAGATCGGTGTGACCAGGCCGACCCAGCGACTGGCCAGTGTCGGCGTCAACCACGGCAGCACCACGAACCGGCGGGGGCGCAGCCCGGCGAGGTCGGCGTAGACCTGCATGGCATCGCCGTACTCGAGGACGTCGGGGCCGCCGATGTCCCATGTCCGCGATGTCGGCACCACCGCGGTGGCGGCCTCGACCAGGTAGTACAGGGCGTCGTCGATGAAGATCGGCTGAATGGTGTTGTGCACCCACTTCGGCGCGGTCATGACCGGCAGCCGGTCGGTCAGGTGGCGGATCATCTCGAACGACGCCGACCCCGATCCGACGACGATGCCGGCCTGCAGCACCACCGTCTCGATTCCGGAGTCGATGAGGATCTCGCCCACCTCGGTGCGCGAGGCCAGATGCCGCGACAGCTCGACACCCTCGGGGTGCAGGCCGCTGAGGTACACCACCCGCCGGACCCCGGCCTGCTCGGCCGCGGCCACCACGTTGCGGGCCGACTCGGCCTCTTCGGCGACGAAGTTCTTCGACGTGCCCATCGAGTGCACGAGGTAATAGACGACGTCCACTCCATCGAAGGCCTCGACCAGCGAGTCGCGGTCTGTCAGATCGCCCTGCGCCACCTCGACCTGCGCGCGCCACGGCGCGTCATCGAGCTTGCCGGGGGTGCGAGCCATCGCGCGGACCTGCAGGCCCCGGTCGAGAAGTGCGGGGACGAGTCGACCGCCGATGTAGCCCGTCGCGCCCGTCACCAAGCACCGGATGTTGTCAGCCACGCCAGATCTCCGTTCGGTTGCCGTCTCGTGTGATTCGGAGCCGGTACGCGCACGGATGACCGCAGAACGGCTCAGGCAAACCCACAGCCGGGATCGGGTGCGTCGTCGGCGAGCGGCGCACCGGAGGGGTTGAGGTAGAGGACCTGCAGGACCAGCGGCGTCGGACCGACGTTGCGGCCGATGTGCACGTAGCCCGGGCCACCCTTCTCGCTGATGTCCTGACCGGCGACGTAGAAACCGTCGACCGAACAGTCCGCCCGGTGGTGCAGCAAGACGCCCTCCTTGACGGTGGCGAACAACTGACCCGGATGGGAATGCCAGCCGGTGCTCCCACCGGGGGCGATGGTGATCTCCCGAAAGATGTAGTCGGTCCCGGCGTCCGTCATCTCCCACAGGATCGTGCCCTGGGTGTCACGAGCGGGTGTGGCCGCCGCGGGCGCCGCCGGGGCGGTCGCTGCCGCGAAAGTGATTGCCGCGGCGGTCAGGGCAACGCGCGTGGAGTTCATGGGCGCCAACGGTGTCACACCGGTGACCCGGCCGCGGGGAAACGCGCAGGCAGGGATCGCCGATGGCGTTTACCGTCTGCACACCGCGACCGGTAGCCTTTCCCTCGATGACCGAGCGCGCCGAACAACACGGCATTTCCTATGCGTCGGCCGGTGTAGACATCGAAGCCGGTGATCGCGCCGTCGAACTCTTCAAACCCCTGGCCGCGAAAGCCACCCGCCCGGAGGTGCGTGGGGGGCTCGGCGGGTTCGCGGGCCTGTTCGCACTGCGCGGCGGCTACCGCGAACCCGTGCTGGCCTCGTCGACCGACGGTGTCGGCACCAAGCTGGCCGTCGCCCAGGCGATGGACAAGCACGACACGGTCGGGCTCGACCTGGTCGCGATGGTCGTCGACGACCTCGTGGTGTGCGGCGCCGAGCCGCTGTTCCTGCAGGACTACATCGCCGTCGGGCGCACGGTTCCCGAGCGGGTCAGCCAGCTGGTCGCCGGGATCGCCGAGGGTTGCGTACTCGCCGGCTGCGCGCTGCTGGGTGGCGAGACGGCCGAACACCCCGGCCTGATGGCCCCGGACCACTACGACATCTCGGCGACCGGCGTCGGGATCGTCGAGGCCGACGACGTGCTGGGCCCCGACCGGGTCCGCCCCGGTGACGTGCTCATCGCGATGGGATCGTCGGGCCTGCACTCCAACGGCTACTCGCTGGCCCGCAAGGTGCTGCTCGAGATCGACCGGATGAACCTGGCCGGCCACGTCGAGGAGTTCGGTCGCACCCTGGGCGAGGAACTGCTCGAGCCGACCCGGATCTACGCCAAGGACTGCCTGGCGCTGGCCGCCGAGACCCAGGTGCGCACGTTCTGCCACATCACCGGCGGCGGGCTCGCCGGGAACCTCGAGCGCGTGGTGCCCAACGGTCTGATGGCGGAACTCGACCGCGGCACATGGACGCCCGCGCCGGTGTTCCAGATGATCGCCCAGCGCGGCCGCATCGAGCGCACCGAGATGGAGAAGACGTTCAACATGGGTATCGGCATGGTGGCCGTCGTCGCGCCGGAGGACACCGATCGCGCCCTGGCCATCCTGACGGCCCGCCACATCGACAGCTGGACGCTCGGGACCGTCAAAAAGGGTGGCAAGGATGAGCCGCGGGCACTGCTGGTGGGTCAGCACCCGCGGTTCTGATGCGACGGAAGGACTAGCGGCGCCAGTCGTCCTCGGGCGCCCACGGGTCGTCGGCTACGCCGTCGCTGGGGTCCAAGTCGTCGGACCCGCCGGCCAGCTCGCGCTGTAGCCGTTCGAAGTCAGTTTGGGGCGAGCTGTACTTCAGGTCACGAGCAACCTTCGTCTGCTTCGCCTTCGCCCGGCCGCGGCCCATAGGGGACCCCCTCGCGCAATAACGGAGCGGCCCTGAGAACTGGCGGCTCCGATTCTCCGATGTCGTTATTGTCCTGCCAACACTTTAGCGTGCCCGCCCGCCATGTGCTGGCATGCCCTCGCCAGCGGTGACCAGACTCACCGGCCGCCGCCGCGGAGCCGCTCCACGGCAAGCCGGCCCGCGCCCACGTGGTCGGTGTCCGGCAGGGAGTCGGCGTCGATGACCGCGCTCGCCTCGACCTCTCCGCCGGTGGTCAGTGGGGTGTCGGCGGGCAGGCCGCGCTTGACGAGCGCGAGCGCCACCGGACCGTCGTCGATGTGCTCGACGACGGTGCCGACCCGCCCGACGGTGCGGCCGCCGGCGAGCACCGGGTCACCGGTGGACGGACGGTCGGTGGTCCCGTCGAGGTGCAGCCGGACCAGCATGCGGGGCGGTTTTCCCAGGTTGTGGACGCGGGCGACCGTCTCCTGGCCGCGGTAGCAGCCCTTGTCGAGATGCACCGCGCTGCCGATCCAGCCGACCTCGTGCGGGATGGTCCGTTCATCGGTGTCGACCCCCAGCCGGGGTCGCAGGGCGGCCACCCGGTGCGCCTCGTAGGCCCACACCCCGGCCGGGCGGACGCCTGCGGCGGTGAGTCGGCTCTGCCAGTCGGCGGCCTCCGCGCGGGGCACCACGAGGTCGAGTTCAAGTCCGTCGGCGGGCAGCCGTCGCACGAAACCACCGCCGGGCAGGGCTGTCGCGGTCGATTCCGCCGGTAGCGAACCCAGCCCCAGCGCGTCGAGAACGGGCGTGTCGGCCAACGCGGGACCCAGAAGTGACAACACCGCGAGGTCGGCGGGCTCGATCGTCACGTCGGCCCAGAACACCATCCTGCGGAGGTAGGCCGACAGCGGATCGCCGCGCCAGGGCTCGGTGTCCAGATACAGCACGCCGCCGAGTTCGGTCTGCCACCAGTGGTCCTCCACCCGGCCCTGGCCGTCGAGGCTCAGGTTCTGGATGACCGTGCCGTCGGGTTGTTCGCTGACGTGCTGGCTGGAGATGGTGTGCAGCCAGGACCGGCGTTCACCGCCGGTCAGGGCGAGGGTGGCGCGGTGTGAGCGGTCGACGACCACGGCGCCGTCGGCGGCGGCGCGCTGTTCGCCCAGCGGGTCGCCGTGGTGCCACACCGCCCCGGCGTCCGGCCCTTCGGGCACGGGTACTGCTGACATAGGTCAACTCTACGGGTCTACGCTGGTGGGCCATGGCGAGCGGACCCGCTGTGGTCGTCACCCTCGACGGTGCCGTCCACGACGCGCAGACACCCCTGTTGCATGCCGACGACCTGGCCGCCGTCCGGGGCGACGGCATCTTCGAGACCCTGCTGGTCCGCGACGGCCGTCCCTGCCTGCTGGAGGCGCACCTCGGACGGCTCGCCCAGTCGGCGCGGCTGATGGAACTGCCCGCCCCCGATCTGCCGCGCTGGCGTTCGACGGTGACCACCGCGGTACACCGCTGGGCGGCGGACGGCGGCGACGAAGGGGTGCTGCGGTTGGTGTACAGCCGTGGCCGCGAAAGCGGCGGCGCACCAACCGCTTTCGTCACGATCGGTGCTCTGCCGGCCCGGGTGGCGGCCGCCCGCCGGGACGGGGTGGCGGCGCTGACGCTGGCGCGCGGCCTACCGACCGGCGCCGCCGACCTGCCGTGGCTGCTCGCGGGGGCCAAGACGCTGTCCTATGCGGTGAACATGGCCGCGCTGCGGCACGCCGAGAAGCAGGGCGCCGGCGACGTCGTCTTCGTCAGCTCCGACGGCCACATCCTCGAGGGGCCGCGGTCGACAGTGGTGATCGCCACCGAGATGGAGGACGGCGGACTGGGGCTGCTCACCCCGCCGCCGTGGTATCCGATCCTGCGCGGCACCACCCAGCAGGCGTTGTTCGAGGTGGCGCGCAACAAGGGCTACGACTGTGACTACCGGGCGCTGGTTCCTGCCGATCTGACTGCGGCACAGGGTGTTTGGCTGGTCTCCAGCATCACGCTGGCGGCCCGGGTGCATACCCTCGACGGGGTGCCGCTGCGGCCGACGCCGCTGGCGGGCGAGATGGCCGCGCTGGTCGACGCGGCCATCGTCAGCGATCGCTGACGGCGTACCGAAAATTCCTTGTCGGTGCGAGCATCCGCGGGTACGGTCGCTCGTACACAGGGAAGGAGGTGGTCCGACAAATTGAGTGACTTATGGACATGTGAGGTGGCTGCCCGCTAGCAGCACCGGGGAAGTCGAGCACCGACCTGCGTGCGCTGGCGAATTCCCCGCAGTCACCCGGCCCCCGAGCCCCTCGGTCCGTCCAACCAGGAACCAACGGCTCGGGGGTCGCCCATTTCCCGGGTCTTTCGGCTCCCGCGTCAGCCCGGACCCGGCGCCAGCGACGCGCAGGACTTCAATGCCTCGTCCCATGCCGCCCGGTCCACGCCGGCGGGCGGACCGGTGTTCGGGCCCGGTGCGGCGGGCACACCGTGCTCGTTGAGGCACTCCGCGTAGGAGCCGTGGCCGCTCGGGCTCGAGGAGGGTCCGGATTCCGACGGCGATTGCTCGGCCGCACACGCCGCCAACAGCCCCGCGGCGGCCAGAACCGCCGTGATCGTCCGCACGCGCACTATCCGGCGTACCTCGACAGCCGCGCCGACAGGTGCGGCACCAGCCCGCCGTCGGCGTCCACACGCTCCTCGACGTAGGCCAGATCGCCGCCCTCGACGATGCCGTAGAGCCGCTTCGCGCCGCCGACCAACATCCCCGACTTGCTGCGGGCCAGCGCGTCGGTGACCAACTCCCACGACGACTGGTTGCGCGGCCGGCCGTAGAACAATTCGATGTAGCCGGCCGAATGGGCCAGCAGCAGTTCGATCGCCTGCGATTCGGAGGGGTCACCGGGATCGGACACGAAACGCCAGAACCCCGTCTCCCGCAACCACACCCGCTCGTACTCACCGGACTCGGTCAGCCGCCACGAGCGGGCTTCCCAGTTCAGGTAGTCGCCACCGTCGTGGGAGACGACGATCTGCTGACCGAACCGGTAGTCGCCGTGGGGGCCCCGGCCTTCTCCTTCACCGCGCCACACGCCGACCAACGGCAGCAGTGCGAGCAGCGCGTCGTTGAAATCGACCCCCCTGCGCAGGTTCGCGGTGTCCGCGGGCAAGGGGAGATCGTCGAAAGCGGGGATGTTGCGCGACGCAGTGACTTTGGCCCGTTCGGCGGCGTCCGCTACGGCGCGGTCGCCGGACGTCGAGAAGATGGAACCGGCGGCGTCTTCGGGTTCGTGCGGTGCGGTCACGACTCGTCGGTGATGAGGCGGTAGAGCGCGTACAGCGCGAACCACGTGATCACCAAGGTGCACACCACCAACAGGATTTCGTAGAACAGGACCACGAAACCAGTCTAACCGCAGGCGGAACGCGGTTCGCGTCCGGCCGGTCAGCCGATCTTGTACTCGAACTGGGGACAGAACGCGCCGGTCGCCGCCCCGATGAACACACCGGCCTGATAGTCGGTCCAATCGGTGACGCTGAGCAGATCGGACACCTCGTCGGCGAAGGTGGCGCCGTTGCTCCAGTCCGAGCAGACGGCATGGCCGGTGTCGAGGACGGCCGGGGTGTCGACCGCCTCCCACACGATGCCCTCGTTGCGGATGATGGTGAGGAAGTCCTCCTCGGGCCCGGCGGCGGCAACGGGTGCGGTCGCCAGCGCAACGGCGCCGATTGCTGATGCGGCCGCGCACACGAGCGTCACGTTCATGGTCAGTCCTGTTCAACGGGGTGGACACCTGCGACGACGCAGGAATTGACCACATCGTGACCGACCATCGTGGGATGTGCAGCGAATTCACAGAAATTTGCGAATCCGTCAACGCGCACGCCGGGGCGCGGACGCCCCGGCGTGGCGAACGATCAGTCCGGTCAGGCGACCTTGACGTCGACCTCGTGGATCCCGGCGCCCGACGGGGCGACGGTGGCGTCGCCGTTGCCGACCTTCGACAGCGCGCGCAGCGTCCAGGTGCCCGGCGCGGCGAAGAACCGGAAGTCCCCGGTGGCCGACGCGACGACCTCGGCGGTGAACTCGTCGGAGGCGTCGAGCAGGCGCACGAAGGCGCCGCCGACCGCCTGGCCGGAGCCGTCCACCACACGACCGGTGATCACGGTTTCCTTCTCCAGATCGACGCTGGCGGGCAGTGCCAGGCCTTGCTTAGGAGGAGCGCACATATGTCTAACTTCCCAACTCGATCGGGGCCCCCACCAGGGAGCCGTATTCCGTCCAACTGCCGTCGTAGTTCTTGACGTTCTTGTGTCCCAACAGTTCCTGCAGGACGAACCACGTGTGTGAGGAACGCTCACCGATGCGGCAGTAGGCGATGGTTTCCTTCTCACCGTCCAGGCCGGCGTCGGCGTAGATCTTGGCGAGATTTTCATCCGACTTGAAGGTGCCGTCCTCGTTGGCGGCCTTGCTCCACGGCACGTTGATGGCCGTGGGGATGTGGCCGGCGCGCTGGCTCTGCTCCTGCGGCAGATGCGCCGGGGCGAGGATCTTGCCGGAGAACTCGTCGGGGGAACGCACGTCGACCAGGTTCTTGGCGCCGATCGCGGCGATCACCTCGTCGCGGAAAGCCCGGATGGTGTTGTCGGGCTGCTTGGCGGTGTAGCTGGTCGCGGGGCGGTCTGCCGGATCGCTGGACAGCGGACGCCCGTCGAGCTCCCACTTCTTGCGGCCGCCGTCGAGCAGCTTGACGTTCTCGTGGCCGTACAGCTTGAAGTACCAGTAGGCGTAGGCGGCGAACCAGTTGTTGTTGCCGCCGTACAGGATGACGGTGTCGTCGTTGCCGATGCCCTTGTCCGACAACAGCTTCGAGAACTGCTGCTGGTCGACGAAGTCACGCTTGACCTGGTCCTGCAGTTCGGTCTTCCAGTCGAGCCGGACGGCGCCGGGGATGTGTCCGGTGTCGTAGGCCGAGGTGTCCTCGTCGACCTCGACGAACACGGTGTTCGGCGCGTCGAGATTGCTCTCGGCCCAGTCGGTGGTGACCAGGACGTCGGAGCGAGCCATCGATGATCCTTTCGTTGCTTATTGCGAAGTCATGCGGGGGTGGGGACCCGGCGGAGCCGGGCGGCGAGCGGGTAGAGCCGGCAGCCAAGGCAGATGCCGAAGGCCGCGTTGAGAAACGCCGCGAACAGGGCGAACGCGGTGAAGACCAGACCGACCGCGGACCAGTCCGCGGCGAATCCGATGGTGCCGACGGCGGCGAAGACCAAGCCGACGAGCTGGGCGAACTTCAAGGGGGCCGCCGGTTCGCGGTCGGTGACCGGGCCGAGGCGGGGCGCGATCAGCCGGCGGAACGCGATGCCGTACGGGTGCTGACGGGGACCGCGCAGGGCGCCGATCGCGAAGACGACGCTCTGCGCGCCGAGCAGCACCGCCGCCGCGAGCGGACTCACCGCGGACAGCACCAGCGTCGCGACCAGCACGCCGGTGGTCACCCAGGCGGTGAACCGGGGACCGCGGACGTCGACCCGGGGGTCCGACGCGGTGTCGGTCGGCGTGGACATGTGGTCATACTCCTGTTGCGTTGGATGTCTGGTTGTGGACAGGCCAGAGCCGCTAGCTCGAGCGAACGCGACCATGGCCGCGCGAGGACGCTCAGCTACAACAACAACAGCAACAACCCGCGGTGCGGCACAGATCGACTGCGCGGCGCTTGGTGAGCATCAGCTCGAGGCGGGCGAACACCCGGCCAGCTTACCCAATGACAGGGTGATCAGGCCAACAGTGGCTCCAGCACGGACCGCAGGTCAGCGACCTTCGGCACGCCCGAGGTGCGGTAGCGCGGACGGCCGTGGGCGTCGAAGATGATCGTGGTCGGCAGCGACAACACCGAAAGCCGCCTGGCCGCTTCCGGATTGGCGTCCATGTCGATCTCGACGTGCGCGACCTCGGGCAGCTCGCGGCACACCTGGTCGACCACGCGGCGCACGGCGTCGCAGGGCCCGCACCACACGGCGCTGAAGTGCAGGACGGTCGGACCCGAGTCGGAGAGGCCGAGCCCGGAGGTGTCGATGTTCGCCGCGGCGGCCTCGCCCTTGAGCAGGCCGGCGCGCAGGGTGATCAGGCGGCCCACCACGAGCGCGATGCCGAACACCGCGATGAGCACCGCGATCACCACGATCCATGACGAGCTCACGGTTGTCTGAACCCGTCGAGTGTGATGGTCATGTCGTCGGCGATGCCCTCGATGATGACATCCGAACCGCGCGCACCCTGGGCGGTCGGCGCGATCGCGAACGGAAGTCTCTGGCCCGGCATGGTGGCGCTGAACGCGTCCAGCACCGCGGCGGTCTTGTCCTCGGGCACCGCCTGCTCGGCCGTGCCCGCGCCGGTGAGCACCTCGGTGGCCGTCATCACCAGCGTCGTCTGGTCGGGTCCGCTGACGGACAGGTCGACGGCGACGGACACCCGTTCGTCGAAGCCCGCCGCCTCCGGGGTGCCGGTGAACACCACCCCCTTGTTGCTGGAGATGCCGGACTCGGTGGTGCCGCCCGTCGCGTCGTTGGTCTCCCCGGTCGGGGCCTCGACCAGCAGGTCCGGGATCCCGATGAAGCGGCCGACGTGCGTGGAGTTGATGATGATGCGGCTCTCCACCTTGCCGACGGCCATCGGTGCGTCCGGCCGGACCAGCCAGGACGTCTCGCCGAGGTCGACGTCGTGCAGGGTCGCTTCCAGCGACGCCTTACCCACCACGGGGTGATCCACACCACTGGCGCGGAGCTCCACCTCGCCGTAGCGGTGATCCATCGCCTGGGTGGCGAACGGGAAGCCGATGATCCCCACCCACGGGTCGGCATCGAGGTTCGCGACCTCACGCAACACCCGTGACCAGCGGTATTCGGCGTAGATGGCGGTGCCGAAATCGACGCCGACCGCTCCGACGACCACTGCGGTCACCGTCGCGACGAGCCCGATCAGCACCTTGCGCATCGCCACATTCTGGCTTACCCGGCTTGCGCGACCCGACTTGACGCGGCTGATTTGCCGGTGGCGCGCTATCGTTACTTGACCCAACGGCCGGTAACGGCCGTGTGTCAGGCACAAATCTGGGAGATCACCGCACATCGACGTCGGCCGACGCCCCCGGACTGCTGGAGGGCCTGTGGATCTACTGCTGCTGACCGTCGACCCGCACCCCGAGTCGGTTCTGCCGTCATTGTCGCTACTCGCGCACAACGTGCGGGCCGCCCCGACCGAGGTCTCGTCGCTGCTGGAAGCCGGTACCGCCGACGTCGCGATCGGCGACGCCCGCACCGACCTGGCCGCCGCGCGCGGCCTGTGCCGGTTGCTGGGCACGACCGGGACGTCGGTGCCCGTGGTGGCGGTCGTCAACGAAGGCGGACTCGTGGCCGTGAATCACGAGTGGGGCCTCGACGAGATCCTGCTGCCCGGGACGGGGCCCGCCGAGATCGATGCGCGCCTGCGGTTGCTGGTCGGGCGCCGCGGTGGGGTGGCGAACCAGGAGAACGCAGGCAAGATCAGCCTCGGCGAACTGGTGATCGACGAGGGCACCTACACGGCCCGGCTCCGTGGCCGCCCCCTCGACCTGACCTACAAGGAATTCGAGCTGCTGAAGTACCTCGCCCAGCACGCCGGCCGGGTGTTCACCCGTGCCCAGCTGCTGCAGGAGGTGTGGGGTTACGACTTCTTCGGCGGCACCCGCACGGTCGACGTGCACGTCCGTCGCCTGCGCGCCAAACTCGGGCCCGAATACGAATCGCTGATCGGCACCGTGCGCAACGTGGGCTACAAGGCGGTGCGGCCCGCCCGCGGCCGCCCGCCCGCACCGGAGACCGAACTGTCCGACGACGAGGACGACTACGAGACGCCGGACAGCGTGCCGCCCTCGCTGGCGGACCCGTTGCGCGCACCGTGACGTCGATCGACTGGCGGAGCGCGCTGACCGACGGCGAGCAGGGTGGGATCCGCGACGTCATCGCGGCAGCGACCCGCCTCGACGGGGTCGCCCCGGTGGGCGATCAGGTGCTGCGGGAACTGTCTGTCGACCGGACCCGGCACCTGCTGGCCGTCGACCCGGAGACCGGAGGGGTCGTCGGGTACCTCAACCTCGCGCCCCCCTCCGACACCGCACCGCCGATGGCCGAACTGGTGGTCCACCCGGACTTCCGGCGGCGCGGCACGGGGGCGGCCATGGCCCGCGCCGGGCTCGCCGAAGGCGGTGCGTCGGCGCGGATCTGGGCGCACGGCAACCTCGAGGCCGCGCAGGCGACCGCCCGCGCGCTCGGCCTGCAGGTGGTGCGCGAGCTGCTGCAGATGCGTCGCCCGCTCACCGACCTGCCGCCGGTGACGGTGGCCGACGGTGTTCGGCTGGCCACGTATTCCGGACCCGGAGATGATCGGGAGTTGTTGCGCGTCAACAACTCCGCGTTCGCCTGGCACCCCGAACAGGGCGGCTGGACCGGCGCCGACATCGCCGAACGGCGGGCCGAGCCGTGGTTCGAGCCCGAGGGCCTATTCATGGCGTTCGACGACGCGTCGGGTGACCTGCTCGGCTTCCACTGGACGAAGATCCACGGACCCGACCTCGGTGAGGTCTACGTGGTCGGCGTCGACCCGGCCGCCCAGGGCCGCGGTCTGGGCGCCACTCTCACGCTCACCGGACTGCATCATCTCGCCCGGCGACTGTCGGGTTCCTCACAGCCGACCGTGATGCTCTACGTCGAGGGCGACAACACCGCGGCGGTGAAAACGTACCGGCGCCTGGGTTTCGACGTGTTCTCCGTCGACGCCGCGTACGCCGCCTCCGCCGGCAACCTGTGAGATCACTGAACCTGTTCACCGCCCGTTAACCCGCGATAGGCGATCCGTCCACCAGCGCCGCATACGTTGCGCGTTGAGTTCGAAGCCGTCTACGAAAGTGGGATAAGTGAAGCTCAAGAGCATGGGCATGGTGGTGTCCGCCACAGCGATCGCCGCGCTGACGCTGACCGCGTGCGGCAGCGACAACAACGCGGGCACCGCCGAAACCACCGGGGCCTCCGGCACCGGTTCGGCCAGCGCCGACTGCGGTGGCAAGAACTCGGTGACCGCCGAGGGTTCCACCGCCCAGCAGAACGCGATTGCCGTGTTCAACCAGGTGTGGGGCCAGAAGTGCGCGGGCAAGAACCTCTCCTACAACCCGACCGGTTCCGGCGCCGGCCGCGAGCAGTTCGTCGCGGGCAACGTCGACTTCGCCGGGTCCGACTCGGTGATCAAGGAGGAGCAGGCGCAGCAGGCCGCGGAGCGTTGCGGCGGCAACCCGGCGTGGAACCTCCCGCTGGTGTTCGGCCCGATCGCGCTCGCCTACAACATCGAGGGCGTCGACGGCCTCGTACTCAACGGCGACACCCTGGCCAAGATCTTCCAGGGCCAGATCAAGACCTGGAACGATCCGGCCATCGCCGGGCTGAACCAGGGCAAGACCCTGCCCGACACCGCGATCACCCCGATCTTCCGCTCGGATTCGTCGGGCACCACCGACAACTTCCAGAAGTACCTGGCCGCGGCCGCCCCGCAGACGTGGACGAAGGGCGACGGCAGCGAATTCCAGGGTGGCGCGGGCGAGGGCGCCCAGAAGTCGGCGGGCGTCGCGCAGGCCGTGCAGGCGACCCCGGGTTCCATCGGCTACGTCGAGAAGGGCTTCGCCGATCAGGCCGGAATCCCCTACGCCCAGATCGACAACGGTGGCGGTCCGGTGGAGTTGACCGACGAGACGGCGGGCAAGGCCATCGACGCCGCGCAGTTCGCCGGTGAGGGCAACGACCTGGCACTCGACCTCGACTCGCTGTACGGGACCAAGGAAGCCGGGGCGTACCCGCTGGTGCTGGCCACCTACGAGATCGTCTGCTCCAACGGCTACGACGCCGAGACGGCCGCCGCGGTGAAGTCCTTCCTCACCGTGGCCGCCAACGACGCGCAGGGCGGCCTGTCCGCCGCCGGCTACGTCCCGCTACCCGACCGCTTCAAGGAGCGGCTGCTGGGATCCATCGAGGCCATCGGCTCGACTGCCTGACCCTGGTGGCGCCGCGACACGAACACGGTGAGGATGGAATGCGAATCCGATGACCGACAGGCTGGATGTGACATATCCGAATCCCACGGAACGGGGATCGGGCGAGGCCGTGGCCGCGCCCTTCCCCGAACCGGAACCCATCTCCACCGACCCGTCGCGCCACGCCAAGGTGAGGTTCGGCGACCGGGTCTTCCGCGGACTCGCGGAAGGCTCCGGCGTCCTGATCGTCGCCATCATCGTGGCGATCGGGCTCTTCCTGCTGTGGCGCGCGGTTCCCGCGCTGTCACGCAACGAGGCGAACTTCTTCCTCTACGGCGGTAACTGGGTCACCACCGACACGTCGGCGATGCAGTTCGGCATCCTCGACCTGCTTCAGGTGACCGTGTTCGTGTCGGTGTTCGCACTGGTGCTGGCGATGCCCGTGGCGCTGGGCATCGCCATCTACCTGACCAACTACGCCCCGAAACGGGTGGTCGGCCCGCTGGGGTACATGGTCGACCTGCTGGCCGCGGTGCCGTCGATCATCTACGGCGTGTGGGGCCTGTACGTGCTGGCCCCGGCGATCAAACCGTTCGCGGTATGGCTCAACGACAGCCTCGGGTGGCTGTTCCTGTTCCAGACCGGCAACGCGTCGGTGGCCGGCGGTGGCACGATCTTCACCGCAGGCATCGTGCTGGCGGTGATGATTCTGCCGATCATCACCGCGGTCACCCGCGAGGTGTTCGTCCAGACGCCGCGCGGCCAGATCGAGGCGGCGCTCGCACTGGGCGCCACCCGTTGGGAAGTGGTCCGCACGACGGTGCTGCCGTTCGGCATGTCCGGCTACATCAGCGGCGCGATGCTCGGTCTGGGCCGCGCGCTCGGTGAGACCATCGCGCTGCTGATCATCCTGCGCGGCACCCAGCAGGCGTTCGGCTGGTCGCTGTTCGACGCCGGCTACACGTTCGCGAGCAAGATCGCCGCCGCGGCAAGCGAATTCAACGACCAGTACAAGGCGGGCGCCTACATCGCCGCCGGGCTGGTGCTGTTCATCCTGACGTTCGTGGTGAACTCGCTGGCCCGCGCCGCGGTCTCCGGAAAGGATCGGTCCGCTTCATGACCACGCCCGCTACCCCCGCGGCCACCCTGGACCGGCCCGTCAAGGTCCCCACCTTCCAAGGGGTCAGCACGCGTCGCAAGATCACCAACAGCGTCGCCACCGTCCTGGTGACCGCCTCCGTGGTGGTCGCGATCGTGCCGCTGCTGTGGGTGTTGTTCACGGTCGTGGCGAAGGGCATCGGTGCGGTGACCTCGTCGACGTGGTGGACGAACTCGCAGGCCGGGATGACGGCGTTCCAGGCGGGCGGTGGCGCCTACCACGCGATCGTCGGCACCGTCCTGCAGGCGCTGGTGTGCGCGGTGATCTCCATCCCTGTAGGGGTGTTCGTCGGCATCTATCTGGTCGAGTACGGCGGCGGCACCCGCCTGGGCAAGGTCACCACCTTCATGGTCGACATCCTCACCGGGGTGCCCTCGATCGTGGCGGCGCTCTTCATCTACGCGCTGTGGGTGGCGACGCTGGGCTTCGAACGGTCGGGTTTCGCGGTGTCACTCGCGCTGGTGCTGCTCATGATCCCGGTGATCGTGCGCTCGACCGAGGAGATGCTGCGGGTCGTGCCGATGGATCTGCGCGAAGCGAGTTACGCACTGGGCGTGCCGAAGTGGAAGACCATCTCGGCGATCGTGATCCCGACCGCGCTGTCGGGCATCGTGACCGGCATCATGCTGGCGTTGGCCCGCGTGATGGGTGAGACGGCGCCGCTGCTCATCCTGGTCGGCTACGCCCAGGCCATGAACTTCGACATGTTCGGCGGCTTCATGGGATCGCTGCCCGGCATGATGTACGACCAGACCTCGGCCGGCGCCGGTGCGAATCCGGTTCCCACCGACCGCCTCTGGGGTGCGGCGTTCACCCTCGTCGTCCTCATCGCGCTGCTCAACGTCGGCGCGCGTTATCTCGCCAAATTCTTCGCCCCTAAAAAGGTCTGAGCAGGTTTAGGAGAAAACCACCATGGCCAAGCGTCTGGACCTCAAGGACGTCAACATCTTCTACGGCGCGTTCCACGCGGTCGCCGACGTCTCGATGTCGGTGCCGCCGCGCAGCGTCACCGCGTTCATCGGCCCGTCGGGCTGCGGCAAGTCCACCGTGCTGCGCACGCTCAACCGTATGCACGAGGTCATTCCCGGTGCGTACGTGAAGGGTTCGGTGCTGCTCGACGGCGAGGACATCTACGGCGCCGGCGTCGACCCGGTGGGCGTGCGCAAGACCATCGGCATGGTGTTCCAGCGTCCGAATCCGTTCCCCACCATGTCTATTCGCGACAACGTGGTGGCCGGGCTCAAACTGCAGGGGGTGCGCAACCGCAAGACGCTCGACGAGGTCGCCGAGCGCTCCCTGCGGGGCGCCAACCTGTGGAACGAGGTCAAGGACCGCCTCGACAAACCGGGCGGCGGGTTGTCGGGCGGTCAGCAGCAGCGGCTGTGCATCGCCCGTGCCATCGCGGTGCAGCCCGACGTGTTGCTGATGGACGAGCCGTGTTCGGCCCTCGACCCGATCTCGACGCTGGCGATCGAGGACCTGATCGCGGAGCTCAAGCAGGATTTCACCATCGTCATCGTCACCCACAACATGCAGCAGGCGGCGCGGGTGAGCGATCAGACGGCGTTCTTCAACCTCGAGGCCACCGGTAGGCCCGGCCGGCTCATCGAGATCGACGACACCGAGAAGATCTTCTCCAACCCGCGGCAGAAGGCAACCGAGGATTACATCTCCGGCCGCTTCGGCTGAGCCGTCTCACACGAAAGGCCCCGCCGCGGCGGGGCCTTTCGACGTATGTGCGACTCAGCGCGGCGTCGGGATGACCTCTTCGGTCGGGTACGCGCCGGTGACCTGGAAGATGACGCGGCGCGCCACCTCGACGGCGTGATCGGCGAAGCGCTCGTAGAACCGGCTCAGCAGCGTCACGTCGACGGCCGCGGTCACACCGTGCTTCCACTCCCGGTCCATCAAAACGGTGAACAGGTGACGGTGCAGATCGTCCATCGCATCGTCTTCCTCCTGGATGCGGGCCGCCTTCTCGGGATCCCGCGTCTCCAGCACCTCCTGCGCGGCGTTGCCGAGTTCGACCGCGACGCGGCCCATCTCGGCGAAGTAGCCGTTGACCTCCTCGGGGAGCACGTGCTGCGGATGACGGCGCCGCGCGATCTTGGCGACGTGGAGCGCCAACGCGCCCATCCGGTCCACGTCGGCGACGATCTGGATGGAACTGACCACGGCGCGCAGATCCCCCGCGACGGGAGCCTGCAGCGCCAGCAGCACGAACGCGGCCTCCTCGGCGCGGGCGCTCATGGTGGCGATCTGATCGTGGTCGGAGATGACTTGTTCGGCCAGAACCAGGTCGGCCTGCAGCAGTGCCTGTGTCGCGCGCTCCATCGCTCCGCCGGCCAGGCCGCACATCTCACCCAGCTGATCGGTGAGGGCCCCTAGTTGCTCGTGGTACGCGGTTCGCATGTGTCCAGACTAGAGGTCACAGGAGGCATCGTCACGGAGCCGCGGGTGAACTGACGGTGAATGCCACCTGCCCGAACGCTTCCGGGCGGGCTATTCGCAGCTGGTGTCGGCGGCGTTGGTGACGTTGAGATCCTCGGGCAGGGGAGCCGGCGTGCTGCCGGTGTCGTGTAACACGTTCACCTGGACGGGCGAGCCGCTGGGGGTCGGGGCGCCGACGGTGTCGAAGTCGCTGCCCAACACCACCTGGACGATGTCGCCCATGCCGCCGACCCGTTCGATGGTGGGGTTGGCGAACGACGACGCGACCGTGGCCGCCGCCTGCTCGTTGCCGGGGGAGAAGAACACCGTCGTCGCGGTCATCGCGCTGGGGTAGTCATCGGGCGTGGTGACGTTGAAGCCGTACTCCTGCAGCGCTCCGGCGGTGGTCGCGCCCAGGCCGGTCTGCCCGGTCGAGTTCGACACCTGCACAGTGACGTCCTGCGGTTCGGTGGTGACGGCGTTGACCAGTTCGGCGTTCGGCTGGTCGTCGGATCCGGCCGCCTCGGCCTCCGGATCCGCCGTCGTCGACTCCGGGGTGCCCGGCACCGGGGTGTTGTCCGCGTTCTTCTCCCCGGGCAGGGGGGCGTCGTTGATGATCGCGGTGAACAGCGCGTTCATATCGTCGGTGCGGGGTGTCTCGTTGCCGTACTCGTCGGCGTAGCCGGTGGTCGGCACGGTGACGAAGCTGATCCGTCCCGCGGTCACCCCCTGGATCGACTGGCCCAGCGTCACCAGGTCGCGGGTGTCGATGTTGTCGACGTAGCTGTCGTCGATGAACATGTTGACCACGTTGTTGAGCTTGGACAGCGAGAAGAACACTTCCTTGGAGATGAGCGAACGCAGCAGCGACGACAGGAACCGCTGCTGGCGCTTGATGCGGCCGTAGTCGCCGTTGATCTCGGTGGTGACCTGTCGGGCGCGCACGTAGTTGAGCGCGGTGTGCCCGTCGACCATCTGGCGGCCGGCGACCGGCAGCACCGTGCCGAGTTCGTAGTCCTCCAACGGTTCGGTGCTGCAGACCTCGACACCGCCCAGCGCGTCGACCATCTTGGAGAACCCCGCGAAGTCGACGGCCATGAAGCGGTTCACCGACAGACCGGAGAGCTTCTGCACGACCTTGACCAGACACTTCGGCCCGCCGACCGCGTACGCCGAGTTGAGCTTGTACTCGGTGTAGACCGTTTC
Source organism: Mycobacterium sp. IS-1496 (assembly GCF_001499995.1). Taxonomy (GTDB): domain Bacteria; phylum Actinomycetota; class Actinomycetes; order Mycobacteriales; family Mycobacteriaceae; genus Mycobacterium. Next base: position 108,945 of record NZ_LQIU01000004.1, read on the forward strand.
CTGCCCGTACATCGGCGACTCCGGGTCCTCGATCGGACCGTACGCGCCCGTCTCCGGATTCCAGGGCTCGCACTCCATCGGATCGATGGACAGGTCGCGGGGAAAGGACACCGCCACGACGCGTTTCCGGTTGGCCGGGATGTTGACCAGCATGACGGTGTCCGACCTGGCGCCTGCGGCGTCGTCGGTGGTGCCCGCGCCCATGCCGCTGTTGTCGCCGATGCGGCTGTCCACACCCACGATCAGGAAGTTCTCGTCACCGAACTGGGCGTTCGGATCGACGATGTCGCGGCTGTCCTGATCCAGCGCCGACACCCGGTTCATCAGGTTGTTCTTCGACGACTGCCACTGCCAGGCGCCGCCGGTGAGCACCAGCGCGAGCACCGCGAGCAGTGCGGCCGCGGCACGTCCGGCCAGGATGATCCGGCGGCGCCGGTGCGGTTCGTCCTGAGCGACCGCCGTTCCGCCGCCGCCGATGCGGTACGGCGGCACCCGGTCACCCGGATCCGCGGCCAGGACGGGCAGGTGGTCGGCATACGCGCCGGTCGCCGCGGGGATGATCTCGGTGTCCTGGCGGTCCGGGTCGGCCGGCTCGCGGACGGGTTCGCGGATCGCCTCGATGATCTCGGTTTCTGCGGCGGGCGGCTCCGGCTCCGGTTCGGGTTCGGGCTCCGGTTCGGGCTCGGCGCGCCTGCGCTTGGGCGTGATCTCCGCCGGCGCCGTGCCGTCGCCGTTGAGCTTGGCGATCAGGTCGGCGACGGTCACCACACCCTCGGTGTGGCTGCCACCTGGCTCTCCGGACTCGTCGGTCTTTTCGGGCACGTCGACGTCGGCATCCGGTTCCGGTTGCGCGCGTCTGAGGGGTTCACTGCGTTCCCACGGCGCGGCACCCGCCGATCGCCGGTTGGATCGGGTAAGCCATTGGTTGTCCCAGTCGGACCGTGGCTCGCGGGGACGCCGAGGGTCGGGAGTGGCATCAGCACCGTGGCTGTCGCCGTCACTCATCTCCAACCGGCCTCCGACTTCGCGTGGTGCGCGCCGAGAACGCGCGCGGGCTCACTGTCTTGTAGCAGCGCATCGAGAACTCCGCCACCGGAGCCGGGCTGCAGCGAGAACCACATCGTAACGAGCAATCCTGTGAGGCATCCAGCCGGAGAACGTCTCGAGAACGTCTCGGTATCGCTACTGGTCAGCCGCCGGAGTGCATGACGTCCGCACCAGCGGGCACCGTGCAGTCGTCCGGATCGGCCAGCCAGCCCTCCGGCAGGGACACCGACGCGGCCGAGCCCTGACGACCGCGCGGGCCCGTCGCGGCGGGCGGGAAAGGGACGTCGGGATCGAGCCGGTCGAGCAGCTCGGAGAGCTCGGCGCGCGTCTTGACCAGCGCGAGTGCCCGTCGCAGATCCGATCCGGCGGGGAATCCGTGCAGGTACCACGCGACGTGCTTGCGGATGTCGCGCATGGCCTTGTCCTCGCCGAAGTGGTCGGTGAGCAGGTCGCCGTGCCTGCGGATGATGTCGGCGACCTCGCCGAGGGTGGGCGGGACGGGCAGCGGGCGGCCGGTGAACCTGGCCGACAGTTCGGCGAACAGCCACGGACGGCCCAGGCAGCCGCGCCCGATCACGACGCCGTCGCAGCCCGTGGCGGCCATCATCGCCAGCGCGTCGTCGGCGTCGAAGATGTCGCCGTTGCCGAGCACCGGGACGGTGCTGACGTGAGCCTTGAGCGCGGCGATCTGATCCCAGTCGGCGGTGCCCGAGTAGCGCTGTGCCGCGGTGCGGGCATGCAGGGCGACGGCGGCCGCCCCCTCTTCGGCGGCGATGCGCCCGGCATCGAGGTGGGTGTGGTGGGCGTCGTCGATGCCGATCCGGAACTTCACCGTGACGGGGATGTCCGTGCCCTCGGTGGCGCGCACCGCGGCGGCGACGATCTGACCGAAGAGTCGGCGCTTGTAGGGCAGCGCAGCACCGCCCCCGCGCTTGGTGACCTTGGGCACCGGGCAGCCGAAGTTCATGTCGATGTGGTCGGCCATGCCTTCGTCGGCGATCATCTTCGCCGCCGCGTAGGTGGTGTCCGGGTCGACGGTGTAGAGCTGCAGAGACCGTGGCGACTCGTCGGGCGCGAACGTGGTCATGTGCAGGGTCACCGGATGGCGTTCGACGAGTGCCCGAGCGGTGACCATCTCGCACACGTACAGGCCGCTGACGGTGCCGGCCCTGGCCACCTCGAGCTCACGGCACAGCGTGCGGAACGCGACGTTCGTGACGCCGGCCATCGGTGCCAGCACGACCGGGCTGCGCAACGCGATCGGCCCGATCCGCAGGTCGGATCGGGCCGTGTCGCGCTCAGGGGTTACGACGCTGATGACGCGAGCACCTTCCCGGCCTTCTTCTCGGCCATCTTGGCTTCGCGCTCGAGACGCTTCTGCTTGGCGGCCTCGAACTTCTCACAGGCTTCCTCGAGCTCGGTCACCAGGACGCCGAGATCGTCGCGCATGCGGGCGGCCTCGCCGGTGAAGTCCTCACGCTCGAAGATGCGCCACTTCTTCAGCACCGGCCGGACCACGTCGTCGAGGTGGATCCGCGGATCGTAGACGCCGCCGACGGCGATGATCACGGCCTTGCGGCGGAACTCCGGCACGGTGTACCCGGGCATCTTGAAGTTGCGCAGCACCCGGTGCAGGGAGTGCATGGCCTGGTCGGGGGCGATGTCGAAGCCGGCCTCGGAGACGTCGCGGTAGAAGATCATGTGCAGGTTCTCGTCGGCCGAGACGCGCTGCAGCAGCTGATCGGCGACCGGCTCGTTGCACGCCTTGCCGGTGTTGCGGTGCGAGACGCGCGTCGCGAGCTCCTGGAAGGTCACGTAGATGACCGAGTCGAACAGGCTCTCGGCGAACAGATCGCCCTGCTGGTTCTGGCCGGGGGAGAAGCCGCGGGTCATCTGCTCGACACGCAGTTCCTCGAGCTGCACGGGATCGACCGCGCGGGTGACGACGAGGTAGTCGCGCAGCGCGATGCCGTGCCGGTTCTCCTCGGCCGTCCAGCGGTTGACCCACTGGCCCCACGCCCCGTCCATGCTCATGTTCATCGCGATCTCGCGGTGATACGAGGGCAGGTTGTCCTCGGTGAGCAGGTTCTGCACCATCGCGGTCTGGGCGACCTCCGAGAGCTTCGACTGCTCGGGATCCCAGTCCTGACCGCCGAGGGCGTAGTAGTTCTTGCCGTCCGACCACGGAATGAAGTCGTGCGGGTTCCAGTCCTTGCGCATGGTCAGGTGCCGGTTGAGGAGCTTCTCGACGACCGGCTCCAGCTCGTGCAGCAGGTGCAGGTCGGTCAGGTTCTCGTGCATCGGTGCTCGTCCTCCTCGCGGTGCAGAGCTCGTGGGAGTTATCTGTACCTGTTGGTTGCACTCAATATATGTGTGTACCCGAGTGACATCAAGTTCGGTCGGACGAGTGTCACGTGGGTCACGGGCGTCCGTTCGCCCAGCGGGGACCGCTTATTCGCGGGCGGTGCGGCGTCCGTGCGGAGTACCCCCGATCGGGCGCCGCCACGCTGCGGGGTCAGTGGCTGGTGACCCGGCTGAGCAGCATGTCGACGCAGTAATCGATGAACTGTTCGCGGGTGGCGCCCAGCCGGCCGTCGAGATAGGCGGTGAACAACGCGGTCAGCGCCCCGATCAGTCCGGTGGCGGCCATCGCCTGGACGGTGGGGTCGGTGATGCGGGTGAGCTTGCGCTGCACCAGTTCGATGAAGTTGGGCATCCATTCCGCACCGGACCGGGTGAGCACGGGTTCGGACGCGGGTGCGAGCAGCAGCACCCGTCCGCGGGTCGGATCGTCGACCATCAGCGCGACGAAGCGCTCGACCGCGTCGCGCGGCGTCTCTGCGTTGAGCAGGGTCGACATCGCCCGGGTGCAGACGTCGTCGTAGGCGGCGCGGACGAATTCGTCGCGGTCGACGAAACTCTCGTAGAAGTAGCGTTCGGTCAGACCGGCTTCGCGGCACACCGCGCGCACCGTCAGCGCGGGCCCGCCCGCGCCGCCGAGCAGTGTGACGCCTGCGGCGATCAGTTCGTCGCGGCGCAACGCCTGGCGGTCCTGCAGGGGGACCCCGGACCAGCGCCCGCGTCGTTGACCGGAAGACACATGGCTCCTAAGCTCTGGTGACAACGTACGTAGTCAATTTGTGTCACTGACGCCGACAGGAAAGTGCACCAGTGAGTCAAGATACTTCCGAGGTACCCGTGGCGGCCAGCGATTCCGCCCCTGTGGCCAGTGGATGTCCGGTGACGTCGGGCGGCTATGACGGGCCGCCGCCGCTGGGGCCGGACTCGCTGACGTGGAAGCTGTTCGGCGACTGGCGTGGCCTGCTCCAAGGGCCGTGGGCGGGTTCGATGCAGAACATGCACCCCCAGCTCGGCGCGGCCGTGCAGGAGCACTCGATCTTCTTCCTCGAACGGATGCCGCGGCTGCTGCGCTCGCTGTACCCGATCGGCGGGGTGGTGTTCGACGGTGACCGCGCCCCGCAGACGGGGGCGGAGGTGCGTGACTACCACATCGGCATCAAGGGCGTCGACGATCAGGGGCGCCGTTACAGCGCCCTCAATCCCGACGTCTTCTACTGGGCGCACTCCACGTTCTTCATGGGCACGATCCTGACCGCCGAGCGCTTCGGCGACGGCCTCACCGAGGACGAGAAGCGCCAGCTGTTCGACGAGCACATCACGTGGTACCGGATGTACGGGATGAGCATGCGCCCGGTGCCGAAGACGTGGGAGGAGTTCCAGGAGTACTGGGACCACATGTGCCGCAACGTGTTGGAGAACAACTGGGCCGCACGCGAAGTGCTCGACCTGTCGACCATGCCGAAACATCCGTCGCTGCAGTGGGTTCCGGACTGGATGTGGCGGCTGCAGCTTAAGGCGCTCGGACCGTTCGCGGTGTGGGTGACCGTCGGCCTGTACGACCCGCCGGTGCGGGAGCTGATGGGGCACAACTGGTCTGCACGTGACGAGCGGTTGCACCGGTTGTTCGGACGCGCGGTCAACCTCGTGTTCAAGGTGCTGCCCGAGCGCAGGCGCTACCATCCCCGCGCCCGCGCCGGCTGGGACCGCTCGGCCGGACGGCTGCCCGCCGACGCCCCGCTGGTGCACACGCCGCCGCGCAACCTGCCGCCAGTCGAATACCGGGACAGCCCGATGCACTACAGCCCGAAGGTCTGATCGCCCTCGCGGGACACCGGGCTTTCGCCGCCTGCGCGTCAGACCGCGGATTCGACTGCGACCCTTCCCTTCTGCTGCCTGCGCTGGCGTTCGACGGCGGCCAGGTAGAACGCCCAGGCCGACGCCGAACTGGCGAACAGGATGAAGCCGATGAAGAGCCAGGCGTGGTTGACCCCACGCCTGCGGCCGTCGACGGTCACCCACACCGGGAAGATCAACACGCTCATGATCGTGTAGTCCTGGCTGGCCGAACTGGCCGCCGGATTGTCGTAGCCGAGCGCGATGAACTCCGACCAGCTGCCCGGGCCCCAGACGAAATTGTGCAGACCGTCCGGCGGCGCGTACTGCTCGACGTACTGGTTGTTGAAGTAGTAGCCGAGCACTATCGAGGCGATCCCGACGAGGTAGTAGAAGGCCTCGAGCGCGGAGATCTGCGCGCCGGCCGGCACGCGCGAGTAGATCTGCGGATTGGATCGGATGAGGACGCCGACGACGACCAGACCGAGAATCCCGTGGAGGAGGAGCGAGACCATAACGGGAGTCTCGTGACCGGCCAAAGTTTTGTCAATATTGACATAACTTCGGTGCGGTACTTTGCCAGCATGGCCCGGCCCGCCCAGACCGCACGCAGCGAGCGCACCCGCGAGGCGCTGCGCCAGGCGGCGCTGGTCAGGTTCCTCGCCCAGGGCGTGGAGGAGACGTCGGCCGAACAGATCGCGGCGGATGCCGGGGTGTCGCTGCGGACGTTCTACCGCCACTTCGCATCGAAGCACGATCTGCTGTTCGCCGACTATGACGCGGGCCTGCAGTGGTTCCGCACGGCGCTGGCGAAGCGATCGGCCGACCAGTCGCTCATCGAGGCCGTGCATGCGGCGATCATGGCGTCGCCGTACGACGACGCGGCGCTGCCCAAGATCGCGACGTTGCGCGCCGAGGAGCTCGATCCGGGCCGCGTCTCGCGCCACATCCGCCAGGTCGAAACCGAGTTCGCCGACGCGATCGAAGAGCATCTCACCCGCGACGACGCGCCCGGACCCGGCAGCGACGCGCGGATGCGGATCACCGTGACCGCCCGCTGCATCGCGGCCGCGGTGTTCGGCGCGATGGAGGTCTGGATGCTCGGCGGCGGTCGGTCGCTGCCCGAGTTGGCGCGGCTGACCCGCGAGGCGCTGGACACCGTCGCGGGCGGGATCGGCGACCTCGACTGACCGCAGTTTTGTCAATATTGACAAAACTCGGCACGTCGTGCCAGCCTCGGTCGATGGCGGACTTCGACGCGATCGTCGTCGGCGCGGGGCACAACGGGCTCACCGCGGCGACTCTGCTGCAGCGCGCGGGGCTGCGCACCGTGTGCCTCGACGCCAAGCTCTACGCGGGTGGAATGGCCTCCACCGTCGAGCTTTTCGAGGGTTTCCGGTTCGAGATCGCCGGCTCCGTGCAGATCCCGACGTCGGCGACGGTGAGCCGAGAACTGGGCCTCGACGCGCTGCCGACGGTGGACCTCGACGTGATGTCGGTGTCGCTGCGCGGCGTCGGCGACGAGCCCGTCGTCTACTACACCGACCCGATCAGACTGCTGACCCACCTCAACGAGGTGCACGGTGCGGACGCGGTCAACGGCATGGCCGGGCTGATGGCGTGGTGTCAGGCGCCGACGCGGGCGCTGGGCCGGTTCGAGGCCGGCGTGCCCCCGAAGTCGATCGACGAGATGTACGCCTGCGCGACGAACGAGTTCGAGCGGTCGACGATCACCGACCTGCTGTTCGCCTCGGTCACCGACGTGCTCGACCGGTACCTGCCCGACCGCGAGAAGCACGGCGCGCTGCGGGGGATGTTGTCGCTGCTGGCGGTCAACACCACCTATCGGGGGCCGCAGACCCCCGGCACCGCCGCCGCACTGGCCTACGGTTTCGCCGTTCCCGACGAGAACGCGCTGCTGGTCAAGAAGCTCCGGGGCGGTATCGGGGCGCTGACCGAGCACCTGCGGGAGCAGTTCGAGTCCACGGGCGGCGAGGTGCGGCTGCGCTCGCGGGTGGTGGAGATCCTCGTCGCCGGCGGCCGCGTCACCGGTGTGCGCCTCGACGACGGGTCGACGATCGCCGCGCCGGTCGTCGTGTCCGCCGTCGCACCGGATCTGACGGTCAACGGATTGATCGACCCCACCGCCCTGCCCGCGGATGTGCGAGAACGGTTCGCGCGCATCGACCACCGCGGCAGCTATTTGCAGATGCACTTCGCGCTCGACGGTGTCCCGGAGTTCGCGGCGCCCTACGAACTGCTCAACGATCCGGCCATGCAGTCCAACATCGGCATCTTCAGCACCCCCGAGGAACTGCAGCAGCAGTGGGAGGACTGCAGGCGGGGCGTCGTGCCCGCCGACCCGGCGATCGCCCTGCAGATCCCGTCGGTCAACGACCCGGGGCTGGCGCCCGCCGGACGGCACGCCGCGTCGGCGTTCTCGCTGTGGTTCCCGATCCCCGGCCCCGGCCAACCGTCGAGCTACGGCGAGATGAAGGCCGAGATGGGGCGTCGGGTGATCGAGAAGATCGGCCGGCTGGCGCCGGGCTTCGAGGATCTGATCATCCGGCACACCACCTTCACGCCGAAACACATGGGCACGATGTTCGGCGCTCCGGGCGGCGACTACTGCCACGGCCTGATCCACCCCGACCAGATCGGTCCCAACCGTCCCGGACCGAAAGGATATGTCGATCAGCCCATTCCGATCGACGGACTGTACCTGGGCAGCGCGGGCTGCCACGGCGGGCCGGGGATCACGTTCGTGCCGGGCTACAACGCGGCCACGCAGGCGCTCGCGGAACGGAATTAGCGTCGAGACTCCGGTGAGATCGCGGAAATGGGCGGCGGTTTCAAGCGGTGGATGCAACAGCTGGTGGGTTTGAGAGTAGTTCGTTGAGTTTCTCGGCTGGTGTTCTCCAG
>NZ_LQIU01000005.1 GCF_001499995.1 Mycobacterium sp. IS-1496
CCCCGTGGCAACGCGGCACCAACGAAAACACCAATGGACTGCTGCGTCAGTACTTTGCCAAAGGCACTGATCTCTCGATATTTCCGGCCGACTACCTCGACTACGTCGCAACCAAGCTCAACAACCGACCCCGCAAGACCCTCGGCTGGAAAACACCCGCCGAAACACTCGACGCGCTACTGTGCGACCCACTCAATCCACCCGCTGTTGCATAGACGCCTTGAACCCAAGGCCCAGGACTCGCACACGAGCTCACGTTCGGCGCCACGCGCGCATTCAGCGCACCACCACGTCGCTCGGGATCCGCGGCGCACCGAGCATGTCGCGGTGCGACACCGGCTGCCGGCCGCCCTCGTCGGTGATTCCGTACCGCACAGCGAGTTCCGCCCCGATCAGCGTGTGCCCGCTCAGAGATTCGCGCGCCGGGTCGCGGTAGAGCGCGTCGATCACGTATCCGGTGAACTCCGGCGTCTCCGCGTGCTCGGCCATCGCGGCCAGCCCCTCGGGATTGCCGTCGAACGCCCCGCGCAGCTTCTCGGTCAGCAGGATGCCCATCCAGATCGAGACGGTGTGCACGGGTGTGCCGCCGAAGTCGACGGCCATATCGGCCGCCATCTTGTCGACGCCGGCTTTCTGCGCGCCGTACGCCGGGCCGTGCATGTAGCAGACCGACCCCGGTGAGGACGTGAACGCGATCAGTCCCCGGGGTCCACGCAGCAGCAGCGGCGCCGCATGCCACGACGCCACATACGCCGACCGCAACCCGACGTCGAGGATGTCGCCCAGGTCGACCGGCTTCTGCCAGAACGGGTCCCGGCCCGTCAGCGCATCGTGCACCGCGGCGGCGTTGTTGACCAGCAGGTCGAGTCCGCCGCTCTCGTCCTCCACGCGCGCGAAGAACGCGGCCACTGCCTCGTCGTCGCGGTGGTCTAGCGGCACCGCGACCGAACCCTCGCCGAGGCTGTCGACCGTCCGCCCGGTCAGGTACACCCGCCAGCCAGAAGCGAGCAGCGCCCGCGCGATCCCCCGGCCGGCGCCGCGGCTGGCACCGGTCACGACGGCCACCGGCGGGTCGGTGTGTTCGGTCACGAGGCGAGACTACGGTGTGGCGTCCACCGTCTCGTCGACGATGGCCAACCGGCCCTCGCGGACCGCGTCGACGATCGACTCGGACAGCTCCGAACAGGACAGGAACACCGTCCTGCGGCCGTGTCCGGCGAGCGCCTCACTGTCGCGTCGCTGCGGGCAGCGTTGCGCCGCTTCGGCACTCCACTGCACACTGGTCTGCTGCCAGCTGCTCTTACGCGCCAGCACCTCCGCACCGCAGGCCCGGCAGGTCACCGGCGCCATCGGGGCGTCGTCGAGCCGGTTGTCGGGCCGAACGCTCATCCCGCACTCGTCGCCGACGCCCGCGCAGTGAGGTTGGCCTCGACGATCTTCATCCACTCCTCCCGTGGGCGGGTGGTGTCGATTTCGTACTCGAAGCGGTCGACCATGTCGGGGGTGACGTCGGCGGCGTCGACGTAGAACTGCTCATACCAGCGCCGCAATTGGTAGACCGGCCCGTCCTCCTCACAGAGGAGCGGATTGTCGATGCGGGCCTTGTTCTTCCAGATCTCGACGTCCTGCTCGAACCCCATCTTGACGAAGTCGCCCAGGGAGACCGCGGTCTGCATGGCCAGGTCGTCGGGCAGCGCCTCGGACTTCTTGACGATGATTCCGTACTGCAGCACAAAGGAATTCGCGTCGATCGGGTAGTGACAGTTGATCAGCACAGTGTGGTGATCGGCCTGCTCGTAGTGATAGGTCAGGTCGTCGATCATGAACGACGGGCCGTGGTAGGAGGCCACCGAGGTGGTGCCCAGCATCTTCGGGCCCTCCGGCGGCTGCAGGTCGGCGCGCCCCGCACTGTTCATGTACTGGGTGGCGACATGCCCTTCGAAGATGTTCTTGAAGTGCGTCGGCAACGATCCATGGATGTAGAAGAAGTGCGCCATGTCGACGACGTTGTCGATGACTTCACGGCAGTTGGTGTCGACCACCGTGGTGTACCAGTGCCAGTCGGTCCACTCGTCGCTGGTCGCACCCTCGATGCGGGGAATCGTCACGCCTTCTGGCGGCGGTTTGCGCTCGGGGTCGTTCCACACGAACAGCATGCCGTCCTGTTCGAGCGTGGCCCACGTCGCGGTGCGGGCCAGCCGCGGCGCCCGCTTGCTGTAGGGCACCTGCTTGCAGCGGCCGTCGCCGCCCCAGCGCCAGTCGTGGAACGGGCAGGCGATCTCGTTGCCCTTGACCTCGCCCTGGCTCAGATCACCGCCCATGTGGCGGCAGTAGCCGTCGAGCACGTTGATCCTGCCGTCGCCGCTGCGGAACACGACCAGCTTCTGGCCGAAGGCGTTGACCGTGTGCGGTGTGCCGTCTCCGAAGTCGCGCGTCAACCCCAGGCAGTGCCATCCGCGGGCGAACCGGGTCGGTGCCGCGTCGGCTTCGATCTGCCGAACCTCGTCGATGTCGGACGTCATGTGACTGTTGTACCGCTGACCCGCGCTCCGTAGGCGCGAATGTTCCGCTCAACAGGACAGGTCGAGCCGCTCCCCCGCGACACCGGCCGACAGAAGCCGGTGCGCATCCGCGTTGCCGTCGAGCAGACGCGTCGTGCGCACCGCGATCCGCCAGGTGCCGGCGATCCGTCGCAGGTGGAAGTGATTCGCCGCCGCCCGCCAGACCGCGTATCCGGCCGGCGTCTCGCCCGTTGCCCGCAGTACCAGGGATTCACACAGGGCGACGGCCTCGTCGCCGTCGACGGTGACGATCGACGGGCCGAGGAAGTGGCAGCACCCGGCGGCGACGAGCGCCCGGTGGCCCTCTGAGTCGACCATCGCGCGAACGTCGTCGCGGCTCGTCATGCGCCAGCCCTCGACGTCGTAGCTACCGTCCTCGGCCCACAGGTCGGCGGCGCCTGCGGCGTTCGCGGCATCCACACATGGGCCGTAGCTCGCGATGACTCGTTGGATGTCACGCTCGTCCTCGAGCCGCCGCAGCCTCGCTTCCAGGGTCGCGATCCGGTCGTCGGCGGGCTCGGGGTTCACGGCCGGGCTCCGATGAGCCGCTGGATCGCCGTGTGGGACTCGAGCACGATCTTCGCGCGGTCCGGCCCGCTGTTGAGCGCCGCCCGTTCGGCGTTGCCGCCGGCGACGTGGACCGGCCCGTCACCGAGATGGCGCAACCCCTCCTCAGCCACCTCGGCGGGGTCGTTGACGATGAATCCCGGGATGTCGAACTTCAGGCCGACCCGCTCCATCGCGGGTGTGCGCGTCACGCCGAGCACGAGTTCCAGGACGTCGACGCCGTAGTCACGCAGCTCCAGCCAGAGGCTCTCGGCGAACATCCGGCTGAAGGCCTTCACCCCCGAGTACACCGAATGCCGTGCCGAGCCCATGTAGCCCGACAGCGATCCGACGAGGATGATCCCGCCGCGTGACCGCCCTGCCATCCGGCGACCGAAATGCTGCGTCAGCTCGAGCATCCGGGTCATGTTGAGGTCGATGATCCTGCCCCACTCGGCCAGGTCGGCATCGAGGAACGTCTCGTTGCACGTACTGGCGCCGGCGTTGTAGATCAGCAGACCCACCTCGATGTCGGCGGTCGCTTCGACGACGCGTGAGGTGGCCTCGGCGCCGAGCAGATCGACCGACAGGGTGCGCACCTCGGCACCGAGTTCGCGGCAGGATGCGGCGGTCTCGTCCAGCGGTCCGGGTTTGCGGGCGATCAGCACGAGGTTGAATCCGTCCCGGGCGAGTGAGCGGGCGAATTCCGCTCCGACACCCTCGGATCCACCGGCGATGACGGCCCAGGGCCCATACTTCACGAGGTCGGTCATAGGAGCGATTCAACACGGCGCCCACTTTCAGGCGTCCGGGTGTTCCGCTGACCGGGCGCGTCGGTGCTGCGATGACACGCGACGCCCTAGCGTCACGCCGGTGACGACTGCGCGTACGGCGACGATCCCCGGCGGACTGCCGGTCCACGACACCACCGTCGACCTCCTGGTGGTGGGCTCCGGCACCGGGATGGCGGCGGCGCTGGCCGCGCACGCGCGGGGCCTGTCCGTGCTGATCGTGGAGAAGTCGGAATACGTCGGCGGCTCGATGGCGCGTTCCGGAGGCGCGCTGTGGCTCCCCGCCAGCGACGTGATCAAGGGCGACGGCGGCGGGGACACCGCACAGCGCGCTGCGACCTACCTCGACGCGGTGGTCGACGGCACGGCACCCGCTTCGCGGTCCACCGCCTTCCTCGACCACGTCGACGCCACCGTCGACCTGCTGCGCCGCACGACCCCGCTGCGGCTGTTCTGGGCCAGGGAGTACTCCGACTACCACCCCGAGCGCCCGGGCGGGTCGGCCGCGGGCCGCACCTGCGAGTGCCGCCCCCTCGACATCGCGGTGCTCGGTCAGTACCTGCCGAAGCTCCGGCCGGGTGTGATGGAGGTGAAGATCCCCATGCCCACGACCGGGGCGGATTACCGTTGGCTGAACCTCATGTCGCGGGTGCCGCGCAAGGGAATCCCGTTGGTGGCCAAACGACTCGGGCAGGGTGTCGGCGGTCTGCTGCTGGGCCGCCGGTACGCCGCAGGCGGGCAGGGCCTGGCGGCCGGCCTGTTCGCCGGTGTGCTGCGCGCCGGAATCCCGATCTGGACCGAGACCTCACTGCGGCATCTCGTCACCGAGGGTGCGCGGGTCACCGGTGCGGTCGTCGACCACCTGGGTCAGGAGGTCACCGTGACCGCGCGGCGAGGTGTCGTGCTCGCCGCCGGAGGTTTCGACCACCACATGGACATGCGCTGGAAGTTCCAGTCCGAGAGGCTCGGTGAACACGCGAGCCTGGGCGCGGAGACCAACACCGGCGACGCCATCCGGGTCGCCCAAGACCTGGGTGCCGCAATCGATCTGATGGATCAGTCATGGTGGTTCCCGGCGGTGGCCGCGCTGCCGAACGGCGATCCGAAGGTCATGCTGGCCGAACGGTCCCTACCGGGGTCGATCATCGTCGACCAGACCGGTGACCGGTTCGTCAACGAATCGTGCGACTACATGTCCTTCGGGCAGCGGGTTCTCGAACGGGAGCGCGCAGGCAACCCCGTCGAATCCATGTGGATCGTGTTCGACCAGCAGTACCGCAACAGCTACGTCTTCGCGGCGGAGCTTTTCCCGCGCATGCCGATTCCCAAGACCTGGTACGACGCCGGCATCGCCCACCGCTCCGAGAGCCTCGAGGACCTCGGCCGCAAGATGGGCGTGCCGGAGCCGCGGTTCGTCGCCACCGTCGAGCGCTTCAACGAAATGGCGCATGCCGGGCAGGATTCGGACTTCGAGCGCGGCCGCAGCGCATACGACCGCTACTACGGGGACCTGACCAACACCCCCAACCCGAACCTGCGCGCGCTCGACCGTGGACCCTTCTACGCCGTGAAGATGACGCTCAGCGACCTCGGCACCTGCGGCGGCCTGCGCGCCGACGAGCGTGCCCGCGTCATACGCGAGGACGGTACGCCGATCGGTGGTCTGTACGCGATCGGCAACACCGCCGCCAACGCCTTCGGCGCCACCTACCCCGGAGCCGGCGCGACCATCGCCCAGGGCCTGGTGTACGGCTACATCGCCGCGCAGGACGCCGCGCAATGCGAAGTAGCCGAGTCGGGCCCGCGCGGCTAACCGGCCTGCGATGCTGGGTCGCGGCACCCGTCGACGGAATCAGGAGCCCCCATGAGTCTCTCGCGCTACACCGATCGTCGCGTGCTGATCACCGGCGGCGGGTCGGGCATCGGACAGGCGTGCGTGCTGCGCATCCTCGACGAGGGCGGCCGGGTGGTCGCCACCGACATCAGCGAGGCCGGGCTGCAGGACACCGTGGGCAAGGCGCAGTCCGACCGGCTGTCGACGTTCGTGATGGACGTCGGCGACGAGGACTCGGTCAAGGCCGGGGTGGCCGAGGCGACCGGCGTGCTCGGCGGCCTCGACACACTGGTCAACGTTGCGGGGATACTGCGCTCGGCGCGCCTGGAACACACCACGCTGGCCGACTTCGAACAGGTGCTGCGGGTCAACCTCGTCGGCACCTTCCTGGTCACGCGGGAGGCGATCCCGGCGTTGCGCGCCGGGAACGGCCCCGCCGTGGTCAATTTCAGCTCCACGTCGGCGCATTTCGCCCACCCGTACATGTCGGCCTACGCCGCCTCCAAGGGAGGCATCCTGTCGATGACCCACACGCTGGCGCTGGAGTTCGCGAAAGACGGCATCCGCTTCAATTGCGTTCAGCCCGGGTCGATCTCGTCGGGGATGACGGACGGCACGGGTCAGGCCAGGCAGAGCGTGGGCCCGGGCCTGCCCGACGACGCCGACTACTCGCTGTTCCCGAGGCTGCAGCCGATGCTGGCCATCGAGGGCGGTGCGATGTTCGCGGACCCGTCCGCCGTCGCGTCCGTGGTGGCGATGCTCGGGTCCGCCGACGCGTTCTTCGTCACCGGCACCGAGGTGCGGGTCGACGGCGGCACCCACATGTGACGCGACGCTAGACGTCGTCGGCCACGGCGCGCAGGGCCTCCAGCTGGCGGCAGTAGTGTCCGGCCGAGGTCGCCGCGAGCGTGCACGTGACGGCCGTTGCCCCGAGGTCGCCGAGCGCGCGGAGCCGCCGCGCGGCCTGATCCGGATCCGCCGACGGGTCGAGCGGACCGACCGGCAGGACGACCTCGAAGCCCACCGGAACGTCGACCGCCGACAGCATCTGCGCGAGTTCGGGGCCCCGCAGCCCGAACGGCATCCAACCGTCGGCCAGTTCCACCGCTCGCCGCAGTGATCGCCGGGTGCGCCCACCCACCCAGATCGGTACCCGGGGCTGCGCCGCGCACGGTTCGACGGCCACGGAGCCGTAGCGGTAGAACTCGCCGTCGTAGGCCGGCCGAGTCGTCGACAAGGAGGCGCGCAGCGCCCGCAGCGCGTCGTCGGCGCGCCGGCCACGGTCACCGAACTCCGCGCCGAGAAGCTCGAACTCGGCGGCCAGCGACCCCACGCCGACGCCCAGGGTCAGCCGGCCGCCGCTGACCCGGTCGAGGGTGCCGTACCGTTTGGCGATCTCCAGCGGATGGTGGTAGCCGAGCACGACCACCGACGTCGCCAACCGGATGCGCGACGTACACGCCGCCAGGAAGCTTAGTGTGGCGAGCGGGTCCCAGTACACGGCGCCCCGCGTCGCGGCGTCGGCGGCGGGCACGGCGACATGCTCGGAGCAGGTCAGGTAGTCGAAGCCGAGGGAATCCGCCGTCTGGGCGATGGCCCGCAGATCCTCGATCCCGGCGTCGCGCTCCCAGTCCGAGGCCACGCCGGGCACCTGGACGACCACGGGCGTGGACACACCGATGCGCATGCAGAGCTTTCTACAGGCGAACCAGCCGGAACGGGTAGGTGAACGTGCCACCCGGTGCGCCGTCACATCCGGCGGCGAACGACGAGGACAGGGTCCCCGACCGCGTGGCGTCATCCCAGGTGTACACGTCACGGGTGGGAATCACCGGGCCGTAATACACGTTGCCGCAGCGTAATCCGTCCGGGACGTCGACGGTCATGGTGTAGCGTCCGTCGACCGGGTGCGCATCCGCCCGGAACGGGAAGGCCTTCGCCACGGGCTGCGCGATCGCCTGGACGCGCAGGCATTCGCCGGGGCACCGCGACACCGCCCACAGCCAGGTGTGGAAGTCGTACCTGCCCTGGATCTGCATCTCGAAGTTGCCGTACGGCGTCTCGGCCTGCGCGGTCGGTGGCGACAGCACCGAGGCCAGCACCAGCGCGACGCCCAGCACTGCACTCTTCACGCGTGACTCACCGTCGGCGGTCCGTACCGCTGGTCGGGGTCGAGCACGCAGTGCGTCTTGCCGAACACCGTCACCATGCACTTGTTGTTGTGGTTGCACAGGCTGCGTTTCGACGGCTGTTCGCGAATCTGGTTCACAAGATCGGGTTCTCGCAGCAGCGCGCGCCCCATGGCGACGAACCCGAACCCTTCGTCCATCGCGATCTGCATGTGTTCGCGGGTGGTGATACCGCCGAGCAGGATCAACGGTGTGTGCTCGACGGCCGGGACGAACTGGCGTGCCGACTCGAGCATGTACAGATCCTGGTAGGGGAAGGTTCCGAGCACCCGCTTGCCGACCATGCGCACCCCGAGGTTCATCGGCGGCGGCATGACGGCCGCGAACTCGTCGACCGGGGTGTCCCCGCGGAACAGGTACATCGGCTTGAACACCGAAGAGCCCTGGGTCAGTTCGATGGCGTCGAGGTTGCGGTCCGCGTCGAGCAACTGCACCACCCGTAGGGATTCGCTCAGCGCGATCCCGCCCCGTTTACCGTCCTCCATGCTGAGCTTCGCGATGACCGCGATGCGGTTCCCGACGACCTCGCGGACGCGTCGGGCGATCTGGCGGGCGAACCGGGACCGGTTCTCGAGGCTGCCGCCGTATTCGTCCTTGCGCCGGTTCATCAGCGGGCTCAGGAACGAACTCGGCAGATAGAGGTGCCCGAGGTGCAGCTCGACCGCGTCGAACCCGGCGTCGACGGCCACCTGCGCGGCGGCCCCGAATTGGTCGACGACCGTAAGGATCTCGTCTCGGCTGATCGGGCGGCAGTAGTCGAACGACTGGGGATTGACGAAGCGGCTCGGCGCCTTGGGAGTGACCTTGTTGACCTTGCGCGTCGCGACGACGCCGCCGTGGCCGAGCTGCGCGGACACCGCCGCACCCGCCTCGTGGACGGTGTCGGCGAGCTTGCGCAGACCCGGCACCGCACGGGCGCTCATCAGGATCTGGCCCGGCGCGCTGGCCCCGTCCTGCGCCACGGTGCAGTACGCGACGGTGGTCATCCCGACGCCGCCGTCGGCGAAGCGCTTGTGGAAGGCGATCAGCTCGTCGGTGACCAGACCGTCCGGTGACCGTCCCTCCGACGTCGCCGCCTTGATGACGCGGTTCCGCAGCCGGACCGGGCCGAGCGTCGCCGGCTGTAGCGGGTCGACCCCCGGTTCGGGCACCGTCACCTCACGCCTCATGCTCCGGTTCTAACAGCGGAGTGCGGGTACGGCGGACCGTCCGTCCGCTCACCGGAACAGCGCCAGGAGGCTAACGGCCTTCTTCAGCCCTGACCCGGCGTTCGATCTCGTACCAGTAGTCCTTCGCCAGCGACGGCTTGCCGTCCTCGCTGGACTTGGCCGACTCGGCGAACGCCTCCTCGGCCGCATCGAGATCCTTGATGACGCTCTGGGCGAGCTCGCGTTCGGCGGCGTAATACCGTTCGGCCCATTGCAGTGCCACCCGGCCGTAGGCCCACGCGGGTTCCGCCTCGGCCCACCGAGCCTCCGTCGCGGCCTCGCGCTGCATGCGGTCGGCGTAGGCGACGTGGTCCTGCATGATCTCCTTGAGCCGACGGGGGTTCGTCAGATGCCCGAACGTCACCCTCAACAACGGGTTGTGCTTGAGCTGCGGCGGATCCACCGGCGCCCGATCCGCCCAGTCGCTCAGCGCGTCCAGACCCGCCTTGGTGATCTTGTAGAGCCGTTTACTGCGGGCGCCGCCGTCGGTTTCGACCCTCGACGTCACCAGCCCGATGTTCTCGAGTTTCTTGAGCTCGGTGTAGATCTGGCTGTAGGCCGGGCTGCCGTAGAAGAACCGCAGACTCCACTCGGTCCATTTCTTGATGTCGTAGCCGGTCAGCTCGTCCTGGTACGACAGCACGCCGAGCAGGGCCCAACCTGTTGCGGTCACGTTCGGGCCGTCGGCGGATTTCACCCATCCAGGGTAGCAACGCGCCGTGACCAGCGCCTTCGCGCGATCCACTGACCGGGACCGGGACTTGCCGATCGCTGCTGCCACCCGGAAAGGTGGGATCCATGTCTGCATTCGACGAGGAGGTCGACGTCGTCGTGGTCGGGTCCGGCGGCGGCGTCGCCGGCGCCTACACCGCGGCGCGCGAGGGCCTGTCCGTCGCGCTCGTGGAGGCGACCGATCGCTTCGGCGGAACCACCGCGTACTCAGGTGGCGGCGGGATGTGGTTCCCGTGCAATCCCGTGGCGTTGCGGGCGGGCGTCGACGACAGCCCCGAGGACGCGCTCGCATACTTCCACCACGTCGTCGGTGACCGGACGCCCTTCGAGCTGCAGCGAACCTACGTGCTGGGCGGCCCGCGCCTCATCGAATACCTCGAAGCGGACGGGCACTTCCAGTTCGCCGAACTGCCCTGGCCGGACTACTACGGGGCGGTCGAACACGCCCGCGCCGACGGACGCCGCCACATCGTGCCGGTGCCGCTGCGCGCCGCGGATGCCGGACCGCTGGCCGCGCTGATCCGCGGGCCACTGGACACCGAGCGCCTCGGGCATCCGGCCCCCGCACAGCTGACCGGCGGCCGTGCGCTGATCGGCCGCTTCCTTGCTGCCCTTGCTGAATTCCCGCATGCGCGAACCTTTCTCAACGCGCCGCTGGCCGACCTCATCGAGGTCGACGGCGCGGTCGCCGGGGCGGTGATCAACCGCGACGGCAAGGACGTCAGGGTCCGCGCCCGCCGGGGTGTGCTCCTTGCCGCGGGCGGCTTCGAGCAGAACCCCCGGATGCGCGAATCCTGCGGTGTGCCCGGGCGGTCCGAGGACAGCATGGGGTGTCCCGGGAACACCGGTGCCCCACATCGCGCGGCGATCCGGCTCGGCGCCGCCACCGATCTCATGGACCAGGCCTGGTGGTCGCCGGGATTGACCCACCCGGACGGCCGTTCGGCGTTCGCGCTCTGGTTCACCGGCGGCATCTTCGTCAACGACCGCGGCGAGCGGTTCGTCAACGAATCGGCGCCGTACGACCGGTTGGGCCGCGCCGTACTCGACGAAATCGATTCGGGCGCGATGACGGTGCCGTACTGGATGGTCTACGACGACCGCGAGGGTCCGGTCCCGCCGGTCAAGGCCACCAATGTCTCGATGGTCGAGGCCGAGCGGTACCGGGACGCCGGCCTGTGGCACACCGCCGACACCCTCGACGCGCTGGCGGATCTGATCGGCGTGCCGGCGGACGCGTTGACCGCCACCGTCGCCCGCTACAACGACATGGTCGCCGACGGGCGCGACACCGACTTCGGCCGCGGTGACGAACCATATGACCGCGCGTTCTCCGGCGGCCGGTCACCGATGGTGCCGATCGACCGGCCGCCCTTCCACGCCGCGGCCTTCGGGGTGTCGGACCTCGGCACCAAGGGCGGACTGCGCACCGATACCCGCGCACGGGTCCTGGACACCGCGGGCCGTCCGATCCGCGGTCTGTACGCCGCGGGGAACACCATGGCCGCGGTCAGCGGCACGACCTATCCCGGCGGCGGCAACCCGATCGGCGCCTCGCTGCTGTTCAGCCACCTCGCCGCGCTGGACATGGCGGGCGCGGAACCGCGGTGAGCGACGAGCACGAACCGTTGACGCGGTCGGTTCGGTCGTTGATCGACGCCGTCATCCGCACCGAGGTCGACCCCGACCGGCTGGCCGCCGCGCACGCCCACGTCACTGCGGCGCTCGACATCCTGGGCGAACAGCTCATGGCGGGGTCGTACGGTGTCCGCGCCGGCGCCGATGGGCACAGCGCGCCGCGCGGCAACGTCCTCATCGGTCAGCGGAACCCGATCGCCCCGCCGCTGACCGTGCATCGCGATGCCGACGGCCTGGTCAGTACGGAGGTGGACCTCGGCGCGGCATATGAGGGCCCCGTCGGTCACGTCCACGGCGGGGTGTGCTCGCTGATCCTCGACCACCTGCTCGGGGCCACCGCACACCGGCCGAGCCGGCCCGCCTTCACCGGCACCCTGCAGTTGCGGTACGTGCGTCCCACGCCGCTGGGCCCGCTGCGGGCCGAGGCCTGGGTGGAGCACGAGGACGGACGCAAGACCTACGCCCGCGGCCGAATACTGTGCGCCGGTCGGACCACCGTGGAGGCTCAAGGCGTGTTCATCCGGCCCAGAGACGGCCGCCGCGTCGACTAGATCGGGTCGAACGCCGAAATCAGCCAGCGGTCATCGACTTTCGTCAGGCTGACCATGACGCTGCTCGCCGTCTGCGCAGGGTCCGGCCGCTCCCGGCTCGACGTCGTCTGGTTCACGAAGAGCAGCACCTTCGCGGTGTCCTGGCCGATCTCGGCTTCCGCGGCCCGCACGACCGACGCCTCCGTGCTCACCGCTCTCTGCTTGGCCGCAGGCAGCAGGATCTCGTCACTGAATTTGCCGTAGTAGTCGAGGAATTCGCCCGTCAGATGAGTCTTGGCGGCCGCCAGGTCGGTGTCGACGCTGTCGGGTTGGTAGGACAGCAGGGCGACGGTGCCGTCGGAGGCCGCGCGGATCGCTGCCGTTGCCGCGGCGTCGTCGGTCCGCACGTCGGTCCGGTACTGCGTGAGGTACAGGACGACAGCCAGGCCGGCGGACGCGATGGCGACCAGGACGGTCAGCATCAGCGGCCAGCGCGCCCACAGTTTCCGCATGCGGCCGCTCACGCCACGAACTCCATCTTCGACATCTTGAGTCGCCCTGCCTCCCTGACGATGTCGACGCTCAGGCGCCAGGCCCGTGGTTGTTTGTCGGCGCCTGCGGCGTTGGTGACCGTCGAGGTCGTGGTGACCAGGACGGTCGCCGATTCCCTCGTCATGGATTCGACGGCGGCGGCCTTGACCTGCACGTCGGTGACGACCTTGCCGTCCTGCGCCAGCCGGACGAAATCCTCGGAGGCGGCCTTGAACTCGTCGTGGAACTGCCCCGTCGAGCTGTCGAGGATCTGCTTGACGCTGTCCTCGGCCCTGGCCGCGTCGATCGACATGAGCGTGTACGCGATCTGCCGTGCCGCGGCGGCGAATTCGGCCGACTGCTGCTGCTGACGAACCGCCTCCCGGTGATGCCACGTCACGTAGCCGCTCGCCGCAAGCGACACGCCGGTGACGACCACGGCAAGGATGACGACGACGGTGCTCCAGCGCGGACGGCGCACACTGCGGTGCGTGCGCCCCGACTCGGCGGCGTCGGCGCGTAGGCGCTCCGCGCGGGCGTGCGCGGCGGCCGCCAGCGCCTCGGCCGCTTCGGCTTCCGCCTCTTCGGCGAGGGCGCGAGCTTCGATGGTGTCTGTCACGGGTCACCAACTCCTCAACGAGCAGAGGGCCCCTCTGGGCCCCGAATGGGTGGCGACGACCACCCCGTCGACGGCGAGTTCACACCGGAAGTTCGGCCGGTCGGGACCGATGCCGCTGCTCGCCGTGACCATCGCCCAGCGGGTCGGATCCACGAGAGCGGCCTCGAGCACCCACGGCCGGCCCGGGTCGAGAACGACCTCCGCCTTCGGGCTGAACCGGTAGGGATTGTGGCTGTAGTCGGCCCACGTCGGCGGATCGGCGTCGCGGTAGTAGATGTCGGCCTTCGCCGGTTGATCGACGGTGACCACGTAGCGGATGTGGTGGGGCGCCGGCCCCTGCGCCAACGCCGGCGGCGCCGCACCGAGGATCAGGGCGGCGATCGCGGCCGTCAGCGCAGCGGCCGTGCGCGTCACGCGTTGACTCCGCGCACCCAGAGACTCTCACCGCTGGCGGCCACGCAGCTGAGGAACAACCCGTCGGGTGCTTGCGCCACCGAGTTCTCGAAACCGGTGCAGTTGGTGTTCTCCACCCGGATGCCCTCCATGGGCGGTGAGCGGAAGTACCTCGGCGCGTACCGGCGCGGTGAGCCGCAGAACACCAGCCGCCCCCATTCCGTGGTGCCGAACACGTAATGGCTGGTGTCGGCGCACGATGCGCCGAGCGCGACGTTGCCTGCGATACCCGGAACGCAGGCGGGCTCCTCGCATCCGAGCGGGTCCGCGCCGACCGGTGCTGCGGTGAGGACGGCGGCGGTCACCGCGAGGGGAACGGCGAAGACGGTCGTGCGCACGGGCCCACTGTGGCACTCGTGTCGACGTGCGCGCGCCGATCGTCCCGCTCAGCGGCCGATGCGGCGGCGCGCTCGGTGGCGGCGCTGTTAGCGTCGCGCATCGGCGAGTGCTGAGGAGGAAGCGTTGCGGGTTCTGAGCGTGGTCACCACTGCCGGCGCGCTGGCTGCTGTTGCGAGCCTGGCACATCCGGCGACCGCATCGGCGGACCCGGAGTGGGGGCTCGACGGCACCTACTCCGCCACGTCCAACGGCGAATGGGCCAAGAAGAACGAGGTCTTCCGCGACGAGGCCACCGTCCGCGCCACCTGGACGATCGACACCGTCTGCAGCTACCCCACCGAATGCACCGGCACCGTCCGCAGTGACCAGGGCTGGGAGGCGCCGATCTACAAGAAGGGCGGCATCTGGTACGTCAAACACACCGTGCCGCGGTGGGCGCCCTGTCCGGACGGCACGGCGGCCGACGGCCTCCAGGTGTTCCGGTTCGTGCCGACGGTGCCCGACGGCAGCATGACCGACCCGGCCTCCACCATGCTGGTCGGAGAGGACCAGACGACCGGGCCCAGCGGCGCCTGCGGCGTCAGCAGGCCCCTGTTCATCACGATGCCGTTCAAACTCGTCAAGCTGGGCTGACTCACGCCCCGGTCGGCAGCATGTCCTGCCACCTCTTGTCCTGACCTGCAACGGCATTCGTGGCGAGAGCCGGCTGGGTGAACACCTTGCCGTCGGGTGTGGCGTACTTGCCGGTCTGCGGATCGTAGGTGGCGATCGCCACCGACGGTCCATCGGAGCCACCCGCACCGAACGCGCTCGGGGCGACGTTCGGGCCGGCGGGCGGCGCGGGCGCAGGTGGCGGCATCGGGGTGCCGCCCACCGGACCGTGGAGCTGCTCGTCGGAATCCACGCGGTCATCCGGCGGAATCCCCTGCGCGACCAGTGACGGATCGAACGGATAGGGGCCGAGCACGTGCTGGCGCATCGCCAGTGGCTCGAACGGCTTGTCGCTCGCGCACTGCTCGACGGTGGCGGCCCGCTTGCCCGGTTGGGCCATGCACGGATAGTTGCGCGCGCCGCGCACACCGATCGGGGAGTCCTGCGGCAGTTTGCAGTACAGGCCGTCCGGTGTGTCGATGTCGCTCTCGTCGTCGGGTGAGCGCCACGACGACGGCGGCAGGAATCCCACGGTGCAGGCGGGGGGATCGTTGAGGTTGAGCGTGAAGTCGCCCAACGACATTCCCGTCGGATTGTTCCGCGAGACGCCCACGGTCTGGGTCGCGGCGACGTACGGCGGAAGCAGCACGAGGAGCTGTTCGATCGACGCGTGGTAGGTGACCGCCACCTGGCCGATGGTGGTGAGGTTGGCGAGCAGCACCGGCAGTGTGGGTTTGACGGCGTTGAAGAGCCTGGACGCCTCGTCGGCGGCCCCCGGCCCGGTGTCGAGCAGGGTCCGCACCTGCGCGTCGTTGTCCGCGAGCTGACCGGTGACCCCGGCCATACCGCGGGCCCAGGTGCGGAGCCGGTCGGCCGTCTGCGCCTGACCCTCGAGCAGTGGTCCGCTGTCGTCGATGAGCGAGCGCATCTCGCCGGTCACGCCTTTCGCGTCGCCGATCACGGTCGACGACGAGTCGAGCATGGATCCCAGATCGTATCCGGAGCCGTTGAGCGCCTTGGCCGATTCGTCGAGCAGGCCGCTGATCTTGTCCTTGGGCACACTGTCGATCAGCGCGCTGACCTGGTCGAGCATCGGCCCGACCGCCTGGGGGATCGACGTGTCTTCGACCGGGATCACCGACCCGTCGCGCAGATACGGACCGGATTCGGTGCGCGGCTGAAGATCGACGTACTGCTCGCCGACCGCCGACACGCTGCGCACGGCGGCGTGCAGGTCGGCGGGGATCTCGGTGCCGGTGGACACCGACAGGGTGGCCACCGCACCCTCCCGGGTGGCGCGGACGTCGGTGACCTTGCCGACCTCGACGCCGCGGTAGGTGACGTTCGAGAACCGGTACAGCCCACCGGTGCCCGGCAGTTCGACGGTCACGGTCATCCGTCCGATCCCGAGCAGGGTCGGAGCCTGCAGATACCCGAAGACCATCACCCCCATCGCCACCACGGCGGTGACGGTGAAGACGACCAACTGGGTGCGCACGAAACGCGTGAGCATCAGTTACCCCCTGCGCTCGCCGAGGGATCCGCGGACGACGGGTCCACGGTGTCGATCCCGTCGGCCGTCTCGGTCAGCTCGGGCACCGGCGCCACCTCGGCCGGCGGCGTCACCGGGGCGTTGAGCGGATCGAGCGTGTAGTTGAGATACCAGGGATCCCCGGGCGCGGGCACCATCGGTGTGCCCTCCTCTCCCCAGCGGGTGCCGAGGAACAGGCCGCGTTTGAGCCGCGGGATCGTGAAGTCGAAGATGATGAACTGGTTCATGTAGTCGCCGCGGATGGCCCGGTCGATGAAGCCCTGGGTGTAGGGGAACGTCGGGGCGTACGCCAGCGCGGTGCCCAGGTTCGGGCCGACGTCGGCGAGCGCCTTCAGCGTCGGCTCCAGGTTCTGGAGGTTGCGCACGAGGTCGGCCTGGGTGTCCTCGACCAGCGCGGTGGCCGTATCGCTGAAGATCCGCAGCTTGTCCAGCGCGGCCGTCAGCCTGGGCCGTTCCGCGATCAGCACGTCGAGTGCGGGCGGGATGCGTTGCAGCGCCGAGGAGATGACCTCGCGCTGTCCGGCCAGGGTGCCTGCGAGCCGGTTCAGGGCGGCGATCGAGGCGTTGATGTCGTCGCGCTGCCGGTCGAGCATGCCGATGAAATCGTTGAGCCGCACCAGCAGGTCGCGTAACCGGTCCTCACGGCCGCCGAGGGTGGCGTTGAACTCCCGGATGATGTCGCCGACCTGGCCGAGCCCGCCGCCGTTGACGACGACCGACAGCGACGACAAGGTCTGCTCCGTCGACGGATAGGTCGAGGACCTGTCGAGCCCGAGGGTGGCCCCCGGTTGCAGGCGACCGGTGGGCGAGGCACCCACCGGCGGATCCAGTGCCAGATGCATGGACCCGAGCAGGCTGGTCTGCCCGACGGTGGCGACCGCGTTGGCCGGTATCACGGCACCGGGCTCCACCGTGACCTCCACGTCGGCGTGCCAGCCGCGCAGGGTCATCCTGCCCACGGTGCCGACCACGACGTCGCTGACCATCACCGGTGAATTCGATTCCAGCGAACCGACGTTGGCGAGCTGCACGCGGTACGTCGTCGCGCCGGAACCGGTACCCACGGTGCCGGGCAGCGGGATCGAGTTGAGGCCGTCGAAGGTGCATCCGGAGGCGACCACCGTGGCGCACGTGAGGACCGCCGCCATGCGGCGGGTCGAACGGCGGCCGATCATTCTGGTGGCCCTTGCTGAGGTGTCTCGGCCGGGAGCAACATCTCGGGCAGCGTGGCCGGGGCGGGCGGCGGCGCCGCAGGCGGACCCGGCGGTACGGGTGCACCCGGGAACAGCGCCGGAGTCGGATTGGCGGGCAGTCCATTCGGTGCGTACGCGCCCGGCGGACCCGGTGGTGTCCCCCAGCCCGCCGGGGGCGGGACGTCCCCGGCGCCGGTGTAGGCGGACACCGCGGGCGGGGTCTCGGGCGGTGTCGGACTGCCCCCGGCCCCACCGGGCGCCAGTGCCGGATCCGAGTAGACCAGGTTCTCGGGACTCGGCGACTTCTTGAGGTAGGCGTTGATCGGCAGGGGAAGGTAGTTGAAGTTCAGCAGGCGCAGCGCCGGCCCCAGGTACTCCGCGCAGATCCTCGACGTCTCGGGCGCCGTCGCGTTGCGGACCGCCCCGATCGCCGAACAGATGAGCTGCACCGGGTTGGCGAAGTTGCCCATCGCGAAGCCGCCGAGCATCGTGCCGGTGTCCGGGTGATAGATGTTGTACCCGTTGCCGATCGCGTTGGGTGCGACGTGCAGGACGTTCTCGAGGGTGACGCGGTTGTCCGCGACGTTCTGCGTCACGGCGGCCAGACGCTGGATCTGCTCGGCGGTCTGGTCGCGGCTGCCGGCGATGAACCGCTGCACCTCCCCGACGGCCTCGGCAAGGTTGGTCAACGCGGAGTCCATCTCCGCCCGGCTGCCGTCGACCACGCTGCTCACGGTGGCGAGACGGTCCTGGAACTGGACGATCTGCACGTTGCTGTCCCGCAGCGCGGTCACGAAGACCTGCAGGTTCTTGATGACGTCGACGATGTTCCCGCTGCCGTCGGCGAGGATGCGCCCCACCCCGGAGAGTTGGGCGATGGTCTCGCGCAGCTTCTCCCCGTTGCCGTCCATCGCCTTGGCCGCGCTGTCGATGAACCGGCTCACCGAGGTGTCGGACACTCCGCCTGCCGGGCCGAGTTCACCTGCCAGCCGGGCCAACTGCTCCTTGACCTCATCCCACTCGACCGGTATCGCGGTGCGTTCCACGCCGATGACGGCGTCGTCGGGCAACACCGGACCGTTCGACTCGTACGCCGGGGTGAGTTGGACGTAGCGCGCCGCGATCAGGTTCGGCGCCACGATGATCGCCTTCGCGTCGGCCGGGATCGGCACGCCCCGATCGACCGCGAGGGTGAACCGCGCCTGCTCGCCCGCCGGTTCGATGGATTCGATCCTGCCGACCCGGACTCCGACGACGCGCACCTCGTCGCCGGGGTAGATCGACGTCGCGGAGGCGAAGTAGGCGGTGATGGTCCGCGGCGCGAAGAACGCCTGCCGCACGACGACGGCGACACCGGCGACTAGCAACGCCACCAACGCGACCGTGAGGACCTTGGCGAGTCTGGTGCGGCCGATCATCGCGAACCACCCGGAATACCGTTGTAGGGGAAGGGGAACTCGGCGCGCGGACCGGCGTTGTCGGGCGGTTGACCGGCGTTGACGCCGCGGCGGTATCCGAGCGCGTAGTCGAGGAACGGCTGCAGCGCCCCACCGGGTATCAGGTTGCCGATGAACGCGTTGTAGTAGAACCCGTTGTTGACCGCCTCGCCCTGGGTCACCTGGTACTTGGCCAGGCCGTTGAGGGCTTTGGCGATGTTGTCCCGGTTGCGCTCCAGCATCTCCGACACGGAGTTGAGTTTCTCCAGCGTCGGCGCCAGCTCCTGTTCGTTGTCCCGCACCAGCCCGGTCAGCTGCTGGGACATCGCGGAGGTGTTGGCGAGCAGGTTGACGATCGCGTACCGGCGCTGTTCGAGCACGGCCAGTAGGTCGTTGGCGGACAGCAGCAGTGTGTTCACCTGCTGGCTGCGTTCGGACAGGATTCCCGTGACGTCGGCGGCGCCGGCGAGCAGGTCACCCAGCGTCTCGTCGCGGTCGTTGAGGGACCGGGAGAGCTCGGTCAGCCCCTCGAAGGTCGGGCCCAGCTGGGGAGCCAGCCGGTCGATCGTCTCGGACAGGGTGTCCAGCGACTGGTTCAGCGTCGCGGTGTCGGTCTCGGCGGTGTTGGCGGTGAACTCACTGACCGCCTCGGTCAGCGAGTAGGGCGACGACGTCCGCGACAGCGGTATCGCCTCCAGCGATCTCAGCGGTCGTGACCCTCTGGGTTCCACCGTCAGCATCCGCTCGCCGAGCAGTGTGCCGGTGCGGATGTGGGCGGTCGAATCAGAACCGAGCCGCACCGTCCCGTCGAGCGAGAAGGTCACCAGCGCCTTGCCGTTGTCGAGCGCCACGTCGGACACCGTTCCGACGGTGACGCCGGAGACCTTGACGTCGTTGCCCGCGGCCAGTCCGCCCGCCTCGGCGAAGACCGCCCGGTACTTCACCGAGGTCGCCATCGACCACAGCTGCTGTGGCTGCAGCCCGACCACGATGACCAGCACGATGAGCACCAGACCGATGAGACCGGTACGGATGAGCGATGATCCACGATATTTCAGCATCAGGGCTCGGCGCACCTTCCGGTGTCTTGCTTGATCCAGGGGAAGTACGCGGTGCGCCCCTGCAGATCGGTGACCCGTACGGACAGACCGCAGAGGTACTGGTTGAGCCAGCTGCCGTAGGCGCCGAGGCGGACCAGCTTGCGGTAGTTGGCCGGGGCCTTCTGCAGGGAGATGTCGAGCAGCTCCTTGTCCTTCTCGAGCAGCGGCGCGACGCGGTTGAGCTGATCGATCGATCCCGCCAGCGGGGGCCGGGCCTCGGTCATGAGATCGGCCAGCGACGCGGTGCCGTTGTCGAGGGATTCGATGGCGGCACCGATCGGATCGCGGTCCTGGGCCAGCCCGGTGACGAGTTCCTCGAGACGCGCGACGGCGCCGGAGAACTCGTCGCCGTCCCGCGACATCGTCGCGACCACGGTGTTGAGATTGTCGATCATCTGCCGGACCGTCTCGCCGTTGGCGGCGATCGAGTTGCTGAACGACGAGGTCTTGGCGAACAGGGACTCGACGTCATTGCTGTTGCCCTGCAGGATCTGGATCAGCGAGTGGGTCAGCGCGTTGACGTCTTCGGGGTCGAGCCCCCTGATGACCGGTTTGAGGCCGCCCAGCAGCAGGTCCAGGTCGAGTGCGGGTTCGGTGCGGTCCTGGGGGATGCGCGATCCGGCGGGTTGGATCTTCGTCGATCCGGGCCCGTCGACGAGTTCCAGGTAACGGTCACCGACGAGGTTGAGGTAGCGGACGGCCACCTTGGTCCCGGTGGTCAGCACGACGTCGTCACCGGCGTCGAACTCCACCACCACCGTGGTGTCCGGTTGCAGTGAGACACCGTTGACCGTGCCGACCCGGATCCCCGCGATACGCACGGAGTCACCGGGTTTCACACTCGACGCGTCGGTGAACACCGCGGAGTAGGTGTGGGCCGACCCGGCGCGGTACTGCCCGAAGATCGCGAACAACGCTGCGGTGAACAGCACCATCACCGCGGCGAACACGCCGAACTTGATCAGTGTGGGGCCCAGCCGCCTCATCCCGGCTGGCCGATCTGCGAGGTGTTGCGGGGCGGTCCGTCGAGGGGTCCGAACAGCATCTGCTTGAGTCCTTCGGAGTTGAGCAGAATGCCCTGGTTGCCGTATTGCGCCGGGTTGGCGTCGATGTCGGAGACGACGTACGGCGCGCGGGTCTCGTAGCCCACGTCGGGCAGACCCACACACTGCGGACCGCCGCGTGCCGCCACCTTCGGCAGATTCTGTGGATACCGGTAGCGCTCGGTGCCCAGCACGAACGAATCCAGCAGCAGCACACCGGGAACCGGGGGTGGCGGGGCCATGGCCAGCGGAAGCATGCCGGCCAGGCCGCAGTTGAGCGCGGTGTGGTACTCGTTGGTCAGATCCGTCGTGGGCACCAGCAGGCGCATGACGTCGGTGAGCGCGCCCCGGTTCGTCGCCACGACGTCGTTGCCGATGTCGGCGAGCCCGATGGCGCTGACCAACAGCGCGTCGAGGTCACTTCGCTTCTCCACCAGCGTGTCGCTGATCCGGGAGGCGTTGTCGGCGGTGGTGAGCAGGTCCGGGGCGGCGTCGGCGTAGGCGCCGAGGACCTGCGGCGCGACGGCGATGTCGCGGCTGAGGTTGTCCATGCTGGGGTCGAGGTCGGCGAGCATCGTGTCCAGGTCGGCCAGAGTCCGACCGAACTTCTCACCGCGTCCGGCGAGTCCCTGCGAGAGCGCGCCGAGCGTCTCGTTGAGCTTGGCGGGTTCGACCTTCGCCAGCACGGACACGAGTTGTTCGAATACCGTGTTGATCTCGACGGTCACGTGTCCGGCGTCGAGGACCTGGCCGGCGCGCAACGGCTCGGGTGAGGGATCGGCCGGCGGCACCAACTCCACTGCCTTGGAACCGAATACGGTGGTCGAGCCGATGTCGACCAGGACGTTCGACGGGATGATCTCGAGCTGGGACGGATCCATCGCGAGCCGGATGGCCGCCCGGCCGTCGGGTAGCGCCTCGATGGCGGCCACCTTGCCGACCTGGGCGCCGTGCAGTTTGACCTTGGCGTCGGGGTTCATCACCAGGCCGACGCGCTCGGAGACGACGGTCACCGTCGCGCTTCTGGTGAACGTCCCGTTGAACAGCCCCACCGCCAGCGCGACGATCGCGACGATGCCCACCACCGTGAGCGTGCCCGCCACGTTCCGTGCGGAGATCGACTTCATCGCCACCACACACCTATCCGGACAGGTTGAAGTTGCCGTTGGAGCCGTACACGGAGAGCGAGATCAGCAGTGTGACCGCCACGACGACGACCAGTGAGGTGCGAACCGCGTTGCCGACGGCCACCCCGACACCGGCCGGGCCGCCGGTGGCGAAATAGCCGAAGTAGGTGTGGATGAACAACACCGTGAGCGCCATCAGGATCGCCTGCAGGAACGACCACAGCAGGTCGACGGGATTGAGGAAGGTGTTGAAGTAGTGCTCGTAGAGCCCGCCGGACTGGCCGAACAGCATCACGGTGGTGAACTGCGAAGCCAGGAAGGACAGGATCACCGCAACCGAGTACAGCGGCGTGATCGCGATCATCCCCGCGATGATGCGGGTGCTCACCAGGTACTCGATGGGGCGGATGCCCATGGTCTCGAGTGCGTCGACCTCTTCGTTGATGCGCATGGCCCCGAGTTGGGCGGTCACCCCGGCGCCGAAGGTGGCGGCCAGGCCGATCCCGGCGACCACGGGTGCGGAGATGCGCACGTTGATGAACGCGGCGAGGAATCCGGTGAGCGCCTCGATACCGATGTCGCCGAGCGAGCTGTACCCCTGCACCGCCAGGGTGCCGCCCGCGGCCAGCGTGAGGAACCCGACGATGACGACGGTGCCGCCGATCATCGCCAAAGTGCCTGCACCCATGCTGATCTCGGCGATCAGCCGGATGATCTCCTTGCGGTAGTTCATCGCCGCGTGCGGGGTGCCCGCCAGCGCGCGGCCGTAGAACAGGATGTGGTCACCGAGGCGGCCGACCAGCGAGGCCGGCTTCGTGAACTGCCGCACGGCGCGGGGGTAGGCCGCTCCGAGCGTGCCGAGTGCACCCATCCGCTAGCCCGTCGTCATCCGGATGCCGATCGCGGTCACGACCACGTTGATCACGAACAGCGCCATGAAGGCGTACACCACGGTCTCGTTCACCGCGTTGCCCACGGCCTTGGCGCCGCCACCGTTGATCGTCAACCCGCGGTAGCACGCGACCAGACCGGCGATCAGCCCGAACAGCGCGGCCTTCACGCAGGAGATGACGACCTCGCCGACACCGGTCAGCAGCGTGATGCCCGCCGCGAAGGCGCCGGGGTTGACGTCCTGGACGAACACCGAGAAGGCGTAGCCGCCGATGATGCCGATGATGACGACCAGGCTGTTGAGCAGCAACGCCACCAGGCCCGAGGCCAGCATGCGCGGGGTCACCAGGCGCGCAACGGGATTGATGCCCAGCACCTCCATCGCCTCGATCTCCTCGCGGATGGTGCGCGACCCGAGGTCGGCGCACATCGCGGTCGCGCCCGCGCCGGCGACGATCAGCACCGTGACGAGCGGGCCCACCTGGGTGACCGCGCCGAATGCGGCGCCGGCGCCGGACAGGTCGGCGGCGCCGAGTTCGCGAAGCAGGATGTTCAGCGTGAAGCTCACCAGCACCGTGAACGGGATCGCCACCAGCAGCGTCGGCGCGAGCGACACCCGGGCGACGAACCACGACTGTTCGAGGAACTCCCTGGCCTGGAACGGCCGCTTGAAGGCGAACCTCACCGCGTCGACGGTCATCCCGAACAGACCGCCGACCGCCTCCAGAGGCCGATCCAGATCTGTTCGTCTCACCAGTACTCCTCCTGCACTACCCACCACGGCACCAGGGCCGACGGCGACTCGAGGGGCAACACTGGCATCCGAGTGAGCGAGGGCACATCTCCCGTCCCGCCCATCGGGACAACGCGCGGCGGCCGCACCCGGGTGATCTCGCCGGGCGCCGGCGGTGGACGCCGTCGGCGTCCGTGAAATACGTTGTGCTCCATGACGAGCCGTATCCGGGAGATTCTGGTCGAGTCGACGGATCCGGCACCGCTGGTGACGTTCTGGTCGGAGCTGTTGCAGCTGCCGCCGCTCGGCGACGGCGCGGTCCGCATCGACGACGGCGTGCGTCTACGCTTCGCGGTGACCGACGAGCCGAAGCGGGTGAAGAACCGCCTGCACCTCGACCTCGCCTCGACATACTCCGGCCACCAGGCCGAACTGGTGCGCAGCGCTCGAGCGCTCGGTGCGACGACTGTCGACCTCGGCCAGGGTGACGTGCCGTGGGTGGTGCTCTCCGATCCCGGCGGCAATGAATTCTGTGTGCTCGAACCCCGCGACGAGTACCAGGGCATCGGTGCGATCGCGGCGGTCGTGTTCGACGCGTGCGATCCGTCCGCGCTGGCGCGGTTCTGGTCCGGACCGACCGGACTGCCCGTCACCCGCGAGCACCCGGTGTACGCGTCGTTGCGTCAGGATTCGCGGTTCTGGGTGGAGTTCATCCGGGTCGACGAGCCCAAGACCGTGCGCAACCGCCTGCACCTCGTGGTCGACGGCCACCAACTGCCGGAGCGCGACCCGGAGGGCAACGAGATCGTCCACACGTGACGCATAAGCGTCGCTAATCCCGCGTCAGAATCTTTAGCTGTACTGAACCGTCGGCACTTCCTACCGTCGGAGGCGTGACCTCTCCCGTCGTCTTCGGCTTCCTGTCGGCGCTCACGCTGATCGCCGCGATCGGTGCGCAGAACGCGTTCGTCCTCCGCCAGGGCGTCCGTGGCGAGCACGTCGCCGCCGTCGTCGCGGTGTGCACGGTGTCCGATGTGCTGCTGATCGGCGCGGGCATCGCGGGCTTCGGCGCCCTCGTCACCGCCCACCCCGGCGTGCTGGACGTCGCGCGGTTCGGGGGCGCCGCGTTCCTGATCGGGTACGGACTGCTTGCCGCCCGGCGCGCCGTGCGGCCGTCGGCACTCACGCCATCGGAGGACGGGCCGGCCCGGCTGGTCGGCGTCCTGGTCACCTGCGCCGCACTCACCTGGCTCAACCCGCATGTCTATCTCGACACGGTCGTGTTGCTCGGCGCCCTGGCCAACGAGCACCGCGACGACCGCTGGCTCTTCGGCATCGGGGCCGTCACGGCGAGCGCCGTGTGGTTCACCGGTCTCGCATTCGGCGCCCGGCGGCTGGCGGGCCTGTTCACCACACCGTCGACGTGGCGTGTTCTCGACGCGCTGATCGCGGTCACCATGGTGATTCTCGGTCTCGCCGTGGCATTCGGCTGACCATGTCGATGCGTTCATGACATTTTCCGGTAACACTGTCCATCAGCGAAGCCCGGGCGTAATCTGTGAGGCGGCCTGGGGCTCTCCTGAGCGGTCGTTCTCCCTAGCGCCGCGAAGGGGGAGTTCCAGGCCATTCATGCCCTTCTCGTGGGCATAGCGATGTCCCTGTTGTCACATCAGTCACTTGCGCCGCGCTCGTCGCGCCGATTCGCGGCAAATAATGACGTCGGCAGCTATTGCGTTGGTCAATTCGGCAACGCGCCCACGCGGCCGAGACACGTTTGCGAATCTCGCGGATGGGTGACTATGTCTTATGCGCACCCCGAAGACCGTGTTCATCACCGGCGCCGCCGCCGGCATCGGCCGCAAGACCGCAGTCGCCTTCGCCCGCAAGGGCTACACCGTCGGAGCGTTCGACATCGACGAGGTCGGACTCAAAACGCTCACCGAAGAACTCGACCGGGTGCAGACCACCGTCGTCACCGGTCACCTCGACGTCACCGACAGTGACGAGATGAGCCAACGCATCGAGGAGTTCACCCAGGCCACCGATGGCCGCCTCGACGTCCTGATCAACAATGCCGGGATCCTGCGGGCCGGCCGTTTCGAGGAACTCGACCTCGCCGGGCACTTCAAGGAGATCGACATCAACGCCAAGGGCGTGGTCAACGGTCTCTACGCGGCGTTTCCCCACCTGCGCAACACACCCGGGTCGGTCGTCGTCAACCTCGCCTCGGCCAGCGCGATCTACGGTCAGGCCGAACTCGCCAACTACAGCGCCACCAAGTTCTTCGTCCGCGGTGTCACCGAAGCCCTCGACCTGGAATGGAGCCAGTACGGCATCCGGGTGATCGCCATGTGGCCGCTGTACGTCCAGACGGCGATGACCGACAACATCAAGACCGGCACCACCGACTCGCTGGGCATCCGGCTGACCGCACAGGACATCGCCGACGCCATCGTCGCCGCCGTCGAACCCCCGGCGCTGCGCCGCGCACTGCACCAGGTGCACTTCCCCGTCGGCGCACAGTCCAAGGTGCTCGCCACCGGCGCCCGCTTCTCCCCGGCCTGGCTGACCCGGCTGGTCAACAAGAAGCTCGCCCACTCCTGACTTTGGGCTCACGGTGAGCGCAACCGGTGTCCGCGCCTGCGGGCGCCGGTACGTTGCGCACCCATGAACGAGGATTGGCTGGCCGTGATCGTCGGCCTCACCCTGCTCGCGCTCGTGCTCGTCGGTGCCATCCCGGGCAGCGTGATCCCATGACGGAGCAGACCGAGCGGACGAGCCCCCAGGAGCGCACCGACGAGCGCGGCCCGGGCGGAATCGGTTACGCCGTCGCCGGCGTGGCGGTGGTGCTGGCGCTCGGCGCGGCCACCCGCTTCCTCGAATCCCAGGTGCCCCGGTGGGCGGACGGCACCTCGTTCGAGGGCGTCGCCAAATCCATCGAATTCCCGGTCTACGCCATCGCTTTGGGCCTGCTCGGCAACGTGGTGCTGAGCCGCCTCGCGTTGCGTGACGCCCTGGCGGGCGGCTTCCGCACCGAGTTCTTCATCAAGACCGGACTGGTGCTGCTCGGTGCGTCGATCAACCTCAAGGTCCTCGTCACCGCCGCCGGACCGGCGATCGTCCAGGCGCTGCTGCTGATCTCCATCGTCTTCGGGTTCACCTGGTGGCTCGGCGGCCGCCTCGGACTCGAGGACAAACTGCGCGCGCTGCTCGCCTCGGCGGTCTCCATCTGCGGGGTGAGCGCGGCCATCGCCGCGGCCGGCGCGGTGCAGGCCAAGCGTGAGCAGCTCGCCTACGCCGCGTCGCTCGTCATCGCCTTCGCACTTCCCTCGATCTTTCTGCTGCCGTGGCTGGCCCGGGTGTTCGGACTGCCCGATGCCGTGGCCGGCGCGTGGATCGGCGGCAACATCGACACCACCGCCGCCGTCGCGGCCTCCGGGGCGCTCGCCGGCGAGGACGCCCTGCAGATCGCGACCATCGTCAAGACCACCCAGAACGCGCTGATCGGCATCGTCGCGATCGCCCTCACCGCGTACTTCGCGCTGAAGGTGGAGCGCCGCAGCGCCGAAGAGGCCAAGCCGACGGTCGGGCAGTTCTGGGAACGGTTCCCCAAATTCGTGCTCGGCTTCATCGCCGCGTCGATCATCGGCACCCTGTACCTGCAGTGGGGCGGCGACAAGGCCGCCATCACCACGGTCAACGACCTGCGGACGTGGTTTCTGATCTTCGCGTTCGTCGCGATCGGACTCGAGTTCTCGCTGCGCGGTCTGCGCGAGGCGGGCTGGCGTCCGGTCGCGGTGTTCGCCTCGGCCACCGTCGTCAACATCGTGGCGGCACTCGGTCTCGCGCTCGTGTTGTTCAGCGGCTTCGAGGTGGGTTAGCGGTTACGCTCGCCGCGTGTCTTCTGCCTGGTCGCGGCGCACGTTCCTGGCCATGACCGCCACGCTCGCCGGTTCGACGGCGCTCGCCGGCTGCGGGGGCGACGAGACGGGCACCGTCGCGAAGGACGGCTCCGTCACCGTCGCCCACGCGTTCGGCGAGACCCGCATACCCGGGCCGCCCACCCGGGTCGTCAGCGCCGGACTCACCGAACAGGACGACCTGCTGGCCGTCGGGGTGGTGCCGATCGCGGTCACCGACTGGTTCGGCGGCGAACCGTTCGGCGTATGGCCATGGGCGCGAGGCCAACTCGGGCCGGCTCAGCCGACCGTGCTCAGCCTCGCCGACGGCATCCAGGTCGAAGAGATCCGGGGACTGAACCCGGACCTGATCGTCGCCACCAACGCGGGCCTCGACGCCGACACCTACGCGGTCCTGTCGCAGATTGCGCCGACGGTCGCCCAAAGCGGGTCCGCCGCCTTCTTCGAGCCGTGGAAGGACCAGGCCACGGTGATCGGCCAGGCGGTGTTCAAGGCCGCCGAGATGCAGGCGCTC
This sequence comes from Mycobacterium sp. IS-1496, assembly GCF_001499995.1. Classification (GTDB taxonomy): domain Bacteria; phylum Actinomycetota; class Actinomycetes; order Mycobacteriales; family Mycobacteriaceae; genus Mycobacterium. The sequence goes on from NZ_LQIU01000005.1 coordinate 28,132, forward strand.
ATCGCCCGCGTCGACGAGCGGTTCACGAACGCGGCGTCGGCCAATCCCCAGTTCGCCGGCAAGAAGGCACTGCTGCTGCGTGGCCCGCTCCACCGCGACAGCGTGCAGGCCGTGCCCCCGGGTTGGCGCACCGACTTCCTGACCCAGATGGGGTTCACCGTCGCCGACCCGGGCGGCCCACTGATCCCCCGCGACCGGATGGCCGCGGTGCTCGACGCCGCCGACGTCCTCATCTGGACCACCGAGAGCGAACAGGAACAGGGTGCGCTGCTCGCCGACCCGGCCATCGCGGGACTGAAGGCCGTCGCGGGTGGGCGCACCATCTTCACCGACAAGGAACTCGCCGGCGCGATCGCGTTCGCCTCGCCGCTGTCCTATCCGCTGGTCGCCGACCGGCTGCCGCCGCTGCTGGCGCAGATCCTGGCCTGAGGTGATCGCACCGTGACGGTGCCTGCCAGAATGGCGCGGTGACCGAGACCGCCCACCGGGGTTCCGCGACGGTGGGCTCCGCCTACTACCCGACGCTGGTCGCCGTGTTCACCGGGCTGGTGCTGATCTCCAACGTCGCGGCCACCAAGGGGGTGGCGTTCGGACCGCTGCTGACCGACGGCGGCTTCCTGGTCTTCCCACTCACCTACGTCATCGGCGACGTGCTCAGCGAGGTGTACGGCTTCCGCGCCGCGCGGCGGGCGGTGGTCATCGGCTTCGCCATGCAGGCGCTCGCCGTGCTCGTGCTGTGGACGACCGTGCGGTTGCCCGGCGCGCCGGACTACGCGAACCAGGAGGCGCTGGCCACCACGGTCGCGGCGATCACCGGGCTGGCCGTCGCGGGGCTGTCCGGCTTCCTGGTCGGTCAGCTCGTCAACGCCTGGGTGGTCGTCCGGATCAAACAGCGCACCAAAGAACAGCACCTCTGGGCGCGGCTTCTCGGGTCGACGGTGGTGGGTCAGTTCGCCGACACGCTCGTCTTCTGCGCGATCGCCGCGCCGATCATCGGCTTCGGCAACATGGGTTCCTTCGCCGTCTACGCGGCACTCGGCTGGATCTACAAGACGGTGATCGAGGCGGCGATGCTGCCCGTGACCTACCGGGTGATCGCCACCATCAAGCGCCGCGAACCCACGTACGAACCCGCGGTCTGAGCGCTCCCTAAAACACCTCTGGGAAACCTTCTCAGGGAGCGGACGCCGACGTTACCCAGCGGTAGCTTTGGGTATGACCGCAGCACCGGATGTGATGGCCTCGATGGTTCTGGACACAGTGCTCGACTACGGCGACCGGGCACTGCTCCTCGAGTTCGACAGCACCGCCGAAGTATTGGTGTGGACCGACGCCGTCCGCGAGGCCGGGCTGCCCGGCGTCGTCGACATCGTGCCCGCCTCCCGCACCGTCCTGGTCAAGGTCGACGGGCCGCGATACCAGGCGCCGACCCGGCAACGGCTGGCCGCCCTGCGCGTCGACCGCCGCGCCGCGGCGGAATCCGCGACCCCACCGGACCGCGCCGACGCCGTGCTCGACGTCGTCGACGACGGCGCCGACCTCGCCGAGGTCGCAAGCTTGACCGGGATGGACGCCGATCAGGTGGTGGCCGCCCACACCGGCACGTGGTGGCGGGTCGGATTCGGGGGTTTCGCACCAGGTTTCGCCTACCTCGTCGGTGGTGACGAACGGCTGCACGTCCCGCGGCGTGCCGAACCGCGAACGAAGGTGCCCGCCGGTTCGGTCGGGCTCGCCGGCGAGTTCAGCGGGGTGTACCCCCGCGAATCGCCCGGCGGGTGGCAGTTGATCGGACACACCGACGCCGCGCTGTGGGACGTCGACCGCGAGAACCCCGCGCTGCTCACCCCCGGCATGTGGGTCGAGTTCCGCGCCGTCGGATGAGGAGGCGATGATGACCACTCTGGAGGTTCTGAAGCCCGGGCCGCTCGCGCTGGTCGAAGACCTCGGCCGGCCGGGGCTCGCGCACATGGGCGTCACCCGCTCGGGCGCGGCGGACCGCCGCGCGCACGCGCTGGCCAACCGGCTGGTCGCCAACCCCGGTGACCGGGCGACGGTCGAGGTGATGTTCGGTGGCTTCACCGCCCGGGTCCGGGGCGGTGACGTCGCGGTCGCCGTCACCGGCGCGGACGCCGACCCGGCTGTCAACGGAAAGCCGTTCGGCACCAACAGCATTCACTACGCCCACGACGGCGACGTGATATCGCTGGGGGTCCCGTACTCCGGCCTGCGCAGCTACCTGGCGGTGCGGGGCGGGTTCGACGTGGCGCCGGTGCTCGGGTCACGCAGCTACGACGTGATGTCGGCGATCGGACCGCAACCGCTCAAACCCGGCGACGTGCTGCCCGTCGGCCACCACACCGAGGACTTCCCCGAACTCGACCAGGCGCCGGTGGCGGCGATCGACGACGACGTCCTCGAACTCATGGTGGTGCCCGGGCCCCGCGACGACTGGTTCGCCGACCCGGACATCCTGGTGCGCACCAACTGGCAGGTCACCACCCGCAGCGACCGCGTCGGTACGCGGTTGGTCGGCATGCCGATGGACTACCGGTGGCCCGACCGGCAGCTGCCCAGCGAAGGCGCCACTCGCGGGGCGATCCAGGTGCCGCTCAACGGGTTACCGGTCATCCTCGGTCCGGACCATCCGGTCACCGGCGGATACCCGGTGATCGGTGTCGTGGTCGACGACGACATCGACCGGGCCTCCCAGGCCCGCCCGGGTCAGACCGTGCGGCTGCACTGGTCGCGGCCGCGGAAGCCCTTCGCGTAACGGGCTGTTGCAGAATGGCGAGGTGAATCGCCTGTTCCGCCGCGGAGAGTCCTCGCCCTCACCTCCGTCGACGGACGTGCCCGCCTGGTTCACCGCGGCGTTGCGGCAGCAGCCGAACCATCACACGATCGAGGTCGAGGGCTGCCCCATCCGGGTGCGCGCCTGGGGCGAGCCGGGAAAGCCGCCGCTGGTCCTCGTCCACGGCGGCGGCGCCCACTCCGGGTGGTGGGATCACATCGCACCGTTCTTCACCCGCACCCACACGGTGGTCGCACCCGACCTGAGCGGCCACGGCGACAGCGGCACCCGCGCGAGCTACGCAGTGTCGGTCTGGGCCCGGGAGGTACTCGCCGCCGCGGAAGTCTCGGGATCGTCGGCATGGCCGACGATCGTCGGCCACAGCATGGGCGGCTGGGTCACCGCCGCCGCGGCCACCCGGTACGGCGCGCAGATCGACAGCGTGCTGGTCGTCGACTCGCCCTTGCGTGAGCGGGCTCCCGAGGAGAACCGGCTGCGCAACCGCAGGCGTGACAGTCCGGGCTACCGCACCGAGGAGGAGATCCTCGCCCGCTTCAAAGCGGTTCCCGCACAAGACGTGACGCTGCCCCACATCGCCGACCACATCGCCAGGCAGTCGGTCCGCCACACCGACACCGGGTGGGTGTGGAAGTTCGACCCCGAGATCTTCGGCGGTGAGCTGCTCGAACAGACCCCGGCCGAACGGGAGATCGTCGAGGACACCTTCACCCGGATCCCCTGCCGGGTCGGATATCTGCGGTGCGAGAACGGGCTCGTTCCGCCGCCGATGGCCGAACGGATCCGCGACATCCTGCAGCTGCGCGGACCCTTCGTCGAACTGGCGCAGGCAGGACACCATCCGATGCTGGACCAACCACTGCCGCTGGTGGCGACCATCCGGACGCTGCTCGAGTTCTGGTCGATCACGTGACCGAGCGTTACCCGATCGTGCGTTGTGGCATGAGCGCCGCACTGGTACAACCAAGGTGTGCTTCCCCTGCATGTCAGTGAGGCTCGCGTCCACGGGGTCATCCACACCGCGCGGCTGATCCACACGTCGGATCTCGACAACGAGACCCGCGAAGGCGCCCGGCGCATGGTGGTGGCCGCGTTCGGCGGCGATTTCGCCGACGACGACTGGGAGCACGCGCTCGGCGGAATGCATGCGCTGATCTGGGACCACGGCGTACTGATCGCCCACGCGGCAGTGGTGCAACGGCGGCTGCTCTACGGGGACGCGGCGCTGCGCTGCGGATACCTCGAGGCCGTCGCGGTCCGCGAAGACCGTCGCGGACAGGGTCTGGGCCGCGCCATCATGGACGCCTGCGAGCAGGTGGTGCGCGGCGCCTACCAACTCGGCGCGCTGTCGACGTCGGCCATGGCGCGGCCGATGTACCGCGCCCGCGGATGGCAACCGTGGCTGGGGCCGACGTCGGTCCTGTCCCCGGACGGTCGGGTGCGCACTCCCGACGACGACGGATCGGTGTTCGTCTACCCGGTCCGCTCGGCTCTCGGGGGCACAGAGCTCGACACCACCGCCGAACTGACCTGCGACTGGCGCCACGGCGACGTCTGGTGATCTCACACCGCTGCGCCGACTGTGGTGAGCGGAATTTCACGGCGGGGTCATCGCCTGCAGCGTCGGGGTAACGAACGCTTCCTACCGTTGCCGCCATGTCGCACCGCATCACCGACTGGGATCCCGAGGACACGGCAGCCTGGGAGGCCGGTAACAAACACATCGCCCGCCGCAACCTCATCTGGTCGGTGGCCGCCGAGCACATCGGCTTCTCCGTCTGGTCCATCTGGTCGGTCATGGTGTTGTTCATGCCCGAGGCCGTCTACGGGTTCTCGGCGGGCGACAAGTTCCTGCTCGGTGCCACCGCCACCCTGGTCGGGGCCTGCCTGCGGATCCCCTACACCCTGGCCACCGCGCGGTTCGGCGGACGCAACTGGACGGTGTTCTCGGCGTTCGTGCTGCTGATCCCGACGCTGGGCACCATGGTGTTGCTCGCCAATCCCGGTCTGCCACTGTGGCCGTACCTGGTGTGCGCGGCGCTGGCCGGCTTCGGTGGCGGCAACTTCGCCTCGTCGATGACGAACATCAACGCCTTCTACCCGCAGCGCCTCAAGGGGTGGGCGCTGGGCCTCAACGCGGGCGGCGGCAACATCGGGGTGCCGATGATCCAGCTGGTCGGCCTGCTCGTCATCGCCACCGCGGGCAACCGGCAGCCGTACTGGGTGTGCGCGGTCTACCTGGTGGCCCTGGCCGTCGCCGGTATCGGCGCGGCGCTGTACATGGACAACCTCGAACAGCACAAGATCGACTTCACCGCGATGAAAGACATTCTGCGCGTACGGGATACCTGGGTGATCTCGCTGCTCTACATCGGCACGTTCGGCTCGTTCATCGGATTCGCATTCGCGTTCGGCCAGGTGCTGCAGATCAACTTCGCCGCCCGCGGGCAGAGTCCCGCCGAGGCGTCGCTGCACGCCGCGCAGATCGCGTTCGTCGGCCCGCTGCTGGGTTCGTTGTCGCGGGTCTACGGCGGCAAGCTGGCCGACCGCATCGGTGGCGGCCGCGTCACCCTGGCGGTGTTCGCCGGCATGATCCTGGCGGCCGGGGTCCTGGTCACCGTCAGCACCCTCGACGACGGCAGCCCGGGCGCGGCCACCGCCGCCACGATGATCGGCTACGTCGTCGGCTTCATCGCCCTGTTCCTGCTGTCGGGTATCGGCAACGGCTCGGTGTACAAGATGATCCCGTCGATCTTCGAGGCGCGCAGCCGCTCCCTGGACGCCGCCGAGGAGCAGCGGGCCGCCTGGTCGCGCGCCATGTCCGGGGCGCTGATCGGCTTCGCCGGCGCCGTCGGCGCCCTCGGCGGGGTCGGCATCAACCTCGCGCTGCGGCAGTCCTACCTGTCGAGCGGTTCGGCCACCGCCGCGTTCTGGATCTTCGCGGTGTTCTACGTGGTGGCCTCCGCGGTCACCTGGGTCATGTACGTGCGGCGCCCGAGCGGCGACGCCTCCGTCGACCGCGCAACGCGGCCCGACCTGGCACGCACGTGACCACCGGATCCGTGGACAGGACGACAATGGCGTCGTCCTGTCCACACCGACGGCTATGGCAATGGCCCGGCAACGGGCCGGAAACAGATGCGAAACACGACCTGCATACACAGAACACATGAGTGAGCCTGACTGGGCACCGCTCACCGGATTCCGGGTGGCGGTGACCTCCGCCCGCCGCGCCGACGAGCTCAGCGCACTGCTGCGCCGGCGCGGCGCCACCGTGACCAGCGCGGCCGCGATCGAGATGGTGCCCCTGCCCGATGACGACGAACTACGCGCCAACACCGAGGCGCTGATCGACACCCCGCCCGACATCGTCGTCGCGACGACCGGGATCGGGTTGCGCGGCTGGATCGCCGCGGCCGACGGCTGGGGTGTCGCCGCCGATCTGACCGCGGCGCTCGAACGGGCCCGCATCGTGTCCCGCGGGCCGAAGGCGACCGGCGCCCTGCGGGCCGCCGGACTGCCCGAGGAGTGGTCACCGGATTCGGAGTCGTCCCGGGAGGTGCTGCGGTACCTGCTCGACGGCGGCATCGCCGGGCAGCGCATCGCGGTCCAGTTGCACGGCGCCACCGACGACTGGGATCCCTTCCCGGAATTCCTCGACGAACTGCGCGCAGCGGGCGCCGATGTGGTGCCCATCCGCGTGTACCGCTGGCGGCCCGCGCCCCGCAACGGCGAGTTCGACCAACTGGTCGCCGGCATCGCGGAGGAGAAGTTCGACGCCGTCAGCTTCACCTCCGCACCCGCGGTGGCGTCGGTGCTCATGCGGGCCACCGAGATGGGTGTCACCGACCGGGTGCTGACGGCGCTGCGCACCAACGTCCATGCGATGTGCGTCGGCCCGGTCACCGCCCGCCCGCTGGTCCGGCTCGGGGTCCCGACGTCGGCACCGGAGCGTATGCGGTTGGGAGCGCTGGCCCGCCACATCACCGACGAACTGCCGCTGTTGCAGGCCCGCACCGTCCGCGTCGCCGGTCACCTGCTCGAGATCCGCGGGACCTGCGTGCTGGTGGACGGGGTGGTCAAGTCGCTGTCCCCGGCCGGGATGGCGACGATCCGCGCGCTGGCCCACCGGCCCGGCGCGGTGGTGTCGCGCACCGACCTGCTCGGCGCCCTGCCCGGCAGCGGCACCGACACCCACGCCGTGGAGACCGCGGTGCTGCGACTGCGAACGGCGCTGGGCGACAAGCAGATCGTGTCGACGGTCGTCAAGCGCGGTTACCGGCTCACCGTCGACGACGACCTGGCGGAGGCGTTGTGAGGAGCCCTGTGGAACACATCATGGTCGCCCACGGCACGCGCAAGGCCAGCGGCGTGGCGCTGATCGGCGACATCGCCGACCGCGTCGCGGAGGCGCTCGGGAGGCCGGTCGGCGTCGCGTTCGTCGACGTGCTGGGTCCGTCCCCCGCCGACCTGCTCGGCGCGACCGGCGACCGCCCGGCGGTTGTGGTGCCCGCGTTCCTGTCGCGCGGCTACCACGTCCGCAGTGACATCCCGGCACACGTCGCGGCCAGCGGCCATCCGGACGTCACGGTCGCCGACGCGCTGGGCCCCGACCCCCAACTGGCGCGGGTACTGGGTGACCGACTCGTCGAATCCGGCTGGGCACCTGACGATTCCGTGATCCTTGCCGCGGCGGGCACCTCGGATCCGCACGCGCTGCGCGATCTGCACACCACCGCCGCATCGCTGTCCGCCGTCACCGGCGCGCGCGTCGACCTCGCGTTCGCCGCCACCGGCCTGCCGCGCATCGACGAGGCGGTCACCGCGGCGCGACGGCGCGGCGCCCGACGCGTGGTGGTGGCGTCATATCTGTTGTCCGAAGGCCTGTTCCAAGATCGGTTGCGGGCCGCCGGCGCCGACATCGTCACCGACCCGCTGGGCACGCACCCCGGGCTCGTGCGGCTGATCGCCAGCCGGTTCCGGCGGGCCCGGATCCCGGTCGCGGCCTAACCGTCGCCGGACACCAGTGCGCGCGCGACCGCCTCGATCGAGACGTGTTGCTGCTTGGCCAATTTCACCATCAGCGCGAAGGATTGTGCGACGTCGACCTCGAAGTCGCGCATCAGCAGCGTCTTGGCCTGGTTGATGACGGTCGACCGCGGCGACCGGCCGTGGGCCCTGGGACGGTGCGCCGCCGTCATCGCCTCGGCGACGTGGGAGGCGACGATCGCGCCGGACGCCTCGCTGTGGCCGTCGAGCGCCCCCGGACGGTCCGCATAGAGGTTCAGCGCCACGGGGGAACGGCCGTCCCGGAACACCGGCAGGGCCAGTATCGCGCGCACCGGTGTGGCGGCCACCGCCTTGGCGGTGAAGGCGGGCCACCGGGACTCGTCGGTGAGATCGTCGACGCGGACCACGCGGTGCTCGGTCGCGGCATCGAAGCAAGGGCCCTGCCGGAAGCCGCGCTGGAGATTGTCGAGCACCAGGGGGTGCCCGTCCGTGGCGGCCAGACACCGGATGGCGATGTCCTCGGCCAGGAACGTGACGCTCGCGTGGTCGACGCCGGGAACGTGGGACACCGCCAGTGCCGTGAGCCCGGCCAGCACACCCGGCAGATCCGCCTGCGCCCGTCGGCTCGAGTGGCGCAGGCAGTGCTCGAGAACCTCGTCGAGGCGCTCGACGCCCGCCGTCATTGTTCCTTCTTACCCCAATCGCGCCACGTCAAACGCCGATTCGGCGGGCGCGGAGAGGGTATCTGCACACAATGAACATCCATCGCATCCTCGCCCGCGTCGAAGAGGTGAAGTCGCTCGACGCGCCGGCCGGCGCAGGCGCCCGCATCGCGAGTCAGGTGGTCGACGGTGCCCACCTCGGCCGCGTCCTGCGCGGCTCCTGGCTGGGCCACCCCGTCCACCCGCTGTTGATCACCCTGCCCATCGGCACCTGGATGACGTCGGTGGTCTTCGACGTCGTGTTCAAAGACGTCGCCACGGCGCGTCGCCTCATCGGGGTCGGCCTGGCCGCGACACCACCCACCGTGCTGGCCGGCTGGGCGGACTACGTCCTGCTCAACAAACGGCAGCAGCGGGTCGGCCTGGTGCACGCGGTGTCCAACGCGGCCGGGGTGACGTTCTTCGGCCTGGCCTACCGCGCCTACCGCAAGGACAAGGTGCGCGCCGCGCGGGTGTACAGCCTGCTCGGCCTGGGCGCGATCAGTGTCGGCGGCGCGCTCGGCGGCCACCTGTCCTACGCGCAGGGGGCCGGGATGTTCCGCTGGCAGCCCGTGCGGGCCGTCACCCACCGCAGCCCGGTCGAATACCGGCGCGCCGCCTGAGAGCGCTACCCCTCGATCTCGACGACACCGTCGGCGGTCCGCCGTGTCCGGTACACCGGCAGCGACACCGACGGGTCGTCGAGGCAGCTGCCGTCGTCGAAGGCGAAGGCCTGCTTCTTGATCGGGGACTGCACGATGGCGCGGCCGCCCCGGTCGCCGGTGATGCCGCGCGACATCACCGCCGCGCCCGAGAACGGGTCGATGTTGCCGATCGCGTGCAGGCTGCCGTCGTCGAGGCGGAACAAGGCGGCCTGTGCGCCGTCGGGCAGCAGCACCCCGACACCGCGACACGGGATCAGGTGGTCGTAACGGCAGGCCACCGTCCATCTCGTAGCCGGCGGCCCGTTGAGCTCATGGCGGTCGTCGAGCAGGGTCACGATGTCTCCTGGAGCGGTCGGACGGTGGGCATCCCGATCTGCACCGGTACCTTGCGGCCGGCGTTCTCGGTGAAGGCGACGGTCGGATCGGGCACATCGGGTGCGTTGACGAAGGACACGAACCGTGACAGCTTGTCCGGGTCTTCGAGCACGCCCTTCCACTCGCACGAGTAGCCCTCGACGTGGCGCGCCATCGCCGTCTCGAATTCGTCTGCCAGACCGAGGGAGTCGTCACAGACCACTTCCCGCAGGTGGTCCAGTCCGAGCTGTTCGACCCACGGCGCGGTGCGCTGGAGGCGATCGGCGGTGCGGATGTAGAACATCAGGAACCGGTCGATGTAGCGGATCAGCGTCTCGTCGTCGAGGTCGCCCGCCAGCAGCTGGGCGTGTTTGGGGGTCATCCCGCCGTTGCCGCCGACGTAGAGGTTCCAGCCGTGCTCGGTGGCGATGACGCCGACGTCCTTCCCGCGCGCCTCGGCGCATTCGCGGGCACAGCCCGAGACACCCATCTTGATCTTGTGCGGGGCGCGCAGTCCCCGGTAGCGCAATTCCAGGTTGATCGCCATCTGCACCGAATCCTGTTGGCCGTAGCGGCACCAGTCGCTGCCGACACAGCTCTTCACGGTGCGCAGGGCCTTGCCGTAGGCGTGGCCCGACTCCATCCCGCCCTCGACCAGCCGGCGCCAGATCTCCGGGAGTTGGTCGACGCGGGCGCCGAACAGGTCGATCCGCTGGCCGCCGGTGATCTTCGTGTAGAGGTCGAAGTCACGGGCGATCTCGCCGATCAGGATCAGCTGTTCGGGGGTGATGTCACCGCCCGGCACCCTCGGCACCACCGAATAGCTGCCGTTGCGTTGGATGTTGGCCAGGAAGTGATCGTTGGAGTCCTGCAGCGCGGCCTGTTCGCCGTCGAGGATGTGCTCGGAACTGGTGGAGGCGAGGATCGAGGCGACGGTGGGTTTGCAGATGTCGCAACCCTTCCCGGTGCCGAAGCGCTCGAGCAGTCCGGAGAACGTGCGGATCTCGGTGGCCGAGACGATCTCGAACAGTTCGGCGCGTGAATGGGAGAAGTGCTCGCACAACGCCTTCGACTGTTCGACGCCCTCGGCTTCGAGCAGCTGTTTGAGCAGCGGCACACAGGACCCGCAGGAGGTGCCGGCCTTCGTGCACGCCTTGAGACCCGCGACGTCGCAGCAGCCGCCCGCGATCGCGTCGGTGACGTCACCCTTCGTGACGTTGTTGCACGAGCAGATCTGCGCTGCCGCCGGCAGCGCGCCGACGCCGAGTCCGCCGTCCGCGCCGCCGGATCCGGCGGGCGCGATCAACGCCATGGGGTCGCCCGGCAGTTGCTCACCGACCATCGGCCGCAGCACGCCGTACGCCGAAGCGTCACCCACCAGGACTCCGCCGAGCAGCGTCGTGGCGTCATCGGAGAGCACCAGCTTGGCGTAGGTCTGGTTGACCGGGTCGTTGACCACCACCTCGAGGGAGTTGGGGGTGCGTCCCATCGCGTCGCCGAAGCTCGCCACGTCCACGCCGAGCAGTTTGAGCTTGGTCGACATATCGGCCTCTGGGAACTCCGCGGCCCCGCCGAGGAGCCGGTCCGCCACCACCTCGGCGCTGGTGTAACCCGGACCCACCAGACCGTAGCAACGGCCCTCGATCGCGGCGACCTCGCCGATCGCGTAGACGTGGGGATCGCTTGTCACACAACCCAAGTCGGTGAGCACGCCACCGCGTTCGGCGGTCTGCAGTCCCGCCTCGCGGGCCAGCTCGTCACGCGGCCGGACCCCGGCGGCGAAGACCACGAGGCCCGCGTCGATGAACGACCCGTCGCCCAGCATCACCCGCAGCGAGTCGTCGTCTTCCGAGCGCTTCAGCGGCTTGTTGCGCTGAGCCGGTCTGATCGCCTCGGTGCTGACGTCGAGGTGGACCTCGATGCCGAGGTCGGTGATCATCCGGCCGAGCAGCGCGCCGCCCGCGTCGTCGAGCTGCTGGGACATCAGGCGCGGTGACCGCTCCACCACGTGGGCGGTCAGTCCGAACCCGCGCAGCGCGTTCGCGGCCTCCAGACCGAGCAGACCACCCCCGATGACGACACCCACCGGCGCGCGCCCGGCCTCGCGGGCTCGCGCCGCGTCGGCGGCGATCGCGTCGAGGTCGTCGAACGTGCGGTAGACGTGGCAGGCGGGCAGGTCGCGGCCGGGCACCGGTGGCACGAAGGCGTACGAACCGGTGGCCAGCACCAACGCGTCGTAGCCGACCGTCGTGCCGTCGGCGGTGCTCACCGTGCGGTTGTCGCGGTCGATGGAGGTGACGCGCTGGCCCAGGCGCAGGTCCACCAGGTCGTCGCCGGCGTAGTCGTTGCCGGCGAGCGCCAGCAGTGCGCGGTCCCAGTGCTCGGTGTATCCGGTCAGACCCACCCGGTCGTAGGCGGCGTCGGTTTCCTCGGCGAGCACGGTGATCCGCCAGGCGCCCGCATCGTCGCGCGCGCGCAGCGCTTCGACGAACCGGTGCCCGACCATGCCGTGGCCCACGACCACGACGTTCTTCGTTGACGGCATGGGCGCAAGGCTAGGAAGTCGATATTGCCGCGATGTCGCCTTGTGTGAAGGCCCCATCACGGTGTGCTCACGTGGTTGCCCGACTGCTTGTGAGACCGTTCGCCGCCGGCGAACGGGCGCCCGGAACATGAGCGTGGTGGACTCAAGTTCTACAGGGCAGCGGACCGGTACAGGGCCGGTCACAGGCAGACGAGGAGCAGAACATGAGCAACGTGGCCTTGCGGGTGCGACCCGCGTGGGATCTGGATCGCTGGATCCGGGACTTCTTCGGCCCGTCAGCCGCCGACGACGGATTCGCCGGTCCGGCCCCGGGGTTCCACCCGGCCGCCGAGATCGCCAAGGACGGTGACGACGCCGTGGTACGGGTCGAACTGCCCGGCGTGGACGTCGACAAGGACGTCGCCGTGGAGGTCGACAGCGGCCAACTGGTCATCCACGGTGAGCGGCGCGACGAACGCACTGAGGAGAAGGACGGCCGGACGCTCCGCGAGATGCGGTACGGATCGTTCCGGCGGTCGTTCCGGCTTCCGCAGCACGTCACCGGTGACGCCGTCTCGGCGTCCTACGACGCCGGTGTGCTGACCGTCCGGGTGGCCGGCGCCTACGCCGGTGCCCAGCCGCAGCGCATCGCGATCGAGAACAAGTAGCACCTCGCGGTGTAGCCGCCGAGATCGACGAAATGGCGGCGCGCTCTCGGACTTCTGCGCCCAAATGTTCGTTAGGGCGCAGAAGTCGCTACTTCCAGCGGGCGAGCAGTTCGTTCGCCCTGGTGGCCAGCGCCGCCTGCAGGAACGGGCCGAAACTGATCCGCGCGACACCCAGCGGGCCGAACGACGCCGGGTCGTCCTGATCCGGCAGCCCGATCGCGTTGACCGGGAGCGGCAGCTCGGAGGTCAGGCGGCGCTGCGTGTCCGGATCGTGGCGCCCCACCGGGTACAGCACGTCGGCGCCCGCCTCGGCGGCCTCCGTCAAGCGCGCGATGGCCCGGTCCACCCGGTCGGCCTCGTCACCGTCCTTGCGCAGAAACAGATCCGTGCGGGCGTTGACCACCACGTGGACCCCGGACTCGTCGGCGGCGGCCCGCAGCGCCCCGACGAGTTCGGCGTGTTCACCGGACGACCGCAACCGGCCCCCCTCGCTGTGCACGGTGTCCTCGATGTTGAGCCCCACCGCGCCGACGCCCAGGAGTCCCTCGATCAGCCGGGCCGGCGCCTCGCCGTACCCGGATTCGATGTCCACCGACACCGGCACGTCGACGGCGTCGGTGATCTGCGCGACGCGGGTGAGCAACTCGTCGAACGTCATGCCCTCGTTGTCGGCGCGCCCGACCGAATCCGCGACGGGGTGGCTGCCGACGGTGAGCGCCGCGAACCCCGCGCCGACGGCGAGGTTGGCCGACCACGCATCCCAGACGGTGGGCAGGACCACGGGGTCACCGGGCTGGTGCAGGGCGAGCAGAGCATCGGCGAGTTGCTTCGAATCGTGGTTGGACACGGGATCATCCTGCCGCCTCAGACGTGATCTGTCTCACTCTTAACTGTGTGATGTGGCTAGCATCGGTTGCGTACTGTGATTCACGACACCCTTCAGCCCAAGGAGGTCACTTGTCCACCACGACCGGTCTCGCCGAACTGCACGAACTCATCGGCGGCCTACGACGCTGCGTCACCGCGCTGGCGTCCCAGTACGGCGACTCCCCCGGGATGCGCCGCATCGTCAACGACGCCGAACGCATCCTCAACGACATCGACCGTCTCGACATCGACGCCGAGGAACTCGAACTCGGCCGCGGGTTGACCAGACATCACCATGTCGGCGAGAAGATCCCGATCCCCGACACCCAGTACGACACCGAGTTCTGGCGCGGTGTCGACGACGAGGGCCTCGGCGGCACCCGCTGACCGGTCGCGGGCGGTACCGCCGCCCGCACCGCCACCGGCGTGAGAGCGCCGACCGCGGGTGACCGCATGCCCGCCCCACCCATTCACGAAAGGCAACCGTGAGCGCACCGACCGCAGACCGCGAGGGCACCGGCGTCCACTCCGCCGGACGCGCCAAGATCCCCGAACGGACCTTGCGCACCGACCGCTGGTGGGTGCCATCGCTGTTGACCAACCTCGGACTCGCCGCGTTCGTCGTCTACGCGACGGTCCGGGCGTTCTGGGGCAGCGCCTACTGGGTGGCCGACTACCACTACCTGACGCCGTTCTACTCACCGTGTGTGAGCAAGGGGTGCATCCCGGAGGCCAGCCACTTCGGCCAGGTCCTGCCCGACGTCTGGTGGTTGCCGTACGCGGCGTTCTCGCTGCCGTTCCTGCTGCTGTTCCGGCTGACCTGCTACTACTACCGCAAGGCCTACTACCGGTCGGTGTGGCAGTCCCCGCCGGGATGCGCTGTGGCCGAGCCGCATTCGAAGTACACCGGGGAGACCAAGCTGCCCCTGATCATGCAGAACCTGCACCGCTACTTCTTCTACATCGCGGTGCTCATCTCGCTGATCAACACCTGGGACGCGATCCTGGCGTTCCACTCCCCCAGCGGTTTCGGGTTCGGCCTCGGCAACGTGATCCTCGTCGTCAACGTGATCCTGCTGTGGACCTATACGGTCTCGTGCCACTCCTGCCGCCACGTCACCGGTGGCCGCCTCAAGCACTTCTCGAAACATCCGATCCGCTACTGGATCTGGACACAGGTCAGCAAGCTCAACACCCGGCACATGCAGTTCGCCTGGATCACCCTCGGGACGCTGGTGTTGACCGACTTCTACGTCATGCTGGTCGCCAGCGGCACCATCTCGGACCTGAGATTCATCGGCTGACACGACAACTCCATTACCGAACAGGCAAGTGAGGATCCACATAGATGGCTGAGCTCGATGCTCTTCGCGCAAGCGGCTCGACGCCGCTCGAACGGCACCAGTACGACGTCGTCGTGATCGGTGCCGGCGGCGCGGGTCTGCGAGCGGTGATCGAGGCGCGGGAGCGGGGCCTGAAGGTCGCCGTGGTGTGCAAATCGCTGTTCGGCAAGGCGCACACGGTGATGGCCGAGGGTGGCTGCGCCGCGTCGATGGGCAACACGAACCCGAAGGACAACTGGCAGGTCCACTTCGGCGACACCATGCGCGGCGGCAAGTTCCTCAACAACTGGCGGATGGCCGAGCTGCACGCCAAGGAGGCACCCGACCGGGTGTGGGAGCTCGAGACCTACGGCGCGCTGTTCGACCGCACCAAGGACGGCCGGATCAGCCAGCGCAACTTCGGCGGCCACACCTACTCGCGGCTGGCCCACGTCGGTGACCGCACCGGCCTCGAGATCATCCGCACCATGCAGCAGAAGATCGTCTCGCTGCAGCAGGAGGACAAAGAGGAGCTCGGTGACTACGAGGCCCGCATCCGGGTGTTCGCCGAATGCACGGTCACCGACCTCATCCTCGACGGCGACCGGATCGCCGGCGCGTTCGGCTACTGGCGCGAGAGCGGCGACTTCATCCTCTTCGAGGCGCCTGCGGTGGTGCTCGCCACGGGCGGAATCGGCAAGTCCTACAAGGTCACCTCGAACTCGTGGGAGTACACCGGTGACGGGCACGCGCTGGCGCTCCGGGCCGGCGCGACGCTGATCAACATGGAGTTCATCCAGTTCCACCCCACCGGGATGGTGTGGCCGCCCAGCGTGAAAGGCATCCTCGTCACCGAGGGTGTGCGCGGCGACGGCGGTGTGCTGAAGAACTCCGACGGCAAGCGGTTCATGTTCGACTACATCCCCGACGTGTTCAAAGGGCAGTACGCCGAGTCCGAGGACGAGGCCGATCAGTGGCTCAAGGACAACGACTCCGCCCGCCGCACGCCGGACCTGCTGCCCCGCGACGAGGTTGCGCGCGCGATCAACACCGAGGTGAAGGAGGGCCGCGGCACCCCGCACGGCGGTGTCTACCTCGACATCGCCTCGCGCATGAGCTCCGAGGAGATCAAGCGCCGGCTGCCGTCGATGTACCACCAGTTCATGGAACTCGCCGAGGTCGACATCACCACCGACGAGATGGAGGTGGGGCCCACCTGCCATTACGTGATGGGGGGCATCGAGGTCGACCCGGACACCGGCGCCGCCAAGACCGCGGGCCTGTTCGCCGCCGGGGAGTGCGCGGGCGGTATGCACGGATCGAACCGGCTGGGCGGCAACTCGCTGTCGGACCTGCTGGTGTTCGGCCGCCGGGCCGGGCTGGGCGCCTCGGACTACGTGCGGGCGCTCGACAGTCGGCCCGCCGTGTCCGACGAGGCGGTCGAGGCGGCCCGCAAGCTCGCGCTCGCGCCGTTCGACGGGCCGAGCGAGGGCGAACCGGAGAATCCGTACACCATGCAGCTCGACCTGCAGGACACGATGAACGAGCTGGTCGGGATCATCCGCACGGCCGACGAGGTCACCGAGGCGCAGGGCAAACTCACCGAACTGCGGGAGCGGTTCAAGCGCATGAAGGTCGAGGGCGGCAGGCACTTCAACCCGGGCTGGCACCTGGCGATCGACCTGCGCAACATGCTCCTGGTCAGCGAGTGCGTGGCCAAGGCGGCACTCGAGCGCACGGAGAGCCGAGGCGGGCACACCCGTGACGACTACCCGTCGATGGAGGCCGGCTGGCGCAAGACGCTGCTGGTGTGCCGCGCGCAGGACGACGACGTCGTCGTCCCGAGCGTCACCGTCACCCGGGAGGACCAGGTGCCGATGCGCGACGACCTGCTCGAGTTGCTGGACATCGAAGAACTCGAGAAGTACTTCACCGACGAGGAACTCGCCAACCACCCGGCAAGGAGGGGCTCATGACCTACCAGGCGAACATGCGGGTGTGGCGCGGCGACGACGAGGGCGGCGCCCTGCAGGACTACACCGTCGAGGTCAACGAGGGCGAGGTCGTCCTCGACATCATCCACCGCCTGCAGCAGACCCAGACCGGTGACCTGGCGGTGCGCTGGAACTGCAAGGCCGGCAAGTGCGGATCGTGTTCGGCGGAGATCAACGGCCGTCCGCGGCTGCTGTGCATGACCCGGATGTCGACGTTCGGCGAGAACGAGACGATCACGGTCACGCCGCTGCGTGCGTTCCCCGTCATCCGCGACCTCGTCACCGACGTGTCCTTCAATTACGAGAAGGCCCGCGAGATCCCGTCGTTCACCCCGCCGAAGGATCTGCAGCCCGGTGAGTACCGGATGGCGCAGGAGGACGTGAACCGGTCACAGGAGTTCCGCAAGTGCATCGAGTGCTTCCTGTGCCAGAACACCTGCCACGTGGTCCGCGACCACGAGGAGAACAAGAAGGAGTTCGCCGGTCCCCGCTACCTGATGCGGATGGCCGAACTGGACATGCATCCGCTCGACGTGCACGAGCGTCGCGCCGAGGACTCCCAGGAAGTGCACGGCCTCGGCTACTGCAACATCACCAAGTGCTGCACCGAGGTCTGCCCCGAGCACATCAAGATCACCGACAACGCGCTGATCCCGATGAAGGAACGCGTGGCCGACCAGAAGTACGACCCGGTGGTGTGGCTGGGCAACAAGTTGTTCCGGCGGAAGTGATCTTCCACCGAGGGTGAGCCACGTCACAGGTGTCGGGTAGCCTCGTGTCAAGCGGCCAATCAACGACGAAAGGCAGCCTGATGACCCTCAGTCACACGCACAGCCTCAACGACATCCGCACGGCGATCCGGGAGTTGTCCACGCGCGCCGACCTGGCCCGCAAAGAGGGCCGCAGCGGGGATGCCGCCGAGATCGAGCGGCGGATCCAGGGTTACCGCGACGAACTGGCCACGCGTCCCTGACCGTTCGCCCTCACCCGCCGAGACGGCGGAAAGTGCTGCGGTGGAACACGATCGGCGCGACGTCCGGGTGCACGGTGATGTCCTCGACGCGCAGGATCACGATCGTGTGATCGCCCGCCTCGACGAGGTCGTGGATCGAACTGTCCAGCCATACGCTGGTGCCGTGGATGAACACGGCGCCGTCGTCGGTCGACGTCGTCTCCAACCCGGCGAACCGGTCACCGGCCTTGGCCGCCAGCGTGCGCGCGGCAGCGTCGTGTGACTCCCCGAGCACGCTGATACCCAGGCGGGGCAGGTTCTTGAGCTTCGGCCACGTCGTCGAGGTGTTCTGCACGCAGAACGACACCAGAGGTGGGTCCAGCGACACCGGGACGAACGTGCTCGCGGCCAGGCCGACGCGGACGCCGTCGGCCTCCGCCGCGATCGCGATGACGCCCGTCGGGAAGTGCCCGAAGGCCTCGCGCAGCGTCGCCGGGTTCAGATCAATTGCGCTCATCGCCGTCCATCTTCACACGCGCGCCGACCCGCGGCCATGGTCCCGCTCCCGGTGAGCGGAAGCCCGGTGCGGACCGCCGGGGCGGTAGCCTGACGCTCATCATGTGGATCCCGCTCCTGGCGATGGCCGTCGCGGTCAGCCTGGAGCCGTTCCGGGTCGGGATGACGGTCCTGATGATCAACCGCCCCCAGCCGCGCAGGCAACTGGTGGCCCTGCTCGCCGGCGGCTTCGCGATGGGCCTGACCGTCGGCGTGGTCGCCCTGTTCGTGCTCAGACCCGCGCTGGGTTCGGCACGGCTCACTCTCCCGATGGTGCAGATCGTCGTCGGCGCCGTGGTGCTCGTCAACGCCGCGCTGGTGGCCACCGGCGTGTGGGGGCGCGGTCGCGACGCTGCGAACCTGTCGCAGACCAGGTTCGGACCGCTCGCGACGCGCGCGCGGCAGCTGCTCAACGGCGGCTCCCCGTGGACGGCCGGGATCGCGGGCCTCGGCATCGCACTGCCGTCCGTCGACTACCTGGCGGCGCTGGCGCTCATCGTCGCGTCCGGCGCCGCGACCACCGTCCAACTCGGGGCGCTGGTCGTGTTCAACGTGGTCGCGTTCGCGCTCGTGGAGATCCCGCTGCTGTGCTACCTGGTCGCGCCCGAACGCACCCGCGCGGCACTGTCGGCGCTGTACGAGTGGTTGCGCGCGCAGGGCCGGCGCGGGCTCGGCGCGCTGCTGGCCGTGATCGGCTTCGTGCTGCTCGCCGCCGGGCTCGCGGGCTTGTAGAGCCGGCCCGCGGGCGGGTTACGGAGGGTTGTTCAGCACGTACTGGAGCCCGGACAGCAGCTGCGACACCGGATCGGCGGCGCCGCCGAAGGCGGCCTGGGTGGCCGGCGCGGTGACCTCGGCCGGGTCGTAGCCGTTCACCGGGTCCACGGTGATCGGGGCGGTCAGCGGATCGTCGTGCCGGGAGTAGCCGGCGTCCACGTAGGGCTTGAGGACCGCGTCGAGTTCCATCAGCGTGCCCTTGTCCACCCCGAGGTATTTGAAGGGCAGCACCAGCGGGAGGTGCTCCTCGGGGATCATGAACGTGGTGGTCTTGGCGCCGCGGGAGTTGACGGTGGTCCGGATGTTCTGCGGCGGCACCATGCTCGGTTTGGTGAAGGCGACCGCGGTGTGACCGGTCGCCAGACCCACGATCGCGTTGGCGACGGAGATCCAGTTGTCCGGCCGGTCCGGCCAGTCGGCGATGCTGTCGTAGGCGGACACGAACTGGTAGGTGTCGTACTGGCTCTCCACCGGCGGCGGGATGCGATAGTCCAGCGACGGGACGACGCTGCCCACCGGGAACACCTGGGTCAGGAAGCTCTCGCCGAAGGCGTGCCGCGCCACCGGGTCGCCGTACATCGCGAAACTCAACTCGCTCGGCGGCGGCGCGGCCGGGTCGTAGGCCAGCTTCGCCTGTACGTCGTTGAGCACCATCGCACCCTCGGACAGCCCGATCGCGGTGCCGCGGCCGCCCTCACGGACCGCGTTGATGACGTTCGGCGTCCCGACGTCGACCGACTCGCCGACGCTGGGGCCGTCGATCCCCAGGCCGGGGAAGGAGTCGTCCAACCGTCCGATGCCGGGGAAGAGCCGCTCCAGGGTGTGCCCCTGTACCTGGCCGGCGGGGTAGTCGACGATCTGCCGGTCCAGTCCCGGGAACCAGTCTGCGCCGGTGCGCATGATGTATTCGTCGTAGGGGATGCCCAGCACGTGCGCGCCGCCGAGGGCATACGCCCTGCCCGGTGTGCCCAGCGGCGGCGGACCGTCGGCCGGGTGGGTGGGCGGTGGCGGCGGCACCGGCGGCTCGTCGGCGGATGCACTGCCGAAGCCGAATCCGCCTGCGGCGCCGATGATCGTCAGCGCAGAACCGAACGCGAGAAGTCGTCTCATACCGTTTCGCGCACCTTCCCGCCGTGCTCGGCCGCACCGGACCCGACCTTACCCCGCCACGGCACCGTGCTGCCCCTTCCCGGCGTCCAATCGGGTGAACCCGTCCTGCCGGTACTGCTCGGCGCATGCGGCGCGCCGGATCTTGCCGCTGGTCGTCGTGGGAATCGACCCCGGCGGTACCAGCACGAGGTCCTCGGCGCTCAGGCCGTGTGCGGTGGAGATCGCCGCGGTGACATCGCTTTTGACCGCCTCGAGCCGGCGCGTGGCGTCCTCGTCGGAGCCGCCGGGCTTCTTCAGCTCGATGACGGCGACCAGCCGCTCGGTGCTGTCCACCGGTACGGCTATCGCCGCGACCCGGCCGCGGGTGACCTCCCCGACCGTCGCCTCGATGTCCTCCGGGTAGTGGTTACGGCCCCGGATGATCAACAGGTCCTTGATGCGGCCGACGATGAACAGCTCGTCGTCGCAGACGAACCCGAGGTCGCCGGTGCGCAGCCACGGCCCCTCCGGTGTACCCGGTGCCGGGTCGAGAAGTGTTGCGCCGAAACAGGTCTGCTCGTCGGGCGGTTTGCGCCAATAGCCCTCGGCGACGTTCTCGCCGTGCACCCAGATCTCGCCGACCACGTCCTGCGGGCATTCGCGTCCGGTGTCGCCGTCGACGATCCGTAGCGCCGGGGACTGCGGCAGGCGGTACTTGACCAGCGCCGTGCCCTTCCCCGCGGCGCAGGCCCGGACCCGGCCTGCCCCGAGTTCGTCGGCGTCGAAGTAGGACGCCGGCGCCGACTCGTCCCAGGTGCCCGTCGCGACGAAGACCGTCGCCTCCGCCATGCCGTACGCGGGGCGCATCATGTGGTCGCGAAAGTTGAAGTGGGCGAACCGGTCGACGAACCGGTGCAGGGTGGCCGGCTCGACCCGTTCGGCGCCGCTGATGATGCCCACCACCTGACCGAGGTCGAGGCCGGCGAGGTCGTCGTCGGTGGTCTTGCGGGCAGCCAGGTCGAACGCGAAATTGGGCGCCGACGACCAGGCGTGAGGGTTGCGGGCCAGCGACCGCATCCAGCGGGCCGGCTTCTCCAGGAACGCCACCGGACTGGTCAGGTCGGCCCGCCGGCCGCACAGGATCGGCGCGCACACTCCCAGGACCAGCCCCATGTCGTGGTAGAAGGGCAGCCAGGACACGAGCGTGGCGTCCGGCGGCAACGGGGATCTGGCGAAGAAGCTGCGCATCAACTGCTCGAAGTTCACCGTGAGGTTGCGGTGCGAGACCATCACCCCGGTCGGCGCCCTGGTCGAGCCCGAGCTGTACTGCAGGTAGGCGATGCTCGGCAGCTCGGTCAGCTCGAACCCGCTCGCGCCCTGGGCGTATGGATCGACCGCATCGATCTCGAGGACCGTCGGCGCGGCGGATGAACCGGACCGGGCCACGAAGTCCCCGACGTCGGCCGCGACCGACGACGTGGTGAGCACCACCGAGGGTTCGGTGTCGGCGAGAACCGCGCTCACCCGGTCGTGACCCGAGCCGGGGTGGGGCAGCGGCAACGGCACCGCGACGAGCCCGGCCTGCATGGACCCCAGGAACGCCAGGACGTATTCCAGCCCCTGCGGGGCCAGGATCACCGCCCTGTCGCCGACGGCCCCGTGCCGCCGGATCTCGCGCGCCACACTCATCGTCCGCCGGGCCAGCTGCGCCCACGTCAGGTTCTCGACGACGCCCGCCGGGTCGCGGTCGTAGTGGGTGAAGGTGAAGGCGACCTCGTCGGGGCGCATGCTGGCACGCCCGTGCAGCATCGACAGGATCGACGACTCCGATGTCGCCGCCATCACGTGTGCGCGCCGATCTGCTCGGTGCGCGGCGGCGTGGCGACGCGTGACGGCCACCAGTTCGCCCGCCCGACCAGCGCGGCGATGGCGGGCACCGTGATGGTGCGTACGACGAACGTGTCCAACAGGATCCCCACCCCGATCACGAAACCGCCCTGTACGACGATGCCGATGCTGGCGAACAACAGACCGGCCATCGAGGCCGCGAAGATCAGACCGGCCGCGGTGATCACCCCGCCCGTCGAGCTCAACGTGCGGATCACGCCGTACCGCACGCTGTGTGGCGATTCGTCCCGTAATCGGGAGACGAACAGCATGTTGTAGTCGGCGCCCACCGCGACGAGCACCACGAACGCCAGCGGGGGCACGCTCCAGTGCAACTCCTGGTCGAGTAACACCTGGAACGTCAACACCCCGATACCGATCGCCGCGAAATACGACAGCACCACCGAACCGACGAGATAGAGCGGGGCGATGAGCGACCGCAGCAGCACGGCCAGGGTCAACAGCACGACGATGAGGGTGACGACGATGATGAAGCGGATGTCGCGCTCGTAATAGTCGCGGGTGTCGCGCAGCGAGGCGGGGAACCCACCCATCGAGATCGAGGCGTCGGCCAGGGTGGTGTTCGGCTGGGCGCCCCTGGCGACGTCGCTGATCGCGTTCACCTGATCCATCGCCTCGGGGCTGAACGGATTGAGTTCGGTCTGCACCAGATACCGCGCCGAGTGGCCGTCCGGCGAGATGAAGGTCTCGGCGGCCTTCTGGAACTCCACGGCCCTGAGCACTTCGGCCGGGATGTTGAACCCGGCCATCGACGAACCCGCCGCGTCCTTGCGCATCGTCAACAGGAACGCCGACGCCTGGTCGAGGCCGTCGGCCATCACCTTGATCTGCTCGACGACCTCGCCGACACCGCCGGCCACCTGCCGGCTTCCACTGGCCAGCCGGTCGGCGCCCTGCCGGACCTCTCGCAGGCCCTGCTGCGCCTCGCTCGGGGAGTCCAGGCCCAGCTCGTCGACCGCCTTGACGATGTTGGTCATCGCCGCGTTGAGCGTCTTGACCGTCGTGTTGAGCGACTGCCGGTCGTCGAGGCCCTCCAACTCCCCGGCGAGGGTGTTGATCCGCTCCAGCCGCCCGTCCTCGCGCGCGTCCATCAGCCGCTCGAACTGCATCCGGGTGTTGACGCAGGACGGATTCGCGTCGCAGACCGCGTTGCCGTTCAACGCCATCAGGACCGGACCGATCCACCCGAACATGTCCCGGACCGCGGCGAAGTTGATGCCCATCGACAGGCCAAGTTCGTTGACGCTCTTGACGAGCTTGGCGGCGGTGTCGACGTCGCGCACCAGCCGCTCGCCGCCGTACTCAACCCGCACCTTCGTGACGGCGTCCAGCAGCGTCTGCAGGCTCGGGGCGACCTCGTTGACCTGGGCGCGCACGTCGCCGAGCGTGTCGGCGAGCGTGGTCGCCCCGGCCGCCAGTTGGTCGAGGTCACCGGAGCGCTCACCGATCTGCGCGGATCCGGCGGCCAGCCGGTCGCCGACGATGCCCGCCTGGAACGTGGCGCGGAACTCCGGCGGCACCTCACCGAGCGGTCTGGTCACCCCGGCGACCCGCGCGACATCGGGCATCTGCGCGATCCGCGACGCCATCTGCTCCAGATCCGCGAGCGCCTGCGGGGTGCGCAGATCACGCGGCGACTGCACGAGGATGTACTGCGGGACCGACTGGCTGATCGGGAAGTGCTGTTCCAGCGCGGCGTAGCCGATCGAGCTGGGCGCCGAATCGGAGACGACCTCGCGATCGTCGTAGTTGAACCGCGCGAACCCCGCAGCGCCGCCCAGCAGCAGCAGGACCAGCACGCTGGCGATCAGATGGGGCACCGGCCTGCGCACGATGCGGATCCCCGACCGCCGCCAGAACCGCGCGGTCAGTTCCCGCCTGGGCTTCACCCACCCGCGGGGCCCGGCGAGCACGAGGATCGCGGGCAGCAGCGTCATCCCGGCCAGGTAGGCCACGCCGATGCCGATCGCCGCGGACACCCCGATGGTCTTGAACACCCCCATCTGGGCGAAGTTCATGACGAGGAACGTGAGTCCGACGGTGACGGCGGATGCGGTGATCACCTTGCCGATCGAGATCATCGCCGACCGCACGGCCCGGTCGAATCCGGCACCGGACCGCAGATAGTCGTGGTAGCGGCTGATCAGGAAGACCGCGTAGTCCGTCCCGGCGCCGGCCATGATCGCGCTCAGGAACACGATGGACTGGTTCGAGACGCCCGCGCCGGTCAGGTGCGAGTAGCCCGCCACCAAACCCTGCGCGATCATCAGCGACGACCCGATCGTCACCAACGGCAGCAGCATGGTCACCGCGCTGCGGTACACGAGCAGAAGCACCCCGAGCACCAGGACGGCTATCGCGATCTCGATGGGCAGGCGATCCTGTTCACCGGCGACAGTCAGGTCGGCCACGGTGGCGGCCGGGCCGGTCAGGTAGACGTCGAGTCCGTCGCCCGAACGGCCATCGGGGACGTTGTGTTCGACGATGTCGGACACCCGGTTGAACGAGTCGAAGGCCCGCGGGGTGCCCAGCTCGCCCTGCAGGCTGACCGGCAACACCCAGGTCGTCTTGTCCTCGCTGGTCAGGAACTGGCGCAGCTGCGGCGTACTGACGAAATCCTGCACCGACACGACGTCGGCGACGTCGTCGCGCAGGGCGTCGACCACCTCGCGGTAGGTCTCCTCGTCGGCGGGTTCGAGCCCGGACTCGTTGATGAAGGCGACGACGAGCAGGTTGTCCGACTCCGACTGCTGGAACGCCTCCGCCATGTTCCGCGCGGTCACACTCGACGGCGCGTCGGCGGGCAGGATGGCCAGCGGGTGCTTCTCGGCCATCTGGCCGAGGGAGGGGAACGACAACGGCAGGGCGACGGCCAACGCCACCCAGACCCCGATCACCGCCCAGGGCCACCGCACCACAAAGTCGGCTAACCGCCGCATATCGCCCTCACCCTCGCCGCCTCACGCTATGCGACGCGTCCCCAGTGCCCGCTGTCGGCGACCATTGCCGAAACGGACTTCATCGCCTGCATATATCGGATGACCGATTTCTCGGCGACCGGATTGTCGGGATGCATGATCGCCATCACCGTGCCCTCGCCGTATCGGAATATGTAAATCGTGAGCTGATAGGAGAACCGGCCGTCCGGGTAGATCCCGATGTTGTCCGCAAGACCCATATCCGCCGCGGCCAGAACGGCGTTGAGCGGTGCGGCACCGGCGTGGAAGAAGTTCGACACGGGGAAATTGGCCTGCGGCCAGTTCAACCCCGGCGCCAATTCGAGCACCCGGTAGTACGGAACTCTTGCCATATTCAAATTCGTGTCGAAAGAAGTCTGCGCCGACCACGCGGCATCCGCGAACGAACCCGCGCCGATCGGCACGGTAATCGGAATCAGACCGGTGAACCAGCCCTGGGTCATGAAATTGTCGGTGGCGCTGCGCGAATCCCTCGGCGTGAGGCCGTAATACGTGAGCGCACCCGTCAGCTCATGCTCCACCTGCGCGAGACAGGCAAACAGACCGCCGACGAAACGCGCGCCCGCGGCCGAACACGCGGCGTCGAAGCGCTCCGTTTGAGCAACGTCCATCAGGACCTCGGTGGCCATGCTGCTTCTGGTCGATTCCTGCGGATTGCCCAGCGGAAGCGGGAATTCCGGGAAGCCACCGCCGTTGCTGTCGGCGAAGTCGATCCAGGCCTGCACATCCTTGTCATGCACGGTCAGTTCCGCCGTGCGCTCGCGCTCGCGCACGCAGAACTCGTCGAAGCTACCGGCCTCGGGCAGCGTGAGCGCTTCGCCGCCACCACTGAGCGCCGAATACATCCCATTGGCTTCCAGCATTGTCGTGCCGATCAATGTCGCGTCCCCGTGAACATGATCCATGGCGGCGAAAAAGGTGAAATGGCCGTCGTTCTGGATGATTCCGAATGTGAAGCAGGCCCACTCCAGTGGATTCGGAATGCCCACGACATGGGCCAGTATCTCGTCGACCGTCATGTCGCCGTGATCGACGGGCACGAATTCGATGTCGGCCGGATCCTCGAGCGCATGCCTGACGAACTCACCGTCGCCGGTGTCCTCGAACCAGCTGCGGAAAGTGTCGTGCCGCCGTAGATAGTTGTTCACGGCGTGGTCCATCGCGGCGATCTCACACTCGCCGGCCACTTCACAACTCGCGATGATCTGCCGGGAGAAGTTCAACCCCGCGGCCGTCCGCTCGCGGTAATTCCGAAGATGTTGGCGCTGCATGTAACTGATCGGCACGGAACTGACCGGCGCTCGTCCCGCCTTTTCGACGGCCGCCGCGGTCGGATGCCAGGACGTGACGGAGCCAGGTTTGAGCGCCCATTCATCGAGGCCGCCAATTGTGATCTTGCCTATGCGCAAAGCGTTTTCCTCCCGCTTCGGCCGGTTCAAGCCGGTTTTCGGATCCGGCATGAGCCGTCGCCGGATCAACATACCCTCGCATCGACCGCAGCGGCCCATGCCGACCGGACAATCGGACCGCCGCACCGCGCACATGTGGCCCGAACATGGCCTAGTGTGCGTCCCGGAAGTTGATTTTTGCGTTGCGACAGCGGATGTCACGCAGGGGGTCGTCTCACACCGCGACGCAAGGGAGGACTAGAACGGCATGGAATCTGCCGCACACCCGAACGAACCGGCCAACCGATTTGCCATCGTCGGCTACGCGGCGCGATTTCCCGGCGCACAGGACGCGAACCAGTTCTGGGACCTTTTGCGAGAAGGCCGCGAGGCGATTTCGGAAGTGCCTCAGGACCGCTGGAACGCCGACGACTTCTTCGACCCGGAACCGGGGGCGCCCGGCAAGGTCGTGACCCGTCGTGCGGGTTTCGTCGATGACGTGACCGGGTTCGACGCGCCGTTCTTCGGGATGTCGACGCGCGAGGTCAGATTGATGGACCCGCAGCACCGGTTGTTGCTGGAGACGGCATGGCGCGCCGTGGAACATTCGGGCACCGCGCCAACGGATCTGGCCGACAGCAACACCGGCGTGTTCGTCGGCCTCGCCACCCACGACTACCTGGGAATGGCATCGGACGAGCTCACCTACCCCGAGATCGAGGCCTACATGGCCATCGGCACGTCGAACGCGGCGGCGGCCGGCCGGATCAGCTACCGGATGGGGCTGCAGGGGCCGGCGGTCGCCGTCGACACCGCTTGCAGCTCGTCGCTGGTGGCCATCCATCAGGCGTGCCAGGCGCTGCAGTTGGGTGAATGCGACCTCGCGCTGGCCGGTGGGGCGAACGTGCTGCTCACCCCGGCCACCATGATCACGTTCTCCAACGCGCACATGCTCGCGCCCGACGGCCGGTGCAAGACGTTCGACGCGGCCGCGGACGGTTATGTACGCGGTGAGGGTTGCGGCGTCGTCGTCATCAAGCGGCTCGAGGACGCGCTGCGCGACGGTGACCGGATCCGGGCGGTCATCCGCGGCAGCGCAATCAACCAGGACGGTGCGTCGGGCGGCTTGACCGTGCCCAACGGTGTTGCCCAGCAAAGGGTTATCGCCGACGCCCTGAAGCGCGCCGGTGTCCGGCCCGCCGACGTCGGATACCTGGAGGCCCACGGCACCGGAACATCGCTGGGCGACCCGATCGAGGCCCAGGCCGCAGGTGAGGCGCTCGGCGCCGGACGCGATCCGAACCGTCCGCTGTTGCTCGGCTCAGCGAAGACGAACATCGGACACCTGGAGGCGGCCGCGGGCATCGCCGGCGTCATCAAGGTGATCCTCTCGCTCGAACACGAGACGCTGCCGAAGCACCTCAACTTCACCAACCCCTCCCCACACATCCCCTGGGAACGGCTCCCGGTCGAGGTCGTGAAGGAGACCACCCCCTGGGAGCGCAACGGGGCGCCCCGCATCGCCGGGGTGAGCTCGTTCGGGTTCGCAGGCACCAACGCGCACGTCATCCTCGAAGAGGCTCCCGAGCCGACCGTCGCGCCGGCCGCCTCCGCGCAGACCGGTGAGAGGTTGCGCCTGCTTCCGCTGTCGGCGCGGACACCAGCGGCTCTCGTGCAGATCGCCGATCGGTACCGCACGTGGTTGGCTGCGCATCCGGAGGCCACCCTGGCCGACGTCTGCCACACCGCGGGCGTGGGGCGCGCCCACCTGGAGCACCGGGCGGCATTGGTGGTCGATTCCAGGGAATCGGCCGTCGACCTGCTCGGCGCGCTCGCCGACGATCGGCCCGCGCCCGGCCTGGTTCGGGGCGAGTCCTACGACACCCCGAAGACGGCGTGGCTGTTCACCGGACAGGGCAGCCAGTACCCGGGGATGGCCCGGGAGCTGTTCGACACCGAGCCGGTGTTCGCCGAAACGATGAGGCGGTGCGCGGCCGCCGTCGCCGACGTCCTCGAAAAGCCGCTGCTCGACGTGATATTCGATGTCGGGGCGAGCGCAGTGACGGGAGAGGGTTCCGGCAGCCCGGAGGCCGCCGCGACACTGCGGCAGACGTCGTACGCGCAGCCCGCCCTGTTCGCCGTCGAGATGGGTCTGGCCCGGCTCTGGCAGTCCTGGGGCTTCGAACCCGACGTGGTGCTCGGACACAGCGTCGGCCAGTACTCGGCGGCCTGCGTCGCGGGCGTGCTCGGTCTCGAGGACGGCGCCCGGCTGATGGCCGAGCGCGGCCGGCTCTTCGGCAGCCTGCCCGCGGGTGGCCGCATGGTCGCGGTGTTCGCCGCCGCCGAGCGGGTCGAGAACCTGACCGATGAGTTCCCGAGCCTGTCGGTCGCTGCCTACAACGGCGCCAACACCGTGTTGTCCGGTCCCGCCGCGGATCTGGAGAAGGCGGTGGCCGCCCTGGCGGCCAACGGTGTCCGCTGCGACTGGCTGGACACCAGCCACGCCTTCCACTCGGCGCTGCTCGACCCGATCCTCGACGAGTTCGAGGCCTACGCCCAGCAGTTCGACTACGCCGCGCCGCAGCGCATCCTGATCGACAACCGCACCGGAACCGCGCTCGGCAGGAGTGTGCGCCTCGACGGGGCCTACTGGCGCAGGCACGCGCGTCAGCCCGTGGAATTCGCCAAGAGCGTGCGCACACTCGCCGAACTGAACTGCAAGGTGTTGCTCGAGATCGGTCCGCGACCGGTGCTGACCGCCGCCGCCCTTGCGGCATGGCCCGATCCGGCCACCACACCGCGGGCCATCGCCTCGATGCGGGCGAACACCGCCGACCACCGGCAGATCACCGAAGCCCTCGCCGACGCGTACGTCCTGGGTCACCTGCCCGATTTCGCCGCTGTCCGGGAAGCCGACGCGCAGAAGCTGGACCTGCCCACCTACCCGTTCGAGCACCGCCAGTACTGGTTCCGCGACAAGCAGGCCGACCGTCGCGATCAGGCCGCCGTCCGGGAGCACCATGCCGCGCGCACCGAGACCGTCGGCCTCCTCGAGGACGGCCGGATCCCCGAACTCGCGGCCCTCCTCGGCGACTCCGGCGGTGATCAGCAGGTCATCGATGTCCTGACCCGGCTTGCCGCACAACACAACCGGCAACGGACGAGTCAGTCGATCACCGACGACCGCTACGAGATCCGCTGGGAGGAACTGCCCGCGGCTCGGGGGGAGACCGGCGGGCCGTCCACGTGGATCCTCGTCGGCGACGACACCGACGCCGTCGGCCCCCTGATCGACGCGCTGACCGCACGCGGCGACCGGCACCAGATCGTCGGGTTGCCGGCGACCGACGCCGACGAGGCTCACCTCGTCGACGTGTTGCGGGCCGCCGATGACGATGAGTCGGCGCTGCGGGTGCTGCACGTCGCGGCACTGGAGTCCGCGACCGCACCGTCGATGCGGTCCCTGCTGCGCATGCAGCACCGGATCCTCGGCGGGACGCGGCGGCTGTTCCGTGCCGCGACCGGCACCGGACTGCGTATCCCGATCTGGCTGGTGACCCGTGGCGCACAGCGCGTCACCGCCGCGGACACCGTCGCGCCGGACCAGAGCGCACTGTGGGGGTTCGGACGGGCCGCGTCGCTGGAACTTCCGCACCTGTGGGGCGGACTGGCCGACCTGTCGGCCGGTCCCGGGGCGGGCGAATGGGTTCGGCTGCTCGACCGGCTCACGGCGCCTCCGGCCGCGGTCAGGGAAGACCAGATCGCGTTGCGCGACGGCGCCGTCCATGTGCCGCGGCTGGTCCGGCGCACCGGACAACCCAGCGGAACGCCGCTCCAACTGCGCACCGACGCAACGTATCTGGTGACCGGCGGGCTGGGAGCGATCGGCCTGGAGATCGCCGGTCACCTGGCCGCGCACGGCGCCGGCAACCTGGTGCTCACCAGCAGGCGCATGCCGAGCGAGGCCGCACGGGAACGCATCGACGCGCTGTGCGACCAGTACGGCTGCACCATCCGCGTCCTCGCCGCCGACGTCGCCGATGCGCACGACGTCGCCCGCCTGCTCGCAGGCGGGCGGGCCGATCTTCCGCCGCTGGCAGGTATCGTCCACGCCGCCGGCGAGATCGGCACCACCCCGCTCAGCGAACTGGAAGACGCCGAGGTCGACCGGGTGTTCGCCGGAAAGGTCTGGGGTGCCTGGCATCTCGCCGAAGCCGCGGCCGACCTGCGGCTCGACTTCTTCATCAGCACCTCCTCGATCGCCTCGGTCTGGGGCGGATTCGGCCAGACCGCCTACGGCGCGGCGAACGCCTTCCTCGACGGTCTCGCCTGGCGGTTGCGCGACCAGGGCATCGCCGCGACCAGCGTCAACTTCGGACCGTGGTCGGCGGGTATGGCCGACGCCGAGTCGCGCGCGCGCCTCGAGCAGCGCGGAGTCCGCACCCTCGCACCCGCCGACGCACTGGCCGGACTGGCCGACGTCGTCTCGGGCCCCGCGGCGCAGGGTGTGGTCGCGCGGATCGACTGGGCCCGTTTCCTTCCGCTGTACCAGCAGGCGGGCAGGCGCGCGTTCCTGTCCGAACTGGAGCGTGAAGTGCCGCTCGCGCCGGACGCGGCGCCGGCGGTGACCATGTCCGGGAAGACGCCGCTCGTCGAGCGGCTCGCAGGTGCCCCCGTTCAGCAGCGCAAGCGCCTGCTCACCGACTACCTGCGTGACGCGGTCGCCGAGGTGACGCGCGTCGATCCCTCCGAGATCCGCGAGGACGCCGGATTCTTCGATCTCGGCATGGATTCGCTGATGGCCGTCGAACTCCGGCGGCGCCTCGAACAGGGTGTGGGACACGAGATCCCGGTCACCCTGGTGATGGACCATCCCCGGCTGTCCGACGCGGCCGACTACCTGCTCGGTGAGGTGCTCGGGCTGGCCGAACAGGCGAGCGCCGAATCACGGCCTGTGCTGGCGTCGTTGACCTCCAGCCGGACCGACGATCCGATCGCGATCGTCGCGGTGTCGTGCCGGTTCCCCGGAGCGCCGGACCCGGAGGCCTTCTGGGAGGTGCTCGCCGGCGGCGTCGACGCGATCCGGGAGGTCCCCGAGGACCGGTTCGACATCGACGAGTTCTACGACCCGGATCCGGACGCCGCGGGCAAGACCTACACCCGGTTCGGCGGATTCCTCGACGGGATCGACGGATTCGACCCGGAGTTTTTCGGCATCTCCCCGCGTGAAGCCGTCTGGATCGAACCGCAGCAGCGGCTGATGCTCGAAACGGTATGGGAGGGCCTCGAGAGGGCCGGGTACTCGCCGGCGGACCTGCGGGGCAGCCGGACCGGTGTCTTCGTGGGCGTGGCCGCCAACGAGTACGCGCACCTGCTGTCGTCGGAGTCGATCGAGAAGATCGAACCGCACTTCATCACGGGCAACGCGCTCAACGCCATCTCCGGCCGGGTCGCCTTCGCGCTGGGACTGGAGGGTCCGGCGGTCGCGGTCGACACCGCGTGCAGTTCGGCGTTGGTGGCCGTCCACCAGGCCGTGCAGGCCCTGCACTCCGGGGACTGCGATCTGGCGTTGGCCGGCGGCGTGAACGTCCTGTTGAGCCCGGTGACCGTGGTCGCCGCGTCGCGTGCCAGGATGCTCTCCCCCGTCGGCCGGTGCAAGACCTTCGACGCCTCCGCCGACGGCTACGTGCGCAGCGAAGGCTGCGGCGTCCTGGTGCTCAAGAGGTTGAGCGATGCGGTGCGCGACGGTGACCGGGTCTGCGCCGTCATACCCGGTAGCGCGGTGAACCAGGACGGTGCGTCCAGTGGCCTGACGGTGCCCAACGGCGGTGCGCAGCAACGGCTCATCGGCACGGCGCTGGCGCGCGCCGGGCTCACGGGCGCGGATGTCGACTACCTCGAGGCGCACGGGACGGGTACCCCGCTGGGCGATCCGATCGAGGTGCAGGCCGCGGCCGCCGCCTACGGCGCCTCCCGCGAGCCGGGCCGGCCGCTGCTCATGGGATCGGTCAAGAGCAACATCGGCCACCTCGAATCCGCCTCCGGCGCAGCCGGTCTGATCAAGGTCGTGCTGTCGCTGCAGCACGGGGTGCTGCCGCAGAGCCTGCACTTCGACACCCCGTCGCCGCACATCCCCTGGGATTCGCTTCCGGTTCGGGTGGTGGACGAGGCGGTGCCGTGGCAGGCCAACGGCAGGCCGCGGCGCGCAGGTGTGAGTTCCTTCGGGTTCACCGGAACCAACGCGCACGTGCTGATCGAAGAGGCGCCGCAGGCACCGGTCACCGTGGACGAGGAGCCCGGCGACGACGATCGGCAGGTCCACGTGCTGCCGCTGTCCGCGCGGTCGCCGGAAGCCCTGGTGCAGTTGGCCCGACGGTACGATTCTTGGTTGAGCGCTCATCCGGATGCCGACCTCGCCGGGGTGTGCCTCACCGCCGGGTCCGGCCGTTCGCATTTCGAGCATCGCGCCGCGATGGTCGTGGATTCGGTCGACAGCGCGCGCCAGGGTCTCGCCGACGTGGCCGACAACCGCACGCGGCCCGGGGTCCTCCGGGGGGAGCACACCCACCGGCCGACCACGGCGTGGCTGTTCACCGGACAGGGCAGCCAGTATCCCGGGATGGCGCGGGAGTTGTTCGACGCCGAACCGGTTTTCGCCGACACCGTCACCCGGTGCGCGGACGCGGTCGCGGACATCCTGCCCACACCGCTGCTGGAGGTGCTGTTCGCCGCCGACCGTGAGACCGGGGAACGGTTGCGGCACACGTCGTATGCCCAGCCGGCGCTGTTCGCCGTCGAGATGGGTCTGGCCCGGCTGTGGCAGTCGTGGGGCATCGTGCCCGACGTGGTGCTCGGCCACAGCGTCGGCCAGTACGCCGCGGCGTGCGTGGCCGGCGTGTTCGGCCTCGAGGACGGCGCACGGCTGATGGCCGAACGCGGCCGGATGTTCGGCAGCCTGCCCGAAGGTGGCCGGATGGTGGCGATCTTCGCCGACGCCAAACAGGTCGAGCAGGTTGCCGGAGAGTTCGCGCGGGTGTCCGTCGGCGCCTACAACGGGCCCAACACCGTGCTCTCCGGCCCGGGCGAAGATCTCGAACAGGTTGTCGCCAGGTTCTCCGACGAGGGCATCCGCTGCACCTGGCTGGAGACCAGCCACGCCTTCCACTCGGAACTGCTGGACCCGGTGCTCGACGAGTTCGAGTCGTACGCAGCGCAATTCGAGTTCGCCGCCCCGACCATGCCGCTGGTGTGCAACCGCACCGGTGCGGTGCTCACCGCGCAGAACCCGCTCGACGCGCAGTACTGGCGACGGCATTCCCGCCAGCCGGTGCAGTTCGCCGAGAGTGTGCGCACCGTCGCCGCGCTCGGGTGTTCGGTGCTGATGGAGATCGGTCCGCAGCCGGTGCTGACCGGGGCCGCGGTGCAGATCTGGCCGGAGCATCTGGCCGCCCCGCGGGCGATCGCCTCGCTGCGCAAGGGCGTCGGCGACCGGCGCCAGATCGCCGACGCGCTGGCCGCGGCCTATGTCGGCGGCCACCGTCCCGACTTCGCTGCGCTGCACCGTCACACGCATCGGAAGCTCGAACTGCCCACCTACCCCTTCCAGCGTCGCCGGTTCTGGCCCAAGACCTCGGGCATCACGGTGGACGGCCCCGCTGTGTCGGGAATCCTGGGCAGCGCCAAGGAACTCGCGTCCGGCGACACCGTCTACACGAGCAGGATCTCGGTCAAATCGCAGCCCTGGCTGTCCGACCACGTCATCTACGGCACCGTCGTCGTCCCGGGCGCGACGTATGCCGCGATGGCGCTGGCCGCCGTCGGAACCCCCGCACGGGTCAAGGACGTGTTCTTCTACGAGCCGATCATCCTGCCCGAGAAGGCGTCGCGCGAAGCGCAGCTGACGCTGCGCATGCTCGAGGACGGCGCGCAGAAGTTCCAGGTGCACAGCCGCCCGTACGGCGTGCGGGACGCCGAATGGTCGCTGAACGCCGAAGGCACCGTCGTCCGAGGTGTCGACGACCAACCGGACGCGCACGACGACCCCGTCGACGAGGCGATCGAGCGGTGCAACCGCATGCGTCCGCAGGAGCTGTTCGAGACGTTCGCCGACATGGAACTGGCGTGGGGCCCGACCTGGTCGGGATCGCTGAAATCGCTCTGGCTCGGTGACGGTGAGGCGATCGGCGACGTCCTCGTCGGCGACGAGCTCGCCGAACAACTCGGCGGCGAGCCGATCCACCCGGTGCTGATGGATCTGTGCACCGGCGTCGCCTTCCCGGCGTTCCCGGCACTCCTGGCCGCCGAGCAGGGGGTGAGCGATCTGTTCCTGCCGCTGCGGTACGGCCAGGTGATGCTGCGGGAGAAGATGCCCCGGCGGTTCTACTGCCGGGCGCGGTGGCACCACAGTGCGCTGGACAGCGAAACGCAGGTCTTCGACCTCGGTTTCATCAGCCGCGACGGCCGCCCGCTCGGGGGTATCCGCGAGTTCACGGTCAAACGCGCACCGCGCGAGGCGCTGCTTCGCGGCCTCGGCGGCGACGCCACCCGGCTGCTCTACACCCTGGGCTGGCACGAGGTGCCCCTGCCCGCAGCCGATTCCGCGACACCGAGCGGCACCTGGCTGATCGCCGGGTTCGACGAACTGGCCGCCGCGGCGCCCGGGTGCGTCCCGTTCGACCGGACCACCGACCCGGAGCTCCTCGGCGGACTGCTGGTGGACGCGCACAGGCGCGGTATGGCGTTCTCCGGTGTCGTGTGGCGCAGTGCGGCACCGAGGCCGGACGAGTCGACCGCCGACGCCGCCGAGCGGATCGAGACCGAGATCGCCAACCTGCTCAGCGCGGTGCACACCGTGCAGGGCGGCGGCGTGACGCTGCCGAACGGCCTCTGGATCGTCACCGAGCGGGCCGTGGCCACCGAATCCGGCGAACCCGTCGATCCGGTGCAGGCCGCGCTGTGGGGTCTCGGGCGCACCACGATCAACGAGGAACCGGCGCTTCGCTGCAGACTCGTCGACTGCGACGGATCCCCGGAGGCGGTGGACGCCATGGCCGGCCTGCTGGCCACCCCGGTCGACGAGCCGGAACTGGCACTGCGTCAGGGCAAATTGCTGGCATCGAGGCTGTTGCACTGGGCGCGCAGCGGCCACCTCACGGTGCCCCGGGCGTCCGACTACGTCCTGGCTCCGACCGAGCGCGGCGCGATCGACAACCTGCGGCTCACCGAGACGGACGTGCCACCACCTGTCGAAGGCTACGTGCAGGTGCGGGTGGAGGCTGCGGGCCTCAACTTCCGCGATGTGCTCAACGTCCTCGGTCTCTACCCCGGCGACCCGGGGCCGATCGGCGGTGACTTCGCAGGCATCGTCACGCAGTTGGGCGACGGTGTCACCGGACTCGAAGTGGGACAACGCGTCTACGGCTTCATGCAGGGCGCG
This sequence comes from Mycobacterium sp. IS-1496, assembly GCF_001499995.1. Classification (GTDB taxonomy): domain Bacteria; phylum Actinomycetota; class Actinomycetes; order Mycobacteriales; family Mycobacteriaceae; genus Mycobacterium. The sequence continues at coordinate 64,123 of NZ_LQIU01000005.1, forward strand.
TTCTCCAGCCGGTTCAACGTGCCGGCCCAGTTGCTGGCGCCGATCCCCGACGGCGTCGGTGCGGTCGAGGCGGCGACGATCCCCGCTGCGGCGCTGACGGCCCGCCTCGCGTTCGACTGGGCACAGCTCGAGCCCGGCGACCGGGTGCTGATCCACGCCGCCAGCGGCGGCGTCGGCCTGGCCGCGATCCAGCTGGCCCAGCAGCACGGCGCCGTCGTGTTCGCGACCGCCAGTACGTACAAGCGCGCGACCCTGCGCAAGATGGGTGTGGAGTACGTCTACGATTCGCGCAGTACGGATTTCGCCGACCAGATTCTGGCGGACACCGACGGCGCCGGCGTCGACGTGGTGCTCAACAGCCTGACCAACGAGGGGTTCGTCGAAGCGACCGTGCGTGCCACTGCGCAGAACGGCCGGTTCGCCGAGATCGCCAAACGCGACATCTGGACACACGAACAGATGTCTGCGGCCCGTCCCGACATCTCCTACGAGATCGTGGCGCTGGACACGGTGACCCTTCAGGAGCCGGAGCGCATCCGGGGGCTGCTGGGTGAGGTGTCGGACGGACTGGGCAAGGGCGAGTGGGCACCGCTGCCCGCGGAGATCTATCCGGTGACCGAGGCTAGGGCCGCGTTCCGCCGCATGCAGCAGGCGCGCCACATCGGCAAGATCGTGCTGCAGATGCCGCATCCGCTGCAACCGCGCGGTGACCGCAGCTACCTGATCACCGGGGGGTTGGGCGCGATCGGTCTGCACACCGCGTCGTATCTGGCCCAGCTCGGTGCGGGTGACATCGTGTTGACCAGCCGTCGGGAACCCGACGTCGACGCGCAGCAGGTGATCGACGAGATCACCGAGCGCCACCGGTGCCGCATCCACACCTTCGCCGCCGACGTCGGCGACGAGTCCCAGGTCGAGGAGCTGCTGGAACGCATTCGCGCGGAGCTGCCGCCGCTGGCCGGGGTGGCACATCTGGCCGGTGTCCTCGACGATGCGCTGCTGTCCCAGCAGAGCGTGGAGCGGTTCCGAACCACGTTGGCGCCCAAGGCGTTCGGCGCCCTCCATCTGGACCGCCTCACCAGGGACGACGATCTGGACTTCTTCGTCGTGTCCTCGTCGGTGTCGAGCCTGTTCGGATCCCCCGGTCAGGCCAACTACGCGACGGCCAACGCGCTGCTCGACGGCCTGGTCGCACAGCGGAGGGCGCACGGCCTGCCTGCCACCGGTGTCAACTTCGGGCCGTGGGCACAGGGCGGGATGGCCTCGTCGGAGGCCGCCACCGCCAACATCAGTGCGCAGGGCCTCATTCCGTTGGAACCGTCCGCGGCGCTGAGCGCGCTCGCCGAGGTCGTCGCCAACGGCACCGGCCAGGCCACCGTGATCAAGGCCAACTGGCAGCGTGCGGCCAAGGTGCTGGGCGCGTCCCGGCCGCCGATCCTCGATCTGGTGCTGCCCCGCCCCGAAGGCGAGGTGACCGGCGACAGCGAGTTGCTTCGGCAGTTGCAGGAGATCCCCGTGCCGCAGCGCGCCGGGTTCGTCACCGAGTTCCTCCAGCGGGAGGTGCAGAACTTCCTCCGGCTCGCGCAGCCGCCCGCCGCGACGAGCCGGTTCCTGGATCTCGGTACCGACTCGCTGATGGCGATCGAACTCCGCAACCGGTTGCACAGTCAGTTCGGCGGCGCGTTCACGATCAACGCGACCGCGGTGTTCGACTACCCGACCATCGGGGGGCTCGCCGAGTACCTGGTGGGTCAGCTACCCGATGCCGAGACGCCCGAACCGGCTGCACAGCCGGCCACCGAGCCGGCGGCGGACGTCGAGGACGGCGCCGATGCCCCGGTGGCGCAAGGCGGTTAGTTGCCAGGACTCCGCGGCGGCGCCGACTCCGGTCGACTATTGCGTCGTCAAGGGGATCCGAGACCGGCCCCGTGAAGTAACTGCGTCGGCATCTGCGCGGCCTTAGGGTGAATCGACCGCGTGATCGCTGACGGTTCCTGGGGGCGGACAGTGGACGGCATACCTTTCGGCCGCTACCTGCTGGTCGAACTCATGGGCCGGGGCGGGATGGGCGAGGTCTGGCGGGCCCACGACACGTCGACCGACCGCACGGTGGCGGTCAAGGTGCTGCCCGCCCACCTCGTGCACGACACCGAGTACCGGGCGCGGTTCCTGCGTGAGGCGAATACGGCGACCCGGCTCAGCGATCCGCATGTCGTGCCGATCCACGGTTTCGGCGAGATCGACGGCCGCCTGTACGTGGACATGCGGTTGATCGAGGGCCGCGATCTCCACCGACTTCTCGCCGACGGGCCGCTGGACCCGGCCCGGGCGGTCATGATCGTCGACCAGGTGGCCGCCGCTCTGGACGCCGCCCATGAATCCGGGCTGGTACACCGCGACGTGAAACCGTCCAACATCGTGGTGACCGCATTCGACTTCACCTACCTCATCGACATCGGCATCGCCCGGCCGATCGACGACACCGGTCTCACGTCGGTCAACAGGGCGGTCGGCACCTTCTGCTACATGGCACCGGAGCGGTTCCGCGACGGACGCGGCGACGCGCGGTCGGACACCTACGCGCTGGCGTGCGTGCTCTACGAGTGTCTGACCGGATCGCGCCCCTTCCACGGCGACAGCCTCGAACAGCAGATCGCCGGCCACCTCATGACCCCACCGCCCAGACCGTCGACCGTCCTGCCCGGCGTGCCCGAGAAATTCGACGCCGTCATCGCCAGGGGGATGGCCAAGGACGCCGACGAGCGCTATCAGACGGCCAGGGAACTGGCCCATGCCGCCCGTGCGGCCGTCACGACCACGCTCACCTCGTCGACGCGCGCGGGACGCCACCGTGCCGACCAGATGGGCACCGACGAGGCTGTCACCGTCGACTGCGGAGCGGGACGTCCGGCGCCCCTGGGGTTTCCCACGCTGCCGGATGCCGGTGAGAGGCCGCGGACAGGGTCGTCGATCGACGAGTTGCTCGATCACACGGTCTCGGCGATCCACCGGGGCGAGGGCTCGGGCGACCCGGCGCCGCCTGCCCTCGAGGCCGACCGGGCCGACCCGGACGCCGAAGACCTGCTCGCCGCGCCGGCCGAACCCGGGGAGATCAGGCGGCTGACCATCATGTTCGCCGACCTCGTCGACTCCACCGTCCTGTCGACCGAAGTCGAGCCCGAGACCTACCGCCTCCTCGTCGGCCGGTACCGGGATCAGGTGCTGCGCATCATCGCCAAGTACGAGGGCCACGTCGGTTCCACCAAGGGCGACGGCCTGCTGATCGTCTTCGGCTATCCCGTCGCGCACGAGAACGACGTCCGGCGCGCGGTGCAGGCCGGCCTGGAGATCACCCGTGACGTCGCGCGCTTGAGCGATCAGGCCGAGCGCCGGTTCGGCCTCCGCATCAACGTGCGGGTGGGCGTGCACCGCGGGCTGGTGTACCTCGACACCGCGCAGGACGACGTGTTCGGGCTGGCGGCCAACATGGCCGCCAGGGTCTCGGGCCTGGCCCCGCCCGGCAGCGTCGTGGTGTCCGATTCGGTGGAACCGCTGGTGAAGGAGTCCTTCGAACTGGAACCGCTGCCCCCGGCGCCGGTGAAGGGCGTCAAAGGGCTCATCAGCCATTCCCGGGTGGTGAGCGAACGCGCGGAGTCCTCGCGCGGGCCGACCGGACCGCTCGTGGGCCGCGAGCGCGAGATGTCGCGCCTGCGCAGGGGTTGGGTGCGGGCCCAGGCCGGGACGCTGACCACACCCGGTGTGGTGATCCGTGGAGAGGCCGGGATCGGCAAGAGCCGCCTGGTGACCGGGGTCGTGGAACTGGTGGAGGCCGACGGAGGCACGGTCATCGATCTGGCCGGGTCACCGTTCCACGCCGACGTCGGATTGCACCCGGTGCGCACGCTGCTCGAACGCCGTTGCGGCATCACGCGTTTGACCGAACCGGGGCGGCGACTCGAACTCCTGCGCGCCGAGCTCGCGCTGCGGGGTCTGGACCCCGACATGTTCGTCGCGCTGCTGGCACCCGTCCTGGGCGTCGCACCCGGGCACGGCTACGAGGCGTCGCCGTTCGACGGCCGCAAGCTGCAGGAGGAGATCGCCGCTGCGGTGCTCCGGTATCTGTCGGCCGGCATCGGCGACGCTCCGGCCCTGGTGGTCGTCGAAGACGGCCACTGGCTCGACCCGTCGACACTCGAGCTGATCGGCGAGATGCTGCGCACCGCAGGCGGCCGGCTGCTCGTCGTCATCACCGGCCGGCACGGCGGCTGGCTCCCCGACGACTGGCCCGTCAAGGTCTTCGACCTGGTGCCGCTCACCGACGATCAGGTGGACGCACTGATACTCGCGCTGGATCCGACCGTCACCGCCGAGGAGCGCACCGCCGTTCGCGAGCGATGCGACGGGATCCCGTTCTACATCGAGCAGGTGGTGAGCGGGCTGGGCCAGACCGGTCCCGACGAGAACCGGCCGACGGTGCCGGACCCGCTCTACGAGCCGTTGTTCGCCCGCCTGCTGACCCGGCCCAACGTGGTGCCCGTCGTCGAGGCCGCCGCCGTCATCGGACGACAGGTCGACCGCGGGCTGCTGATCGCGGTGTCCGGCCTCGCCGAAGACGACGTCGACGACGTCATCGACGAACTCGAGGACGCCCAGGTGCTCGAACCCCAGGGCGCGGGCGGGTGGCGGTTCCGGCACGAGCTGCTCCGCGAGGTCGCCGCCGAGCTCGCACCACCCAGCGTGCGACGGGATCTGCACGGCAGAGCCGCCGACGCGTTGATGGGCGGCGCCACGGGCGACCCCGACTGGCGCCTGGTGGCCACGCACTACGAGAACGCGGGCCGGTACGTCGACGCGGCCGCGGCGTATCGCGAGGCGTCCGCCGCGGCACGCCTCCGCGGCGCGCTGACCGAAGCGCGTACCTACCTCACCCACGCGCTGTCGGAGCTCGAGAAGAGTCCCCCCGGGGCGGCCCGCGACCGACTCGAGATCCGGCCGCGACTCGAACGCGGATTCCTGGCGGCCGCCATGGAGGGCTACCAGAGCGTCTCCGTGGCCGATGATTTCGAGCGTTGCCTCGCGTTGGCCGGAACCGATCTGCGCAACGACGACGTGTGGTCCACGTTGGTGTCGGTGAGCAGCTACTACATGTCGCGCGCCGACCTCGACCGAGCCGCCCAGATCCTCGGGCTCGCCGAGTCCGCGCCCGACGCCGGTCGGGCCTGGCTGCTGCCCGCCATCAACGGCGCGCTCGGCACCATCGCCTTCGTGCGCGGTGAGATGACGGCGGCCCGCGACTATTTCGGCAAGGCCCTGGTGAGCGTCGCGGTCGAGGACCGCCGGCGCATGAGTGACCTCTGGTACGTCCCCCACGACCCGGTGTCGATGGCCCACGAGCATCTGGCGATGGACCGCCTCTGGCACGGCGACCTGGCCGGCGCGGAGGCCGCGACCGCCGCCGCGCGGGACCGCGCGCTGGAACTGGGGGTCCCGCTCGGGCCGTACAACGTCGTCAACGCGATCGACATGGAGATCTGGATGCGCGTGGACGCCGGTCAGTTCGACCGGGCCCGCGCACTCGTCGCCGAGATGATCGAGAAGGCCGAGCATCACGGGTTCGACTTCTGGCAGCTGTTCGGGGCGACCGAACAGTGCATGGTCGACGCCGAGATCGCGCTGTCCCACCCTGATCCGGACCGCACGGCTCTCGAGGCGCTGATCACGGCCATGACCGAGTTCATCGACTTCTGGCGCGCAGTGGGGCTGTACATCTACCAGACTCACTACGACTGCGTGCTCGCGAAACTGTTGACGGCCGCCGGCCGCTGCGACGAGGCGCGACAGCGGATCGCCACGGCGCTGCAGATCGCCACGGACACCGGGATGCACTTCCACGACGCCGAACTGCTCCGGGCACGGGCACATACACAGCCCGAGATGGAGGCCCGCACCGCGGACCTGGCATCGGCGAGGGAGTGGGCCCGCAAACAAGACGCCCCGCTGCTCGAGTTGCGCGCTGCGCTGGACGACTTCGATGTGCGCGGCGCGGCAGCGCGGGACGTCCTGGCGGCCGCGGCGAAACGCCTGCCCGCAGACGGCGCGCTGCCGGAGATCACCCGCGCCAGGGCGCTCCTGCGCTGATCCCCCACGCGTTCCCCACACGGCGAGACGGCCCTCGGGTCCGTCCTGATCACCTCTGCGTGATGAGCATCACATTCGGAGGAAAGGCCAGCTCAACAGGGAAATCGGGGGCGGAGGCCGACCTCGGCCAACCGCCCGGTTGATTAGGCGGTGGAAATTGCTCGTCCCCGCTTTGCGTTGAAGTTACCGAGCGGTATAGTCGGGCGCAGTTACTGGTGGGTAACTTAGCCCGAAGTACCCAACCGCAGGTGGCATTTCTCATCGAGGAGGCATTGTGAGCCACTACAAGAGCAACGTCCGTGACCAGGTGTTCAACCTGTTCGAGGTACTCGGCGTCGACAAGGCCATGGGCCAGGGCGACTACGCCGATCTGGATGCCGACACCGCCCGCGAGATGCTCGACGAGATGGCGCGCCTCGCGGAGGGTCCGATCGCCGAGTCGTTCTACGAGGGCGACCGCAATCCGCCGGTGTTCGACCCGAAGACGCACTCGGTGAAGCTGCCCGAGGCGTTCAAGAAGTCGATGCGCGCCCTGTTCGACGCCGGCTGGGACAAGGCCGGTATGCCCGAGGAGCTCGGCGGCATGCCGATGCCTCGCGCACTGCAGTGGGCCCTGATCGAGCACGTGCTCGGCGCCAACCCGGCCGCGTACATGTACGCCATGGGTGGCGGGATGGCCCACATCCTGCACAACATCGGCACCGAAGAGCAGAAGAAGTGGGCCGTGCTCGCCGCGGAGCGCGGCTGGGGCGCCACCATGGTGCTGACCGAGCCGGATGCCGGCTCCGACGTCGGCGCCGGCCGCACCAAGGCCGTCAAGCAGGAGGACGGCTCCTGGCACATCGACGGCGTCAAGCGGTTCATCACCTCGGCCGATTCCGACGACCTGTTCGAGAACATCTTCCACCTGGTGCTGGCCCGCCCCGAGGGTGCAGGCCCGGGTACCAAGGGGCTGTCGCTGTTCTTCGTGCCGAAGTTCCTCGTGGACTTCGAGACCGGTGAGCTGGGTGAGCGCAACGGCGCCTTCGTCACCAACGTCGAGCACAAGATGGGCCTGAAGGTCTCGGCCACCTGTGAGCTCTCGCTGGGCCAGCACGGCGTGCCCGCCAAGGGCTGGCTGGTCGGCGAGGTGCACAACGGCATCGCGCAGATGTTCGACGTCATCGAGCAGGCCCGCATGATGGTGGGCACCAAGGCCATCGCCACCCTGTCGACCGGCTACCTCAACGCGCTCGAGTACGCCAAGAGCCGCGTGCAGGGGGCCGACATGACCCAGATGACCGACAAGACCGCGCCGCGCGTGACCATCACGCACCACCCGGACGTGCGCCGGTCGCTGATGACCCAGAAGGCCTACGCCGAGGGTCTGCGCGCGCTGTACCTCTACACCGCCACCTTCCAGGACTCGGCGGTCGCCAAGGCCGTGCACGACGTCGACGCCGACACAGCGGTCCGCGTCAACGACCTGATGCTGCCGATCGTCAAGGGTGTGGGCTCCGAGCAGGCGTACGCCAAGCTCACCGAGAGCCTGCAGACCTTCGGTGGCTCGGGCTTCCTGCAGGACTACCCGATCGAGCAGTACATCCGCGACGCGAAGATCGACTCGCTGTACGAGGGCACCACCGCGATCCAGGCGCAGGACTTCTTCTTCCGCAAGATCGTGCGGGACAAGGGCCAGGCGCTGGCGTACGTCGCGGGGCAGATCGAGCACTTCGTCAAGAGCGAGTCGGGCAACGGCCGGCTCAAGGCCGAGCGTGCGCTGCTGGCGACCGCGCTGGAGGATGTCCAGGCGATGGCGGCCTCGCTCACCGGCTACCTGATGGCGGCGCAGGAGAACCCGGCCGAGCTCTACAAGGTCGGCCTCGGCTCGGTGCGCTTCCTGATGAGCGTCGGCGATCTGGTCATCGGCTGGCTGCTGCAGCAGCAGGCCGCGGTGGCGATCGGCGCGCTCGACGAGGGCGCCGCCGGTGACGACCGCGCCTTCTACGAGGGCAAGGTCGCGGTGGCGTCGTTCTTCGCGAAGAACTTCCTGCCGCTGCTGACCAGCACCCGCCAGGTCGTCGAGAACCTCGACGGCGAGATCATGGAGCTCGACGAAGCCGCGTTCTGATCCCTTTCACGCAGAAGGCCCTCGCCACGGCGAGGGCCTTTTGTGTGTCGTGAGGGCGCGAGCAGACACGAACTCACGTGGATACCCCGCGTACGACGCGATTCTGCGTCTGCTCGCGAGGGAGAAAAAGAGGGCGGGTCCGGGAGGACAATGGGGGCGTCTTCACTGTGTCTCGCGCCGCCGGTTCTTCACCCCTGCACCGGCTATTTGGATCAGTCACTCCCGAACCCGTCGTGCGATCGATCGTACGCCTCGGATTCCCCTCTGACCAGAGGTGTGAGTGGTCGACCGCAAGAAAGTGGCCCCGTGTTGCCGTCGGGTCGGGGGGTCAGACGGCAACACGGAGCTACCAGGTGTATCGACGCGGCGCCGCAGGGCGTTACACGGTTCCGCAGAACTTTTTCGCGGCCGTTCGTCAGGCCTCGAGGATGGCCGCCACGCCCTGCCCACCCGCGGCGCAGATGGAGATGAGCCCGCGGACCGGCTGACCGGTCTGCTTCTTCTTCTCGGCCAGCTGCTTGGCCAGTTGCGCCACGATGCGGCCGCCGGTCGCGGCGAACGGGTGCCCGGCGGCGATCGAGGAACCGTTGACATTGAGCTTCGACCGGTCGATCGAACCCAGTGCCTTATCCAGGCCGAGGCGCTCCTTGCAGTACTCCTCGGACTCCCACGCCTGCAGGTGCGCCAGCACCACCGACGCGAACGCCTCGTGGATCTCGTAGAAGTCGAAGTCCTGCAACGTCAGGCCGTTGCGGGCGAGCAGCCGCGGAACCGCGTAGGTGGGCGCCATCAGCAGGCCGTCGCGGCCGTTGACGTAGTCCACCGCCGCGGTCTCACCGTCGACGAAGTAGGCGAGCGGTTCGATCGAGTGCTGCTGCGCCCATTCCTCGCTGGCCAGCAGCGCGACCGACGCGCCGTCGGTCAGGGGGGTGGAGTTGCCCGCGGTCATCGTGGCGTCGCCGTGGCGGACACCGAACACCGGCTTGAGCTTGGCCAGCTTCTCGGCCGACGAGTCCGCACGCAGGTTGTTGTCGCGGTAGACGCCGAGGAACGGCGTGACGAGGTCGTCGAAGAAGCCCCGGTCGTAGGCGGCCGCCATGTTGCGGTGGCTGGCCGCGGCCAGCTCGTCCTGGTCGACGCGCTTGACGCCCATCTCCTTGGCGGTGATGGCGGCGTGCTCACCCATCGACATGCCGGTGCGCGGTTCGCTGTTGACGGGGATCTCGATGCCGACGGTGGCGGGCAGCTTTCCGACGAGCTTGAGGCGGTCGACGTTGGACTTGGCGCGGCGCAGGCCGAGCAGCGTCTTGCGCAGGTCGTCGCCGAAGGCGATCGGGGCGTCCGAGGTGGTGTCGACGCCGCCGGCGGCCGCGGCCTCGTAGCGTCCGGCGGCGATGCCGTCGGCCGCGGCGATGGTGGCCTGCAGACCGGTGCCGCAGGCCTGTTGGATGTCGAACGCGGGGGTAGAGGACGACAACGCACTGCCGAGTACGCATTCCCGCATGAGGTTGAAGTCGCGGCTGTGCTTGAGCACCGCGCCGCCGATGACCGCGCCGAGTTTCTCGCCCTGCAGGCCGTACCGCTCGATGAGCCCGCCCAGGGCCGCGGTGAACATGTCCTGGTTGGACGCGTTCGCATATGCGCCGTCGGAACGGGCGAACGGTATCCGGTTGCCGCCGAGGACGGCGACCCGCCGCATGCTTCTGCTGTCAGCCACGTTTGCCTCCACTGTCGTTCCGGTTATCTAATCCCCGATATTACCCACCGTTCTTACTCTGGAGTAAGTTCAGGGTGGGACCTCCACTCCGCAGACGAAAGGCAGCTGAAGTGGCCTCCGACATCTATACCCAAATTGTCCACTCGGGCCCGGGTTCGTTTCTGGCCAAACAACTGGGAATCCCCCAGCCCGAGACGCTGCGCCGGTACAAGCCGGGCGAACCGCCGCTGCCCGGTGCGCTGCTGATCGCGGGCGAGGGCCGTGTGGTCGAACCCCTGCGCGCGGCGCTGGCCGAGGACTACGACGTCGTCGCCAACAACATCGGCGGCAAGTGGGCCGACGCGTTCGGCGGTCTGGTGTACGACGCCACCGGCATCACCGAACCCGAGGGGCTCAAGGGACTCTTCGAGTTCTTCACGCCGCTGCTGCGCAACCTGACGCCGAACGCGCGCCTGGTCGTCATCGGCACCGACCCCGACGAGGCGGGCAGCCCGCACGAACAGATCGTGCAGCGCGCGCTGGAGGGCTTCACCCGCTCGCTGGCCAAGGAACTGCGGCGCGGGGCGACGGCGTCGCTGGTGTACGTGTCCCCGCAGGCCAAGACCGCCGCGACCGGCCTGGAGTCGACGATGCGGTTCATCCTGTCCGGCAAGTCGGCCTACGTCGACGGTCAGGTGTACCGGGTCGGCCCCGACGACGCCGCCCCGCCGGCGGACTGGGACAAGCCGCTGGCGGGCAAGGTCGCCGTGGTGACCGGTGCCGCCCGCGGCATCGGCGCCACCATCGCCGAGGTGTTCGCCCGCGACGGCGCCGCGGTCGTGGCCGTGGACATGAAAGCTCCAGAGGGTGCCACGGATGAACTGGCCAAGGTCGCCGAGAAGGTCGGCGGCACCGCGCTGACCCTCGACGTCACCGCCCCCGACGCCGTCGACAAGATCGCCGAACACGTCCGCGCCCACCACGGCGGCAAACTCGACATCCTCGTCAACAACGCCGGCATCACCCGCGACAAGCTGCTGGCCAACATGGACGAGGGCCGCTGGGACTCGGTGATCGCCGTCAACCTGCTGGCACCGCTGCGGCTCACCGAAGGCCTGGTGGACAGCGGGGTGCTCAGCGAGGGCGGCCGGGTGGTCGGCCTGTCGTCGATGGCCGGTATCGCCGGTAACCGCGGGCAGACCAACTACGCCACCACCAAGGCCGGGATGATCGGCCTCACCGACGCGCTGGCCGAGAAGCTCCATGACAAGGGCATCACGATCAACGCCGTCGCACCCGGGTTCATCGAGACGAAGATGACCGAGGCGATCCCGTTCGCCACCCGTGAGGTGGGCCGCCGGCTCAACTCCCTGTACCAGGGCGGCCAACCGGTCGACGTCGCCGAGACCATCGCCTACTTCGCCAACCCGGCGTCGAATGCGGTGACCGGCAACACGATCCGGGTGTGCGGTCAAGCCATGTTGGGAGCCTGACGTGAGTGCACAACCGAGCGGAGCGCGGAACCTGTTGCGGGCGGCAGCGGGTGCGCTGCCGTTCGTCCCACGGGGGGAATCGCTGCCCGAGCGCACACTGACCGTCGACGAGTTGTCGATCGACCCGGCGAACGTCGCCGCGTACGCCGACGTGACAGGTCTGCGGTTCGGCGACACCGTACCGCTGACCTACCCGTTCGCGTTGACCTTCCCGACCGTGATGGCGCTGGTGACCGGGTTCGACTTCCCGTTCGCGGCAATGGGTTCGGTGCACATCGAGAACCACATCACCCAGCACCGGCCGATCTCGGTCAGCGACACGGTGTCCGCTGCCGTGCACGCCGAGAACCTGCGTGAGCACCGTCGCGGACTGCTGGTCGACGTGGTGACCGACCTGAAGGTCGGCAACGAGCTGGGCTGGCATCAGGTGACGACGTTCCTGCACCAGCAGCGGACCAGCCTGTCGGACGAGCCCAAGCCGCCGCCGCAGAAGCAGCCCAGGCTCGGCCCGCCGAACGCGCTGCTGAACATCAGCGCCGGCCAGATCCGGCATTACGCGTCCGTCAGCGGCGACCACAACCCGATCCACACCAACCCCGTCGCGGCCAAGCTGTTCGGCTTCCCGACGGTGATCGCCCACGGAATGTTCTCGGCGGCAGCGGTATTGGCCAACATCGAGGGACAGCTGCCCGGGGCGGTGCAGTACTCGGTGCGCTTCGGCAAACCCGTCGTGCTGCCCGCCAAGGCAGGGCTCTACGTCGAACGCGCCGCCGACGGCGGCTGGGACCTCACCCTGCGGAACAAGAAGGGTGAACCCCACCTGACGGGCACCGTGCGCGCGCTGTAGTCCGCGAGACCGCTGGGAGATCGCGGATCGGCGAGATTTCGCGATCTCCCAGCAGTGCCGGCGGGGGCCGCCCTACCATTTCAGGCATGATCCGGGCCTGCCTGGTTCTCTCGGCCGCCGCGACCCTGACCGTCGCCGGCGCCGCCGTCGCGCACGCCCAGCCCGTGCCACCGTGCACCTACACCCTGTCCACCCCGGTGGTGGTGGACAACGCAGGCGCCGCCGCGGTTACCGCCACCGTGGCGCCGGCCGAGTGCGACTGGCCCGCCGAACCGGGGTTCAGCGTGGCATGTCTGCAGCTCAGCGGCACGGCGTCGCCGACCACCTGCATGCAGGCGCGCGGCCGCGACAACGCGCAGGTCCTCTTCGCGCCGTACGTCCCGGGCAGCAGTTACACCGCGACGGGCAGGGGCTGCGGCAAGTGGGTCGGGCAGCCGCCCGCACACCTGTGCCAACAACTCGGTCCCGTCTCCGCGACCCTCTGATCCGTGCGAACAGGACGCGACGGCGCACCGGAGCGTCGTACAGTGCTGCCGTGACCACGCCCAAGGTGCCGCCGGTCCGCCTGGCCCGCGCCGTCGAACGGTTGCGCCACGTCCTCGACCGCCTGCGCCAACGCAGCGCGCCGCCGTCGGCGGTGATGTTGGAGAAGATCCTCGGCGCGTGGGTCGCCCAGGGCATCACGGTGGCGGCCGACCTGAAGGTGGCCGACGCGTTGGCCGACGGGCCGTTGACCATCGACGAACTCGCCCGGCGCGTCGGCGCGGATCCCGACGCACTGGCCCGGTTGATGCGGGCGTTGATCGGAGAGGGCATCTTCGCCCAGCGCAAGGACGGCCGCTACCGGCTCAACGCACTCGGCACGGCCCTGCGCACCGACTCGGCGATGTCCGTGGCCGGTATGGCGCGCATGGTCGGACACCCAGCCCACCGGGAGCACTGGAGCCAGTTGCTCAACGCGGTGCGCACCGGTGAAGCGACCATCCCGAAGCTGCGGGGCATGTCGGGGTTCGAATACCTGGCCGAGAACCAGGAACTGGGCGACATCTTCAACCAGGCGATGACCAACCTCTCCGAAGCGGCCGTGGTGCCGTTGACCGCCGCCTACGACTTCGGACGGTTCACCACGATCGTCGACGTCGGCGGCGGCCACGGCAGGTTCCTCTCGGCGATCCTGGCGGCCACCCCGTCGGCGCGCGGTGTGCTCTACGACCTGCCCCAGGTGGTCGATGGCGCCCCCGAACTGCTCCGCGCCCACGGTGTGGCCGACCGGGTCGAGATCGTCGGCGGATCGTTCTTCGACAGCGTGCCCGCCGGCGCCGACGCCTACGTCGCCAAGAACGTGATCCACGACTGGCCGGACGCCGACGCGCTCACCATCCTGCGCAACATCCGCGCCGCCGCGGACGTCGGCACCACACTGCTGCTGGCGGAGTTCGTCATCCCCGAGCATCACCGCGCGTTCGTCGGCAACTGGACGGACATGGAGATGCTGATGGCGACCGCCGCCCGGGAACGCACCGAGGCGGAATACCGAAAGCTCTACCGGGACGCGGGTTTCCGGCTGACCCGGGTGGTGCCAACCGTCGGCCCGATCAGCCTGATCGAGGGCACCGCGGTCTAGTTCGACGCGACGGCGGTGTTGGTCATCCCCGGATCGCTGCGCTCGTGCCCGCCGTCCTTGTCGGACGGGGTGCCCTTCAGACCGCGCCAGAACAGGTTGATCATCAGCTCGGCGGCCTCGTCGACGTCCGCGTCGCCGGTGCTGACCCGGGTCGCGATCGCCTCGCCCGCGCCGACCAGCGCGACCGCCATCATCTCGAAATCGGTGTCCGGCTCCGGGTGGCGGGTCCCTTCCCGCAGCAGCCGGCTGACCAGGTCGATGATCCGTTCGCGACCCTCGCGCACGGTGTGGGCGAAGGCCTGCGAACTGGTCGCCTGGGTGTAAAGCACCATCCACGACGCGCGGTTGGTGTCGATGTAGGTCAAGAAGGACAGCACCGCGTTGCGCAGCAGGTCGCGCGCACCCTGGCTGAAGTCGATCTTGCTGCGCACCTCGTCGACGAACCGGCTGAGCTCACGGTCCAGACACGCGCCGAAGAGTTCCTCCTTCGAGCCGTAGTACAGATACAGCATCGGCTTGGAGATCTGCGCCTCGGCGGCGATCGCGTCCATCGAGGTCTCGTGATAGCCGTTCACCGAGAACATCTGCACGGCCGCGTCGAGCATCTGCTGCTCGCGCACCGCGCGGGGCAAACGCTTCGTTCCACCGGCCATCGTTCGAGGATAAGCAATCGACGGCGCCGGGGCCGAGCCAGGACGACGCCGCTGCTGCACAATCGCCTGAGAAGCCGAGGTCGAGGGGGCGAATGCGATGCCGGTAGCGGCACCCACCGATGTGTTCGCCGGCGTCGGTCACCGGGTGCCGGACGCCCTGGCCCGACACCTGCACAACGTCGATCTGATCGATCACCACGTCCACGGCGCCTTCACCGTGGACCTCGACCGGGCCGGGTTCGAGGCCGCGCTCAACGAGGCGTCCACCGACACGGTCCCGGCGTTCATGTCGCAGTTCGACTCGCCGCTCGGGCTGGCCGTCCGCCGCTGGTGCGCTCCGGTGCTCGGCCTGAAGCCACTCGCCGGCGCCGACGAGTACTGGTCGCGGCGCGCCGAGCTGGGCCCCGATGAGCTCGCTGAACGCTTCCTGCGCGCGGCGGGTGTGGCGCGCTGGGTGGTCGACACCGGTTTTCGGGGCGACCAGATCACCACGCCCCCGGAGATGACGGCGCGAAGCGGTGTCGCGTCGTCGTCGATCCTGCGGTTGGAACGCCTGGCCGAGGACCTGCTCGAGGCGGGCACGTCGCCCGAGGACTACCCGGAGGCGTTCCGGGAAGCGCTCGACCACGCCGTGGCGGACCCGGACACCGTCGGGGCGAAGACCATCGCGGCCTACCGAACCGGCTTCGACATCGACTGGTCACGCCCGGCCGACGCCGACGTGGTCGAGTCAGCGGGCCGGCCCGGCCAGGGCCTTTCCCGCGTCGACGATCCGGTGCTGATCGCGTTCGGGGTGCACGAGGCGGCCGCGCACGGGCTGCCCATCCAGTTCCACGTCGGCTTCGGCGACCGCGATCTGGATCTGCACCGCACCGACCCGCTGCTGCTGTTACCGCTGCTGCGCACGATGACGCCCGTGCCGGTGCTGCTGCTGCACTGCTACCCGTTCCACCGGCAGGCCGGGTACCTCGCGCAGGCGTTCGACCACGTGCACTTCGACGTCGGGCTGGCGGTCAACTTCCTGGGCCCGCGGTCGGTGTCGCTGGTCGCCGAGGCGCTCGATACCGCGCCGTTCGCCAAACAGCTGTACTCGTCGGACGCGTTCGGGGCGCCGGAACTGCACCTGCTCGGCTCGCTGCTGTGGCGGCGGGCGATGGGTCTGGTGCTGGGCGACTGGATCCGCCGCGGCGACTGCACCGAAGCCGATGCGATCCGCATCGTCGACATGATCGGCGTGCGCAACGCCGAACGCGTGTACGGGCTGTAGGACCGCTCAGCCGCCGCAGCGCGGGTTCGGGCCCTTCATCGCCGCCACCCGCAGCACCGACTGGTCGACGCGCGGCATCGTCAGCTCACCGGCGGTCAGCGCCTGCTCGAGCCGGTCGAGCACCGCGGGCACCTCGGCCGTCGTCACCCACAGCGCCGTGTCGGCACCGGCCTGCAGGGCGCGCAGCGCCGCGTCGGCCACCCCGTAGCGGTCGGTGATCGCCCGCATGCTGGAGATGTCGTCGGTGAACACCGGGCCGTTGAAGCCCGGGCCGCCGTATCCGCCGGACCGCAGGAGTTGGTAGGCGGCCGGGCTGAGGCTCGCGGGATCGCTGCCGGTCAGCTCCGGCACCTCCATGTGCCCGACCATCACCCCGACCGGCGCCTGCGCGGTCAGCGTGCGGTACGGCACGAGGTCGGAGTTCTGGAGTTCGGACAGCGGCGGGGTGGTGACGCCCTGGGTGTGCGAGTCGCCGGAGGCGCTGCCGTGTCCCGGGAAGTGTTTGAGCACCGGCAGCACACCGGCGTCGCGCAGGCCACGGGCGTACGCCCCGGCGTACTCGGTGACCGTCGCCGCGTCGTCGCCGAAGGACCGGTCACCGATGGCGGCACTGGCCCCGGTGACGTCGACGACCGGTGCGAAGTCGATGGTCACGCCGAGTCCGCGCATCGCCCGGCCACGCTCGAGCGCGATCCCGTAGACCTGCTCGGGGGTCGAACTCTGCGCCAGCGCGCGCGCCGAGGGCTGGCTGCCGATCAGCGAGGCCAGCCGCGAGACCCGGCCACCCTCCTCGTCGACGCTGACGGCCAGCGGCAGCGGAGCCGCGGAGGCGGCGATCTCGGCCAGCGGGGCGCCCATCATCGACAGGTCCGTCCAACTGCCGATCATGATGCCGCCGATGCGATGGTTGTCGACCACCGCGCGGGCGTCGGCGGCGCTCGAGACCCCGACCATCAGCAGCTGGGCCAGCTTGTCCCGAGTCGACATCTCCGAGAGCAGCCCGGCGCCCTGAGCGCACGGCTGGGCGCCGGGCGCCAGCGGCACCGGGGCCTTCAGCGGTACGGCGGGTGCCGCGGATACGGGTGCGGCGGTGATCGCCGGATCGGGCGGCGCGGCCGCGGGTTCCTGCTTCGGCGACGAGCATGCGAGCAGCATCCCCGACGTCGCGACCAGTGCGCACAGTCCTCGGGTCCAAGCCATGGGCTCTGACACTAACGGCTCCGGCGGCGCGGGTCGATGCCATAGGGTCGAAGAGGGACATGGGGTCGAAGGGATTGTGAGGGGTGCGATGACCGCCGAAGCCGACGCCTCGGCCGCGGAAGTCGCCCCTGAGGTCATGGTGATCGCCTACGACGGCACCGACAACGCCCGCCGGGCCGTGCACTACGCCGGCCGGTTCCTGTCCGCGAACCGCGCAGTGGTGCTCACGGTGTGGTCGCCTGCGCACCGGGGCCCCGAACCGCCGCTGCTCGACCTCGACGGCCCGCCGGACCCGGCTCCCGACGACGACGAGGACATCGCCTACGCCGACGCCCAGCGCACCAACGGCGAGGGCATCGCGCTGGCGCGGGCCGCCGGCCTGACCGCCGAACCCCTGTGCGTGCCCGCGACCAGCACCGTCTGGAACACGATCATCGAGGCCGCGGACACGTTGGACGCCGACCTGATCGTCACCGGAACCCGCGGCACCACCGGTCTGCGTTCGCTGCTGCAGTCCAGCGTCGCCGATCGCGTACTGCGTCACGGGCACCGTCCGGTGCTCATCGTGCCCCCCGGCCGCTGAGCGCCCGCATGCTAGTTTTGGCGCCATGGATCGGTTCATCGTCCCCGCCGCGGCCAGCATCGTCGTCGGCCTGCTGCTCGGGGCGGCGGCCGTGTTCGGGGTGACGTTGATGGTGCAGGAGGACAGCAAGCCTCCGCTGCAGGCGGGCGATCCGGCGTCATCGGTGCTCAACAGGGTCGAGTACGGCGACAGAAGTTAGTTCCCCGGTCGCGGCTGACACGTCCGCAGCCGCGCACACCGCGCAGCCGCTGTCGCGGCGGTGGATGTGGGTGGCCGCGATCGCGGCGCTCGTCCTGACTTTCGCCCAGTCGCCCGGACAGATCTCCCCCGACACCAAACTCGACCTCACCGCGAATCCGCTGCGGTTCCTCGCGCGCGCGGCGAATCTGTGGAACAGCGATCTGCCGTTCGGCCAGGCGCAGAACCAGGCCTACGGCTACCTGTTCCCGCACGGCGCCTTCTTCCTCGCCGGCGACGTCCTCGGTCTGCCCGGGTGGGTGACGCAGCGGTTGTGGTGGGCGCTGCTGCTGACCGTCGGGTTCTGGGGTGTGGTGCGGGTCGCCGAGGCGCTCGGCCTCGGCAGCCCGGCATCGCGGGTCATCGGTGCGGTCGCCTATGCGCTGTCGCCCCGGGTGCTGACCACCCTGGGGGCACTGTCGTCGGAGACGCTGCCGATGATGCTGGCGCCGTGGGTGCTGCTGCCGGTGATCCTGGCGCTCCGGGGCCGGGGTTCCCCGCGCGTGCTGGCCGCCCGTTCGGCGGGGGCGATCGCGCTGATGGGCGCGGTCAACGCGGTCGCCACGCTGACCGGATGCCTGGCGGCGCTGCTGTGGTGGGCGTGTCACCGACCCAACCGGCGGTGGCTGCGGTTCACCGCATGGTGGTTCGGATGCGCGGCGCTCGCGGTGCTGTGGTGGGTGATCCCGCTGCTGCTGCTCGGCCGGATCAGCCCGCCGTTCCTCGATTTCATCGAATCCTCCGGCGTCACCACGCAGTGGATGTCGCTGACGGAGATGCTGCGCGGCACCGGCAGTTGGACACCGTTCGTGGCGCCCAGCGCGACGGCGGGGTCGACGCTGGTCACCGGCAGCCTCGCCGTGCTGGCGACGACGCTGGTGGCGGCCGCCGGGCTGGCCGGGTTGGCGCTGCGCTCGATGCCGGCCCGCGGCCGGCTGATCACCATGCTGCTCGTGGGGGTGGCGCTGCTCGCGGCGGGTTACTCCGGCGGGCTGGGCTCGCCGATCGCGTCGGCGGTGCAGGCGTTCCTCGACGGGGACGGCACTCCGCTGCGCAACCTGCAGAAGCTCGACCCGGTGCTGCGGTTGCCGCTGGCGCTGGGTGTGGTCCACCTGCTGGCCCGGATCCCGCTGCCCGGCAGCGCACCGCGGCCGGTGTGGCTGCACGCGTTCGCCCATCCCGAGCGCGACCGGCGGGTGGCGGTGGGCATCGTCGTCCTCGCCGCCCTCACCGCGGGCACGTCGCTGGCGTGGACGGGCCGGCTGACCGCTCCGGGTGCGTTCACCGCCATCCCCGACCACTGGCACGAGACCGCGCAGTGGCTGGACGCCAACAACACCGGTGAGCCCACCGCGGGACGGGTGCTGGTGGCGCCCGGAGCGCCGTTCGCCACCCAGGTGTGGGGCAGCAGCCACGACGAACCCCTGCAGGTCCTCGGCGAGAGCCCGTGGGGGGTGCGCGACTCCATCCCCCTCACCCCGCCGGAGACGATCCGCGCCCTCGACTCGGTGCAGCGCCTCTTCGCCGCCGGCCGGCCCTCCGCCGGGCTTGCCGACACCCTTGCGCGCCAGGGCATCTCGTATGTCGTGGTGCGCAACGACCTGGACCCCGAATCCTCCCGCTCGGCGCGTCCGGTCCTCGTGCACCGCGCCATCGACGGCTCCCCCGGCCTGACCCGCGTCGCGCAGTTCGGCGACCCCGTCGGTCCGGGCACCCTGGCAGGCTTCGTCTCCGACAGCGGGCTGCGGCCGCGGTATCCCGCCGTCGAGATCTACCGCGTGGACGCACAACGGAACCCGTCGTCCCCGTATCTGGTCGACGCCGACGCGATGGCGCGCGTCGACGGCGCACCCGAGGCGTTGCTGCGCCTCGACGAACGCCGCCGCCTGCTCGACCGGCCGCCGCTGGGGCCGATGTTGCTCACCGCGGACGCCGAACGCGCCGGCCTGCCCGCGCCGCTGGTGACCGTCACCGACACCCCGACGGCGCGCGAGACCGACTACGGCCGCGTCGACGACCACTCGTCGGCGATCCGCGCGCCCGACGATCCGCGCAACACCTTCAACCGGGTGCCCGACTATCCGTCCGAGGGCGCCGACCTCGTCTACGGCCGGTGGACGGGCGGCCGGCTGTCGGTGTCGAGTTCGGCGGCCGACTCGACCGCGCTGCCCAACGTCGCCCCGGCGACCGGTCCGACCGCGGCCATCGATGCCGACACGTCGACGAGCTGGGTGTCCAACGCGCTGCAGGCCGCGCTCGGACAGTGGCTGCGGGTCGACTTCGACAAACCCGTCACCAACGCCACCCTCACCGTCACACCCAGCGCCACCGCCGTCGGCGCGCAGGTGCGGCGGATGGAGGTCGCGACGGTCAACGGGACCAGCACACTGCGTTTCGAGGAGGCGGGCAAACCGCTGACGGTCGCGCTGCCCTACGGCGAGACCCCGTGGGTGCGGATCACCGCTACCGGCACCGATGACGGTTCGGCCGGGGTGCAGTTCGGCATCACCGACCTGTCGGTCACCCAGTACGACGCCAACGGTTTCGCCACCCCGATCCAGTTGCGGCACACGGTCGCGGTGCCCGGCCCGCCGGCCGGTTCCACCGTCGGGCTGTGGGACCTCGGCTCCGAACTGCTGGGCCGGCCGGGCTGCGTGGACAGCCCGGACGGCGTCAAGTGCGCGGCCGCCATGGCCCTGTCGCCCGAGGAGCCGGTGAACCTGAGCCGGACGCTCACGGTGCCGGAACCGACGACCGTGCGGCCGACGGTGTGGGTGCGCGCCCGGCAGGGTCCGCGCCTGGCCGAACTGATCCGCGAACCGGGCACCACCGTGGTCGCCGGGGACGCGGACGCCCTCGACGTGCTCGGATCGTCCTACGCCGCAGGTGACGGCGACCCGCGCACCGCGTGGACCGCACCCCAGCGCGTCGTTCAGCACCGCACCCCGCCGACGTTGACCGTGACGCTGCCGGCCCCGGCCGAAGTCGCCGCCCTGCGGATCACGCCCAGCACCACGGAGCCGCCCGCCCACCCGAGGATGGTGGCCGTCGACCTCGGCAACGGCCCGCAGACGCGCCGGCTCTCCGGTGACGGCGGCGCGCAGACGATCGAGCTGGCACCGCACCGCACCGACACCATCGCGGTCTCGCTGCTGGACTGGAACGACATCATCGACCGCACCTCGCTGGGCTTCGACCAGCTCAAACCACCCGGCCTGGCCGAGGTGACCGCCCTGGACCGGCGCGGCAACCCGATCGGAGCCGCCGACGCGGGGAAGAACCGCGCCCGCACCGTCGACGTGCCGTGCGGGGAGGGGCCGATCATCGGTGTCGCCGGTCAGTTCGTGCCGACCGCGGTCACCACCACCGTCGGCGCGCTGCTCGACGGGGAACCGGTACCCGCCCGGCCCTGCCGCGACGGACCGATCGACCTGCCGGCGGGTGAGCAGGAGCTCCTGGTCAGTCCCGGCGCCACCTTCGTCGTCGACGGGGTGCAGCTGGCCGCCCCGACGGCCCGCGACATCACCCCGGCGCCGACGACCCCGGCCGACACCGGCGCGTGGGGTGCGGACCGCCGCGAGGTGTCGGTGACCTCCGCGCAGCGCGACCGCGTGCTGGTGGTCCCGGAGAGCGTCAACCCGGGCTGGCAGGCGCGCGGTCCGGACGGTGGCGTGCTGACGCCCGTCGTCGTCAACGGCTGGCAGCAGGGCTGGGTGGTGCCCGCGGACTACGCGGGCGTCATCGCGATGTCGTTCGGCTCGAACACGCTCTACCGGGCCGGACTGATCGGCGGTCTGGCGCTGCTGCCGGTGCTCGCGCTGCTGGCCTGGCTGCCTGTGCGGCGTCGTCGGGACGACGAGCCAGCGCGGCCGTGGCGGGTCCCCGCGGCGGCGGCCGCGGTGGGCGCCCTGGCGGTGGGGGCGGTGATCTCCGGGTGGGCCGGCGTGATGGTCGTCGGCGGTGCGCTGGCGGCGGGCCACCTGCTGCGCGGTCGGGAGCGGTTACGCGACCGGCTCACGCTCGGCGTCGCAGCGGGCGGTCTGACCCTGGCCGGCGCCGTGTTGTCGCAACATCCGTGGCGGTCGGTGGACGGCTATGTCGGGCATTCGGCGGGGGTGCAGTTGCTGGCCCTGCTGTCGGTGGCGGCGCTGGCCGCCTCGGCGGTGCCGTTCAGCGTTCGGTCCGCACCGCGATGAAATGCCGCAGCGTCGACTCGCCGTGGACGTACTGCGCGATCTCCTGCTCGAGGGCGTAGTCCAGCCCGGTCTGCCGGACCAGGTGCTGGCGCAGGTGTTCGTCCCAGCTGCGCACGACGAAGAGCTCGACGAACGTGTCGGCGGACTCACCGCTGCGGAAGATCCCCCACTGCATCGCACCGGTCCGCTGCCGCGAGCGGCGCACCCGCTGCATCGACGAGAGGAAGCCCGCCTCGTCCTCGGGCGACACCAGATAGGACTGCAGCACCACGACCGGTCCGTCCTGCGGGTCCGGCTCGAACACCAACGCCGGTTCGCCCCAGTGCGCCGACGGCGTGACGTCGAGGGTTCCGGTACCCGCGTGCAGCGGCCACCACAGCACCGACACCGCACAGCCGACCAGCAACGCGGCGCTGATCAGCAACGCCGTCACCCCACTCGTCGCGCCGGCCACCAGCCCCCACACCAGCGATCCGATCGCCTGACCGCCCATGAACACCAGCTGATAGACCGAGAGCCCACGCGCCCGCACCCAGGCGGGCAGGCTCAACTGCATCGAGGCGTTCAGCGTCGACAGCGTCAGCAGCCACGACAGGCCGCCGAGCACCAGCGCGGCCAGCACGACGGCCAGCACGTGAACCGTGGCCAGCACCGCGGTCGCCGCGGCGAAACCGAGGGCGGCCGCGGTCAGCAGCTGGTTGTACCCGAACAGCGCCTGCAGGCGCGACAGCACCAGCGCGCCCAGCACCGCCCCGACACCCAGCGCGCCGAGCAGCAGCCCGTACCCCGACGACGACAGGTTCAGCTGATTCGCGGCGATCACCGCGAGCAGACCCCACAGCGCGCTGGCCGGCGCGATGAACAGCACGGTGCGCAGCAGGATCCGCCGGATCACCGGTGAGCTGCGGATGAACCGTCCACCCGCGCTCAGCGCCGACAGTGGGCGCTCGACGGGCATCATCGACTCGCTCGCCGGCCGCCGCCAGGCGAGCAGCACCATGACGATGCCGATAAACGACAGCGCGTTGAGCGCGAACACCGTCGTCGGCCCCGACACGGACACCAGGACGCCCGCGATCGCGGGGCCTATCGCCCTGGCACCGTTCATGCTCATGCTGGTCAGCGCCGCTGCGGCCGGGATCTGTTCGCGCGGAACCAGTTCCGGTTGGATGGCCTGCCACGCCGGGGCGGTCAGCGCCTGCCCGCAGCCGATCAGGAAGAGCAGGAGCAGCAGCACCGTCGGCGTCGCGAGCCCGAACCCGCTCAACGTGGCGAGCGCGGCCACCCCTGAGGCCATCGCACCCTGGGTGGCGATCAGCAACCTGCGCCGGTCGATCAGATCGGCGAGCACCCCGGACGGCAGCGCCAGCAGCATGACCGGCAGCGTCGTCGCCGTCTGCACGAGCGGCACCAGCACCGCGGCGCCGGGGTCTCCCACGAGCATCCACTGTGCACCCACTGTCTGCATCCAGGTGCCGAGGTTCGAGACGAACTGCGCGATCCACAGCGCCCGGTAGACCGGTGACGCCAGCGGCGCCCACGAGGACACCACAGGTCGTGGTTGCGGTGTGGCCATGCGGTGTTCCTCCCTGAGGTCGGTACCGGGTACCCACTGCGGCGGCCGGTGCGAGGCCGCATCGCGCCCGATCCCATCAAACGCCGACACCGCACGCGGCCGCAGCCCTAGCATCGGGCCTGTGCCACAGCTGAACACCGCTGCCGACGTGGTCGTCGGCGTACCGCCGATCGGGACCCGGTTCTCGCATCTGGCTTCGCGCGATCCCGACGCGCCGGCGTTCACCTGCGCCGGCCGCACCGTCACCCGCGGTGAACTCGACGCGACCACCAACCGCCTGGCCCGCGCATACGCCGAACTCGGTGTGCGACAGGGTGATTACGTGACGGTACTGCTGCCCAACTCGATCGAGTGGGTACAGGCGGTGCTCGCGGCGTGGAAACTCGGCGCGGTGCCGCAGCCGCTGTCCGCCCGGCTGCCCGACGCCGAGCTGGCCGGCCTGCTGGCGCTTCGGCCGCCCGCCCTGCTCGTCGGGCGCACCGACCCCAACGGTGTATGCCCTAGTGTGCCTGCTGATTTCGTGCCGGATCCGGCGTTGCCGGCCGAGCCGCTGCCGGAGGCCGTCTCACCTGTGTGGAAGTCGATGGCCTCCGGCGGGAGCACCGGCAGGCCGAAGCTCATCGAGGCCGGTAACGACAGCCGGGTGCCGTCGGCGATCGGTCTGCCGCTGGGCGCCGAGGAGGGCGACGTCAACCTGGTGTCGGTGCCGTTGAGCCACAACACCGGGTTCACCACGTTCGCGATCGGGCTGCTGATGGGCCACCACGTGGTGGTGATGCCCCGGTTCGATCCGCACGAGTTCCTGCGCCTGGTCACCGAGCACCGGGTGACGTTCCTGACCACGGTGCCCACGATCATGCAGCGCCTGCTGCCGGTCTACCGGGCCGATCCCGATGCCTACGACCTGTCGTCGATCCGGCGGTTCTGGCATGTCGGCGCGCCGTGCCCGCCCGCGGTCAAGGAGGCCTGGATCGACATCCTCGGCCCGCAGGCGCTGTGGGAACTGTACGGCGGCACCGAGTTACAGGCGCTGACGTTCATCTCCGGCGAGCAGTGGCTGACCCACCGCGGGTCGGTCGGCACCGTGGTGGCCGGGGAGATGACGGTGCTCGACGACGACGGCAACCCCTGCCCGCCCGGCGTCGTCGGTGAGATCTACATGCGCCGCTCGCCGGGCGCCGCCCCGACCTACCGCTACATCGGCAGCACCGCGAAGAGCCGCGACGGGTGGGACTCGCTCGGCGACCTCGGATACTTCGACGAGGACGGCTTCCTCTATCTCAACGACCGGCGCGTCGACATGTTCACCGTCGGCGGTCGCAACGTCTACCCGGCCGAGATCGAATCGGCGCTGTCGGCGCATCCGGAGGTGCTGTCGTGCCTCGTCGTCGGCGTACCCGATGACGACCTGGGCCAGGTTCCCTACGCGCTCGTGCAGCCGCTCGCGGGGTCGTCGCTCGACGAGGCGGCGGTGGCGGCGTTCGTCGCCGAGCGGTTGGCCGGCTACAAGGTGCCGCGCACCGTCGAGTTCAGCGACCATCCGCTGCGTGACGACGCGGGCAAGGCGCGCCGCTCCGCCGTACGCGCCGAGGTCATCGCGAGATCGGCTCGGGCACGTCGTTGACCGCACTGTCCAGCGGCGGCGCCCGGTGCACCGGGGTGGCGCGGCGGAACTCCCAGCGCCGCAACGCCTCGCGGCAAAGGCTTTCCACCAGCGCGTAACTGACCGCGGCGAGCGCGAAGCCGAACACCAGCGTCAGCGTCAGCACCAGCGGCATGTGGCCGTTGAAGGCGAACTCCCCGACCATCGGGAACACCATCGCCAGCGCGGCGAGATGCCAGACGAACAGCCCGTAGGACCAGCGACCGAGCGTCACCATCAC
Source organism: Mycobacterium sp. IS-1496 (assembly GCF_001499995.1). GTDB lineage: Bacteria > Actinomycetota > Actinomycetes > Mycobacteriales > Mycobacteriaceae > Mycobacterium. Next base: position 89,626 of record NZ_LQIU01000005.1, read on the forward strand.
TCGGCTGCCCAGTATCCGGTGCGGGGTGTCCGGCCGGTCGAGCACCAGCGGTGCCAGCAGCGCACCGGCCACCACGGCACCCATCGCCGTCTTGAGGATGACCTGGCCGATGGTGCCCGGCTGCAGACCTTCCCGGCCGGCCAGCGGTGAGGCGGCGACCGTGAAGGCCAGCACCGCGATCAGCGCCATGAGGACGCGTCGGCGCGCCAACCGGTGAGCCCACCCGACCGGTGTGACGGTCAGTTCCGCCAGCACCATGCCCGCGGCGAACCAGGAGAAGAAGGCGGGCGGCCAGTTCCACAGGTTGTGGCCTGAGTCGGGGTCCGACGGGATGTAGACCCAGAACAGGCTGGCCACCGCGACCGCGGCGATGACGGCGATGCGCGCCCGGACGGGCACGCGGCGCGCCAGCAGGGCCAGCAGGGGCAGCGCCAGATAGAAGCTGACCTCGACCGACAGGCTCCACATCTGGGTCAGTCCCGCGGTCAGGGTGAGCGGAACGTAGATCTGCGTCAGGCTCAGGTTGGCCAGCCACACGGTCAGGTCCGGATCGGTGTCCGGGAACAAGGCCAGGATGATGACGACCGCGACCAGGTAGCCCGGCATGATGCGGACGATGCGCGAGCGCAGGTAGTGGGCGGTCGGCGGGGCGGTCCGCAGCCCCCTCGCCGCGGCGGCGTGGCCGCGCCACAACAGGAAACCCGACAGCGCGAAGAACACCGCGACCGCCAGGTCGAACCGTCCGAAGAACCGGCCGTCGGCCCCGCTGGTGTGCCCGGTCTGGAATGCGACGTGGGTGACGACGACGCCGATGGCCGCGCAGGCGCGCATGCCTTCGACGGCGGGCAGGAACGACCGCGTCCCGCCGATCTCCTGGCTGCTCGTCACGGCGACCAGTGTGCCAGCGCGGCGGGTTGGTTCGGGCGGGGAAGGCCTCGCCGGTCTCCAGTAAGTTCCGCCTTAATGTCTGCTGTTAGGGTCAAACGGGTTTTGCCGGCCCGAGCCGAAGGAGGCACGGTTTGAACCGCGCAGTGGCGCTGCGGATCGCGGCGTGCGGACTCATGGGGCTCGGTGCTGCCCTACTGATCGCCGCGCTGTTGCTGTCCACCTATACCAAGGGCAAGATCGCCAAGGTTCCGCTCGACATCGACACGACGTTGGTCAGCGACGGAACCGGCACGGCCTTCGATCCGGCGTCGCTGCTGGGCGAGCGTTTCGTCGTGGACCGCGACATCCCGATGTCGTTCCAGCAGCAGATCACCGTGGAGTCGCCGTCGAACGCGGACGTGGTCACCCTGCAGGTCGGCAGCTCGCTTCGGCGCACCGACAAGCAGCAGGACAACGGTCTGCTGCTGGCGATGGTCGACACCGTGACCATGGACCGGTCATCGGCGATGGCGGTGTCGAGCGAGAGCAATCCGGGTGGCGCGGTGCAGAAACCGCGGGCCATCGAGGACGACCAGCCGCCGACCAACATCGCGCTGCCGCACGAAGGGCTGACCTACCGGTTCCCGTTCGACACGGAGAAGAAGACCTACCCGCTGTTCGACCCGATCGCCCAGAAGGCCTTCGACGCGAACTACGACGGCGAAGAGGACGTCAACGGCCTGACCACCCTGAAGTTCACCCAGAACGTCGGATACGACGCCGAGGGCAAGCTGGTCGAACCGGTGAAGTACGCCTCACTGTACGAAGACGACGCCGACGCCCAGGTCACCGCTCGCGCCGCGCTGTGGGGTGTCGAGGGCGATCCGGAAGAGCCGATCACGATGAGCCGGTTCTACGCCGCCGAGCGCACGCTGTGGGTGGATCCGGTGTCGGGCACCATCGTCAAATCCGACGAGCACGCCTACCACTACTACGCGCGGGACGCCCTGCGGCCCGAGGTGACGTTCGCGGACTACCGGATCACGACGAACGAGGAGTCGGTCGAGTCCCAGGTGGCCAGCGCCCGCAGTGAACGCGACCGCGTCGCGCTGTGGGGCCGCATCCTGCCGATCACCTTCACGGCGGTCGGACTGGTGCTGCTCGTGGGCGGCGCCTTGCTCGGATCGTTCAGCCTGCGCGCGGAGTCGGCGTTGATCGATCCGGGACTCGACGAGGCCGACCACGGGTTCTTCCAGCGCGACGACGCCGGTGAACCGGTGCCGGGCGCCGAGGCCAAGACCGAGAAACTGCCGGCCCAGCGGCCGACCGATCTACCGCCCGACAGACCGGTCTGATCTCCCGCCACCTCCCGCCGGTCTACGCGCTGGCGCTGTCGCTGATCGTGACCGCGCCGCTGCTTGCGCCTGGTTACCTGCTGCTGCGCGATGCGGTGTCGACGCCGCGGTCGTATCTGTCCGATGCGGCGCTGGGCCTCTCCGAGGCGGCGCCCCGCGCGCTGCCGCAGGACTTCTTCATGGCCCTGGCGTCGCAGGTGCTCGACGGCGGTGTGGTGGTCAAGGCGCTGCTGGTGGCCGGGCTGTGGCTGGCCGGATGGGGTGCGGCACGGCTGGCGTCGACGGTGGTGCCCGAGGCGGGCGTGGCCGGGCAGTGCGTGGCGGTCACCGTCGCGGTGTGGAATCCCTACGTCGCCGAACGCCTGCTGCAGGGGCACTGGAGCCTGCTGGTCGGGTACGGCTGCCTGCCGTGGGTCGCGCATGCGGTGCTGCGGCTGCGCGACGGGTCCGGTCCGTGGTGGCCGCTGCCGTTCTGGATCGCCGTGGCCGGGTTGACCCCGACCGGGCTGCTGCTCGCTGCGGTGGTCGCGGCGGTCTCGGTGTGCGCGCCGGGTGAGGGCCGCCGTCGGGTCGCCGTGCTGGGCGCGGCGCTCGCAGCGGCGGTGGTGAGCGCCCTGCCGTGGCTGGTCGCGGCGGCGGTGTCCGGGTCGCTGGCCGTGTCGCCTGCCGCGGGGTTGCCTGCGTTCGCGGCGCGGGCCGAGCCGGGCCTCGGAACGCTGGGCAGCCTGGCCGGGCTCGGCGGCATCTGGAACGCCGATGCGGTACCGGGCTCGCGCACAACGGTATTCGCGGTGGTGGCGACGGCCGTGCTGCTCGCGGTGCTGGCCGCCGGGGTGTCGGTGGTGCGGCGGCGGCCCGGGGCTCTGCCCCTGCTGGTCCTCGCCGCGGCCGCGGTGGTCCTTCCCGCGCTGATGGCCACGGGTCCGGGACTCGCGGTGCTCGAGCACACGGTGCGGGCGCTGCCGGGGCTCGGCGTGCTGCGGGACGGGCAGAAATGGGTGGCGTTGGCGCTGCCCGGTTACGCCGTCGCCGGGGCGGGTGTGGTGCCGGCGCTGCGGCGGGTGTCTCCGGCGGTGTCGGGTGCGGTGTGCTGTGCGGCGTTGATCGCGGTACTGCCGGATCTGGCGTTCGGCGTGGGTGGACAGCTGCGGGCGGTGCAGTACCCGCCCGGGTGGGCGGCCGCGGCGGCGGTGATCAACGCCGATCCGCGGCCAGTGGCGGTGCTGCCGCCGGACAGTATGCGTCAGTTCGCGTGGGCAGGCGAGGCGCCGGTGCTCGATCCGTTGCCGCGCTGGGTGCGCGCCGACGTGTTGAGCACCGGTGACCTGGTGATCGGCGGGGAGACGGTCCCCGGCGAGGGCGTGCGCGCACGGGCGGTACAGGACCTCGTCATGCGGGGGGCGCCGGTGGCGGAGTTGGCTGACGCCGGGGTGGGCTGGGTGGTGGTCGAATCCGGCGGCGCCGCACTGGATCTGCCGGTCGCGTACCGCGACGACGAGCTGGCGGTGTACCGGGTCGGCGGGGACCGCCCGGGCTCGCCGGATCGGGGGTTGCTGATCGCGGCACACGCCGCGTGGCTGGGGTTGTGGGTCGGCGCATCGGCGGTCGGGGTCATCGGCAGGGTGCGCGGGCTCCGCTGAGGCGCCGCAGCGCGCCGGAAGGGCATGTCCCTCTCGAATTGGATATCACCGGCGATAGCGAATTCCAGCCGCACACACCGCCCGGAGTTCGGTGCAGATGTGACAGACGAGGTCAGACGACGCCGCTGACGAAACGCCCATCCAGCATCGCCTCGAAGACCGACCGCATCGCCGCAGCGGTCTGCCGCCACGAGAACTCCACGCTGCGCGCCTGCGCCTTGGCGCCGAGCTCCGACCGCAGCACATGGTCACCGAGCAGCCGCTCCAATGCCGAGACCAACTCCACCCGGTCGTCCACCAGCAGCCCCGTCACCTCGTCGACGATCGAATCCGTCAACCCCCCCGACGAGCGGTACCCGATCGTCGGCACACCATGCTGCCCCGCCTCGGTCACCGCGAGGCCCCAGCCCTCCTTGCGTGACGGCAACACATGCACCCAACTCTGCTGCAGCACAAGGTGCTTCGTCACGTCATCAACGTGGCCGTGGAACGTCACCGCATCCGAGATCCCGGCCAACCGGGCGTGGTCGACGAGTTTCTGCTGCCACCAACCACCCCCGAGCACGTCGAGGTGCAGATCCGGGATGATCGGGCGCAGCGCGGCCACCGCATCCAGCGCGTCCTCGATCTGCTTGTGCGGCACCAGCCGCGACAGCACCGCGATCCGCGGTGTCGCCGAACGCGGTTCGGCCAACGTCGACGCCGGCGCCTCGTCGAGCCCGTTGCGCACCACCGCGATCCGGCCCGCGTCCACCCCGAGATCGGTCAGATCCCGCGCCGACGGCAACGACACCGTCACGTACTGCGCGCGACGGTGCGCCCGCGGCGACACCGTCGACTCCACGAACCACCCGATCCGTCCGAACAGCCGCCCGGCCACCGGCCACTGCTCCCGATGGCAGTGGTGCACCAACACCGCCACCCGCCGGCCGTACACCAACCGTGCCAGGAACGGCACCCCGTTCTGGGTGTCGACGACGACGTCGGGGCGCACCCCGCGCAGCGGACCGAGACCCATCCGCGCCAGCGCCATCACCAGCAGCGCCCACGGATACACCGAGTACCGACCACCGCCGCGGCTGATGTGGACCCCGTCGACCACCGAGCGGCGCGCGGCCCCGTCGTAGCGGGCCGTCCGCAGCGTGACCCGCACTCCGGACGCGGCCAACTGCTCACCGATCCGCTGCAGGTACATCTCGCTTCCGCCGCCCTGCGGATGCCCCGTGTCCCGCCAACACAGCAGCAGGACGGAACGAAGCGGGGGCGCAGACATCGCCCGACAGCCTAACCGGCCTACCCCGCGGCGAACGCCTCGAGCTTTTCTCCGCCGGCCCGGCGGCTGCGTAGGGTCGGTCGCGTGTCCGCCACCACGCTGTTCGCGCGACGGGCGACGCTGTCCCGGTCGGTCCGGTTGCTCCGCGAATTCCGCTTCGAGCAGTCCGATCCGCCCCGGTTCTACGGCGCGCTGGCCGACGACACCGCCGCGATGGTGACCGACCTCTGGCAGGGCGCGACGGGGACGACGCCGGGTGGCCGCACGGTGCTCGACGTCGGCGGCGGCCCCGGGTTCTTCGCCGCCGCCTTCGCCCGCCGGGGGATGGACTACGTCGGCGTCGAGCCGGACCCGCGGGAGATGCACGCCGGCCCCGCGGCCACTGCGGGATCCGCCAGGTACGTGCGCGCCTCGGGTATGTCATTGCCCTTTGCTGACGGCAGCGTCGATGTGTGCCTGTCCTCGAACGTCGCCGAACACGTCCGTCACCCCTGGCGACTGGGCAACGAGATGCTGCGCGTCACCCGGCCCGGGGGCCTCGCCGTACTGTCCTACACCGTCTGGCTGGGGCCCTTCGGCGGCCACGAGATGGGCCTGACCCACTACCTGGGCGGCGCCCGGGCCGCCGAGCGGTACACCCGCAGACACGGACACCGGCCGAAGAACGACTACGGTTCGTCATTGTTCGCGGTCACCGCGCGGGACGGCCTCGAGTGGGCGGCGAGCACCGGCGCCCTGATCGCCGCATTCCCCCGCTACCACCCGCGATGGGCGTGGTGGACCGACGCCGTGCCAGGTCTGCGGGAGTTCGTCGTGAGCAATCAGGTGCTGGTCCTGCGGCCCTGACTGCAACAGGTTCTCGTTTCCCCGTCCAGTCGGTAGTGTGACGTCCATGACACAGACCGTGCAGACAGCTCACAAGACGACGTGGGACAAGCTCTTCATCGGCGGCCAGTGGGTGCAACCGTCGACCGACGAGGTGATCGACGTCTTCTCCCCCGCCACGGGCGAGAAGGTCGGTCAGGTTCCGATGGCGGCCGAGGCCGACGTCGACGCCGCATGCGCCGCCGCGCGCAAGGCCTTCGACGAGGGGCCGTGGCCGAGGATGTCGCCCGAGGAGCGCGCCGCCGTGCTCGGCGCCGCGGTGAAACTCATGGAGGAGCGCGGCGCCGAACTCAAGTACCTGCTCGCCGCTGAGACCGGTCAGCCCCAGACGATCGTCGACATCATGCAGTACGGGGCGGCGATGTCGGCGTTCACCTATTACGCCGGCGCGGCCGACAAGTTCCAGTGGAGCGAGATCCGCGACGGCATCTACGGCCAGACGCTGGTCACCCGTGAGCCGATCGGCGTGGTGGGCGCGATCACCGCCTGGAACGTGCCGTTCTTCCTCGCCGCCAACAAGCTCGGCCCGGCGCTGCTGGCCGGCTGCACGATCGTGCTCAAACCCGCCGCCGAGACGCCGCTGTCGGTGTTCGCGATGGCGCAGATGTTCCTCGAGGCCGGACTGCCCGAGGGCGTGCTCTCGATCGTGCCCGGCGGCCCGGAGACCGGACGCGCGCTGACCGCCAATCCCGAGATCGACAAGTACACCTTCACCGGCAGTTCCGCGGTCGGCAAGGAGATCGGGAAGCTGGCCGCCGAGAGGCTCAAGCCGTGCACGCTGGAACTGGGCGGCAAGTCGGCCGCGATCGTCCTCGAGGACGCCGACCTGGACTCGACGCTGCCGATGCTCGCGTTCTCCGGGGTGATGAACTCCGGTCAGGCCTGCGTCGCCCAGACCCGCATTCTCGCGCCGCGGTCGCGCTACGACGAACTGGTCGAGAAGCTCGCGAACTTCGTGGCCGCGATGCCCGTCGGCCTGCCCGACGATCCGAACGCCGCCATCGGACCGCTGATCAGCGAGAAGCAGCGTGAACGCGTGGAGAGCTACATCGCCAAGGGCAAGGAGGAGGGCGCCCGGGTGGTCACCGGAGGCGGCCGTCCCGACGGGCTCGACAGCGGGTGGTTCGTGCAGCCGACGGTGTTCGCCGACGTCGACAACTCGATGACCATCGCCCAGGAGGAGATCTTCGGACCGGTGCTCGCGGTGATCCCCTACGACACCGAGGACGACGCGATCCGCATCGCCAACGACTCGGTGTACGGGCTCGCGGGCAGCGTCTGGACCACGGACAACAAGAAGGCGCTCGAGGTGGCGAGCAAGATCCGCACCGGCACCTATGCGGTGAACATGTACGCATTCGACCCGGGTGCGCCGTTCGGCGGCTACAAGAACTCCGGCATCGGCCGCGAGAACGGCCCCGAGGGCATCGAACAGTACTGCCAGGCCAAGAGCACGCTGCTGCCGTTCGGCTACACCCCGGAGTAGTCCACGACCGAAAAAAGGGCTCCCACCTGCGGGTGGGAGCCCTTTTCGCGGCTGCTGAAGTTGGTGTGGCGCTCGCCCCGGGGCCGCCGGGGCGGGCGCCGGAGATCATTATGCACACACTCATATTCGGACGCCAATCCCGGGTGCGCAGGTGGCAGGTTGTGCCATTTTCTGACCTGTTCTATGCTTTTCGTCATAGAGAAAGAGGCACGTCATGTGGGTGGTCGAGCTCAACATCGCCGGTCTGCGGTTCGTCCATCACCTACCGCGTCGACGCCGCCTCCTGCTCTCCCCGCGCGGGCTCGCCTGGCGAGCGACGCCGCAGCGCCCGTCCCGTGTCGCCTGACCGAGAGTTGATGAAGACCTCCACCAAGCGCGGTTCCACGCGCACCAACATGCTCATCGGCGCCGCCGAGGTGCTCCGCGAGCGCGGCGCGGCCGGCGTCACCATCGACGAGGTGCTGCAGCGCAGCGGCGCACCGCGCGGCAGCGTCTACTACCACTTCCCCGAGGGCCGCAACCAGATCGTCTCCGAGGCCCTGCAGTTCGCCGGGGAGTCGATCACCTCGCTGATCGACGAGGCCGCCACCAAGGGCGGCCTGCACCTGGTGAACCGCTTCGTCGAATTCTGGGACCGCGTCCTGGCCGACAGCGATTTCACCGCGGGCTGTCCGGTGGTCGCCGCGGCGATCGGTTCATCCGAGGACGGACCGCAACTCACCACCGTCGCCGGGGCGATCTTCGGCCACTGGCGCGATGCGCTGACCCGCGCCTTCGAGGTCGACGGATGCGAGCAGGCCGAGGCCGCGTCGCTGGCCATCACGAGTATCGCCGCGCTCGAGGGCGCCGTCGTGCTGTGCCGCGCCACCCGCGACCTGGACCCGCTGCGCCAGGTGCACACCCAGCTCGAATTCTTGCTCAAATCACGAGAATTCATCCGCCGCAACGGCATACCCACGGGCACCAACTGATCGGTTCACGCCACCCGCCAACGCGCACAGACGAATTCGCGATTGACCGCCGACTCGACGAGTCGCCACTCCGACCGCACCGGAAGGACGCGCGAACCACCCCCGAGTGTGCACGGCGCATAGCTGACGATCATCTCGTCGACCAGACCCGCGGCGACGAACTGCGCGGCCAGGTCACCTCCGCCGACCACCCACACGTGCTTGCCGCCGGCCGCAGCCACCAGCGTCGCATGCAGTTCGGTCACATCCCCGGCGAAGGTCTGCACGGGGTGCCCGGCGGCGACGATGTGCGGACGGTGGGTCACCACCCAGGTCGGTTGCGAGTACATCCATTCGCCTGGTTCGTTCTTCACGATCCACTCGTAAGTGGCCGCCCCCATCACCAGCGCGCCGACGGTCTCGACGAACGCGTCGTAGTGGAACGGTCCCTCGGGGTCGATGTCGCGGGACATCAGCCAGTCCAGGCTGTCGTCGCCGTCGACGATGTAGCCGTCCAGGCTCGACGCGGTGTAGTACACGGTCGCCAACTCAGTGCCTCCTCATCCAGTCCAGCGGATCTCCCTGTTCCGTCGGCACGCCCAGTGCGGCGAGCATGGACCGGGCCAGGCCGCGTCGATGCGCCGAGAACGTCAGGACGTGCGCGACGATGCCGTGGAGCTGGAACGACTCGGGCGGATCGCACAGCGCGTCGATCACGGTGTCACCCATCCGTCCAGCCGACGAATACTCCGAAACCATGGCGACCCAACGGCTTCCGATGTCCGCGTGCCGGGCGGCGAGTTCGTCGGCCGTCAGGGATCCGTCACGCGCGGGGAAGTCGCGGCCCTCGATGGTGGCCAGCCACACCTCCTTGGTCCATACCAGCGCACCCAGCACGGCGCCCACACTGGGTTCCGGGCCGTCCCAGTGCAGCACCACCTGACCGGGTGACACCTCCTGGCGCCACTGCCCGTCGCTCAACAGCCGGGCGCGGTCGATGAGGTGGGCCGTGTCGGCGATGTCGTGGGCCACCATGAGCCGGCTCGGGTCGGGCTCCTTATCGGTGCCGTCGCCGTCGAGCCAGAGCGACTGCGGCGGATGGAAGTGCAGTCCGTTGGGTGCGGGCACCCGGAACCCGACGTCGCCGGCGCGCGAGGGCGGCACGCCGAACGTCCGGCGAAAGGCCCGGGAGAACACCTCGGGCGACGACCAGCCCTCATCGGCGGCCACAGAAGCGACGGTCTCGCCGCAGCGCAGCCGCCAGGCCGCGCGTTCCAGCATGATCCGTCGGCGCAACGCGGCCGGTGGTTCGCCGGTGAGCCGGCGCACCTCTCGGGAGAAGTGGAACTCCGAGGCGTAGCTGCTGCGCGCCATGTCGCCCACCTCGGCGTTGGACGCGTCGACGACGGCGTCGAGCAGTTCGCGTAACCGGTCGCGCCGCGCCGGCGTCGTGGCGTGCTCACTCACGGATCCGAGTATGGTCGCCGCCCGCCCAGAGGGACATGACGATTCCTGCTGCGTGCGTGCTCACTACACTTCACCGCCAGTGAGTGAATTCGAGGCGCTGTGCGCCAACAACGACGATTTGGCGACGCTGCGGACGTCGATCCGGGAGTTCCTGGCCGCCGATCGCGCGGCGTACGGCTGGCAGCCCGCCGTCGACTGCTGGCTGGCGGCGTGGGACCCGGCGTTCAGCGTGCGGCTGGCCGAGGCCGGGTTCGTCGGGCTGACCATCCCCACCGAGTACGGCGGACACGGCCTGGGGCATCTGCACCGCTACGTCGTGACCGAGGAACTGCTGGCGCACGGTGCACCGGTGGCCGCGCACTGGATCGCCGACCGCCAGGTGGCGCCCGGACTGTTGGCGTACGGCACGGAGGACCAGCGCCGACGCCTGCTGCCCCGCATCGCCGCGGGCCGGTTGTCCTCGGCGATCGGGATGAGCGAGCACGGCGCCGGTTCGGACCTCGCCGCGGTGGCCACCCGCGGCACGCAGGTCGACGGCGGCTGGCGGATCGACGGGACGAAGGTGTGGACCAGCGGAGCCCACGTCGCCGACCAGGTCGTGGTGCTGGCGCGCACCGCTCCGGTCGACCCCGACCACCGGCACGCGGGGTTCAGCCAGTTCATCGTCCGGACCGACGCACCCGGGGTGACGATCAGCCCGATCGTGCTGATGAACGGCGAACACCACTTCAACGAGGTGCTGTTCGGCGGGGTGTTCGTCCCGGATGCCGATGTGCTGGGCGAGATCGGGAACGGCTGGCACCAGGTGACGGCCGAACTCGGGTTCGAGCGCAGCGGCCCGGAACGGATTCTGTCGACGGCGACGCTGGTGTTCGAGGCGGTGGCCGCCCTCGGTCGCGGCGACGTCGACGACCGCACCGCCGCCGAGGTGGGCGACCTGATGGCGCGGATGGTGTCGTTGCGCCAGCTGTCGATCTCCGTGGCCCGCGAACTCTCCGCGGGGCGCGACGCGAACACCAGGGCGGCGCTGGTGAAGGATCTCGGCACCCGCTTCGAACAGGAGTCCGTGGAGATCGTCGCCGATCTGCTCGCCTACCTCGACGACGACGCGCCCGAGGCCGACCGGTTGCGCGGACTGCTGGCGACGGGCCGGTTGCACTCCCCGTTGTTCACGCTGCGCGGCGGGACGAATGAGGTGTTGCGGGGAGTGGTCGCCCGCGGGTTGGGGGTGCGATGAGCGCTTGCGCGAAGAGCCGAGGAAGCAGATGAGCGACGAATTACGCGATCTGGTCGACGATCTCGCGCGTCGCTCGTACGACGCGCGGATGGGTCAGCGCACCCGCCCGGAGACCTTCGACGCCGATCTGTGGCGGCACCTCGAGGAGACCGGGCTGAGCCGGTTGACCACCGCCGAGGACGCCGGACCCGCGGAGTCGGCGATCGTGCTGGCCGGCCTCGCGCGGCGCAGCGCCGCCGTCCCGGTGGCCGAGACCGATCTGCTGGCCGCATGGCTGGCCGGTGCGGCCGGCCTCGACGTCCCCGCGTCGGGTCCGCTGACCGTCGCCGCGTGCGACGGCGTGGTACGCGACGGACGGGTCACCGGGACAGCGCGCCGGGTGCCGTGGCCGCGCGATGCGACGGTCGTCGCCGCGGTGCGGACGGATGGAGGCCTTCAGGTCACCGTGCTCGACGACCCCGCGATCACCGACGGGGTGGATCTGGCGGGTGAGCCCCGCGGTGAGGTCGGCGTCGACGTCCCCGAGAACGCCTGTGCGCGGGTGGATGTCGCGTTGGCCGACGAGCTGATGCGGCGGGGTGCGTGGGCGCGGTGCGTTCAGACCATCGGTGCGTTCGACGCCGCCGCCGACCTGACCGCCGCCCACACCAGGGAGCGGGTCCAGTTCGGCCGGGCGCTGAGCAGGTTCCAGGCCGTCCAGCATGCACTCGCGGCGATGGCCGGCGAGATCGAACGCGCCCGTGCCACCACGGACCTCGCCGTCGCGGCGGCGGCCCAGTACGGATTCGGCGCGCCCGCAACGGATTACGCGGTGACGGTGGCCAAGGTGACCGTCGGGCGCGCCGTCGAACCGGTCACGACGATCGCCCATCAGCTGCACGGGGCCATCGGGGTGACCGTCGAGCACCCGCTGTGGCTGTCGACGATGCGGGCCCGCGGTTGGGTCGACGATTTCGGCTCACCCGCGCGGCACGCCCGCGAACTGGGGCGGCTCGCGCTGTCGGCGGGCAATCCATGGGATGTGCTGGTCGCGCCGTAGTCAGCTGTCGAGGACCTCGTGGATGCGCTGCTCGACGTCGGCGCGGTCACCGAGGTCGGTCACGTCGATGCCGAACCGCTCGGTGAGCGCGTCGAGCACCTGCGCGGCGGTGTCGAACCTGGTCTGCTCGCTGCCCTCGGCGCGGTGCACCGTGAGGTGACGGCCCCGCATGTTGACCCGGGCCTCGTCGGTGACCAGCGCGGCGGTCAGGCCCACCACGAACACCGAAGCGGGATGGGTGGAGACGTACCAGCTGCCGACCTCGAGGTCGATCAGCGGCTGCGGCCGGTCGGTGAACAGGTACAGCGGACGCCACTCGCCCCGGATGAGCGACTCCAGGACGTGACCATCGCCGTGGTCGCGGATCCGGTACGGCTCGTGTCTGGTGCGCTGTTCGACGCCGGTCTCGAAGCGCAGCGGCGAGGACAGCGTCTGGCCGCCGAAGCCGACGTCGACGAGGAAGCGGCCGACCGTGTCCGGCACCGTCACCACCAACAGTTGGTGGGTCTGGGCGGGCAGTGCGTCGTCATGGCGCATCCACACCACCCGCCCGGCGATCCGCTCGACGCCGAAGCCCAGATCCTCGAGCACGTAACCCATCAGCCCGTTGTGCTCGTAGCAGTAGCCGCCGCGCCGCCGGTACACGAGCTTGTCGGTCAGGGCGTCCGCGCCGAGATCGGCGACCGGTGTGCCCAGCAGCGGGTCGAGGTTCTCGAACGGGATGGACCGGTTGTGTGCGGCGATCAGCGCCCGCAAGGTCTCGAGCGTCGGGTCCGCCGTGCCCCGGTGGCCGATCCTGGTGAGGTACGCCGCGGTGTCGGTCATGACTCCATGGTGTGACCTCAAGAGTGGTTGAGGTCAACCTCGCCCGATTTTCCGCGATGCCGATGCGCCGGAACGGGTAACCCCTCCTCGAGCGTCTCGACTACCGGGACACCGAGATACGAGGGGCAACGACATGGGCTTCAGCGGTAAGGCGAGGAACAAGCTGCAGCAACTGCAGGGCCGGATGCGGGCGGGCGCCGGCGGCGCGGTCGGCGATCCCAACATGCGGGCGCGGGGCCGTGGCGACGAGCGGATCGCACATCTCAAGGACGCCGGAGAGAAGGTCAAGGACGCCTTCCGGTCGCGTCGCCGGCCACGCGGGTACTGAGCGGAGTCCACCGGCGGTGACAGACGAGACCGGCGCCGCCGGTGCGGTTCGCGTCGCGACGAACCATCGGGGGGCGCAGATCGCGGCGCGCACTGGCTATCTGATCAACGGCGTGCTGCATCTGCTGATCGCCTACATCATCTTCCGTATCGCGATCGGCTCCGGCAACGGTGACGACGCGGACCAGTCCGGCGCGCTGGCCACGCTCGCCGCGACGAAGGGAGGGTTCGTCGCGCTGTGGGGCGTCGCGGTGGCTCTGGTGCCGCTGACCCTGTGGCGGCTGGCGGAGACGGTTCTCGGCCTGCATCCCGGCGAACACCACGAGCCGAATCCGGACCCCGACGACTTCCTGATGATCAACCGGCTCAAGGCGCTCGGACTGGCTGCCGTGTACGCCGCGGTGGCGGCGATGGCCGTACAGTTCGCGCTCGGCAGCCGCGATTCCAGCGCCGAGCGGAGCGTGGGCCTGAGCACCTGGCTGATGCGCACGCCGGAAGGCAAGGCGGTGCTCGCGCTGATCGGTCTCGGCATCACCGCGGTGGGCTGCTACTTCGCGTTCAAGGGTGCGTCGCGGCGATTCCGCGGCGACCTCAACATCTCCGGTGGACGGCTGCTCACGGTGCTCGGGGCATTGGGACATGTGGCGGAGGGCCTGGTGCTCGCGGTCGCCGGGGTGCTGGTGATCGTGGCGTCGGTGCGGGCCGATCCGTCGAAGGCCACCGGACTCGACGGCGCGGTCAAGGCGCTCGGGCAGATGCCGGCCGGTTCGGTGCTGATCGGTGTCGCCGCGGCGGGTTTCGCCGCCTACGGCCTGTACAGCTTCGCGCTCACCCGCTACGCGCGGATGTGAGCGCTCACTCCGGAATGACGCCCTGCCCGTCGTGTTCGGCGACCGTCTCGACCCGGTGCGCACCGGGGGACTCGGGCAGTTCGTGCCGGCCACCGGCGGAGCGTCTGCGCAGCAGCCACACCACACCGGCGGCGACGGCCACCCCGGTGACGATCAGCGTCGGCCACATCGCGAGCTGCGCCAGCCACAGCCGCCGCTGCACCTTGAAGAGTCGCTGCTGGGCGTGCCGGAGTCGATTCACCGTGTCCATGCCGTCACTGTGCCCGCGACCGGCCCTCGAAAAACCCGTCAACCGGTCTCGACGATCGTCGTGGTGACCGAGACGAGCTGCGGGGCGGCAGGCGCGGAGGCGAAGCCGAAGTTCACCGGCGGCCGAAGTGGTTGCAGCGCAATCAAATCCGTATCCCGGTAACGGCCCGTGACCGCGGTGATGCGGCGGGAGCGACGCACCCCGTAGAACTCCCGTCGGCCGTTGCCCGCCGTGCCCGCGGTGTGCACGCCGCGCACCAGGCGCGACGCCACCGGGTCGATGGCCCGCAGCCACCAGGGCGCCGTCGCGAGCCTGCCGGGGATCAGCCGCAGCAGCCGGTCCAGCGGCGCGGGCCCCCCGATCGACACGTCGACGTCGAGTGCCGCGCTGCGCACGCTCAACCGGTCGCTCTCCAGCGTCGCGGCCACCGGCCCCACCTCGACCCGGTCGAAGTGATAGGTCGAGGCGACGAAGTCGGCCACCGCGTCGCCCGGGGCCAACAGGACGCGCTGTTCGTCGGGCTGCTGAACCATCACGTCGGTGAACGCACCGAGCGGCGACGTCTGCCACCTGCCGACGACGATGCGCACGCCTGCCTCGGTCCCGAACCCGGCGATGTGGCCGGTGAATACGTGTCTCAGCTGCCGGTCCACCTCGGTGGCCGCTTCTCCGCGAATGCGACCGCCCCTTCTCGGGCGTCGTTGCTCGCGAACACCGGCATCAGGATCTTCATCTGTTCGGCGAACTGCTGTTCCGGGCTCCAGCCGCGCGACTCGACGATGATGCGTTTGGTCGCGGCCACGGCCAGCGGCCCGTTGGCGGTGATGCGCTCGGCGAGCGCGAGCGCGGCGTCCAGCGCACCGCCCGGTTCGGCCAGCACGTTGACCAACCCGAGTTCGTGGGCGCGCTCGGCGGGCAGGTTGTCCCCGGTGAGGGCGAGTTCCATCGCGATCGCGTAGGGGATGCGCTGCGGCAGTCGCAGCAGCCCGCCGCCCCCGGCGACCAGACCGCGCTTGACCTCGGGGATGCCGAACGCCGATTCGCGGGACGCGACGATCAGGTCGGTGGCCAGCGCCAGTTCGGTGCCGCCCGCCAGCGCGTAACCCTCGACGGCCGCGATCAGCGGTTTGACCGGCGGCCG
This sequence comes from Mycobacterium sp. IS-1496, assembly GCF_001499995.1. GTDB lineage: Bacteria > Actinomycetota > Actinomycetes > Mycobacteriales > Mycobacteriaceae > Mycobacterium. The sequence continues at coordinate 105,219 of NZ_LQIU01000005.1, forward strand.
CTCCGTGAAACCGAGCCCGCGGCCCTCGATGTCGACCCGCTCACCGCGGGCGAACGCCTTGAGATCCATTCCCGCGCAGAAGCTCCCACCTGCACCGGTGAGGACACCGACCGAGAGGCCGGCGTCCCCGTCGAGCCGGTCCATCGCATCCGCCAGGCCCCGGCTGACCGCGGCGTCGACCGCGTTCTTGGCCCTGGGCCGGTTGATGGTGATCACCAGGATGCGATCCCGCTGCTCGACGAGGACGACGTCTTCACTGTTGGCTTCGTTGCTCACGCGGCTGATGCTAACCCGCGTGGTCGTCGACTAATCGTCGTCGCCGCCGCCGTTGTCCTTGGTGTCCGATGCCTTGGCGGTGCCGCTGTCGCCACCGTCGCCGCCACCGTTGTCGTCGTTGTCGGCGGCGCCCGTTTCGGCCTTCCGGCCGCTCCGGGTGACGGCCTCGCCGCCGGTGTCGTCCTCATCCTGGGCGGCCGTGGTCCTCAGCGCGCTGGTGCTCGGCTCCTCGTCGCCGGTGTCGGCGGTGCGGCCGGTGCTGATGCCCGGGTTCCCGGCGTAGCGGATGCCGACGTTGAAGGCGCCGACGGTGTAGTCGCCGGTGTTGAAGAACCCGACGTTGCCGACACCGGTGTTGCCGACTCCGAAGTTGAACTCGCCGGTGTTGAAGAACCCCACGTTGTACGAACCGGTGTTACCCGCGCCGAAATTGCGCTCGCCGCCACGGTTGTCGAACCCGACGTTGAAGTCGCCCTCGTTGTCGCCGCCGATGTTGAAGTCGCCGTCGTTGTCGTAGCCGATGTTGAAGTCGCCCACGTTGCCGGTACCGATGTTGAAGTCGCCGTCGTTGTCGCCGCCGATGTTGAAATCACCGGTGTTGTTGGCCCCGGCGTTGAACAGACCCTCGTTGCCGTAGCCGAGGTTGGGCGTGCCGGTGAGCAGGCTGAGCTGGATACCCGGCCTGCCGTCCTCGGGGTCGAGGCCGCCGACGTCGGGAAGCGCGATCCGCGCGGAGACGTCCGGTTCCGGCGCGGGCGCCACGAACGCCGCCGTGACCGATCCGGAGGCGGCCGCCGCGGATCCCACCGTGGGTCCGTTCACCGGCGAGACGGTGGTGCTGGCCGCCATCGGCGCGACGGCGACGTCGGCCCGGGTGGGGTCCAGGACGGGGGCGTTGGACCCGCCGACGATCAGGCCCGCGCCGGCGAGGGAGACACCGGCGATGAGATACGAACGGGCGGAGACTTTCATGGTCACTCCTGGTGAGGTGCGGAACAGGCGGATGGTGACCGTGAGATTCACTGCCCGTAGTAGCTACAAACGCAAGGAGTGCTGACGAGAGTCTTACGTGCCTCTCAGGGCTTGCCCCGCGACGGCGTCTGGTTGGCGACGCCGTGACGCAGCGGCGTGCTGGCCTCGGCGGCGGTCGATTCCTGGACTCGCGAGCCGCCCGCGGTGCCGCTCACCCCTGGCGCGTTGGACTGGTCACCGCCCGACGGCTCCGCCCCGCCGTGCAGTTCCTTGAGCCGGGCGTGCAGCACCTCGAGCACCGGGATCCGGTTGCCGTGCTCGGTCTCGTGGTCGAACAACGACCGCAGCTGAGGTTCGTCGAGCGACCGGATGCGGTGCCGCAGATCGGGCAGCGCCAGCTGGTCGTAGTCCTTCAGCGGGAGTTCGTCACGGGTAGCCATACGCTACGGGTGCCCACCGGGGCCGCTCGATAACCAGGCGCGCGGTTGGGAAAGCGCGGCTGGGCTGGGTACCATAAAACTAGAACACGTTTCAATTCGACCCGAGGGGGAGAGCCGTGCCGTCGTCGGACATCGCGAAATGGGATCCGGCCTTCACCGAACGGGTGATGGGCGTGCTGCGACCGCTGCTCAAGACCTACCACCGCGCCGAGATGCGCGGTCTCGAGGAGTTCCCGTCCGCGGGCGGCGCGCTGGTCGTGTCGAACCACTCCGGTGGCCTGTTCGCGATGGACGTGCCGGTCTTCGCCGCCGGCTTCTACGAGCAGTTCGGCTACGACCGGCCGGTCTTCACGCTGTCGCACGACCTGTTGATGACGGGGCCGACGGCCGAGTTCTTCACCAGGATCGGCTTCATCCGCGCCAACCACGAGAACGCCGACGAGGCGCTGAGCTCGGGTGGCGTGGTGATCGTGTTCCCCGGCGGGGACTACGACGTCTACCGGCCGACGCTGGCCGAGTCCAAGATCGACTTCGGCGGGCGCACCGGATACGTGCGGGCCGCGCTGAACGCCGGCGTGCCCCTGGTGCCGACCGTGTCCATCGGCGGTCAGGAGAGCCAGTTCTACCTCAGCCGCGGTGAGTGGCTGGCCAAAACGATCCGCCTGGACAAGTTGCTGCGGGCCAAGATCCTGCCGATCTCGTTCGGCTTTCCCTTCGGCCTTTCCGCTGTGCTGCCGGTCAACCTGCCGCTGCCCACCAAGATCGTCACCCGGGTGCTCCCGCCCATCGACATCACCGCGGAGTTCGGCGAGGAACCCGACATCGACGAGGTCGACGCCCACGTCCGTCACGTCATGCAGCGGGCGCTCGACGAGCTGGCCGCCGAGCGTCGCTTCCCGGTGCTGGGCTGACCGCGTTTCGACCGCCCGTGCACCGGCTACCCCCGGGGGACCGATTTTGCACGTCCGAGAGAATCTGGCGAATCACACAGTGCACAGAGACATCACGGTGCTCGACTACGTGACCCGCAAGACCGCGAAGCCGAGGCGGGTGTTGTCGAAGCCCAGGCCGCTGCTCGCCACGAGCGCCGAACTGCTCAACGCCGCCAACGCCGTACAGCCGTTGGGCCGCAAGGGTTACGTGACCATACCGACGTTCGCGTTCGGCTGGCCGACGTCGGAACTCGCCCCGCTGTATCTGACCGGTTCGGTGCTCGACGCCGTCCGTCGGGGCCTGCGCGGGCACTTCAGGACCCCGACCGGCCGCGCCGCACTGGTGCTCAAAATCCTCACCTGGGGCCTGCTCGCGCTCACCCAGCATCGAAACATCAAGTCCGAACCGCATTTCGAGGTCGGCCTCCGGGAGGCGCTCGGCGAGGACTACACGTCGGTGGCGGCGGAGTCCCAACCCGCGCGCCGTCGCGGCGGCATCTTCCGGACCGGGTGGTCCCGCAGGCGGTACGTGGAGAAGAAGGGCACCGTGCGGTACGGCCCGCACCGGGCGAACACCGCCGACATCTGGCGCCGCAGTGACCTCCCGCGCGACGGCCGCGCCCCGGTGCTGCTGCAGGTGCCCGGCGGCGCGTGGGCCATCGGAATGCGCCGCCCGCAGGCCTATCCGCTGCTCAGCCACCTCACCGAACGCGGCTGGGTCTGCGTGTCGATGGGATACCGGATCAGCCCGCGCCACACCTGGCCGGCCCACATCGTCGACGTCAAACGGGCGCTGGCCTGGATCCGGGAGAACATCGCCGACTACGGCGGTGACCCCGATTTCGTCGCGATCACCGGCGGATCGGCCGGCGGGCATCTGACCGCACTCGCCGCGCTGACCCAGAACGACCCGCAGTGGCAACCCGGCTTCGCCGACGCCGACACGTCGGTGCGGGCCGCGGTCCCGGTCTACGGCCGCTACGACTGGTTCTCCGGCGACGGGGAAGGCCGGCCGCAGTTCATCGCGTTCCTGCAGAAGTTCGTCGTCAAGAAGCCGTTCCGGGGCAACCGTCGCGAGTACCTCGACGCCTCCCCCATCACGAAGGTGCACCCGGACGCACCACCGTTCTTCGTGCTGCACGGCGAGGACGACTCGATCATCCCCGTTCCGGAGGGCCGGGAGTTCGTGGAGGAACTACGCAAGGTGTCGACGGCTCCGGTCGCGTACTCGGAGATCCCGCACGCCCAGCACGCATTCGACTTCTTCGGTTCCCCGCGCGGGCACTACACCGCTCGGGCGATCGAACGCTTCCTGTCCTGGGTGCACGCACAGCACCGCTGAGCCGCTGAACCGCCCCTCACGGCGCCATCGCGGTCTCGACCACCGTCAGATCATCGGAAAGGCCTGCCGCCGAACGGATCTCGATGAACGCCTCGACCATGGCGTCGGTCAGCTCATGCGGGTCCTCGACGGTCGCGCCGTCGGAGAGCACCGAGATGTTCAGCTGGTCGACGTAACTCCACACGGTGATGTTCAGCCCGCTGCCCGTGGTCAGCGGGCCGACCGAATAGATCTCGGTCACCAGGGCGCCCCCCACGCGGCCCCGCTCACGCGGGCCCGGCACGTTGGAGATCGGCAGGTTGAGGACCTTGTTCTGACCGTCCTTGTTGCTCAGCCACCGGAACAGCGCCTCGGCCGGCGCGGGCGGGAAGTACGACGACCACCGACTGACCAGTTCGGGGCCGATCAAGTGGTGGCTCTCCTTGGCCGACGCCGCGGCGTTGTGGCACTCCTGCACGCGCTGCAGCGGATCCTCGATCTGCACGGGTATGCACACCAGGACACCGGTGAAGTAGTTACCCGAGATGCGCTCGGGGTTGAAGTCGAAGCTCACCGGCACCGATGCCAGCAGCGGGTGGTCGGCGTTCCCGTCGTAGCGCAGCAGCAGCGTCCGCAGCGCTCCGGCCGAGATGGCCAGCACCAGATCGTTGAGCGTCACCCCGAGGTGTTTGGCGGTCTGCTTGATATCGGCGAGAGCCAGTGTGGCCGTGGCGAATTTGCGGACCCCGTCGACCTTGTGGTTCATGAACGACGGGGGCGGGGTGAAGGGCCGGGTCAGTTCCGGTGAGAGTTTGCGGGAACTCCGCCGAACCCTTTGCAGGCCTTGGGCGGTGTAGCGCCAGTTGGCCGGCAGCCTGCCGATCTGGCGCAGATGGTCGCGGAACGCCGTGCGGACCAGCTCTCCGCGGCTCGGGGCCGGGTCGGTGGCGTACGAGTCGCGGTCGTGCTGCGGGCCGGGCTGCAGGTCCATGCCGCGGGCCATCAGGTTGGCCGAGGCGATGCCGTCGGCAAGTGCGTGGTGGATCTTGCCGAGCACGGCGATCTTGCCGTCGGCCAGCCCCTCGATGAAGTACATCTCCCACAGCGGTCTGCTGCGGTCCAGCGGCGTGCTGGCGATGCGGCCCACCGCTTCGTCGAGTTGCCGTCGCCCGCCTGGGCTTTCGACCCGGTACGGGCGGATGTGGTACTCAAGGTCGACCTCGCAGTTCTCCCGCCACATCGGGTGGTGGAACTTGAACGGAATGTCGACCAGTTCGTAGCGGAACGGGTCGAGTTTGTAGAGCCGGCTGTGGATGACCTGACGGAACTCCTCGACGCCGAAGCTGCGGCCACCCAGGTCGTCGAGCTGGATCACCGCCAGCTTGAGCGTGTGCATGTGCACCGTGGGCGTCTCGCTGTACAGCAAGAACGCATCCCACCCACTGAGCCGCTTCACGAATCGCCTCCTCCTGCTCGAGGCGTCTATATAACCTCTCGCGCGCCGATCAGAGTACGGTTCTTGTGGATCTGGTTGAGGAACAACCCGATTGCGGTGGCCATCGAACCCGTTCGGGCGCCGTCGATCATGTCGAAACCGTGTCCTGCGCCGGGCAGTTCCATGTAGCTGACCACCGACCTCGACTTCGCCCGGAGTTTCTCGACGAAGCTGCGGGCCTGCCAGACCGGGATCACGCTGTCCCCGCTGCCGTGGATGACCAGGAAGGGCGGCGCCTCCGAGTGCACCTGCGCCATCGGCGATGCCTTACGGAACAGTTCGGGATGCCGAGAGATCTTGCGCTTTACCACGACTCGTTCGAGGAAGTCGACGAAGCGGGCACGCTCGGCGGTGGACCGGTCCTCCCAGTCGTAGCGGCCGTAGATGCCGACCACCGCGTCGACGGAGGTGTCCGAACCCTCCGGCAGCTCACACTGCATCTCCGGGTCGTTGATCGTCAGGCCGGCCAGCGCGGCGAGGTGGCCACCGGCCGATGACCCCGCGATCGCGACGAAATTGCGGTCGCCGCCGTACTTGTCCACGTTGGCCCGCGCCCAGGCGATCGCGGTCTTGACGTCGTGCAGGTGGGCGGGCCACGGGTGGTGCGGCGCCACCCGGTAGTCGATGGACAGGCAGACCCAGCCCATTTCGGCCAGGTGCGACATCATCGCGTATCCCTGCAGCAGGCGGCTGCCGTGCACCCACGCGCCGCCGGGGACGAACACCAACACCGGGGCCGGTTCGGTCGGAAGCTTCTTGGGACGCCAGACGTCGAGCAGTTGCGAGGGCAGCGGCCCGTAGCGCACCGAGGACTTGTGGACGTTGCGGCGGTGTTCGAAGGTCTTCCACAGCGGCGGCACCTTCTCGGGCGCCGGCCAGTCGATCGCCAGATCGGCGGCGGGAACCACTCCGCGCAGCGCCTGATCGGAGACCTGGTGGGTCAGGTCGCGCTCACGTTGGCGAACTTCGGCGTTACCGGGGTCGAACCACGACTTGGCCGACGCCGAGAGCAGCTCGGGCATCTGGCGGTAACCCCACACCCCCATCGCCGCCAGCGCGCCGAGGGGTTCGAGATGCTTGCCGATGACCGGCAGCGAAGCCGAGGCGACGCTCATCGCGAGCATGTGATCAGCCGGCTTGGCGTTGAGCAACCACCTTGCGCGAGACCACAATGTCGGACCGGGATACCGGGTGTCCGGTCGTACCGTCATGGCGCGACTGTACCCCTGTGGCGAATTCCCAAACGACAAGATCGCCAAGTTGTCTACCCATCATTTCGACAGCGATTTTGTAACGTCGCTCACACCTGTGCTGACCGGCCCTTATGGGTTAGCGTCAGCCGATCCGGCCGAAAAAAATCAGAGGACCAACTGTGCGCAAATCCGCCCTGGCGATCACCGACGACCACATCGCGCTCGCCGAATCGGCGCTCGGCCGGCTGGACCGGTCCGGGTCACGGGCAGCCGCCCGGGCCACCCTCGAGAAGAGGCCGGCGCACCCCGACGATCTGTGGCGCGCGGCCGCTGACCTGGGGTGGACCGGTCTGGCGGTGGCTGAACAGTACGGCGGAGCCGGCTTCGGACTCGCCGAACTGGCGATCGTGCTGGAGGCACAGGGCCGCGAACTCACCCCGGGCCCGTTCCTGCCGTCCGTCGCGGCCTCGGTGGTGCTCGACCGGTGCGCCGGCGACGAGGTGCGGGCCGATCTGCTGCAAGCGCTGACGAACGGCGACGCGGTCGCCGCCCTGGGTCTGACCGGCACCTTCACCATCGGTCCGGACGGATCGGTGGCCGGGGAGGCGCCCACGGTGCTCGGGGCGCCCGACGCCGACCTGCTGGTCCTGGTCGCCGGGGACGACGTGGTGGTGCTCGACGCGGCGGACGTCACCGTCACCGCCCTCGACGGGATCGACACCACCCGCTCCATCGGCGCCGTCACCGTCCGTGATGTGCGGATATCGCCCGCCCGGGTGTTGACCGGGGCTGCCCGCCACGCGCGGACGGTGTTCCGCATCCTCGGCGCGGCCGAGGCGGCCGGGGTGGGGTGGGCGTGCCTGGACATGGCCGTCGAGTACGCGAAGGTGCGCGAGCAGTTCGGCCGCACCATCGGCACCTTCCAGGCCGTCAAGCACCACGCGGCGAACATGCTCGTCGACGCGGAACAGACCACCGCGGCCGTGTGGGACGCCGCGCGGGCCGACGACCTCGACAGCGCATGGTTTCCCGCCGCGGTCGCCGCATCGCACGCCATCCGCGCGTCGGTGTTCCTCGCGCAGAACAACATTCAGCTCCACGGGGGTATCGGCTTCACGTGGGAGCACGACGCCCACCTGTACCTGCGGCGGGCACGCTCGCTCGCCGCGCTGCTCGGCGAGGGATCCGATCCACTGGCCGACATCGTGAACGCCCAACGCGACGGCCGGGCCCGCGGCGCCTCGTTCACGCTGCCCGCCGAGGCCGAGGAGTACCGGGCGGCGGCGCGTGAGGCGGCGGCGGAGTGGCGTGCGTTGCCCGACGACCGCAGGCGCGACTTCCTGGTCGACTCCGGGTATCTGGTGCCGCACTGGCCGAAACCGTGGGGGCGGGCGGCCGGGCCACTCGAACAACTGGTCATCGAGGAGGAGTTCCGCGACGTCGACATCCCGGATATGGGGATCACCGGGTGGGTCACGCTGACCATCGCCCAGGCCGGCACCGACGACCAGCGACAACGCTGGGTCGAACCGGTGCTGCGCGGCGAGGTGATGTGGTGTCAGCTGTTCTCCGAACCCGGCGCCGGATCCGACGCCGCTGCGGTGCGCACGGCCGCCAAGCGGGTCGAGGGCGGCTGGCGGGTCACCGGCCAGAAGGTGTGGACCAGCCTGGCGCACCTGTGCCAGTGGGGGCTGGCGACGGTGCGCACCGATCCGGAGGCGCCCAAACACGCCGGCGTGACGATGATGGCGATCGACATGTCCGCCGACGGGGTGACGGTCAATCCGCTGCGCGGGCTCACCGGTGACGCGCACTTCAACGAGGTGTTCTTCGACGACGTGTTCGTGCCGGACGCCGACGTGGTCGGCGACGTCAACCGCGGGTGGCTGGTGGCCCGCGCGACGCTGGGCAACGAACGGATCTCCATCGGGGGCGGCTCCGGGGCGCCGACCGGCTTCTCGGCCGACGACCTGGTGGCACTGCTCGACGCCGCACCCGCCGACGTCGCCGCCGCTCATGTACGTCGCGCCGGTGCGGTGATCGCCGAGGCGCACACGTTGCGGCTGCTCAACCTGCGTCGCGCCCTCCGGGCCATCGCCGGTGCCGAACCCGGCCCGGAGGGCAACGTCACCAAGCTTCTGGTCGCCGAACAGTGCCAGCGGCAGACCGAACTCGGCATGGATCTGGCGGGCGCCGCCGCCGTGGTCGGCCAGACCCCGCTGCTGACCCGCGCCTACCTGGGCAACCGCGCGATGACGGTCGCGGGCGGCACCTCGGAGATCACCCGCAACACGATCGCCGAGCGGATCCTCGGCCTGCCGCGCGATCCGCTGCTGCGCTGACCCGGCGATCGGTTCCTGCCAGCCGTCGGTCAATCACTGCCAACGGGATGGATGGCGCTGACCTGCAGGTTGATGCAGTCAGACCGGCCAGGAAATCCCTCCAGACCGAACGGACACGAAGAGGCAAGAACATGAACAAGTTCGGATTCGCCACCATCATCGCCGGCGGACTGGCCACCGGATTCCTGGCCTTCGCCGCCCCCGCCCAGGCCGCCCCCTCCGGACCCGGCAACGCCGCCGACACCATCAGCTCCCTCGACGACCGCGGCTACCAGGTCCGCGTCACCCAGCAGGGCATGAACAAGCCGCTCGACCAGTCCAGCATCGTCTCGGTCCGCTACGACAACGACGACCGCATCGTCCACGTCACCACCCGCTGACCTGTCGACCACACCGTTGAGACTGCGGTGAGATCGTGTTCTCAGCCGGCGGTTTCAAGCGGTCGATGCAACAGCTGGTGGGTTGGACAGTAGTTGGTTGAGGGCTTCGGCCGGTGTTTTCC
>NZ_LQIU01000006.1 GCF_001499995.1 Mycobacterium sp. IS-1496
GCATCCGCGACCGCAACACCAAATGACCGCCCACAACACACTCCAATCAAGAAGGGTGTTGCATCCACCGCTTGAAATCGCCCCGGGATTCGCGATCTGTGTGCAGAGTCAACGCAGGGAACTAGCTCAGGCGCTCGATGATCATCGCCATACCCTGGCCGCCGCCCACGCACATCGTCTCCAGGCCGAACTGCTTGTCGTGGGTCTGCAGGTTGTTCAGCAGCGTGGCGGTGATGCGGGCGCCGGTCATGCCGAACGGATGCCCCAGCGCGATCGCGCCGCCGGACACGTTCAGCTTGTCCTCATCCATGCCCAGCGCCCGCGCGGAGCCCAGCACCTGGACGGCGAACGCCTCGTTGATCTCGTAGAGGTCGATGTCGCCGATGCCCATCCCGGCGTTGGCCAGCGCCTTCTTCGACGCCTCGATCGGGCCGAGGCCCATGATCTCCGGCGACAGTCCCGACACACCGGTCGCGACGATGCGCGCCAGCGGCGTCAATCCGAGTTCGCGCGCCTTGGTGTCGGAGAGGATGACCACCGCGGCGGCGCCGTCGTTGAGCGGGCACGCGTTACCGGCGGTCACCGTGCCGTTCGGCCGGAACACCGGCTTGAGCTGGCTGATCTTCTCGTAGACCGTGCCCGCGCGCGGACCGTCGTCCTTCGACACGACGGTGCCGTCCGGCAGCGTCACCGGCGAGATCTCGCGCTCGAAGAAGCCGCTGTTGATGGCCTCCTCGGCGCGGTTCTGCGAGCGCACACCCCAGTGGTCCTGGTCCTCGCGGCTGATGCCCGTGTGCAACGCGACGTTCTCGGCGGTCTGGCCCATCGCGATGTAGACGTCCGGCAGGTTGCCGTCCTCGCGCGGGTCGTGCCACTCGTCACCGCCGGCCGCGCCCTGGTTGGACCGCTCCTGAGCCTCCGCGAACTTCGGGTTCTTGGTGTCGGGCCAGCCGTCGGCGTTGCCCTTCGCGAAGCGCGACACCGTCTCGACGCCCGCGGAGATGAAGGCATGGCCCTCTCCGGCCTTGATCGCGTGGAACGCCATCCGCGACGTCTGCAGCGACGACGAGCAGTACCGGTTGACGGTGGTGCCCGGCATGAAGTCGTAGCCGAGCTGTACGGCGACCGCGCGGCCGATGTTGAAACCGGACTCGCCCGCGGGCTGGCCGCAGCCCATGATCAGGTCGTCGATGTCGTGCGGGTCGAGCGAGGGCACCTTGTCCAGCGCGGCGCGCACCATCTGCGCGGCGAGGTCGTCGGGCCGCATGTCGACCAGCGACCCCTTGTTGGCGCGGCCGATCGGCGAACGCGCGGTCGAGACGATGACGGCTTCAGGCATGACGGCTCCTCAATCGCTGTTGAGCGAAACGCTAGCCTGCGGGCGCGATGACCGGTGCGGGCACCCCGGTCGTCCGGCGCCACAGGCGGGTGACGCCACCGACTTTGGCCAGCAGCGTGCTGACGTCGGCGGCGCGGGTCCGCAGTGCCTGCTCCGGTGCGCCCTCGGGACTCCGCTCGCCGAGCGCGTCGCACAGCGCGGGCAGCAGCTGGCTGGCGGCCAGCGCGTACCCCGCCGCCGAGGGATGGAACATGTCCTCGGAGAACAGCACATCCGGCTGCTGGTAGAACTGCGGCGCGAGCAGGTCGGAGAACGGCACCGGCACGCCGCCCTCGGCGCGCACCGCCGAGGCCTGGGCCCGCGCCAGGCGCAGCCCCAGGGTGCGGGCCACCGTGCGCAGGGGCTGCGGGATCGCGGTGATCACCCCGAAGTCCGGACACGTGCCGACGACGACGACCGCGCCGCTGGACCGCAGGCGGGCAACGGCCTTGCCCAGCCGGCGGGCCGACTGCGGGATGCCGTTGAGGGCGGTGATGTCGTTCGCGCCGATCATGATGACGGCGGCGTCCGGCGGTGGGCCCGCCACGAACATCGCGTCGATCTGGCCTTCCAGCCCCTTGGACGTCGCGCCGACGATCGCCTTGGTGCTCAGCCGGATCCGCTTCCCGGACTGTTCGGCGAGTCCGCGGGCGATGAGCACCCCGGGCACTTCGTCGGCGGTGCGGCATCCGTAGCCGGTCGCGGTGGAGTCGCCGAAGACCATCAGGTGCAGGTCGAACGGGTCGCCGCGGTGCCATCGCTCGACGGGGCCGCCACCGGGGGAGTAGACCCCGTCGGCGCGCGGTGGGACGTCCCAGGACTTCGGGATGACCTGGCGCGCCTGATCGGCCTGGCCGGTCAACAGGTTGCGCACCCCGATGTAGGCGGAGCCAGTCGATGCGAGCGTGGCCGCCACCGCCAGGGCACCGCGTGTTGCGCGCACAACGAACAGTTTAGGGACCGTCCGCGTGGCGATCCCGCGCCGGCGATCACGGTGCGGTATCAAACCCGGAACGAACATTGTTTGAACCATTGTGATATCGGTTACAAGTGCGAAGCTGAGTTACGGAGATGGACTGAGTAGCTGAGCACCTGGCACTACAACGGCGTAGAAGGTGATGGCGATGACGGCACCGAGCAGGGTCCCGAGCTCTTCATTTGCTGGGCTGCGGGCGGGCAGGCCGCACAGGCCACGGCGCTTCCCGGTCAGCGACGGTGCGCCGGTGGAGGTGATCGAGGACGGGCCCAGCATCGCCGGCCGGGTGATGGCGCTGGCAGCGCTGATGACGATCAAGCCGACGCTGACGATCGGTAGCCTCGCGCCCAAAATGCCCTGGCCATGGGGCGCCGTCGACTTCGCCTGCCGCCTCCTGCGGCCGGTCCCCGGCACGATCCGCGCCACCATCGGGCTGCAGAACTGCACCGCCCAACTGGTGCGGGCGCCCGGCGTACTGCCCGCAGACGGCAAACGCAGCATCATTCTCTACCTGCACGGCGGGGCGTTCCTGACCTGCGGGGTCAACTCGCACAGCCGCCTGGTGACGGCGCTGTCGAAGTTCGCTGACAGCCCGGCGCTGGTGGTCAACTACCGGATGATCCCCAAGCACTCGGTGGGTCAGGCCGTCGACGACTGCTACGACGCCTACCAGTGGCTGCGCCGCAAGGGCTACGAACCCGACCAGATCGTGCTGGCCGGCGACTCCGCGGGCGGCTACCTGTCGCTGGCGCTCGCCGAGCGCCTGCAGCTCGAGGACGAGACCCCCGCCGCGGTGGTGACCATGTCGCCGCTGTTCGAGCTCGACAACGAGGCCCGCGCCGACCACCCGAACGTCCACAGCGACGTGATGTTCCCGCAGCGGGCGTTCCACGCCCTGGTCGAGCTCATCGAGCACGCCGCCGAAAAGCACCTCGTCGACGGCCGTCCGGAGCCGATCTACGAACCGCTCGACCACATCGAACCCGGCCTCCCGCGGACCCTCATCCACGTCTCCGGCTCCGAGGTGCTCATCAGCGACGCCAGGAAGGCGGCGCGGCTGCTGGCGGCCGCCGGGGTGCCGGTCGAGGTGCGGGTGTGGCCGGGTCAGATGCACGTCTTCCAACTCGGGGCGCCGGTGGTGTCGGAGGCCCAGCGCTCGCTGCGTCAGATCGGCGAGTACATCCGAGAGGCCACCTGGTAACACGCACGTGCCGGAGGCCACCTGGATGCGCCGTGACCGGCCTGGGACGATGGAGTCATGCGCATCGCCCAGCACGTCAGTGAGCTCATCGGCAACACCCCTCTGGTTCAGCTGAATTCTGTTGTCCCCGCGGGGGCGGGCACGGTCGCGGCCAAGATCGAGTACCTCAACCCCGGCGGCAGCTCCAAGGACCGCATCGCGGTCAAGATGATCGACGCCGCCGAGGCCAGCGGTGAGCTCAAGCCGGGCGGCACCATCGTCGAACCCACGTCGGGCAACACCGGCGTCGGGTTGGCGCTCGTCGCCCAGCAGCGCGGCTACAAGTGCATCTTCGTCTGCCCCGACAAGGTGAGCGAGGACAAGCGCAACGTGCTGCGCGCCTACGGTGCGGACGTGGTGGTGTGCCCGACGGCGGTGGCCCCGGACGATCCGGACAGCTACTACAGCGTCTCCAACCGCCTCGTCACCGAGATCGAGGGGGCGTGGAAGCCCGACCAGTACTCCAATCCGATGGGGCCGGAATCGCACTACGAGACCACCGGGCCGGAGATCTGGCGCGATACCGACGGCAAGGTCACCCACTTCGTGGCCGGCGTGGGCACCGGCGGCACCATCACCGGCGCCGGGCGGTACCTCAAGGAGGTGTCCGGCGGGAAGGTGCGCGTCATCGGCGCCGACCCCGAGGGGTCGGTGTACTCCGGCGGCACCGGTCGGCCGTATCTGGTCGAGGGGGTCGGCGAGGACTTCTGGCCGTCGGCCTACGACCCCGCGGTGCCGGACGAGATCATCGCGGTCTCGGACGCCGACTCGTTCGACATGACCCGACGGTTGGCCCGCGAGGAGGGGCTGCTGGTGGGCGGCTCGTGCGGTATGGCCGTGGTCGCGGCGATCGAGGTGGCCGAGAAGGCCGGCCCGGACGCGCTGGTGGTGGTGTTGCTGCCCGACGGCGGCCGCGGCTACCTGTCGAAGATCTTCAACGACTCGTGGATGTCGTCCTACGGCTTCCTGCGCAACCGGCTCGACGGGTCCATCGAACAGCCGACCGTCGGAGATGTGTTGCGCGGCAAGTCCGGTGCGCTACCGGACCTGGTGCACACCCATCCGTCGGAGACCGTGCGCGACGCGATCGGCATCCTGCGCGAGTACGGCGTCTCGCAGATGCCCGTCGTCGGCGCCGAACCGCCCGTGATGGCCGGTGAGGTCGCGGGCAGCGTCTCCGAACGCGAACTGCTGTCGGCGGTCTTCGAGGGCCGCGCCAAGCTGGCCGATGCGGTGGCCGAGCACATGAGCCCGCCCATGCCGCTGATCGGCGCGGGCGAATTGGTCAGCACCGCGGCCAAGACCCTGCGTGAGTGCGATGCGCTGATGGTGGTCGAGGAGGGCAAGCCGGTCGGCGTGCTCACCCGCCACGATCTGCTCGGCTTCCTGTCGGACGGCAGCGCCCGCCGTTAGCGGGATGCACACTCGGGCATGCCTTCTGCCGTTGTGGTGAAAACCCTGCATTGATCATGATCTCCGGTACTGTTAGCTCGCTCGTTCCCCGCTGACCGCACATTGGAGAGCGTCCATGACCGACCAACCGCCCCCGCCGCCGCAGGGCGGGTATCCGCCACCGCCGCAGGGCAATTACCCGCCGGCCGGCTATCCCGTTGGGCCGCAGGGCAATTACCCGCAGGCGAACTTCGGGGCCGGTGGTTACAGCGTCGGTGACGCGTTCTCGTGGGCGTGGAACAAGTTCGGCAAGAACGCCGTTCCGCTCATCGTCGCCACGCTGGCCTACGGCCTCATCATCATCGTGATCCAGGCGCTGACCAACACGCTGTCGGCGGCGGTGGATCCGGGTGACTCCACCAACTACATGTCCGACGGCAGCGGCGTCGAGTTCTCCTACACCATCGACAGCCCGGCCGGGATCATCGTCGCGTTCATCGGCTGGCTGATCTCACTCGTGGTCGCGGCCGCGGTGCAGTCCGCCTACCTCGGCGGCATGCTCGACATCGCCGACGGGCGCGAGGTCTCGATCGGCTCCTTCTTCCGCCCGCGCAACATCGGCGGCGTCATCGTCGCGGGGCTCATCGTCGGGGTCATCACCACGGTCGGCTTCCTGCTGTGCGTCATCCCGGGCCTGATCGCGAGCATCATGCTGATGTTCACGGTGGTCAGCCTGATCGACCGCGGCCTCGCGCCGCTCGAGGCCGTCAAGACCAGCTTCAACGTCAGCAAGGCGCATTTCGGGAGTGTCTTCCTGGCCTGGCTGGTGATGGTCGCGACCGTGGTCGTCGGGGCGCTCTTGTGCGGTGTCGGCCTGCTGGTGGCCGCCCCCATCGCGACGCTCGTCCTCGTCTACACCTACCGCGTCCTCACCGGCGGTCAGGTCGCACCCAAGCAGCTGTAGTCCCAGTCATCCGCGGAAGGCGCTGACACCGGTCAGCGCCTCCCCGATGACCATCTGGTGCACCTCCGAGGTGCCCTCGTAGGTCAACACCGACTCCAGGTTGTTGGCGTGCCGCAGCACCGGGTACTCGAGCGTGATCCCGTTGGCGCCCAACAGTGTTCGGCACTGACGCGCGATCGCCAGCGCCTCGCGCACGTTGTTGAGCTTGCCGAAGCTGACCTGGTCCGCGCGGATGCGGCCCTCGTCCTTGAGCCGGCCCAGATGCAGCGCGAGTAACTGCGCCTTGCCCAGTTCGACGGCCATGTCGGCGATCTTGGCCTGGGTCAGCTGGTACGCCGCCAGCGGCTTGTCGAACACCTCGCGGCTGCCGACGTAGTCCAGCGTCGTCTCCAGACAGTCCCTGGCCGCGCCGACACTGCCGAACACGATCCCGAACCGTGCCTCCGACAGGCACGCCAACGGTCCGGACAGGCCGCGCGCCGCGGGCAGTTGGGCCTCGGCGGGCAGCCGGACGTCGTCGAGGATCAGCTCGGAGGTGTTCGACGCGCGCAGCGACAGCTTGTGTTTCATCTCCCGGCCCGAGAAGCCCTCGGTGCCCGCCGGGACGACGAACCCGAGGATGCCCTCCTCGGCCCGCGCCCAGACCACCGCGACGTCGGCGAGCGAACCGTTGGTGATCCACATCTTCGAGCCGTTGAGGATCCAGTCGGAACCGTCGCGGCGCGCGGTCGTGCGCATCCCCGCGGGGTTCGAGCCGAAGTCGGGTTCGGTGAGGCCGAAGCATCCGATCACGTCACCGGTGGCCATCGCGGGCAGCCACTGCTCGCGCTGCTCTTCGCTGCCGTGCTTGTGGATGGCGAACATCGCCAGCGACCCCTGTACCGAGACCATGCTGCGCAGGCCGCTGTCGACCGCCTCGAGTTCCTGGCACACCAGCCCGTACGCGGTGGCCGTCGAACCACCGCAGCCGTACCCCTCCAGGTGCATGCCGAGCAGGCCGAGCTTGCCGAACTCCGAGGCCAGCTCGCGCACCGGGACCTCCCCGGCCTCGAACCACTCGCCGACGTGCGGCCGCAGGCGCTGCTCACCGAAGCGGCGCACGGTCTGACGCAGCTCGCGGTCCTCCGGGGCGAGCATGGCGTCGGTGTCGAGCAGATCGTCGATACGTACGGTCATGAACCCATGTCTACACCGCGCTTCGATAGGCTCGACGGTGTTATGACTGAACAGCGCGACACCCACGGACTCGCCACCAAGGCCATCCACGCCGGGTATGCCCCCGACCCCCGGACCGGTGCGGTCAACACACCCATCTACGCCAGCTCCACCTTCGCCCAGGACGGCGTCGGCGGGCTGCGAGGTGGCTTCGAGTACGCCCGCACCGGCAACCCGACGCGCCAGTCGCTGGAGTCGGCGCTGGCTGCGGTGGAGGAGGCCGGCTACGGCCGCGCCTTCGCCTCGGGGATGGCCGCGACCGACTGCGCGCTGCGCGCGGTGCTGCGCCCGGGTGACCACCTCGTCATCCCGGACGACGCCTACGGCGGCACGTTCCGGTTGATCGACAAGGTGTTCTCCCAGTGGGGCATCACCTACACCGCGGTCGCGTTGTCGGACCTCGACGCGGTTCGCGCGGCGATCACACCGCAGACCCGCATGGTGTGGGTCGAGACGCCGACCAATCCGCTGCTGTCGATCGCCGACATCGCGGGCATCGCCGAGATCGCCTCAGGTGCGGGGCTGAAGGTGTTGGTGGACAACACGTTCGCCTCACCGGCGCTGCAGCAGCCGTTGACGCTGGGTGCCGACATCGTGTTGCACTCCACCACGAAGTACATCGGCGGGCACTCCGACGTCGTCGGCGGCGCACTGCTGACCGACGACGAGGAACTCGACACCGCGTTCGCCTTCCTGCAGAACGGAGCGGGCGCCGTTCCCGGCCCGTTCGACGCCTACCTCACGCTGCGCGGGCTCAAGACGCTGGTGGTGCGGATGCAGCGGCACAGCGAGAACGCCGCGGCGGTCGCCGAATTCCTCGACGGCCACCCGGCCATCGACTCCGTGCTCTACCCCGGTCTGCCCTCCCATCCCGGCCATGATGTGGCGGCCAAACAGATGAGCGGATTCGGCGGCATGGTGTCGGTGCGGTTGCGCGGCGGTCCGAAGGCCGCACGCGACTTCTGCGCCCGCACAGGCATTTTCATCCTCGCCGAATCGCTCGGCGGGGTGGAGTCGCTGATCGAGCATCCGGGTGCGATGACGCACGCCTCCACCGCCGGTTCCCAACTCGAGGTGCCCGAGGACCTGGTGCGGTTGTCGGTCGGCATCGAGGATCGCGCCGATCTGATCGCCGACCTGGAGCAGGCGCTAGGTTAACGCCGCGCGCATCGCCGCCGCGGTGACGGCGAGGTTCACCTCGGCCAGCCCCGTCGGCGATTCGTCGACCCAACTGCCGAGTGAGATCTCGCCGGCCCGGCCGTGCACCCACCGCCAGCCCCGGTCGTTGAGGCTGAGCAGCGCACCCAGTCCGTCCACCGCGTGCAGCAGCGTGATGACCGCCGCGGTGGAGGGGGTGGGCGGGGTGCGGTCGAACAGCGCCGAGAGCACCTGGGAGCGGGAGTGCGCCGCCCGGTCGCGGTTGGCCACCGGCCACGCGTAGTGGTGGCCGACCCGCTTACCGGGGAGTTCGACGCGCCCGATCTGACCGGTGCCCTCCAGGTGGGCGAGCAGCGCGTCCTCGGTGTGCCTGCGCAGTTTGTCGATCGCCGACGGCGGGCGCAGCGCACGGCGCTGCAACAGCCGGAACGCCGGTTCGGCGACGGGGTCGAGCCTGCCGCGAGGCGTCAGCGCGACGAGCCGGCCGGCCGGCGCGGGATCACCGTCGACCGCGGGTCGGATGAGGCAGGCGTGTGCGAGGTCGAGCAGCACCGCCGCGGCGAGTACCCGCTCACGGCGAGGCTTGTCCAGGCACGGCTGGGCGGACGCGTTGTCCAGCAGCAGCAGTAACAGGTCTTCGGCGATGCGCGCCATGGACCGTCAGGAGTGGTACGGCTCCGCGCTGACGAGGGTGACCTCGACGGTGCTGCCGCTGGGGACGGTGTAGGTGCGGGTCTCGCCGACCTTGGCGTCGATCAGCGCGGCGCCCAGCGGCGACGCGGGGGAGTACACCTCGAGCTTGCCGTCGTTGACGGCCTGCTCGCGGGTGCCGATCAGGAACGTCTCGGTGTCCTTCTCGTCGCCGTCGTAGTAGACCTTCACCACCGAGCCGGGCAGCGCGACGCCCGACTGCTTGGGGGCTTCGCCGACCTTGGCGTTGTTGAGCAGCTCCTGCAGCTGGCGGATGCGGGCCTCTTCCTGGCCCTGCTGCTCACGGGCGGCGTGGTAGCCGCCGTTCTCGCGCAGGTCGCCCTCTTCGCGGCGGTCGTTGATCTCGGCGGCGATGACGGGGCGGTTGGCGATCAGCTGGTCCAGCTCCGCCTTCAGCCGGTCGTATGACTCCTGGGTCAACCACGTGACCTGAGTGTCGGTCATGTCTTCGCGCTCCTGTCGTCGTTGTCTCGCGCTGTGTTCGCGTACGAAGTCTTGTGGGGTCGAGGGCCGGGGGCACGTGGCGTGTATCACTGCACCCCCGGCTCGTGTCCTCCCCGACACGGGTGTAAATGCAGCAATACACGGCCCCAGCCGGAACCGTGTACCCGTCGATGGTACCACCGGCGTGCCGGCGGCCGTTCACGATTTGGCTGTCGGCTGTTCGCCGTACGGCCGCGCTACGGGGCCACCAGGTAGGGCGGCACGTCGAGCCCGCACCCGTAGACGTCGCCGATCACCGGCGGCCTGCTTGATTCGACCACCGTGGTGACCTGCACTGTTGCCTGTTGCGCGGGCGGGACCAGGACCTCGCGGCGACCGGTCTCGCTGCCGTCCTTGGACCGGGCCCGCACGATGCAGACGGCGGGTTGCGACGGGTCCTCCCGGGTGACGGTGACAGTCACCTCGACGGTCCTGTCGTCGATGAGCCGGTAGGCGCCGAGCTCACCCTCGACGTCCTGGGTACCGAACCGCTGGGAGGCCACGATCGCCAGGATCACCCCGGCGACCACGACGGTCGCGGCCAGGACGGCGACCACCAGCCGTCGCGTCCGGCGCGAGACCCGCTGCCGCCCGTAGCGGGCGGCGGGACGTTCGATCATGCGTTTCGGGTGCCCGTCGGTCGGCCGGCTCTGTCAGGACTGAGACTATAGAGCGCAACGGGTGCGACCTCGAGGACGAGCCCGGCCGTGAACGGACCGGGGACCGGCCCGGGGCATAGTCGCGACGACGCCGTAGTTAGATGAGATGAGATGAGTGAACTGCGCTTGATGGCGGTGCATGCGCACCCCGACGACGAGTCGAGCAAGGGTGCCGCCACCATGGCCAAATACGCCGACGCCGGCGCCCGCGTCTTGGTGGTGACGCTGACGGGCGGCGAGCGCGGCGACATCCTGAACCCCGCGATGGACATCCCCGAGGTGCACGGCCGGATGGCCGAGATCCGGCGTGACGAGATGGCCAGGGCCGCCGAGATCCTCGGCGTCGAACACCACTGGCTCGGGTTCGTCGACTCCGGCCTGCCCGAGGGCGATCCGCTGCCGCCGCTGCCCGACGGGTGTTTCGCGCTGGCGCCGTTGGAGGAGTCCACCGAAGCGCTGGTGCGGGTGATCAGGGAGTTCAAGCCCCACGTCATGACGACCTACGACGAGACGGGCGGGTATCCGCACCCGGATCACATCCGCTGCCACGAGGTCTCGGTGGCGGCGTACGAGGCGGCAGGCGACTACCGCCGGTACCCCGACGCCGGTGAACCGTGGACGGTCTCGAAGCTGTACTACATCCACGGTTTCCTGCGGGACCGGATGCAGACCCTGCAGGACGAGTTCGCCAGGCACGGTCTCGAGGGGCCGTTCGCCAAATGGCTCGAGCACTGGAACCCCGACCGCGACATCTTCGCCAAGCGGGTGACCACCCGGGTGGAGTGCGCCAAGTACTTCCCGCAGCGTGACGATGCGCTGCGCGCGCACGCCACCCAGATCGATCCGAACAGCTTCTTCTTCGCCGCGCCGATCGAATGGCAGGAACGGCTCTGGCCGACGGAGGAGTTCGAACTGGCGCGCTCCCGCGTCCCGGTCAGCCTGCCCGAGACCGACCTCTTCGAAGGTCTCGAGGTGGACCGATGATCGACACCGTGATGCTGGCGACGGAATGGCTGGCCCAGGAGCAGCCCAGGGAGACCGGTCCCGACTTCGGTAAGGCCAGCCCGTTCGGGCTGCTCATCGTGGCCATGCTGCTGGTCGCGGTCTTCCTGCTGGTGTGGTCGATGAACCGTCACCTCAAGCGGCTGCCGGAGTCGTTCGACCCCGAACATCCCGAGCCCGATCAGGCCGTCGACGACGGCACCGTCGACCTCGGCGCCGACCCCGGCACCGTGGCCGAGAACGGGAACCCCCCGCGTGAGCCAGGGGGCTAACGAGCTCGCCGGGGCCACCAGCCCCTACCTGCGTCAGCACGCCGACAACCCGGTGCACTGGCGCCAGTGGACTGCGGCGGCGCTGGCCGAGGCGGCCGAGCGCGACGTGCCGATCCTGCTGTCGATCGGCTACGCGGCCTGCCACTGGTGTCACGTGATGGCCCACGAATCGTTCGTGGACGCCGACGTCGCGGCGGCGATGAACGCGGACTTCGTGTGCATCAAGGTCGACCGTGAGGAGCGGCCCGACCTGGACGCGGTGTACATGAACGCCACCGTCGCGCTGACCGGTCAGGGGGGTTGGCCGATGACGTGCTTCCTCACCCCTGACGGACGGCCGTTCTTCTGCGGCACCTACTACCCGAAGCCGAACTTCCTGCAATTGCTCGCCGCCGTCGCCGAGACCTGGCGTGCGCGTCGCGGCGAGGTCGAGGAGGCCTCCGACCGCATCACCGGCGAGCTGCGGAACATGGCGGGCGGACTGCCCGGTGGCGGGCCGCCGGTGCAGCCCGGGCTCTGCGACGCCGCCGTCGCCGCCGTGCTGCGGGACGAGGACACCGCCCGCGGAGGATTCGGGGGCGCGCCGAAGTTCCCGCCGTCGGCGCTGCTGGAAGCGCTGCTGCGCCACCACGAGCGCACCGGGTCGCCGGAGTCGCTCGACACCGTCGAACGCACCGCGGCGGCGATGGCCCGCGGCGGCATCTACGACCAGCTCGCCGGGGGCTTCGCGCGGTACAGCGTCGACGCCGAATGGGTGGTGCCGCACTTCGAGAAGATGCTCTACGACAACGCGCTGCTGCTGCGCGCGTATGCGCACTGGGCGCGCCGCACCGGCGATCCGCTCGCGCGCCGGGTGGCCGGGGAGACGGCCCGGTTCCTCATCGACGACCTGGGCGCCGACGCGATGTTCACCTCGTCGCTCGACGCCGACGCCGACGGCGTCGAGGGCCTCACCTACGCGTGGACGCCCGCCCAGTTGCGCGAGGTGCTCGGCGACGAGGACGCGCGCTGGGCGGCACGGGTCTTCGGTGTCACCGACGCGGGCACGTTCGAACACGGCACCTCGGTGCTGCAGTTGACGGCAAACCCCGACGACCCGGCCCGCTTCGAGCGCGTGCGCGCGGCGCTGCGGGCCGCGCGATCGACCCGGCCGCAGCCCGGTCGTGACGACAAGGTCGTCACCGCGTGGAACGGGCTGGCGATCACCGCGCTGGTCGAGGCCGCGGTCGCACTCGGCCAGCCCGAATTGCTCAGCGCGGCAACGGAATGCGCACGCGCTGTCCTCGGTCTGCATCTCGTCGGCGGCCGGTTGCGCCGCGCCAGCCTCGGCGGCCGGGTGGGGGAGAGCGCGGCGATCCTCGAGGACCACGCCGCGCTGGCCACCGGGTTGTTCGCCATTCACCAGGCGACCGGCGAAGCGCAGTGGCTGGAGGCGGGCCTGGGCCTGGTCGACGTCGCGCTCGAGCACTTCGCCGATCCGCAACGCGATGGCTCCTGGTTCGATACCGCCGACGACGCCGAAGCCCTGGTCCTGCGCCCCGCCGATCCGTTCGACGGCGCGACGCCGTCAGGTGCCTCGCTGATCGCGGAGGCGCTGCAACTGGCCGCGCATCTGGCGCCGTTCGACCGCGCCGGGCGTTACGCGGCGGCCGCGGACGCCACGCTGGCCACCGCGGCGCTGATCCTCGAACGGGCGCCGCGGTCCGGCGGGCACTGGCTCGCGGTGGCCGAGGCTGCGGTCCGCGGACCCATTCAGATCGCGGTGGCCTGCGATCCGGCGCAGTCCGAATTGCTGCACACCGCACGGCTACTCGCGCCGGGCGGGGCGATCGTCGTGGGCGGCCCCGCGGGGTCCTCGGAACTGCTGACCGACCGCGACCGCGTTCACGGCGCCGACGCGGCGTACGTGTGCCGCGGCCGGGTGTGCGACCTGCCGGTGACGACCGAAGCGGAGTTGGCCGCCGCGCTCACGGCCGCTCACACGAGATAGATCACGAAGACCGTCGCGAACAGCGCCGCCAGCCAGCAGTCACAGGCCCGCTTGAGCCAACGCGGCGCGGTGCGAACCTCCATGAAGTACCTGACGATCAGACGGGATTTGACGAAGGTCAACACCAGGACCAGCGCCGTGATCGGCGTGCTCGCGGCCACGGTGTCGGTGAAGTGGGCGGGCGCCAACCACCACGACCCCACCGTGATGGCGGTCAGGACGGCCCACGCCCACGTCAACGCCCGGCCGGTCGTGTGGGGATCGGCCCCCGCGGTATCGGTCACGGTCACCTCATCACGTAGAGCAGGCCGAAGATGATCACCCAGAGCAGGTCGACCATGTGCCAGTACACGGCACCGGATTCGACCACCGACGTCCTGCGCCGCCCGGGGTTCCGTAGTTCGCGCACCAGCACTCCGAGCACGATCAGCCCGATCAGCACGTGCACCAGGTGCACACCGGTCAGCACGTAGTAGAAGGCGTAGAACATCTGCGAGTTCGTCTGCCCCGCCGCGATCTTGACGTACCACTCATAGCCCTTGAAGACCACGAACAGCAGTCCGGCGAAGCCTCCCGCGTAGAGCAGGGTGATCGCGCGCTGGTGCCTGCCCGTCCGCGCGGCGAGCACGCTGCGCGCGACGAACAACGAACTGGTCAGGAGCACAACGGTGTTGAGTACGCCGATGTCGATGTCGAGGTGCTGCTGCGCGCGCAGGAACTCCTCGGGGTTCATCGCGCGGTAGACCATGAAGACGACGAAGTACCCGGCGAAGATGATCAGATCGCCCAGCACCATCACCCACATGTGCCCGTCGCCGGGCAGGTGGCCGTCGCTCTCGCGATCGACGCCGGCCGATGCCGTCTGCGTCACGACGCCGCCACCTCCGCCGGCGCGGGACCGTCGGTGAGTTCACGGGCAGTGGCCTTGCGCAGCAACATGATCAGCGCCCCGAGCCACAGGCTGAACACGACGACCGACCACCAGAAGGCCAGCGATCCGTTCCAGGCGAACGGGCCCGACTGTGCGACGAACATCTGCGTGGCGATCACCTCGGTGACGATCTGCCAGATACTCACGTAGGCGAACCATTTCGGGAAGATGTCGTTCTTGTCGTAGAGGATCGCGATCGCGAACACCAGGTAGGCCGCCGAGAAGCAGCCCAGCGACCCGTTGTACGACAGCATTCCGAGGTCGTAGAGCAGGCTGACGATCTTCGGATCGCGGTCGGTGCGGAAGGTGGCGGTGAGGAAACAGACCGCGACAAGCAGGAAGCCGGGCAGTGCGCCGACTCCCATACCGCCGATGTAGCCGTAGGCGAAGATCGGCCCCGTCGACATCCGCGACATGTGGTAGCCGACCAGGCCGTTGGTCACCGCGGCGCCACCGAGCAGCACCAGCAGCACGGTGAAACCGATCTGGATGGTCGCACTGTTGGCGACGAAGAACGCCACCTTGTCCTCGGCGCTGACATCGGGCCGGGGCGGTGGGGTCACCCGGGCCAGGATGCAGATGATCACCCCGAACACCGCGTACCACACCGGGAAGAACCAGCAGACCCAGCGCACATCGCGCCTGCCGGGGGGTACCCGGCCCGCGGTCCGGAGGCGTTCCGCGGGTGCGAGCACGCTCATCGCAGGACGCCCTCGTCACGCGCCTCGCGCAGCACCGCGGTGCGCAGCACGAAGAACATGACGATGACGAACACCGCGAACGCGCCGTTGCGCACCCAGAACGACAGGATCCCGTCCCACGCGAGGGGACCGGTGTGGAACACCGCGGCCCCCGCGGCCGGAATCATCGCCAGCCCGGTCGCGAGCGAGTAGTGGCCGACCCAACGGGGGAACACCGGATCGGGTCCGTCGTCGAAATACACCGCGAGTGCCAGCAGCGCGAACTGGGTGACCACCATCCCGACCGGCGCGATGAACACGATCCACGCCAGGTCGTTGAGCACCATGACCAGTGCCGGATCGCGGTCCGGCCGGAAGGCCGCCACCAGAAAGAAGATGTTCGACAGCGCGAAAGTCGTTGCGCCGCTGACGACGGCGGTGAGGTAGCAGTAGGCGAACACGCCCGTCTGCGTCCGCATCCGCTTCATCTGCATGACGATGACCATGAAGAACGGCAGCACCATGATTCCGCACAGGTTGAACGTCACCTGGCTCAGGCGGATCCACGCGGTGTGGTCGGTGTAGAACGCGGCGACCTGCTCGGCGTTCATGGTGGGCGACATCGGCGGCCGGAAACCGGGGAAGGCCAGCAGCGCGAGCAGCAACACCGCGCCGACCGCCGGCCCCGTCCACAGGCAGACCCACTGCGCCTTGATCTTCCCGGCCTTCGGCAGGTCCTGGACCTGCTCGAGGATCTGCACCCGTCGACCTCCACATGACTCGAGTCAGCTGGCTGAGCGCGCTGACCGCCCGCACGCCGGATCAGTCGCCGTTCCTGCTGTTCTGCGAATGACCGAGGCGTACATGCTCTTACCGTTGCGTTCACCGTAGCGGTCGACCGCGTGGTGGGGAAGAACATTTTTGATTTCAGTCAGTTTTCGGCCCGCTCCCGTACGATCGCTGCAGCGTCACCACGGCAGAGCGGATCGGAATTGCTGAAGCGGACGCCGCCGGAGCGCGGCAGGAAGGGCGCCCAGACCCGGGAGCGGCTACTGGGCGCGGCGATCGCCGAATTCAAGCGCGGCGGAATCGCCGGCGCCGACATCGGCGCGGTCGTCGCGGCGGCCGGTGTCGCGCACGGGACGTTCTTCTTCCACTTCCCGACCAAGGAACACGTGTTGCTGGAGTTGGAGCGCCGTGAGGAAGAGCGCATGGCCGCCGAACTGGGCCGCTTCTTCGCCGAACCACACGATGTGCGGGCCACGCTGGCCAAGATGGTCGAACTGCTCGACCTCCTCGAGAACCGGCTGGGCAGTCGGTTGTTCAAGGACTTCCTGGCGTTGCACTTCTCCACCACGCGTCCGCCGTCGGAGGAGTCGACCGACCATCCCGTCGTCTTCGCCGTCGTCGAGGAACTGGGCCGTGCCCGTGACCGCGGTGAGATCCCGGCCGGCGTCGACGTCCTCAACAACGGGGTGTCGTTCCTGGTCGGCCTGTACGCCCTGCTGATCACACTGCCCGAGGACCGCGAGATCCGTACCCCGGTCGTCGAGGAGTACCTCACCACCTACATGTACGGACTGCGGGTGAACGGGTGACGGGGCGCGCACGGGCTGTCACGGTGTAGCCTGCGGCACATGGCCGTCGACCCCAAAGCCCTGGTTCAGCGTTACCTCGACACCGTCGCCTCCGGCACCGCCGACGACGTCGCCGCGCTGTACGCCGAGGACGCCACGCTCGAGGATCCCGTCGGCGGGGGCGAGGTGCACATCGGACGGCAGGCCATCGCCGGGTTCTACAAGAACATGGACGGAACCGAGATCAGCACGGAGCTGTTGACGATCCGCGCCGGCGGCAACGAGGCGGCGTTCCTGTTCGCGATCACCGTCGGCGGCGCCATGCGCATCGAACCGATCGAGATCATGACGTTCACCGGGGACGGGCAGATCGCCTCGATGAAGGCCTACTGGGGTCCGGACAACATCACCCAGCTGTGATTTCGGCGCGGTGATCGACGCCTGGCGTACGTGAGCGCGCCGGAATCGCTCAGCCGGAGAAGACCGCGAACCACATCGCGATGTAGTGGCAGATCGCCGCCACGGCGGTACAGGCGTGGAAGAACTCGTGGTGGCCAAAGGTCGCCGGCCAGGGATTCGGCCACTTCAGGCCGTAGAGCACCCCGCCGATGCTGTACAGCGCGCCGCCGACGATCAGCAGCACCACCGCGGCGACGCCCGCCCCGTCCATGATCGGGCCGATGAACCACGCCGCCACCCAGCCGAGCAACAGGTACAGCGGCACACCGACCCACGCCGGGGCCGACGGCCAGAACATCTTGAGCAGCACGCCGGCCAGCGCACCGCCCCAGACGATCCAGAACAGCACCATGCCCTTGCCCTCCGGCAGGGCCAGCAGGGCGAACGGGGTGTAGCTGCCCGCGATGAAGATGAAGATCATCGAATGGTCGGCGCGTTTCATCCACTTGCGCGCCACCGGCGATCGCCAGTTCACCCGGTGGTAGGTCCCGCTGACGGCGAACATCGCGACGATCGTCAGCGTGTAGATCAGCGTCGCGATGCCCGCGCGGGTCGACACGACCGCCCATGACACCGACACCAGCGTCGCCCCGCAGATCACCGCGACGATCGCGGAGTAGACGTGGATCCAGCCGCGGGCGCGTGGCTTGCCGATGAACTGCGCCACCCGTTCGGCGACCGCCTCGGGGAAGTCCTCGGGCTCGCCCGCCGAACTCGGCTTGCCGGCGTCGATCGGCGTGGACGGGGTCGTCATGTCACCTCCGTCAATCGGTTGGGGCACTCGGCCGCCACAGTAGTCTGGATACCCATGGACATCATTCCCCGCGGTCTCAAGGAGCCTGCCTACCGGCTCTATGAGATGCGGTTGCGTCAGGAGCTGATGCGGTCCAAATCACAACTGCCGCGCCATGTTGCGGTGCTCTGCGACGGCAACCGCCGCTGGGCGCGTGACGCCGGTCACGACGACGTCAGTTACGGCTATCGCGTCGGCGCGGCGAAGATCGCCGAGATGCTGCGCTGGTGTCAGGCCGCGGGCATCGAGATGGCCACGGTCTATCTGCTCTCGACCGAGAACCTCCGGCGCGACCCCGACGAACTCGCCGAGCTCCTCGAGATCATCACCGGTGTCGTCGAGGAGATCTGCGCACCGGCCAACCGGTGGAGCGTGCGCACCGTCGGAGATCTCTCGCTGCTCGGCGAGGAACCGGCGCGACGGCTGCGCGACGCCGTCGAATCGACTCAGACGGAGGCGACCGCCGGGTACCTGCACGTGAACGTCGCCGTCGCCTACGGCGGTCGGCAGGAGATCGTCGACGCCGTGCGAGCCCTGCTCAGCAAGAACCTGGCCGACGGCGTCGCCGGGGACCAGTTGGTCGAGGCCGTCACCGCCGAGGCGATCTCCGAGAACCTCTACACCTCGGGCCAGCCCGATCCGGACCTGGTGATCCGGACCTCCGGCGAGCAGCGCCTGTCGGGGTTCCTGCTGTGGCAGAGCGCCTACTCCGAGATGTGGTTCACCGAGGCGTACTGGCCCGCGTTCCGGCGGGTGGACTTCCTGCGCGCGCTGCGCGACTACACGCGCCGGGATCGTCGCTACGGCGTCTGAGACGCGTGCCACACTTGTGCCATGGCTGCGCTGTCCGCCGTGGTCTTCGCGCTGAGCTGGTGGTTGGGTCTGTATCTGCTCGCGCGCAACCCGCGTAAGCCCGTCCTGGTGTCGGCGGCGCTCGGATTGACCGGGTTCGCCGTCGTGGTGGCTCTCGACGCCGTGCGCGTGGTCAGCGGCGCCGACGTGCTCGGCCGGGTCGAGATCTACCTCGTCGTCGTACCGGGCGTCGCGTGGTTCGCGGTGCTGCTCGAGTTGTCACGTTCGCCGGACACCGCGCGCGGGCGGGCCGGTGAGCTGATCGCCGTCGCCTGCGTCGCGGTGGTGGCATTGGCCGGCGCCGCGATGGCCGGCAGCGTCGAGGGTCCGCTGCGGCCCGGGCACTGGGTGATGTTCGCCGCGGTCTCGGTGTCCGCGCTCGCCGCGATGGTGCTTGCGGTGCGCCGCGGTGTGAAACCCGTTCCGGTGGTGGGGTTCCTGGTCATCGCGACCCTGTTCTTCGCACTGGGCAACGCGATCCTGGTGATCCCGCTCGGCCTCGTCCCGAGCTGGCTCGCACTGGCGTCGACGGGTTTCGACGTCGCGCTGCTCGGGGTGGCGGTGGCGATCTGGGATGCGTTCGACGAGGGGCAGGCGCTGCGGGCCGACATGCGCCGGTCTCTCGTCGCGACGGCGGCGGTCGCGCTGCTGTTCGGCGGTCAGGTGCTCGTCGGCATGGTGTTCGCGGGCCGCGGCACCGCGCTGGTGGTGTTGCTGTTCACCAGCCTCGCGCTGGCGATCGCGATCAACGTGCTCGCCGATCCGCTGGCCGGGGTGCTCGACCGGCTGGCGTTTGCGCGCTCCCCGGACCTGCGCGCCGACCGGGCCGCGCTGCGCCGCACCGAGGCGGCGCTGCCGCGGCGTGCGGCGAACCCGTTGGCCGACGTCGACGACGAGACCTTCGCCCGGTTGACCCGTCGCGCGCTCGGGCACTACGGCGACCTCGCCAAACTGATGGCCAACCCGTTGACGGCGTTACCGGTCATCGACGATCGGCTGGCCGCGCGCGGTGCGCCCGATCAGCCGCTGGAGCGGGCCAACGAACTGCGGGCGCTGCTCGCCGACCGCATCGCCCGGCTCAAACCGCGCGACGGCGCGGACTTCGGCACCACCGAGCAGTGGCGGCACTACAACTCGCTGTACTTCCCGTACGTGGCCGGGGTGCGGGCGTACGCCCAGAACGCGACGCCCGCGGGCCTGGACCCCGTCGCGCGGCGGGCGTGGCAGTGGTTCGTCACCGAGGTGCCGCAGCGGTCACTGCACAACTGGCAGACGGCCGCGGCGAAGGTGATCGCCGCCGACCTGCGCAGCGATCTGGTCAGCGCTCGCGACTGACGGCAACCCGCTGACCTGCGGATGGCAGTAGTCGGCAGTGTTCGGTGTCGATCTGGCAGTGCCCTTCTCGCAGCATCGGTGGTGTCAGGAGATTCACCGGAGACCTCACCGCCGAGGAGCCGACATGACCGCCACCCACACCTCCGTCGTCACCCGCCCGCTGTCCGATTCCACCGACTCGCTGCTGCGCTTCGCGCTGCGTGCCGACGCGACACTGTGCGCGGCACTGGGACTGTTCGTCGCGATGGCCGCCGATCCGCTGTCGCGGTTCTCCGGGTTGTCGGCGACGGCCGAATGGATCGGCGGCGCACTGCTTGTCGGCTACGGCGCCCTGCTCTACGTCCTGGCCGCCGCGCCCGACGTGCGGCGCGTGGGAGCCGGCGTGCTGGCAGGCAATGTCGGCTTCGCCGTCGCCGTCGCAGTGGTGCTCGTCGGGGGCTGGTTGCCGCTCACACCCGCGGGCGTCGTCATGACCGTCACGTTCGCGGTGGTGACGCTGGCCTTCGCCTATCTGCAGTACCTCGGAGTGCGCCGTCTGGCGTGACTCCCTCCTGCCGGTGCGGGGCGCCGCCGTTTCGACGTTGGGCGTGACGCCCCGCATCCGGCCCAGAGTTCTCGAGTGATCCACCACCGAAGGAGAAGAGATGACCGCCACCGCCCCCACCACCACCCGGGACCGCCTGCTGCGCCTGGCCATGCGCGCCGACGCCGTGCTGACCGGACTCGCCGGCGTCGCCGCGCTCCCGCTGGCCGGGAGAATGGCCGAATGGTCCGGCACGACCACGACCATCGAGTACTCACTGGCCGCGTTCTTCATCGGCTACGGGCTCGTGGTGTTCGGGTTGTCGACACTGCCGTCGCTGCGCCGGGCCGGCCTCGCGGTGATCGCGGCCAACCTGGCCTACACCGTCGCCGCGGTCGTCGTGGTCGTCACCGACGTGTGGTCCATGACGACCGTCGGCGTGGTGCTCACGCTGGCCACCGGCGTCTACACCGCGGTGTTCGCCGAGTTGCAGTACGTGGGCTGGCGCCGGCTCTAGAGCTTGCGCAGGCGCAGGCGGTTGATGGCGTGGTCGGCGTCCTTGCGCAGCACCAGCGTCGCCCGCGGGCGGGTCGGCAGGATGTTCTCGATGAGGTTCGGCCGGTTGATCGAATGCCAGATGTCGCGGGCGGCGAACACGGCCTGCTCGTCGGTCAGCGTGGCGTAGTGGTGGAAGTGCGACGCCGGGTCGGCGAACGCCGTCGACCGCATCGTCAGGAACCGGGAGATGTACCAGCCCTCGATGTCCTCGAGGCGGGCGTCGACGTAGACCGAGAAGTCGAACAGGTCCGACACCATCAGCGCCGGCCCGGTCTGCAGCACGTTGAGACCCTCGAGGATGAGGATGTCGGGATGCCGGATCACCTGCTTCTCGCCGGGCACGATGTCGTAGAGCAGGTGTGAGTAGACCGGGGCGCACGCGTAGTCGGCGCCGGACTTCACCGCGGTGACGAACCGCATCAGCGCCCTGCGGTCGTAGCTCTCCGGGAAACCCTTGCGGTGCATGATGTTCCGGCGGGCCAACTCGGCGTTGGGGTACAGGAAGCCGTCCGTGGTGACCAGGTCGACGCGGGCGTGGTTGCCCCAGCGGGCCAGCAGCGCCTGCAGCACACGGGCGGTGGTGGATTTGCCGACGGCCACGCTGCCGGCGACGCCGATGATGAACGGCACCGGCCGGTCCGGGTTCTGCTGCGGTTCGCCGAGAAACTCCGACGTGGCGGCGAACAACCGCTGCCGCGCGGCCACCTGCAGATGGATCAGCCGGGCCAGCGGGAGGTAGACCTCTTCGACCTCGAGGAGGTCGAGCTTCTCGCCGAGACCTCGCAGCTTCTTCAGCTCGTCCTCGGTCAGCTTGAGCGGCGTCGACATCCGCAGCGCACGCCACTGGGTGCGGTCGAACTCGACGTAGGGGCTCGGTTCGCTCAGCCGCGCCATGGGTTCAGTCTTGCAGCACGGGCTCCGGGGTGAACGGCTGGGGCGACCCGATTAGCGTGGCGGGTATGGAGCCCGACACCCTGATCCGCGAATATCTGCTTCTCGGTCTGCGCTTCGACCGCGTCGAGGACGGCTACGTCGACTCTTTCACGGGCGACCCCGCGCTGCGGCGCGCGGTGGCCGACGAGCCCGCGCCGGACCCCGCCGAGCTGGCCCGTCGGGCCGAGCGGCTGCTGGCGGCGCTGCCCGACACCCCGCGCACCGGAGGGTTCGACGAGGCCCGCGCCGACTACCTCGCCGCGCACCTGCGGGCGCTGGCGCTGGCGGGCCGCAAATTCGCCGGCGAGGACGTCGGATTCGTCGACGAGGTCGAGGCCTACTTCGACGTGCGGATCGCCAAGGGCGATCCGGAGGCCTACCGGCAGGCGCACGTCGCACTCGACGAGGCGCTCGGCGGCACCGGGCCGTTGGCCGACCGGATCCAGGCGCACCGCACCGGCGACGAGATCCCGCCCGAGCGGCTCGAAGAGTGCATCCACGCGTTCTCCAGCGCGTTGCGCGACCGGGTGCGGGCGACGTATCCGCTGCCCGACTCCGAGACCATCACCTACGAGGTCGTCACCGACAAACCGTGGTCGGGGTTCAACTACTACCTGGGGAACTACCGCTCGACGGTCGCGGTGAACGCCGACCTCAAACAGCAGATGGCCAACCTGCCGCGGCTGGTCGCCCACGAGTCCTACCCGGGTCATCACACCGAGCACTGCCGCAAGGAGGCCGGTCTGGTGGCGGGCAAGGGACAGAACGAGCAGACGATCTTCCTGGTCAACACGCCGCAGTGCCTGATGGCCGAAGGACTCGCCGACCTGGCGCTGTACGCGGCGATCGGACCGGAGTGGGGGAGTTGGGCCGCCGAGATCTACGCCGACCTCGGGCTTCGGTTCGACGGCGCGCGCGCCGAGGCGGTGTCGGCGGCGACGACCGCGCTGGCCGACGTGCGGCAGGACGCGGCGATCATGCTGCACGACGAACACCGCCCGGTCGACGACGTCGTGGCGTTCCTCAAGCGGTGGCTGCTGGTCGACGACGACCGGGCGCGGCAGATGCTGCGGTTCCTGTCGTCGCCGCTCTGGCGCGCGTACACCAGCACGTATGTGGAGGGGTATCGGCTGCTGCGCGGGTGGCTCGACGCGCGCCCTGCGGACGTCGGGTTGACCGAGCGGTTCGGCCGGCTGCTCGACGAACCGTTGATCCCGTCGGCGTTGCGCGTCGCCTGAGTCGCCGAGTGTGCGCTGACTGCGAAAATCCGGCCGGATTTTCGCAGTGACCGCACGCTCGCCGCGGATGGTGCCTGATTATCGGGCGGCGGCCGTGCGCGATTACCCTCGACAGCATGACTGCAGACCCCGTGACCTCGTCGGCGGCCGCTCCCGGCGCCGAGTACGCCGACACCGCGAGCGCCGCCTACCGGGCTGCGCTCCAGGTCATCGAGTCCGTCGAACCCCGGATCGCGGCGGCCACCCGCAAAGAGCTGGCCGACCAACGGGATTCGCTCAAGCTGATCGCCAGCGAGAACTACGCCTCGCCTGCGGTGCTGCTGACCATGGGCACCTGGCTGAGCGACAAGTACGCCGAGGGCACCATCGGGCACCGGTTCTACGCGGGCTGCCAGAACGTCGACGTCGTCGAGAGCGTCGCCGCCGAACACGCCCGTGAACTGTTCGGCGCGCCGTACGCCTACGCCCAGCCGCACTCCGGCATCGACGCCAACCTGGTCGCCTTCTGGGCCATCCTCGCCACCCGCGTCGAGGCGCCCGGGCTGGCCGAACTCGGTGCCAAGCACGTCAACGATTTGTCCGAGGCCGACTGGGAGAGCCTGCGCAACAAGCTCGGCAACCAGCGGCTGCTCGGTATGTCGCTGGACGCCGGCGGTCACCTCACCCACGGTTTCCGCCCCAACATCAGCGGCAAGATGTTCCACCAGCGCAGCTACGGCACCGACCCGGAGACCGGGCTGCTCGACTACGACAAGCTGGCCGCCGCCGCTCGCGAGTTCAAACCGCTGATCCTCGTCGGCGGCTACTCCGCCTACCCGCGGCGGGTGAACTTCGCCACACTGCGCGAGATCGCCGACGAGGTCGGCGCCACGCTGATGGTCGACATGGCGCACTTCGCCGGTCTGGTCGCGGGCAAGGTCTTCACCGGCGACGAGGATCCGGTGCCGCACGCCCACGTCGTCACGACCACCACGCACAAATCGCTGCGCGGACCGCGCGGCGGTCTGGTGCTGGCCCAGCCGGAGTACGCCGACGCCGTCGACAAGGGCTGCCCGATGGTGCTCGGCGGTCCGCTGTCCCATGTGATGGCCGCCAAGGCCGTCGCCCTGGCCGAGGCGCGTCAGCCGTCGTTCCAGGCCTACGCCCAGCGCGTCGCCGACAACGCCAAGTCCCTCGCCGAGGGCTTCCTCAAGCGCGGCGCCCGCCTGGTCACCGGCGGCACCGACAACCACATCGTGCTGCTCGACGTGACGAGTTTCGGGCTGACCGGCCGCCAGGCCGAGTCCGCGCTGCTCGACGCCGGCGTCGTGACCAACCGCAACTCGATCCCCGCCGATCCCAACGGCGCCTGGTACACCAGCGGCATCCGGTTCGGGACCCCGGCGCTGACCACCCGCGGGTTCGGCGCCGCGGAATTCGACCGGGTCGCCGAACTCGTCGTCGACGTGCTGAACAACACCCAGCCGACCCAGGCCTCGAACGGCCCGTCGAAAGCCAAGTACACACTGGCCGACGGCACCGCCGAACGGGTGCACGCGGCGTCGGCCGAGATGCTCGCGGCCAACCCGCTGTATCCGGGTCTCACGCTGTAGGGGCGACGCGCCCGCGGGAATTTTACGATTCCCACAGACTTGGGTTACTGTAACCGCATGGCACAGAAACCTGTTCCTAATGCGCTGACCGTCGAGCTGGAGCCGGTCGTCAAGGACGAACTGCGTCGCCACCTCGACTCCGAGGACCTCTGGTTCGCGCACGACTACGTGCCGTTCGACCAGGGGGAGAACTTCGCTTTCCTCGGCGGTCGGGACTGGGATGCGTCGCAGGTGACCCTGCCCAGACACGTCACCGACGCGCTCGAGATCCTCCTGATCACCAAGGACAACCTCGCCGGCTACCACCGCGAACTCGTCGAGCACTTCATCCTCGAGGACAAGTGGGGCCGCTGGCTGGGCCGCTGGACGGCCGAGGAGCATCTGCACGCCGTCGCGCTGCGCAACTACCTCGTCGTCACCCGCGAGGTGGACCCGGTGGCCAACGAGGACGTGCGCGTCGAGCACGTCATGAAGGGGTACCGCGCCGACCGCTTCACCCAGATCGAGACGCTGGTGTTCATGGCGTTCTTCGAACGCTCCCATGCGGTGTTCACCCGCAACCTCGAGGCGCAGATCGGCGAACCGGTGCTCAAGGCGCTCGTCGGCCGGATCGCCGCCGACGAGGAACGCCACGAGGTGTTCTTCGCCAACCTGGTGGCGCACTGTCTGCAGACCCACCGCGACGAGACCGTCGAAGCGATCGCCAAGCGCGCCGCCGAACTCGACGTGGTCGGCGCGGACATCGACGCCTACCAGGACAAGATCGCCGCGATGGCCGAGCACGGCATCTTCGACAAGGCGCAGTTGCGCGGCGTCATCTCCGACCGGATCGCCGCCTGGGATCTGGCGGGCGAGCCGTCGTTGCAGGAGTTCACGAACGCTTAACCTGACGAGCGCCGCACACCGGCGCGCCTGCGCGGCGCAGTCCCGGCCACGGGAGTAGCGTCGGCTCCGATGGCTAGCGAATTGCTCTGCTGTCCGGGCGGTACCCGATCGTTGCGATCACGAGAGGGCCGGCCCCGGCCCTGGTGCCGCAGTGTCCGCCGACAGGTTCGCGGGGGACCCGCGGATACCAGGAGCGCTACGTGACCGATTCGCCTCTCCGGACTTACGTGCTCGACACCTCCGTGTTGTTGTCCGATCCCTGGGCCACCACACGGTTCGCCGAACACGAGGTGGTTGTCCCGCTGGTGGTCATCAGTGAATTGGAAGCCAAACGGCATCACCACGAGTTGGGCTGGTTCGCCCGGCAGGCGCTGCGCCTGTTCGACGACCTCCGACTCGAGCACGGACGCCTCGATCAGCCCATTCCCGTTGGGGCGGAAGGCGGCACGCTGCACGTCGAGCTGAACCACAGCGACCCTTCGGTGTTGCCCGCCGGGTTCCGCAACGACAGCAACGACGCCAGGATCCTCACGGTGGCAGCCAATCTCGCCGCCGAGGGCAAGCGGGTCACGCTCGTGAGCAAGGACATTCCGTTGCGCGTCAAGGCCGGTGCCGTCGGCCTCGACGCCGACGAATACCACGCCCAGGACGTCGTGGTCTCCGGATGGACCGGGATGGACGAGATCGACGTGACCGCCGACGAGGTGGACGCGCTGTTCTCCGACGGCGAGATCGATCTGGCTCCGGCCCGGGATCTGCCGTGCCACACCGGTGTTCGGCTGCTGGGCGGCAACTCGCACGCGCTCGGACGGGTCAACGCCGCCAAGCGGGTGCAGCTGGTCCGAGGGGATCGCGAGGTGTTCGGCCTCCGGGGAAGGTCCGCCGAACAACGCATGGCGCTGGATTTACTGCTCGACGAATCGGTCGGCATCGTCTCGCTGGGCGGAAAGGCCGGCACCGGCAAGTCGGCGCTGGCGCTGTGCGCGGGACTCGAGGCGGTGCTCGAGCGGCGCACCCAGCGCAAGGTCGTGGTGTTCCGGCCGCTCTACGCCGTCGGCGGACAGGACCTGGGCTACCTGCCGGGCAGCGAGAGCGACAAGATGGGCCCGTGGGCGCAAGCCGTCTTCGACACCCTCGAAGGGCTGGCCAGCCCCGCGGTCCTCGAAGAGGTGCTCTCGCGTGGAATGCTGGAAGTCTTGCCGCTCACCCACATTCGCGGCCGTTCGCTGCACGACTCGTTCGTCATCGTCGACGAGGCGCAGTCGCTGGAGCGCAACGTCCTGCTGACGGTCCTGTCCCGGCTCGGCGCCGGGTCGCGGGTGGTGCTCACCCACGACGTCGCGCAGCGCGACAACCTCCGGGTCGGGCGTCACGACGGCGTGGCGGCGGTGATCGAGAAGCT
This sequence comes from Mycobacterium sp. IS-1496, assembly GCF_001499995.1. Lineage (GTDB taxonomy): Bacteria > Actinomycetota > Actinomycetes > Mycobacteriales > Mycobacteriaceae > Mycobacterium. The sequence goes on from NZ_LQIU01000006.1 coordinate 27,199, forward strand.
CAAGGGCCACCCGCTGTTCGCGCACATCACGCTGCAGCGCAGTGAACGCTCGCCGATCGCCGCACTGGTCACCGAGATGCTCGAGGAGATCAGCCCCGGCGCCCTGCCGTGAGGTGGTGACTTCGGTGTGGTCGGTTGCGTCCGGCGCAACCGACCACACCGAGATCGCGGGGACTTAAGGCCCTAGGCGGACGCGGACGAAGCACCGATGCTGAAGGCATGGCCGCTCCCCGGATGAACCGCGCGGCGACCGGGTCCGGTCGGGACGAACATTGCGATAGGCGGCGTAGGTTGTGACACTGTCGACCATGGTCCGGGTTTTCCTCGTCGACGATCACGAGGTGGTGCGTCGCGGCCTCATCGACCTGCTCAGCGCCGACCCCGAACTCGACGTGGTGGGCGAGGCCGATTCGGTGGCCTCGGCGTTGGCCCGCATCCCCGCGCTGCAACCCGACGTCGCGGTGCTCGACGTGCGGCTGCCCGACGGCAACGGCATCGAACTGTGCCGGGAACTGCTGTCCCGGCTGCCCGACCTGCGGTGCCTGATGCTGACGTCGTTCACCTCCGACGAGGCCATGCTGGACGCGATCCTGGCCGGTGCGAGCGGGTTCGTCGTCAAGGACATCAAGGGCATGGAACTGGCGCAGGCGATCAAGGACGTCGGGGCCGGGCGCTCACTGCTGGACAACCGGGCCGCCGCGGCGCTGATGTCCAAGCTGCGCGGCGACGTCGAACGGTCCGATCCGCTGTCGGGGCTGTCCGCCCAGGAGCGGGTGCTGCTCGACCTGCTCGGGGAGGGGCTGACCAACAAGCAGATCGCGGCCCGGATGTTCCTGGCGGAGAAGACGGTCAAGAACTACGTGTCCCGGCTGCTGGCGAAACTGGGGATGGAGCGGCGCACCCAGGCGGCGGTTTTCGTATCGAAGCTGGATCGCCCGGGGCAGGGTGACGGCTAGGTTGGTGGGATGACCGAGCCGGTCACTCCCGACCAGCCGCGGGGGCAGCGTCCCCTGCGCGACACGCTGTCTGGACTGCGGTTGCGCGAACTGCTCACCGAGGTGCAGGACCGGATCGAGGAGATCGTCGAGGGCCGCGACCGGCTCGACGGGTTGGTCGACGCGATGCTCACCGTCACCGCCGGCCTGGATCTCGACGTCACCCTGCACACCATCGTGCACACCGCGATCCAACTCGTCGACGCGCGCTACGGCGCGCTCGGGGTGCGTGGACACGGCCACGATCTCGTCGAGTTCGTGCACGAGGGCATCGACAACGGCACCCGCGAGCTGATCGGCCATCTGCCGGAGGGCCGGGGAGTACTCGGGGTGCTGATCGACGACCCGCAGCCGATCCGCCTCGACGACATCCGTCATCACAACGCGTCGGTCGGCTTCCCGCCCAACCATCCGACGATGCGGACCTTCCTCGGGGTGCCGGTGCGCATTCGCGACGAGGTGTTCGGCAACCTCTATCTGACCGAGAAGGTCGGCGGACAGCCGTTCACCGAGGACGACGAGGTGCTGGTGCAGGCGCTCGCCGCCGCGGCGGGTATCGCGGTCGACAACGCCCGGCTCTATGAACAGGCCAGGGCGCGGCAGGCGTGGATCGCCGCGACGCGCGACATCGCCACCGAGATGCTCTCCGGGGCCAGCCCGGCCACCGTCTTCCGCAGGGTGGTCGATCAGGCGCTGACCCTCACCGGCGCCGACGGCACGCTGGTCGCGGTGCCCGGCGACACCGAAGCCCCGCCCGACGAGGTGGCCGATCTGGTCGTGATCGAGGCCGCGGGCGCGTTCACCGGTGACGGCCTCACCGTCCCGCTCGACGACTCCCCGATCGGGCTCGCGTACCGCAAGCGCACTCCGATGCGGCTCGATCGGCTCACCCTTGGGTCATCGGAATACGGTGCGGCCCTTGTTCTTCCGCTGCGTGCCGCCGACACCGTGGCCGGTGTGCTGGTGGCGGCGCGCCCGCCCGGCGCCCGGGCGTTCACCGCGGAACAACTCGACGTGACGGCCGCGTTCGCCGACCAGATGGCGCTGGCCTGGCAGCTGGCCAGTTCGCAGCGCCGGATGCAGGAACTCGAGATCCTCACCGACCGCGATCGCATCGCCCGCGACCTGCACGACCACGTCATCCAACGGCTGTTCGCCGTCGGCCTGTCACTGCAGGGGACGCTGGCCCGGGTGCGCGACGGCGACGTCCAGCAGCGGTTGGCGGGCAACGTCGACGACCTGCAGGCGGTGATCCAGGAGATCCGTACCGCGATCTTCGACCTGCACGGGGGCGCACCGGGGGCCACCCGCCTGCGCCAGCGCCTCGACGAGGCGATCGGCCAGTTCGCCGGAGCCGGGTTGCACACCACCACGCGGTTCGTCGGACCCCTGTCGGTGGTCGACGCGACGCTGGCCGACCACGCCGAGGCGGTGGTGCGCGAAGCGGTCAGCAACGCCGTCCGCCACGCCCATGCCAGCGAGTTGTCCGTGCGGGTCACCGTCGCCGACGACCTGTGCATCGAAGTGGCCGACAACGGCCGAGGCATCGACGAGTCGACCACCGAGAGCGGACTGCGCAATCTGCGCGTCAGGGCGCAAGACGCCGGCGGCACGTTCACCATCGGCGAGCGGGTGGGCGGCGGAACGCTGCTGCGCTGGCGCGCACCGCTGCCCTGATCAGCCCGCCGGCGGGCGCCGCGGTGTGGCGGGCAGTTCGGCCGCATCCCGGGGCGCCCAGCCGATGCGCAGCAGCATCTGCGGGTGGGCCTGCGACTCGAAGATCTCCTCGCGCAACGTCGCTCGGGTCTCGGCGACCTCCAGCGGTTCGGTGACCGGGCAGCTGGCCAGCCCGATCGACGTCGCCGTGAGCAGCACCACGCTGGTGGCCTCCCCGGCGCGCAAGCGGGCCAGTGCGTCGTCGTCCCGGGTGCCAAGGGCCAGGACCGCCGCCTTGTCCTCGCCGTCGCAGCCCGCCGACGGAGCAGCCATCGCGGTGCCGGCGAACACCCGTGCGGGGAGCACGGCGGCGCCGTCGGCGGGCGGGACGTTGGCCGCCGGGACGCCGGCCACCGATCCGTACCGTCCGCTCCACGTGGTGAGTTCGCGCAAGTAGGCGTCGTCGTGCAGGTGTTCGCGCACCGCCCGGTCCACCGCGACCCGCAGTTCGGTCAGCGATTCCACCCGGCGCAGCGACACACCGCCCCGCGCCGCGCGGGCGCCCATCACGGCGATGTCGGCGGGGGAGACCTCGCGGTCGCTGTAGCGTCTGCGGTCGGTGCGCCGTCGCGGTATCGCCGCGGCGAGCGCCAAGTCGAGGTGCGTCGGGCGGTGCGGCGAAAGCAGCAGTGTGGCAAGGTGATCCGGGTTCGACGAATCCGGGAGTCGGTGCACGCGCGCCTGCCAGCCCCGCGCCGCGAATGCGACGACGGCGTGATGCAGCGTCGCGCCGCAGCTGAGCAGGAAGTCGCGTCGGTCGGGGTCGATGTGGTGCAGATGAAGGTCGGGTTCGGCGAACAGGTCCAGCCGGTCGGAGCCGACCTGCCAACGCCACGGCTGGCTGTTGTGCACCGACGGGGCCCGCACGGCCGACGCCAGCGCAGCGTGCAGCGTCTCGTCGTCGGGAAACGTGGTCACCCTTCCAGGTTCACGCGCCGGTCCGCGCGGCGGTAGAGCACAAAGGCCCGAACGGGTGATTGGACCCGTGGGGTCCGGGTACTGACCGAGTATGTCCACACGCGTCGTGATCACCGGAGCCAGCGGAAACGTCGGAACCGCCCTGCTGCACCGACTCGCCGAGGCCGGGGGCTACACCGTGACCGGGGTGACGCGCCGCCAACCCCCGGAGACCGGCATCTACCGCTCCGCGCAGTGGCGTCAGCTCGACCTGGCCGACCACGACGCCACCACCAGGCTGCAGGCCGTCATGCGTGACGCCGACGCCGTCGTCCACCTGGCCTGGGGTTTCCAGCCGACCCGCAACGTGCAGTACCTGGACGCCGTCGGTGTCGGGGGAACCCGGGCGGTGCTGCGGGCGGCCGACGTCGCCGGCGTCGGTCAGCTGGTGCACATGTCGTCGGTGGGCACCTACGCGCCCGGCCGCTACGGGCAGTACGTCGACGAGACCTGGTCGACCGCCGGTGTCGACACCTCGGCCTACAGTCGGGCCAAATCCGCCGCCGAGTCGCTGCTGGACGACTACGAGCACAGCCACCACGACGGTCTGACCATCGCGCGGATGCGGCCCGGGTTCATCGTCCAGCGCAGCGCCGCAGGGGGATTGCGCCGTTACACCCTGCCCGCGTTCATCGAGCCGCGGTGGCTTCGGTTCCTTCCGGTGCTGCCGCTGGACCGCAGCCTGGTCGTGCCGATCATCCACGCCGACGACGTCGCCGACGCGATCGCCCGGACCGTCGAACAGCGCGCCTCAGGGCCGTTCAACCTGATGGCCGAACCCCCGGTGCGCCGCGACGACCTGGCCGAGGCGCTCGGGGCGTATCCGGTGCACGTGCCGTCGAGCCTGCTGCGGCCGGCGGTGGCGCTGTCGTGGCGGGCACGGCTGCAACCGATCGACGAGGGCTGGCTCGACATGGCGTTCACCGTGCCGCTGCTCGACACCGGCCGCGCCCAGTCCGAACTCGGGTGGAAGCCGGCCCGCACGTCGCTCGACGCCATCGCCGACATGGGCGAGGGGTTCAAGCACTGCGCCGACACCGAGAGCCCGGTGCTGTCCTACCGGGGACCGCTGACCAGCATGTTGCGGGATCTACGCGCCGGCCCGATCACCGACCGCAAGGTCCCGTGATTCCGGCGCGCTGACGTGCGCTCAGCGTCGGTCAGCGCGCCGAAATCGCGGTTCAGTCGCCGTCTTTGACCTTCGCCATCGCGAGCACGTCGAGGCGACGGTCGAGTTCCTCCTCGGAAAGCTTGTCGCCGATCAGTCCGCGGTCGATGACCGTCTGGCGGATCGTCTTGCGCTCCTTGAGCGCTTCCTTGGCGACCTTGGCCGCCTCCTCGTAGCCGATCGCCGAGTTCAGCGGCGTCACGATCGACGGTGACGACTCGGCCTGCTCACGCATGTGCTCCTCGTTGGCCACGAGTCCGTCGATGCACCGCTCGGCGAACAGACGTGACACGTTGGTCAGCAGCTTGAACGACTCGAGCAGGTTGCGGGCCATCATCGGGATGTAGACGTTGAGCTCGAACGCACCGGCCGCGCCACCCCATGCGACGGCGGCGTCGTTGCCGACGACCTGGGCGGCGACCTGCGTGACCGCCTCCGGCAGAACAGGATTGACCTTGCCCGGCATGATCGAGCTGCCCGGCTGCAGATCCGGCAGCTGGATCTCGGCCAGGCCGGTCAGCGGTCCCGACCCCATCCACCGGACGTCGTTGGCGATCTTGGTCAGCGACACCGCGACGACCCGCAGCGCACCCGAGGCCTCGACCAGTCCGTCACGCGCGGCCTGAGCCTCGAAAGAGTCCTTCGCCGTGGTCAATTCACCCAGCCCGGTCTGGTCGACGAGCACCTCGACGACCTTGGCGCCGAAGCCGTCGGGCGCGTTGAGTCCGGTGCCCACCGCGGTGCCGCCGATGGCCAGCTCACCGAGCCTCGGCAGCGTCGCCTTGACCCGCTCGATCCCGGCCTCGATCTGGCGGGCGTAGCCGCCGAACTCCTGGCCCAGCGTCACCGGCACCGCGTCCATCAGGTGGGTGCGGCCGGACTTCACCACGGTGCGCCACTGCCGGGCCTTGCCCGCCAGTGACTCGTGCAGCACCTCCAGTGCCGGGATCAGGTGGCGCACAGCGGCTTCGGTGGCCGCGATGTGGGTGGCGGTGGGGAACGTGTCGTTGGAGCTCTGCGACATGTTCACGTGGTCGTTGGGGTGCACGGTCACCCCGTTGGCCGCCGCGATCGACGCGATGACCTCGTTGGTGTTCATGTTCGAGCTCGTGCCCGACCCGGTCTGGAACACGTCGATCGGGAACTGGTCGTCGTGCTGCCCGTCGGCGATCTCGGCGGCCGCGGCGATGATCGCGTCCGCCTTCTCCGCGTCCAGCAGTCCGAGGTCCTTGTTCACCTGTGCGCAGGCACCTTTGAGCAGGCCGAGCGCGCGGATCTGGGTGCGCTCGAGGCCGCGGCCCGAGATCGGGAAGTTCTCGACGGCCCGCTGGGTCTGAGCCCGCCACAGCGCATCCTTGGGCACCCGGACCTCGCCCATGGTGTCGTGCTCGATGCGGTACTCGGTGTTCTGGTCGACAGCGCTGTCGGCGGTCATGGATGCCCTTCTGATCGGTTACGGCAGGGGATAGGCGGCGTTGCTGTCACCGGTGAAGTCGACAGCGGAGTACTCGTTGAGTTTGGACAGACGGTGGTAGGCCTCGATCATGCGGACCGTGCCGGACTTCGACCGCATCACGATCGACTGGGTGGTGCAGCCGCCGCCGGTGTAGCGCACACCCTGCAGCAGGTCGCCGTCGGTGACGCCGGTGGCGCAGAAGAACACGTTCTCGCCCGACACCAGGTCCTCGGTCTTGAGCACCCGGTCGATGTCGTGGCCGGCGTCGATGGCCTTCTGGCGTTCCTCGTCGTCCTTCGGGGCGAGCTGGGCGTGGATGGCGCCGCCCATACAGCGGATGGCGGCGGCGGTGATGATGCCCTCCGGCGTGCCGCCGATACCGGCGAGCATGTCGGTGCCGGAGTTCGGGCGGCACGCCGAGATCGCGCCCGCCACGTCGCCGTCGGAGATCAGCCGGATGCGGGCACCGGCGTCCCGGACGTCGGCGATGAGCTGTTCGTGGCGCGGCCGGTCGAGGATGCAGACGGTGACGTCGCGCACCGACAGGCCCTTGACCTTGGCGACGGCGCGCACGTTCTCGCCGATCGGAGCGGTGATGTCGATGGCGTCGACGGCGTCCGGACCGACGGCGATCTTGTTCATGTAGAACACCGCCGACGGGTCGAACATCGCACCGCGCTCGGCCACCGCGAGAACCGAGATCGCGTTGGGCATGCCCTTGCTCATCAACGTGGTGCCGTCGATCGGGTCGACGGCGAAGTCGCAGTCCGGTCCGTCGCCGTTGCCGACCTCTTCGCCGTTGTAGAGCATCGGCGCGTTGTCCTTCTCGCCCTCGCCGATCACCACCACGCCGCGCATGGACACCGAGTTGACCAGTTCGCGCATGGCGTCGACGGCCGCGCCGTCGCCGCCCTCCTTGTCTCCGCGCCCCACCCAGCGGCCCGCCGCCATCGCGCCGGCTTCGGTGACGCGGACGAGTTCGAGGGCGAGGTTGCGGTCGGGGGCTTCCCTGCGGCGCGATGAGCCGCTTGTGCGAGGAGCATCAGAGTCAGCTGGCATGGGCAGATTGTCCCAGAAGCCGATCACCGTCGGGAGGCTGGGATACTGGCTGTCATGACCGTCGACCCCGGGCAGCCGGAACCGCCCCCGCAGGAGTGGTCCGGTCCTGCGCCCAAGGAGGCAAAGCCGCGGGTACTGCAGGACGGCCGGGACATGTTCTGGTCCCTGGCGCCGCTGGTGGTGGCGTGCGTCGTGCTGGCGGGTCTGCTGGGCATGTGCTCGTTCCAGGGCCGGGGCCCGACCGAGGGGCCGGCGCCGACCCACGACGCGGCCTCGGCGCTGCAGGCCGACGCGGACGCACTGAAGATCCCCATCCGGCTGCCCGCGCTGCCGGACGGGTGGCGCTCGAACTCCGGCGGCCGGTCGGGGATCGAGGCCGGCACCACCGACCCGGGGACCGGGGTGCCGACGCGCGCGGTGGTGTCGCGGGTCGGGTATCTGGCCCCGAGCGGCAAGTACCTCAGCCTCACGCAGAGCAACGCCGACGAAGACAAGCTCGTCGAGTCCATCACCCCCGGCCTCGTGCCGTCCGGCGCGCAGGACGTCGACGGGGTGACCTGGGTGGTCTATCAGGGCGGTGAGGGTGTGGAGCCGGTGTGGACGACGCGGCTGCCCGGCAACGCGCAGATCGCGATCACCGGCGCGGGCAGCACCGACGAGTTCCGCGCCCTCGCCGCGGCGACCCAGAAGCAACAACCTCTGGAGGCCCGATGACCGCACGGAAGCCGAAGGTCGCCGCCGGGGCGGCTCGCAAGCCCGATGTCGCCGCCGGGGCGGCTCGCAAGCCCGATGTCGCCGCCGGGGCGGCTCCGGAAGCCGACCTGAGTGGCTGGACCGCCGAACCGTTCACCGCGGCCGGCTACACCCACGACGTGTACCGCAAGGGCGACGGTCCCGGTGTCGTCCTCATCCCCGAGATGCCCGGGCTGCACCCGCACGTGCTGGCGCTGGGCAACCATCTGGTGGACAACGGCTTCACCGTCGCCGCACCGTCGCTGTTCGGCACGCCCGGCGCGCCGGCGATGCGGCCCGGTATGGCGCCCGTGCTGCTCAAGGGTTGCGTGTCCAAGGAGTTCGCGGCGTTCGCGACCAATGCGGACCGCCCGGTGGCCCACTACCTGCGGGCGCTGGCGCGCGACCTCAACGCCCGCACCCCCGGCAGGGGCGTCGGCGTCATCGGGCAGTGCTTCACGGGCGGCTTCGCGCTGGCCGCCGCCGTCGACGACAGCGTGCTCGCCCCGGTGCTCAGCCAGCCGTCGCTGCCGCTGCCCGTCACGCTCAGACACAAACGCGACCCGGGCCTGTCGGAAGGCGAACTGCGCGTCATCGAACGGCGCGCCGCCGAGGACGGCTTGTGTGCGCTGGCTCTGCGCTTCAGCAAGGACTGGATGTCGCCTGCGGAGCGGTTCAGCACGCTCAAGGCCCGGTTGGGCGACGCGTTCGAGGTCATCGAGATCGACTCCGGCAGGGGCAATGCGCACGGCATCTCGCCGACCGCGCATTCGGTGCTGACCGACCAGATCCGTGAAGTCGACGGTCACCCCGCGTACGAAGCCCGCAAGCGCGTGGTCGAGTTCCTCACCGAGCGGCTGGTCGGCGCGTAGCCGCGGGCCTGTCGCGGCGCACCAGGTTCGTGAGTGCACGCCACCACCGCGGTGTGACGGGTCGGCGTGGTTCGTCGTCGTCCGGCGGGGCCAGCGGGACACCCTTGTAGACCGCCAGATACACGCTGATCGTCGTCACGATGATGATCATCAGCACGGGTCCCAGGACGATGCCCCAGAAGCCGAACATCGCGATGCCCGAGAACACCGCGAGCAGCATCAGCGCCGGGTCGAGGCGGGCCGCCTTCGGTACCAGCACCGGGCGCAGGACGTTGTCGATGTTGGTGACGACGAGGAGGTGGAACGCCACCACGAACACCCCGCCGATCACGTTGCCGAACAACGCCATACCGATGCCGAACGGGATGCTCAGGATCCCGCTGCCGAGCGGGATCACCGACAGTGCGCTCAACACGATCGCGAAGAAGAAGAATCCTTCGTGGAACCCCGCGACGTAGATGGAGACGGCGCCGGCCACCCCCTGGCACAGGGCGATGACGAACTGGCCTTTGACCGTGCCCTTGACCATCGCCCCGGTCTTGGCGAGGTACAGGTCGGTGATGTCCTCGCCGAGGGGGTTGAGCCTGCGGATCAACATGCGCAACTTCTCCCGGTTCACCAGCAGCGAGATGAACACGTAGAGGAAGATCACCGCGGCGGCGAGCGCGCCGAGAACGCCGCCCACCGCCCCCTGCAAGACCCCGAGCAGCCATTCGCCGACGCGTTGGGACACCGTGACCACCGCGTCGCGCAACGTGTCCGGGGTAAGCCGGAAGTCGAGGAACGGCACCTTGTCGATGAGCTCGTTGGCCATCGTCATCGCCCGGTCACCGAGGGTGCTGATGTCGGTCGTCGCCATCCACTCGTTGACGGTGGTGACCATCTGGGAGATCTGCACGATCGCCAGGAACACCACGAGGCTGACGGGGATGATCACCGTGAGCATCGCCGCCAACAGCGTCAGCGTCGCGGACAAACCGACGCCGAAGCGGCGCCGCAGCCGTTCGTAGAGCGGGCTGAACAGGTAGGCGCCGACGGCGGCCACCACGACGAGGATGAAGAACTCGCGCAGGAAGTACGCGCCGAACGCCACGGCCAGCAGGGTGACCACGCCGAGTGCGCGCTTCTGGGTTGCGGTGAAACCGGCCTCGACATCACCGGACACGTCGTCGGACACGTCGGCCTATCCCGTGCCGACCGTCCGCGCCCGCTGCCCGGCCCGCTGCTCGGCGACGAACCGCGCGGCCATCCGCTGCATCAGCCCGGGGGCGAGCCGGGCGAAAACCCACGCCGCGTGCGCCTGCCGGGGTTTGACGAGGACGGCCTTGTTGCGCTCGACTGCGCGCAGGGTGTCGTTCGCCAGCCGGTCGGCGTCGTAGGGGGCTTTGACCCGCTGCCCCTGCAGGTAGTAGTCACGGCCGACGAACCCCCCGATGGCGCCCTTGTCGAGGATCGGCGTCTCGACGGCGGCCGGGCACACGGCGAGCACCCCCACACCGTGGGCGACGGCCTCCGACCGCAGTGCCAGCGACAGGCCGACGACGGCGTGTTTGGTCATCACGTAGCTGCTGATCAGTCCCGCCGCGGTCAGCCCCGCCATGGAGGCGGTGTTGACGATGTGGCCGTGCCCCTGGCGGACCATCTGCGGGTACGCCGCGGCCACGCCGTGCACGACGCCGCGGATGTTGATGTCGATGATCGCGTTCCACTGGTCGAGCGTCAGCAGTTCGGTGTCACCGCCCCACGAGATGCCCGCGTTGTTGAACATCAGGTCCAGTCGGCCCGCCCTGGCCACCACGTCGTCGACGGTCCGCTGCACCGCGGCCGCGTCGGTCACGTCCAACCGCGCCGACCCGGCCCCGAGGTGCCGCGCGGTCGCCTCGGCCGCGTCGGCGTCGATGTCAGTGCACAGCACCTCGGCCCCGGCAGCGACCAGTGCCCGGCACAGCGCGGCCCCGATCCCCGAGCCCGCGCCGGTGACGATCGCCTGTTTGCCCGCGAACGTCATTGCGAGTCAGCCAGTTTCATCACGTGGTGCAGGATATCGGGATACCGCTTGAGGTGGGCGCCGCCGTTGAGGTCGAGGACCTCGCCGGTCATCCACGACGCGCCGGGTGAACACAGGAACGCCACCGCGGCGGCGACGTCCTCGGGTTGGCCGGCGCGGCCGAGCGGGGTGTTCTCCAGGTACTCCTCGACCACGCCGGGCACGCTGGCCGCCGGATCGGTCAGCGGGGTGTGCACGAATCCGGGGGCGACGGCGTTGACCCGGATCCCGCGCGGCGCCATCTCCAGCGCCGCGACCTGGGTGAGCATCGACAGGCCGGCCTTGGCCGCGCAGTAGGCACTCATCCCGGCGGCGGGCTGACGGCCGTTGAGCGACGAGATCTGCACCAGCACACCGCCTTCGCGCAACACCCGGCCGGCGTGTTTGGTGACGACGAAGCCTCCGGTCAGGCACACGTCGACGACCTCACGGAACTGGTCGACGGGCATGTCGACGATCATGCCGACGTTGCTGAACCCGGCGCAGTTCACCACCGCGTCGAGCGGGCCGGTCTGGTCGAACAGGCGCTGCACCGACTCCTCGTCGGTGACGTCGGCGTACGCCGACGTATGGGGCTCGCCGAGAGTTGCGGCGCGCTCGCGGGCGCCGTCGGCGTTGCGGTCGGCCAGGACGACGCGGTAGCCGTCCGCGGCCAGCGCCTGGGCCGTCGCCCAGCCGATGCCCGAGGCGGCGCCGACGACGGCGGCGGTGCGGTTGGTGGTCACGGCTACTCAAACTAAGACACGTTGCAGGCGCCGTCGACGAAACACTGCTTATCGGTGCCGGAGAGCGCAGAATCTCAGCCATGTTGGCCGTCGACCTGCTCACCCGCGTCGGCCTGGCGACCGTGCTGGGCGTGGCGATCGGCCTGGAACGGCAGTGGCGCTCGCGCATGGCCGGACTGCAGACCATGGCGCTGGTGAGCACGGGTTCGGCGCTGTACCTCATCCTGGGCGCCTACAGTTTCCCCGGAGCCGACCCCACCCGGGTGGCGGCGCAGATCGTCTCGGGCATCGGCTTTCTCGGCGCCGGCGTCATCATGAAGCAGGGTCTGTCGGTGACGGGGCTCAACACCGCGGCCACATTGTGGTCGACCGCCGCGGTCGGCGCGCTGGCCGGCGCCTGGCTGTGGCGCGAGGCCCTCGCCAGCGCGGTCATCGTGGTCGCGGTCAACCTTCTGCTGCACCCGCTGGCCGAGACGATGGACCGTCGCAAGAACTGGGGCGGCAGGGAGCACCCACCGGTGCACTACCTACTGACCATCGTCTGTCGCGAGGACCACGACACCGAGATCCGGGTGCTGCTGGTGCAGGCGGTCAACGACTCCCGGTTGCAACTGACGTCGATGCGGTCGGCCGCCTCCGGTGCGGGACAGGTCGAGATGGCGGCCGGGGTGTCGGCGCTGGCGCGCGACGACGCGGTGCTCGAGAAGGTGGTGGGTGTGCTCGCGGTCGACGCCCGGGTGACCTCCGTGCGGTGGAACATCCCCGACGAGGTGGCGACCGGTCTCGCGCGGTCGTGATGCGCGGGGGCTTTTGGTCACACCGACACGAAAGTCGACACCAATTCGTAGCATTCTCGCGCCGCGCGGCGAATACAGAGAAACGGCACTGCGCAGGTGCCGGCGTGGTTCACTTCAGTCAACGACTCAGATGCGCTGGGAGGTGCGGAAATGGCGGCGAATATCGACGCGGGGGACGCCGAGGGCGGTGATTCGCAGATAGCCGTCAATTCGCGGGTATTGGTGCATCCGGGAACCGATCATGAAAAGCGCGGTGTCGTGGTCGAGGATTTCGCCGATGCCGCCGGAAAAGCGGTCGAGATCGGCGAGCACCATATCGCCGACGCCGCGCGCCGCTGGGCCGTGGCCCTCGACGACGGTGGCCTGGAGTTCGTCGACGACGACGACCTGTCGGCCGACACCGGGACGCGCTGACCGTCCGGATCAGCCCGCCGGTGGCGCGGCCGGAACCGCCTGCACGGCAGGGGTTTTCGCTGACTCGGCCTTCATCTTCCGGTACAGCTCGACGTAGTACGGCAGACACGCGGCCATCGCCTGCTCGGTCGTGAACAGCGGGCGGTAGCCGAGTTCGCGTTCGGCTTTCGCAATGGAGAAATAGTTGTCGAGGGAGATCCGCTCCACGCCGGTGGGTTCCAGCAGCGGTTTGGGCAGCCCGAAGCGGAAGTGCAGCCGCTGCCAGACCGTCATCACGAAGTGCACGAGCCGGCCGGGCACCCGCAGCCGCGGGTAGCGCTCGCCGCACGCCTCCACCACGGGACGGGAGAACTCGAACATGTTGATCGGTTCGCCGTCGTTGATGAAATACGCCTGACCCGGTGCCGTTCCGCCGGGCACCAGATGTTCGGCGGCGAGGATGAAACCGTGAATGAGGTTGTGCACGTAGGAGTTGTCGAGTTTGACGTTCTTGCTGCCGACAAGCACCTTGACGTGTCCGGCCAGCACGGATTCGAACACCTTGCGGAACATCGTCTGATCGCCGCGGCCCCAGATGCCGCTCGGCCGGATCGAGCAGGTGAGCATGCCGTCGGTTCCGTTCTCGGACAGCACGAGCTTCTCCGCGGCGACCTTGGTCTCGGTGTAGAGGTCGTTGAACCGGTCGGTGTAGGGCAGGGTTTCGTCGCCGGCGACGATCCGCTGACCGCCCATCACGACGCTGTTGGACGCGGTGTAGACGAACCGCTTCACCCCGGCGGCCCGCCCCGCGCGCACGAGGTTCTCGGTGCCGCCGACGTTGACGGCGAAGCTGCGCTTGCGGTACTCCTCGGTGACCGACGCGCCTCCCATCAGATCGATGATCGCCGCGGTGTGGAAGACGGTGTCGACGCCGGCGACCGCGGCGGCCACCGTCTCCGGATCGCAGATGTCCCCTTCGAGGGTCTGCAGCCGGGGATGGGGCGGCAGCGGGGACGGCGCGCGGTCGAACGAGCGCACGTCGTGCCCGCGCTCGAGCAGTTCGGTCACGAGGTTCGCGCCGACGAAGCCGGATCCACCGGTCACCAGCACACGGCCCAGTTCTGTGGTCAGCGATGCATCACCCATGGGGCGAGGATAACTGAAACGTGTTCTAGTTTAGAACCCCCGGATGCGGATCGGTTTCCTTGTCAACCGTCGTCGGCGTCGCGCTCGGCCAGTGCGGTCTCAATGCGCTGACGTGCCCCGGCTAAGTGCTCCTCGCAGCATCGGGCCAGCTCTTCGCCGCGCTCCCACAATCTCAGCGACGCATCCAGATCAAGGCCGCCCTGTTCGAGCTGTTGGACGACGGCGACCAGCTCGTCGCGCGCCTCTTCATATCCCATGTCACTAATGGGCTTCATCGGTTCCCTCACTCACCGCGGTGATCGCGCCGTCGGCGACGCGAATGCGCAGGTGTCTGCCCGCAGGTGCGTCGGCCGTGGTCCGCAATACGTTCGTATCGGGCATGGTCTGCACGACCGCGTAGCCGCGCGCGAGCGTGGCGGCCGGGCCCAGCGTCGTCAGCCGGGCGGCGAGGTGGGCGACGCGCTCCGTCTCGGCAGTCAGCATCCGGGTGATGTCGCGGCGCGCGGTGGACCGGGCGCGGCGCACCTCCTCGGCGCGCGCGTCGATCGCCTGCATCGGACGGGCCAGCACCGGCCGGCTGCGCAACTGATCGAGGTGGTGCTGTTCGCGGTGCACCCAGTGGCGCAGCGCGCGGGCGCTGCGGTGGCGCTGATCGGCGACGAACGCCTGTTCGGCGGCGGCGTCGGGAACGACCCGTTTGGCGGCGTCGGTCGGGGTCGCCGCGCGCAGGTCGGCCACCAGATCGCACAGCGGGTTGTCGGGTTCGTGGCCGACCGCGCTGACCACCGGGGTGGTGCAGGCGGCGATCTCCCGGCACAGCGTCTCGTCGGAGAACGGCAGGAGATCCTCGACGCTGCCGCCGCCGCGGGCCAGCACGATGACGTCCACGGCCGGGTCACGGTCGAGTTCGCGCAGCGCGCCGACGATCTGCGGGACCGCGCTGGGGCCCTGCACGATGGTGTTGCGCACGGCGAACCGGACCGCGGGCCACCGGTGGGCCGCGACCGTCATCACGTCGCGTTCGGCATGGCTGGCGCGGCCGGTGATCAGGCCGATCGTGCCGGGCAGGAACGGGATGGGCCGCTTGAGCCGGGGATCGAAGAGGCCCTCGGCGTCGAGCAGGCGGCGCAGGCGGTCGATGCGGGCCAGCAGTTCGCCGATGCCGACGGCGCGGATCTCGCTGATCCGCAGGCTGAACGAACCGTTGCGGGTGTAGAACTGCGGCTTGCCCAGCACGATGACCTGGGTGCCCTCCGACAGCGGCACCGGGGCGTTCGCGACGAGGTCACGCGGGCAGCTCACCGACAGCGACATGTCGGCTGCCGGATCGCGCAGGACCATCCAGGCCGTCGTCTGGCGGACCTTGAGCTCGGTGAGCTGGCCTTCGATCCACACCATGCCGAGCCGGTCGATGTACTTGGCGACGCGGGTGGCGACGGCGCGGACCGGCCAGGGATTGTCGGGAGACTTGCCCTGCTCGGCCGGGGTCGTCACTTCGCGGTGGCGCGGGTGATCCGGTTGGCCAGCAGGGTCTGGAACGGTGCGCGCGAGCGGGTGGCGCCCTCGTAGGCGAGCAGCGCCTCGAGATCGTCGACGCTCAGCGACGGTAGCCGCGCACGCAGCTGCGCCAGGGTCAGCGACTCGTAGTCCAGTTCGGTGACGATCGCGGGCGTGTCGGTCGCCGCCGACGTCCGCTGCGACGTCCCCGTGTCCTCGGCGTCCGATCCCTCGGGTTCACCGTCGGAGAACAGCGCGAAGCGGCCCTCGGTGCGCCGCTCCCCGTCGGGGGCCTGCGCCGGGTCGCCGTCGTCCTCGTCGAACGTGGCCCACTCCGGCTGCTCGTCCTTGGGTGGGAAGAGGTTCTCCAGCGTCTCGTCGCCCTTGTTGACCAGGTCGGCGATGTTCTGCTGGAAATGGATCACGATGCTGGCGACCTGACTGGCCACGGTCATCGGATACATCAGGATGGTGTGTGGCAGCTTGCGGGTCTCCTCGACCGCGGTGACGGCGGCGCCGACCAGCAGACGAACCCCATAGGGTGCAGTAGCCATGACGACAGCCTACGGCTGGGCGGTCGGACGCATCGGTCAGTACCCTGGGGTTCATGCCGTCGACGATCAACATGGGGATTCCGGGTGCATCCAGCTCGGTGACGGGCGGCGTGTCCGGTAAGCGGGTCCTGCTGGCCGAGCCGCGCGGATACTGCGCCGGCGTGGACCGAGCGGTGGAGACCGTCGAGCGCGCGCTGGAGAAGCACGGCGCCCCGGTCTACGTGCGCCACGAGATCGTGCACAACCGCTACGTCGTTGACACACTCGCCAAGGCCGGCGCCGTCTTCGTCGAACAGACCGATGAGGTCCCCGAGGGCGCCATCGTCGTCTTCTCGGCCCACGGCGTCGCCCCGACCGTGCACGTCGAGGCCGCGGCCCGCAACCTCAAGACCATCGACGCCACCTGCCCGCTGGTGACCAAGGTGCACAACGAGGCCAAACGCTTCGCCCGCGACGACTACGACATCCTGCTCGTCGGCCACGAGGGGCACGAGGAGGTCGTCGGCACCGCCGGTGAGGCGCCCGACCACGTTCAGGTCGTCGACAACCCCGACGCGGTCGACAAGGTCACCGTGCGCGATCCGAACAAGGTCATCTGGCTGTCGCAGACCACGCTGAGCGTCGACGAGACCATGGAGACGGTGCGCCGGCTGCGGGAGAAGTTCCCCACGCTGCAGGATCCGCCCAGCGACGACATCTGCTACGCCACCCAGAACCGCCAGGTCGCGGTCAAGGCGATGGCTCCGGAGTGCGAACTGGTCATCGTCGTCGGCTCGAAGAACTCGTCGAACTCGGTGCGCCTGGTCGAGGTGGCCCTGGGCGCCGGGTCGGATGCGGCGCATCTGGTCGACTACGCCGAGGACATCGATCCCGCGTGGCTCGACGGCGTCACCACGGTCGGCGTCACCTCCGGCGCGTCGGTGCCCGAGGTCCTGGTGCGCGGCGTGCTCGAGCGGCTCGCCGAATACGGGTACGGGACCGTGCAGCCGGTCACGACCGCCAACGAGACGCTGGTGTTCGCGCTGCCCCGGGAGATCCGGCCCGCCCGCGGCTGACGCCGTTCCCTAGGCTGGGGAGGTGTTCTTCTTCCTGTTCGGCCTCAGCACCAAGCAGCAGTACCTCGGCGCCGGGCAGACCCGCACCTGTCCACGCTGTCACAACACCACGCAGTGGACGCGCATGCGTCAGTTCAAGCAGTTCACGCTCTTCTTCGTCCCGGTAGCCCGGTGGAAGCGCCGTCAGTTCGAGGTCTGCGGGATCTGCGGTACGTCCGTCGCCGTCTGAGCGCTCAGACGTCGTACTCCCAGGCGTCGGCGTCCCAGCTGCGCCGTGCGCGCGGGGTGCTGCGGTACTCGCTGCGCTGGTCGTCCTCGTCCGCGCCGCGGTAGCGCACCCGGGAGATCGGGTGGTGGCTGCCGTTGCCGTTTCCGTTGCGGGTGTGCGGTTCCAGCGGTTCGTAGGGCTCGTAGTCGTCGAATCGGCGAGTGCGTTCGGGCCGGCGTTCCGGACGATCGTAGGTCGAGCGCCGTTCGCGCGGCGGCAGCTTGCGCGACTCGCGCGGTTCCCGGCGTTCCCGCGGTTCCCTGGCCTCGCGGGGCTCCTGCGCGCGGGACCGCCTGCGCGGTTCGGGGGACTCCGAGGTGCGCGGCGCCGAACGGGACCGGCGCGGCCGGTCGACGACCGGTTCGATGATCTCGGTGTCGGGCGGGCGGTTGTGCCGCGCGCGTGACGCGGTGCCGGTCCGCTTCGCCGGTTTGCGCGCCGCGGCGCCGCGGGCGGTGTCACGGCTCGAACGCGTCCGCTCGGCAGCCGGTTTGGCGGCGCGCCGTGGCCGGTCGCTGCTGCGCCTCCGCCGCGGCGTCTCCTCGTCCTGGTCGCCCGTCGCGGCCGCGGATGCGCCGGGGGGTGCCATGAGCCCGGACACCTTGCTCTTGAGCGCCGTGACCAGGCCGCTGGCCGCCGCGGCGGCCGGAGCGGTCTTGGCCTTGGCTGTGGTCTTGGCCGTGGTGGGCGTCTCCGAGGTGGCCGTCGCGCGGCGCGACGACATCCCCAGATACCACCGCGCCATGCCGATGAGCAGGACCGCCGCGGACGTGAAGAACATCAGCGGGAACCGCTCGATGAGGGGATAGCCGCAGTTGATCGCCAGATCCTTGAGGCCGCCGATCTCCGAGCCGTGGAACAGGAAGTAGGCACCGGGCACGGTGACGAACAGCAGCAGCGGCGGCTGGATCACCGCGGTGAAGATGCCCGACTGGCGCACGGCGAGGACGGCGAGCAGGCATCCCAGCACGTAGCAGGCGGAGAAGACCGACCCCAGTTCGCGGCTGCCGGAACCGGCGTCGAACGCGAAGCCGACCGCGGTGACGGTGAACGCCAGCACCACCGCACCCCACCACGGCAGACCTGGGAAGAGTGGGTGCACAGAGCGATGGTCGGCCGGTACTGCCGACCGTGCGCGCTGTCCGGACACAGGTAGACCGTACCGGCTCATTCGGAGTGCGCGCGTCCAGCGCGCGCGGGCGCGCCTGCCGCGCTCTGGCAGACTGTGGTCCCTGTGGGGCTCAACCTGGGAATCGTCGGACTGCCGAATGTCGGTAAGTCGACTCTGTTCAACGCGCTGACGCGCAACAACGTGCTCGCGGCGAACTACCCGTTCGCGACGATCGAGCCCAACGAAGGTGTGGTCGCCCTGCCGGACCCCCGGCTCGACGCGCTCGCGAAGATGTTCCATTCCGACAAGATTGTGCCTGCGCCGGTGACGTTCGTCGACATCGCCGGGATCGTGAAGGGCGCTTCGGAGGGTGCGGGACTGGGCAACAAGTTCCTCGCCAACATCCGCGAATGTGACGCGATCTGCCAGGTCGTGCGGGTCTTCGCCGATGACGACGTCGTCCACGTCGACGGCAAGGTGGATCCGAAGTCCGACATCGAGGTGATCGAGACCGAGCTGATCCTCGCGGACATGCAGACCCTCGAGCGGGCGGTGCCGCGGCTGGAGAAGGAAGCCCGCACGCACAAGGACCGCAAGCCCGTCCTCGACGCGGCCGTCGCGGCGCAGGAGATGCTGAACTCCGGCAAGACGCTGTTCGGCGCGCGTTTCGACGCGACGCTGCTGCGTGAACTGAATCTGATGACCACCAAACCGTTCCTCTACGTGTTCAACGCCGACGAGACCGTGCTGACCGACGAGGCGCGCAAGACCGAACTGCGCGAGCTGGTGGCGCCGGCCGACTGCGTGTTCCTGGACGCGAAGATCGAGGCGGAACTGCAGGAGCTCGACGACGAGTCGGCCGCCGAGCTGCTCGAGTCGATCGGGCAGACCGAACGCGGGCTCGACGCGCTGGCGCGTGCCGGTTTCCACACGCTGAAGCTGCAGACCTACCTCACGGCGGGCCCGAAGGAGGCGCGCGCGTGGACCATCCACCAGGGCGATACCGCGCCCAAGGCCGCAGGCGTGATCCACAGCGACTTCGAGAAGGGCTTCATCAAGGCCGAGGTCGTGTCGTTCGACGATCTCGTCGAGGCGGGTTCGATGGCGGCGGCGAAGGCGGCGGGCAAAGTCCGCATGGAGGGTAAGGACTACGTGATGGCCGACGGGGACGTGGTGGAGTTCCGCTTCAACGTGTAGTCGCGTGTTAATGTCCGTGCGCGCTTCCAGGTGACGATCACCTGAATCATTGCGGAGGGGCCTGAGCTGGTCAGGACATGTCCTCGATGGGGTGCTGCACCTTATGGTGCGTCAACTCCATTGCGCCGATGAATCCATCGGCTGACGAAAAGGACATGACAGTGGCGAACAAGGACGACAAGAACCTCCATCAGGTCCTCGACAAGATCGCGGCAATGGATGAGCCGAGGCGAGGTGTCATGCAACGCCTGCACGACGTGATCGTCTCCGCTGCGCCCGAGCTCAAGCCGCGAATCTGGTACGGCATGCCGGGCTACGCCAAGTCCGCGAGCAGTCCCGTTCTCATCTTCTTCCGGAACGACGACGTGATGACTCTCGGCGTGAGCGAGAAAGCCACGCTCAAGTCCGCCGGGGGCAAGGACGGGCAGTTGATTCCCGCGGCCCGGTACTTCGACGGCCTCGACGACGTTACCGAGAGGCGTGTCGTCGAGATCGTTCGCGCCGCGATCGAGTAGCTCATCGTCATGACGTTTGTCGGTGGCGTGATCCGGTCGAGCCCTGCTTCAACGTGCAGTGAAAGACGATTAGCGGCGCGTGGGCGGATACCGCGGACACGAGGCGTGACTCGCGCTCACAGGCACATTCGGATGCCCGATGCTTCCTCCGATTTCCGTCGCGCTGGCGAAAATCAACTGACCCCCCGCTGCCGCGGCGGCGGTGTAGTTATGGACCGTCCCGGCCGGGAATGCACCGTCGCAGCTCGTCAACAATTGCTGACGCATCGTCGGCTTGTATGGGCGGGCGGCCTGACCGTCAGGCGTAGCCGACCCACCCACGGAAGGTGAACGCCGAGAAGAACTCGGTGACATCGGCGAAGCCGGCGTCCTGCAGGATCGCCCGACCCTGCTCGGGTGTCAGCACAGGAACATCCTTCGCGATCGTGGTGCGCGCACTCTCCGCGTCGACGGGCTCGATCCCCGACGCCACCAGGTTCGCGGCGTGACGTCGCATCCACGACTCCCGCTCGGCCTCGTCGCGCTGCGGAGAACTCAGGTGCATCACGACGAACGGAGCCCCGCGCGCCAGCCGTCGCCGCACCTTCGCCGCGGTGCGGCGCCGTTCGTCCGGCGGGAGGAATTGCAGCGTCAGCAGGCTGGTCGCGGCGGCGAACGGACCCCACGGCGCGTCGTCGACGTACCCGTGGTGCATGCGGACCCTCGCCGCATGCGGCCGCCTGGGTCGAAACCCGGCGGTGAGCGTCCGCCGGAGGTAACGTCCGGCCCAGGGGCCCAGCTCAGAGGCGGTGGCGCGACGATGATCGTTCCCCAGCACGGCAGAACCCGGACATCGCTGCGCATCGCGGCCGGTGTGGCGGCGCTCCTGCTCGGCTGTTCGTCCACCTCCGCACCGGAGGTCTCCGCACCGGAGGTCTCCGCACCGCAGACCTCCGCGCTGCGCACCATCGACCCGCAGGCCCTCCAGCAGCTCGTCGACGGGCTCGCCGACGAGTTGACGGTGCCCGGCGCGTTCGTCCTCATCCACACGCCCCGGGGCCGGTTCACCGCCGCGGCGGGCACCACCGAACTCGGCACCCAAGATCCGCCTGCCGCCGACACCCACTTCCGCATCGCCTCCAACACCAAGACCATGACGGCGGCGCTGATCGTGCTACTCGCGCAGGACGGCAAGGTGGCGTTCACCGACCCGGTCACCACCTACGTCCCGGACGTGCCGAACGGTGAGAACATCACCGTCGCACAGCTTCTCACCATGCGCAGCGGCCTCTACGGGTACACCGCAGACCCCGCGCTGGCGGCCGTCATGGACGCCGAGCCCCAGAAGTCCTGGACGCCCGCGGAGGTACTCGCCATCGCGTTCCGGCATCCACCGCAGTTCGCGCCCGACTCCGCCTACGAGTACAGCAACACCAACTACGCACTGCTCGGTCTGATCGCCGAGAAGGCCGGCGGCCGACCCCTGGCCGAGCAGTTCCACGACCGGCTGTTCGCTCCCGCCGGACTCACCCAGACGTCCCTGCCCGCCGCCGACGACACGGCCATGCCCAGGCCCTACTCGCACGGCTACATGTACGGCGGCAGTTTCTACGCCCTCGCCGACGACCCGTATCCGGCTGACATGCAGGCCGCCGCCCGCGCCGGGACACTGCGACCCGTCGACTACACAGACCAGAACCCCTCGTACGCCACCGCGGCGGGTGGGGCGATCTCCACCGCCGCCGACCTGTCCACCTGGATGAAGGCGCTCGTCACCGGCAAGGTCTTCGACGCCGACCACCACCGGCAGTGGACGGCTAGCCTGCGACCCGAGGATCCCGACACTCCCGACGGTCAGCAGTACGGGTACGGGATCTCCTATCAGCGGTTCGGCCCGAACGCCGCGATGTTCTACCACGGCGGGGAACTGCCCGGCTTCAATTCGTTCATGGGATACGACCCGGACAATGACGTCACCCTGGTGATCTGGACGAACCTCACGCTGTCGCCCGATGGCAGGACCACCGCACAGGCGATGCTGGCGCCGTTGCTCGAGGAGATCTACGCCGGGTTGTCGCTGGGATGAGCATCAGCCGCCGACGTGTGTCGCGCCCGTGACCTGATCGCGACGGGAACCGTGAACGCTCGACCCCGTGACGGCGGTCGAGATGATCTATCTGGTGGCGGCGACACTGTGGATCGTCGTGGTCGTCGCCGCGCTCGGCATCGGGGTGCGGCTGATGATCAAGATGCGTGCCCGACGCCGGCGGATGAACCAGATCCTCGCGGTGGTGCGGCTGCCGCTCCTGCTCGCCGGGCGACGCCGTTAGCCGACGACCGCGATCTCGGCGCCGAGGCGGTACGGGCCGGCCAGCGGCAGGTCGTCCCCGCTCCAGAACGATCCCGGGTCGAACCAGTTGTCGTGCTTCTCGGTGGCCAGCAGACCCATCTCCTCGAAGGTGATCGCCACCGTCTCGGCGCAGTACGCCGTCTGCAGCGCCGTTCGCTTGCGTGCCCTGGCGCGTTCGGCGGACTCACGGACCCTGCGGTGCACGTAGGGCAGTCCGCGGGTGAAGTCGCTGACGACGGGCAGGCGGCCGCGCAGCCAGCGCCCGGTGAGCCGCGCGGTGCTGGGAAACGGGGTGCCGTCCATGCGGGCGATCACCCGCAGCATCCGGTCCTCCTGTGCGCGTGTCACCTCCGGCGTCAGCTGCCGCAGCCAGCACCGCTGACCGTAGGTCTGCGTCCACCGCTCGACGGCCTCGCGGGCGTCGTTGAGCTGCACGCCGCGGTGATGGGTGCCGGTCCACATGTCGAGCAGCTTGTCGCCGAGTTCGGCGTGCCAGATCAACGGCGGAAGGTCGTCGATCGCGACGGTCATGCCGACATGGTTGACCGGCGCGTTCGTCATCGCCTGAATCGCGCGGTCGGGTCCCGACACACCCCGGAACAGCCAGACGTCCCCGGTGCGGGTGTCGTCGAGCGCCCGGGCCAGCGACACGGTGTTGGCGTTCACCAGCGCAGCTTAGGCACACTCATGGCATGCGCAGCGTCTGGAAGTGGGTCGGGTTGGCCGGTGTCGCCGGTGTCGTGGCCGGCGGGGCCTTCGTGGCGCGCGATCAGCGTCGGCGCCGGGCCTACACGCCGGACGACATCCGGGCGCGTCTGCATCAGCGGCTCGACGAATCCGAACCGCCGCGCTGACCGGTCACCGCGTACACGTGGTGCTTGCCCGAGAAACCCTTCAACGAGACCTCGCGGCCGTCGCCGATGGCCACCCCGTCCGCGTCGGAAAGCGCATCGCGCACCGCCTCGCTGACCAGGATCTCGCCGCCGTCGGCCTCGGCGGCCACCCGCGCCGCCAGTGCGACGTTGCGGCCGAACAGGTCCTCGCCGCGCCGGACCGACTTGCCGGTGTGGATCCCGATGCGCACCCGGATCCCGTTCGGCCGTCGGCGCAGCGAGTGCTGCAGGGCGATTGCACACCGCACCGCGTTCTCGGGTGAGGCGAACGCCACCATGAACCCGTCGCCCTGACTCTTCACCACATGACCCTCGTGGTCCTTCACATGCCGCTCCACCGAACGGGCGTGCCTGCCGATCAGCCGCGCCCAGGCCCGGTCACCGATCCGGTTGTTCAGCGCCGTCGAATCCTCGATGTCGGAGAACATGATCGTCACCCTGCCGTTGGGTGCCAGCCGCGCCAGGTCGGGGCGTTCGACGGCGAACCAGTCGGCGAGGTCCTCGATGGACGAACTGATCGCGCCGCCGAAACCCCTCTCGCGCACCAGGTTCGCGGTCTGCCACACGTGTTTGACCGCTTCGCGGCCGCCGCTGAGCAGCATGCTCCTGGTGTCGACGCGGGCGCGCAGTTCGTCGGCCTCATCGCGGGTCCGGGTGAACATCACCCACAGCGTGACGAGGCCGACCGCCTCGGCCGCCGCGACGACAGCGAGTACCACGGCGGCGATCTCGGGTCCGGTCATGCGATCACCACCCTTCCGTGAGCACCCGGTCGAGTGCGTCGACGTAGAAGTCGGCGGACTCGGTGTCGATGCACAGCGGTGGTTTGGTCTTGAGGATGTTCGAATGGTCGCCGGTCGGCTGGATGACGACGCCGAGTTCGAGCATGCGCTCGCAGATGGCCGCGGTCTCCTCGGTCGCCGGCTCCAGCGTCTCGCGGTCGCGCACCATCTCGACGCCGAGATACAACCCGACCCCGTGCACTGTGCCGATGATCGGGTGCTTCTCGCCCAGTGCCTCCAGCCGCGCCTTGAGCTGTCCGCCCACCCGAACGGCGTTGCCCTGCAGATCTTCTGAGCACAGCACATCGAGCACCGTCAGACCGATCGCACATGAGAGCGGGCTGCCGCCGGTCGAGGAGAAGAAGTAGCCCTGGGAGCGGAACGCCTCGGCGACCGCCCGGCTGGTGATGACCGCGCCGAGCGGATAGCCGTTGCCGGTCGACTTCGCCATCGACACGATGTCGGGCACCACACCCTGCTGCTCGAACCCCCAGAACCAGTGTCCGAGACGGCCGTAACCGACCTGGACCTCGTCGGCGATCGCCAGACCGCCTGCGCCGCGCACCGCCGCGTACACCTGCCGCAGGTACCCGTCGGGCAGCGCCATGCCACCGGCGTTGCCGTACACCGATTCGCAGATGAACCCGGCCGGCGCGCGACCGTCGGCGACGAGTTGCTCGACCTGCGCCACGGCCTCGGTGGCGTAGCGGCCGACGTCGGGCCCGCGGTACTTGCCGCGGAAGCTGTTCGGCGACTCCACGGTGTGCACCCAGTCCGGCCGGGTGGCCAGCGCGTTGGGATTGTCGGCGGTGGAGGTGGACACCGCGTCGGTGCCGTAGGTCCAGCCGTGGTACGCCTCGCGCATCGCGACGACGTCCCGGCGTCCCGTGGCGGCGAGCGCCAGCCGGATCGCCAGATCGCTTGCCTCCGAACCGGAATTGACCAGGAAGACGGTGTCGAGCGGGTCGGGCAGTTCGGCGGCGAGCCGCTCGCTGTACTCGACGACCGCGCTGTAGTTGAACCGCGAGTTCGTGTTGAGTTTGCGCAGTTGCCTGGCCGCGGTGTCGGCCACCCGTGGATGGGCGTGCCCCAGCACCGTGACGTTGTTGACCATGTCGAGGTAGCAGCGACCCGCGGTCGACATCAGGTAGTGCCGCCAGCCGCGTTCGATCTGCGGTGGCCTGCGGTAGTAGTGCTCCTGCACCGGCGCGAAACTGCGGTCGCGCCGCTCGACCAGGTCGGCGACGGGGGAGTCCGGCGCCTCCCGTGGCAGACCGAGCAGTGGCCGCGGATCGCATACCTGCGCCAACCACCCCGACGCCACCTCGGGACGCACCAGCGCCGGCGCGGGTACCGCACCGACCGGGCGGACCGCGACCTCGGACCACCGCGCGGCGTCGGCGTGAGCGAGTGGATCGCCGGCCCGTACATCCGTGGTCACGAGGGCGGGACGCACGCCGGTCACCATCACCTCGAAGTCACTACCGCGCAGTGTGACACCGTCCTCGCCGCTGGCCGTCACCTCACCGTCCCAGGGCGCCACGAGCGTGAGCGCCTCGGCGGGCCACAGTCCGACTCCGGTCGGCACCACGTCGGCGCTGCGCTGGCTCAACGCGGGCGCCAGCGTCAGGCGCGGCTCGGCGAAGCGGGTGAGCACCAGCGTCGCTCCGCGCGCGACCGCGTCTGCAGCGAGCCCGTCCTCGACGCCTTCGGACAGCCAGCCACCGGGGATGAACGCAAAGTCGTACACCTCCGACGTTGTCGAGAGATTCAATGTGACAACGTTTTCCGCACCGACCATCGGCGCGGCGGCGGTGACCTCGGCACGTGGCGCGGCGACGCCGAGCTCGGCGCGCAACATCGCGGTCATCACGTCCATCGGCACGGACATCGCCTGGTCGAACATCCGCCACTCACCGGCGGACTGTTCGGTGACGTACGTGTTGTCCGGGTCGAGTTCGGCCTGCTGGGCGCCGCTGACGATGAGCACCGCCGTCCGCAGCACGACCATCGGCCACAACGCGTCGATCTCCGCGTCCGTCAGCGGCCGGATGGCGTGGAACGCGCGCACCGCGGGCAGGATCGACACGGGCTCGGTTCCGGGATGCCCCAGCACCGACGATGCGGCGATCGCCAGCTCCGACACCGCCCAGCTCTCGGTGAGGTCGCCGAAGTCGATCACCCCGTCGGGGCGGCGGGTGCCGTCGGCCGCCGGGGTCACGACGACGTTGGCGTCGGTGATGTCGAGGTGCACGGCCTGGCGGGGGAGTGCGTCGGCGACGCGGTCGAGGCGCTCGGCGGCCTCGCGGGCAGCGGTCGAGACCCGCTCGCGCTGCGCCGGGTCGGCGACGTGGCCGATCAGCGCGGCGACCACGTCGGCGCCGTACCGCAGATCCCACTGCAGGACCCGGTCGAGGCCCTCGTGCCCGAACCCGGCCAGCGCCCGGCTGACCCGCGCCGCGACCTCGCCGAGCCCCGCGACCGCGGCCGGACCGAGATGTCCGGCGTCGATCAGCGTGCCGCCGGGCAGGTACCGCAGCAACCGGACCAGCAGCCCGTCGACCGTCGTGACCTCGGCGCCGTCGGAGTTGGGCAGCGGCACCGCGATCCGCAGCGCGGGTTCGGCCTCGGCGATCAGTGTCGCCGCCGCGTCCTGCGCCGCGATCTCGACGGCGTTGAAGGCGGGGTTGGCCACCTTCAGCACGCCCGCCACCTCACCGGTGTCGGTGCCGCGCACCAGGAAGTTCTTGTCCTGCTGGCTGCCCAGGGAGACGGCGTCGCCGTCGATGCCGTAGTGCGTGGCGAGGATGTGGCGCGCCTGGGCTTCGCTGACGCGCGGGGCGGGGAGCGCCGGTTGTTCGAGGAAGTCGAACCCGGCGGTGCGACGACCGGCGGTCACCGGCTGACGAAACCGACGACGGCTTCGGTGAACGCGTCGTTGTCGTCACCGGCGGCGGTGTGCCCGGCGTCGGACAGCTCGACGAACTCCGCCGCGGGCACCATGCGCAGGAACTCCTGCACCCCTTCGGGACTGACCACGTCGGAGAGCTTGCCACGGATGAGCAGGATCGGAACGGTCAACTCCACCGCGGCCTGCTCGAGCTTCTCGACCCGGATGAACGGATCGTCGCCGGGCTTGGTCAGAAACGCCGGATCCCAGTGCCAGTACCACCGCCCGTCGCGCCGGCGCAGGTTCTTCTTCAGCCCCTCCGGGCTCTTCGGTTTGGTGCGGTGCGGCAGGTAGGCGGCGACGGCCTCGGCCGCCGCGTCCAGCGTGTCGAATCCGTGGACGTGGTTGACCATGAAGTCGCGGATGCGGGCGCTGCCGTCCTTCTCGTAGCGCGGCACGACGTCGACGAGCACCAACTGGGTCACCCGCTGCGGACCCGCCTCACGGGCGACCAGGATGCCGGTCAACCCGCCCATGCTCGCGCCGATGAGCGCCACCGGCCTGCCGATCTGCTCGAGCACCTCGCACGTGTCCGCGCACAGCGTCTCCACCGAGTAGTTCGCCTCCGGTGAGCGGTCGCTGTCGCCGTGGCCCCGGCTGTCGAGCGCCACCACGTGCAGCCCCGCGTCGGCCAGGATCTGCCCGGTCTTCTTCCACGAGAAGCGGTTCTGGCCGCCGCCGTGCAGCATCAGCACGGTGGGCCGGTCGGCGGCCGACTCCGCGCCGCGGTTCCATTCGTCGCCCACGAGTGTGAGCCCTTCTGCACCCCGGAACGACACGGTCTCTGCGGTACTCACGGACACGGGCGTCACGTTACTCGCGGCCGATCACGCCGACCGCGATGAGTTCGCTCGCCGCGGGCGGTCGTTACAGGCGTACCCGAGAAGCAAGGAGAGTCCCGATGCCGCAGATCACCCCGTCGCTCTGGTTCGACAACGACCTGGAGGAGGCCGTCGCCTTCTACACGTCGGTGTTCCCCAATTCCGCGGTCGAGAGTTTCAGCCGCTTCACCGAGGCGTGTCCCGGGCCGACCGGGGAAGTGGTGTCGGGGACGTTCGTCCTGGACGGCACCCGGTTCATCGGCATCAACGGCGGTCCGCAGTTCCCGTTCACCGAGGCGGTGTCGTTCACGGTGGCCTGCAAGGACCAGGACGAGGTCGACTACTACTGGGACCGCCTGGTCGACGGCGGCGAGGAGTCGATGTGCGGGTGGCTCAAGGACCGGTTCGGGGTGAGCTGGCAGATCGTGCCCGACCGTCTCACCGAACTGCTCGACGACCCCGACCCGGTGCGGGCGGCGGCGGCGTCGAAGGCGATGCTGGGGATGCGCAAGATCATCATCGCCGAACTCGAGGAGGCCGTCGTCGCCGCCTGAGCGGTGCGGCACGTCGCCGACTGACACCCGCGGCCCGCCACGTAACGTTTGGCGGAAGGCCGGGATGAGGTGATCCCGGGTGCCGCAGAGGAGCAGACATGGCAGACGATGCCCCCGCCCCCCACGGCGAACCGACCGCGGGTGCCGACGACGAGCCCGCGGTCGACCCCGCCGCCCAATCCGCCGGATCCGCCGAACCGGCCGAACCCGCCGAACCGGCCGACTCCGGCCCGGACGGTGTCTCGTCGGTACGGAAGGTGCTCGTCGCCGGGCTCGCGCTCGTCGTCGCCCTGGCCGCGCTGACCGGCTGGTTCGGGTACCGGGCCTACCAGAACAACCAGGACCAGAAGGAGCGGGAGCTCTTCCTCCAGGTGGGCCGTCAGGCCGCGCAGAACCTGACGACCATCGACTGGGAGCGGGCCGAGGCCGACGTGCAGCGGGTGCTCGACGTGGCGACCGGCACCTTCTACGACGACTTCCAGAAGCGGGCCGAACCGTTCCTCGAGGTGGTCAAGGAGGCGAAGTCCAAGTCCGTGGGCGCCCTCGGCGAGGCCGGAGTGGAGTCGATCTCCGGCGACGAGGCGGAGGTGCTGGTGTCGGTCACGGTGAAGTCGTCGAACGCCGGCGCACCCGAGCAGGCGCCGCGCGCGTGGCGCATGCGGCTCACCGTGCAACGGGTCGGCGACGGCGCCAAGGTCTCCCAGGTGGAGTTCGTACAGTGACCGGCACCCCGAAGGACGAAGAGACGACGGTCGAGCAGCTCGAACCCGAGTCGACCGCGGTCGAGGAGACCACTGCCGAGACGACGGCCGACGACACTGGGGCCGACGACACTGGGGCCGACGACACCGCGGCCGCCACACCGGCCACTGCCCGGCGCTCGCGGTCGTGGGCGCGGATCGTCGCCTTCGGTGTCGTGCCCGCGCTCGCGCTGGTTCTCGCGATCGCCGCCGGCTACCTGTTCTGGCGGAACTCCACGGCCGACGAGACGGACCGGGCGCGCGAGGACTCGGTCGCCGCGGCCCGCAGCATTGCGATCTCGATGCTCACCTACGAGCCGCAGACCGTCGAACAACAACTCGGGGCCGCCAAGGAGCAGCTCACCGGCTCCTTCCGCGACACCTACAGTTCGCTGATCGACACGGTCGTCGTACCGGGGGCCAAGGACAAGCAGATCTCGGCCGTCACCGACGTCCCCGCGGCCGCATCGGTCAGCGCGGAGGCCGATCACGCGGTGGTGCTGCTGTTCGTCAACCAGACGGTGACCGTCGGGGCCGAGCCGCCGACCAACACCGCCTCGAGCGTGCGGGTCACCCTCGACAAGGTCGGCGACCAGTGGCGGATCTCCGAATTCCAGCCGATCTGATGACGCCGCGCTGGTTGGAGGTGGCCACCCCCGCGGGGCAACTGCGGGCGCTGGTCTGGGGCCCGCAGGACGGCCCGGTCGCCCTGTGCCTGCACGGGTTCCCCGACACCGCATACGGATGGCGGAAACTGGCCCCGGCACTGACCGGGGCCGGCTGGCGGGTGGTGGCGCCGTTCATGCGCGGTTACGTGCCGTCGTCGGTGCCGTCCGACCGCAGCTACCACGTGGGGGCGTTGATGGACGACGCGCTGCGGGTGCTCGCCGCGGCGGGGCCGACGGGTCGTGACGTCATCATCGGACACGACTGGGGCGCCATCGCCGGGACCGGCCTGGCGGCGATGCCGCACAGCCCGTTCGAGCGGGCCGTCATCATGTCGGTGCCGCCGGCCGCCGCGTTCCGGCCGCTCGGCAAGGTGCCGAACGGGCTGCGGCTGGCCGCCCAACTGCCCCGGCAGATGCTGCGCAGCTGGTACATCTTCTACTTCCAGCTGCCCTGGCTGCCGGACCGGTCCGCGTCGTGGGTGGTGCCCCGGCTGTGGCGGCAGTGGTCACCCGGCTATCACGCCGCCGACGACGTGCGCCACGTCGACGCGGCCATCGGCGCGCGCCGGCGGTGGCGGGCCGCGCTCGGCTACTACCGCGACACCGTCCGCAACACTCGGCCACCCGCGCAGTACGCCGAGCTGCACCGGCACTGGCTGTCGGCGCCCGCACTGCCGACGCTGTACCTGCACGGCCGCGACGACGGTTGCGCCACAGCCGATTTCACGCCCTGGGTGCAGCGGGTGCTGCCCGAGGGGAGTGCGACCGCGGTCGTCGACGACGCCGGGCACTTCCTGCAGCTCGACCAACCCGACGTGGTCGGCCACCACGTCGTCGACTTCATCGGGACCGTCCGCTAGGAGCGCTTCACACCGGGGTGGGTGCGGCCCAGCATGGGCAGGAGCAACCGCCGGGGGGCAAGGTGGTTGAGCGCCGCGGCGACCCGGTTCGGCGTTCCGGGAACGATGACCGCCCGCCCCGCCGCCAACCCGTCGACCCCCGCCCTGGCCACCTCGTCGGCACCGCGCCAGAGGAACTTCGGCAGCATCTTCTCCGCCTCGTCGTCCGGGATACCGGCCTGTTCGCCGAAGCCGGTGCGGACCGGTCCCGGACACAGGGTCGCCGCCGAGACGCCGGTCCCGCGCAACTCCTCGTGCAACGCGTGGGTGTAGGACAGCACGAACGCCTTGGCCGCACCGTAGGTCGCCTGCCCGGGCACCTGGCCGAACGCGCCGACGGAGGCGACGTTGAGCACCGCGCCCCGGCCGCGCGCGACCATCCCCGGGACGAATCGGCTGCACAGGTCGACCACCGCGGCGACGTCGAGTTCGACCAGCCTCAGCTCGGCCGCCGGATCGGCCGCCGCGACGGGGCCCAGGTTCGCCATGCCCGCGTTGTTGACCAGGATGTCCACCTCGACGCCGAGAGCGCCGATCCGGTCCGGCAGGGCGGCGCGGTCCTGCGGGCGCGACAGGTCGGTGGGCAGGGCGTGCGCGGTGGGGCCGAGCTCGTCGGCCAGCGCCCGCAACTGGTCGCCGCGGCGGGCGACGAGCGCGAGACCGTATCCGCGCCTTGCCAATTCGCGGGCGATCTGCTCGCCGATCCCGGATGACGCGCCGGTGACGAGCGCCACCCCGGTGCTGCTGCTGGCCGGAAGCATGCGGCGAAGCCTAACCTCGGACGCTATGACGGCGCGGCGGCTCGCGGCGGTCGACGCCCAGAATCACTGGATGTCGGCCAAGATGCCGGACGACCAGTTCCTGGTCTACTGCTTCGCCGGGGTGCCGCGGGATCCGCCCCGCACGCTCGCCGCGGTGCTCCACCGGGCCCGGGCCTGCGGGGAGTTGCGGCTGCGGGTGCGTGACCGGGGTCGGCTGACGTATCCGGAGTGGGCCGACGGCGGCGTGGACGTCGGACAAGTGCGCACGCACACCGTCGCCGACTGGCCGGAGTGCCTGGCCGCGGTCTCCGCGCTGACCGCCGACCAACTCGACGCGCGGACGTCCGCCTGGCGCCTGCACGTGTTCACCGCGGTGCGGGGAGTGCCCGGAGTCGAGGGTGAGGGCACCGTGGCGGTGGTGCAGATGTCGCACGCGCTGGCCGACGGGAAGCGGTCCGCGGCGTTGGCGGCGTGGCTGTTCGGCAGGCCCACGCCGGTCGACGCGGTGCCGGTCGCGCCGTGGGAAACCGCGACGCTTCCGGTGCGGGCGGTCCGCGCGGCCCGCGGCCACCGGCAGCTGATGCGCGATGTGGATGCCGGAGTGGTTGCCGCACAAGCTGATCCGCGCCCCGCGCTGCGCAGCAACGCCCTCCCGGCCGAAGAACGGGGGCTGCGGGTCCTGATCCGCCGCCGCGCCGCATTGG
This sequence comes from Mycobacterium sp. IS-1496, assembly GCF_001499995.1. Taxonomy (GTDB): domain Bacteria; phylum Actinomycetota; class Actinomycetes; order Mycobacteriales; family Mycobacteriaceae; genus Mycobacterium. The sequence goes on from NZ_LQIU01000006.1 coordinate 59,560, forward strand.
GCACTGCCACGGTCACCGTCGGGGTGCTGGCGGCCGTCTCCCGGGCGCTGGCCGACCATCTGCGCGAACTGGGCGACGATCCGTCCTCTCTCGGCGCCGAGGTGCCGATGGCCGGCCCGGGGCCGCGGCGGGCCAACAACCACTTCGGCAACGTCGGGGTCGGGCTGCACCCGGACCTGCCGTACCCCGAGCGCAGAGCGCGCATCGCCGAGGAGTTGGCGCAACGCAGACAGCGGGCCGCACACCCGGGGATGCGGGCCGCCGCCCTGGCGTCGGCCGCCGTGCCCGCCCCGCTGGTCCGATGGGGCGTCCGCGCCTTCGACCCGTCGGTGCGCTCACCGACGGCGACCGGCAACACCGTCGTCTCCAGCGTCCACCGCGGCGCCGCCGACCTGTACTTCGGCGGTGCCCCGGTGGTGCTGACGACCGGGTGTCCGTCGGTGTCGCCGATGATGGGGCTGACCCACGGCGTTCACGGCATCGGCGACACCGTCGCGGTCAGCGTGCACGCCGCCGAGTCGGCCGTGGGGGACATCGACGCGTACGTGTCCCGGTTGGCCGGCGCGCTGGACAGACGCGCGTAGGCACCGGTGGGGTGGTCCCCGGCTTAACACATGGCCTAGATTCTGTTACATGACTGCCTACGACTGGGCCTCGGATACAGGCGTTCTGATCCTGCGAGTGGTGCTCGGCCTGACCATGGCTGCGCACGGCTACAACAAGTTCTTCGGCGGCGGCCGGATACCCGGCACCGCCGGGTGGTTCGACAGCATCGGCATGAAGCCGGGCATGTTCCACGCCCGGGTCGCCGCCACCACGGAGATGGCAGCGGGCATCGGACTCGCCCTCGGCCTGCTCACCCCGGTGCCTGCCGCCGGGTTCGTCGCGCTGATGCTGGTCGCCGCGTGGACCGTGCACCGCGCCAACGGCTTCTTCATCGTCAAGGAGGGCTGGGAGTACAACCTCGTCCTCGCCGCCGCGGCGGTCGCCATCCCGGCGATCGGGCCGGGCAGGCTCAGCCTGGACTACGCCCTCTTCCACGGCACGGCGGTGTGGGACGTGGTGCAGGGTTGGTGGGGTCTGGTGATCGCGCTGGCCCTGGGCCTCGCCGGCGGCGTCGGCCAGTTGGCGATCTTCTACAGCCCGCCGGCCAAGACCGGCGCCTGACATAGGCGCGGACATCCCACAACCCGTTCCGCGAGACTAGAACACGTTCTAATCTTTGGGGCATGGGATTTCTCAAGCCCGACATGCCCGTCGTCGACTTCGCCGAGTGGAGCAAGGGCACGCGCTCGGAGAAGATCCGGCCGATGGCCCGCCACTGGGCCGAGGTCGGGTTCGGCACGCCCGTCGTGATGCACCTGTTCTACGTCGCGAAGATCCTGCTCTACATCCTCGGCGGCTGGCTGTTCGCGCTGGCCACCCCCGGCGTCGACGGTTTCACCGACGTGGCGCAGTGGTGGACCGAACCGATCGTGTTCCAGAAGGTCGTGCTGTACACGATGCTGTTCGAGGTCGTCGGCCTCGGCTGTGGGTTCGGCCCGCTGAACAACCGGTTCTTCCCGCCGATGGGGTCGATCCTGTACTGGCTGCGGCCAGGAACCATCCGCCTACCTCCGTGGCCGGACCGGGTGCGGCTGACCAAGGGCGACACCCGCACCCCGGTCGACGTCGTGCTCTACGGGGCGCTGCTCGTGGTGCTGTTGACCGCGTTGTTCTCCGGCGGCACCGGGCCGGTTCCCGCGCTGGGGACGACGGTCGGTGTGCTGCCGCTCTGGCAGATCTGGACCATCCTCGGGCTCCTGGCAGTGCTGGGACTGCGCGACAAGGTGATCTTCCTGGCCGCGCGCGGTGAGGTCTACGGCTCCTTCACCGTCGCCTTCTTGTTCGTCGGCTACGGCGTGGACATGCTGCTGGCGGCCAAGCTCGTCTGCGTCGCGATCTGGATGGGCGCGGCGACCTCGAAACTCAACAAGCACTTCCCGTTCGTGATCTCGACGATGATGTCGAACAATCCGCTGATCCGGACGAAGTCGTTGAAGCGCAGATTCTTCGAGAAGTTCCCCGACGACCTGCGGCCCGGCCGCGTCTCCAGGTTCATCGCCCACTTCAGCACCGCCGTCGAGATGTTGGTGCCGTTGGCGCTGCTGTTCAGCCACGGCGGCTGGCCGACGGCGATCGCGGCGTTCGTGATGCTGATCTTCCACTTCGGCATCCTGTCGGCGATTCCGATGGGCGTGCCGCTGGAGTGGAACGTCTTCATGATGTTCTGCGTGGTGACGTTGTTCGTCGGCCACGCCGAACTCGGTCTGTCCGAGATGAGCACGCCGCTGCCCGCGGTGTTGTTCGCCGTGCTGGCCGTCACCGTCGCGCTCGGCAACCTGTTCCCCCGCAAGATCTCGTTCCTGCCCGGTATGCGGTATTACGCGGGCAACTGGGACACCTCGTGGTGGTGCATCAAGCCGTCGGCGAACGAGAAGATCGAGCGCGGGCTCGTGGCCATCGCCAGCATGCCCGCCTCCCAGCTCGAGAAGGTCTACGGCAGCCCTGAGCAGGCGATGATCTACCTCTACAAGGGATATGCGTTCCGGGGCTTCAACTCGCACGGCAAGGCGTTGCTGACCCTGGTGCACAACGCGCTCGCCGGACGGAACCAGGACGACTACGTCATCACCGAGGGTGAACGGTTGTGCAGCACCGCCGTCGGCTGGAACTTCGGCGACGGCCACATGCACAACGAGCAGCTGATCGCGGCCATGCACAAGCGTTGTCACTTCGAACCGGGAGAGGTGCGCGTCATCCTGCTCGACGCACAACCCATCCACCGGCAGCGGCAGGAGTACCGCCTGGTCGACGCCGCCACCGGCGAGTTCGAGCGTGGCTACGTCAACGTGGCCGACATGGTGACCGGTCAGCCGTGGTCGGACGACATCCCGGTGCATGTGACGTGGCGCAAGGACGCCGACGGCGCGCCGAGAGTGCGGTCAGATCGCGAATCCGCGCAGTGAGGCCGCTCAGCCCATGACGTCGCGGACCTTCACCGTCTCCAGGCCCTGAAGCAGCAGCGCGCGTGCGGTGTCGAGGTGTTTGCGCCAGTGCGCCTCGGCCGCCGCGCCGTCACCGGACCGCATCAGCTGCAGCAGCCTGCGGTAGGAGCGCATCAGCTTCTCGTAATCGGCCTTCGACGGCGGGTTGCTCTCCTTCATCGCGAACGCCGTGTGGCGCACGGTGATCTCGTGGAGCATGCCGGCCATGATGGTCAGCGTGGCGTTGCCGGACAGCTCGACCATGCGGCGGTGGAAGTCTCCGGTCGTCTCGGCGAGCCGGCCGGACTGCCAGCTGTGCGCGACGTGCTCGTCGAGGGTCCGCTCGAGTTCGTCGAAGGCGGCGGTGTCACCGGATTCGGTGAGCAACCGCACGGCCATCGGTTCGATGCCGGAGCGGGCGGTCATCACGTCGGCGATCGTCGCGCCGGACAACTCCAGCAGCAGCCCCGCCGGGCGCGCGACGATCTCCGGACCGGGCACCCGCACCCGGGCGCCGGTACGCGAACCGCGCCGGACCTCCACGAGGCGCTCGGATTCGAGGACCCGCACCGCCTCGCGCAGCGTCGGCCTGCTCACGCCGAAGTGGGCCATCAGCTCGGCCTCGTTGGGCAGGAAGTCGCCCTCCTTGAGCTTGCCGTCGACGACCATGCGGCGCAGGGTGCCGGCCACCAGTTCCGCCGTCTTGGGGGAGCGCACAGCGGTCGTCGAAGGGCTCGCCCCGATCATGGGGGCCAGCGGTGTCGTTCGAGCCACCTGATCTCCCGGGTCCGCGCCACGCCGGCCGGCGGCCAGCTGTACAACTCAGTAAACCATCTGGACAGGCTGGACTGCGGCAAGCCGGCCCCACCAACCAGTAGGTTGACCTAGTAAACCTTGTCCTCTACCGTCGTGTCCAAGTGTGTGGTTCGGTATCCGACTTCGAAGGAGAAGTGTCATGGCTGAAGCCGTCATCGTCGAGGCAGTGCGGTCGCCCGTCGGCAAGCGCAACGGCGGACTGTCGGGTGTGCACCCGGCCGAACTGTCCGCCCAGGTGCTCAACGGACTGGTGCAGCGCGCGGGCGTCGACCCGGCGCTGGTCGACGATGTCATCTGGGGCTGCGTCATGCAGGCCGGTGAGCAGGCCCTCGACATCGCGCGCACCGCGGTGCTGTCGGCCGGCTGGCCCGAGACCGTCCCGGGTGTGACCGTCGACCGCCAATGTGGTTCCAGCCAGCAGTCGCTGCACTTCGCCGTCGCCGGCGTGGTGGCCGGTCATTACGACGTGGTGGTCGCCGGCGGCGTCGAGTCGATGTCGCGGACCCCGATGGGTTCGTCGCTGGCCAACGGCGGCAACCCTTACGGCGAGTCGTTCAAGGCCCGCTACGACAAGACCCCCAACCAGGGCGTCGGCGCCGAGATGATCGCCGAGCAGTGGGGCCTCAGCCGCACCGAGCTCGACGAGTTCTCTCTGCGTTCGCACGAGAAGGCCGCCGCCGCACAGGATTCCGGTGCGTTCAAGGACCAGATCGTCGGGATCGAGACCAAGGACGCCGACGGGAACGACACGGTCGTGCTCGAAGACGGCGGCATCCGCCGCGGGGGCACCGTCGAGTCGATGGCCAAGATCAAGCCCGCTTTCCGTGAGGACGGCGTGATCCACGCCGGCAACTCCAGCCAGATTTCCGACGGTTCGGCCGCACTGCTGCTCATGTCGGCGGAGAAGGCCAAGGATCTGGGCCTCAAGCCGCTGGCCAAGGTGCACACCGCGGTGCTGGCCGGCGCCGACCCGGTCATCATGCTGACCGCGCCGATCCCGGCCACCCAGAAGGCGCTGAAGAAGTCCGGGCTGAGCCTCGACCAGATCGGCGCGTTCGAGGTCAACGAGGCGTTCGCGCCCGTTCCGATGGCCTGGCTCAAGGACATCGGCGCCGACGAGAACAAGCTCAACCCCAACGGCGGCGCCATCGCGCTCGGCCACCCGCTCGGCGGCTCGGGTGCGCGCATCCTGACCACGCTGCTGTACCACATGCGGGACAACAACATCCAGTACGGCCTGCAGACCATGTGCGAGGGCGGCGGCCAGGCCAACGCCACCATCCTCGAACTGCTGTGACCGAAACGTCGACGGCGCCCGCCGCACTCACCGAGCGGCGGGGCAGGAACGATGACGTACTGGTCATCACACTCAACCGGCCCGAGGCCCGTAACGCCGTCAACGGCGCGGTGAGCACCGCCGTCGGCGATGCGCTGCAGCAGGCGCAGGACGACCCCGAGGTGCGTGCGGTGGTGCTGACCGGCAACGGCCAGTCGTTCTGTGCGGGCGCCGATCTCAAGGCGATCTACCGCCGCGAGAACCTCTACCATCCCGAGCATCCGGAATGGGGATTCGCCGGCTACGTCCACCACTTCATCGACAAGCCGACGATCGCCGCCGTCAACGGCACCGCGCTCGGCGGTGGAACGGAACTGGCGCTGGCCAGCGATCTGGTGGTGGCCGAGGAACGGGCGAAATTCGGTCTGCCCGAGGTCAAGCGGGGTCTGATGGCCGCGGCCGGCGGGGTCTTCCGCATCGTGGACCACCTGCCACGCAAGGTCGCGATGGAGATGATCTTCACCGGTGAGCCGATGACCTCGGCCGACGCGCTGAGGTGGGGGTTGATCAACGAGGTCGTGCCCGACGGCACCGTGCTGGAGGCAGCGGTCGCGCTGGCCGAACGCATCACCGTCAACGCACCGCTGGCGGTGTGGGCCAGCAAGCGCGTGGCCTACGGCGCCGAGGACGGCGTGATCGCCGACGAGGAACCGTCATGGGCCCGCACCGCGCAGGAGATGCGCGCGGTGCTCAAGTCAGAGGACGCCAAGGAGGGGCCGCTGGCCTTCGCCGAAAAGCGTCAACCGGTCTGGAAAGCCAAGTAGGAGAGGCATCACAGGACAATGAAGCGAACGATCTACGACGCCGAGCACGAGGCGTTCCGCGAGACCGTCAAGGAGTACATCGAGCGTGAGCTCGTGCCCAACCACGAGAAGTGGGAGGCCGAGCGCATCGTCGACCGGTCGGCGTACACGGCGGCGGGCAAGTACGGGCTCATCGGGTTCAACATGCCCGAGGAGTACGGCGGTGGCGGCTCGGACGACTTCCGGTTCAACGCGATCATCGACGAGGAGATCGCCAAGGCCGGTGTCCACGGACCCGCACTGAGCCTGCACAACGACGTCGTCGGCCCGTACTTCAAGGATCTGACCAACGACGAGCAGAAGCAGCGTTGGCTGCCCGGCATCACCAGCGGTGAGACCATCATCGCGGTCGCGATGACCGAACCCGGTGCGGGCAGCGACCTCGCCGGCATCCGCACCTCCGCGGTGCGCGACGGCGACGACTGGATCGTCAACGGCTCCAAGACGTTCATCTCGTCGGGCATCAACTGCGACCTGTGCGTCGTGGTCGCCCGCACCGACCCCGAGGCCGGACACAAGGGCTTCACGCTGCTGGTGGTCGAGCGCGACATGGAGGGCTTCACCCGCGGCCGCAAGCTCGACAAGATGGGCCTGCACAGCCAGGACACCTCCGAACTGCACTTCGAGAACGTGCGGGTGCCGAACGCCAACGTGCTCGGCAAGGAGGGTCGCGGCTTCTACCACCTGATGACCAACCTGCCGTCGGAGCGACTGTCCATCGCGATCTCGGCGATCGCCGGGGCGCGCGCGGTGTTCCAGGAGACCCTGCAGTACACCAAGGACCGCAAGGCGTTCGGTCAGCCGATCGGCAGCTTCCAGCACAACCGCTTCCTGCTCGCCGAGATGGAGACCGAACTCGAGGTCACCGAGAACTACATCGACCGCTGCCTGCAGGGCGTCGTCGACGGTGAGCTGACAGCGGTCGAGGCGGCCAAGGCCAAGTGGTGGGCCACCGAGGTCGCCAAGAAGGTCGTCGATCAGTGCGTGCAGCTGCACGGCGGCTACGGCTACATGCTCGAGTACCGCGTGGCGCGGGCCTACGTCGACGGACGCATCCAGACGATCTTCGGTGGCACCACCGAGATCATGAAGGAGATCATCGGCCGCGACCTGGGCGTCTGAGTCGGCTCGCCGACGCGGCGTCTGAGTCGAACGAGAAGCGCCCCGGAACCGTCAGGTTCCGGGGCGCTTTCGCGTGGAGGAGCGTCAGCCCATCGGGGCGTCCGCGGCCGGGATGTCCGCCGCGGCCGCCGGGGTCGCCTCGGCCGGCAGCGGCGCCGACTCCACCGACTCCGCCGTCTCGCTCGAGGTCGACGACGCCGGTGAGGTGCCCGACGGCGTGATCGCATCGGGCGCCGCGGCCGGATCGAGCACGGTGTCGATCAGGTAGATGCGGGCGTTGGCGGCCGGGATGCCGCCGCAGATCACCTTGGTGGTGTCGTTGACCTTGATGTCGCCGTTGGTGCCCTCGACCTTGATCTCGGCGCCCTGCTGGGTGGCGCGCTGACCCTTGACGTCGGCGGGACCGAGCAGGCCGAGGAAGACGTGGTAGTAGTCCAGGTCGGTCAGCGCGGCCGGGTTGGCCTTGAGCGCCTCGAGCTGCCCCGGCGGCAGCTTCGCGAACGCCTCGTCGGTCGGCGCGAACACGACGTACGGGCCGTTGTCGAGCACCGAGGCGACGTTCACCGCGGGGTTGAGCCCACCGGAGACCGCGGCGCTGAAGGTGCTGATGTCCGGAATCTGGGAGAGGACCTGGCTCACCGGCTGGTTGATGAAGCTCTTCCACGTCGGCACGGCGGCCCGGAACGGATCGCAGTCGCCCTCGAGGTTGGGCAGCGGGGTCTCCACCGACGACGGTTCCGCCGGTTCGGCGTATGCGGTCGCCGAAAGGGGCAGCGACACGGCGATGGCGGCGACGCCCACAGCGGCGCCCAGTGTCCTGGTACGGGTCTTCACGATCGGCTCCTCAGCTCGTCAGGACGCCTGCCGATGGGCGGCGTCGGGCCGGCTACCTATGCGGCGCCGCTTCGGATCGTAAGGGCACGAATTGGTCACGGCCAAGTCGTCCCCGACCTCCAGAGCCGTGTGAAGGGGTCTGACCTGCGGCGTTGCGGTTTGTTACGTTGGTTGTCTCACACTCCGGCGGGCCGCCTACGATGTCGCCATGCCGGAACCGCTGATTGTCGCCCTGGGCGAGCACGCCCCTGACTTGCACGACACGGCGTGGGTGGCGCCGAACGCCGCCGTGATCGGTCGGGTGACGCTGTCCGCCAAGGCCAGCGTCTGGTACGGCGCCACCCTGCGGGCCGAGGCCGAGCCCATCGAGGTCGGCGCGGGCAGCAACATCCAGGACGGGGTGACCATTCACGTGGACCCCGGTTTCCCCGCCGCCATCGGCGCCAACGTCAGCGTCGGGCACAACGCCGTGCTGCACGGGTGCACGATCGAGGACGACTGCCTGATCGGGATGGGTGCGGTCGTTCTCAACGGGGCCCGGATCGGTCGTGGTTCGTTGGTCGCCGCCGGGGCGGTGGTCGCCCAGGGTGTCGAGGTCCCGCCCGGTTCGCTGGTCGCCGGGGTGCCGGGCAAGGTCCGCCGCGAACTGAGCGAGCAGGAGGTCGACGGCACCCGCACCAACGCGCTGCTCTACCAGCATCTGGTGGACATGCACCGCCAGCCGTGACGGCGAATGTGGCGTAGCAAACGGCGTTACGACGGTTCCCATCCGCCGGGCCCGGGTACCTAGCTACGGTGAAAAACGTGCGAGTCCTGGTCACCGGCGCCACCGGATACGTCGGATCGCGGCTGGTCAGCGCTCTGGTGGACGTCGGCGCCGACGTGGTGGTGGCGAGCCGCAACCCCGAGCGGCTGCGCACCTTCGGGTGGTACGACGATGTGACTTCCGTCGCACTCGACGCCCAGCAACCGCAGTCGGTCAGGCAGGCTCTCGCCGAAGCGGGTTCCGTCGACGTCATCTACTACCTGGTGCACGCGATCGGCCAACCGGACTTCCGCGACACCGACAACCGGGCCGCCGAGAACGTCGCCGAAGCCGCCCGGGAGGCCGGGGTCAAACGGATCGTCTACCTCGGCGGGTTCGTCCCCACCGACGAGACGCTCTCCGAGCACCTGGCCGGCCGCGCCGAGGTCGCCGAGGCGCTCACCGTCCCGGGCGGGCCCGACGTCGTGTGGCTGGGGGCGGCGATCATCATCGGTGCGGGGTCCACCTCGTTCGAGATGCTCCGGTACGTCGCCGACCGGTTCCTGGTGCTGCCGATGCCGAAGTGGGCGGCCAACCCGATCGACCCCATCTCCGTCCGCGACGCGCTGCACTATCTGGTCGCCGCCGCCGACATCGAGAGGGTGCCCGCGGGCGCGTACGACATCCACGGCCCGGAGACCACCACCTACGGCGAACTGCTGCAGGCCTACGCCCGTCTGGCCGGCAGGAAACGTGCCCCGCTGCCGGTGCGCGGCATCGACACCTCGCTGGTCTCCCAGCTGAGCGGGCTCGTGCTACCGGTGCCCGGGGGGCTGGCGGGCGATCTCATCGAGAGCCTCGACCACCCGATGACCGCCTCCAAGGACGGGCTGCGGGACTTCGTCGACGACCCGGCGGGCGGGTTGACCGGAGTTGACGAGGCGATCCGGCGCTCCCTGTCCCCGCAGCGCCCGCGACCGGTCAACAGGCTGGTCGACGTGCACCACCTCGCCGACACCGATCCGGTCTGGGCCGGCGGCGACAATGAACGCATCACCCGACTGGTCCGCCCCGTCACGCCGCCCATCGCTCGGCCGGCGCTCGGGTTGCTCGGCCTGGTCCCCGGACCGGTGGCGGCCGCGATGCGCACCGGTCTGGACACCCTCGTGAACCTGGTACCGAAAGGGAAGCCGGCATGACCGAAACCGACCAGTCGTCACCGACCCCCGCGCCGTGCGACGAACGGACCGGTTTCTTCCGGGAGGCCCGCGGCGTCGTCCTGAGCGTCGCGTCCCCGGCGGCCGAGTGGCCCGCGGTGATCCGCCGCCGCCGGATCATCGTCGCGATCTTCGTCGTCATCGGGTTCGGCCTGCTCGGCTACTCGCTGTCGATCCCGCCGGGTGACCCCGACTTCTACTGGTTCACCGCCGGACTGGCCGTCTGGTGGACCGCCGGCGCGTTCCTGTCCGGGCCACTTCATCTGGGCCGCATCTGTTTTCGCAGCCGTAACCAGCGGCCGGTGATCACCGGCACCGCCGTCGGGCTGGCGCTGGGCGGTGCGTTCCTGGTCGCCGGGTTGGTGGCCCGCGAGATCCCGCTGATGCGGGAGTACGCCGTGCGCGTTCTCGAACACGCCAACGTGGGTGCGCTGTGGCTGGTCGTCATCATCACCGTCGTCAACGGTCTGGCCGAGGAACTGTTCTTCCGGGGTGCGCTGTACACCTCGCTGGGCAACCGGTGGAACGGCTGGTGGGCGGTGCTCTGGTCCACGGCCGTCTACGTGGTCGTGACGGGTGTGAGCACGCAGAACTTCATGCTGGCCATCGCGGCGACCGTGCTCGGCGCCGTGTGCGCCCTCGAACGCCGCGCGACCGGGGGAGTGCTCGCCCCCATGCTCACCCATTTCTTCTGGGGTCTGGTCATGGTGTTGGCACTGCCCCCGATCTTCGGCGTCTAACGGGTCAGAACAGGTCGTCGAGAGAGGGCGGACGGCCGACGAGTTTGGTGATCGCCCACTGGTTGAGCGACACGCCCTGCTCCGCCGCCTCCACGGCGAGTCTGCCGTGCAGATCAGGCGAGGCGCGCACGACGAACGTGCCGCTGTAGTGCTTGTCGGTGAGGGAGGGCGGGGGGTCGACACGGTCGGCCATCTCAGCGGTGATCTCCCGCTCGAGGGTCTCGATCGCCTCGGCGGCGGTGGGTCCGCGCTTGATCCAGCCGGAGAACTCGAGACACCGCGCTTCGTATTCGCCTCGGCTGGGCGACCATTCGGCTCGATAGGTGTAGGAAGGCATGCCGGAATTCTGGCGCGGGGGTCTGACAAAGTAGGTGCTCGGCGGCGCCCTGGTCGCCGGTGTTTTCTGAAATCCGATATCGCGGGTGATATCAGCTATCGCGGGTGATATCGGATTTCAGAAAAGGGCGCGCCTCCTCGAGCGTGCTCGCTGCGACCCGCTCAGTGATCGGTGAAGGAGGCGCTGCGGCGTTCCTGGAACGCCCGGGTGCCCTCGCGGAAATCGTGCGCAGACAGCAGCTCGAGCTGTCCCTCGGTCTCCCGGCCCAGCGCACCTTCGAGTTCCGTCAGCGTCGACGCGTTGATGGCCTGCTTGGTCTTCCGCAGCGCCACCGCCGGACCCGACTTCAGCAGCGCCAGCACCTTGTCGACCTCCGCGTCGAACTCCTCGGCGGGATGGACCGCGGTCACCAGACCCCAGTCGTACGCCTCGGCCGCCGGGATCCGCTCCGCCAGCAACGCCATCCGCATCGCGCGGATCCGCCCCACCGCCGCGGCGAACAGCGCCGACGCGCCACCGTCGGGCATCAGCCCGATCTTGGTGAACGCCAGCATGAAGAACGCCTTCTCCGAGGCGATCACGACATCGCTGGCCAACGCCAGCGAGGCCCCGACGCCTGCCGCAGGCCCCTGCACCACCGCGACCACCGGCTTGGGTGCCGCGACGATCGCGCGCACCGCACGGTTGGCCGCGTCGAGCACGGCGTTGATCCCGATCTCCGCCTTCTTCGTCTGATCCTCTGCGCTGATGCCCGCGCCGGAGCTGAATCCGCGCCCGGCGCCGCCGAGTCGCACCACCTTCACCGCCGGGTCGTCGGCGGCCCGGTCCAGTGCGTCGGCGATCCCGTTGAGCATCTCGGCGGTCAGCGAGTTGAGGCTGTCCGGCCGGTTCAGCGTCACCGACAGCACCCCGTCGTCGAGCGCCACGGTGAGGTCGTCGATGCTGACGTATGTGCCGGTATCGGAGTCGGTGGTCGTCATGGCTACACCTTCGCATGAGCGGGGCCGTTGGCCCGTGGCCGGTCGAGAAGGTTATACAAGTAAGCTATGTCGGCGGTCAACTACTCCGAAGGGGCGGTAGAAATGGCGGGACCACTGCAAGGTCTGCGTGTCGTGGAATTGGCCGGTATCGGCCCCGGTCCGCACGCGGCGATGATCCTCGGCGACCTGGGTGCGGACGTCGTCCGCATCGAGCGCCCCGGCAAGGGCCCAGGGATCCCGGCGAAGGGGAGTGACCACCTCCTGCGCAACCGGCGGTCGGTCGGTGCCAATCTCAAGACCGACGAGGGCCGCGAGCTGGTGCTCAAGCTGATCGCCAAGGCCGACGTGCTCATCGAGGGCTTCCGGCCCGGCGTCACCGAGCGGCTCGGGCTCGGCCCGGAGGACTGCGCCAAGGTCAACGAGCGGCTGATCTACGGGCGGATGACGGGCTGGGGTCAGACCGGTCCGCGTAGCCAGCAGGCCGGACACGACATCAACTACATCTCTCTCAACGGCGTGCTGCACGCCGTCGGCCGCGCCGGCGAACGGCCGGTGCCGCCGCTGAACCTCGCGGGCGACTTCGGCGGCGGGTCGATGTTCCTGCTCGTCGGCATCCTGTCGGCGCTGTGGGAGCGGGAACGTTCCGGCAAGGGTCAGGTCGTCGACGCGGCCATGGTCGACGGATCCAGCGTGCTGGCACAGATGATGTGGGCCTTCCGCGCGATGGGGATGTGGTCCGACGAGCGCGGGGTCAACATGCTCGACACCGGCGCTCCGTACTACGACACCTACGAGACCTCGGACGGGCGCTACGTCGCCGTCGGTGCGATCGAACCGCAGTTCTACGCCGAACTGCTCGACAAGCTTGGCCTCGACCCGGCCGGACTGCCCGATCAGAACGACATGAGCCGCTGGCCGGAACTGCGCGAGGCGCTCACCAAGGCGTTCGCCGAACACGACCGCGACCACTGGACGAAGGTCTTCGCCGGCAGCGACGCCTGCTGCACCCCGGTGCTGTCGTTCGCGGAAGTGGAGCAGGAACCGCACAACACCGAACGCGACACCTTCTACCGGGAGGGCGACTTCCTCTTCCCGGCGCCGGCACCGCGGTTCTCCCGCACCGTGCCCGCGACGCCCACCCCTCCCGGCGCACCGGGCGCCGACACCGAATCAGTGCTCAACGACTGGGTCTGATCTCAACCAACAGAAAGGTATGTGCGAGTGGAAATCAAAGACGCCGCCGCCGTCGTCACCGGCGGAGCATCGGGTCTCGGCCTGGCCACCACGAAGCGGCTGCTCGACCGGGGCGCCTCCGTCGTGGTGATCGACCTCAAGGGTGAGGAAGCCGTCAAGGAACTCGGCGACCGGGCCAAGTTCGTGCAGGCCAACGTCACCGATCCCGAGCAGGTCAGTGCAGCGCTGGACGCCGCGGAGCAGATGGGGCCGTTGCGCATCAACGTCAACTGCGCCGGTATCGGCAACGCGATCAAGACGCTGAGCAAGAACGGCGCCTTCCCGCTCGACGAGTTCAACAAGGTCATCCAGGTCAACCTGGTCGGCACCTTCAATGTGCTGCGGCTGGCGGCCGAGCGGATCGCCAAGACCGACCCCATCGGTGAGGAGCGCGGCGTCATCATCAACACCGCATCGGTCGCGGCCTTCGAGGGCCAGATCGGCCAGGCGGCGTACTCGGCGTCCAAGGGCGGCGTGGTCGGGATGACCCTGCCGATCGCCCGCGACCTGTCGCGTGAGCTGATCCGCGTCTGCACCATCGCCCCCGGCCTGTTCAAGACCCCGCTGTTGGGCTCGCTGCCCGAGGAGGCGCAGCGCTCGCTCGGCCAGCAGGTGCCGCATCCGGCGCGGCTCGGCGATCCCGACGAATACGGTGCGCTGGCGACCCACATCGTCGAGAACCCGATGCTCAACGGCGAGGTGATCCGCCTCGACGGCGCGATCCGGATGGCGCCGCGATGAGCCTGACGACGAAGTTCACCGAGACGTTCGGTGTCGAGCACCCGATCGTCCAGGGCGGTATGCAGTGGGTCGGCCGTGCCGAACTGGTCGCCGCCGTGGCGAATGCGGGGGCGCTCGGCTTCATCACCGCGCTCACCCAGCCCACGCCGGCCGACCTGGCCAACGAGATCGCGCGCTGCCGGGACCTCACGGACAAGCCGTTCGGGGTGAACCTGACGATCCTGCCGACGATCAACCCGCCGCCGTACGACGAGTACCGCCAGGTCATCGTCGACGCCGGCATCAAGATCGTCGAAACGGCGGGCTCGAACCCGGCGCCGCACCTACCGATGTTCCACGACAACGGCATCAAGGTGCTGCACAAGTGCACCTCGGTGCGCCATGCGGTCAAGGCGCAGAGCCTCGGTGTCGACGGCATCAGCATCGACGGCTTCGAGTGCGCCGGTCACCCCGGGGAGGACGACATTCCGGGCCTGGTGCTGATCCCGGCGGCGGCGTCCAAGATCGACATCCCGATGATCGCGTCCGGCGGATTCGCCGATGCCCGCGGCCTGGTCGCCGCGCTGGCGCTCGGGGCGGACGGCATCAACATGGGGTCCCGGTTCATGTGCACCGAGGAATCGGCCATCCACCAGAAGGTCAAGGAAGCGATCGTCGCGGGCACCGAGCTCGACACGGAGTTGATCTTCCGGCCGCTGCGCAACACCGCGCGGGTGGCGAGCAACACCGTCTCGCGGGAGGTCGTGGAGATCCTCAACCGCGGCGGGCAGTTCGAGGACGTGAAGGATCTGGTCGCCGGCAAGCGCGGCGTGAAGGTCTACGAGATCGGCGATCTGGACGCCGGCATCTGGAGCGTCGGAACGTCGATGGGTTTGATCAACGACATCCCGACGGTGGGTGATCTGGTGAGTCGGATGGTCGAGGAGGCCGAACAGCTCATCACCGGTCGACTGGCCGGGCTGGTTAAGCCCGCTGAGGAGCCGGTCGCGGTCTGACGCAGGTCAACAGTTGACCGCGCAAGGGCCAGCAAACTGCTGATGGACACGTGCGCCCGGTTGGGCGCACGTGTTCATCCGGCTTGAGCGAGCGGGCTCCAGTCATCGAGCTGCTCGGAGGTGTCTCCCTCGACGAGGAAATCGCCGTGGTAGAGGGCCTCGAAATCAACCTTGATGACATCGGCACTGGTGTCGTCGATCCACATGACACTGAGCGTATGAGTCACCATTAAGGATTCATTGAGTCACGTTTCGGAAAATGGTGGCAATCCTACTTTTGGGTAGGTTTCTCGCCAGTAGGTGCCGTGACGTGGAGGGGATTGGTCCCGTTCAGCGCGATCCAGGTCACCACCGCGGCCACGACCGCCACCGCCAGCAGGATCCACGCCGTACGCGTCGACCAGCGGATTCGGGTCGGCAGCCGGGCGTCGACGGAGTAGGCGCCCGCACCGGCGAACAGCAACGCCGTCGCCCCGATCGCCACCAGGAACGGCACGTTGAACGGCTCGGACCAGAACGCCGCGCCGGACACGTTGACCGCCCAGGCGTCGAGCATCGCGGCGATCACCGCCGTCGCCGCCAGCGGGGTGAGCACCCCGAGCAGCAGCCCGATACCGCCGAGCGTCTCCGCCGCGGTGACCATGAACGCTCCGAGTTCGGGCAGGCGCCATCCGCCGGCCCCCATGAAACCCGCGGTGGTGGTGAAGTCGAAGGCCTTGATCAGGCCCGCCTGCAGCATCGTCGCGCCGACGCCGAGGCGCAGCACCAACAGCGCGATGTCCGTGCCGGTTGACGTACGAGTGGGGGCGGTGGTTTCCACATCTGTGCTGGCCATGGTCTCCATACCTGGTGTGTCGACTGGATGGGAGGCGTTCCCATAATCGTCTAGACCGGCCGGCGCGTCCTTTCTCATCGCCGGGTCGGCGTCATGAGTTTGAAAGATTCACCAACCGTTCTCGTGGTTACAAGTAGCGAATCGGTTTGGGCGAGAGGACGCGGACGGTGCTGTCACGAATTGCCAGGTCGGCGATCGCCTCGCCGAAACGGATATTGGCCATCGCCGCCCTGGTGGTGGTGGCGGCCGCCGTCTTCGGTCTGCCGGTGAGTCGCAGTCTGTCCGCAGGCGGATTCCAGGACCCCACCTCGGAGTCGGCGCGCGCCACCCAGACGCTCGTCGACACCTTCGACCAGGGCGACATGGACCTGATCATCAGCGTGACGTCCGACGACGGCGCCCGAGGTCCGGCGGCCACCGCCGTCGGCACCGGCATCGCCGCCGAACTCGAAGCCTCCCCGCACGTCGCGGGGGTGACTTCGACCTGGACCGCGCCGCGGGAGGCGGTTCCGGCCCTGCTCAGCCAGGACCGCAGGACCGGCCTCATCATCGCGGGGATCACCGGCGGAGAGAGCGGTGCGCAGAAGCACGCCAAGGAGCTCGCCGACCGGCTCGTGTACGACCGCGACGGCGTGACGGTCCGCGCCGGCGGTGAGGCGATGACCTACGTCGAGATCAACCGGCAGACCGAGAAAGACCTGCTGACCATGGAGCTGATCGCGATCCCGCTCAGCTTCGCGGTGCTGGTGTGGGTCTTCGGCGGGCTGCTGGCCGCGGCGCTGCCGGTGGTGGTCGGGTTGATCGCGATCGTCGGGACGATGGCCGTGCTGCGGCTGCTCACGATGGTGACCGATGTGTCGATCTTCGCGCTGAACCTGTCGATCGCGATGGGTCTCGCCCTGGCGATCGACTACACCCTGCTGATCGTGAGCAGGTTCCGCGACGAGCTGGCCGACGGCGTCGACCGCGAGCGCGCGCTCATCCGGACCATGGCCACCGCCGGCCGCACCGTGCTGTTCTCGGCGCTGACCGTGGCGCTGTCGATGGCGACGATGGTGCTGTTCCCGATGTACTTCCTCAAATCGTTCGCCTACGCCGGCCTCGCGGTCGTGGGGTTCGCCGCGACGGCCGCGATCGTGGTCGCCCCGGCCGCGATCGTCCTGCTCGGGGAACGCCTCGACGCCTTCGACGTGCGCCGGCTGCTGCGACGCCTGCGCGGCAGACCCGAACCCACGCCCAAGGCCGTCGAGCAGACGTTCTGGTACCGGTCGACGAAGTACGTCCAGCGCCGGTCCATCCCGATCGGCGTGGCGATCGTGGCGCTGCTGCTGCTGCTCGGCGCACCGTTCCTCGGCATCAAATGGGGTTTCCCCGACGACCGCGTGCTGCCGCAATCGTCGTCGGCGCGCCAGGTCGGCGACCAACTGCGCAACGACTTCGCCGTCGACACCGCCACCGACGTCACCGTCGTCGTCCCGGACACCGGTGGTCTGACGCCCGCGGACATCGACGGTTACGCCGCGGACCTCTCCCGTGTCCCCGACGTGCTCAGCGTCGCCGCCCCGGGTGGCACCTATGTCACCGGGGCCCGGGTCGGCCCGCCCTCGGCGGCCAGCGGGCTCAGCGCCGGAAGCGCCTACCTCACCGTCGCCACGAACACCGAACTGTTCTCCGACGAGTCGGAACGACAACTCGACGCCCTGCACGCCGTCGCGACTCCCGGCGGACAGGACGTGCAGTTCACCGGCACCGCGCAGACGAACCGCGACAGTTCGGAGTCGATCACCTCCCGGCTGCCGCTGGTGCTCGGCATCATCGCGGGGATCAGCTTCGTGCTGCTGTTCCTGCTGACCGGCAGCGTGGTGCTTCCGCTGAAGGCGCTGCTGCTCAATGTGTTGTCGCTGTCGGCCGCGTTCGGCGCGCTGGTGTGGATCTTCCAGGAGGGCCACCTCGGGGCGCTCGGGACCACACCGACGGGGACGTTGGTCGCCAACATGCCGGTGCTGCTGTTCTGCATCGCTTTCGGTCTGTCGATGGACTACGAGGTCTTCCTGATGTCGCGGATCAGGGAGTTCTGGCTGAGGTCCGGCCGCCCCCGTGCCGACGGGACCGTACCCGCCCCCCGCGTCCGCAACGACGAGAGCGTCGCGCTGGGCCTGGCCCGGACCGGGCGCGTGGTCACCGCCGCGGCGTTGCTGATGACGATCTCGTTCGCCGCGCTGATCGCCGCGCAGGTGTCGTTCATGCGGATGTTCGGGGTCGGGTTCACGCTGGCTGTGCTCGCCGACGCGACCCTGATCCGGATGCTGCTCGTGCCGGCCTTCATGCACCTGATGGGGCGCTGGAACTGGTGGGCACCCAGGCCGCTGGCCCGCCTCCACGAACGCTTCGGCATCAGCGAATCGGAGGAGATCGAGCACCCCGAACCGGTGGCGGCGCGGCCTGCCTGAGTAGAGGATGGGACCGGTGAGCGCCGACGTCGACAACCCGTTCTTCGCCCGCCTGTGGACGGCCATGTCCGGTCACGAGACCGAACAGATGCGGCGGATGCGCCGCGACAACCTCGCCGGACTCGCCGGCCGGGTGCTGGAGGTCGGCGCGGGCACCGGAACCAACTTCGCGCACTATCCACCGTCGGTCACCGAGGTGGTCGCCATCGAACCGGAGCGCCGGCTGGCCGCGCACGCCCGCGATGCCGCGGCGCATGCGCCCGTCCCGGTGACCGTGACCATGGACAGCATCGAGGACTTCAGTCCCGGGGAGCCGTTCGACGCCGTCGTCTGCTCGCTGGTGCTGTGCTCGGTCGACGACCCGGACGGCGTTCTGCGGCAACTGTTCTCACTGGTGCGGCCCGGCGGCGAACTGCGTTACCTCGAGCACATCGCCGGGACGGGCGCGCGGGCCGGACTGCAGAAGTTCGCCGATGCGACGGTGTGGCCCAGGATGCTGGGTAACTGCCACACCCATCGCCACACCGAAACGGCGATCACCACGGCGGGCTTCCAGGTCGAGGACGCCCGCCGGGAACGGATGTTCCCGTCCTGGGTGCCACTGCCCGTGTCGGAGGTCGCGCTGGGCCGGGCGGTGCGGCCCGCCTGAGCGGCCGCCGGCTACGGCAGGAGTTCGGGGAGGCGTTGCAGCAGGGTCGGCAACGCACCCGCGGCGGTCTCCCGCAGCGACACCGTCGCGCTGTCCGTCAGCGGGGTGCGCTCCGGGTTGATCTCGACGACCGCCGTCCCGCGGGCCAGCGCCATCTCGGGCAGTCCGGCGGCGGGGTAGACGATCGAGGACGTGCCCACGACCACCACGACGTCGGCGGTGAGCACCGCGTGGACCGAGCGCTGCCAGGCGGCCTCTGGCAGTGCCTCTCCGAACCACACCACATTGGGGCGTATCAGCCCACCGCACGGGCACTGCGGCGGGTCGACCGCCTCGACGGGTTCGGGCATGGTCGGCAGCGTGCCCTCGAAGCGCGAGCCGCAGGCGTCGCACTGGAACTCGAACAGGCTGCCGTGCAGGTGGTAGACGTTCCGGCTGCCCGCCCGCTCGTGCAGGTCGTCGACGTTCTGGGTGACCACGTGCACGTCGGCGTGGTCCTGCCACGCCGCGACGGCGCGGTGGCCGTTGTTCGGTTGGACCGCATCCATCATGTAGTGGCGCCACAGGTACCAGGCCCAGACCTTCTCGGGGTTCGCCCGCCACCCCTCGGCGCTGGAGATCTCGTACGGATCGACCTTGGCCCACAGCCCCGTCTCGACATCACGGAAGGTCGGCACCCCGCTCTCCGCGGAGATGCCGGCCCCACTGACCACCGTCACCTGCACATGTCCAACTTAACCGGTGTGCGGGATACTGGGCACGTGGCCGGTTTGGGGGAGTGGTTGTCGGTCGACGCGAGAGCGGCCCGGCCCCTGTTCGACCAGTTGCGGACCCAGATCATCGACGCCGTCCGCGACGGCAGACTCCTGCCCGGAACCCGGCTGCCGACGGTGCGCGAACTCGCCTGGCAGATGGGGCTCGCGGTCAACACGGTGGCGCGGGCGTACCGCGAACTGGAGAGCGCGGGTGTCCTGGAGACCCGCGGACGGTTCGGCACCTTCGTCTCGCGCGTGGACCCCGCCGACACGGCGATGGCGACCGCCGCGCAGAGCTTCGTCGACACGGCCAGGGCGCTCGGCGTCGAGAAGTCCGAGGCGCTGCGCTACGTCGAGTCGGCGTTCGACTGAGGCGGCGCACTCAGCCGAATTCGAGCAGCGTCCAGACCGGGCGTACGGCGTCGAACGCCGGGATCCGCTGGACCGTCCACAGCAGCGCGTTGAGCACCCGTCCGCGGCCCTCGGGCAGTGGCACGTCGTGCACGGCGCGAATGCCGGGCACGGTGTCCACCAGCGCGGCGGCCTCACCGGGGCTGAGGCTGAACGGCATCGGGGGCACCTTGTAGCGCAGCGACGTCCGCATGCCGTGGCGGGCCCACCACGCGAACCACGACGGCGGCAGATCGAACATCATCTGACCGCCCGGGAATCGCTGCGCGCACGCCCTGATGAGCGACATCGCCTCCTCGGGCTGCAGGTACATCAGCAGTCCCTCGGCGGTGATGAACACACCCTCGGAGTCGTCGACCCGGTCCATCCAGGTGAAGTCCAGCGCCGACTGCGCGCACATCTGGACCCGGTCCGACGGCGGCAGCAGTTTCTGCCGCAACTCGATCATCGGCGGGAGGTCGACGGTCAGCCAGCGGAAGTCATGGCCGGCGCCGGACGCGTCGAGCCGGTGGAAGCTGGTCTGCAGGCCCTCGGCGAGCGCGACGACGGTGGCTCGCGGATGGGTGCTCAGATAGCGGCGCGTGTAGTGGTCGAAACCCTTGGCCCGCAACGCCATGTCCTGGCGGCGGCTCGGGCCGAACTTGCCGAAGTCGAAGTCGATCGACTCGACCAACCGGACCGCCATCGGGTCGTCGATGAGCCCGTCCGGGCGGCGTGCCTCGTTGGCGCGGACCTGCAGGGTGAGCAGCGCCGTCTCCGAGACCCCGGTCAGCGCGCTGCCGTCCACCTTCGGCGGTGTGTTCGTCACTTCGCCGAATCTACCGAACGCAGCACCTTGTCCAGGGTGCGCAGATTGCGCGTGGTGGTCGAGGACTTGTAGCGCTTCTTGCCCATCGTCTTGCCGATGGCGGTCTCGAGAGTGGCCGATTTCGGCACCTGCCAGTACACGACACCGTCGCCGCGCTGGATCTTCTCCTCGGCGCCGGCGGTGTCCGCCAGCGCCGCGAGTTCGTCGAGCACCTGCTCGTCGGTGACGAACGTGACGTAGGAATGGTGGCCCTCGACTTCGCGCTCGAACGGGTACGCCGCCGCGACGGCCGCCACGGTGGCGACGTCGTATGCCAGTACCCAGGCGTCGTAGCCGAACCGCTCGCGCAGCGCCTGTTCGGCGGTGCGGCGCACCGCCGTCACGTCGGCGTCGCTGTCGAGCAGGACGTTGCCGCTGGCGAGGACGGTCTTCACGGCGGTGAAGCCGGCGTCTTCGAACGCGGCCGCCACGTCGGCCATCTTGAGGTTGACGCCGCCGACGTTGACCCCCCGCAGGAACGCCACGAAGCGGGTCATGACGCGAACTCCAGCACAGTGATGCTCGGCCGGCCACGGCGGTGCACGGGCACCCGGTCCAGCGGCGGCCAGAACAGCGCGTTGAACAGCCCGCGCCCGCGCGGCATGGGGATGTCGTGGGCGGCCGCGACGCCGGGGATCCGGCCGGGCAGGGCGAGGGCCTCGTCGGCGGTGAGGGCGAACGGCATCGGTGGCGTCACATACCGGTCGGACAGTTTGAGGCCCTTGTGGGTGCGCCGACTCAGCCAGTGCGGGATCGAGTCGAACATCATCCGGCCGCCGGGGAAGCGCGCGGCGCATTCGGCGATCAGCGACGTCACCTGCTCGGGCTCGAGGTACATCAGGAGCCCCTCGGCGGTGATGAACACCCCGTGCGCGGCGTCGACCCGGTCCGTCCACGTGAGGTCCAGCGCGGACTGCGCCAGCGCGACGATGCGGTCGTCGGCCGGCAGCAGCCGTTCGCGCAGCGCCATCACCGGTGGGAGATCGATTGAGTACCAGGTCAACTCGTCGGCCACCCCCATCCGGTCCAGCCGCCACAGGCTGGTCTGCAACCCTTCGGCGAGCGCGACCACCGACGCCTTCGGGTGTGCGGTGAGGTAGTCGGCGGTGGCCGTGTCGAAGGCGCGCGCCCGCAGCGCGTGCGACTGGTTCGGCTTGCCGAACTTGAGGTAGTCGTAGTCGATCGCGTCGAGCAGTGTGACGGCCCACGGGTCGCGGATCGTCCCGTCGGAGCGCTTGGCCTCCGTGGCCCGGTTGTGCAGCGTCCACAGCGTGGTCGCCGAGACGCCCTCCAGAATGCTGCCGTCGATAGCCGCCATGTGCCGAGTATGGAACGTAGGCTCGCAGCATGGTGCGCCAGGTGTTCGACGACAAGCTGTTGGCCGTGATCAGCGGTAACTCACTGGGCGTGCTCGCCACCATCAAACGCGACGGCCGGCCCCAGTTGTCGAACGTCTCCTACCACTTCGACGCCAGGGCGGTCGCGCTCGAGGTGTCCATCACCGAGCCCAGGGCCAAGACGCGCAACCTGCGCCGCGATCCGCGGGCGTCGATCCACGTCACCGCCGACGACGGATGGTCCTACGCGGTCGCCGAGGGTGACGCGATCCTCACCGCACCCGCCGCCTCACCCGACGACGACACCGTCGAGGGGTTGATCACGTTGTACCGCAACATCGCCGGCGAACATCCCGACTGGGACGACTACCGGCGGGCGATGGTGGACGACCGTCGGGTACTGCTCACCCTGCCGATCACCCATCTGTACGGGATGCCGCCGGGCATGCGGTGAACGCGCCGCGATAAACGAGACGACGGCGGGCACGCGCACGCGTTACGCTGCCGGCATGGCTGAGCAACCGGAAGACGACACCAGGCGCAAGTTCCGGGAGGCCCTCGAGCGTAAGAAGGCCAACTCGGGCGGTGCCGCCGGGCAGCGCAGCGGCGGACCGAAGCAACCCAAGGCGCACGGCCCGGTCGAGAACCGCCGCGAATTCCGCCGCAAGAGCGGCTAACCCACGCGGTTCCGCTCCCGCGACAGGATGGCGGTCAGGCACACCGTGGCGAGAACCGCGACGGCGATCGCGAACCCGACGCCGGCGGTCTGCAACCCGACTGCCTGCGCGGCCAGGCCTTCACCGATCACGGGCAGCGCGATCGCCACGTAGGCGACGACGAAGTAGGTGGAACTGACCTCGGCGCGCCGTTCGGGCGGTGTGCGTTCGGCGACGGCGGCCAACCCGCGGCTGAAGCTCATCCCCTGACCGGCGCCGGCGATCACCGCCGCGGCGATGAGAGCGGGCAGCGACGAGAAGTGCAGCGCCGCAGCGAGAACCGTCATACCGACCACGAGGACCGCGCAGCCGACGGCCACCGCCCGTGGCGGCGGGATCCGGTTGGCCGCGACCTGGGTGACCGCGGAGGTGGCGAAGATCGAGCAGACGATCGCGCCTGCCACCGCGTGATTCTCGATGCCGACGACCTCGGCGAGGAACGACGGCGCCACCGCGGTGAACAGCCCGGTGACCGCGAAACCGGCGAAGGCCGCCAGGGCCGCGATCACGAACACCGGCCGCGCCTCGGGCGGAACGGAGAGCCGCTGCCACCCGATGCGGCCGCTGCGCGGTGAGGTCTCGGGAACGACGAGCACGGCGACACCGGCCAGGACCGCCATCGCGATGTGGACGGTGAACACCAGATCCAAGGGCTGCGGGGCGTACTGGACGAGCAGGCCGGCCAGTAACGGTCCGGCGCCGAGCCCGCCGATGTTGGCGACCGTCGCCACCGCGGCCGCCCGGGAGCGCCAACGGTCCGGCGCGGCCTCGATGACCGCCGCAGTCCCCGTCCCGGTGAACAGGCCGGCCGACAGGCCCGACAGCACGCGCCCGGCCAGCAGTGCGGCCACCGAATCGGCGACCAGGAACACCGCGGCGCCGGCGATGGCGAACCCCACCCCGGCCAGCAGCATGGGCCGTCGGCCGACCGCATCGGACCACCGCCCGAATGCCAGGAGCGCCACCAGCACGCCACCCGCGTACGCCGCGTAGATCACCGTGGTGGTGAACAACGCGAAGTCCATCCGCTCGGCGTAGAGGGCGTAGAGCGGAGTGGGCACCGTGGTGCCGAGCATGGTCACCGCGAACGCGTAGGCCAGCAGGGCGAAAGCGAATCGGCTCAGGGGACGCGGCACGGCATCCGACGGTAGGGGACGGTCGACAACGCCTTCGCGCCGGCTCAGTGGGCTGACATCAGTGGGCGACGGCCTTCTCCGCACCCACGCCGGTCAGCGAGCGCACCTCCATCTCGGCGGCGATCGCCGGGTCCTCGTCGTCCGGCGACGTCAGCGTGCCGACGATGCCGAGGACGAACGCCAGCGGGATCGACACGATCCCGGGGTTGGCCAACGGGAACCACGCGAAGTCGACACTCTTGATCATCGAGGTCGCGGTGCCGGAGACCGCGGGTGAGAACACGATCAGCACGACCGTCGAGATCAGCCCGCCGTACATGCTCCACAGCGCACCGCGGGTGTTGAAGCGCCGCCAGTACAGCGAGTAGAGGATGGTCGGCAGGTTCGCCGCTGCCGCCACCGCGAATGCGAGCGCCACCAGGAACGCGACGTTCTGTTCGCGGGCCAGGATGCCGAGCCCGATGGCGAGCGTCCCCAGCACCACCGCGGTGATCCGGGAGATCTTGACCTGTTCGCTCTCGGTCACCTGGTGGCTCTTCATGACGCTGGCGTAGATGTCGTGCGCGAAGGACGCCGATGCGGTGATGGTCAGACCGGCGACCACCGCGAGGATGGTCGCGAACGCCACGGCCGAGATGATGCCCAGCAGCACGACACCGCCGAGTTCGAATGCCAGTTGAGGCGCAGCGGAATTCACACCGCCGGGGGCGGCCAGGATGCGGTCGGGACCGACCAGCGCCGCGGCGCCGTAGCCGAGCACCAGGGTGAACAGGTAGAAGGCGCCGATCAGCGCGATCGCCCAGACCACCGACCGGCGCGCCTCCTTGGCGGTGGGCACCGTGTAGAAACGCATGAGCACGTGCGGCAGGCCCGCGGTGCCGAGGACCAGGGCCAGCGCCAGCGAGATGAAGTTGATCTGCGTGGTCAGCGAGGCGCCGTACTGCGCGCCGGGCGCCAGCACATCACGCGAGGCGACCTTGGCGTCGGCACTGCCGCTGACCATCGACTGTGCGGCGCCGAGGATCTCGGAGAGGTTGAAGCCGAACTTGGCCAGCACCATCACGGTCATGATGCCTGCGCCGCCGATCAGCAGCACCGCCTTGATGATCTGCACCCAGGTGGTGCCCTTCATCCCGCCGACCAGGACGTAGACGATCATCAGGATGCCGACGACGGCGATCACGATCGACTGCCCGAGGCCGCTCTCGATGTTGAGCAGCAGCGCGACCAGCACGCCGGCGCCCGCCATCTGGGCAAGCAGGTAGAACAGCGACACGGCCAGGGTGTTGGTGGCCGCGGCGAGACGCACCGGACGTTGTTTGAGCCGGAAGCTCAGCACGTCGGCCATGGTGAATTTGCCGGTGTTGCGGAGCAATTCGGCGACCAGCAGCAGCGCCACCAGCCAGGCGACCAGGAATCCGATCGAGTACAGGAACCCGTCGTAGCCGTAGACGGCGATGGCGCCTGCGATGCCGAGGAAGCTCGCGGCCGACAGGTAGTCACCGCTGATCGCGATGCCGTTCTGCGGACCGGTGAAAGCGCGGCCCGCGGTGAAGAACTCGGTGGCGGTGGCGTTCTTCTTGCTGGCCTTGATGACGATGAAGAGCGTCACGAGGACGAACAGCGCGAAGATCGCCATGTTGGCGACGGGGTTGCCGATGGTCTCGGCGGCGAGCACGGTCACGGTGCGTGGCCTTCCAGTTCTGCGCGGATCGCCGCGGCGCGCGGGTCGATCACCTTGTTGGCGTAGCGGACGTAGATGCCCGTGATGAGGAATGTGGTGACGAACTGACCGATACCGATCAGCAGGCCGACGTTGACGTTGCCGAACACCCGGATCGCCATGAAGTCGGTGGCGAACGTGCTCAGCAGGACGTAGGTGGTGTACCAGATGAGGAACGCCGCACTCATCGGGAACACGAAGCGGCGCAACCTGTTCCGCAGGTCCACGAACTCGGGACTGGCCTCCATGGCCAGATACTGGTCACCGCTGGGCATCCCTGCCTCCCGCGGTGGAAGATCCGTTTCGGACACCGTGACTCCTGACCTCGTCGTGTGAACCAGTTCTCGGCTGAAACTAGATGAGATGCAGGTCACATACCCGCACCTTGGGCCGGTCACACGGTGAAGACCGGCAGCGGTGCGGTGAACGGTCGGATGCCGGCGACGAACGGCGCCGCCGGTTCAGCCCCCGGGGAGGCGTTCGACGCCCATGCCCAGCCGTTCGGGCACGTGCATCCGCGCGAAGATCTGCGCGACGTCCGGCGGGGCGCTGCGCCGGGTGAGCCGGCTGACGACGATCATCGTCGCGAAGGCCAGCGGAACGGTGACCGCGGCGGGATAGCCGACCACCACCGCGGCCCACCCGCCGAGCGCCTGCTCGTCGACCGCGCCGGCGATCGCGAGCGCCACCGCCGACCCCGCGGCCAGCCCGCCGACCACCAGGCCGCACGACGCGCCGATCGCGGTCAGCCCGCGCCACCAGATGCCGAGCACCAGCAACGGGCACAGTGTGGACGCGGCCACCGCGAACGCCAGCCCGACGCTGCGCGACAGCTCCAGGCCGGAGGTGATGAGCGACAACGGGATCGGGATCAGGCCGCCGACGAGCGCGGCGATGCGGAAGTCGCGGACCCGTCCGCGCAACACATCGGTGGCCAGCGCGCCGGCGAGGCTCACCAGCAGGCCCGACGACGTCGCGAGGAATGCCGCGATCGCGCCTGCGGCCACGAGCGCGGCGAGCAACTGGCCGAACACCCCACCGATCGCGGCGGCGGGGGCCAGCAGCACCGCGGCGTCGGCGGCGCCGGTGATGAGCAGTTGCGGCACGTAGAGCCGGGAGAACACGCCGATCAGGGTGGGGAACAGGTAGAACAGGCCGAGCAGCGCGATCACCGCGAGCGCGGTGCGGCGGGCGACCCGGCCGTCGGGGTTGGTGTAGAAGCGCACCAGCACGTGCGGCAGCCCCATCGTGCCGAGGAACGTCGCCACGATGATCGACAGCACCTGGTAGAGCGGATGTGCGCCGCCCAGGCCGCCGCCGGAGGCGAGCCAGTCGCCGCCCGCCGCGGGTGTGCCGGCCAGTACGGGGGTGGCGGCGCCGTCGGCCAGCGTCAGCGTGGTGTTCTCGCCGAGTTCGTGTTCGCCGGGCGCACCGATGGGCGCGGCGGTGACGGGCCTGCCGTCGAGGGTGCCGGTCACCGTGACTCCGGCCGGTTCGGTGACCTGGACGACGACGGCGGTCTCGACGGCCACGGTCGTGTCCTGGGTGACGACCGGCGGGAGCGGGCCACCCAGTTCTCCGCGGTCGGCGAAGAACAGCCCCAGCAGCGCGAGCGCCGGGATCGCGATGGCGGTCAGCTTGAGCCAGTACTGGAAGGCCTGGACGAACGTGATCGAGCGCATGCCGCCGGCCACCACGTTCGCGATGACGATGCCGCCGACCACGACCGGGCCGATCCACACCGGCATGCCCAGCAGTGTCTTGAGCGCGAGGCCGGCGCCCTGGTACTGCGGTACCAGGTACACCACGCAGATCACGATGACGACGAGCATCGCGACCTTGCGCAACCGCGGTGACCCGAGCCGGAACTCGGCGAAGTCGGGCACGGTGTAGGCCCCCGAACGGCGCAGCGGCGCGGCCACGAACAGCAGCAGGCCCAGATAGCCCGCGGTGAAGCCGACGGGGTACCACAGTGCGTCGGCGCCGTATTTCGCGATCAGCCCGGCGACGCCGAGAAACGATGCCGCGGAAAGGTATTCACCGGAGATCGCGGCGGCGTTCCACTGCGGCCCGACGGTGCGGGAGGCCACCAGGAAGTCGGAGGTGGTGCGGGAGAACCGGACGCCGTAGGCGCCGATCGCGATGGTCGCCACCGCCGCGGCGAGCAGCGCGGCCGCCGTCAAGGCCGATCCGGTCATGGCTCGCTGTCGATGACGCGGACGAAGTCGCGCTCGGCCTGTTCGGCCAGCCGAACGTACAACCGGCCCACCCCGTACAGCAGGGGATACGCCAGCAGCCCGAGCGCCAGCCAGTTGAGCCGCACGCCCGCGACGGTGAGCGCCGCCCAGCCCGGGAACACCGCCGAGGCCAACGGGATCGCCGCGACGACGCACACCACCACGGTCGCCAGGCGCAACGCCAGCCCCAGCTGCGCGCGCACCAGGCCCCGCACGAGCGCGTCACCGACCTGGGTCTGCTCCTGTACCTCGACCCTGGTCCGCACCATGCGCGCACCGCGGCGGTGGGCCAGCACGACCCGCTCGCGCTGCGGGCGGCCCGGCTCAGTCATCGCCGCCGGCGGGTCGCAGGTGCCGCAGCGGGTCCCGCACCAACCGGTCCCGCAGTTCGCGGGCCTGACGACGGCTCACCGGCAACTCGACGGCAGGCGAGGAACCGTTGGCGCGCAACCGCACGAGCACCGCGCCGTCGCTGGTGCGCAACCCCGTCACCAGCCGCAGCGCCACCAGGTACGAGCGGTGGATCCGCTGGAATCCGCGCTCCCGCCAACGGGTTTCGAGGGTGCTGAGCGGGATGCGCACCAGGTGCGACCCCGACGCCGAGTGCAGCCGGGCGTAGTCGCCCTCGGCCTCGACCCAGCCGATGCTGTCGCGGGGGACCAGGTGGGTGATCCCGCCGAGTTCGGCGGGTACGACGTCGGAGTCGGGTTCCTCGTCGGCGGCCGCCGGTTCGGCGCTGCGGGCCGCACCGGCCGATTCGGCGCTGCGCGCCGAGACCACCCGTCGGACCGCTTCGTCGAGGCGGTCCTGCCGGATCGGTTTGAGCAGGTAGTCGATGGCCCCGACGTCGAAGGCGGCGACCGCCTTGTCGTCGTGGGCGGTGACGAACACGATGGCCGGCCGGTGGGCGAAGTTGGCCAGCACACCGGCCAATTCGATGCCGGACAGGCCGGGCATGTTGATGTCGAGGAAGATCGCGTCGATGGTGTGCTGGTTGAGCTCACGCAGCGCGGAGGTGGCGTCGTTGACGCGGAACACCTCGCCGATGTCGGGGTGGCGGCCCAGCAGGTAGGCCAGTTCGTCGAGCGCGGGCATCTCGTCGTCGACGGCGAGCACGGTCAGACCGGACCTGTTCACCCGTACGCACCTCCGCCGGCCCGCACACCGGACCGGAACTTGGGTACCCGCATGATGACCTTCGTGCCCGCCCCGATCGCCGTCTCGACCACCAGACCGTAGTCGTTGCCGAACGCCGCGCGCAGGCGGTGGTCGACATTGGTCAGGCCCACGTGAGCGCTGTGACCGGGGGCAGGGGGGCCATCGGAATGGACCCCGCCACCCAGCGCATCGCCCGGCCCGGTGCGCAGCACGGCGGGGTCCATCCCGACGCCGTCGTCCTCGACCGTGATGACGCAGTCGGAGCCCTCGTCGCGGGCGACGATCTCGATCGATCCGCCGCCGCGGCCGGCCAGTCCGTGCCGCACGGCGTTCTCGACCAGCGGTTGCAGCGCCAGGAACGGCACCACGACGCCGAGCACTTCGGGGGCCACCTGCAGGCGGACGTCCAGCGATGTCCCGAAGCGGGCGCGCTCGAGGGTCAGGTAGCGGTCGATGTTGCGCAACTCCTCGGCCAGCGTCGTGTACTGCCCGGCGGCGCGGAACGAATAGCGGGTGAAGTCGGCGAACTCGAGGATCAGTTCGCGGGCCCGGTCGGGGTCGGTGCGCACGAACGAGGCGATGGTGTTGAGCGCGTTGTAGATGAAGTGCGGGCTGATCTGCGCCCGCAGGGCGAGCACTTCGGCACGGTCGAGGCGGGCCCGGGAGGCGTCGAGTTCGGCGAGTTCGAGTTGTCCTGCGGCGTAGCGCGCGACCTCTCCGACCGCGCCGAGCATGCCGGGGCCCGGATCGCGGGAGGTGACGACCGTGAGCACCCCGAGCAGGTCGCCGGCATCGGTCAGCAGGGGTTGGGCGATGACCGTCGCGGCGCGCACCGAGGTGAGCACCCGGCGCTCCCCGGCGATCGATTCGCGGACGGTGCGCGCCGCGTCGTCGGCCACGTCGGACGTCCAGACCGCGCCGTCCTCGGGTTCGCGGGCGAGCAGTTGGCCCTCGCCGTCGAACAGCGCGATGCCGTCGGTGCCGGTGAGCTCGCGCAGGAACGGCGCCGCCGACTCCGCGGAGGTGGTGTCGAGGCCCTGACGCAACGCGCGTGCGGCCAACGACGCGGTGTGCAGCGCGGCGTGGACGGCACGTTCGGTCGGGGTCGCCACCACGCGCCGGGTGCGCACGACGACCACCGCGGCGGCCACGGCTGCCACGATCAGCACCGCCGCCAGGACTATCGCGAGTTCGCCGGACATCCGCTGTAGGTGCTCCTCGCGTCCGCGTCACCACATGGGGTTTCGGCCACCTTAAACTGGCGGCGTGGCGAAACTGCAGCTTGTCCAGGATCCGGCGGCCGACGCGCTGCTCGAGGCAAATCCGTTCGCGCTGCTGGTCGGCATGCTGCTCGACCAGCAGTACCCGATGGAGGCCGCGTTCGCGGGGCCGAAGAAGATCGCCGACCGGATGGGCGGTGTCGACCCCCGCGAGATCGCCGACCACGACCCGGAAAAGTTCGCCGCGCTGTGCTCGACAACCCCTGCGGTGCACCGCTTTCCCGGGTCGATGGCCAAACGCATCCAGGCGCTGGCGCAACTCGTCGTGGACCGCTACGACGGTGACGCCGCCGCGCTGTGGACCTCCGGTGACCCGGACGGGGCTGAGGTGCTGCGCCGGCTCAAGGCGCTGCCCGGATTCGGCGAGCAGAAGGCGAAGATCTTCCTGGCACTGCTGGGCAAGCAGTACGGCGTGACACCGCAGGGCTGGCGTGAGGCCGCGGGCGACTACGGCAAGGCCGGAACGTACATGTCGATCGCCGACGTGACCGACCCCGGTGCGCTGGAGAAGGTGCGCTCGTACAAGAAGCAGGCGAAGGCCGCCGCGAAAGCCGCCAAGGGCTGACTCATATGCCGACTTGCGAATAGGCTGGGCCACATGAAGACACACTTGAACTGCCCGTGCGGTGAGGCCATCACCGGCAAGGACGAAGAGGACCTGGTCGAGAAGGCGCAGAAGCATCTGTCGGAGGCCCATCCCGGCCGCGAATACGACCGCGACGCGATCCTGTTCATGGCGTACTAGCCCGCAACGAGAAATCCCCGGCCGCGCATCGCGACCGGGGATTCGTCGTGTCGGGGGTCAGGGCACGACCGTCGATCCGATGGTCGGCATGAACTGGCACTGCTTCTCGGTGGTGGTGACCTGGCCGAAGATCGTGGACATGATGCTGCCCGATCCGGTGTCGACGATGGCGGTCAGCGTCGTCGGGCCCTCCGGGTTGATGTCCGAACGCGGTTTGAGCGTCGCGCTGCCGGACTTACCGGTGGTGAGGTTCACCCACGTCACGTTCAGCGGCAGCTTCTGCTCGGCCGCCGGTCCCGGCGTGCCCACAGCGGTGAACACGTACGCGGTCTGGCCGGGCCCCGGTCCGGGTGCAGGGATCTTGGCCGGCCCCGCCACCGAGATCGCGGTGGCGAGGACGTTCCCGCCGTCTGCCAGGCATCCGTTGCTGATCGACGGATACATGAAGTCCTGCGTCGGCGGGGCGTCCGGGCCGAATCCCGGCGGACCCGGTGTGGGAGCCGGCGCAGGCGCAGGCGCAGGCGCCGGTCCGGGCAACGCTCCGGCCGCCTCGGCGACCGGCGCAGCCACCGGGGCCGCGATCGGTGCCGCCGGTGCCGGCGCTGGTGCTGGTGCGGCCGCGGGGATCGCGACCGGATCGACAGCCGGCGCGGCGCTCGGCTCCGGACCCGGTGCGGGCGGGGTGGCGCCCGCAGGCAGGGGGCCGACCGCGTGGGCCGGGTTGACCCCTGCAGGCAGGTGCGCCTGAGTCCCGGGAACGGCCCCCGCAGCGGGGACATGCGCCGCCGGGTCGGCCACGAACTGGTTGACCGCCGAGGCCACGTCGCGGGACGAGGCGGGGGCCGCCGCATCTCCGGCGAACACGGCGGCTGCGGCCATCAGCATCGAGGCGGCGTTGTTCGGGTCGGCCGCCGCCTGCTGGATGACCGGACCGAGGCTTTCCATCGCGGGCAGACCGGGCGCCTGAAGCGCGTCGATCGGAAGCCCGGGAGCGGGCTCGCCGGTGGCCGTCGCACTGCTGAAGAGCAGTGCGACGGACGCGCCGAGCCCGGCCGCGGTCGTCAACAGAGTTCGAGTCGGTGACATGTCACTCCTCGCGAGTTTCGGTCAGGGCACAGTCGATCGGGCGGCGATCAGGGCAGGGCTGACACCGGGAAGATCGGCGGAGTCGCCGGGGCGGCCGCTCCTCCCGCGGGCGGTGCGCGGGCGGCCGGTGCGGCCGGCGTCGCCGCGGGCAGCAGGCTCGTCAGCGGGGAACCCGCGGGCATCAGCGAGGCCAGGCCGGTCGGCACGTTCACCCCGGGCAGCGGTGACGTGGCGGCCGGCGTGCCGGGCAGCGCGGACGCCGCGCCGGGCAGCGCCGGGGTCTGCGGCAGCGTGATCGACGCCGTCGCGCCCGGTGCGGCGGCAGGCGCGGCGGGGGTCGCGGGGGTCGAGGCGGGCATGCCGGTGCCGGCCAGGGCCGAGGCGAACGTCTGCAGCAGCTGCGGCGCGTTGCCCAGTTGATCGAGGAACGGAATGCCCGGCGCGGGCGGCGCGGGGGCTGCCGGCTGGGCGGCGGCGGGCGCACTGAGGGCAAGAGCGATCGGAACCGCCCCAGCCGCAGCAATCACGCTGGTCACGAGGGTTTTTCTGGTGAGTTTCATGGATCTCCCAATCCGTTGACAGCACGTCTGCGCCCGACGCTACGCAGTTACTGGTGTTACTCAAGTGACATGTGTGGCATTTATTCAACCGTTACGGAGGTGACGGGAATCGGTTACCGGATCAGTAGAGTCGGGCGGATAAGCGACTCCACCGCCCCCACCGCCGACGCGGCGACCCCCACCCGACTGCCGAGCCGACTGGCCGCGGCGGCGCCCGTGCTGCTCGTGCTGAGCATCGCGGCGCGGCTCGCGTGGACCTACCTCGCCGCCAACGGCGCGAACTTCGTCGATCTGCACGTCTACGTCGGCGGGGCGGGGGCCCTCGACGAACCGGGCACGCTCTACGACTACGTCTACGCCGATCAGACGCCGGACTTCCCGCTGCCGTTCACCTATCCGCCGTTCGCCGCGGTGGTCTTCTATCCGCTGCATCTGCTGCCGTTCGGCCTGGTCGCCTTCACATGGCAGATCGGCATCATCGCCGCGCTGTACGGCGTGGTCCGCCTCAGTCAGCGGTTGCTCGCCGACGGCGGCGACCGCCGCACCGCGATGCTGTGGACCGCGATCGGCATCTGGCTCGAGCCGCTGCGCAGCACCTTCGACTACGGGCAGGTCAACGTGCTGCTCGTGCTGGCGGTGCTGGCGGCCGTCCTCAGTTCCCGCTGGTGGTGGTCGGGCCTGCTGGTCGGCCTGGCGGCCGGGATCAAACTCACGCCCGCGGTGTCGGGCCTGTACTTCGTCGGCGCGCGGCGCTGGAAGGCCGCGGTCTTCTCGGCGGTGGTGTTCGCCGGCACCGTCGCGGTGTCCGTGGCCGTGGTGGGCCAGCAGGCGCGGTACTACTTCACCGACCTGCTCGGCGACGCCGACCGCGTCGGCCCGATCGGCACGTCGTTCAACCAGTCCTGGCGCGGGGGCATCTCCCGCATCGTCGGGCACGACGCCGGATACGGCCCGGTGGTCGTCGCGGCGATCGTCGTCACCGCGGTCCTGGCGCTGCTGGCCTGGCGGGCGATCGGGGGCAGCGCGGACCGGTTGGGCGCCATCGTGATCGTGCAGCTGTTCGGCCTGCTGCTGTCACCGATCTCGTGGACCCACCACTGGGTGTGGTTGCTGCCGCTGATGATCTGGCTGTGGCACGGCCCGCTCCGGGAGCGGACCGGGGCGCGGGTGCTGCGGTGGGGCTGGCTGACGCTGACGCTGGTCGGCGTGCCGTGGCTGCTCAGCTTCGCCCAGCCGACGATCTGGGAGATCGGCAGGCCCTGGTACCTGGCGTGGGCCGGGCTGATCTACATCGTCGCCACGCTGGCGACGCTGGCGTGGGTGGCCACCGCCGCCGCTACCGGTCGAGGATCGCGTCGATCTCCCGAGCCATCTGCACGTCCTTCTCCGTGATACCACCCTCGGAATGCGTGACGAGTGCGAAAGTCACTGTCCGCCAACGGATGTCGATATCGGGATGGTGGTCTTTCTCCTCGGCGCGCTCGGCCACCCGGCGCACCGCCTCGATGCCGTCGAGGAACGCGGGGAACTTCACCGAACGTCGCAGCGCCCCGCCGGCGCGCTCCCAGCCGCCAAGGTCCGGCAGCGCGGCGTCCACCTGTTCGTCGGTCAACACAGCCATACCGTCGACGGTATACCGTCACCGCTGATGGCAGAGCAGATCGTCGTGGCCGGTGCCCTGATCGCGGGGTCGGAACTACTGGTCGCCCAGCGCAACCGGCCGCCGGACCTGGCCGGGCTGTGGGAGTTGCCCGGCGGGAAGGTCGCGCCGGGGGAGAGCGACGCCGCGGCGCTGACGCGAGAGTTGCAGGAGGAGTTGGGCATCGACGTCGCGGTGGGTGCGCGCATCGGCGACGACATCGCCCTGAGCGCGACGACCGTGCTGCGCGCGTATCTCGTCACGCACACCGGTGGGGATCTGCGGCCGATCGACCACCGCGCACTGCGGTGGGTGGGGGTAGACGACCTCGACGGCCTGCCGTGGGTGCCCGCGGACCGGGCGTGGCTCGGCGCGCTCGGTCGTGCGTTGCGTGACGGCGCCGGATAGCCGGGCGCTCAGTACCGCAGGCGGTCGTCGATCACGCGCACGCGTCCGGTGCCGCGGGGGTGATGTACCGCATACAACGGATGCGTCAACACCGGGTGGCGGCAGTGCGGACATGATTGCTGCGGTTGTCTGGCCGAGGCCACCGTGAGGTGGTGACAGGTGCTGCAGTGCACGACGTGCGCGGCGCCGACCCAGTTCATCAACCCGATGTAGAGCGCGGCGACGGTCGCTATGGCCAACACGATGATCAGGGCGACGGTGAGCGCCTGGTAAACCGCCATGATCGCACCTCCAAGCACGTACGACAGATCTCGACGGGCGTCATCCACGGTACTCGCCGAATGACGGCCCCGGCGGAGAATTCACAGGTCAGCGGGGTGGTCAGGCCTTACGTGCGCGTTTGTAGACCTTCTCCAACTCCTTGCCCCTGATGCCCATGTGCTCGGCCTTGAGCACCTTGTGCACCACCAGCGGGCACCGTTTGCACCGGGGCTTGCTGCGGCAGCACTTCTTCTTCGGTTTGAGATCGGCGAACTTGCTGGACTTCACGGTTCGGACGGGATCCTGACGGTGGCTGGTCGGGGGGCAGGACGGGCGCCATCACATTGCCACGGCACGAGTGGGCGGCGGTGACCTCCCTCGCGCGCCGGCACCGCGCATTTCGCGATCGAGTCACCGCACTGCGACAATCACCGACGTGGATTTACCCAATGACTTCCGCAATGTCGCCATCGTCGCCCACGTCGACCACGGCAAAACGACCCTGGTCGATGCGATGCTGCGGCAGTCCGGTGCGCTGAGCCACCGGGGCGATGACGCGGTCGAGCGGTTGATGGACTCCGGTGACCTGGAGAAGGAAAAAGGCATCACGATCCTCGCCAAGAACACCGCGGTGCACCGGCATCACCCCGACGGGACGATGACCGTCATCAACGTGATCGACACCCCGGGCCACGCCGACTTCGGCGGTGAGGTCGAGCGCGGCCTGTCCATGGTCGACGGTGTGCTGCTGCTGGTCGACGCGTCCGAGGGGCCGCTCCCACAGACCCGCTTCGTCCTGCGTAAGGCGCTGGCCGCGCACCTGCCCGTCATCCTGGTCGTGAACAAGACCGACCGCCCCGACGCCCGCATCGCGGAGGTGGTCTCCGAGAGCCACGACCTGCTGCTCGACGTCGCGTCCGACCTCGACGACGAGGCGCAGAAGGCCGCCGAGGAGGCGCTCGGGCTGCCGGTGCTGTACGCGTCCGGCCGGGCCGGCATCGCGAGCACCACCGAACCCGCCAACGGCGAGAACCCGGACGGGGAGAATCTCGACCCCCTCTTCGACGTGCTGCTCGAGCACATCCCGCCGCCGCAGGGCGACCCAGACGCGCCGTTGCAGGCGCTGGTGACCAACCTCGACGCCTCGGCGTTTCTCGGCCGGCTCGCGTTGATCCGCATCTACAAGGGCCGCATCCGCAAGGGGCAGCAGGTGGCCTGGATGCGCGAGGTCGACGGCCACCCGGTGATCACCAATGCCAAGATCACCGAACTGCTGGTCACCGTCGGCGTGGAGCGAACCGCCACCGAGGAGGCCGTCGCCGGTGACATCGTGGCCGTCGCCGGGATCCCGGAGATCATGATCGG
The DNA here is from genome assembly GCF_001499995.1 of Mycobacterium sp. IS-1496. Taxonomy (GTDB): domain Bacteria; phylum Actinomycetota; class Actinomycetes; order Mycobacteriales; family Mycobacteriaceae; genus Mycobacterium. The sequence goes on from NZ_LQIU01000006.1 coordinate 96,083, forward strand.
CGACACGCTGGCCGATCCTGACCACGCGCACGCGTTGCCGCGCATCACCGTCGACGAGCCCGCCATCTCGGTGACCATCGGTACCAACACCTCGCCGCTGGCCGGAAAGGTGTCCGGGCACAAGCTCACCGCCCGGATGGTCAAGTCGCGCCTTGACTCCGAACTCGTCGGCAACGTGTCGCTCAAGATCGTCGACATCGGCAGGCCGGACGCCTGGGAGGTGCAGGGCCGCGGCGAGTTGGCGCTGGCCGTGCTCGTCGAGCAGATGCGCCGCGAGGGCTTCGAGCTCACCGTCGGCAAGCCGCAGGTGGTCACGCAGACCATCGACGGCAAGCTGCACGAACCGTTCGAGGCGTTGACCATCGACTGCCCCGAGGAGTTCGTCGGCGCCGTCACGCAGCTGATGGCCGCCCGCAAGGGCCGCATGGAGGACATGGCCAACCACGCCGCGGGCTGGGTGCGGATGGACTTCATCGTGCCGAGCCGCGGACTGATCGGCTTCCGCACCGACTTCCTCACCCTGACCCGCGGCACCGGCATCGCCAACGCGGTGTTCGACGGCTACCGCCCGTGGGCGGGGGAGATCCGCGCCCGCCACACCGGCTCGTTGGTCTCGGACCGCAGCGGTTCGGTGACGCCGTTCGCGATGATCCAGCTCGCCGACCGCGGCCAGTTCTTCGTCGAGCCGGGCGACGACACCTACGAGGGCCAGGTCGTCGGAATCAACCCGCGCGCCGAGGATCTCGACGTCAACGTCACCCGCGAGAAGAAGCTGACCAACATGCGTAGCTCCACCGCCGACGTGATGGAGACGCTGGCCCGTCCGCTCGAACTCGGTCTCGAACAGGCCATGGAGTTCTGCGCCGAGGATGAATGCGTCGAGGTCACCCCTGAGGTCGTGCGGGTGCGCAAGGTCGAGCTGGACGCCACGCTGCGGGCGCGCGCGCGCTCGCGGGCGAAGGCGCGGAACTAGCGGCCGATACGCTGAGCAGCGTGCCGACCCGTCCCCGCCGTTACCGCGTAACGCTCGGGGCGCTCGTCTCCGCCACGGCGCTGCTGCTGGGCGGGTGCACCGTGAGCCCGCCGCCTGCGCCGCAGAGCACCGAGACGCCGGAGACCACCCCGCCGCCTGCGCCCAAGGCGACCCAGATCATCGTCGCGATCGATTCGATCGGCCCAGGGTTCAACCCGCACCTGCTCTCCGATCAGTCGCCGGTCAACGCCGCGATCGCCGCGCTGGTGCTTCCGAGCTCGTTTCGGCCGATCCCGGATCAGAACACGCCGACCGGGTCGCGGTGGGAGATGGACCCGACGCTGCTGGAATCGGCCGAGGTGACCGATGAGAACCCGTTCACCGTCACCTACAACATCCGGCCCGAGGCGCAGTGGACGGACAACGCGCCCATCGGCGCCGACGACTACTGGTATCTGTGGCGCCAGATGGTCAGCCAGCCCGGTGTCGTCGACCCCGCCGGCTACGACCTGATTACCGGCGTGCAGTCCGTCGAGGGCGCCAAGCAGGTCGTCGTCACGTTCTCGCAGCCCTACCCCGCGTGGCGCGAGCTGTTCAACAACATCCTGCCCGCGCACATCGTCAAGGACGTGCCGGGCGGCTTCGGCGCCGGCCTGGCCGAGGCGATGCCCGTGACCGGCGGACAGTTCCGGGTGGAGACCATCGATCCGCAGCGCGACGAGATCCTGCTGGCCCGCAACGACCGGTACTGGAGTGCACCCGCCAAACCCGACCTGGTGCTGTTCCGCCGGGGCGGAGCCCCTGCGGCGCTGGCCGACTCGATCCGAAACGGTGACACCCAGGTCGCCCAGGTGCACGGTGGCGCAGCGACTTTCGCGCAGCTCAGCGCGATCCCGGATGTGCGGACGGCACGCATCGTGACGCCGCGGGTCATGCAGGTGACGCTGCGTGGACAGCTGCCCGAACTCGCCGATCCGTCGGTTCGCCGGGCGATTCTTGGTCTGCTCGACGTCGACCTGCTGGCATCGGTGGGCGCAGGTGACGACAACACCGTCACGCTGGCCCAGGCGCAGGTGCGTTCACCGTCCGATCCCGGATACGTGCCGACGGCCCCGCCGGCGCTGGGCACCGACGCGGCCCTGGAACTGCTGGCCGAGGCGGGATACCAGATGGCGCCGGTGGGGGATGCGCCGCCGGCCGAGCCCGGTGCGCCCGCGCAGGACCACAGCCGAGGGCGGATCGCGAAAGACGGTGTGCCGCTGACCCTCGTGCTCGGGGTGGCCGCCAACGATCCGACTTCGGTCGCCGTGGCGAACACCGCCGCCGATCAACTCCGCAACGTCGGCATCGAGGCGTCGGTGCTGGCCCTGGACCCGGTGACGCTCTACGGGGAGGCGTTGGCCGAGAACCGGGTCGACGCCGTCGTGGGCTGGCATCAGGCCGGGGGAGACCTGGCGACCGCGCTGGCGTCGCGGTACGGCTGTCCGGCGCTGGAGGCGACGCCCGTGGCGACCGCGCCGCCTGCGCCCGGACCGTCCCGGCCCGCCCCGACTCCGTCGCCCACGACGACGACTCGCGCCACTCCGACCGCCACACCCACCAACACGCCGAGCCCCGCACCGGAATCCGGCGCGCTGGTGCAGGCGCCGAGCAATATCACCGGTGTGTGCGACCGCAGCATCCAGCCGAAGATCGATGCCGCTCTCGACGGCCGCGAGCCGATCGCCGAGGTGATCGACGCCGTGGAGCCACGGCTGTGGAACATGTGGACGGTGCTGCCGATCCTGCAGGACACCACGATCGTCGCGGCCGGTCCGAGTGTGCAGAACGTGAGCCTCTCCGGCGCCGTGCCCGTCGGCATCGTCGGTGACGCGGGCAGGTGGGTGAAGGCCCCGCAGTGACGAAACGGGCCCCCACCCCGAGGGGGTGAGGGCCCGCTGGTCCGGCGGCCCGATCAGGCTTCGGCGCCTTCGGTCTCGTTCTCGCCGGTCTCCTTGTCGCCGGTGTCCTTGTCGCCGGTATCGTCCGCGTCGTCGCCCGACGGCGCCTGCTCGGTGGTGCCGTCGTCCCCGGTCTCCTCCTCGGGTGCGTCGGTCTCGAGCACGTCGTCCTCGGTTGTGTCGTCGACCGCGTCCTCGGCGGGGAGTTCTTCCTCGAGGGCCTCCTCCTCGGAGGCTTCGCCCTCGGAGGACTCTTCTCCGGTGGTCAAGTCTGTCTCCTCGTCACCCGCCTTCTCGCCGACCGTCTCGTCCACGGCAGCCGCGCCGTCACCCGGCTCCGGGGCGGGATTCTCGGACACGTCGCCGGCGGGTGCGCTCGTGAACGCTGCAGGCGTCACACCCGATTCGGTGATGTCGAAGGTCACCGTCGGGGCGGGCTCGGTGTTCGTCGACGAGACGTCGGCGACGCGCGACACCGGCGCTGCGGGTTTGAGCGCATCGGCGATCATCTGACGCAGGTTGAGCAGACCCGCGATCGTCCCGGACCCAGCCGTCAGCAGGCCGCCGTCGAAGCCGAACCCGTTGAGGAAGGCGCCGGTGACGACGCCGGGGACGTCGAGCACGGCCGTCACCGCACCGAGGATGTCGCCCTCGACCGCGGCGTCCACGATCGCCTGGGTGGCGGCGCCCAACCCGCTGAACACGCTGGCGACCGGGAGGATCGCGCCCAACGCCACCGTCGCGAAGGCCGTCACGGCCATGTTGGCGACGTCGAGCATGTTCTCCGCGCTGGCCGTGATGACTTCCTGCACACCCATCAGCACGCCGAGCGCGGGGAACAGGATCGGGGTGAGGAACGCCTGGAAGAGTGCCGGGAAGCCTTCCGCCGGATTACCCGTGACGATCTGCTCGACTGCGGCGTGGACGTTCGCGGGGATGCCGTCGGGGTTCGATGGGTTCAGGGCCGCGACGAAACCTTCGGCGAATTCCTGGAACGCGGGCGTCAGTTGTTCGATGTACGACAGCTGGTTCTGGATCACCTGCTGCAGGATCGGTGCCGGATTCTGCGCCACCGACTGCCCGAGGATCGAGAGGTTCTCGGCGGCCTCGCCGAAGACCTCGATCCAGGTCTGGATCGGGTTGACGGCGGCGTTCAGTTCGACGCCGATCGTGGACAGCGATGGCACCTTCGCATCGGGTAGAGGCGGTGCGACCGGGCTGATCGCGATCGCTCCGGCTCCGACCAGTGCCACCCCGGTGGAGAGATAAGAACGGGCTGCGATGTGCATGGGGTCTCCTTACGTCGACGTAAATGTTGACGCCCGACAACTTACCTCTCGGTAAGATCACGGATAAGTGAATTGGCAAACTTTTTTTGCCGTGAGTCGCCCAGTGCGTGGTGCGTTGCTCTACGCGGCTCGGCCAGGGAAAGTCCACGTAAAAGCCATGATCATTGTTCCGATGTCTCTGCACGCATGCGTCTGACGCTGACAGTTGACAGTCTCTGGCAACATCAAGATCGTGATCAATCGGTTGAAGAATCAAACGACAATTTGCCAGCTGGCGGGTCGCGTCTGATCTTGATGCAGGTAACGCCTTCGTCAATAACTGTTCGGACTTTGCGGGCAGGCGTCACACGCGACGATCGAGCATGCCCACCGACAACGCAGCGCGGCCCCGGACTCGAGAGTCCGGGGCCGCGTGCGTCGGTGCTACTGATTACTCCGAATCGGAGGCGCCGGCCGACTCCGTCTTCTTGGAGGTGTCAGCCGATTCTTTCTTCGTCGATTCGCTGCTCGGCTTCTTGGTGCCGCCGACAGCGTTCTCGATGTTCTTCCGGACCCCGTCGAGGTTCTTGCGGGTCTGCTCCGCTGCTCCCTCGAGGTTCTTGCGGGTCTGGTTCGCCGCTCCCTCGAGGTTCTTGCGGGTCTGCTCCGCCGCCCCCTCCAGGTTCTTGCGGGTCTGGTTGAGCCCGTCGTTGATCTGCTTGCCGGCGGTGTCGAGAGCCTCGCGCAGCTGCACCTGGCCCTGGGTGATCTGCTTCTGCAGATCAGCCGCCGGGTTGGCGGGCAGCACCGGATTGATCTTCACCTCCGGCAGCTTCGCCTCGGGAGCCGGTGCCTTCTCTTCAGCGGGAGCCGTGGCCACCGAGAAGGTCTGGGACTCCGGCGCGATGCGGGTCGAGTTGATCTCCGACGATGCGGCCTCGTTCGTACCCGCGCTGAGCGTGTTGATCCCGCCACCGAGCTCACCGCCGAGGCTGCCCCCGAAACCACCCAGCGCCCCGCGGATGGCGCCACCGATCGCGGCGCTGATCGCACCGCCGATGTTGACGTCACTCGCGGCCTCGGCGAACGCGTTCACCGCGGCGTAGATGCCGGCTCCGATGGCCTGGAGCGCGTCGTTGCCGTTCTCCAGGGCCGACACCGCCGTCGCGCGGAACGCCTCGACCACGGCGTTGGCCGCCGCGGCGAAGTTGTTGACCGCGTCGACGCCGATCTCGGTGACGGCGTCGGCCGCCGCACCGAACTGCGCACCGGCTTCCGCGAAGGACCCGATGAACTCGGCGGGGGTCGGCAGGCCCTCCAGGCTCGCGCCGATCGCCGCGGAGAGCTCCCCGCCGATCTCGGCGAAGCCCTCCAGCGCCGCGGCACCCAGGTCGAGACCCGCTTCGAGGCCGGCCTCCAGGGAGGCGCCGAGGTCGGCCAGCACCGGTCCGAGCGAAGCCGACGCCTCGATCAGAGCGCCGATGAACACCTCGGGGCTGGGCAGGTTCTCCAGCGCGGCCTCGAACGCGGCGGTGAGCGTGCCGCCGCCCTCGACCAGTGCCTCGAGGAAGGCGTTGAAGGCAGGGCCGCTGATGTCGATACCCGACTGGATGGCGGCGGTCAGCGCGGCCGACAGGTTGCCGAGGGCTTCGGCGGTCGCATCGGCGATCGCGTTGAAGCCGGGTGCGAAGGCCCCGATGGCGCCCTCGATCGCAGCGGCGAACTCCGCCGGAGTCGGGAAGCCCTCGAACGCCGCGTTGAAGGCCGCGGCCAGCTCCGCTCCCGCGTTCACGAGGGCATCGGCGATCACGCCGGCATCCAGGTCGACGCCGAGGTCGACGATGAGCTCCAGTGCCGCCTCAAGGGAGGCGCCGAGGTCGACGTCGATGGCCGCGAACGCGTCCACGAGAGCATCGATGAACACCTCGGGCGTCGGGAACGCCTCCAGTGCGGCCTCGAACGCGGCGGCCAGCTGGCCCCCAGCGTCCTGCAGTCCGGCGATGACCGCCTCGAAGGCGGTCTCGCCTGCGGCGATGCCGGCCTCGATGGCGGCGGACAGCGCCCCCTCGAAGTTCGCGAGCGCCGTGGCGGTGGCATCGGCCAGCGCGTTCAGCCCCGGGATCACCCCTTCCAGAGCCGCCTCGAAGGCCGCGACGAACTCGGCGGGTGACGGGAAGCCCTCGAGCGCGGCGTCGAAGATCGCCGCCAGCTCCGCACCCGCTTCGGCGAGCGCCTCGCCGATCGCGGTGGCGTCGAGGTTCAGCCCCAGCTCCACGACCACCTCGAGCGCGGCGTCGATGGCGCCGGCAAGGTCGACGTCGATGGCGCCGAAGGCCGAGACCAGGGCGTCGATGAACGCCTCCGGGGTCGGGAAGGCCTCGATCGCGGCGTTGAACGCCGCGGCGAGCTCGCTACCCGCGTCGAGCAGACCCGCGACGATGGCGTCGAACGCCTCCACCCCTGCGGCGAATCCGGTCTCCAGCGCCGTCGTGAGGGCACCCGAGAGGTCGGCGATCACCTCTGCGGTGGCCGCGGCGAGCGCATCGAAGCCCGGGATGACGCCCTCGAGGGCGGCGTTGAAGGCCGCGATGAACTCTTCCGGGGCCGGGAAGCCGTCGAGCACACCGTTGAACAGCGCGGCGAACTCGGCGCCGGCCTCCAGGAACGCATCGGCGATCGCGCCGGCGTCCAGCTCCACGCCCAGGTCGACGAGCGCCTCGAGCGCGACGTCGATGGCGCCGGCCAGGTCGACGTCGATGGCGCCGAAGGCCGACACCAGCGCGTCGACGAACGCCTCGGGCGTCGGGAACGCCTCAATGGCCGCCGCGAACGCGGTCGCCAGCTCACCACCGATGTCCTGCAGTCCGGCGATCACCGACTCGAAGGCGTCGAGACCCGCGGCGAAACCGGCCTCCAGCGCGCCCGAGAGCGCACCCGACAGGTCGGTGAACGCCTCGGCGGCGGCTTCGGCGAAGATGTTGAAGCCCGGGACCAGTCCGGCGATGGCGGCGTTGAAGGCGGCGACGAAATCAGCCGGGGTCGGGAATCCTTCGATCGCGCCTTCGAACACGACGGCCAGATCGGCGCCGGCCTCGATGAGCGCCTCGGCGATGGCCCCGGGGTTCAGGGCGATGTCGACGAGCGCTTCGAATGCGACGTCCAATGCCGCACCCAGGTCCACATCGATGGCGGCGAACGCGTCCACCAGCGCGTCGAGGAACACCTCGGGCGTGGGGAACGCCTCGATCGCCGCGGCGAACGCGGCGGACAGGTCGCTACCCGCGTCGAGCAGGCCGGTGACGATGGCGTCGAACGCCTCGATGCCGGCCGCCGCGCCCGCGTCGATGGCCGCGGCCAGCGCACCCGACAGGTCGGTGAGCGCCTCGGCGGCGGCCTCGGCGAACGCATTGATCCCCGGCAGGGCGCCGGCGATCGCGGCGTTGAAGGCGGCGAAGAACTCGGCCGGCGTCGGGAAGCCCTCGAAGACTCCCTCGAAGGCCGCGGCCAGGTCGGCGCCGGCCTCGATGAACGCGTCGGCGATGGCGCCGGCGTCGATCTCGATGCCCAGGTCGACGAGCGCCTCGAGCGCGACCTCGAGGGCAGCGCCCAATTCGACGTCGATGGCGCCGAAGGCCGACACCAGGGCGTCGACGAACGCCTCGGGCGTCGGGAAGGCCTCCAGGGCGGCGTTGAACGCGGCGGCCAGTTCACCACCGGCGTCGAGCAGTCCGGCGACGAACGCGTCGAAGGCGGTGACGCCCGCGGCGATACCCGCATCGATCGCGGCGGCGAGCTCAGCCGAGAGCTCGGTGAACGCCTCGGCCGCAGCGGTCGCGACGGCGTTGAAGCCCGGGATCACCCCACCGAGGGCGGCCTCGAAGGCGGCGACGAACTCCTCCGGCGTGGGGAAGGCGGCCAGCGCGGCGTTGAACGCGGCGGCCAGTTCCGCACCGGCCTCGAGGAACGCCTCGCCGATGGCGCCTGCGTCCAGTTCGATGCCCAGCTCGAGGGCGGCCTCGAGCGCGACCTCGATGACACCGGCCAGGTTCAGGTTGACCGACGCGAACGCCGACACCACGGCGTCGACGAACGCCTGCGGCGACGGGAAGTTGGCGATGGCGTTGTCGATCGCGGTCGCGAGCACGCTGCCGCCGTCGAGCAGACCGTCGACGACCGCCTGGAAGGCATTGTTGCCCTGGCCGACGGCTTCGACCAGCGCGGCCTCGAGCGCGCCGCTCAGTCCGACGATCGCGGCCTGGGCAGCCTGAGAGGCGCTGTCCACCGCGCCGCCGATGGGTGCCCACGCGGCCTGCGCGGCGGCGATCAGATCAGCCAACGAGGACAGCGACACGTCTTCGAGCACGGCGACCATCCGGTCGCCCCGAATCTGGAAGTCCGGCGGCAGTACCTCGACCGGAGCCAACGCGATCGATGTGGCGCCTACGACGGCCACACCGGCGGTCAAGTATGACCGAACAGCAACTTCCATGACATCCCCTCAGAGTCAAAAACAGCCCGACGGAGCAAAACATACCTGAGAACTACCTAAGTAACAAAGCGATCTACGGCTTTTTCTGTGACCCCTTTTCACGGCTGCTCACGACGTTTGCCTGTGTCTTCGTGACGCGAATTAGCCTTCGCGGCTGTTGTGTACGGAGAAGTGCTCGAATGGCAAATGAACCGGCAACTCTGCGAGGGGCGCACCACAACGGAACGTATTTCGTTCGCATGGCGAACGAACATTGCTGAAAGCGGTATCGACGGGTGTTGTGGCTGGACAGCGCCGCCGCCCTGTAGGCGCGTCGGTGTTGCCACATTGACGGGTATGTGCACAGTTGGCCGCGGGGCACCACCTGGACCAGCCCGGAGTGGTCGAGATGTTGTTGTCCTAGCAAGGATCAACCCGACGGTGCCGCGTTTTCGCAGCTCTTCGCTGGTTCTCGGGTTACCGGGGAGTTGGCGATCGGAGCCCGATGCGGCGGATTCCCGAGATTGCCGGCCGCGTCGTCGTGGCGGGTAGCGGAACCCCGGCGGGTCCGGCCGTGCGGGCGATCTGGCGCCGATTCGGGGCAATCCTGCTGCTAGGCGACGTGTTTTGACGCAGACGAAAACGGGTATCTGCTCAGGGCCTCTATGTCGTCGTGCCGTCTCGGAGTAGGGGGTTTATCCTGTTGGTTCCCGGTGCTCTGGCGACATCGCGAACCTGTGGTCCGAGCGGGCTCGGCGCGTTTCGCGGAAACGTTGCTGACAGGTAGCTGACAAGCGAATTCCGGCTGTCAAACTGATTAGCCACTTTGTCAAAGACCCTGTTTCCTGAGAGCGAGCTGAGTCGTTCAGTTAACTTCTTTCAGCGCTGCGCAGCGAACAATCAGGTGGGCGGCACAACCGTGTCGACGGGCGCTTGCTGGGGTCGCGACCACCGCGGGTGGGGCGGTTCGAGCCCACCGTCGGGGGCCGTGGCGTGTGGGCTTGCCAGCGGCTGCTGAAGAGGCGGGCGCGCGACGTCGACTCGAGCGAGTGAGCGAGTGTGCCGAACCGTCACAGTGACGATTCGCGCCACTTACTCCTGGGTGCCGCGCTCGGCGGGCGCATCGTCGTTCTGCGACGGTGCGTCGTCCGTGGAGCCGGACGTGGGCTGCTTGTCGACGGTGTCGTCGTCTTTGTCGCCCGCAGTCGCGTCGGTCTTGGCGTCGTCCTCGGCCGGAGTCGCCTTCTTGCCGCCGGGCGTCAGCCGCTTGATCGTCGAGTGGAAGTTGTCGATGCCCTGTTGGACGCGAATGCCGAGATCGCGAGCCAGTTCACCGGGCTTAGGCAGTTTCGGCGTCTTCGGGTGAGAAGGAGCCTGACTCGCACCGGCGGGGTCCCCGTCGGGATCGATCACGAGTTCGGGCAGCGGCACTTCCGCTTCCGCTCCGGACTGCAGTTGCGGGGGTTGCGCGGTGGCTGCCGGCGACGGCTGGACGCCGTTGCGGATGTCGGCGGCGACATCGTTCACGGTCTGGTCGACCTTTTCGATCAGACCGCCGGCCTGACCGATCGGCCTCGGCAGGACGCGCATCAGGGCGCGGATGAGGGGCTTGAGCGCGCTCTCGTGGAAGGCCTCGTCGATCTCTTTGATACCCGTCAGGTTCGGGTGTCCGACCAGCAATGCGGTGAGCGGTTCCACGATCAGCCGCCGGAGTGCGTCGTCGGGACCGATTTCGCCGGCGATCAGTTGAGTGACGACCTGCTGCGTCAGCACGAACGCAACGGCGGGAGCCAGGCTGACCTGCCTGACGAACGTGATGCCGGCTTCACCGAAGCTGGTGCCGATGTCGGTCAGCGCTCCGACGACTCCCTCGATCGCCTCGCTGGGCGCGACGGGGGCCAGCGGGGTGTGCGGGACCAGGGTCCGCTCATGAGCGGCGGTGAACTCGTCGACCGGTAGGGAGATGGCGGGTTCGGTGATGCTCACCCCGGCGCCGAATGCCGAGATCACCGAATCGCGGCCGGTGTTCGACACGTCGTTGAAGAGGCGCTGCAGTTGCTCGATGGAACTCAGCCAGTCCTGACGGATCGCGCCGATCGATTCGAGGAATGCAGGATCAAGGACGTCGAGCCGGTCGCCGTCGGCGGTGAAGTCCGATGCCGAGACGCGGATGTCGGAAGGGAGGGGGACGACGGGGTTCGCCACGACCACGGCGGCACCGGACAACACGACCCCGGTGGCCAGGAAAGGGGCGATGGCCCGCCGCATGGCGCCTCCCCACGTGCGCAGCGTTCAATCGGTACAGCGTAGCTGAGACCGACCTGAGAATACAGCAGGTCGAAACGGTTGATTCCTGAGAATCTCGCCCGTTGTGTTTGAAATCCGCCGGGAGGAAACGGTCCCCGGGCCACGAACGAGGCGTCCGGGGGAACGGGCTTTCGAGGCGGGATGTTGCGTCACGGCTTCATCAGGCGCGTCCGGTCCGCTGGCGTAGATTCACCGCTGATGTCCTCACCTCGCCTGCTCTTCGTCCACGCCCATCCAGACGACGAGACGCTCACCACCGGCGGCACCATCGCCCACTACGTCCGCCGGGGCGCGGACGTCCGCGTGATCACCTGCACCCTCGGGGAAGAAGGTGAGGTGATCGGGGAGCGGTACGCCCAACTCGCCGTCGACCATGCCGACCAACTCGGCGGGTACCGGATCGCCGAACTGACCACCGCGCTCGCCGCGCTCGGCGTCGGCGAACCGCACTACCTCGGCGGACCCGGCCACTGGCGCGACTCCGGGATGGCCGACACCCCCGCGCGTCACCACCGGAGATTCGTCGACGCCGACATGGCCGAAGCCGCCGGCCTGTTGGCCGCGATCCTCGACGAATTCCGCCCCCACGTCGTGGTCACCTACGACCCCGCCGGAGGGTACGGACACCCGGATCACATCCAGACCCACCGCGTCACCACCACCGCCGTCGAGCGTGCGCGGTGGCAGGTGTCGAAGCTGTACTGGACCGTCATGTCCAAGAGCGGTATGGGCGACGCCTTCGCCGTTGCCCGTGACGTCCCCGATGAGTGGCTCCAGGTGAGTGTCGACGACGTGCCGTTCCTCTATCCCGACGAGCGGATCGACGCCGTCGTCGACGTCGGGGACAGCCTCGAGGCGAAGATCGCCGCCATGCGCGCTCACGCCACGCAGATCTCGGTCGCGCCCAACGGACAGTCGTGCGCGCTGTCGAACAACATCGCGATGCCGATCCCCACCCTGGAGCACTACGTCCTCGCGTCCGGCGTACCGGGCCCGCGCGACGAGCGGGGTTGGGAAACCGACCTGCTCGCCGGATTGGACCTGGCGTAGCGAATTCGGCTCGCGGTAAGCTCCCCTCATCCGGCGACCTCGAAGGGGCATCCATGGATCCCGACCTTGATCCGAACCTGCAGCACTGGCAGGACCGCCTCGACAACTTCCAGTGGGTGGTCGGTTCGTTCGTCGCGCTGTTCGACAGCATCCCGACCTGACGGCGCCGCCGCGCGGCTACAGTCCGGCCGCGGTCGCGTTCCGTTGCGTCGTCCTGACGCTGCTCACCCTCGACGGTGTGCTCACCGCGGTCCTCGGTGCCTTCTTCCTGCCCCTGCGTATCGGCACGGCGCCGTTCCCGCTCAGCGCGCTCATCGTCGGCGTGGTCAACGCGGCGCTGGTCTGGGCGGCCTACCAGTGGACCGACTCCGGCCGGGTCGCCGCGCTACCGCTGTGGGGATGGTTGGTCACGCTCGCCGCCCTGGCCGTCGGCGGCCCCGGTGAGGACATCGTCTTCGGCGGGCGTGACGTCATGGCCTTCGGCCTCGTGATCTACACCGCGGTCGGGACCGCCCCGGCCGCCTGGCTGCTCTGGCGTGCGCGTGTCAGCTGACGGGCCGCGGACTACTGTGGCCGGTATGCCGGACCCAGTGCTTCCAGGATGTGAGACACGCGGATGAAAGTTGCCATCGCGGGGGTTAAAGGGGAGTGGCCCTGAACCCCCAGCACGGCGCTGATCTACCGAGCCCGGCGGTCCCGCCGCAGTCTGCAGTGCCCACCTCCGCCGCGATGAGGCGCGTACTGCGCCGGGCTCGCGACGGCGTCGCGCTCAATGTCGACGAGGCCGCGATCGCGATGAGCGCGCGCGGCGAAGACCTGGCCGACCTCTGCGCCAGTGCCGCCCGTGTGCGCGATGCGGGGTTGACCTCCGCCGGTCGTCTCGGGCCGAACGGGCGGCTGCCGGTCACGTACTCCCGCAAGGTCTTCATCCCCGTGACGCACCTGTGCCGCGACACCTGCCACTACTGCACGTTCGTCACCGTGCCCGGACGGCTGCGCGCCCAGGGGGCGGGCATGTACATGGAGCCCGACGAGATTCTCGACGTCGCTCGTCGTGGTGCCGAAATGGGCTGCAAGGAAGCACTTTTCACCCTGGGAGATCGTCCGGAGGCCCGCTGGGACGAAGCGCGTCAGTGGTTGGACGAACGCGGTTACGACTCGACGCTCGACTATGTCCGCGCGATGGCCATCCGCGTACTCGAGGAGACGGGCCTGCTCCCGCACCTCAACCCCGGAGTGATGAGCTGGTCGGAGCTCTCCCGGCTCAAACCCGTTGCGCCGTCGATGGGCATGATGCTCGAGACCACCTCCCGGCGGCTGTTCGAGACCAAGGGGCTGGCACACTACGGCAGCCCGGACAAGGATCCGGCCGTCCGGTTGCGCACGCTCGACGACGCCGGACGCCTGTCCATCCCGTTCACCACCGGCCTCCTCGTCGGAATCGGCGAGACGCTCACCGAACGCGCCGAGACCATGCATGCGATCCGCAAGTCGCACAAGGAATTCGGTCACGTCCAGGAAGTGATCGTGCAGAACTTCCGGGCGAAGGAGCACACCGCGATGGCGTCGTCACCGGACGCCGGTATCGACGACTTCCTCGCGACGGTCGCGACCACCCGCCTCGTGCTCGGTCCGAAGGTGCGGGTGCAGGCGCCGCCGAACCTGGTGTCGCGTGAGGAGTGCCTTGCCCTGATCGCCGCCGGGGTCGACGACTGGGGCGGCGTGTCGCCGCTGACCCCCGACCACGTCAACCCCGAACGGCCGTGGCCCGCGCTCGACGAGTTGGCCGACGTGACCGCCGTGGCGGGATACGACCTGGTCCAGCGGCTCACCGCGCAACCGCAGTACGTGCAGGCCGGCGCCGCGTGGATCGATCCACGGGTGCGCAGCCACGTCGACGCGCTGGCAGATCCGGAGACGGGTTTGGCGCTCGACGTCAACCCCGTCGGCCGCCCGTGGCAGGAGCCCGACGAGGCGCTGCAGTCGCTGGGACGCACAGACCTGCACGAGGCGATCGACAGCGAGGGTCGACTCACCGACACGCGCAGCGATCTCGGCAGCGCCTTCGGCGACTGGGAATCGATCCGCGAGAAGGTCCACGAGCTGGCGGCGCGGGCACCGGAGCGGGTGGACACCGACGTGCTGGCGGCACTGCGCGCCGCGGAGCGGGATCCGGCGTCGCTGTCCGACGACGCGTACCTGGCGCTGGCCACCGCGGACGGCCCGGCCCTCGATGCCGTTGCCGCGCTGGCGGATTCGCTGCGCCGCGACACGGTGGGCGACGACGTGACGTTCGTGGTCAACCGCAACATCAACTTCACCAACATCTGCTACACCGGGTGCCGGTTCTGCGCGTTCGCGCAGCGCAAGGGTGACGCCGACGCGTATTCGCTGTCGACCGACGAGGTCGCCGACCGCGCGTGGGAGGCCCACGTCGCAGGGGCGACCGAAGTGTGCATGCAGGGCGGCATCGACCCCGAACTGCCCGTGACCGGATACGCCGACCTGGTGCGTGCGGTCAAGAAGCGGGTGCCGTCGATGCACGTGCACGCGTTCTCGCCGATGGAGATCGCCAACGGCGTGACGAAGAGCGGGCTGTCGGTGCGGGAGTGGTTGACCGCCCTGCGCGAAGCCGGGCTGGACACCATCCCGGGCACCGCCGCCGAGATCCTCGACGACGAGGTGCGCTGGGTGCTGACCAAGGGGAAGCTGCCGACGTCGATGTGGATCGACGTGGTGACCACCGCCCACGAGGTGGGGCTGCGGTCGAGTTCGACGATGATGTACGGCCACGTCGACCAGCCCCGGCACTGGGTCGGCCATCTGCGGGTCCTCCGTGAGATCCAGGACCGCACGGGCGGGTTCACCGAGTTCGTGCCGCTGCCTTTCGTGCACCAGTCCTCGCCGCTGTACCTGGCCGGCGGCGCCCGACCCGGCCCCACGCACCGCGACAACCGGGCGGTCCACGCGCTCGCGCGAATCATGTTGCACGGCAGGATCTCTCACATCCAGACCAGCTGGGTCAAACTCGGCGTCGAGCGCACGCAGGTGATGCTGCAGGGCGGCGCGAACGACCTGGGCGGGACCCTGATGGAGGAGACGATCTCGCGGATGGCGGGCTCGGAGAACGGTTCGGCCAAGACGGCCGCCGAGCTCGTCGCGATCGCCGAGGGTATCGGTCGCCCGGCGCGCCAGCGCACCACCACCTACGCGCCCCTGGCGGCTTAGCTTCTCGCTCCGTTTCCGCCCGAACGTGCGCCCAGTGCGAAGAATCGGGCGGCGGTTTCAAGCGGTCGATGCAACAGCTGGTGGGTTGGACAGTAGTTGGTTGAGGGCTTCGGCCGGTGTTTTCCA
>NZ_LQIU01000007.1 GCF_001499995.1 Mycobacterium sp. IS-1496
GAAAACACCGGCCGAAGCCCTCAACCAACTACTGTCCAACCCACCAGCTGTTGCATCGACCGCTTGAAACCGCCGGGAGATAATGCGACATGGCAAACGGACGACCGAAGGTACTCATCATCGGTGGAGGATTCGGCGGTCTGTTCTGCGCCCGTCGCTTCAAACACGTGGACGTGGACGTCACGCTGCTCGACCGAGCCGCATGTCACGTCTTCCAACCGCTGCTCTACCAGTGCGCGACCGGCACATTGAGCATCGGCCAGATCAGCCGCTCGCTGCGCGAGGAGCTGGCTGAACACCGCAACGTCACCACCTTGCTCGGTGAAGCCGTGCGGCTCGACGCCGACGCCCGCCGCGTCACCGCGCGCCGGCCCGACGAGTCGACGTTCGACCTCGAGTACGACTACCTGGTGCTCGCGGCGGGTATGCGCCAGTCCTACTTCGGGAAGGAACATTTCGCCGCGTGGGCGCCCGGGATGAAGACGCTCGACGATGCGCTCAGCATCCGCCGCCGTGTCTTCGCCGCGTTCGAGATCGCCGAGACTCTGCCGCCCGGTCCCGAACGCGACCAGTGGCTGACGTTCGCCGTCACCGGCGCGGGTCCCACCGGTGTCGAGTTGGCCGGACAGATCCGCGAACTGGCAACAAGGGCGCTGGCCAACGAGTTTCACAGTATCGAACCGGAGGAGGCGCGGGTGCTGCTGTTCGACGGCGGCGACCGGGTGCTCAAGAGCTTCGCGCCCGGGCTCTCCCAACGGGCGTGTCGGACGCTGGAAGACCTGGGAGTGGAGCTGCACTTCGGTGTTCACGTCACCGACGTCCGGCGCGAGGGGATCACTGTGAGCGCCAAAAATGATGGCACACAGGTGGATTACGCCACCCGCACCGTGCTGTGGACCGCAGGCGTCGAGGCGGTGCCCTTCGCGCGGCATGCAGCGGAGGTGCTCGGCGCCGAGACCGACCGTTCGGGCCGCATCTCGGTGCATGCCGACCTCTCGGTGCCCGGCCATCCCGAGGTGTTCGTGATCGGTGACCTGGCGGGCCGTGACGGCCTCCCGGGGGTGGCGGAGAACGCCATGCAGGGCGGTCTGCACGCCGCGGCCTGCATCCGCCGCGACGTCGCCGGCAATCGCCGCAAGGACTTCCGGTACCGGGATCTCGGATCCGCGGCGTACATCAGCCGTGGGCATGCCCTGCTGCAGGCGGGGCCGGTGAAACTCACCGGCCTCGTCGGCTGGCTCGGTTGGGGTTTCATCCACATCGCGTTCCTCACCGGCGTGCGTAACCGCTTCAGCACGGTGGGAACGTGGTTGGCGACCATCGCCCGCGCCAATCGCAGCGACCGCACATTCATCCTCGGCGGTTCCGGTCATCCAGAAGAGCCCTACACCTGGGAATCGCCGGTGCATCAGAGCAACAACTCGGCGCGCGATGACGCACGGGACGATCAGACCGCGTGACTGCGTGACCGCGTCACCGGTCCACGGCTCAGAACAGTTCCGGCGTCACCGGCGCCACGTCGTCGAGGAACGCGCTCACCATCGGTACCAGCGTGTCACTCGCTCCTGAGACCCCGATGTGCGACATCGCCGGCAGCACCACCAATCGCGCGGACGGGACGTCCTGCAGGACACCCGTCGCCGCCGCCTGCTCGTCTCCCCCACCGCGCAGCTTGAACATCTGCACCGCGTGTTGGAGCGTCACTCCGTCCGCGTCCCCGACGATGACCATCGTCTTCGCCGGAATCGAGCGCATCTCCTCGTCGGTGATGTCCTGGTCGTCGATGTTCAACGCCTTCATCTTCTCCAGGTAGGCCTCGAACTTCGCGGAGTCCGGAGTGTGTTCCAAGAACATCCTCTCGACGGACGTACCGGCGAACGCGTCCGCGCCCAGTCCTGCGATGGATTCACCGACCACGGGATACCAACCGTCCCTGCGGAATGTCGCCGACATGGAGACCAACTTGTTCACAAGCGATCCGTGTCGGACGGCGAGTTGCAGCGCGACTCCCCCACCTTGCGAATAGCCCATCACGTCCGCGCGCTCGATCTGCAGGGCGCGTAACAACGCCGCCGCGTCGTCGCCGAACTGCTCGTAGGACATCCGGCGCGACGTGTCGGGGGTGCGGCCGTGTCCCTGTTGGTCGAACACGATCACGGCGCGCTCTCGGGCGAACGCCTCCGCCCACACCTTCATCGAGTCGGTGGCCATGAAGGCGCCGGGGATCAACAGCAGGGGTACCTTCCCGGCGCGAATCTCGCCGTACACCTCGTAATAGAGGTTCAGCCCGTTGATCGGAAGGTATGCACCGCGCGCAGACGTCGTCGCCATCACCACTCCATTCTCGTAGCCCACCTGATTTCGATGAACAGACTCGGTGGGCTGGGGAAAATCATCACCCGCCCCACAGGTGTTCGTGTCGCGGGAACGCCGAGCATCGACATCAGGCGTGGAGCGACACAGCGTCCTCCGTCCGAGACATCAGACGGTGCCGATGAACGGCCCCAGCGTGCACAGCGCCGCGGCCGCGTCGAGGTTGATTCGTTGACGGATGCGGGTCAACGCATCGTTGAGCAGCCGGGAGATCTGCACTTGCGAGACGTCGAGCCGACGGGCCACTTCGCGCTGGGTGAGGCAGTCGAAGAAGATCATTCCCACGATCGCCCGTCGGCGGGGGTCCAGGTCGGTGATGGCGTCTCGAAGCAGGATGATGTCTTCGACCTTGTCGTATCCGGGGTCGTCGGTTCCTTGTGTCGCGCCCACCGTCTCGCTGTCGGATTCCAGCGCACCTGGCAGGGGGGCGTCGAGCGACACGGGCCTGTAGGCGGTCGTGGCGGCTTCGGAGTCGCAGAGGCCACTGCGGTCGACTTCGAGCTCCTCGGCCAACTCGGCGGATGTCGGAGCGCGACTGAGTCGTTGCGAGAGCGAGCCGACCGCCTCGCGCACGCGCATCTGCGTTTCCTGAACTCGCCGGGGCACACGAACCGTCCACGTGTTGTCCCGGAAATGGCGTCGGATCTCTCCTCGTATCGTCGGAACGGCGAACGCGAGAAAGTGCCCCTTGTCCGGGTCATAACGATCCACGGTCTTGATCAAGCCGATTCGGGCCACCTGGATCACATCCTCCGACGGCTCGCCACGACCCATGAAACGGTGAGCGAGGTGATCGGCGACCGGTAGGCAGGCGGTGATGATGCGTCGCCGCCACCTTTCGCGCTCGCGGTCGTCGGCGCTGAGCGCGAGCCGATCGAAGAGGTCGTCGACATCGAGGACGTCGTCGTGCGGTGACGTGTCGGCCGTCGGGTCCCCGCTCGTGGGCGATGACACCGTTGACTTGGTGACCGGGGTGCTCGGTCGGCCGGTCGGCCGCTGCCAGTCGGTGGTGGCGGTCACGACTCCTCCTCGGTGAGCTCGTACGGTTTTGTGGACCGCCTACCCTCGGCTGCTCAACCGCACACGTTCTATGGCAATCGTTGCCAAAACGCAATTTATGCGAAGCAGACAGTGTTGCGCCGGGAGACGATTGCTGCGTAAGGGGGTTCAAGACGTCGCGACGGGGAACAGGCGGTGGTGATGAGTCTTCGACCCCACAGCCCTGGGTTTGGCGGTGCCGAACCTGGTCGGCGGCGACGGCTGACGCCGATGCTCAACAGTGGCGGCACGCCGTTGAGCCCGGGCGAACTCCGGGTCCGGCAGACGGGTGTCAGATCACCGGGTCGGTGGCCACAGAGCTGCTACCACGGGACCCTCGTCATCGGACTCCCCTGCTACTGCGGCGAACTCCGCCAACGCGCCCACCAGTCCCTCCCGCGTGGTGGCAGGCATACGACGCAGAACTTTCTCGATGGCCACCCGACGCTGACGAGTCACCTTCTGCACGAGCCGCCGCCCCGCCGGGGTCAAAGTCAAAACGATGTTGCGCCGGTCGACTTCGGACTCACGACGATCAAGCAGACCGGCCTTGGTCAGCCGGTCGCAGGTCCGACTGGCGTTCGACGGATTGACGGCCAACTCGGCCGCGACCGACGCCAGATTCAGCGGCCCCCGGGTGTAGACCAGGACGAGTACCCGCCACTGCGGCACGGTCACCACATCCTCGACGGCAGCCAACGAGGTCGCGGCGATACCCACCAAGGCGCGCGACGCGCGCAACACCGCGTCGATCTGTTCCGCGCTGGGGCGGTCGTCCACGGGGCGTGCCCTCGGCGGCGCGTTCATGTCTGCATCTTCACCGCCGCTCCGGTCCAAAGCAACTCACCGCTCCGGCGCCAATCTGATCAGTAGCGCACATGACCACACAGGAGGAGAGAACCATGCACTTGACATCGATCCACCGTCTCGGCAGCTACTTCGGATTGGTCGCCGCAGTGACCTTAGCCGGCACCGCCTGCGGCGGGGAGCCGGAAACAGGCTCGTCGAACCGCGGTTCAGGGTCGGACACCGAGAGCACCACCGTCGAGAATGCGTTCATCGTGCCGGCGTTTCTGCCTGGACGCTGCGCGATACAGGTGGACACCGGGGCGAAGATGCGCTTCACCGTCACCAACAACCACCCATCGGAGGATGAGCGGCTCGTCGGTCTGTCGACCAACGCAACGGTGAACGGCGAGATCGTCTCTGGAGTGGACATCCCACGCGAATCCAGCGTCGGGTTCGGGCAGCCCAGCGCACCGGCGGTGGACGCCGGCGGCGAGGTGCCGGCGGTGGAACTCGGCGAACTCGCGCCGACGGTTCGGCCGGGCATGTCGGCCAGCGTGACGTTCCGATTCGACCGAGCCGGGGACATCGAGATGCCCGTCCCAGTCGAGGCGTGCCCGACGCAGGACCGCTGAACGACGGAGAGGCGCAGCGCACTGACGATGCGTGACTGCGTCATCGCCGCTGGACGGGATCAGCGCTCAGGAGTGCACCGATCGCCAGTACGCCCAGCAGCATCGCCGGAACGGTCCACGCGGGGTAGTAGATCGTCCAGATCAGCATCAAGGTAGTCGTCGCCGTGGTCAGCGCCAGCGCGGTGGTCCGTGCCCACCTCGCGCCCGTCATCGCGGCGAACCCGATCAGCATCATCGCGGCGCCGAGGATGACATGGATCAGACCCCACCACGGTTCGTTCAGCTTGAAGACCCATCGAGGCCCATATCGCAGGAACTGGTCGTAGAAGAGCGTCGCGAGTCCCAGCGAGAGACTGAAAAGCCCTGACGCGACGACGAACAGGCCGCCCGCGAAAGACGCCCCCGCGCGCTTGCTTCCGACACGCTCCGTGTCATCGGGTGAACTGTCGTCCATGGTGGCCACTCCCCTCTTTGTTCAACAGTCGGTGCGAATCGCGAAGCGTGCGGTGGCGTCTTCCTTCGGCGCGTCGCTGTAATGGCCCTCTGCGGTACCGGTCAGCATCAGAGTCCCTTCGACGATCGACGCCGCGGCAGCGCCGACAGTGCCGTCCCAATAGCTGCCGGTGAAGCCCCCCAGGTCGTCGATCCGGACCGCGCGCGGTTCGACGGTGTCACCAGTGCGCACCTGCGCGCTGAAACCCGGTGCATCACGCAATGTCTGCACGTACCACACCCACTGGACCTGTTCGCAGCTGATGCGCGGTCGCTCCCCGATGTCAACGCCGTTGATGAGGATCTGGGCAGTGTGGGTACCGAGCGCGGAGTAGCCGCCTGAACACCCAGACGTGGCCAGGGCCACAGCCGACACCACGCCCCCGATGACGGTCAGCCGATGCCGCGTTGCCGCAGCAATACGGTTGTGCGCACTCATGCCGCTTGGTACCCGACACAAGGGCACTGATACCTGCACCGCCGCCGATTTCCGGGCGTATCAGGTTTCGGCCATGGGGTACGTCATGGTATGCGGTGGCCACGGTTTCCCTCAGGAATCATCACACCGGCGCTCGTCGCGGTTTCCGTCGTGCTCGCGACGGCAGCGTGTAGTTCGACGCCGTATCCGACCGGCGAGAACTTTACGACCACGGTGCAGTCACCACCCGACGGTGCCGCGAAGACGTCATCAGCGCCGACCCCGTCCGCGGTCCTGATCGACATCGACATCTCGAACGGCGCCGTCGAGCCGAGGAATGCCACTCTGACCGCCGCTGTCGGACAACGCGTCGAACTGCGTGTGGACAGCGATGCGGAAGGACGAATTCACATAGGGACGAATCCAGCTCAGACCTTCAACGTGGCGGCCCGGGACGATCAGGTGTTCGGCTTCACCGCCGACGAGCCCGGCGCCGTCACCGTCGTGCTGATCGAACCTGATCGGACGGTCGCGACCGTACAGGTGGGCCGGTGACATCCAGACGGAACCAACAGTCGGAAACCCGAAGGGACCGGTACGACGGGGCCTGAAGGTTTACTTCAGTTGCGCTGCGGCAACTATTTGAGTGATGCACGCATCAACATCTCGAGGATTGGTTTCTTCATGTTGACCACCACGGCCTCACAGGTCGAGATACTCGCCGACCATCCGATCTGGATCGCGGTCCCCGCGTTCGCCCCCGCGATCGTGGTCGCCGGTGTCGTCGTTTACATCGTGACCAAGAACCGCCGAAAGCGCCAAGACGACCAGTCCGCACACGGTGGGGCGTCGTGAGCGCGCCTGAACGTCGGCGCAGGCGAAAGTGACTGCGCTTCAGCCGGCGAGGGCTTGCAGTGACAACTCTTTGAGCATCGCGTTGGCCCAGCGCATCTGGCGCAACGCCTGAGGGTGGCAGCGTTGCGCCACGGCGAGCAGATCGGGATCCTTGACTGCCTGGCACCCTGAACGAGCAACTCCCAGCCCAGCGACACCCCGGCCGCCAGGCGGTGGATGCGACGCAGATCGGCGAGAAGCAGCAGCGCTGGTTCGGGGCGTGGCCCCAGACGGTCGCTCATCCAACGTTGCGCGAGTGCGGTGGGTGCCTTTGTGCGTGGATGCGCGCGCAGCTCGCCTCCATACCGATCGCGCCGGTGCGCGTGATCAGGTCGACGTGCTCACGCGACCACGTCGCCAGGTCGTTGGCGATGTGAAAGATGCCGTGGTCGTCGAGCCGGCGTACTGCAGACTCCATCGCAGGGCGGGCATCGGAAGCGCGTCCGTGCGGCTGTACCGTGACCACGGTGAACTCACTTCGTATGCCCTCTTCGGTTGCGGTCGTCGCGTGCGCCGCGTCGCTGGTCATGACGCTCGCAGCGTGCGGTTCCGACACGGAGACGTCGTCGACGAGTTCGTCGGCGAGCACATCCGCGATGGCTGACCTGCTTCCGCCTTCCGCGCCGGTCACTTCGGCGGCGGCCAGCACCTGCCCCACCGCGGCGCCCGCGGTCGGCGGCGCACCCGAGTGGACGTTCCCGGGCGCCACCGGCAGCGTCTCGGTCACTGGATCCACCGATGCGGCGGCCCCGTCGGTCGAGGTGCAACCCCCGTTCGGCGTGACCGAGACCCAGGTGCAGACACTGAAGGCCGGCGACGGTCCGGTCGTGGCGGACACGGCGGCGGTCACCGTCTGCTACATGGGAGTCAACGGACGCGACGGCTCGGTCTTCGACAACAGCTACGAGCGCGGGGAACCGGTGGACTTCCCGCTCGACGGTGTCGTTCCGGGCTTCCAGAAGGCCATCGCCGGACAGAAGGTGGGCTCCACCGTCGCGGTCGCCATGACGTCCGCCGACGGCTATCCCGAGGGCCAGCCCGCCGCGGGCATCCAGCCCGGCGACTCGCTGGTCTTCGCGATCAAGATCCTCGACGCCTCGGGATAGCCTGCGCTATTCCGCGTAGTCCATGCTCAACCAACGCGCCGGACGCATCCGGATGGCGATCGAGGTGGACGTGAGGTTCTCGTCGGTGAAGGTGTCACCGGCCTCCGCGCCCAGGTAGCGCACCGCGAGCCCGCGGACGTCCGCGTCCTCGGCGGGCCCGATGCTCGTGACGTCACCCTCGGCGGTGACGTACCGGTACGGCGGGTTCTCGTCCTGCACCGTGATCGCGAAGCGGCCGGCATCACGAATAAGCCTGTGCTTCAGCGACTCCGACTCCGTCCACAACAGCACCTCGCCGCCGGGCCGATAGTCGTACCAGATCGGCACCGCCAACGGCGCCCGGTCGGGCCGCTCGACGGCGATGACGCCGACATGGACATCGGCCAGGAACTTCTCACGGTCGTCGCTGCTCATCTTCGCCATGACTGGGCCAACCCGGATGGCCGCCGTCACATTCCCGCCGGGCGAAGGCGGCGTCAACCCACCTCGAGCGGTACGGCCATCTCCCGGCCACCGCCGCGGGCGGCGCCGATCCCGGCGGCGACCACCGCGGCGATGCCGAGAATGCCCGCGCCCCCCGGCTCCTGGTCGAGGAGAAGGAAGCCGACGACCATCGCGAACGCCGGCTCCAGACTCATCAATGTGCCGAACGCGGCCGTTGTCAATCTGCGCAGCGCCAACAACTCCAGGACGTAGGGCACCACCGGCAGCAACACCGCCATGCCGAGCCCGATCAGCAGCAGTTGCGGGGTCATCCGCTCGAAGACCGCGGTGCTCACGAACAGGCTCGACACCACCCCGGCAACGGGCATCGACACCGCGAGCCCGTTGACCCCGGCCACCTCGTCTCCGACCCGCTGGGTCAGCAGAATGTAGATCGCCCAGCAGATTCCGGCGGCGATCGCCAGCAGCGCACCCTTGGGATCGATACCGCCGTCGAACGGCTGGCACAGCAGCACCACCCCGACCGCGGCGAGACCGGGCCACACCACCCGATGGCGGCCTCTGCCGTGCATGACGGCGACGGCGAGCGGGCCGAGGAACTCCAGGGCCGTCGCCGTGCCGAGCGAGATGCGGTCCAGCGACGCCATGAACAACAGCGTGATCGCCGCGGTCACACACCCCAGCACGATGCACATGCCGAACGTCCGCCAGGTGAACGCCGAGGGTCGCGGGCGAACAACCACGAGGAGCAGCACGCCGGCCCACGCCAGCCGCAGCCATGCGGTGCCGTCCGAGCCGATCCGATCGATGAGACCGACGGCCACGGCCATTCCCATCTGGACCGAGACCTGTGCGGTGATGGCCATCAGGACGCCGCTGCGGGCCTGGTCTGCGGTCACCACTGCATCTAACTGATCATGGGGGACGCTGTCTGCCAGTTAACGATAGCGGGACAATCTGTAGCAGATTGCTACACTTGTAGCATCCTGCTACGAAAGGTGCGCCATGGCTGACGTCGCCGACCGGGTGACCCGCGTCGCCGCAGATCTGATCGACAGTGCGGCGGCCGAAGGCGCGCGCCAGAGCCGTTCGGCCAAACAACAACTCGACCACTGGGCCCGCGTCGGCCGGGCCGTCTCCAGCCACCACACCGCCGCGCGCCGCCGCGTCGAAGCGGCGCTGGCCGGAGAGGCCGATCTCAACACGCTCAATTACGAAGAGGGCGTGGTCTTCAACGCCGAGATCTCCGCGGCGATCGAGGAGCAACTCGCCGGCGCCGACTACGGCGGTCTGCTGGCCGCCCGCGGGATCACCACGGTCGCTCTCGACGACGCCGGCCGGATCGTCCAGTACCGTCCCGACGGCACGTCCGTTGTCCTCCCCGACACCTCGGCCTGACCCGGCCGGCCCAGGATGCGCCGACTCGACCTCGTGATCGGGCCGAACGGGGCCGGCAAGTCCACCTTCGTCGCGTTCACCCTGGCCCCGCTGCTGCCGGGCAGTCCGTTCGTCAACGCCGACGAGATCGCCAGACAGCGCTGGCCCGATGACGCGGAACGCCACTCCTACGAGGCCGCGCGGATCGCCGCCGCCACCCGAACGGCGCTGATCGATGCCGGGCGCTCATTCATCGCCGAGACGGTGTTCTCCCATCCCTCCAAACTGGAGCTCATCGCACAAGCGCACGACCGCGATTTCACGGTCGTCCTGCACGTCCTGCTGATCCCGGAGGATCTGGCGGTCGAACGCGTCAGACACCGGGTGCTCGCCGGCGGTCACCGCGTCGCCGAGGAGAAGATCCGCGAACGGCACCGCCGACTCTGGGATCACGCGGTGCAGGCCATCAGCTCCTGCGACAGCGCAACCGTCTACGACAACAGCCGCCGCAGAGGCCCGCGGATCGTCGCGCAGTTCGCCGGTGGCGAGTCGATCGGGTCTCCGGCGTGGCCGCAGTGGGCACCGGCGGTGCTGAAGCGAATCCGGTGAAGAGGTGGCCGGTCATTACGATTGCCGACATGGCCGACGACTTGCTCATCGGTGACGTGCCCTTCACCCACGACCCCTGGGTGGCGAAGCGGAACCGGTACGACACGATGCCCTACCGGCGGGTGGGTACCTCCGGGCTGCTACTGCCGGCGATCTCACTGGGCCTCTGGTACAACTTCGGCGACAACCGGCCCTTCGCCGTGCAGCGCGACGTGTTGCGGTACGCATTCGACCGCGGCATCACTCATTTCGACCTCGCCAACAACTACGGGCCGCCCTACGGTTCGGCCGAAGAGAACTTCGGTCGCATGCTGCGCCGGGACTTCAAGCCGTACCGCAACGAGCTCATCATCTCGACCAAGGCAGGCTGGGACATGTGGCCGGGACCGTACGGTCAGCTGGGCGGACGGGCCTATCTGCTCGCCAGCCTCGACGAATCGCTCGATCGCCTCGGCCTCGACCACGTCGACATCTTCTACTCCCACCGCATCGATCCGACGACACCGCTCGAAGAGACCGTCGGCGCACTCGACACCGCGGTGCGCGCCGGGAAGGCCCGCTATGTCGGCATCTCGTCGTACTCGGCCGCCAAGACCGCCGAGGCGGCCGCGATCGCGCAACGTCTCGGCACTCCCCTGGTGATCCACCAGCCGTCGTACTCGCTGCTGAACCGCTGGATCGAGGGTGGTCTGACCATCGAACTCCGGGAAGCCGGGATGGGGGCGATCGCGTTCACCGCGCTGGCGCAGGGTCTGCTCACCGACCGCTACCTGCAGGCGCCGCCCGCCGACATCGACCGCGCCACGAGCCGACCCTCCTTCGACGACGCGTTGGTCACCGACCAGGTGCGCGAGCAGTTGCGCGGCCTCGCCGCCATCGCCGAGCGCCGTGGACAGACCCTCGCCCAACTCGCGCTGGCGTGGGTGCTGCGCGAACCCACCGTCGCGTCGACACTCGTCGGCGCGTCGAGCGTCGCACAGTTGGAGGAGAACCTCGGCGCACTCGACAACCTCGACTTCACCGCGGACGAACTGTCCGAGATCGACCGCTACGCCACCGAATCCGGAATCGACCTGTGGCGTGAGAGCTCCGATGTCTAGAAATCTGCCATGGATTCCACCCGCATAGATCGCTGGCTCTGGGCGGTCCGGCTGACCAAGACGCGGCCGGACGCCGCAGCGGCGTGCCGGGGCGGGCACGTTCGGGTCAACGACCGGCCCGCGAAACCGTCGACGACGGTCGCCCCCGGCGACCAGGTGCGTGCGCTGGTCGGCGACCGGACGCGCATCGTCGAAGTCGTGCGGGTGATCCAGAAGCGGGTGGGAGCGGCCGATGCGGTGACCTGCTACCTCGACCGGACCCCGCCGACTCCGCGGACCACTGAGGTCCCCCTCGCGGTTCGCGACCGCGGCGCGGGACGGCCGACCAAACGGGACCGCCGCAGACTCGACAGGTGGCTCTCCGGACAGTGAGCGCGCGCCCGGCGAAACTAGGGTGCAGGCATGACCCTCGTCACCTATGACGTCGCCGACCACGTCGCCACCATCACTCTGAACCGGCCCGAGGCCCGCAACGCCATCAACGGAGCGCTGCGCGAAGACCTCAACGCCGCCTGGAACCGGTTCCGGGAGGACGAGGACGCCTGGGTCGGCATCCTCACCGCGAACGGGGACGTCTTCTGCGCCGGAGGTGACCTCAAGGACGGGGAGGGGTCAGTGGGCACCTTCGCCGGGACGTTCTGGGAGAAGCCGACCATCAACTCCTTCGAGAGCGGTATGGAGTTGTTCAAGCCGACGATCGCGGCCGTGCACGGGCCGTGCGTCGGCTACGGCGTGACCGGAGTGTTGTTCTGCGACTTCGTGATTGCGAGCACCGCCGCCACGTTCTCGTTTCCCGAGGTGTCGCTCGGAGTGCCCACCATCGTCGGTGCGATCCGGCTGCCCGAGCGGGTGCGCTGGGCCGATGCGATGGAGCTACTCCTCACCGGCAAGCCGATGACCGCCGAGCGGGCCAAGGAGGTCGGCCTGGTCTGGCGGCTGGTCGAGCCGGAGGACCTGCAGTCAGAGGCGCAGGCCTGGGCCCGCACCCTGACCGAGGCCGCGCCGCTGGCTCAGCGGGCGACCAAGGAGGTGGCGTGGCGCACCGCGAACATGGGTTGGATCGAAGCCGTCCGGTTCGGCGAGACCATGCGCAAGGTCGCCGCGGCCACCGAGGACGTCGGCGAAGGCATCCAGGCGTGGCGCGACAAGCGCAAGCCCCGGTGGAAGGCTCGCTGACGCCCCGGCTCAGAACGCGTAGCGGATCCGGCAGTCCGGCAGTCTGTCGCCGATCAGATCGGTGAGCTGCTGGACCCACTTGCCCTTCCACGGGCTCTTGTAGCGGACGTTCCACTGGCCGCTCTGGCTGCGTTTGAGCTGCTGGAGGTCGGGCCGCCACAGCAGCTCCTCCCCCTTCGGGTGCCAGCCGAGGTTGACGTCGTGCAATCCCTCGTTGTGCGTCAGGAAGATGATCTCGGCCGCCAACTGCCGTTTGGTGCGATCGTTGGTCTGATCGGCGATCTGGTCGAGCAGATCCGCCCAGTCGGCCAGCCAGTTCTCGTGCACGATCACCGGGCTGAAGTTGAGGTGCACCTCGTAGCCGGCCTCGACGAAGTCGTCGATCGCGGCGATGCGGTCGGCGATCTTCGAGGTGCGGACGTCGACCTGTCGTGACGTCTCGGCCGGCATCAGGCTGAAGCGCACCCGGGTTCCGCCGCGCGGCTCGTACGTCAGCAGGTCGCGGTTGACAAGTTTGGTCGCAAAACTGGCCTTGGCGTTGGGATTTCGTCCGAACAGGTCGACGAGGTCGCGCACGTTCTCGGACACCAGAGCGTCGGCAGAACAGTCGCTGTTCTCGCCGATGTCGTACACCCAGTCGAGCGGATCGCACTGGTTGGGTTCGGGTTTGACGCCCTGGCGGGCGGCGTGCCGCTCGAGGTAACCGGTGATCTTCTCGATGTTGGCGAACACGGTGATCGGGTTCGCGTAACCCTTGCGGCGCGGGACGTAGCAGTAGGAGCACGCCATCGCACAACCGTTGGCGGTCGACGGCGCGATCCAGTCGCTGGACCGTTCGTTGCGGCGGGCGCTGAGGCTCTTCTTCTCACCGAGGACCAGCACTTCGCGTTTGTTGCGGACCCAGTCCTCGACGTTGCCTTCGTTGCCGTACAGACCCGGGATCGCCTGATGGGAGAGCACCTCGATGCGCTCGGCGTCGGGGTAGCGGTCCAGCACGGCGCGCGCCCGAGGGAACCGCTCGATGTCGGGCTCGTGATAGATCCGCTTGATGTCGAGGAGCCGGTCGGACAGGTCCACCGGCGTCCGGTGGGCAGGCTCGCCGCTGCCCAAGAGGGACGTCATAGCCCCTTCAACGTGTGTGTCTCAGCAGCTGTTCCGATGCCGGGAGTGAGCTGGATCAACCCCCGACACGACCCCGCGGGATCCGCGGTGATCACGTCGGAGAAGATCGGCAGATGATCCCGCCGCGTCCCACGATTCCGGCTCTCCTGGCGCAGAGCGTCCGCGATTTCGGCGATCAGACCTACGTGGTCAGCCCGACCGGGCGACTCACGTACCGCGACGCCGACCAGCGCTCTGCGGAGATCGCCCGCTGGTTGCTCGGCCAGGGCATCGGCAAGGGCGCGCGGGTGGGCCTGTTCTTCCCGAACGGGGTGGACTGGATCGTCTGGTGGCTGGCGGTCTCGCGCATCGGGGCGCTGGCCGTGCCGCTGAGCACGATGTACACCCCGGCCGAACTGGCCAAGGTGGTGCGGTTGGCCGACGTCGCGCTCCTGGCTGGCCCGTCGGAGGTTCTCGGCATCGACGTCGCCGAACGCTTCGAGGCCGCGTTCCCGGCGCTGGCCGGTCAGCCGGCCGGCCGGCTCGCGCTGACCGAGGCGCCCTATCTGCGCACGGTCGTACTGACCGGTGGGGCCGACCGCCCGTGGGTGACCGCTGCGGGCGGCGCGCCGGAGGCGCTCGTCCCTCGTGATGTGCTGGCGGCCGTCGAGGACGAGGTATCCCCGGCGGACCTGGCGGTGATGGTGCACACCTCCGGATCGACGGCCGACCCGAAAGGTGTGCTGCACACCCACGGCACCCTGATCCGGCAGACGTCCGGGTGGCCGGCCGCGGTGCGCGCGGTCACCGGATCCACGGGTGCCGTGCGCATCCTGTGCGCCATGCCGTTCTTCTGGATCGGCGGCCTGCTGGCGGCGACGGGTGCGCTGCACGAACCGGTCACCGTGCTGGTGTTGCCGCGTCTCGACGCGGAGACCGCGCTCGATTTGATCGAGCGCGAACGGGCGACCGGACTGGTCGGCTGGCCGGCGTTCACGCAGCGGTTGCGCGACCACCCCACCTTCGCCGCCCGCGACCTCGGCAGCGCACCGATGCTGCGGGACGGCCCCCTCGACATCGCGATGATCGATGTCCCGGACGGCTACCCCGTCCACCGGACGATGTCGGAGACCGCAGGCGGTTTCGCGTTCACGGAAATGGCGATCGTCGACGACGAGGGACGGCCGGTCGCCGACGGCGCCGTCGGCGAACTCCTCGTCCGGGGCGTCGGCGTGATGGCCGGCTACAACAAACGCGAACGCGCGGAGACCTTCGACGCCGACGGTTGGTATCACACCGGCGACCGGGTCTACCGCAGACACGGAGACCCGCGCCTGTTCTACGTCGGCCGGACCAGTGAACTGATCAAGGCCGCGGGCGCGAACGTCTCACCCCTCGAAGTGGAGGCGGTCGTCGAGCAGTTCCCGGATGTGGCGCAGTGCGTCGTCGTCGGCGTCGAGGACCCCGAGCGGGGGGAACAGGTGTGCGCCGCCGTCGTCCCCGCGCGAGGTGACATCGATATCGCCGACCTGTCGGCGCGGGTGCGCGCCGAACTCTCGTCGTACAAGGTGCCCACCCGGTGGGCTGTCGTCACGGCCGACCAATTGCCTGTGCTGGCGAGCGGCAAACTCAACCGCAGGGCGGTCAAGGAGATGCTCACCGACGGCGTCCTGGCGTCGGTGACCCGGGGACCCGCCTAGCGCTCGTGCGAGGAGGGCGGAGCCGCTCCCCCGTCTTCGGGCTGGAACTCGGCGGACCCGTCGTCTTCGGCGGCGTCGACGTGATCTCCGGATTCGTGCATGTCAGGTGCGGTCACGGTGGCTGGCTACCCCATGCCCGGAGAGGTCAATCGCCCGCGGGTCCCGGCTTCGGTTCGGCGTGCGAACCGGCCCCGGACTCGGCGTGCGAGTCGGCGTGAGAATCTTTGCGGCCGAACGGCAGTACGTGGACGACGGCAACCACGACGGCGCCGACGATCAGGCCGATCACCGCCGACGCCGCGGTGTTGACCAGCCAGGCGAGCACACCGCCCACCGCACCGGTGGCATGGTGCACGGACTCCTCGGCGTGGTGCACCAGCCCGTACAGGGTGTGCCAGCCCAACTCGTCGGTGCCGACCAGCAGAATGTGGCCGCCGACCCACAGCATCGCGACCGTGCCGATCAGCGACAGCGCGGCGAGCAGTTTGGGCATCCCGACCACCAGACCGCGACCGACGCGCTGGGAGAACCGCGATGAGCGTTCCGTCAGCCGCAGGCCGATGTCGTCCATCTTCACGATGCCCGCCACCACGCCGTACACCGCGACGGTGATCACCAGAGCGACGACCACCAGGATGAGCAGCCGGGGCAGGAACGACTGGTCGGCAACCTCGTTGAGTGCGATCACCATGATCTCCGCCGACAGGATGAAGTCGGTGCGGATCGCGCCGGTGACCATGTACTTCTCGGCGTCCGGGCCCGCCTCGGCAGCCGGGACGGCATGGCTGTCATGGCCGCGGATGCGGCCCCACACCTTCTCGGCTCCCTCGAAGCACAGGTAGGTGGCGCCCAACATCAAGATCGGGGTGAGTAGCCACGGCAGGAATTGGCTGAGCAGCAGGGCCGCGGGCAGGATGAATACCAGCTTGTTGCGCAGCGAGCCGATCGCGATGCGCTTGATGATCGGCAGTTCCCGCTCGGCGGCGATGCCGTGCACGTACTGCGGGGTGACCGCGGTGTCGTCGATGACGACGCCGGCGGCCTTGGCGGTGGCCCGGCCGGCGGCGGCTCCGATGTCATCCACCGATGCCGCGGCCATCCGCGCGAGCACCGCGACGTCGTCGAGAAGTCCGAACAGACCCGCGCTCATCGCATCTCCTTCATGGCGCGAGGGTACCCGCAGAGGGTCTTTCGACTCCTGCGTGCTGTCACGTCATCCGGCGACGAAACGCCGGTGGTAATCGCTGAGCCGGGCGGAAACCTGATCGACGTCGAGCCCGAGGTCGGCCGGGCGGTGGAGGACGCCCCCGTACATGCCGCGTGGATGATCGGCTCGGAACCGGGCCATCGCGGCCCGGGCCCGATCGTCGAACGGCTGGCCGGCGCGTTCGTAGATCGCCGCCAGCGTGGCCTCCTCGTCGGCCATGAAGTCGTCGAACCTGATGTCGACGGACTGCTCGGCGGGCCGTGCGTCGCGGTCGCGCACACAGGCGGTGAGCAGGTCCGCCGACCGCTCGACCCAGTAGCGGGTGAGCGCCACCGGGTCCGGGTGCTCGCACGACATCCTGGCGGCGTAGCAGATCATGGTCGCCATCGACTGGATGACCTCGGCCGGATCACGATGTGTCAGAACGAAAGTCGCGTCGGGGAACGTCGCCGCCAACGTCGGGAACTGCTCGAGGTGTTGCGGGGACTTGAGCACCCACCGCCTCCCTCCGCCCTGCCACTGCAGGGCCTGCAGAGTGCGCTTGAGATAGGCGTAGGACAGCGACTGGTCGTGCGCCTTGTAGTGGTCGGCGAAGCGCGGGACGTGGAAGGTCGTCTCGAACAACATGCCGCCGATGTCGTTGGCGAGCAGTTGGATCTCTTCGTGGGCGTGGTCGACGGTCATATCGTGCATTCGTCTGAATTCCGGCATCACGGTGTGGACCAGGTCGAGGCCGGCCGCGCACCGCTCACGCCTGCCCTGCGAGCCCTCCTCCCCCGGCGGGGGCACGGGTTCGAGGCTCTCCCAGTAGGGCAGGTACCGCAGTGCCGGGTCGGCCGCGATCATGTTGTGCAGGTGGGTGGTCCCGGTGCGGGGCAACCCGCAGATGATGATCGGGCGCTCGATGCGGACGTCCAGGATGTCGGGGTTCCGCGTGATCAGATCCTGCAGCCGCAACCGGTTCACCAGGTGCTGCGTCAACTGTTCGAAGGCCACCGCCCGGCCGACGTCCGACAGCGACGCCTCGGAGTTCAGCGACGCGCACAGCACATCTAGTCGATCGCGGAAGCCTTGCGCCGACGACACGTCACCGAAGTCGGTCAGACCCGAGCGGTCGACGGCCGTCGCCTGCAAGGCCTCCGGAGAGAGGTCGAGGGTGGCGCCGTAGGCGGCCAGCCCCTCGCGCATCGGGCGCGCCGCCTCCGGGTAGACCGGGGCGGCGAGGTCGTCCAGGGCGATCGGCGCCGGACGAGCGACCCGCGCGGTCACCGCGAGATCTCCGCGAGGTCGACGACCCGGCACCGCGGCCGCGCCGGTGTCTCCTCGGGCAGGAACCAGCGCAGCCAGATCAGCCCTGTGCGCCGCCCCGCGGTCGACACCCAGTTCGGGTGTCCCGGATCGCGGTCGGCGATGACGATCTGCCACGATCCGTCCGGTTCGTAGGTCACCTGCGCGCCGTTGAGGGTGACCCGTTCGTAGGTGTAGTCGTAGGTGTGCAGAAACGGGTTCCACAGGCACAGATTCCAGAACACGCACTGCGGTGACGTGCCCTCCACGACGAGCGCCTGATCGGGTTGCAGCTCGTAGGCCCCCATCGCGTACGCCGCGTCGGCCGCCGACCAGCCGTAGGCGTTCTGCGGCACCGGGAACGGCTCGAGGATCTCGTTCGGCGGCTCGATCCGGGTGGGCAGGAACGAACACTGTTCCCGAATCCAGGTGCGGGCGGCGCGCATTCGGCGCGCCAGGTCTTCGGCGTCGTCATGGCGCCGGGCGGGCGGATCGACGCTCTGGATCGTCCACTGGGTGCGCCGACCGGTCTCCGGCGCGGTGAGATAGTCGCGGGTCAGCGCGATCACCGCGTCGTCGTCGAGTTTGAGCCAGGCGCCCGGCTGCGGCTCCGGGCCCATCGTGAACTCGAAGT
Source organism: Mycobacterium sp. IS-1496 (assembly GCF_001499995.1). GTDB lineage: Bacteria > Actinomycetota > Actinomycetes > Mycobacteriales > Mycobacteriaceae > Mycobacterium. Next base: position 18,378 of record NZ_LQIU01000007.1, read on the forward strand.
CGCCGTCGGCGTCGAATTCCAGGTCGCGGTCGTTGAGCGTCCCGACGATCCGGTTGCTGTACCGACCGTCGTCCGGGCCGCCGTAGACGGTGATCGACAGGTACACGGCGTCACCGCGGTTGCCGCGCACCCGGTAGGTGCGGCGGGGGTCGAGGGGCGCGATCTGGTAGAACGCGTCGGAGTTGTCGCCGCCCCACTTGAGGTACGGCCCGATCACGTCGACGAAGCGGGGATTGTCCTTGTCGCCCCAGACGTAGGCGTCGACCGCCACCCGCAGGAGGCTGAAGGTGAGGCGGTACCCGTCGAGCAGGTCGGCGTCGTCGAGTGGTGGGTCCGCGGTGAGCAGCTTGTCCTCGACCAGACGCAGTTCGTCGAGCAGTTCGCCGAACGCCTTCGACAGTTCGGGATGGCGTCGATCAGCCTGGGTCATCTCGGTTCTCTTCTCTGTCGGCTGCTCCCCGTGTGACCAGGAAGCAGAGGTGGGCGACGAAAGCCTCGATGTCGGCGGGACCGGTGAGGTCCCGGACGTATACGGCGTAGAAGGTGCTGCCGATCACGGTGTCGTACAACGACTCTGCGTCCATGTCCGCGGCCACGACCCCCTGCCGGACCCCGTCACCGATCAGCGCGGTGAACCGGTCCTGGGTCTCTTCGTCGAGCAGCTGTTGGGCCCGGATGCGCAACTCGGGAGACCGGTGGCGCTCCGCGAGGATCCCCAGGGTGGCGGCGTACACCACCGGTTCGCGCCAGAACTCGATCACCGCCCGCAGGAATCGGCTGAGGTCGGCGGCGAAATCGCCGGTGCGGCCGAAGATGTCGTCCGACGCGTTGGCCTGGAACGCGGCATCGAAGACGATATGGGCTTTCGACGGCCAACGGCGGTAGACGGTGGGCCGGCTGACACCGGCTTCCCGCGCCACGGCGTCGACGGTCACCTGGTCGTAGCCGTCTCGCGCCAGGATCCGCCGGGTGGCCGAGAGGATGTCCTGCCGGGTACGCGGGTCACGGCGGCGCCCGCGCGACGAGGCGGCCGACGGAACGGCGCCGGCGTCGACGCCCCTGGGGACTCCCACGGCGCAAAGCGTTACACGCTGTCACGTATATGTGTCCGGAATGCCGAGACCGGTGCCCAAAAACTTTGATAAGTGAAACACTCCGGCGCGCGGCGGCGATGATCAGTCGATATCGAGGTCGCCGACGACAAGGGGAAATGGTCGATGAGATCCAAGACGAGCGCTGCCGCACACGTGGGCCGGATCGGCGCTCTCGCCGTGGCTCTGGGCGTCGGCGCCGCCGTGACCCTGGGCAACGGAGTCGCCGCGGCGGAGACGGGCGGGTCGTCCTCGTCGTCGGAATCCTCATCCTCCCCGGCGTCGGATTCTCCGTCCCCGGCGTCCGAGAGCGACCAGGAGACGGCCGCCCCCGACGACGAGGGCGAGGCGGCCGACGAGTCGGATGACGAGCCGGCACTCGACGAGGACGAGGTCGACGAGGACCTCGACAAGGACACGGCCGAGGACGAGCTCGATGCCGAGCCCACCGTCGACGACGAGCCCGTGACGCCCGCCGAGGAGGTCGAACTCGGTGACGTCGAACCCGTTGAGACCGAGGCCGAGACCGCAACCGGCACGCCGCAACAATCCCCACCGTCGGACGACGACGAGCGGACCGACGACACCACCGCCGAAGCCACCGTGGAGACCGAGATCGACGTCGTGGTCGAGGAGCCCCGGAGCGCCGAGACCCCGGTCGAACCGGCCGCGGAACCCGCGGAGATCGCGCCGCTCGACGGCGGTCGGGCCGACGACGCCGTGCGCACGGACTCGCCGATGCCCGCCGCCGCGCCGGTGTTGGCAAGGGCCGCCGCGCCGTCGACGCGGTCGCTGCCGTCGGTACCGCCGGAGCTTCCCAAGGCGTTCTCCGCGCTGCTCGCGGCCGTCGGTCTGGCACCCCTGATCGCCAACCTCCCGGCCGCGCCCGCGCCCCCGCCGGCGTTGTGGGCACTGCTGGCCTCGGCGCGCCGGGAGTTCGAGCACGCGTTCACCCGACCGGTCACCACCGCGCCCGCGCAGTCGAACATCGTCGCCGCCGCGGCGGTCACCCCCTACCCCACCACGCTGCCGTCCGTGAACAAGGGCTGGGTGACGGGCAAGGTGCCCAACAACTTCGGGATCGGCGGCACCGACCTCGGCATCATGTGGGACGGCGGTGTCCGCCTGGGTGAGCGCTTCGTGCACGTCGCCTTCGGTGACACCTTCGCCAACTCGAACATGACCGGTGACTGGCGGTCCAACGTCCTGCTGATCAGCACCGACCACAACCTGAGCAACGGCCTGCAACTGGTCCAGACCGGATACGCCGGACGGTTCATCGGCCCCTTCAAAGGCCGGCTCGGGCTCTTCGGCTCGGAGGTCACCCAGATCCCGACCTCCGGCATCCAGATCGACGGCAGGCAGTTCGTGAACTTCATGTCCGTGAAGTCCTGGGACACCCCGGGCCGCTGGACCACCAACTACTCGGCGATCTCGGTGTATGACCCGGCCACGGACAAGTGGGTGCTGGCGCCGTCGACGATCCGCTCCGCGGGATGGTTCCGGTCGACCACGCGGTACGTCCCGGGGAGTCAGAACTTCCAGCAGGCGGCCTACGTCCTGCAGCCCGAGGACCAGGTCGGCGAAGACGGCGTCCGCTACCTCTACGCGTTCGGCACTCCGTCGGGCCGGGCCGGCTCGGCCTACATCTCCCGCGTGGCCGAGGGTTCGGTGACCGATCTGTCGAAGTACGAGTACTGGGACGGTTCGACGTGGGTCCGCAACCGGCCGGCGGTCGCCGCGCCGATCATCGGTGACTCGAAGCGGTCGACGGGACTGTTCGGCTTCGTCGTCGACTGGGCCAACGATCCCAATGTGTTCGGCGGCTACCTCGGCGGGCTGTTCGGCGCCAAGACCGGCGGCAACGTCAGCGAGATGTCGGTCCAGTACAACGAATACCTCGGCAAGTACGTCGTGCTCTACGGCGACGGCAACAACAACATCCGCCTGCGGACCGCCGACACTCCGGAGGGTCCGTGGTCGGCGCCGGTCACCGTCGCGACCTCCAAGCAGTACCCGGGTCTGTACGCGCCGATGATCCATCCCTGGTCGGGGACCGGCGATCTCAAGGACGGGAACAACGAGCCGGACCTGAACAACCTGTACTGGAACATGTCGCTGTGGGGTGACTACAACGTGGTGCTCATGCAGACCGACCTGTCGCCGCTCAAGGCGGTGTACGTCTGAGCTCGCGAACGCTCAGTCGATGTAGCGCACCAGATACGGCGCCATGTTATTGGTGCGCACCGGCGAGACCTGCACGACGGGGCTGGTCGCCTCGACCATCTGCCCGCCGCCGATGAACATGGCGACGCTCTGGGTTCCGTTGGGGCCGTAGAAGATCAGATCGCCGGGCAGCGCCTGCGACGGCAGCACCTTGCGGCCGACCAGGTACTGGTCGCCGGAGGTCCGCGGGATCTTGAGTCCGGCGCCGGCGAAGGCGTACACCATCAGACCCGAGGCGTCGAAACCGGCGACCTGGGGCTTCGGCGGCTCGGGCAGCGTGAGGGCCGGCGCCGCACCGGGCAGGCCGGCGACCGGGATGGCGCCGGTGGTCCCGTCGACCGGGATCAGTCCCGGCGGCGGCGCGGCCGGCGCGGGAGCGCTGGGGCCTGCCGGGTTGCCCAGTGTCGGACCCGCGGTGTTGCCGCCGCCGTAGGCGAAGGGGACGCCACGCTGCGACAGCGCACGGGCGATCACCAGGTCGACGGCCTGTTGGTTACGCGTCGGAAGTGGGAAGAGCTCCGCGTTCGCGGTGCCCGCTGTCGCCAACGACAGCGCCAGACAGATGACGACGGCGTAGATGCGCCTCATCTCATTTCACCTCTCGACTGATCCGACCCGACGGTGGGCAATTCCCACCAGCATCACTTGTACCTCCAGTAACACGCCTCTTTCCATCTGCGAAGGCCTGCCGGGGCGAAGAGATGCAGGAGTGAGACACAACGGTGACCGAGCGGGGTGATGCGTGTGAGCCGGTGGGGACGGGGTACGCGGTGGCCGACACGAACCCGATGACCCGACACGAACCCGATGACGGAGGCCGACGCACCGATGACAGCAATACCGCCAGACCCAGATCCGGCGCAGACGCCGGACCTCGAACCCGGTGGCGGGGTGACGCCGGGAGCGACGCCGCCCGACTCGGATCAGGTGTCGGGCGTCGGGAAGGTCGAAGAGAATCCCCGGCACCGCATCACCGCGGGGTCCGTCACCACGATCGTGGCCGTCGCGGTGTTCGCGCTGATCTTCCTCGCCATCGCGGTCGTGATGGTGCTGAGGATGACCGGCGTCCTCGACTGATCCGAGCGGAATCGCAGCCCATCCGCAGGTGTTGCACCACAGACGATGACGTTGACCACCACTGACGCGAGCGCCCCGACCCCGACTCTGTGGACACCGGCCCGCGTGCTGGTCACCCGGTCGGCGGCAGACCTACCCCACGGCGCGGAGATCATCGCACGGTGCGAGGCCGCCGGCGTCGGGGACATCGCCGTGCTGCCGGGTGACCGCCTGCCCTCCCTCGGGGCCGACACCGACCGCGCCGCCTATGCGCTGGCCAAGCGGACTCTCGCGGTGGTGGTCGCCCCGCCGAGCAAGCGCCGCCTTCAGCCGATTCCGCCGAGCGCCGACTGGCGCATCGATCTGGCGCAGGGGTGTCCCGGGCACTGCCAGTACTGCTACCTCGCCGGTTCGCTGGCCGGTCCACCCATCACCCGGGTGTATGCGAACCTGCCCGACATCCTCGCCGAGATGGACGACCACGTCGGGCGCGGCACCATCACGTCGTCGTCGGCGGAACGGTCCGGCGAGGGCACCACGTTCGAGGCGTCCTGCTACACCGACCCGTTGGCGCTCGAACACCTGACCGGTTCGCTGTCCGCGACGATCGCGCATGTCGGCACCCACGAGTGGTCAGGGCCGGTCGGACTGCGCTTCACCACGAAGTACGACAACGTCGGTCCGGTACTCGACCTGCCGCACGCCCGCCGCACCCGGGTCCGGGCGTCGGTGAACGCCGACGAGATCGCCGGCCGCTTCGAGGGCGGGACGGCGCGACTGCCGCGACGGCTCGCCGCACTGCGGGCGCTGGCTCAGGCCGGATACCGCATCGGCCTCACGATCGCGCCGATCATGCCGATCCCGCAGTGGCGCGAGCAGTACGGCGCGCTGCTGCGCGACGTGGCGGACGCCGTCGGCGACGTCGACGATCTCGACCTCACCGTCGAGTGCATCACCCACCGGTTCACCGCGGGCAGCAAAGAGGTGCTGACCAGGTGGTATCCGCGCACCAAGCTCGACATGGACGAGGCGGCGCGGACCCGCAAGTTCGGCAAGTACGGTTCGGCGAAGTACGTCTACCCGAAGGACGTCATGGCCGAGCTGCGGTCCTGGTTCGAATCCGAGCTCGCCGAGACGCTGCCCGGCGCGCGGACGCTGTACTGGACCTGACCGGTTGGCTCGGCGGAACTGCCTGCCGCTCAACTCTTTTCATCGACCATCACGGTCGGCTCCCCGACCTTGACGAGCATCTTGCCGATGTTGGCCCCGGCGAACAGCCCGTTGAGCGCGTCCACGCATGAGCCGATCCCGTCGAGGATGTGCTCACGGTGGACGAGCAGCCCCTGCTCGTCCCACCTGTGCAGCGCGGCGAACGCCTCTTCGAACCGGCCCCACTGGTCGAGTGCGTTGAACCCCTGCATCAGCGCGGTCCGCGACAGCAGGTTGACGTAGTTGGCCGGACCGGGGTGCTCCCCGCTGAGGTAGCTCGAGATCACCCCGCACAGCACCACGCGGGCGTTCTGGGCGAGCCGGCCGAGCACCGCGTCGAGGACGGACCCGCCGACGTTGTCGAAGTACACGTCGACACCCTTGGGGCAGTGCTCCCGCAGCGCCGCCGCCAGGTCCTCGGACCGGTAGTCGATGCACGCGTCGAATCCGAAGTCCTCGACCACCGCGCGGCACTTCTGCGGACCCCCGGCGATGCCCACCACGCGCGCACCGGCGATCTTCGCGATCTGACCCGCCACCGAACCGGTCGCTCCGGCCGCCGCCGACACGACGACGGTCTCCCCCTGCCGCGGCCGCCCGATGTCGGTCATCCCGAAGTAGGCGGTCGCGCCGGTCGGCCCGTACACCGACATCACCGCCGGCTGGTCGACCTTCTCCCGCCCCGGGATCGGCGTACTGAAGAGATCGTCGCGGATGATCACGTACTCCTGGAATCCGGACAGCGTGGTGACGACGTCGCCGACGGTGAAGGCGTCACACCGGGACTTCACGACCTCCCCGATCCCCGCCGCACGGATGACCTCACCGAGCCCCACCGGGGGGAGGTAGCCGCGCTGGTCGTTGAGCCAGGTGCGGATCGCCGCGTCGATGCCCACGTACGTGGTGCGCAGCAGCGCCTCTCCGTCGGCGGGCTCCGGCGCCGGTGACTCGACGAGCTCCGTGTCCCCCGGCTCGACCAGGCCCACCGGGCGGCGGCGCAACACGATCTGGCGGTTCATCAGGTCCGGCACGTGCCCGAACCTACGGCACCGCAGCGGGTTTCGGGCCGAGACTCCGTACAATCGCGTCGGTGAACGTGGTCGCCCTGCACATCGCCAAAGGCCGTCGGCTGCCCGTCCGGCCGGTCGACGAGGTCGTCGCGGAGGCGGGCAAGGGACTGGTCGGTGACCGCTACCACGGCACCCGGCACCGGCATGTCTCACTCCAGTCCGCGGAACTCCTCGACCTCGCCGCCCGCGACCTCGGTCGCGACTTCGACTACGGGGCGACCCGGCGGAACATCACCGTCGACGCCGGCGACATCCCCACCCGGCCCGGTACCCGGGTGACCATCGGCGCGGTCGAACTCGAAGTGGTGCGCATCCTCGCGCCGTGCCGGCTGCTCGACGACGACATCGGGGCCGGCGCGGCCGCGGCGCTGCGCAGGCGCGCGGGTTCGGCGTGCCGGATCCTGCGCTCGGGCACGATCCGCATCGGCGATCCGGTGGTCATCGCCGACCCGCCTGCCGCGGACTGACGCCCGTTCAGCGGCGCCGTTCGCGCACCCGATAGGTCGCGGGCCACGACTGCCGGGACTCGTCACCAACCAGCGGGGTGCCCTTACCGCCGACGCGCACGTCGTAGGCCTCGTGTCCGGGCCCGACCTCGCGGTTGACGTGTTCCTGGGCCAGGTAATACAACTCGTCGATCGCCGCCTCGCTGTAGGCGACGAAGGTCGTCTTCCTCGTGATGTCGCCCGCGCCGGCCGTCATCCGCTCCGGCAGTACGCGCGAGGCGAGCGCGCCCGCGGCGACGAGGAGGAACGGGATGAGCCAGTAGAAGACGAACGTCACCGGGGTGTCGGTGTCGAGGATCGACGCGTCGCTGCGGATCAGCGGCGGAACGGCCGACGACACCGCCATCGCCGCGAACACGCCCACCCAGATCCAGGTGAGCCGGACGGTGATCTGTTCGAACAGGTCGGTGTCAACGATCTCCTTGGGCTGCCCCGCCGCGGCGAACTCGCGCACGAAGGGACGTTTGATCAGCACGCCGACGAGCGCGGTGACGAAGATCCCGGCGAAGCTCAGCGGCGCGAACCAGCGCTCGGCGAACGAATCGCTCGACACGAGCGTGAGCACGGTCAGGACGGCGAAGGTGGCCACCGCACCGATGTCGAGCGCTCGGCCGGGGGCGTGCCGCGCGGGGCCGAGCGTCAACGCGGCGACGGCGACCACCGATGCCGCCACGGCCGCGACGAGGAAGGGCACGTTGCCCATCAGGATCCAGTACACAACCCACGGCGCGAAACCCAAGACGATGCCCACGGGCGGTCAGTCTAGGGGCTTACCGTGAGACCGACGGCAACTCGTGGGGGCGAGTTGTCCTCGGCGGTGGTACAACGGCGGGTGATGAGGTATCTGCTCATCGCCCTCTACTTGGGCGGATGGTTGCTGACCACCGTGGTGCTGCTGCGGCGGCAATTCGGCGACGACGACCGGGGCCGGCGCGACCGCCTCGTCTTCAACACGGTGAGCGTGCTGTGCGCGGTCGCGCTCGCCGCGGTGTGGCCGCTGTCCGGGTGGTTCCTGCCGATGATCCGCGCGGCGCTCGGCCGACACGACGAGGAGTGACCCGGCACCCCGGTCAGGGTGTCGTGGCGGTCCCGTCGGAGGTTCCGGTATCTCCCGACGTGGTCCCCGACGTGGTCCCCGACGTGTCGCCGGTGGTGGTGTCGCCGACGGATGTGTCCGAGGTGGATTCCTCGGCCGTCGACGGTGCGCTGCTCGGCGACTCCGCCGCAGTGGTGGGCGCCGCCGAACTCGCCGTCGCCGACTGCGTCGCGGTCGGGCTCTGCACCGCCGTGGCCGCCGTCGAGGGTGCCGGTGCCGATGTGGTCCCGGACGTCGTCGGCGCGACCGCGGACGTCGTCGGGGCGACGGTCGTGGACGTCGCGACGCTCGTGCTCGTGGTCGGCGGCGTGGATGTGCTCGAGGTCGTCGGAATCGTTCCCGGCTGATCCTTCTCGACGATCGCCATGATGCGGGTCGTGTAGCCGTCGAGGCGCGCCTCGATCTGATCGGGAGGCACCTTGCCGGCCTCGATGTCCTTCTCGAACTGGGCCAGCTCCGCCCACACCGCGTCGAGTTCCTTCGTGGCCTTCTCCGACAGCGGTTCGTCGAGCGTGATGAACACCTGCCGGGCCAGGGCGTAGGTCAGACAGTTCGCGCACTCGTAGTTCAGCGCGCCGGCCAGGTTCTGGGGCGCCACCACGTTGTCGTCGCCAGCGTCGCTGTCGATGACGAACACGACCTGATAGGCCACCGCGACCGCGGCGCACGAATCGCACGAGGCGTACGCCTGCGCCTCGTTGACGTTCATCGCATCGCTGTTGTCGGTGACGTAGACCATCGCGAAAGCCGCTTCGTAGACGGCGGTTCCGTCCGTCGTGTTGACGGCGAGCGCCTGGTTGTCCCCCGGCTCCGGGGCGAGCGGCCGGTCGACCGGGAAGACCCAGCCGTCGTCGGGAGCCGTGGCGCTCCCCGCAGGCACGGTCCCGGCGCCCGAGACGCCCGCGCTGCCGCTGCTGCCGGTGAAGTCGGTCTCCTGGCGGGGCACCATGATCAGTGCCAGCTGCGGTGACTGCTGCGTCGGCATCGCGAAGTCGGTGTCCCAGACGGCCTGCAGCACACCCTGCTGGCCCGTGACGAACGTCGGCGCGGAGACGAGTTGCGGGTCGGCCTCGCGCCGGACGGGCCCGGACCCGGACAGGTCGTTGGACTTCAGCGCGTAGACGATGTCGCCGATCGTCCCGCGCTCCCACGGCTGGATCGGTCGGTAGGTCGCCTCGTCCGGCCACCACGCGTACGCGACACCGGCGCAGATCGCCGCACCGGCGACCGTCGCGAGCATCCGCATGAGCGGTTTACCGGCGGTGCCCTTCCACACGCCCGCCGCGGTGCGGCGCACGAAGCGCACCAGCATGTAGACCACGCCCGCGACCGGGATGACGATCGCGATCATCGCCAGCACCCGGGCGACGGCCTGGATCATGTCGCCGTCGGCCCACGCGGTGAGCAGCACGTCCTGTTGTTTGTTCAGGCTCGCCCACGCGGTGCCCACCAGGCGTGGCAGCGTCCACACCGCGAGCACCAGGGTGGCGAGCAGAAGCGGAACCACCAGGACCACCCAGAGGGTCACGACGATGCGTGCCCACGGCTTCAGGAGGCGGGCGTGCGGATCACCCCACCGCCACGGCAGCGCGCCCAGCAGGGTCGGCTTGATGCGGGAGTAGAGATCGGGCACCCCGGTCACGTCGGCGAGTACGTGGTAACCGTCGAAGCGCACCAGCGGCGCGAGCTGGCGCAGCATCTGCAGGATCTGCGTGGCCACGATGAGAAGCAGTGCGTCGTAACCGATCCACAGCCACAGCCCGGTGATCGCGACCGCGACGAGCGCGTTGAAGTACAGGCCGCCGAGGTCGGTGCGGATGCGGCCGGCGCGGCCCAGCCGGTAGGAATCGGTGACGTCGGTGTAGAACGCCGGCCAGACGAGGTAGACGCCGAAACCCATGACGCCCGGTGTCGCTCCGCCGTAGCGCGCGGCGGCGGCGTGACCGAATTCGTGGAAGCCCGCCGACACGATCGTGACGACGAAGACCAGGATCAGCAGACCCGGCCGCTCGAAGGCGTCGTGCGCCGCCGACGCGAGGCCCTTCTCGAAGAACACCCACCAGCACACGGCCGCGAACGCCGCGAGCGCCGGGACGACCACCCACGGTCTGAAGAGCGACCGGAACGGGTCCGTCACCCGGCGGGTGCGGTCGGGGTCGGTCACCGCATACCGAAATCGCAACCCCAGCAACGGATCTCGCTTCTTCAGCTCGGGCTGCGCGCCGTCCGCCCGCACCAGCAGACCGAGCGGCCGAAGCTGTTTGTCGACGAAGTGGTCGACGTTGTCCGCACTGACGGCTCGGCCGGTCGAGGACGAGACCTCCTGTGCCACCTCGGCCGCGGTCCGGTGGCCGTCGACGGCCCGCAGCACGGCGTAGAGCAGCGGCGTCAGCTGGACCGTCTGGCCGTCGGCGCGGCGGACCAGGGAGGGTGGGACCCGGTAGCCGGATCCCACCATCTCCCCGATCAGCTCGACACCGTCGGCGCGCTGCAGTCCAGCCTGTGTCGGCTCGGCGCCCATCGTGGTCACAGGAGTGCTTCCCCTCGCGTCTCAGGCGGCTCAGGCCGCGGTCGAACCCCCGCTGTCACCGCCGGATCCGCTGTCTCCGCCGGAGCCGGAGGTGCCCGAATCGCTCGAGCCGCCGGAGTCGGTGCCGGAGGTGCCGGCCGTGCCACTGGTGCTCGACTCGGTGCCGCTGTCGGCCGTACCGGTGTCGGTGCCGGTGTCGGTACCGTCGTCACCCTGCGAGATGGTCGAATCCTGGTTCGACGTCGCGGTCGCCTCTCCGACGAGCGTCTGATTGATGATTGCGTCCTGCTCCGCGATCGAGATCGCATCGGAGTCGATGGACCCGATGTTGGCGGCCACACCGGCGTTGATCGGCGCCGCGACGTTCGCGTTGGCGGCGACGGCGCCACTGATTGGAGCAGCCAGGTCCGCATCGAGGTCGACGTTGACATTGACGTTGAGCAGGTTGCCGTCGAGCAGGGCCGCCGGGCTGGTGTCCACCGTGGTGCCCGTGCCGCCGGTGCCGGTGCCGGTGTCGGTCCCCGTCCCGTCGGTCGGCACCTCGTCTCCGTCGGTGTCCATGCCGCCCTGGTCGATGCCGCTGACCTGGTTGGAGGTGGCGGTTGCGTCGGCGTCGAGATACTGGTTGAGCATCGCGCCCTGGTCGACGACGGCCTGCGCGCCCGAACCGTAGGAGAGCACGTTGGCGCCGGCGGCGGCATCGATCGGCGCGGCGACGTTGAGGTTCGCGGCCGCGGCGAGGTCGATCGGCGAGGCCGCGTCGATGGCGACGTCCACATCGGCGTTCAGGTCGAGAATCGACACCACTTCCTTGTCGGGCAGTGCGATGGCGCTCTCCGCGGAGAGCTCCTCGGGGGTCAGTCCTTCGGTGGTCATGTCGTTCACCTTCCGTCCGCTCGATTCGTCAGCATTGCTACCGAGCCGCAAACGCCCGGCTGTGGTGTCGAGCCGGGTACCCCGCCGACGCCATGATCAACACATAATTTTTCGCGGTACCGGCTTTGATCAGCGGAAACAGCCGAGGACTAATTAACTCCCACGTCGAATTATGGGCTGGATCACGCAGGTCAGCGGGGTTATGCCGGTCCGTGCCTACTCAAGCGACTTTGCTGTCTGGGTCCGCCGAAAATGAAGAAACGCGGGCTTATTCCGAGGGCGCGGGTGACCAGTGCACCACCTTCATCGCCGTCATCTCGTCGAGGAGTTCGGGTCCGAAGCCGAACCCGCTGCCGCTGGCGCGACGAGGCTCCGACGCACCGCCGGGCGCCCCACCGAAGGCGGCGTTGATCTTCACCGTGCCGACCGGCAGCGATCGCCAGGCGTGCTGGGCGTGCGCCATGTCGTTGGTCAGCACGGTCGCCGCCAGCCCGTACCGATCCGTGCCGGCCTCGTCGAGCGCGGTGTCGAAGTCGGGGACGACCCGCACCGGCGCCACCGGACCGAACGTCTCCTCCCGCATCACCAGCATGTCGGGGGTGCAGTCGGTGAGCACGGTCGGCGGGTAGAACGACCCGGGACCCGGCGCCGGTTCACCGCCGGTGCGGACCTGCGCGCCGGCTCCGACGGCGTCGGTGACGTGCTGGTGCACGGTGTCGCGCTGCCGCTCGTCGACGAGGGGGCCGATGCGGTCGGCCCAGTCGCGGGCCTCCTCGACCAGGGCGTCGACGAAGGCGTCCGCGACCGCGTCGACGACATAGATGCGCTCCACCGATACGCAGATCTGTCCGGCGTTGGCGAAGGCGCCCATCGCGGCCTGGTGCGCGGCCCACCGCGGCGGCACGTCGGCGTCGACGATCAGCGCGTCGTTGCCGCCGTTCTCGAGGATCACCTTCGCACCGCGGTCCGCGCAGGCCCGCGCGATGGCACGGCCCGTGGCACTGCTGCCCACGTGCGCGACGACGTCGACGTCTTCGGCCCCCGCCAGCAGGGCGCCGACTGATCCGTCGCCGTCGACGATCTCCAGGACGCCGTCGGGCAGGTGGGCGGTGAGCAGTTCGGCGAATCGCCTGCCGGTCCCGGGGCAGCGCTCACTGGGCTTGTGCACCACGGTGTTCCCGCTCACCAGCGCGGCGCCCAGCAGTCCGGCGGCGACCGCCACCGGATCGTTCCACGGGGTGAGGACCGCGACGACGCCGCGCGGTTCGGGGACCATCAGGTCGGTCGCCGTCCACTGGCCGTGCAGGCTGCGCCCGCGGTGTAGAGGTCCGAGTTCGGCGTACTGCACCAGCGTGCCCGCACCCGCCTCGACACCGCCGAGCGAATCGTCGCGCAGCTTCCCCGTTTCGCGTTCGTTGAGCCCGGCGAGTTCGTCGGCGGCCTCGCGAACGGCGGCGGCGGCCGCCGTCAGCGCCGCGGCCCGCTCCGCGGCGGGTGTGCGGGCCCAGGCGCCCCCTGCCGCCCGCGCCCGTTTGACGGCCTCGGCGCAGGCCGGGGCCTCGGTGACGGGCACCCGGCTGACGGTCTCGCCGGTGCGGGGATCGGTGACGATCAATTCGGTGGTCTGTGACACGGCGTTGGAGTTACCCCGCGCGGTGCCGGTCAACCACGATCGATCACCAGGTGTCGACGAACCGCCTCGGGAGCCGCTCGCGCGGCGCGGCCGACGCGGCGGCCAGCGTCCCGGCGATGACGCTGCGGGTCTGCGCCGGGTCGATCACGTCGTCGATCTCGAACACGGCGGCCGCGTTGAGCGCCTTCGCGTTGTCCTGTGCCGCGGCGGTGGCCCGACGCACCGCCTCCTCGCGTTCGGCCTCGTCGGCGATCGCCTCGAGTTCCTTGCGCAGACCAAGGCGCACAGCGCCTTCCAGCCCCATCGGACCCAGATGGGCGCCGGGCCACGCGACCGTCAGCAGCGGTTCGTGCAGCCCGCCGCCCGTCATCGCCTGCGCGCCCAGGCCGTATCCGCGGCGCAGTATCACCGCGATCAACGGCACCCGCAGCGCCGCACCGGCGACGAGGAGTCGAGAACCCCTGCGTACCAAGGCTTCTGCCTCGGCCGCCGGACCCACCATGTAACCCGGGCAGTCGACCAGTGAGAGCACCGGGATGTCGAAGGCGTCGCAGAGTTGCAGGAAGCGCGCCGCCTTGTCCGACGCCGCCGCGGTGATGGCGCCGGCCATGTGGCGGGTGTCGTTGGCCAGCACACCGACGGGCCGGCCCTCGATGCGGATCAGCGCAGTCACCATCTCCCTGGCGAAGCGTTCACGAAGGAACGTGGCCGAACCGTCGTCGGCCAGCGTCCGGATGATCGGCGCGACGTCGTAGGCCCGTCGCGCGCGCTCGGGCACCGCTGTGCGCAGGACACTCTGGTCGGGCGCTTCACCCGCTGCGGCCGGCCCCCGGAAGTAGCCGATCAGCGTCCTGGCCACGGCAACGGCCTGCGCCTCGTCGTCCACCACCACGTCGACCACGCCGTTGGGCGCCTGCGTGGAGATGGGGCCGACCGCGTCGGGAGGCACGTCCCCGAGCCCGCCGCCGGCGATCATGGCCGGACCACCCATGCCGATGGAGGTGTCCGACGTCGCGACGATCAGATCGGCGCAGCCCGCGATCACCGCGTTGCCCGCGAAGCACCGCCCCTTGACCACCGCGATCCGCGGGACGAGCCCCGACAGGCCCGCCCACAGCTTGAACGCGCGGACGTCGAGCGAGGACACCACGGGATGGTCGGTGTCTCCGGGGCGGCCGCCGCCGCCTTCGGCGAAGAACACCGTGGGCAGGCGCATCCGCTCGATCAGGTCGAAGAGCCGGTCCTTCTTGCGGTGCCCCAGCGCACCCTGGGTCCCGGCCAGCACGGTGTAGTCGTACGACAGGACCGCACAGGCGGCGCCGTCGATCCGCGCCGTCCCGGCGACCAGACCGTCTGCGGGCGTGCGGGCGATCAGGTCGTCGAGGTCGCGGCGCGCGCGCTGGGCGGCGATCGCGAACCGGCCGTACTCGATGAAGGAGCCCTCGTCGACCAGGTCGGCGATGTTCTCGCGCGCCGTGCGCCCACCCGCCTCGTGCCTGCGGGCGACCGCCTCCGGGCGCGCGGCGTCCTCGGTCAGCGCGCGGCGGCGCAACAGCTCGGCGTGGTCCGCCCGCGGCAGCGCGGACGGACCCTCAGACGTAGAGCTCCTCGAAGCGGCGGATGGACCGATCGATGTCGCCCTTGACCGCGCGAGCGGCCGCGGCGCCGATCGGGCCGAACAGCGGCGCCCCGCCGAGTTCGAGCGTGACGGTGAACGCGCAGCCCGACGATGTGGGGCGCACCGCCATCCTCATGCCGTACCTGGTGCCGCCGACGCCCTTGCCGTCGACCTCGAGCAGCCTGGGCGGATCGACATGCTTGATCGTCCAGGTCACCCGGTTGCGCATACCCTTGGCGCCGGCCACGCCGACGATGGTGGTGCCCACCACGAGATCGTCGGGCAGCTCGCTTCGCCAGCCCTCGTGCATGACGAGCCAGTCCCCCAGTTCTGTGAGGTTGGACGCGTGCGCCCAGGCGTCGTCCGGGTCGAGAGACAGCTCGCGGGTCAGCTCGAGTTTGGCCACCCCGCGATAGTAGTGGCGACCCGCCGCGGCCATCTGCCGAATGGAGTGAGGGATCGAACCGCGCAGCCCGTCCCCACGGATGTGCTTGGCGCAGTGACGAATCGGTGTACGTGCGCGAAACACCCGTGACCAACTCTTGACTTAATCCAAAAAAGGGGGTGATATGGCTGTCGTGCCGTCGCCGTCCGAGTACGTAGACCAGTTGCGGGGCGCCGATCTGCGCGTGACCCGGCCTCGGGTCGCTGTGCTCGAAGCGGTCCACGCCCACCCGCACGCAGACACCGAGACCATCTTCGCCACCGTCCGGTCCAGCCTGCCGGACGTCTCGCGGCAGGCGGTCTATGACGTCCTGCATGCCCTGACCGGCGCGCGCCTGATCCGGCGGATCCAACCGTCGGGCTCGGTCGCCCGCTACGAAACCCGCGTCGGAGACAACCACCACCACGTGGTGTGCCGCTCGTGCGGGACGATCACCGACGTGGACTGCGCGGTCGGCGAGGCGCCCTGCCTGACGCCGGCCGACCACGACGCTCTCGACGGTTTCGTCCTCGACGAGGCCGAAGTCATCTACTGGGGGCGGTGCCCCGACTGCGCTCCCGAGAGTTCGACCGCCAACAGTTCCTGATCACACCCGTGATCACAGCCCCATCACCCACATGATGTACGGAATATGAAGGGAAACACCGTGTCGTCAGATACCTCCGATGCCCGCCCCCCGCATTCAGACACCAAGACCGACAGCCACAGTGAGTCCGAGAACCCGATCATCGACTCACCCGAGCCGAAGGTTCACGCACCGCTGACCAACAAGGACTGGTGGCCCGAACAGGTCGACGTGTCCGTGCTGCACAAGCAGAACGAGAAGGGCAACCCCCTCGGCGAGGACTTCAACTACGCCGACGCGTTCGCGCAACTCGACGTCGAGGCCTTCAAGCGCGACGTCATCGCGCTCATCCAGAGCTCACAGGACTGGTGGCCCGCTGACTACGGCAACTACGCCGGTCTGTTCATCCGGATGAGCTGGCACGCGGCCGGCACCTACCGCATCTTCGACGGCCGCGGCGGCGCCGGGCAGGGCTCCCAGCGCTTCGCCCCGCTCAACAGCTGGCCCGACAACGCCAACCTGGACAAGGCCCGCCGGCTGCTGTGGCCCATCAAGCAGAAGTACGGCAACAAGATTTCCTGGGCCGACCTGATCGCCTTCGCCGGCAACGCCGCGCTCGAGCAGTCCGGGTTCAAGACCGCCGGCTTCGCGTTCGGCCGCGAGGACATCTGGGAGCCCGAGGAGATGCTCTGGGGCCAGGAGGACACCTGGCTGGGCACCGACAAGCGCTACGGCGGCACCAACGAGGACAAGCGTGAGCTCGCCGAACCGTTCGGCGCCACCACGATGGGCCTGATCTACGTCAATCCCGAAGGGCCCGAAGGCAAGCCGGATCCGCTGGCCGCCGCGCACGACATCCGCGAGACCTTCGGCCGGATGGCGATGAACGACGAGGAGACCGCGGCGCTGATCGTCGGTGGCCACACTCTGGGCAAGACCCACGGCGCCGCCGACGTGAACGTCGGACCCGAGCCGGAGGGTGCGCCGGTCGAGGATCAGGGGCTGGGCTGGAAGTGCCCGTTCGGCTCCGGCAACGGCAACGACACCGTCACCAGCGGTCTGGAGGTCATCTGGACCGGCTCGAACTCGAGGTGGAGCAACCGCTACTTGGAGATCCTGTACGGCAACGAGTGGGAGCTGACCAAGAGCCCCGCCGGCGCCTGGCAGTTCGAGGCCAAGGACGCCGAGGCGACCATCCCCGATCCGTTCGGCGGTCCGCCGCGCAAGCCCACGATGCTCGTCACCGACGTCTCGATGCGGGTCGACCCCATCTACGGCAAGATCACCCGCCGCTGGCTCGACCACCCCGAAGAGATGGACGCGGCGTTCGCCAAGGCCTGGTACAAGCTGATGCACCGCGACATGGGGCCGATCAGCCGGTACCTGGGTCCGTGGGTCGCCGAGCCCGAGATCTGGCAGGACCCCGTGCCGGCCGTCGACCACGAACTGGTCGACGATGCCGACATCGAGAACCTCAAGGCCAAGGTGCTCGATTCGGGTCTGTCCACCCAGCAGCTGATCAAGACGGCATGGGCTTCGGCGTCCAGTTTCCGCGGCACGGACAAGCGCGGCGGCGCCAACGGTGCCCGGGTGCGCCTCGAGCCGCAGCGCAACTGGGAGGCCAACGAGCCGGCCGAGCTGGCCAAGGTGCTGCCGGTGCTCGAGCAGATCCAGCAGGACTTCAACGCGTCGGCCTCCGGCGGCAAGAAGATCTCGCTGGCCGACCTGATCGTGCTCGCCGGGTCTGCCGCGGTCGAAAAGGCCGCCAGGGACGCCGGATACGAGATCGACGTGCACTTCGCGCCGGGTCGCACCGACGCCTCGCAGGAGCAGACCGACGTCGAGTCGTTCGCGGTGCTGGAGACCAAGGCCGACGGCTTCCGCAACTACTTCCGGACCGGTGAGAAGGGTCAGGTCGAGAAGCTGCTGGTGGAGAAGGCCTACCTCCTGGACCTCACGGCACCGGAGATGACCGCACTCCTCGGCGGTCTGCGGGTGCTCAACGTCAACCACGGCGGCACCAAGCACGGTGTGTTCACCGACTCGCCGGGTGTGCTGACGAACGACTTCTTCGTCAACCTGCTGGACATGAACACCGCGTGGAAGCCGTCGGAGAACACCGAGAACGTCTACGAGGGCCGCGACCGCGCCACCGGTGAGATCAAGTGGACCGCAACTGCGAACGATTTGGTCTTCGGCTCGAACTCGGTGCTGCGCGCCGTGGCCGAGGTGTACGCCCAGGACGACAGCAAGGGCAAGTTCGTCGAGGACTTCGTGGCGGCCTGGGTCAAGGTCATGAACAACGACCGGTTCGACCTCGAGAAGGCCTGACCGGCGGTCATCGCCTCACTTCGACAGGGACACCCCGCGAACCGCACCCCGGTTCGCGGGGTGTCCCGCGTCTGGTGACGTGATCGACCTGCCCGCCGCGGTACTGGCGATGGCGGACCGCGGACCGGAGTGGACGCACTGGGTCGAGACGCTGCCCGGTCAGGCGCAGACCCAGCTGCGGGAGTGGGAACTGCGCGTCGACGGTGCGCCGACGCACGGCACGACATCGCTTGTCCTGCCGGTCCGTACGCCGCGTGGGCGGCCCGCGGTGCTCAAGATGGGGTTCCCCGACGACGAGTCCGAACACGAGCACCTCGCGCTGCGCCGATGGGCCGGTCACGGCGCGGTGCGCCTGCTCAGCGCCCAGCCGCACCGCCGTGCGCTCCTGCTCGAACGGCTCGACGACCGAGACCTGGGCACCGTCTCCGACGTCGAGGCCTGCGCCGTCGTCTGCGACCTGTACCGCCGCATCCACGTCCCGGCCCTCCCCCAACTGCGAACGCTCACAACGTGGTTGGAGTCACGCACCGCTGAACTCGCGGTGCTGCCCCGCAACACCCCGCTGCCGCGCCGACTGGTCGAGCAGGCACTCACCCTGGGCCGGGACCTGATGATCGACCCCGCCAGTCGCGGCATCCTCGTCCACACCGATCTGCACTACGGGAACGTGCTGGCCGGCGGTGCGGATTCGTGGGTGGTCATCGACCCGAAACCGCTCGACGGCGACCCGCACTTCGAGGTCGCGCCGATGCTGTGGAACCGCTGGGACGAACTGGCCGGCGACGTCCGCGACGGGGTGCGCCGCCGCTTCCACGCCATCGTCGACGCCGCCGGTTTCGACGAGGACCGGGCGCGCGCCTGGATCGTCGTGCGGATGGTGCACAACGCGGTGTGGGAACTGCAGCGGGCGGCGCGTCCCGACCCCGCGTGGCTCACCGTGTGCGTCGCGGTGGCCAAGGCGGTGCAGGACTGAACGCCGGGCTCACACCCGTCGGGTCAACTGGGTGGCGATCAACGGCGCGATCTTGTCGGCCATGTACACGTGCCCCGCGTCGGTCGGGTGGACGCCGTCGGCGCCGATGAGCCCGGGGTCGTCGACGAACCACCGCTCCGCGATCGGGTCGACGAACGTCGCGTCGGCCAGGCCCGACTGGTACCGCAGGGTGTCGCGGATGCGAAGGATGGCCGGCGGCGGATCGGCGGTCGGCCAGGGCGGTCCGATCACCAGGAACCGGGCCTCGGGTGCGGTGCGGCGGGCGAGTTGGAAGACCCCGTAGACCATGATGGACAGCAGTGTGGGCTCGACGTTCTGGTCGTTGCGCGACCCGTAGAACACCACGAGGTGATCGTCGGCCTTGACCGCGCGGGCGGTGAGATCCTCGAAGACGCTGCCCCGGTTGCCGCGCGCCCCGTACCCGGCGCCCCCTTCGGCCGCCACGTCGGCGCGCACCGGCAGCCCCTGACCCGCCAGCAGCTGCCACGCCCGCGTCGTCCAGCCCCTCGGCCCCTCGCCGCCCTCGGTGCTGCCTGTGGTGTACGAGTCCCCGACGACCGCGACGCGGCTGCCGGCGAACTGCAACGTCACCATCTCGTCGCTGCGCTGCGGCAGCGGCCGGGCGACCACCAGTCCCACCAGCAGCGCAACGGACACCACCAGCGTGACCAGGCGACTCACCGTTTACCTCCACAGTCGACGGCACCGAGACGCCGCACCTCACGATGACTGAAAGGGTAAGTGTGGGCGAAGCCGCCGGCGTTCCGCGACGCGCTCGCCCGATTGTCACGAAATCGCGTCATCCGACCCGCACAGGCACGTGGTCGGCGCGCTCCTCGCGCTCGAGTTCCGGTGACGGCGCGGCCCGGCCGCCGACGGTGCTGCGTGTCGAGTCCCTGACGTCGACCATCCTGCGCATCCACAGCCGGGCCGGCTCCTCGACGCCGTGGTAGAGCGCGGCCGCGCCGAGGACCGCGACGCCGATGAGGCCCGCGACCACCGCACCGCCGGACCACCCCGGCGTGAGGGTGATCTCGAACTGGACCACCGCCCAGTTCCATGCGGTGTGCACCAACTCGTGGACCATGTACAACCCGAACGAGATGTGGCCGCAGTAGACCATGACGCGGGTGGACAGCAGCCGCGGCAGCGTCCCCGCCCCCACCGCCAGCGCCACCACCAGCGGGACGAACAGGACGTCCACCAGGCCGCCGGCGTCCCGGACGGACGCCGGTGGATGGGCGTCGAGGTAGTACAGGCCGGCGACGATCGCGGTCCCGATCAGCGCGGACAGCCAGCCGAACGCGCGACGCGTCCGGGCGGTGGGTCGCAGCTTGCGGACCGCGGCACAGGCGAGGGCGCCCGCGGCGAACTGCATCAGGATGCGCGGCAACCAACTCCAGGGTGTGTAGAACTCGCCGGTCGCGAGCAACAGCAGGGTCGGCGGCAGCGGCACCGCGATCGCCAGCCACACCAGGACGCGCGCCCGCGACACCCGTGCGACCCGGAAGATCACCAGGATCAGCACGCCGAACAGCAGATATGCCAACCACTCCGCGCTGATCGACCAGGCCGGACCGTCCCAGCTGGTGCCGTCGAAGTAGGGCTCGGACCACAACTGCACGAGCAGCAGCTGACGCAGATAGCTGGTGGCGGTGAGCTGGTCGACCGCAGGCGACGGAACGTGGCCGACGTTGCGGGTGAAGATGATCCACGCCGCGGCCAGGTGCATGGTGACCAGGTAGACCGGCCACACCCGGGCCAGCCGCAACCAGAGGAACCGCAAAGTGGTTCGGGTGGACCAGGACTGGCCCATGCGGTCGAGGTAGTTCCACGTCAGCACGAAACCGCTGAGGATGAAGAACAGGTCGACGCCCTGCGCGCCGGAGTCCAGCAGCGGCGACAGTGCGGCGGTGAAATCCGGTGCGGCCTGCGCCAACAGCGGCCGGAAGTGGAACAGGACGACCCATACCGCGGCGACGATGCGCAGACCCGAAAGGGCCCTGATCTCTCCGCTTCGCACAACACTCTTTTCGTGAGGGAGTCTGCTGTTTCGTCCTGGCTGGTTTCGTACGCCGCCCGTGCGTTCACCGGGCGGCGTTAGGCAGGGTAGCAGCGAGCCGGAGCGCTGTGCGCGTCCGAAACCCATGGCGCTGATGCCAACTCAGCGGACGGGATCCTTCACCGCTGTTCGAAGTGCTGGTAGTCCTTCGGCGTCTGCCAGTGCCCGCCCCAGCGCCAACCGCGGTCGGTGAAGGCGAGAACCGCCGGGTCACCGGCGTGCAGAATGCCCGGATCGGTCCGGTTGCGGTCGACGTAGGGCCCGGCGTTGGCGGGTTCCACCGCACCGCTGCGACCGATGTAGGGGTTGAGCAACGGGTTGAGGTCGATTGCCCGGCCGTAGGCGTGGTACGACCAGCTCTGCGACCCCGGTATGCCACGGCAGTTGAACGCCGAAGTGTTGTTGTCGGCCATCGACAACTCGTCGTCGGCGCCCGGGTACGCGTCGACGGTGCGCATCTTGTCGATCGGATAACCCATGCGGTACAGGACGTCGAAGACCTCGATGACCTGCGGCACCAGTTCGTCGTGGACGACGAGCGCGCCGCGGTGGGTGCGACCGTCGAAGCCGAGGTGGTTGAGCTCGACCCGCCGGAGCCGTTCCGGGCCCAGGGGGCAGCCCGGACGCCACGTCGTACCCAGATCGGCGGCGGTGACGGTGGTGACGGCCGGAGGGGGCGGCAGCGCGGACGTGGTCGTCGTCGTCGTGGAGGGCGTCGTCCTGGTCGTCATCGTGGTCGGGGGCGCGGCTGTGGGCGTCGAGGACGGTGGTGCGGGTTCGTCCTGCGTGGACGGGCCTGCGCCGCACCCGACGAGCGTCGCGGCGACAGCGGCGACGGCCAGCGACCTCGCCCGGCGCCGGCCGGCGCCGGGCCGGATTCGCAGGAATGACACCACCATCTCCGCGCCGACGCTACCCCGGTGTGAGCGCTCGCCCGGTTGTCGGAGGGCCGGGATGGACGCCGTCGACGGCGACCTTGGGTATTGTCAGGGGGCTATCACTGAAGAAGAGGTCAGCGCGGCCGCGGTGATGAATGTGAAGGACTTATTTGTCGATGCTCGCGCCGCATGACTCAGAACTGAGGCCTGTGCCTGATTCAGCCGTTGCTCCCATGACGCAGTTCGACACGTTGACGGTGCTCCTCGTGGAGGACGACCGTGGTGACGCGTTGCTCGTCGAGGAGTTGATCGTCGACGCGGTCGCCGACATCCGGCTGCGATGGGCCGAATCCATGGCGCACGCCGCCCGCGAGATCCGGGCCTCCCGCCCGGATTGTGTGCTGCTGGATCTCAACCTGCCCGACGCCAACGGCACCGACGCCGTGGACAGGATCTGCGACCTCGATCCCACCCTCCCGATCGTGGTCCTCACCGGCAACGTCGACGACCGCTACGGCGTGTCGGCGGTCGCGTCCGGCGCACAGGACTACCTCGTCAAGGGGCGTGTCGAATCGGAGATGCTGCGGCGTTCGCTGCTGTACGCGATCGAGCGGAAACGCTCCGAGCTCACCGCTGTCGACCTGCACGCCAGCCATCTGCGTGCGCAGGAGAACGCCCGGCTGGAACGCGGGCTGCTGCCGTCGCCGCTGCTGCTGGAGAATCCGGGTGTCGACATCGTCGCCAAGTACCGGCCGAGCCGGCCCAACGCGCTGCTCGGTGGCGACTTCTACGACTTCGTCCAGACCCCCGACCGGACCGTGCACGTCATGGTCGGCGACGTGTCCGGCCACGGACCCGATGAAGCCGCGCTCGGGGTGGCGCTGAGGATCGGATGGCGCGCGCTGACCTTCGCGGGCCTGCGCGGCAACCAGCGCATGCAGCAGCTCGAGCGGATCCTGCGTGCCGAGCGGCCGGGGCCCGGCATCTTCGCCACCGTGATGAGCCTGGCCTTCTCTCCCAGCGACCGCAGCTTCACCGCCGTCCGCGCCGGGCACCCGGGGATGCTCCTGCACGACCGCGCCGGCAACAGCGTGAACTGGCTGGAACCGCCCGCGGGACCCGCGCTCGGACTCGGCGGGTCGGCGTGGCCGCTGACCGAACTGGAACTGCCCGCCGGCCACGGCCTGCTGCTGCTCACCGACGGGCTGTTCGAGGGGCACTCCGGTGAGGGCAACGAGCGCCTCGGCGAGGAGGGGCTGCTGCGGCTGGCCCAGACGATGGCGGGGCTGGCTGGCCCCGACTTCGTCGAGACCCTGATCGACCGCGCCGAGGACCGCGCCCGGCCGCACGGCGGATTGACCGACGACATCGCGGTAGTCCGCGTGGAGCGCACCACGTGACGGCTCCCGCCCGCCGGCGGGGACGCCAGTTGACGGTGCAGGGCTGGTTGAACGTCGTGCTGGCCGTCATGGGCATGCTCGTGCTGGTCGGCGCGTTCGCCGGTGCGATCCTGATGAACCGCACCGACGCGGTGTCGCGCGAGCTGATCGAATCGATCCAGCCGTCACGGGTGGCGGCCTACCGGCTGCAGGCCGCCCTGCGCGATCAGGAGACCGCCGTGCGGGGTTTCGCGATCGCCGCCGACAAGCAGTTCCTCGAGCCCTACTTCGAGGGTCAGCAGACCGAACGCGAAGCGGCCGAGGAGATCCGCCGGCACGTCGGCGACCATCCCAATTTGATCGCCGATCTGGACGCGGTCGAGCAGGCCACCGCCGAATGGCGCGCGGAGTACGCCGAGCCGTTCATCCGCAGCGTCACCCCGGGCAGCCCCGGCGTGGTCGGCGAGGACCTCGTCCAGCGCGGCAAAGAGGGTTTCGACAACATCCGCGCGCTCTTCCACGTGCAGAACGTCGACCTCGCCGCCGCGCGCACCGCCGGGGTGAAGGAACTCGAGCAGGTGCGCGGGTGGCGCGACCGGGTGCTCGCCGGCATCATCATCACCTTCTTCGTGACCGCGCTGCTGCTGGCGATCCTGGCGCGCAGTGCTCTGGTTCGCCCGCTGTCGGCGCTGGCCGCCTCCTGCCGCCGCATCACCGAAGGTCACTTCGAGGAACGGATCGTCGCCGGCGGCCCCCGCGATATGCGGAGCATGGCCTCGGACGTCGAGGACATGCGACAGCGCATCGTGGAGGAACTCGAGGCGTCGCGGGCCGCGCGCGAACAACTCGACGAGCAGACCGTCGAGTTGCGGCGGTCGAACGCCGAACTCGAGCAGTTCGCCTACGTCGCGTCGCACGATCTGCAGGAGCCGCTGCGCAAGGTCGCCTCGTTCTGTCAGCTGCTCGAGAAGCGTTACGGCGACCAGCTCGACGAACGCGGCGTCGAGTACATCAAGTACGCCGTCGACGGCGCGAAACGCATGCAGGTGCTCATCAACGACCTGTTGACCTTCTCGCGTGTCGGACGCCTCAGCGCCGCGCACACCGACGTCGAACTCGACGAGGCGCTCGACACTGCGCTGTCGAACCTCGACACCGCGATCGAGGAGTCCGGCGCCGTGATCGTGCGCCCCGAGGAGCCGTTGCCCGAGGTGCTGGGCGATCCGACACTGCTGGCGATGCTCTGGCAGAACCTGATCGGTAACGCGGTGAAGTTCCGCAAACCCGACACCACACCCCGGATCGTGATCGAATGTGAGCGCGGGACCGACGACCGGGACGGACAGTGGCTGTTCACCGTGTCGGACAACGGCATCGGCATCGCCGAGGAGTTCTCCCAGAAGGTGTTCGTCATCTTCCAGCGACTGCACGGTCGCGACGCCTACAGCGGCACCGGCATCGGGCTGGCGTTGTGCAAGAAGATCGTCGAGTATCACGGCGGCACCATCTGGATCGACAACAGCTACACCGAAGGCACCCGGTTCCGCATGACCCTTCCGGTCGCCGTCCACGAACAACCCGAAGTGGTTCTGGAAGGAGCCCAATGATGACACCCTCCACGAGGCCGATCGACGTCCTGCTGATCGAGGACGACCCGGGCGACGAACTGATCACCCGCGAGGCGTTCGAACACAACAAGATCAGCAACACGCTGCACGTCGCCCACGACGGGCAGGAGGGTCTCGACTTCCTCTACCGCCGCAGCGGGTACGAGAACGCCCCGCGGCCCGATCTGATCCTGCTGGACCTGAACCTGCCGAAGTACGACGGCCGTCAGCTCCTCGAGACGGTGAAATCCGATCCCGACCTCAGTCACATCCCGGTCGTCGTGCTCACCACCTCCTCGGCCGAGGAGGACATCCTGCGCAGCTACAAGCTGCACGCCAACGCCTATGTCACCAAACCGGTGGACCTCGACCAGTTCATGAACGCGGTCCGGCAGATCGACGAGTTCTTCGTCCAGGTCGTCCGGTTGCCGCAGGGCTGAGGCGGTCCGTGGAGACCCTCGAATACGCCCCCGGCCGATCGCTCGACCTGTACGGCGAGGAGGACGCCCCGGTGGTGTTGCTCTGGCACGGTATGCAGACCGATTCCCGGGCGGCGGTGCGGCCGCTGGGTGAACGCGTCGCCGAGCTCGGCCTCGCGGTGGTGGCACCCGACTGGAATTCGCACGCCGACGACAGCGGCCGCTCGGATCTGCTCAACTCGGCCCGGTTCGCCGCGGGCCGGAGTGGCGCGGCGGACGGTCTGGTGGTCGTCGGCTGGTCACTGGGCGGCGCGGCCGCCGTCGGTCTCACGTTCCGGGCCGCCGAGTACGGGCTGCGCATCACGCGTACGGTCTGCCTGGCCGGCGCGTTCATGGCGCCCGATCCCCTGTCCGGCGAACCGTTGACCCCCCGTCCGGCAGCCGGCGCACGCGTGCCCGTCACCCTGGTCCACGGCGGCGCCGATGACGTCGTCCCGGCGAGCGTGAGCCGGGACTTCACCGCCGAGATGGGCGTCGCCGGTTGGCGCGTGCAGTACATCGAGCTGGCGGCCGACCACGCGAACATCGTGGGTGCCCGCTACGACGCCGGCGCCGACCGCTATGAGCCCTCCGACGATCCCGCGAGTCTGGCGGTCGCCGCGGAAGTCGCCAGGATCGTCGCCGAACCGGCCGCCTGAGCGCCTAGCGGTGCTCCAGCCCGCTCTTGAGATCGGCCAGCTTCCGTGGCCAGCTTCGGGAAATGTGCTGTCGCACAATGCTGTTCGGGAGGAAACCGTCGTGGACGACGGTGAGCTCCACCTGGTCGTCGATCGGGCGGATGTCGAACGCCACCCGTGAGTGGGGCTCGGACGCGACCGTTTCGGCCGGCGCGTCGGTCATCGACGGGACGGCGGCGGGAAACGTGAAGGCCAGCCGCTGGTAGGGGTCCGCCTCGAGGATCACCTGACCGGGGTCGTCGAGTTCGCGATCGCCGTCGACCCACGTGTAGATCGCACCCTTCTGCCAGGTCGACACCATGGCATGGCCCATGTAGTGCCCCGAGAACGACGGCCCCGTGATCGCCTGCCACAACCGCTCCGGTGTGGTCCGGATATAGGTGGTGTAGACGAACGCCTGGCCGTCGGGCGTCGGCGGGGCCTGCGGCGCCGTGTCGAACCTCGTCGGCGCCACGCGCGTGCGGTCGTACTGACGGATCCAGCGGTCGAAGAGCGCGTTGATCGGTTGGGCGTCGAGGTGGTGGAGTTTTTCCCGGCCCCGTCGCACCGCCGTGACGAGGCCGGCCGCCTCGAGGACGGCGAGATGCTTGGTCACCGACTGGCGCGTCATGTCCAGTCCCGCGGACAACTCCCGCAGCGTCTGCCCGTCGCGCAGGTTCAGGGCGTCGAGCAGACGGCGACGGCTCGGATCGGCGAGCGCCTTGAACACCTCGTCCATCGCCACGTCTCCGTCAGGCAACCGGGCGGTTGCATCAGCCACCATATGCAACCGGATGGTTGCCCGTCAACGGAATGAGTCGCGTTGCCTCGGTGACGCCTCGGTTGCTTGGCCGCGTGTTTTGCCGAAAGTGACGGCCTGTGCTGCGTTCGCCGAGTTCGGCGCAGGTATCGCCATGCCCTTCGGAGTTCGACGGTCACCGCCTCCGGCCCGCCTTCGCGCGCAAACGTGCACGTCGCGGTGCTGAGAATTTAGTGTCCTGGGCCATAGAAACCGTCAAACGTGAACGCGCCCACAGGTTTTGGGCGGCCCGAAGGGCTCTGCTACCGTCCGTCGGCATGTTTGCTCTAGTCACGTTGATGTCACTGGTCAACTCGGTTTCGGGCACGCCCTACGTCTCGGGCGGCGACAGCCCCGCGGGGACCGACTGCTCCGGTCTGGCCTCCTGGGTCAGCAATGCGGCGACCGGGCGACCCGTGTACGGCGATCGGTTCACCACCTCGAACATGGAAAGCGAACTGCTCGCCCGCGGCTTCCAGCACGGGTCGGAACCAGGCGCGCTGGTGATCGGCTGGAACAGCGGTCACGCGGCGGTCACGCTGCCCGACGGCACGCCGGTGTCCTCCGGTGAGGGTGGTGGCGTCAAGGTCGGGGGCGGCGGCGCGCACCAAGCGCAGTTCACCAACCGGATGTTCCTGCCCGCTCCGCCGGAGGCTCCGGTCCCGGCGCAGCCGCCGATCAACGTGCCGTTGCCTCCCCCGCCGCCCGGTGCTCCGCTGCCTCCGCCGCCGCCCGGCGCTTTGCTGCCTCCGCCGCCCGGTGCTCCGTTGCCTCCTCCGCCGCCGGGCGCTCCGCTGCCTCCTCCGCCGCCGGGCGCTCCGCCGATGGCCGTGTGACCGATCCCGGGGTGTGACACGCTGCAGGAATGCAGCTCCCACGGTCGGACCCGGACCTGCCTCACCTCGCCGACGTGGTCCCCTCGGTGCTCGCGGCGATGGAGGTGCCGGGCTTCGACGCGCGGATCGACCTGCCGACCGGGATCGGCTCGGCGTGCGTCCTGTTGATCGACGGACTCGGCGCGGAACTGCTCGACCGGCACGCCGACGATGCGCCGGTCCTCAGCGGTCTGCGCGGCGAGACCCTGCAGGTCGGGTTCCCGTCCACCACGGTCGCCAGCCTGGCCTCGGTCGGGACGGGGTGCCGCTCCGGGGCGCACGGAATGGTGGGCTACACGTTCCGCATACCCGGCGCAGGCGTCGTGAACCCGTTGCGGTGGCGTCCCCACCCCTGGGGTGAGGATCTGCGGGAGTCCATGCCGCCCGAGACGGTGCAGCCGATGCCGACGGCCTTCGAACGCGCGGCATCGGCCGGTGTCGCCGTGCACGTCGTGTCCAACGCCGAGTTCGCCGGCTCGGGGCTGACCCGCGCGGTGCTGCGCGGTGGGCGCTTCATCGGGGTACACGGCCTCGGTGACCTGGCCGCCTCGGTGCGCGGGGTGCTGGCCGACGGCGGATTCTGCTACGGCTACCACGGCGACCTCGACCTACTCGGGCACCTGTACGGGCCGGGGTCCACGGCCTGGCGCATGCAGTTGCGCCAGGTCGACCGGCTGGTCGAATCGGTGGTGACCGGTCTGCCGCCGGGCGCCTTGCTCGCCGTGGTCGCCGACCACGGCATGGTCGAGGTCGACGCGGAGCGCATCCTCGACCTCGACGAGTGCGCCCCGCTCTTCGACGGGGTCGAGGCGGTCGCCGGCGAGGCCCGCGCCCGCTACGTCTACGCCGCCGAGGGGGCGACGGCCGCGGTGCTGGCGGCCTGGCGGGAGACGCTGGGCGACCGGGCCTGGGTCACCACCCGCGACGAGGCCATCGAGGCCGGCTGGTTCGGCGCCCGTGTCGCCGACGACATGCGGCGCCGGATCGGCGATATCGTCGTCGCCGCGAAGGACTCCGCCGCGCTGGTGCGCCGCACCGTGGAGCCGATGGAGTCGGCGTTGCGCGGACAGCACGGCTCGCTCACCGATGCCGAACAGCGGATCCCCCTTCTGCTCGCGTACGGCTGAGTGCGGCCCGGGTGTGATCTCCACGCCCCGCGGGTACGTCCGCACCGATGCAGACCTTCCTGCCCTGCGAGGATTTCGACGCCAGCGCCGAGGTGCTCGACATGCGTCGCCTCGGTAAGCAGCGGGTGGAGGTGATCCAGGTCCTGCGGGCCCTGACGGTGCCCGGCTACGGGTGGCGTCACCACCCCGCCGCGGCGATGTGGGCGGGGTACGAGGAAGCGCTGGTGCGCTACGGGCTGCAGATCTGTGCGCACTGGTGTCGCAGCGGCCGGGCCGACACCTGTGCCACCACCCTGGTGACCGATCTCGGCGTGACGGTCGGGATCTCCGCGGTGCGTCCCCAGGCCGAACTCGGCGCCGCGGGCGAGCTGCCGCCGTGGCTGGGCGACGAGGCGTTTCACCGCAGCCATCAGGCGGCACTGGTGAAGAAGGACCCGGACCACTACCGGCCGCTGTTCCCGGACGTGCCCGACGACCTGCCGTACGTGTGGCCCGCTTCGGACCGCGACCGCCGAATACCGCTCTGAGCGCCCACGGCGATAACGTCTTCGCCGTGCTCGTGCTGCTTCCGCCATCGGAGACCAAACGCGACGGGGGCGACGGACCGCCGCTGCGCCTCGACCGGCTCTCCTTCCCCGACCTGGAACCCGTGCGCAAGGCGCTCCTCGACGAGATCGTCGAGCTGTCGGCCGACCGGGAAGCGAGCCGCAAGGCGCTCGGGCTCTCGCCGACACAGGATGCCGAGATCGCACGCAACGCGGTGCTGCACACGGCTCCGACGCTGCCCGCGATCGACCGGTACACCGGTGTGCTCTACGACGCCCTGGACATCGAATCCCTGCGCGGTGCGGCCGCGGCACGCGCGCGGCAGCGGCTGGCGGTCGGTTCGGCCCTGTTCGGGCTGCTGCGGGCCGGCGATCCGGTGCCGGCCTACCGGCTCTCGGCGACCGCGAAGCTACCCGGCAGCGCGCCGCTGACCGGCCGCTGGCGCCCGGTGCTCGAACCGGTGCTCGCCGACGTCGCCGCACAGGAGCTCGTCATCGACCTGCGGTCCGGCTCCTACGCGGCGCTCGGGCGCCTGCCGGCCGCGGTGCGTGTCGGCGTGCTGGCCGAGCACGCCGACGGCCGGCGCACCGTCGTCAGCCACTTCAACAAGGCGCACAAGGGACGGCTCGCCCGCGCGCTGGCCACCACCCGCTCCGAGCCGTCCGACGCCGCGGCGGTGGCGACGGTGGCGCGGCGCGCCGGGATGCGCGTCGAACGCAGCGGGGACCACCTGGTCGTCGTCGTCCCCGCCTGATCAGGCTGCCGTACGAGAGCGCTTCGGCGACAGCGATTTATCGCAGGACCGATTCGACCGCCGCGGCGGTGAGGGGGTCCACGATGCACGTGAAGTGATTGCTGTCGGGGGTGTCGACGACGCGGACCGCCGGGTTGGTGGCGCGCAGAGCGGCGACGGCGTCGTCGCCGATCAGCACGGCGCCGCCGAGCGGCCGCATCGCGCGGACCACCACGGTCGGCATGGTCAGGGCCCGCCAGTGGTCGGTCCAGTCGGTGGGCCAGCGCTGGTACAGATCCTCTTCGGCGGCCGCACGCGAGGTGCTCGGACGCCAGGTCCCGTCGGGCTGTTCGGCCAGTTCGTAGGTGTGGTGCTCATCCCAGAACGGGGTCCACGGATCGACGATGCCGGCGGCGCGGACGCTGTCGAGGTAGGCGCCCGGGCCGGAGACCACCGCGTCGAGCCGGGCGAACCCCTCGCGCACCGGCGCGAGCGCGGCACGCTGCGCCGGGCCGATGTGGTCGATCAGCGACAGGCTGCGCACCCGGGCGCCGTCGTCACGGGCGACGCGCATCGCGATCAGCGCACCCAGCGACCAGCCGGCGAGGTCGACCGCGTCGGCGCCGAGCGCGTCGGCCACCGCGAGCACGTCGCCGGCGTGGCTGTCCAGGCCGTAGCTGCCCGGCGGGGTGATCTCGCTGCGACCGCGACCGCGCAGGTCGAACGCGACGACTCGGCGGTCATGACCGGCCAGCCGTTCGGCGAGGTACGAGAACGCCGTCAGGTTGGCCGAGATGCCGTGTACGCACAACAGGATCGGCGCATCGTCGGCGCCCCAGGACCGGGTCCGCACCCGGCCGGAGGGGAGGTCGAGGTCGAAGTCCACCGGCCGGACTCTACGCGACCGCCGAACGTGCGCCGGTTGCGAGATTTCGGCCGCCGGTTTCTCGCAGTGAGCGCACGTTCGGCGGCTGTGGCGTCAGGCCTTGGCGAGTTGCTTCTGCTCGTAGAGGCGTGCCCATTCCTTGCGCGGCCGGATCGACACGTCGACGTCGGCGCCCTGGGCCCGCAGCGCTCGCACCGTCGCCTGATCCTTCGGCGTGTGCGCGAACGGATCCCATCCGAAGAACCGGCAGGAGTTCTCCCACGTGATCTTGTTGATGTCGGAGTCCGAGGCGCCCGCCGCGTTCAGCTCGGCCAGCACCTGCTCTGGCGCGTCCGGCCAGAAGCAGTCCGAGTGCGGGTAGTCGCACTCCCAGGCGATGATGTCGATGCCGATCTCGTGGCGCAGCTTGAGCGACGTCTTGTCGGTGACGTAGCAGGCCAGTGAGTGCTCGCGGAACACGTCGCTGGGCAGTTTGTCGCCGAAGTCGCGGCGCAGCCACTTCTGGTTCGTGTAGTGGCGGTCGCTGCGGTCGAGGTAGAACGGGATCCACCCGATCCCGCCCTCGGAGAACGCGAACTTCAGGTCGGGGTAGTTGCGCATCGCCGGGCCCCACAGGAGGTCCTGGGCGCACATCGCCGACACCTGGGTGGCCAGGATGATGAGGTTGTCGATCGGCGCGTTGGGCGCCATGCTGATCGCGCCGAAGCCGGTGCCGATGTGCAGGCACATCACCACGTTCTCCTCGGACAGCGTCCGGAACACCGGGCCCCAGTAGTCGTCGTCGTGGTAGCTGGGCAGCCCTTCGAGGTGCGGCAGTTCCGGCATGGTCACCGCGCGGCAGCCCTTGGCCGCCACACGGCGGATCTCGTCGCACATCGCCTCGGGATTCCAGGTCGGCATGATCGCGATCGGGATGAAGCGGCCCGGATAGGAGCCCGCCCACTCGTCGATGTGCCAGTCGTTGTAGGCCGAGACCATCACCAGCGTGGTCTCTTCGCGGTGCATGTTGAGGTGCCGCGCGGAGAACCCGGTGAACGTCGGGAAGCACATCGAGGCCAGGATGCCGTTGCGGTTCATGTCGCGGACGCGTTCGTGGACGTCGTAGACGCCGGGCCGCATCTCGGCGAAGCCGGCGGGGTCACGCCCCCACTCCTCGGCCGGCCAGGAGACGACGGCGTTGAGGCCGCTGACCCCCTGCGGACGGCCCTGGTACATCCATTGGTCGACGCCCTTGTCGTCGGTGACGACGATCGGCGCCTCCTCCTTGTACTTGGCCGGCACGTGCCGCAGGAACATGTCGGGTGGTTCCACCACGTGGTCGTCGATGCTCACCAGGATCAGGTCGTCGACATTCATAGGCGCTCCTCGTCGCGGTGCCGGCGTGGCCGGGGTCACAATTGGACTGGTTCCAGTTGTACCCTCCATAGGTGTGACCGTCTCTGCGCTATCGGCCAAGGGTTTAGCCCAACCGGCCAACCTCTCCGAGCGGGTGATCGATCTGCGCCGCGGCGGCCGCGCGCTGGCCGGCAGCTACCTGTACCAGGGCGACGGGCTGATCACCGGATGGCATTCGCACGACGTCCACCAGATCGAGTACGCGATCGGCGGGGTGGTCGAGGTCGAGACCGCCTCGGGGCACTACCTCGTCCCGCCCCAGCAGGCCGCGTGGCTGCCCAAGGGGCTCGAGCACCAGGCGACGATGAACGCCGACGTGCGCACGGTCGCGGTGATGTTCGACAGTGCCCTGATCCCCGACGGGGGCAACCGTGCCCGGATCCTGGCCGTGTCGCCACTGATCCGGGAGATGATGATCTACGCGCTGCGCTGGCCGATCGACCGTGCGGCCAGCGATCCGGTTTCGGACGCGTTCTTCCAGACCCTGGGCAACATCGTGATCGAGGCGCTCGATCACGAGGCGCCGCTGAACTTGCCGAGTTCCGAACATTCCATCGTGGCCGCGGCGCTGGCGTACACGAAGGAGCACCTGCAGGCCGTGACCGCCGACGACGTCAGCCGCGCGGTGTCGGTGTCCGAGCGCACGTTGCGGCGACTGTTCGCCGAAGAACTGGGGCTGTCGTGGCGGACCTACCTGCTGCATGCCCGGATGTTGCGCGCGATGGCCCTGCTCGCGGCCCCGGGACAGTCGGTGCAGGAGACGGCGGCGGCGGTCGGTTTCGACAGCCTCAGTTCGTTTACCCGCGCCTTCACCCAGTTCTGCGGGGAGACGCCGTCGGCGTACCGGCGCAAGGCGGCGGCCGACGCGGTGTGAGGCCCGTCCTCAGAAGGGAAAGCCCAACCGCGCGGGAACGGCGGTCGCGAAAGCCCTGTCGATCAGTGCGACGAGATCGGAGTCGTTGCCCCGCAATCGATTCGCCGCGGCGAATGCGGTCGCCCGATGGCCGCCGAGGTACAGCGACCCGAGGACGTCGATGTCGAGCACCACGTCGGGCGCGGCCTCCGTCGGCGCGCACACGGCACGGCCGTCGCGGACGTCCAGCGCGAATCGGCCTCCGTCGCAACGGAACCCGTCGTGGACCTCGAGAACGACCGAGAGGTCGCAGTCGTAGGTGCGGGCCTGCAGCGCGGCCGGGATGTCCATCAACCGCAACCACAGATCGTCGGCGACGGCGGTGGTGCGCACGCGGCGGGCGTCGGTGAGCAGATAGGGCAACGGGTCGGCCGGGTGGGTGGCGACCTCGATGCGTTCCATCAGATCCAGCCCGCACAGTGCCCGCCACAGCGCGGCGTGCGCCGCCGCGGTCACGGCCGTCAACTCAACCACGCGGATGTGCCGGGGTCCCGGACCGTGCACCCGGTAGAGCACGTAGCCGTCGGCGTGCAGGAACGCGAACAGGGCGCTGCCACCGGCGCGGTCGTCGTCGCGGTCGGCCAGCAGGTCGTCCCACAACGCTCGTGGGCGGACGAGTCCGCCGGGGGTGCCGACCCGCCAGCGGTCGTAGACGGCAACTAAGTCGTCGAGGTGCTCACTCGGCGTCACGATCCGGACGCCGCCGGGATCCGATGCGTCAGAACGGAACTGCGCCGTGCGCCGGTCGACGGACCACTCGTTCACCGTCGTCGCCGGGCCGTAACCGAACCGACCGTAGATGCCACCCTCACTGGCCGTCAGCCCGGCGATCGGATGTCCCGCCGCGGCGATCCGGTCGTGAAGTTCGGTGAACATCGACCGCAGCACACCGCGACGGCGGTGCGTCGGCGCCACCGAGACCCACGTGATGCCGGCGACGGGCAGCACGGCGCCACCGGGCACCGTCAATTGCAGATCGACGTACAAGGCCTGGCCCACCACGTCGGCGCCGTCGGCCACGACCAGTGCCGCATTCTCGGGTATCAGCGATCGCCAGACCGTCACCGCCGACTCGTCTACGACGTGGCCGAAGTTGGTGGCGTCCAGGCGCACCATGCGCGGCCAGTCGCGCTCGGTGACCGGCCGCAGGTGCAGTCCTTCCACAGGGTGCGACAGTGCCACACCGGGACCGCGAAGCGCATCCGAATTACCGCCGCACGGGAGTCCTAGGCTCGATGCATGTCTGATCGCACCGCCGGCCTGCACGCCGCCGTCCGGCATGCCGAGAGCTACCTCGCCGGGCTCGACGACCGACCGGTCGCCGCCCCGGCCACGGCCGCCGAGATCCGCGAACGGCTGGGCGGTCCGCTGCCCGAACACCCGACCGATCCGGCGGAGGTGATCGAGGCGCTGGCGACCGGCGCCGAGCCCGGCCTGGTCGCCAGCGCCGGACCCCGCCACTTCGGCTTCGTCGTCGGCGGCGCGCTGCCCGCGGCGCTCGCGGCCGACTGGCTGGTGTCGGCGTGGGACCAGTGCGCGGCCTTCCATGCCCTGTCCCCCGCCGGGTCGGCGATCGAGGAGGTCGCCGCCGGATGGGTGCTGGACCTGCTCGGGCTGCCCGCGACCGCCAGCGTCGGGTTCGTCACCGGCGGTCAGGGCGCCAACACGACCTGCCTGGCCGCAGCGCGCCACGCCGTCCTCGCCGCCGCCGGATGGGACGTCGAACGCGATGGGCTCATCGGGGCTCCGCCGCTGCGGGTGCTCTGCGGTGAGCAGGCCCACGCCACGATCCACACCGCGCTGCGGTTGCTCGGCCTCGGCGCGGACACCGCGGTCCGCATCCCCGCCGACGCGCAGGGCCGGATGGACCCCGGGGCGCTGCGCCACGCCCTCGGCGAGGCCACCGGACCCGCCATCGTGTGCGCCCAGGCCGGCAACGTGGCCACCGGGGCGTTCGACGCGTTCGAGCCGGTCGCCGACGCGTGCGCGGCGCACGGCGCGTGGCTGCACGTCGACGGCGCCTTCGGGCTCTGGGCCGCCGCCGCGCCCGCGACCCGGCACCTCACGCGGGCCGTCGAACGCGCCGACTCGTGGGCGGTCGACGCGCACAAGTGGCTCAACGTTCCCTACGACTGCGCAGCGGCGATCGTCGCCCATCCCACCGCTCACCGGGCGGCCATGAGCCTGTCGGGTCCCTACCTCGTCGCCGACCCCGGACAGCGCGACAACACCACCTACGTGCCCGAGAGTTCACGGCGGGCCAGGTCGGTGCCGGTGTACGCCGCGATCCGCTCACTCGGCCGGACCGGCATCGCCGAGTTGGTCGAACGCAACTGCGCCCACGCGCGCCGGATGGCCGACCACCTCAGCGCCATCCCCGGCGCCACCGTGCTCAACGACGTGGTGCTCAACCAGGTGCTCGTCGCGCTCCCGGGCGGTGACGAGGCCAACCGCGCCGCGGTGGCCGCCGTCCAGCGCGACGGCACCTGCTGGCTGGGCGGCACGACGTGGCGGGGCGCCCACGTCCTGCGGGTCAGCGTGTCGAACTGGGCGACCACCGACGACGACATCGACCGCTCGGCGGCCGCGATCGCCGCGGCGGCCGCCGCAGTTAGATCGCGACGATGAAATCGGTGGTGTAGAACTCCGCGGGCAACTGCGAATG
The DNA here is from genome assembly GCF_001499995.1 of Mycobacterium sp. IS-1496. GTDB lineage: Bacteria > Actinomycetota > Actinomycetes > Mycobacteriales > Mycobacteriaceae > Mycobacterium. The sequence goes on from NZ_LQIU01000007.1 coordinate 54,624, forward strand.
CGGTTGCGGGCGTTCGATGGCCAGCCAAGAGCCGGTCGCGCCGGACATCAACGGACTCGACAACGTGACCGCACCCGCGCCGACCCCGTCGGTGTGCAGCGCGCCGACCGCGGTGCCGGGCGCACCGGCGTGACAGCCGGCCGACGACTCCCTCGGCACCTGGATCAGCCGCACCTCGTAGTACGAGTTGGGCTTGGCCAGAAGCAACTGCACGTCCGCGCTGACTTGCGAGCCGGCGGTGCGCACCGTTGCGGTGGCCCTGCCGTTGCCTGCCGAGTCGTAGTAGGAGCGGGCGCTGTAGTCGCACCGTCGCAGAGTCGGGCTGAACGGCAGGAAGGTCCCGCCGGACTCCGCGGCGGCGAGCGGTGCGGACACGACGCCCACGCCGACCGGGGCGAGAGGTGCGGCGATCAGCGCCATCGCGGCGACCGAGGCGAACGGGGTCAGAGCGGACATGGAGCTCCCTTTGAGCCGTGGTGAGCGGGCGCCGGCGGGTACGGACCGGCGTCCTTCTAGCCAAGCACGGCACCTGCCGGAACGGGCGCATAAGCGCCGAATATCCTCACAGGGGAACCGGGCTCGGCGGGCCGACCTCGAATCCGTCAGCGACAACCGTCTTCAAAGGAGTGGACTGCACCGATGGCGAACCAACAGCAAACGGACAAGCTGGCGGCGGGCAAGGGCTTCATCGCCGCGCTCGACCAGAGTGGCGGCTCGACGCCGAAAGCGTTGCGCCTCTACGGCGTCGAGGAGAACGAGTACTCGACCGAGACCGAGATGTTCGACCTGATCCACAAGATGCGGTCGCGGATCATCACCTCTCCGGTGTTCACCGGTGACCGGGTGCTCGGTGCGATCCTGTTCGAGCAGACCATGGACCGCCAGATCGAGGGCAAGTCGTCGGCGGCGTACCTGTGGGAGGACAAGGGCGTCGTCCCGTTCCTCAAGATCGACAAGGGTCTGGCCGACGCGTCCGACGACGTCCAGCTGATGAAGCCGATGCCGCAGCTCGACGACCTGCTCAAGCGGGGTGTCGACAACGGCATCTTCGGCACCAAGGAGCGGTCGGTGATCGGCGGCGCCAACGCCAAGGGCATCGCGGCGGTGGTGGCCCAGCAGTTCGAGGTGGCCCAGCAGGTGCTCTCGCACGGCCTGGTCCCGATCATCGAGCCCGAGGTCACGATCTCGATCGAGGACAAGGCGGCAGCCGAGGACATCCTGCGCGACGAGATCGCCAAGAACCTCGACGCCATCGGAAGCGGCCAGCAGGTGATGCTCAAGCTCACGCTGCCGTCGACGGCGAATCACTACAAGCCTCTGGTGAACCACGACAAGGTGCTGCGCGTGGTGGCCCTGTCGGGCGGCTACCCCCGCGACGAGGCCAACAAGCTGCTCGCCCAGAACAGCGGTGTCATCGCCAGCTTCAGCCGCGCCCTCACCGAGGGGCTCTCGGCGCAGCAGTCCGACGACGAGTTCAACGCCACACTCGACGCCGCGATCCAGGGCATCTATGAGGCGTCCATCGCCGGCTGATGACGAGCTGCGGTGCGTCGGGTTGCCAGCCGGCCCGGCGCACTGCAGGATCGCCGGGCTATGGATGCAATGGACACCGACTCGGCTTTCGACCTGGCCGGCCTCGACGCGATCGGACAGGCGCGGCTGGTCGCCTCCGGTGAACTGACGGCCACCGAACTCCTCGACGCCGCGCTCATCCGCCTGGAGGCCGCGCGGGGACTCAACGCCGTCGTCCACGAACTGTTCGACCGCGGCCGCGAGCAGGCCGCCGCACTCGACGCCTCGGGACGGCTGCGCGGCGGCGGCGCCGGACCGCTCGCGGGCGTCCCGTTCCTACTCAAGGACCTCGGCGCGTCGGTGGGCGGGGCGCCGGAGTCCATGGGGTCCCGCGCACTGCGCACCCGCATCGCTCCGCAGAACGCGTGGATCGTCGACCGCTACCTGTCCAACGGTCTGGTCGTGTTCGGCAAGACCAACACCCCGGAGTGGGGCAACCACTGCACGACCGAACCGTCGCTGTCCGGCCCGACAGTGAACCCGTGGTCCCCGGACGTGACGCCGGGCGGGTCCAGCGGTGGCTCGGCCGCCGCGGTCGCCGCCGGGGTGGTGCCCGCGGCGTCGGGTGGTGACGGCACCGGGTCGATCCGGGTGCCCGCCTCGTGCTGCGGCCTGGTCGGTCTCAAACCGCGACGGGCCCGCACGTCGTTCGCGCCGGCCGGGCACCTGCTCGAGGGTCTGGCGGTCGAGCACGCGCTGACCCGGACGGTGCGCGACAGCGCGGCGCTGCTGGACGCCGTCACCGGACCCGATCCGGGTGACCCGTACAGCGCGGCGCCGCCGCCGACGCCGTACCTGCAGGCGATAGCGCAGCCCCCGGCGCCGCAGCGCATCGCGCTGTCCACCGGCTCACCGTTCCCCGGCCCCGCCACCGACCCCGAGGTCGTCGCCGCGGTCGAGGCCGCCGCCCGCCTCCTCGCCGATCTCGGCCACCGGGTCGAACCCGCCGTCACCTCGGTGGACGCCGGCGCCATCGCCGACGCGATCGCCGTCCTGCACAACGTCAGCAACGCCCAGCTGCACGAGCTCGCCACCGCGCACCTCGGGCGGCCGCCCGCCGAGGACGAGTTCGAGGCCAGCACCTGGGTGATGGTGCGCGAAGGTTTCACCACCACCGGGGTGCAGTACGCCGGCGCGATCGAGACCGTGCACGCCGAGACCCGCCGCTTCGTCGCGGGCATGGCGGAGCACGACGTGCTGCTGGTGCCGACCCTGCTGACTGCCCCACCGCCGTACGCCCTGCTCGATCAATCGCGCGGCACCACCCGGGCGTTCTTCGACGTCGAGTTCGCGACCACGGGGTGGACGCCGCTCGCCAACGTCACCGGCTGGGCGGCGATCTCCCTGCCGCTGGGCATGACCTCGACCGGACTGCCGATCGGCGTGCAGCTGATAGCGCCCGAGGAGACGGTGCTGCTGCAGTTGGCCGCGCAACTGGAGGTGGCCTCGCCGTGGGCGGACCGCCGCCCGGCCCGGTGGGTCGCGCGCCCGGCACGGTGATCGGGACCCGTCGGGCCCTCGTCGGTGACATGCGACACTGCTGGGCATGACGCCGCCCATCGCCCGCCCGAAACTCGAAGGCAACATCGCCGTCGCCGCCGACCGGCAGATCGGCTTCGCGGAGTTCGGCCACCCGCAGGGCCGGGCGGTGTTCTGGTTGCACGGGACGCCGGGGGCGCGCAGGCAGATCCCCGCCGAGGCGCGCGCGTTCGCCGAGGAGCAGAAGATCCGGCTGATCGGCATCGATCGTCCCGGCATCGGCTCGTCCACCCCTCACCAGTACGACAACGTGCTGGCCTTCGCCGACGACCTCGCCGTCATCGCCGAGACACTGGGCATCGACCGCATGGCGGTGGTGGGCCTGTCCGGCGGTGGCCCCTATGCGCTCGCCTGCGCGGCCAAGATGCCCGAGCGGGTGGTCGGCACCGGGGTGCTGGGCGGGGTGGCGCCGACGGTCGGTCCGGATGCGATCAGGGGCGGGCTGATGACGCTGGGAACCCGCGTCGCCCCGTTGCTCGAGATCGCGGGCGGCCCGATCCGGCTGGCGGCCGGCACGCTCATCCGGTTCGTGCGCCCGGTGGCCGATCCCGCGCTGTACCTGTACGCGGCGGTCTCCCCCGCGCCCGACCGCCGGATGCTGGTGCGCCCGGAGTTCCGGGCGATGTTCCTCGACGACCTGCTCAACGGCAGCCGTAAACAACTCGCCGCGCCGTTCGCCGACGTGGTCGTCTTCGCCCGTGACTGGGGGTTCCGCCTCGAGGACGTGAAGGTGACGGTGCGCTGGTGGCACGGCGACGTCGACCACATCATCCCGTTCGCGCACGGACAGCACTGCGTGTCACGGCTGCCCGACGCGCACCTGTACCACCTGCCCGGCGAGAGTCACCTCGGCGGACTGGGTCAGGCGCAGGCCATCCTGACGTCCATGCTCGAACTCTGGGAGCGCGCCGACCGCACCTGACTCAGTCCTGCAGCGCGCGGCGCAGCAGGTGCATGGCGACGGTGGTCGACCGCTCGCGCACATCGCTGCGGTCGCCGGGAAGCCGGGTCGTGCGGGTCAGCGTGTGGCCGTCGGCGCGGCGCACGCAGAAGCACACCGTGCCGACGGGTTTGAGCTCGGTGCCGCCGCCGGGTCCGGCGATCCCGGTGACCGCGACGGCGATGTCGGCGCCGAACCGGCGGAGCGCACCGTCGGACATGGCTTCGGCCACCGGCTCGGATACCGCGCCGTGGGCGGCGATCAGGTCCGCGGACACGCCGAGCAGATCGACCTTGGCGTCGTTCGAGTAGCACACCGCCCCGCCCGCCACGTACGCCGACGATCCGGCACGGTCGGTCAGGCGTGCGGAAAGCATTCCGCCGGTGCAGGATTCGGCTGTGGCGATGGTGCGTCCAGCGAGTAGCACAGCGACCTGATCGTCGACGAGGGAACCGTCCTCGGAGAAGATGGCCGAACCGTGCCGCTCCCGCAGCAGCGTGAGCAGTTTGCCGTACACCGGTGCCGCGTCGGGTTCGTAGCGGGTGACGATCTCCAGCTCACCGCGGCGAAGGCAGGTGGTGATCTCGAGGCGGTCGAAGCCGGTGAGGTCGCGCTCGGCGTCGCGCAGGGTCTCGGCAAGTCCGGATTCGGGCAGGCCGAACATGCGCACCATGTCCTGCCGGTACTCGGTGCGCCCCGCGATGGCCTGCTGGACGGCGGTGGTCTGCACAGCCGTGCGCCACATCGGCTGCAGTTCGCGCGGCGGCCCGGGCAGCACCAACACCAGCGGAGAGCCGGGGACGACCACCCCGGGCGCGGTGCCGACCGGTTCCAGCACCGTCGCGCCTTCGGGCACCATCGCCTGTTTGCGGTTCGCGGCCCGCACCGATTCGAAGTCGACGTCGGTGCGGCGCCCCATCAGCCGGCGCAGGATGTCGGCGATGCGCTCCTCGAGACCGGCGTCCAGGACCAGCTCACGACCACAGAACCGGGCGACCGTGGCGACGGTCAGGTCGTCGGCGGTCGGTCCGAGCCCCCCGCTGGTGACGACGAGGTCGACGCCCTCGTCGGCGAGGAAGCGCAGCTGCGCCTCGATGTCGGCGGGGCGGTCACCGCAGATCGTGATGTGGGCCAACTCCACGCCCAGTTCCAGCAGCCGGTCGGCGATCCACGGGCCGTTGCGGTCCTGGACCCGGCCGGTCAGCACCTCGGTTCCGGTGACGACGATGCCTGCGCGTGCGCTCACGGAGTCAAACCTACGCGGTGCCGTCGTCGGGTCTTGACCTGAACTATGGTTGAGGTCCGACACTGAATCCCATGACCACCACACTCACCCGGATACGACCCGATCTGTTCCAGACCCGTACCGACTCGCCCTTCCCCGGGCTGACCACACACGCGTTCCTGTGGACCGGCGGGGCGAACGGCAACGTGCTGTTCTACAGCCTCGCAAGCGATTCCGACTTCGACGCGATCGCCGACCTCGGCGGTGTGGCCGACCAGTACCTGTCGCACCTCGACGAGGCCGGACCGATGCTGGGCGCGATCGCCAGGCGGTTCGGATCGCGTCTGCATGCGCCGGCGGCCGACGCAGCCCACATCACCCGCCACGCCACCATCGACGTCCTCCTGTCCGCGCGCGGGGTGGACCGCAACGGCGTCGAGGTGATCCCCACACCCGGGCACTCACCGGGAAGCATGTGCTACCTGGTACGCGGCGCCGCGGGCGAGACCTACCTGTTCACCGGCGACACGATCTTCCCCACCGGACAGGGCAGCTGGTCGACGTTCCTGCCGCCCGGCCGCGGTGACGCCGAGGCGTTGCGGGCGAGTATCGGTCTGCTCGGGACTCTCGAGCCCGATCTGGTGATCGCGAGCGCCTTCGGCGGACCGGCGGCGTTGCAGGAGGTCGACCGTGACTCGTGGTCGCGGATCGTGGCTCAGGCGCTGGACAGCGTCCCGCCGGTCAGCGCTTCAACCAACCGTTGACGGTCGGCAGCTCGCGCGTGTAGGTCATCATGACGTCGTCCTGCATCAGCGTCGCGCCGCTGATGGCGTCGGTGCCCCGCCAGATGACCCGCACGCGGGTGTCGCCCCGCAGGTACAGGTCGGTCCGGCCGAGATCGTTGCGCCGCCATCCGGCCTGTTCGGCGAGCTGCTGCAGCTCGCGACGCTCATCGACTGAGGTCATGGCTCGCTCCTTGTCCGCTGGTGGGCGTACGCGTTGACGCGACGAGCCTACGGGACCGGTCAGGGCGCGAATGTCACCACCAGCACGTCCCGGTGCGCGGGCCGGGCAGGGTCCACGGGGTGGATCGGGCTGACCCCATGGCGGGTCCGACGGTCGTCGCCGACCAGCAGCGTCCCGGGCTCGGCCAGCGTGGTCGCGAGTACACGGGCGCCCCCGCTGTCGTAGACCGAACTCTCCCCGCCGGAGGCGTTGCACCGGTGGATCATCAGCGACGACACCAGCGTCACGCCGTCCCGATGCACCCCTTCGGGGGTCGGGTCGCCGTGGGCGCCCGGGCGGGCGATCACCCGGAACGGCGTCACCTTGACGTGCCATCGCGGTACTTCGTCGAGGGCCTGCGCCAGCCCGCCGAGCAGGCCGATCACGCCCCGCAGCACCGGGTCGGCGGCGAACGATTCGGTGAGCGGTGCGAAGCGCCTTCCGCGGTCGAGGTAGAGCCGGTTCGACTGCGCCGGCTGCACGAACTCGCCGTGGGGCAGCCGTTCGAGCGCGCCGTCGGCGCTGCGGAAGCGGAAGTGGCCGTAGCGGCGCTGCCGTTCGGTGCCCAACTCGGCGGCGTAGTCGTCACGCCGCAGGTCGTCCCAGTGCCCGCCGAACGCGGCCCACGCCTCGGCCGTGACGCCGAGGGCACGGATCAGGTCCGCCGCGGGGACGACGCAGGCGCCGAGGACGGCCAGTGCGCGCGCGACATCGTCGAGCGGGGTGGTGGCGCGGCGGCTCACACCGTGGTGATTGCCCCCTCAGGGCGCCTCAATCGCGCCGAGATCGACGAAAAGGCGACATTCACTCGCACTTTTGCGCCCGTGTGTTCGTTTGGGCGACTACATCTTGTGCGGGACGTCGTTGACCAGGCCGCCGTCCATGACGAACTCCGCACCGGTGGCGTAGCGCGACTCGTCGCTGGCCAGGAACACCACGAAGGTGGCCACCTCGTCGGACTGCCCCGGCCGGCCGAGCGGGATGGTCAGCATGTTGTCGGGGAAATGTTTGGTCATCGGGGTGCGGATGAACCCGGGATGGATCGAGTTCACCCGGATCTGATGCGATCCCAGTTCCAGCGCCGCCGATTTCGTCAGGCCGCGCACCGCCCACTTCGACGCCACGTACGGGTGCACCATCACGGCCCCGCGCATCCCCTCGATCGAGGAGACGTTGATGATCGATCCGCCGCCGGCGGCCTTCATCGCCTCGACGCTGGCCTGCATTCCCAGGAACGTGCCGGTGAGGTTGACGTCGATGACCTTCTGCCACTTGGCCATGTCGAACTTGCCGATCTGGCCGAGCGCGACGATGCCCGCGTTGTTCACCAGGACGTTGAGCAGGCCGAAGTCGTCGACGGCGGTCGCCACGGCCGCATCCCACTGATCGGCCTGCGTGACGTCGAGCGTGACGTAGCGCGCCGCCTCGCCGAGCTCGTCGGCGAGTGCCTTGCCCTCGTCGTCGAGGATGTCGCCGATCACCACCTTGGCGCCTTCGGCGACCAGAGCGCGTGCGTGTTCGGCGCCCATACCTCGGGCCCCACCGCTGATCAGTGCAACTTTTCCGTCTACCCGTCCCATGACGGGCCAGGCTACCTTAGGCTGTCGCGAACTAGAACCTGTTCCAGTTTGACCTCGGTGCGGAGGAGTCGGCAATGGTGATTCGCGTGGCCCACGTCGGGACCGGCAACGTCGGACGGCTGGCCCTGGCGGCGCTGCTGGGCAACCCGGCGTACGAACTCACCGCCGTGGGCGTCTCCACGGACGCCAAGGTCGGCCGTGACGCCGGTGAACTGGCCGGGCTCGACGTGGTCACGGGGATCACCGCCACCAAAGGGCTCGACGAGGTGCTCGCGACCGCGCCGGACTGCCTCGTGTACTGCGCGATGGGCGACACCCGGCTGCCCGAGGCGATGGCCGACTGCCGGCGCATCCTCGAGGCGGGCGTGAACGTGGTCGGTTCGGCGCCGGGGGTGCTGCAGTACCCGTGGGGCGTGATCCCCGACAAGTACATCGAGCGGGTTGAGGATTCCGCGCGCCAGGGCGGCGTGAGCATCTTCATCAACGGCGTGGATCCCGGCTTCGCCAACGATCTGATCCCGTTCGCGTTCGCGAGCACGTGCAGCAGCATCGAGCAGGTGCGGTGCATGGAGATCGCCGATTACGCCACCTACGACGGCGCCGAGGTCATGTTCGACGTGATGGGGTTCGGCAAGGAGATCGGTGACCTGCCGATCCTGTTCCAGCCCGGCGTCCTGAGCATCGCGTGGGGAACCGCGATCCGTCAGCTGGCGGCCGGCCTGGGCGTCGAGGTGAGTGAGATCCGGGATTCGGTGGAGCAGGAACCGGCCCCGGAGGATTTCGAGGTGGCGGTGGGGCGGATCGGCAAGGGCACCGTCGCGGCGCTGCGGTTCCTGATCGAGGGCTTCGTCGAGGGCGGCGACCGGCCCGCGATCGTGATCGAACACATCACCCGGCTGCGCGACGATCTGCGCCCCGACTGGGCGCGACCCGCGCAGCCCGGCGGGTCCTACCGGGTGGAGATCACCGGCGAGCCGTCCTACACCGTCGACATCTGCCCCACCAGCCGCAAGGGCGACCACAACCACGCGGCGATCGTGGCCGCGGCCGGACGCATCGTGAACGCGATCCCCGCGGTGGTGAACGCCGAGCCGGGCATCCGGACACCGCTCGACCTGCCCCTGATCACCGGCAGCGGACTGTTCGCCGAGCGCGGGTGAGGTCGCCGCGCGGCGGGATCACTCCGCGGCGGTGTGCGACCGTGCGCGGCGCCCGGCGATACCGGTCCACTGCAGCAGGACGCGGGTGCCGTTCTGAGAACGGTCGATCGACGTCGAGTCGGTGAGCGCTTCCATCAGCGGTATGCCTCGGCCGCGTGCCTTGTTGGGCGGGACGGTGGCGCGGTCACGCCAGGTGCCCTGGTCGGCGATGGTGACACTGAGGACACCGGCCCCCGCGTCGAACTGGGCTTCGACGTCCATGGTGCCGGGCCGGTCGGCGTTGACGTAGGCGAACTCCGCCGCGTTGGCCAGCGCCTCGTTGGTCGCCAGGATCAGGTCGCTCGAGCGGACGGGGTCAAGGGCGAAGTGTGTGTCAAGCCAGCGACCGAACTCTTCGCGCACCCGCGAGGCGGCCTCCCCGTCGGCGGCGATGCCGATGCGCGTGAAACGCTCGGCATCGGAAACGTGTGCCGCAGAGACGGAATCGATCATGGCTGGACGTGGATACCCGTTAACCCCTCAACTAAGCACTCAGTGCTGCGAGCGCCTCGTCGACCGATGCATAGAGCGGAATGATGTCCGCGATTCCGAGAAGCTTCAAGGGACGGCTGGTAGCGGGACCCTCCGCGACGACGCAGAACTTCACGCCGGACGGGATCTCGTCGTGGATGGCGACCAGAATGCCCATGCCCGCCGATGCGAGGAATTCCACGGCGGAGAAGTCCACGACCAGCCCGGCCGGCTCCTTCGCCAGACCCGCTCGGATGGCCTGCTCCAGCTGCGGTGCCGTGAGCATGTCGACGACGCCGGCCACCGAGACCACGACGGTGCGATCAACCCAGCGTTCGTTGATCTCGCAGTTCGTCGAGTCCGCGGCGGAGGTCGCCCCTGCTGCGGCTTCGCGCTGTTCCTCCAATGGTCCACCTCCCGCGTGGTCGCTCGTCGAGCGGAGCGCGCCACGCCATTCATGCTCCCCAGGCTGCGGACTGAACCTGGCAAGACATCCAGCGACACCGGAATGATCCGATGTCGGGTGCGCTCCCGATCGGCGAGCGCGACCGGAATCAGATTAAACCAGGTCTGAGCGGCTCAGTGGTCAGCGGTCAGGGCGAGCAGTGGCGATGTCCTCGTCCGGGCGAAGCGTGGGCACCAGTGCGGCCGGGCCGTCGACCAGCCCTGACGCGGGCTTCCCGACCCGTGGGTTCAGGTATCGGCGCAGGCAGCCTGGCCGTAGCGCCGAATACCCGTCGGCCTCGCCTCGACGATGCCGTCGGTGCACAGCAACAGACTCTCGCCCGGATGTCACGTCAGCGAGCTCATCGAAGGCCGTGTCCGGGACCGCGCCGACGAACACGCCGCGGCGCGGCCAGACCATGTACCCGGCCGGCCGGCGGGGTCGCTGCGGTGCGGTGTCGACCAGACGGCTCAGACGGCGCGGCCACGCCGGACGCCGACGACCGCCGCGCCCACCGCGATGAGCGCGCCGATGACCGCCACCGGGATGGCCCAGGCCCGCCTGCTGCCCACCGCCGAGTCGCACAGGGCGACGTAGTCGGTGTGCGGAACGATCTGGTTCAGCACGGGGACGTTCGCGACGCCTTGGTTGTTGGCCGCTTCTGCGCCGGACGTGTCCGACACCAGGGCGTTGCCGCATCCCACGCTCTTGCCGTCGTCCCCGGACACCGAGACCGGGACGAGCAATCCGGCGATCCCCACCACGAGGATGATCGCGCCCACCACCATGGCCAACCGTCGCGCCGTCACACAACACTCCCCTCGTCCGGGTTCGTCCTGAACCAGGCGGAGGTCTACCCGCCGGCCGTTCGATTTAAACCGGGCCGAAATCCATTGCCGGACAACGTGTTATCGCTCATTGTCGGCGACGCGTTCTGGCGATCTGCAGGGTCGGCCAGTCACGCGCCGCCGCGGTGGCCGCCAGTCGGGGGCGCGGATTGACCGGCCGCGGCGAACCCACCAGCTCCATCAGCGAGACGTCCTCGTCGCCGTCGGCGTAGAACCAACTGCCGCTCAGCGGGATGTCGTTGGCGCCACAGAACTGTCCGACCGCGACGGCCTTCTGCGGCCCCCAGATGACCGGCCGCACGATGTCCCCCGTCAGCCGGCCCGCGTCGTCCACCGCGAAGTGGTTGCACAGGACGTGGTCGATGCCGAGGAAGCGGGCGACGGGTTCGGCGTGGATGGTCAGCGCCGACGAACTGAGGACGACGGTGTGCCCCCGGCCCTGGTGCGCTTCGACGATCCGCCGCATATGGGGGTAGACGCGCGCGGCGACCCGCTCGGTGAACAACCGCTCCCCGAGTTCGTCGAGTTCGGCGAGCGACTCACCGCGCAGATATCCGGCCGCTCGCCGGACCAGCCGCTCGAACTGCATACGGCCGAGCCGGTACCGCACCGAGGCCTCGAGGACGCCGAGCACCTCGCCGAGGCTGGCCTGGCGGCGCCTGATCCGGTCGCCGGCGTGTGCGGTGGCGGTGAACCCGTCGACCAGCGTGCCGTCGAGGTCGAAAAAGGCGCCGACCCGCCGCCCGCCGGGGCCTCCGGCGATCTCGTCGACCGACTCGGCGAGCGTGAGCGACCGGGGCACCGATCCATCATCGCGTCCGGGGCGGACCCGCCGCGAGCCGGGGCGGGCCGGCCTCGGAGACCCCGTCGTACCCGGCGGGACCCGCCGCGGGCACGTCCCCTCCCGCGACGGGGCATCGTCGTACTAAACTAGAACACGTTTCAATTCGCCGACCGCCTCATTCAAGGAGCGCGCATGCACACCGCCATCTGTGACGAGCTCGGCATCGAGTTCCCGATCTTCGCCTTCACGCACTGCCGCGACGTCGTGGTCGCGGTGAGCAAGGCCGGCGGCTTCGGCGTGCTCGGCGCGGTCGGCTTCACCCCGGAGCAGCTCGAGATCGAACTCAACTGGATCGACGAGCACATCGGCGACCACCCCTACGGCGTCGACATCGTCATCCCGAACAAGTACGAGGGCATGGACGCGAACATGTCCGCCGACGAGCTCAAGGGCATGCTGCAGTCGCTCGTTCCGCAGGAGCACCTGGACTTCGCCAAGCGCATCCTCAAGGACCACGGTGTGCCGACCGATGACAGCGACGACAATGCGCTGCAGCTGCTGGGCTGGACCGAGGCGACCGCCACCCCCCAGGTGGAGATCGCGCTGCGGCACCCGAAGATGACGCTGATCGCCAACGCGCTCGGCACGCCGCCCGCCGACATGATCAAGAACATCCACGAGGCCGGCCGCAAGGTCGCGGCCTTGTGCGGATCGCCCTCGCAGGCGCGCAAACACGCCGATGCCGGCGTGGACATCATCATCGCCCAGGGCGGGGAAGCCGGCGGTCACAGCGGCGAGGTCGGCTCCATCGTCCTGTGGCCGCAGGTCGTCAAGGAGGTCGCGCCGGTGCCGGTGCTGGCCGCCGGCGGTATCGGCAGCGGTCAGCAGATCGCGGCCGCCCTGGCGCTGGGCGCCGCGGGGGCGTGGACGGGTTCGCAGTGGCTGATGGTGGAGGAAGCCGAGAACACCCCCGTGCAGCAGGCCGCGTACGCGAAGGCGAGCAGCCGCGACACCGTCCGCAGCCGCTCGTTCACCGGGAAGCCGGCACGCATGCTGCGCAATGACTGGACCGAGGCGTGGGAACAGCCGGAGAACCCCAAGCCGCTCGGAATGCCGTTGCAGTACATGGTGTCCGGGATGGCGGTCGCCGCCACGCACAAGTACCCCAACGAGACCGTCGACGTGGCGTTCAACCCCGTCGGTCAGGTCGTCGGCCAGTTCGACAAGGTCGAGAAGACCTCCGCGGTGATCGAGCGGTGGGTGCAGGAGTATCTGGACGCGACGACCACGCTCAACACCCTCAACGAAGCCGCGGGCGTCTGATTCCGCGCGACACGACACCGATGTACCCGCCGCGGCGCCGTGCGCGGGTTAGCGTTCGGCATGGCCGTTTCGCCGACGTCAGCACGGGTTCGGCGGCGTAGTTCCATGGCCCGGGCGGCGGTCGCATCCGCCGCCCTCGCCGGAGCGCTCACCGGCGCACCGGTCGCGGCGGCGGATCCGTCGGCGGACTTCCCGACCGACGACCGCGGGTACGTCGGCACCGCGGCCTACTGCCAGGGCGCCGCGGTGGCAACGGCATTCGGCCGGACGCAGGATGCGCTGGTGGCGATCTGCTCGAGTCCGGACGGCCAACTGCAGTATCGCGGCGTTCGGCTCAGCAATGACGCGGCGTTGATGCTGACCGCAGAGGCCGGCGCAGCGGGTGGGTTCACCGCCGAGAACGACGGCGTGGTCTACACCGTCACGCCGACGGATCTTGTTGTCTCGTCCGGTGATACGACGCTGCACCGGCAGGCGATGGTCGAGTACCGCCGGCCGTAGTCAGCTCTCGCGCGGCAGGTTCGCCACGAGCGGGGTGTCCACTCCCAGGCGGCCGAGGACGGCCGCTCCCCCGGGTGTGCCGAGCGGTGTGTCGCGGCCCGGCAGCACCTCGGTGAAGAACGCGGCGTTGTCGGCGAGGTGGCGCTGTTGGTCCTCGGGCAGATCGGTCTCGTAGAAGATCGCGTCCATCTTGCAGATCACGCGGCACGCGCCGCAGTCCACGCACTCCTCCGGGTTGATGTACATCACCCGGTCCCCCTCGTAGATGCAGTCGACGGGGCATTCGGGCACGCACGACTTGTCGACGACATCCACACACGCACTACCGATCACATGCGTCATACGGCGAGCCTAGGGAGCCCGGGCGGCCGGGCGCTGGGGCCGAAAGTCCTCAGTTCTTGCGTCCGCACACACGCCCGGATCGGAGCGCTACCACCGCTCGGCCTTCCGCTAGCCAGCTCTTCTATGTAAGGTGACATACATAATCGGCGGAAGGACGACCGGTATGGCCACCCCTCGCGAACGCATGGTGCGGTCCGCCGCGGTACTCATCCGGGAACGCGGCGCCCATTCGACCGCGATCGCCGACGTCTTGAAACACAGCGGCGCGCCACGTGGGTCGGCCTATCACCACTTTCCGGGCGGTCGCACCCAATTACTCTGTGAAGCAGTCGATTACGCGGGTGAGCGGGTGGCCGAGCAGATCAGGCAGGCGCCCGATTCGCTGACCCTGCTCGACGGTCTGTTCGCCGGCTACCGAGATCTGATGACCCGCACCGACCACCGGGCGGGCTGCCCCGTCGTCGCCGTCGCCGTCGAGGCGGGCGATCCCGACAAGCCGGAGCAGTCCGCCCCCGTCATCGAGCGGGCGGCAGCCGCATTCGCCGGCTGGACCGAACTGATCGCCGACCGCATGACGGCCGACGGGATCGGCGCCGAACGGGCCGCGGAACTCGCCATGTTGCTGCTGACCAGCTTCGAGGGAGCGATCGTCGTGGCACGCGCCGCCCGCGACGTCGGTCCACTCGACACCGTCCACCGCCAACTGCGCGCTCTGCTGCGGGAAGCCCTCGGAAAGGACCGCTCATGACGACCACACCGCTGGAGAAGACATGGCAGCCGACCGCGTGCATCCTGTGCGAGTGCAACTGCGGCATCGTCGTCCAGGTCGCCGACCGGTCGCTGGCCCGCATCCGCGGGGACAAGGACCATCCGGCCTCGCAGGGCTACACCTGTAACAAGGCGCTGCGCCTCGACCACTACCAGAACAACCGCGGCCGTCTGACCTCCCCGATGCGCCGCCGCTCCGACGGCGGCTACGAGGAGATCGACTGGGACACCGCGATCTCCGAGATCGCGGCGGGATTGCGCCGCATCGCCGACACCCACGGCGGCGACAAGATCTTCTACTACGGTGGCGGCGGGCAGGGCAATCACCTCGGCGGCGCGTACAGCGGCGCATTCCTCAAAGCGCTCGGCTCCTACTACCGGTCCAATGCCCTGGCGCAGGAGAAGACCGGTGAGCACTGGGTGGACGCCCATCTCTACGGCGGCCACACCCGCGGCGAGTTCGAGCACGCCGAGGTGTCGGTGTTCGTCGGGAAGAACCCGTGGATGTCGCAGAGCTTCCCCCGCGCCCGCGTCGTGCTCAACGAGATCGCCAAGGACCCGTCGCGGTCGATGATCGTCATCGACCCGGTCATCACCGACACCGCCGAGATGGCCGACTTCCACCTGCGGGTCCGCCCGGGCACCGATGCGTGGTGCCTGGCGGCGATGGCCGCCGTGCTCGTGCAGGAGGGTCTCTGCGACGAGGCGTTCCTGGCCGACCACGTCAACGGGGCCGACGCCGTGCGCGAGGTGCTGCGCGACGTGCCGGTGACCGAGTTCGCGCGCCGCTGTGGCGTCGCCGAAGACCTGCTGCGCTCCGCCGTGCGGCGCATCGCGTCCGCGGCGAGCGTCTCGGTGTTCGAGGACCTCGGCATCCAGCAGTCACCCAACAGCACCGTGTGCTCGTATCTGAACAAGCTGCTGTGGATCCTCACCGGCAACTTCGCCAAACGCGGTACCCAGCATCTTCATTCGTCGTTTGCGCCACTTCTGCGCGCCGGCGGGGTCGGCCGCACCCCCGTGACGGGCGCCCCGGTGATCGGGGGCCTGGTGCCCAGCAACGTGGTGCCGCAGGAGATCCTGACCGACCACCCGGACCGGTTCCGGGCCATGGTCGTGGAGAGCAGCAATCCGGCCCACTCCCTCGCCGACTCGGCCGCGTGTCGCGAAGCGTTCTCGGCGCTCGACCTGCTGGTGGTCGTCGATGTCGCGATGACCGAGACCGCACGGCTGGCACACTACGTGCTGCCCGCGGCGACCCAGTTCGAGAAGGCCGAGGCGACGTTCTTCAATCTCGAGTTCCCGCACAACACCTTTCACCTGCGGCACCGGCTGTTCGAGCCGCTCGAGGGCACACTGCCCGAGCCCGAGATCTGGGCCCGCCTCACCCGTGCGCTCGGCGTGGTCGATGACGCCGAACTCGCGCCGCTGCGCGCGGCCGCCCGCGACGGTCTGGCCGCCTACACCACGGCGTTCCTCACCGCCATGGGTGCCAATCCCGGCTTGAACAAGGTGCTTCCCTACGTGTTGTACGAAACGCTCGGTCCGGCCCTGCCGGAGGGCCTGTCCGGGGCCGCGGCACTGTGGGGCCTGGCGCAGAAGACCGCGATGGCGTATCCGGACGCGGTGCGACGGGCCGGGCACGCCGACGGCAACGCGCTGTTCGAGGCGATCCTCGACCATCGCTCGGGGGTCACGTTCACCGTCCACGAATATCCGGACGACTTCGCCCTGATCACCCATGACGACCACCGCATCGCGCTCCAGATGCCCGACATGCTCCGGGAGATCCGGTCACTCACCGCCGACCGGCCTGCCTTCACGTCGGCCGAGTTCCCGATCGTGTTGTCGGCCGGCGAGCGCCGCGCGTACACGGCCAACGACATCCTGCGGGATCCGGAATGGCGCAAACGCGACGTCGACGGCGCGCTGCGGATCAGTGTCGAGGACGCCGGCGCGCTGAACCTGCGGTCCGGTGACCGGGCCCGCGTCACCACCGCGGCGGGTAGCGCGGAGGCCACCGTGGAGGTCAGCGGCGCGATGCTGCCGGGTCACGCCTCGCTGCCCAACGGCTTCGGGCTGGACCACGTCGGCGCCGACGGCATCACCCGCGTTCCCGGTGTGGCACCGAATTCGCTCACGTCCAGCGACTGGCGTGACGCCTACGCGGGCACGCCGTGGCACAAGCACGTGCCTGCGCGCATCGAGGCGGTGACGTCCGCCGGTACCGAGTGACCGCCGCTACGGCGCCGGTGCGGGTGCCGGAGCCGGTTCGGGTGCCGGAGCGGGAGCGGGTGCCGGGGCCGGTTCGGGCGCCGGTGCGGGTGCCAACGGTGGCTGCGGTCCGGCCGGCAGTCCCGGCGGCGGAGTGGCGGCCGGGTCGAGCGGACGCTGCGTCAGCAGGAAGATCGCGTCGCTGCCGCTGACCTCCTGTGTCTGCACGGCATGCCACAGGTCACGCAGGTAGGACAGCCCGCGGCTGCCCGTGGGCGCGGTCGGGGTGGTCGTGGTTCCGGGCGGCGGGTTGTCCGGGCTGTACAGATGTGGGACACCCTCGTCGGCAGGGGCGGGCGCGGCGAGCGGCGCGACATCGGCCGGTGCCGCCGAGGCGGCCGCGACGGGCGCGGGCCCGGGAGCGGGAGGCGCGGGAGCCGGAGCGGGCAGCGGGCCGGGAGCCGGGGCGGGAACGGGCTCCGCACCTGCGACAGGCGCCGCCATGAACATGCCGAGACCGATGCCGAGCCCCAGTGCTGCACAGGCGACGGTGCGCCGTATATCGATCGCCACTGCGGTCTCCCTCCACGTCGCGTGACCTGGCTACACGGGATTGTTCTCCGTCGGCGCGCGCTTTGTTACAGAAGTGGCCAACGTTTCTGCGGCGATCTGGTCGCGTCCGCGCGATAACACGTTCCACTTCGGACTTTCCGCAACCCCGCCCGGCCGCCCCAACAGTGGTGTAGCAATGCGGTTAGGCACGAGAAGACGTCGTCTTAGGAGATGCCCGTGGTCATGAGCAGCGATCGGCTCCGCCCCAACCTGCCGCCTGGGTTCGACTTCACCGATCCGGACATCTACGCCGAGCGGCTTCCCGTCGAGGAACTGGCCGAGATGCGCCGGGTGGCCCCGATCTGGTGGAACGAACAACCCGTCGGCGCGGGCGGCTTCGACGACGGCGGGTTCTGGGTCGTCACCAAACACCGCGACGTCAAAGAGGTTTCCCGGCGCAGCGACGTGTTCTCCAGCCTCGAGAAGACCGCGCTCCCGCGCTACCGGGACGGCACCGTCGGCGAACAGATCGAACGCGGGAAGTACGTTCTGCTCAATCAGGACGCCCCGCACCACACCCACCTTCGCCAGATCGTGTCCCGGGCGTTCACCCCGCGGGCGGTCGAGCGGCTGCGGGCCGAACTCGACGCCCGCGCACAGCACATCGCGCGCACGGCGCTGGAGCAGGGCGCAGGTGACTTCGTCGAACAGGTGTCGTGTGAGCTGCCACTGCAGGCGATCGCCGGGCTCATGGGCGTGCCGCAGGAGGACCGCAGAAAGCTCTTCGACTGGTCGAACCAGATGGTCGGCGATCAGGACCCGGAATTCGCGGGCAACGACGCGATCGGCGCCTCGGTCGAACTGATCATGTACGGCATGCAGATGGCCGCCGACCGGGTCGCCAACCCCGGCGACGATCTGGTCACCAAACTCGTCCAGGCCGACGTCGAGGGACACAAACTCTCCGACGACGAGTTCGGGTTCTTCGTCATCCTGCTGGCGGTGGCGGGCAACGAGACGACCCGTAACTCGATCACCCAAGGGATGATGGCGTTCACCGAGTTCCCCGATCAGTGGGAGTTGTTCAAGCGGGAACGGCCCGCGACCGCCGCCGACGAGATCGTGCGCTGGGCGACCCCGGTCACGTCGTTCCAGCGCACCGCGCTGTGGGACACCGAACTGTCCGGTGTGACCATCAAGAAGGGCCAGCGCGTGGTGATGTTCTACCGCTCGGCCAACTTCGACGAGGACGTCTTCGAGGATCCGTATTCGTTCGACATCCTGCGCGACCCCAACCCGCATGTCGGGTTCGGCGGCACCGGCGCCCACTACTGCATCGGTGCGAACCTGGCGCGCATGACGATCGACCTGATGTTCAACGCCATCGCCGACCACATGCCCGACCTCACCCCGCTGGGCAAGCCGGAGCGGTTACGGTCGGGCTGGCTCAACGGCATCAAACACTGGCCGGTCGACTACACCGGCGCTGGCGCGAAACCCCCTGCTGCGCAGTAGGTGTCGCCGGGTAGTCGATGATCGAGCGCCAATAGTCCTCGGGGATCTCGGTGTTCGAGCGAAGCACGATCGCGAGTCCGGTCGCCATCGCGATGCCGAGGAGGCCGAGCCACAGGCCGGCCAGGCCGATCACCACCCACAGCGCCGTGGTCAGGGTCGGCCAGGGCGACGCGAAGGCCAGCGCGGGCGCGAAGAAGAACCCCGCACCGATGTACCAGGCCGAACCGGCGCGGTCCGACGCCATGACGAAACGCAGCCAACGCGGGATCTTCTGCTCGGACGTCTCCATCGGGTTCTCCCTCTCGCGGTGGACGACTCCACCGTCGCGCGGGCGCGTCATCGGATCAATTACCTCCGAAGTAATGGCGGCGCCACCCCGGACGGGCGAGACTGAACCCGTGACCGCCACCCACACCGCCGCGACGTTCGGGGACGTGTTGCGGACCTGGCGGCAGCGCCGCAGGCTCAGCCAGCTGGATCTGGCGATCGAGGCCGACGTCTCGGCCCGGCACCTGAGCTTCATGGAGACGGGCCGCTCCGCCCCGAGCCGGGCGATGGTGCTGCGGTTGGCCGAAGTGCTCGACGTACCGTTGCGCGAACGTAACCACCTGCTGACGGCGGCCGGGCTCGCGCCGGTCTACCCGGAACGCGGCCTCGACCATCCGGAGATGGCCGCTGTGCGTGAGGGTGTGCAGCGCGTGTTGGCGGCCTACGACCCCTACCCGTGTGTGGCGGTCGACCGGCACTGGAACATCCTGAGCGCCAACGCCGCAACCGCCGTGCTGCTCGACGGGGTCGCGGCCTCGTTGCTGGAGCGGCCCAACGCCCTGCGTCTGACACTGCACCCTGACGGGCTCGCGCCGCGGATCAAGAACCTCGGCCAGTGGCGCCACCATCTGATCGACCGGCTGCGCCGGGAAGTCGCGGCGAGCGGATCCGGTGAGCTCGCCGCACTGCTGGCCGAACTCGAGACGTACCCCGGGCCGTCGGCGACCTCGCCCGATCCGGCGGCGGTGGCCGTGCCGCTCGAATTAGGAACCGACAGTGGCGATATGCTGACGTTCATCAGTACCGTGACGACGTTCGGCACCGCACTCGATCTCACCGCGGCCGAGCTGAGCATCGAGGCGTTCCTGCCCGCCGACGCGGCGACGGCCGCAGCGCTGGTTTGCCGGTCCGCATCGCAGGGAAGTCCGCAGTGAGCGAGGTCGGGACACCGAGTCAACGAAAACAGAGGTGGCGCGTGAACAACCGAATCGTCATGGTGCTGAGTGCGGCTTCGGTCGTCGTGCTCTCCGCGTGCGGCGGGTCGGAGCCCGCACTGGGCACCCGGACCGCGCAGGTGTCGGTCAACGGTGCGGAGACGGCCAAGATCCCGGTGGAGTGCAGTCAAGCCGGCTGGACATGGCTCATCTCCGACTTCGGCGAGGAGACGCCCGGCTTCTCCGCCTCCGTCTCCACCGGTGAGAAAGTCGCCGCGCACTCCGTCGAGATCCGTGACCTCGAGGGGTTCACGGGAGCGTACTGGGAGGGCACCGTGGGTGACGGGAAGGCCACCATCGACAACTCCGTCATCACGATCACCGGAACCGCCAAGGGCTCGTTCGCCGACAACCCCACCGCTGCCGCCGAAGCCAAGTACGAGATCACGACAAAATGCTAACTGGTCAGACCACTTGACCTCTGGCCACTAGGCCTGCCATCCTGGGCGGCATGGCACTACAACCCGTCAACCGCCGCTCGGTGCCGGAAGACGTCTTCGATCAGATCGTCTCCGAGGTGCTCAGCGGGCAGATGCAGCCCGGCCAGACGCTGCCGAGTGAGCGGCGGCTCGCCGAAGTGCTCGGGGTGTCGCGGCCGGCGATTCGCGAAGCCCTCAAGCGTCTCGCGGGTACCGGCCTGATCGAGGTGCGCCAGGGCGATGCGACCACGGTGCGCGACTTCCGGCGCACCGCGGGCCTCGACCTGCTCCCCCGGTTGCTCATGCGAGGCGGGGAACTCGACCTGTCCGTGGTCCGGAGCATCCTCGAAACCCGGTTGCACAACGGGCCGAAGATCGCCGAACTGGCGGCCGAGCGCGCCGGGGCCGGCCTCGCCGACCGGCTGGGCGACACCGTGGACGCCCTCGAGACGGAGACCGATCCCGTTGCCGCGCAACGGCTTGCGCTGACCTTCTGGGACCACGTCGTGGACGGGGCGGATTCCATCGCGTTCCGCTTGATGTACAACACCCTGCGGGCCACCTACGAACCGGCCCTGCCCGCGCTGGCCACCATGATGGCCGGGGAGGTCGGCCGCCCCGACGCCTACCGCGCCGTCACCGCCGCCATCGTGGCGGGCGATCCGGCGGGGGCCGCCGACGCCGCCAGGCGCCTGCTCGAACCCGCGACCACCGCACTCCTCGACGCACTCGGCGAACTGGAGGGCCGATGACCACCGAGCACGCACCCCGTCCCGCCCGCCGGGCTGTCACGCTGGCCGACGCCGCGCGCGAGTTCTGGCGGCACCCCTCCCCCCGGCTGATCACCGCGACCCTGGTCGCCGCCGTCGGCGCACGCCTTCTCGCCGGCGACTGGCAGCCCACCGATGCGATCGTCCCGGTGGCGATGGTCGCGGTGTTCCCGTTCGTGGAGTGGGTCGTGCACGTGTGCGTCCTGCATTGGCGGCCCCGACGGTTCGGCCGCCTGCGGCTCGACCCGCTGCTGGCGCGCAAGCACCGTGAACACCATGTCGACCCCCGGGTGGTCCCGTTGATCTTCATCCCGTGGCAGGCGCTGACGTGGGTGCTGCCGGTCGCGCTGGGGGTCGCCCTGCTCGCCTTCCCGCGCCTCGGCATGGGCCTGACGTTCCTGGTGTCGCTGACGGTGCTCGGCCTGGCGTACGAGTGGTGCCACTACCTGATCCACAGCGACTACAAGCCGAAGACCGCCGCGTACCGCGCCGTGTGGCGCAACCACCGGCAGCACCACTTCAAGAACGAGCACTACTGGTTCACGGTGACCAGCGCCGGCACCGCCGACCGGGTGCTCGGCACCTGTCCCGATCCCGCCACGGTCGCCACGTCACCGACCGCGAAGAACCTGCACGCTACGACTGGACGATGACCGGATCGCCCATGCCGACGGTGTTGAAGTACCAGTCGGCGTTGTCCGGGCTGAGGTTGATGCAGCCGTGGCTGACGTTGGCGTAGCCCTGTGAGCCGGTGGACCAGGGAGCGCCGTGGATGTAGACACCACCCCAGGTGATGCGGACCGCGTCGTAGACGGTGAGCTTGTAGCCCTCGGGGTCGTCGAGCGGTATGCCGATGGTCCGCGAGTCCATCACGACGACGGACTCCTTGCCCAGGACGCGGAAGGTGCCGACCGGTGTCGGGAACTTCGGCTTGCCCATGGACGCCGGCATCTCGCGGATCACCTCATCGTCGATGCTGACGGTGAAGGTGTGCGCATCGATGTCGGCGACACCCATCACCGACGCGCCGGTCTGGAACTCGGTCGCGAAGTCGCCCGCGCCCACCGAGATCGGCGAATGTGCGGGCCAGAAGCCCGTCGGGGTCCACTGCATCACCGAATCGCTGAGCCAGCTGAACTCGCCCTCAGGCGTCTTCGGTGACGTGATCCGCAACGACCGCTCCGCCGCCGTCCGGTTGTCGACCGGCGCGGCGAACCGCACGGTCAGTGGCATGGCCACCCCGACGACGTCGCCGGTC
This sequence comes from Mycobacterium sp. IS-1496, assembly GCF_001499995.1. Taxonomy (GTDB): domain Bacteria; phylum Actinomycetota; class Actinomycetes; order Mycobacteriales; family Mycobacteriaceae; genus Mycobacterium. The sequence goes on from NZ_LQIU01000007.1 coordinate 77,156, forward strand.
CCGGGTTCGATGGCGGTGACGGCGGGCGGTGTGCTGATCGCAGCGGAGCCCGTCGCGACGGAACCGCTCACCGCGAGAGCGACGGATCCGGCGATGACCAGCAACGATCGCATGAACAGGCGCAGCATGTCGCCAGTGTAGGTGGGCCGACGGATCGGACCTCCTGACCGCGTGCGCCCTCGCGCCTCGGCGGCGCCTTTCCTGATTCGGCTTGTCCCCACGTCAAGGTCATCGTCGGCGCGTGCCCCAGCGTTTCACCCGCCTACGCCGGGCCCTCGCCCCGCCGGGTGCGGCCGAACGCCGTCAGCACGTAGCCGAGCGCCAGGAACATCGCCCCGAGCAGGGCGATGTTGACCCCGACGGTGAGCGTGCCGACACTGCCCGCATCGAGGAAGTAGTACGGCGCGCGCCGCCCGGCGTGGTTGAGGACGGCCAGTGCGAGCACCACGTAGCAGCCCGGGTACGCCAGCCACGCCCACGGATGCCACCACCGCAGACCCGAACCGCCGGCGGTGGCCAACCCCCACTCGGCGATCGCCAGCACCGGCACGACGACGTGGAGCAGGAAGTTCGCCGGGGTGTACCCCATGCTGTAGTCGGTCAGGAACAGGTTCCACACCAGCCCCGCGATCACGACGTACACGACGACGGCGCCCCGCAGCGCCGAACGGGTGTCGGCGCGCGGCCATACGAGCGTCGACACGTAGAAGAGAGCCGCCAGCAGATTCGCCTGATACGTGAAGGTCACCAACCGCCACAGCACACCCGACCGAGACGTCAACTCGACCAGGATGACGGCCGCCACCACAGCCGCGACGATCGACAACCGAAGGACGGTCCGCAGTGTCGGCAGCGCCCGGGAGGCGTCGGTCGCGGTCACCCCCGCGAGGATAGCCGCGCCGGCCGGCCCGCTCAGCCCGCGAGGATCTCCCTCAGCAGCGCCACCTCGATGTTCCCGCCCGACACCACCGCCACGGTGCGGCCCGTGGGTGCCACCCTGCGGTAGCCGGCCAGTGCCACCGCCCCGCTGGGCTCGCTGACCAGATGTGCGCGAAGCGCGAGGTCGCGCACTGCCGACCGGATCTCGTCCTCGGTGACGGTGACGGAGTGGTCGAGTACTCGCTGCAGGTGCGCGAACGTCAGGTCCGACGGCTGTGAGCGCAACCCGTCGGCGATGGTGCGGTTGCGGTCTTCGATCGACCAGTCCACCCGGCGCCCGCGCCGCAGACCCTCGGTCGTATCGGCGGCCAGCTCCGGTTCGACGCCGTAAACCGTCGCGGCCGGGCACAACGCCTTGATCGCCGTGCCGATCCCGGAGGCCAGACCACCGCCGCTGACCGGGATGAAGACGTGCTCGACCCCGGGCAGGTCCTCGGCGATCTCCAGACCCGCGGTGCCCTGGCCGGCGATGATGTCGGGATGGTCGAACGGCGGGACCAGCACCGCGCCGGTGCGCTCGACGACCTCGGCGGCCACCGCCTCCCGACGGCCGGCAGCGCACAGCACCACCTCGGCGCCGTGCGCGCGGGTCGCCTCGACCTTGACCCGCGGTGTCTCCTCGGGCATCACGATGTGCGCCGAGATCCCGTACCGCGCCGCGGCGTACGCGACGGCTTGAGCGTGGTTGCCGCTCGAGTACGCCACCACTCCGCGGGCCCGGACATCCGAATCCAGTCGGGCGATCGCGTTGAACGCACCGCGCACCTTGAACGCGCCGATGGCCTGCAGGTTCTCGGGTTTGAGCCACAGCGTCCCGGCCCACGCCGCGGGAATCAGCGGGGTCCGCAGCACGTCGTCGCGGGTGCGTGCGGCCGCGGCGCGGACGTCGTCGATCGTGACCAGGTGCACCCGCCCAGTCTGCCCGCCGCCACAGCCGACGCGGCCTACGGGGTCACACGATCGCAGGCTCCTGGCGGCTATGCTCGACCGGTCGCAGGCTCCTCGCGTGGCTCGTTCTCCGGTCGCCGTCTGCGATGCTCGGAAACTGACGGGAGCGTCTTCATGACGCCCGACGATTCGGCCTCACCCTTGTGAGCGCGTTCACCGACACGATGTTCGCCAACGCGCTGACGAGTACCAACGGCATGGTCACCGGTGAACCGCACCACCCGGTCCGGCGGTCGTGGCGTGAGGTGCACGAACGGGCCAGGCGCATCGCCGGTGGTCTGGCCGCTGCGGGGGTCGGACCGGGCGACGCCGTCGCGGTGCTCGCGGGCGCCCCGGAGGAGATCGCCCCGACGGCGCAGGCGCTGTGGATGCGCGGAGCGAGCCTCACGATGCTGCACCAACCCACTCCGCGCAGCGATCTGGCCGTGTGGGCCGACGAGACGGCGAGTGTGATCACCCTGATCGAGGCCCGGGCGGTGGTGCTGTCCGACCCGTTCATGGTGGCCGCCCCGGCGCTGGAACAACTGGGAGTCACCGTGCTGACGGTGGGCCGCCTCCTGGAGGCCGCCCCGATCGACCCGGTGCCCACCGGCGAGGACGACGTCGCGCTGATGCAGCTGACATCGGGATCGACCGGATCACCGAAAGCCGTCCACATCACCCATCGCAACGTCGTGTCGAACGCCGAGGCGATGTTCAGCGCCGCGGACTACCGCCTGGACTCCGATGTCATCGTGAGCTGGTTGCCCCTGTTCCACGACATGGGGATGACCGGATTCCTCACCGTCCCGATGTATTTCGGCGCCGAACTGGTCAAAGTGACGCCGATGGACTTCCTCGGCGACATTCTCCTGTGGGCCGAACTCATCGACAAGTACCGGGGCACCATGACCGCGGCGCCGAACTTCGCGTGGGCACTGCTCGCGAAAAGGCTTCGCCGTCAGGCGGTCCCGGGGCAGTTCGACCTGTCCAGCCTGCGCTTCGCGCTGTCCGGCGCCGAACAGGTCGACCCCGTCGCGGTCGAGGATCTGTGTGACGCGGGGGCGCCGTTCGGGCTCGACCCCGGCGCCATCCTGCCCGCATACGGAATGGCCGAAACCACTGTCGCCGTGTCGTTCTCGGCTCTCGGCGCCGGGCTGAGCACCGACGTGATCGACGCCGACCTGCTCGCCGCGTTCGACCGTGCGGTTCCCGCCGCCTCCGGCCGCACCAGGCGACTGACCTGCCTGGGCCCACCGCTCGGCGACATGGAGGCCCGTGTCGTGGACGCGGACGCCGCCGTCCTGCCCGCCCGCGCGGTCGGGGTGATCCAGGTTCGCGGATCATCGCTGAGTCCCGGCTACACCACCATGGCCGGTTTCCGTCCCGCCTCCGACGAATCCGGCTGGTACGACACCGGAGACCTGGGCTACCTCACCGAGGACGGCCGGATTGTGCTGTGCGGCAGGGCCAAAGAGGTCATCATCATGGCCGGCCGCAACATCTACCCCACCGACGTCGAACGCGCGGCCGCCCGGGTCGACGGTATCCGGCCCGGCTGCGTGGTCGCCGTGCGCCTCGACGCGGGCCACCCGCGCGAGACGTTCGCTGTCGTCGTCGAAGCCGCCGGCTGGGAGAACCACGCCGAGGTGCGGCGGATCGAGCACGAGGTGGCCCACGCGGTGGTCGCCGAGGTCGACCTGCGTCCGCGCAAGGTGTCGGTGGTCTCGCCGGGCACCATTCCGAAGACGCCGTCGGGCAAACCCCGCCGGGGAATGGCGACCGAGCTGGTCGCCTGACCGGTCGGCGTTAGGGTGTGCCGGTGACGGGCGATGCGACAGCGGGATTCTCGATGCCGATCGTGCCGCGCTACGCCGAGATCGACCAGCAGGGCGTGGTGTTCAACGGTCACTACCTCACCTGGTTCGACGAGGCGTGCACGGCGTTCTTCGACCACATCGGAGTCGCGTATCCGGAGCTGATCGCCGCCGGCCTCGACTTCCAGGTCGTGCACAGCGAAATCGACTATGCCGCATCGGTTCGCTGGCGCGACGACGTGCGGGTGGCGGTGCGGTGCGAACGCGTGGGCTCGACCAGTTTCACGCTCGGCTTCGCGGTGAAGCGCCAGGGCGCGGCCGTCGCACCGCAGACCGCGGTGACGGGCCGCAACGTCTACGTGGTGGTGTCGACATCCGACTGGGCCAAACGGGCGATCCCGGACCGGCTGCGCAGCGCGCTGACCGCCTGCTGATCACCGTACGGTCGGTCGCACCGGACGGTACCGTCTGCCCATGGGGCATGCGCATGCGGACGAGCCGCAACGAGACCTTCCGCCCGGACTGGCCGAGCAGCTGGACCTACCCTATGCGGGGATGGCGTCGTTCGGTCATCGGCCCTTCCTCACCGAGACCGCGCAGCTGGAATCGTGGCGGCCCGACGTGGCGATCGTCGGTGCGCCGTTCGACGTCGGCACCACCAACCGCCCCGGCGCCCGGTTCGGGCCGCGCGCCATCCGGGCGACGGCGTACGAACCCGGCACCTACCACATGGACCTGGGGTTGGAGATCTTCGACTGGCTGGAGGTGGTCGACTTCGGCGACGCCTACTGTCCGCACGGGCAGACCGAGGTGTCGCACAACAACATCCGCGAGCGGGTGGCCGCCCTCGCCTCACGCGGGATCGTGCCGGTCGTCCTCGGCGGTGACCACTCGATTACCTGGCCCGCGGCCACCGCGGTGGCCGATGTGCACGGCTACGGCAACGTCGGCATCGTCCACTTCGACGCCCACGCCGACACCGCGGACACCATCGAGGGCAACCTGGCCAGCCACGGCACCCCCATGCGGCGGCTCATCGAATCCGGCGCGGTGCCCGGCACCCATTTCGTGCAGGTCGGCCTGCGCGGCTATTGGCCGCCGCAGGACACCTTCGAGTGGATGCTCGAACAGGGCATGACCTGGCACACCATGCAGGAGATCTGGGAGCGCGGCTTCAAGGAGGTGATGCGCGACGCGGTCGCCGAAGCTCTGGCCAAGGCCGACAAGCTCTACGTCTCTGTGGACATCGACGTCCTCGATCCCGCGCACGCGCCCGGCACCGGGACGCCGGAACCGGGCGGCATCACCAGCGCGGATCTGCTCCGTATGGTCCGCCACCTGTGTCGCGAACACGACGTGGCCGGCGTGGACGTCGTCGAGGTCGCGCCCGCCTACGACCATGCCGAACTGACCGTCAACGCCGCCCACCGGGTGGTGTTCGAGGCGCTGGCCGGCATGGCGGCCCGCAGGCGCGACGCCGCGGGCGCGCGGCCAGGCCCGCCCTGGCGGTGACTCAGCCCTTGGTCAGGGTGAACTGGGCGACGTCGGTGTAGCCCTCGCGGAAGAGGTCGGCGCAACCGGTCAGGTACTTCATGTACCGGTCGTAGACCACCTGCCCCTGCAGCGCGAGCGCCTCGTCCTTGCGGGCCTCGAGCGCGGCCGACCAGATGTCGAGGGTCTTGGCGTAGTGCAGGCGCAGCGGCTGCACCAGCTTGACCTCGAAGCCGGCCTTGGTCGCGTGGTCGGTGACCGCGCGGGCCTGGGGCAGGTCACCGCCCGGGAAGATCTCGTCCATGATGAATTTGAAGAAGCGCAGCTTCTGCATCGTGATGGGCAGCCCGCGCTCGGCGAACTCCTCGTCACTCGGCTTGATGATGGTGTGCAGCATCATCACGCCGTCGTCCGGCAGCGCGTCGTAGGCCATCTTGAAGAAGTCGGTGTAGCGGTCGCGGCCGAAGTGCTCGAAGGCGCCGATCGACACGATGCGGTCGACCTTCTCGTCGAACTGCTCCCAGCCCTGCAGGAGCACCCGCTTGCTGCGCGAGCTGCCCTGCTTGTCGAGGAGTTGCTGCACATAGGCCTGCTGGTTCTTGCTCAGGGTCAGGCCGACGACGTTGACGTCGTACTTGTCGAGCGCACGGTTGATCGTCGCGCCCCAGCCGCAGCCCACGTCGAGCAGGGTCATGCCGGGCTGCAGCCCGAGCTTGCCCAGCGACAGGTCGATCTTGGCGAGCTGCGCCTCTTCCAGCGTCATGTCGTCGCGTTCGAAGTAGGCGCAGCTGTAGGTCTGCGTCGGGTCGAGGAACAGCCGGAAGAATTCGTCGGACAGGTCGTAATGCGCCTGGACATCCTCGAAGTGGGGCGTCAAGCCCTGGGCATCACTGCTTGTTTCTGGCACGGTACAGCCTCTGACGTCGTTGTTCGTGGTTCGGTTCGGAGCTCCTCAATTTTCGAGAGCCGCCCCCGTCGACTGCGCACACTACCCGAACGGACACCGTCCGAAGACCGTGGTGGGCAGGTCAGTGACCCGAGTGCCCGGCACACCGCGAACCGGACCCACCCTCGTGCGCCGACATCACTACTGTGGTGACACGGCCGGTGTCCGGCTGATGTCAACGCCTGGGAGGGAGACTGCTCGTGAGTACTCCGGATGAACCGGTGTTCGGTGACGACGCCCCGGAAGCCGACGTCGTCGAACAGCTGATCCCCGTCGACGTGGACGACGAGGAGGAGGGCGGCCTGGACCCGGCGCGGGTGTCGGTGTCGCGCAACTGGGAAGCCGACGAGGCCGATCTCATCGAACAGTCGATCGCGGTACCGCTGTCGGACGACGAGCCGGACTTCGACCGCTGAGCGGCCGGCCCGTACTGCGCCGCCTGCTGGCCGGCCTGATGGTCCTCGGCGCCTTCGCGGGCGTCGCGCCGGCGCAGGCCGACACCGACAGCCCGCTGTCGGCGTTGGTGGACGCCGCCGCCGAGCGGCTGCGCACCGCCGAACCGGTGGCCGCCAGCAAGTGGAACACCAAGGCCCCCATCGAGGATCCGGCCCGGGTCGAGCAGGTGCTCGATGCGGTGGCCACCGACGCGTCCGCCCGGGGCGTGGACGCCGACCGGGTGCGGCGCATCTTCCGCGACCAGATCTCCGCCACGGAGTCGATCCAGTACACCCGTTTCGCGCAGTGGAAGCTCGATCCCGCCGTCGCCCCTGCGACGGCCCCGGATCTGGCCTCCTCACGCGGTGTGATCGACGGACTCAACCGGACGATGGTCGATCAGATGGCCGCCCACTGGCCGCTGTTCCGGTCACCGGAGTGCCCGCAACGCGTGCGGGAGGCGACCGATCAGGTCGCGGCCACCCGCAACCTCGACGAGCTCTACCGCCGCGCGCTCTGGTTCGCGACACGGTCGTACTGCGGCTGAGCATGCCAAGATGACCCGATGACGCCGAAGTCCATCTTCATCACCGGTGCGGGGAGCGGGATGGGACGGGCGGGCGCGCTGCTGTTCCACGACCGGGGCTGGCGGGTCGCCGCCGTCGACCGGAACGAGGCCGCTCTGACCGCACTGTCCGCCGAACGCGGTGGCGACCGGCTGTGGACCCGCCAGGTCGACGTGACGGACAAGGGACAGCTCGAGGCCGCCCTCGCCGACTTCTGCGGCGCCGACGGCCTGGACATGATGTGGAACAACGCGGGCATCGGCGAATCCGGCTGGTTCGAGGACGTGCCGTACGAATCGGCCATGCGGGTGGTCGACGTCAACTTCAAGGCCGTGCTGACCGGCGCGTACGCGGCGCTGCCGTACCTCAAGCGAGCGCCGGGCAGCCTGATGTTCTCGACGTCGTCCTCCTCGGCGACCTACGGAATGCCGCAGATCGCGGTGTACTCGGCGACCAAACACGCCGTCAAGGGCCTCACCGAGGCGCTCAGCGTGGAGTGGCGGCGGCACGGCGTGCGGGTCGCCGACGTGCTGCCCGGCCTGATCGACACGGCCATTCTGCGCGAAACACCCAACCACTCCGCGGGTGCCCGCCCGGCCGATGCCACCCGCCCCGACGCGGACGTCACCGCATCGGCGCCGAAGCGGGGTCCATTCCGGTTGATGCCGGCCGTCAGCGTTGCCGAAGCGGCGTGGGCGGCCTACCGCCATCCGAGCCGGTTGCACTGGTACGTGCCGAACAGCATCCGTTGGCTCGACCGGCTGAAGGCCGTCAGCCCGGAGTTCGTGCGCGCCCAGATCCTCAAGGCGTTGCCTCGGCTGACCGAGCGCTGACCGACGGCGTTTCGGGCGATGCGCCCCGGGTACCTCGCAGGCATGAGCAGCGATCCCGCGGAGTCCGGCCAGGACCCGGACGCCGATCCCGAGATGAAGCAGAGTTCCGTGCAGCCCCAGCCCGATCAGGCCGAGGGTGAGGACGACGCGTCGGAGACGTCGTAGGTGAGACGGTCCCGTCGCCCTCAGTTCTCCCGCGGCAGCAATTCGGCGACGAACCGGTCGATGAAGACGTCCATCGGTGTCGGCCCGGCCGGGCGGATGACGAACTTGGTCAGGCCGGCCTCCAGATAGGCGTCGAGTTGGCGGTGCAGTGCCTGCCAGTCCGCGGCGATGAGCGCCGCCGGGTCGACCTCCGGCCGACGCGCGCGCACCACGTCGACCAATTCGGGGCTGAGTTCGCCGTCGGCCACCGCCAGCGAGATGCCGAAGTGGTCGGCCTCGATGTGTCGGCCCGCCTCCTGCGCGGCGCGCTCGATCTGCTCGCGGCCGCGCCGGGCCTCGTCCGGGGTGAGAAAGCTGCCGAGCCAGCCGTCGCCATATCGGCCGATCCGGCGCAGCGCCGCGGGCGCCGACCCGCCGAGCCAGATGTCCAGGGGTGGTTGCGGACGCGGGGCGAGCGCGATGTCGTGTGCCGGGAAGAACTCCCCGTCGAAGTCCACCTTCGGTTCGGCGAGCACCGCCCGGAGCATGTCGAGCGATTCGTCGAAGACCGCGGCACGCCTGCCGGCGGGCACCGCGAAGACCGCCCGTTCGGCGGGGATCGCCGACTGCAGACCGAACACGGGCAGCACCCGCTTCGGCGCGACGGCGGCCAGCGACGCCAGTTGTTTGGCGACGAGCACGGGGTGGCGCCCCGGCAGAATCGCCACGGAGGTGCCGACTTTGAGACGCGCGGTGCGGCCGAGCGCGTAGGCCATGCCGACGAAGGGGTCGATCGCCTCGGTGTAGACCAGTTCGGAGAACCACAGGGAGTCCACCCCGCTGTTCTCCAGGTGGTCGACGATGGCCGCCAACCCGGCTGCGGGTGTCTCCGCGCCGATGCCGACGCCGAACCGGATCTTCACACCTGCCGAGTCAACCTGATCGCCGATCCGGCGGCCGTGGCGGGTGGACGTCTGGCAGGCTGCCGGCAGGGGGCGCGCCGGTCGGCCCTATCGCAGAAAGGAATCCCGCGTGCAGGGTTCGGTCAGTGTGACGATGAAGGCTCCGGCCGACGAGGTCTGGAACCTGGTCGCCGACGTGCGCAACACGGGCCGGTTCTCGCCCGAGGTGATGGAGGCCGAATGGCTCGACGGCGCCACCGGACCCGTGGTGGGAGCGAGGTTCCGCGGTCACGTCCGGCGTAACGAGATCGGCCCGGTGTACTGGACGACCTGCCGGGTCACCGCCTGCGAGCCCGGCCGCGAGTTCGGCTTCGAGGTACTGGTGGGTGACCGGGCGGTCAACAACTGGCACTACCGGTTCACCCCCGTCGACGGCGGCACCGAGGTCACCGAGTCGTTCCGGCTCAACGACTCCGCGCTGATGCGCGTCTTCTCGGTCGCAGGTGGTCAGTTGCGCCGGCGTCGCAACATCCGCGACATGCGAAAGACGTTGGAGCGCATCCGCGCCGTGGTGGAGACCCCGCAGGGCTAGCCGAATTCGAAGTCCCCCGGTTCCGGGCGGCGGGTCCACGTCCAGTAGTCGACGAGCCGCCACGGGCTGAGCGCGTAGATCTCCCCGTGGGAGTTCTTGTAGAACGAGTGCTCGACCGACGGCTGCGACCACACCAGCTTGCCGATCTCCTCCTGGCTGCGGCTGCACCATTCCCGCGCACACTCCTCCCGGGGCTGCAGCCATCGGTGGCCACCGTCGATCAGGATCTCCAGACACTGGGCGATGTACCGCATCTGGCATTCCGAGTGGAAGATCAGGCTGCCACCGTGCGCGAGGTTGGTCCCGGGTCCGTACATGCAGAAGAAGTTGGGGAACTGCGGCACCGTGATCCCCAGGTACGCCGACGGCCGCTCACCCCACACCTCGCTGAGCACCGCGGCATCGCGCCCGACGACGCGCATCGGCCACAACATCCGGTTCGCGTGGAATCCGGTGGCGTAGATCAGGACGTCGGCGCGATGGCGTGTCCCGTCGTCGGTCACGACGGCGTCCGCTTCGACACGCGAGATGCCCGTACGGACGAGGTCGACGTTGTCACGCGTCAGCGTGCGCAACCAACTGCCGTTGTCCTGCAACGTGCGTTTGCCGGTCGCCGGATAGTCGGGCAGCACCTTGGCCAGCAGGTCGGTGTCGTCGCCCACCTGGCTGGTGATCCACTCCGTGAACATCATCCGCGCCATGTCGTTCACCTCGCTGACCGCCCGCTGCGGGTCGGGGTAGTCCGGATCGACCCTGGCCGCCTCCAGCCCCTTGTCGCAGCCGGGCCAGAAGAGCAGGAAGCGGTACCAGCGGCCGTAGAACGGCAGATGCCGCAGCGCCCAGCGCACCCCGTCACCGACCGGCGCATGGTAGTGGGGGTTGGGGAACATCCACTGGGCCGTTCTCTGAAACACGGTGAGGCGGTTGACATCCGGCGCGATGGCCGGGGCGATCTGGAAGCCGCTGGCCCCCGCCCCGATCATCGCGACATCGCGCCCGCGCAGGTCCACCGAATGGTCCCATTCGGCGGAGTGGAACGCCGGTCCGGCGAAGTCGTGCCTGCCGTCGATCTCCGGGATGTGCGGACGGTTGAGCTGACCCACGGCGCTGATCACCGCGCGCGCCCGCACGCTGGTCATGGCGCCCGCCCGGTCGAGCAGGTGGGCGGTCCAGGTGGCGGTCTCCTCGTCCCACACCACCTCGGTGACCTCGGTGCCGAACCGCACGTGCGGTGCGAGTCCGTGGCGGTCGAACACGCCCTGGAAGTAGGCCTGCAGTTCGGGTTGCTCGGCGAAGAAGTGGGTCCACCCGTCGGAGGGTTCGAAGCTGTAGCAGTAGAAGTGATTACCGACGTCCACCCGCGCACCCGGATAGGTGTTCTGCCACCAGGTGCCGCCCACCCCGGCGTTGCGCTCGACGATCGTGAACGGGATGCCGGCCTCCTTGAGGCGGATCCCCGCCAGCAGTCCGGACTCACCGCAGCCGATCACCAGCACGGGGAAGTCGGCGCGGGCCGGATCGGTGGGTGGCGGCACCGCCCGGTCGTCGAGGCCGTCGAGTTCCATTTCCTCGAGCAGCATCGGCACGTACTCGGCGGGCACCTGTTCACAGACCAGCCACTGCATCATCTCGTGAAGGAGTTCCGGTCCGATCGGTTCCGGTTCGGGACATCCACGGTCGCGGTAGTCGGCGATGATCGGCAGTGCGAGCGCACGCACCGCCGCCTTGTCCTCCTCGGACATGAACCCCTGGACCTCGTTGAGGAACAACCCCGCCGGCCGCAGCACACCGCGGATCAGCTCCGCATCGCCGGACATGTGGACCAGCGACATCATCAGCGTCGGGACACTGACGTCGAGCAACGCCTGCGCGATGCGTTCGTCCGGGTCGGTGAAAGGTTGTCCGGCGTGAGGGTTGCGCACCGTCCGGTGCTATCACGTTTTCCGCCGATCGGGGCGGGTATCTGGGTCCGGTGAACGAACCTTCAGACAAGCCGGCCGACTACGACCGCCAGCTGCCCGACGACATCTCCGACGACACCGTGGAGGCGGTGGGCTCGGTGTCTGAGGCGCTCGAATGGGTCGAACGCGCGCGCGGCCACCTGTACAGCTTCCACCAGTTGATGGGGCGGGCGGACCTGTTGCTCGGCGAGGCGTGCGACAAATTGCGTGACGCCGGCCACGGCGAGGTCGCCGACCGGTTGGCCGGCGAACTGGTCGGACGCAATGTGCTCTACGGCCGGTGGACCTTCCAGATCGTCGAGGACTTCGACGACAACTACTGGTCGGTGTTCCGCGACCACGAGCGCCGCGTCCGCGACGAACTGCAGCAGGGCCACCGGCACGTCTTCGAGGCGCGGATGAAGGAAGACCGGCGCACCAAGGGCCGATCCGGGCACGAGGGCCGACCGGAGGGCTAGGCTCGTCGGCGTGGGCATTGCGGCTCGGGAGAACGGGGCGGCGCCACCTGACGTGCCGCTGGCCGACATCGATCTGGGGACCTGGGAGTTCTGGGCGCTCGACGACGACATCCGCGAGGGTGCGTTCGCCACCCTGCGCCGTGAGGCCCCGATCCGCCACTTCTCCGAGTTCGTCGCGGAGGGGATGGAGGCCGGTCGCGGCCACTGGGCGGTGACCCGGTACGACGAGGTGTTCTACGCCAGCCGGCACCCGGAGATCTTCAGCTCCGCCTCGGGCATCACGATCGGCGATCAGACTCCCGAACTCAACGAGTACTTCGGGTCGATGATCGCGATGGACGACCCCCGGCACAGCAGGCTGCGCAACATCGTGCGCAGCGCCTTCACCCCGCGGGTGCTCGCGCGCGTCGAGGATTCGGTGCGTGACCGGGCCCGGCGCCTGGTCGCCGAGATGGTGGCCGCCAACCCGGACGGCTCCGGGGAACTCGTCAACGATTTCGCCGGCCCCCTGCCGCTGCAGATCATCTGCGACATGATGGGCATCCCCGAAGAAGACCACCAGCGCGTGTTTCACTGGACCAACGTCATCCTCGGTTTCGGTGATCCCGACCTGACCACCGACTTCGACGAATTCGTCGGCGTGGCAATGGAGATCGGCTCGTATGCGAGCCAATTGGCCGACGACCGGCGCGCACGTCCCGGTGACGATCTGACCACCAGCCTCGTCGAGGCCGAGGTGGACGGGCAGCGTCTGACCTCCGCTGAGGTCGCATCCTTCTTCATCCTGCTGGTGGTCGCGGGCAACGAGACCACCCGCAACGCGATCAGCCACGGGCTGCTCGCGCTGAGCCGCTATCCCGAACAACGCCGGATCTGGTTCGACGCCTACGACGAGGTGGCGCCGACGGCGGTCGAGGAGATCGTCAGGTGGGGGTCGCCGGTGAGCTACATGCGGCGCACCCTGACCCGTGACGCAGAACTGGGTGGGGTCAAACTTGCTGCGGGCGACAAGATCTCACTGTGGTACGGCTCCGCCAATCGGGACGAGGCGAAGTTCGACGATCCCTGGACGTTCGATGTGCGCCGTCACCCCAACCCGCACGTCGGGTTCGGCGGCGGTGGGGCGCACTTCTGTCTCGGTGCGAACCTGGCCCGTCGTGAGATCACCGTGGCGTTCGAGGAACTGCACCGGCAGATCCCCGACATCGCCGCCTCGGAAGAGCCCAGCCGACTCCAGTCGGCGTTCATCCACGGGATCAAACGGCTGCCGGTGACCTGGACACCGCCCCGGTGACGGCGGCGGCCGGCCGGTCGCCACAGAGGTCGGCGAGGCCGGCGCGGGTGGGCCCCGGCGGCGCGGCCGGACGCCAACCGCCCGCGAAGATCTCCCGTGCCCGGGGCTCGGCGGCCGCCAGGCTGGCGGGCAACGCGGCCATCGTCGCATAGGGCTCGACCAGCGGGCGCAGGCCCGGATCCGCATCGGCCGCGGCGACGATCAAATCGGACGGCAACGGGCGGGTCAGGTCCACCGCACCACCGGCCCAGCGGCGCACCCGGTCACCGTCGACGCGGCGGTGGTCGTCGAACCACGGCCGCACGTTGCGCTCGCACCAGTCGTCGAACAGCCCTGTGGCGAAGCCGATGTCGGGTTCGGTGTCGAGGATGGCCAGCAGCGCCCGGGACTGCATGAGGCCGAGCGTCACGCCGCGGCCCGCGAGGGGCGTCGTGGTACACACCGCGTCGCCGACCGAGATGAGCCCGGGCAGGTAGGGTGCGCCGTCCGGGCCCACCTGTGAGCGGTAGCTGTTGTACAACCGCCCGCCGGAAAACACCGACGCCAGCGGCCGGGACCGCCGCGGGTCGATCCAGTCGGCCAACTGCGGGATGGCGCCGACGGCCGTCTCGAACACCGAATCCTCCCGCAGACGGCGCAGCCGCAGGTCGCCGCCGTCGTGGGTGATGGTCACCGAGAACGTGCCGCTGTCGTGAAGGAACGCGATGGCGGCGTAACCGGACATGCTCAGCGACAGGCCGATCGGCGAGTTGACAGGCCCGGCCGCTGCGCCGGGGTGCAGCCGGTACTGCCGGGTCGCGTACACGGCGCCGCAGTCACCGCCCACCGCGTCGGGCCGCAGATCCCGCAGGTACCGGGCCGACCGGCCGGAGGCGTCGACGACGAGATCGGCTGCCAGCACGCCGTGAACGGTGACGACGCCGGCGACCCGGCCGTTCGCGCGATGCGGACGGTCCACCGTCGCGACGTGACGGGTGATCCCGTTCTGCCGCAGGGCGATGCGATGCAGCACCCGCTCGAGGGTCGACCGACGGCACAGCAGCGCGGCCATCTCGCCGGTCCGGTCCGTGGCGAAGCCTGCGCCCGCGACGGTCAGCGCATCGACGACGTCGGGCATCTCGGCGCGCAGCGCATCGACGACCGGTGCCCGGAAGGTGTGAGCGTGATCGAACTGCATCACTCCCCTGCGCCGCCACCGGCCCGACGCCGGCGGACCGGCATCGCGGTCGACCACCGCGACGGTGTGACCACGGCGGGCCAGCGCGATGGCGCAGAACAGCCCGACCGGACCCGCTCCGACCACGACCACGCGCATGCGGTCCTCCATTGGGGTATCTTGTAGTGTAATGAATGTATTGAGAGTGTCGTGAAATGGCCGAGGATGTCAAGAGGCCGTACCGATCGGGCCTTCGCGCCGCACAGGCGCAGGAGACCCGCCGCAGAGTCGTCGCCGCCGCCGCGCGGCTCTTCGTCGCGAACGGGTACGGCGCCACGACCATCGACGCGATCGCCGCAGCCGCGGATGTCAGCCGCAAGACGGTCTTCACGTCGGTGGGCGGCAAGATCGACCTCCTCCGCCTCGCCATGGCGTGGGCGGTGGCCGGCGACGACGCCGACGTGGCCGTCGCCGATCGCGACGAGATGCGACGGGTGCTGGCCGTCGACGACCCGGCCGACCTGCTCCGCGGCTGCGCGGCGGTGATGACCGCGATCAACGGTCGGGTCGCCGATCTGTTCCGCACACTCGAGGTGGCCGCCGGCGTCGAACCGGAGGCGCAGATCCTGGTGGAGGCCGCCCGCGAACAACGCCTGACCGACGCCCGCACGGTTGCGCGCCGGCTGCGGTCGCTGGGCGCGCTCACCGGCCGAAAGGCGTACCAGGACGCGGTCGACCTGATCTTCCTCGCCACCGATCCGCATCCGTTCGACGTCCTGGTGCGACAGCGCGGGTGGTCGCCGGACCGGTATGCGCGCTGGCTCGGCGACTCCCTGGTCGGTCAGTTGTCGACGGGTTGAGCCGTTTGTCCGTCGGGTCTGCGGGCACTCAATGTCGGTCGCACCCCATCAGGACGGAGGACCATGCAATCCGAACGCTTCCGAACGCTGGCGGAGTCGAAAGGCCCGTACGCATCGGTGTACTTCGACGACTCGCACGACACCGAGGATGCCGCTGCCCAGCGGGAACTCAAGTGGCGGGCGATCCGCGACGAACTCGAGCAGCAGGACGCGCCGGCCGGAATCGTCGAGGCGTTGCAGCACGCCGTGCTCGACGCATCACCCGCCGTCGGCCGCAGCGGGCGGGGTCTGGTCGCCGGAACGGACGGTGTGCTGCTCAACGAGCATCTGATCCGCCCGATCGAGACACCCGTCGTCCGCGTCTCGTCACTGCCCTACCTGGTACCGGTGGTGGAGCACGGCGATCAGCACTCGACCTACGTGGTCGCCGCGGTCGACCATGCCGGCGCCGACATCACGGTGCACCGCGACCGGTCGGTCGAATCGGACACCGTCGACGGGGGTGGCTACCCGATCCACAAGGCCGACAGCGCGGAGACGCCCGGGTACGGCGATCCGCAGCGGCGCAGCATGGAGGCCGGGCGCAAGAACCTGCGGGCCGTGGCGGATCGATTGGCCACGCTGGTCGACGAGGTCTCCCCCGAGGTGATCTTCGTCGTCGGCGAAGTGCAGTCCCGCTCCGACCTCGCGCCCACCCTGGAGGAGCGAGTGGCCGAGCGGGTGGTCGAACTCGACGTCGGCGCCCGGCACAGCGGCTTCGCCGACGCCGATCTGCAGCACGCCATCGACCAGGAGTTCCTCAAACGCCGGCTCACGGCGATAGAGCATGCGGCCGAACAGTTCTCGCAGGCGACCGGTCAGGGTTCCGGGCTGGCGGCCCAGGGCCTGCACGGGGTCTGCGCCGCGCTGCGGGCAGGCGCCGTCGAAACGCTCATCATCGGCGACGTCGGCGATGCGACCGTCGTCGCCGGCGACGACCTCCTGATGGTCGCGCCGAACGAGAACGTGCTCTCGGAGCTGGGGGCCGCGCCGGCCCAGACTCTGCGGGCCGACGAGGCGCTTCCGGTGGTGGCGGTACGCACGGGTGCGGCCCTGGTCCGCACCGACGAGCGCATCTCCCCGGACGACGGAATCGCCGCGGTGCTGCGTTACGCGTTGCCCTGATCGCTCGGGCCGAGACGGCTCAGTAAGCCGGCGACAGGGCTTTCGTCGAGGTGCGCGCGCAGGTCTTCGGCATTCTCGAAGACCGCGCGCGCACCCGCCTCGGTGAGCTCGCCGCGCGACACCCCGCCGCTGAGCACGCCGATCGACATCAGCCCCGCTCGTTCGCAGGCCTCGATGTCCCACACGGCGTCACCGACGAACACCGCGCGTGCGGCGTCCACACCGGCGCGTTCCAGCGCGATGTTGACGATGTCGGGCTGGGGTTTGGCGGTGTCGACGTCCCCGCCCGAGGTCATCGCGGAGTAGACGTCGTCGCTGTCGAGGACCTCGCGGAGCACCTCGAGCTCATCCTCGGGCGCCGAGGTGGCCAGCACCACCTGCAGGCCGAGCTCGTTGATCCGAGCGAGCAGTTCGCGCGCGCCCGGAAGCAGGCGCAGCAGCCCCTTGGCGTCGAGGTAGTAGCGAGAATGGCCGTCCTTCAGCCGCTTTCGCGTGTCGTCATCGGCATGGGGAACCAGGTTGTCCAACAGCGTCGAACCGTCCATGCCGATACACCGGTGCACACGCCAGGATTCGACCGTCAGCCCCTGGTCCGCGAAGGACCGGTGCCAGGCGTGGACGTGGAGGTAGTTCGAATCGACCAGCGTGCCGTCGATGTCGAACAGCACGGCCGGTGCGGAACCGGCCGTGCTGTCAGCGTCCGTCATCGGGTGCGGGGGTCGTTCGTACGACCATTGCCCGCGTTGAAATTCGGGTTCTGGGCACCCTGGTCCTGGCCGAAGCCGCGACGGCCCCCGGGGACGTCCCCGTGCAGATCGCCCTGGGGCGCACCCTGAGGCACACCCTGCTGCGGGGCGCCCTGCACGGGGGTTCCCTGCACAGGGGTGTCGTGGCGCCCACCGCGGACGTGGTCGTGCCTGCCGCCACCGGCGTCGGGCTGCATGTCCTCGGCCTTCGGCGTGTGGGGATCCAGCTTGTCGGCGAGCTTGCGGCGCTCGTCGAGCTCCTGGCGCGAGGAGTCCACGGCGTCGCGATGCGTGGAGGCGACACCGCGCAGTCGGGCGGCCTCGGCGGCCTTGGCTTCCGCTTCGGCCTCGGCGGCTTTCGCCTTGGCCTCGGTCTGCTGCGCCATGAGATCGCGCTTCTCGACGTGCTGGTGGTGCTCCTGGACTTCTTCGCGGATTCGCTGTGCTTCGAGATGACGTTGCTGGTTGCGGCGTTTGCGCGCCATCATCGCGAGCGCGGCGATGATCAGCAGCGCCACGACCACTGCGACGACGATCCAGACGATCGTGCTGGTAGCCACATCGGCTCCTTCGGTCGGTCGGGCACGTCAGGGTATTGACTGTCCCGCTGATTACGGGTTGCCCGCCCGCGCCGCAGGCTAAACGGTTCGGGGTTCCTCGCCGCACTGCCCCGCGCCGAGTGCGTCGAGCATGCCCTCAGCGGCGCGCGGCCAGGTGAACTGTTCGGCCCGCCGACGGGCATCGCTGCGCCGCAACGACTCCGGTTTCCGGATCACGGTGCTGACGGCGTGTGCGATCGCTTCCGGATCGTTGTCGGCCGACGCTCCGCTGTCCGCGGTGAGGATCTCCGCGAGCGCCGAGGTGCGGGACACGACGGCGGGTGTGCCGCAGGCCAACGCCTCGAGCGCGGCGAGGCCGAACGTCTCGTGCGGTCCCGGAGCGAGCGCCACGTCGGCGGACGCGAGGATGGCGGCCACCGTGTCGCGGCAGCCGATGAAACCCGTGAAGTCGACCGGAAGACCGGCGGCCTGGCGCTCGAGGCGCTGGCGCAGCGGACCCTCCCCCACGACGACCAGACGCGCGTCGACACCCGAATGCCGCAACGCCGCAACGGCGTCGATGCTGCGGTGCGCATGCTTCTCGACCGAGAGCCGACCGCAGTGCACGAGAAGTGTCTGATCGGCCGCCGCCCACCGGCGTCGCACACGATCTGACCGTCGGCGCGGGTGGAACTGGTCGAGGTCGACCCCTAGCGGAACGGTGACGACGTTCGTGGCGTCGATCCGGTCGAATTCCCTACGAGCGAAGGCCGTCGTGCAGACGACGGTGTCGTAATTGCTTGCGGTGCGGCGGTTGGCGACATCGGCGACCGCACGGGCGATGCGGCCCGGAAGCACCTGGCCGACGAGGCGGTCGAGGCGTTCGTGGGAGATCATCACCGTCACCGCACCGTGGCGACGGCCCCAGCCTCCGAGTGATCGCAGGGTCAGTCGGTCCGACACTTCGACGGCGTCGGGCTGCAGTTCCTGCAGCAGCGCGGTGACCGGACCCGGCAGGACAGCGCGGTATCCGCCGGTGAACGGAATGAGACGGGCGGACAGGGTGATCCGGGTGACGCCGGTGGGCAGTCGCTGTTGCGCTGCGCGATGTCCGGGGACGACGACGTAGACCTCGTGTCCGGCCGCGCAGTACTCGGCGCCGAGCCGGTCCACCGCGGTGCGCAAGCCCCCCGAGCGTGGGCCGTAGAAGTTGGCGACCTGCACCACCCGCATGCCTCGATGAAACCCGCCGCGTGTGTGCGTTGCGCGGCGATGCGACGGCCGGCGCCTGAACGAGCCGTGAACATCCCCGCTCTCGCGCCCCACTGCCCCCTCTCCGCGCGAGGGTGCGTGTCTGTACCCGACGCGCCGCGGAGTTCACAGCAGTCTGCGCACGCTCGCGGACCGCGGTCACCGAGCTGCAGACCGACCTCACCCTGGCCTGCCAACCCCGCACCAACCACTTCCACCCCCACCGCAACCTCACCGACCACGACGGCACGGGTGGTGACGATGACGGCGTCCGGGACAGTCAGTCGACGTAGCGGGAGAACCACTCCTGCAGGCGTTTCCACGCGTCGGCGGCGGCGGTGGCGTTGTACCGCTCACCGGTGTCGTTGAAGAAGGCGTGGTTGGCGTCGGGCTCGGTGACGAGTTCGAAGACCATGCCGGCCCTCTCGAGGGCAGCGCGCGCGACAGGTTCACTCGCGTTCACCCGCTGATCCTGGGCGGCGTAGATCCCCAGGACTGCAACGTCTTTCGAGCCCGAGAAGTCCGGGTTCTCCGGAGTGGGCCCGTAGAACGGCACCGCGGCGGCCAACCGTGGCTCACCGGCCGCCAGAAGGCGCCACACCATGCCTCCGCCCATGCAGAAGCCCACCGCCGCGATCTTGCGATCCGGTACCCGGCGCGCCACCTCGTCGATGCCGGACTTCACGTCGGCGATCGCCTCCTCCGGTGGCAGCTTGCTCAGCGCCGCGGTGGCCTCGGCGGGATCGGCGAATCTCGCGGTGCCGCCCTGTCCGGAGAGCAGATCGATCGCCAGCGCGGAGTAGCCGATTCCCCCGAACCGGCCGGCCACCGACCGGATGTAGTCGTTGAGCCCCTTGTTCTCGTGGATCACCAGCACGGCGCCGCGCGGCCGGTCCGCGGCCGCCCACGCGCCCTGCAACTCACCGCGGGGTCCGGCCCAGGTGACCGGCTCGGTCGGCACCGCGTTCTCCGATCCCGGAGGTGGCGCACTGCGCGTCGCGGCGCCGCTGGACGTCACCGGCACCTCGGCTTCCTGCTGCTTGTTCTCACTGCACGCGGTGAACAGCGCCGTCGCACCCGCGGTGCCGATGCCGAGGAGGGAGAGCCTGCGCAACGCTTCCCGGCGCGACAGCAATCCGTCGACATGGTCGGTGGCGATCTCCTCGGCGATGTAGCGCTGCAACGGTGTCACGTTCGCGAGTATGCGCTCCTCCCCGAACCGGCGGAACCGATTGCCCCAGCGCGCCATACTCAATTGATGACATGGCGTCCCGATCCGGACGTGTTGCGCGGCCGCATCGCCGTGGTGGCGGGAGCCACTCGGGGCGCAGGTCGCGTAATCGCCACAGCACTCGGCGAGGCGGGTGCGACCGTCATCTGTACGGGCCGCAGCAGTCGGACGGCCCGCGGCGGCTCCGATTACGACCGGCCGGAGACCATCGAAGAGATCGCGGAGATGGTCACTGCTCTCGGCGGCCGAGGTACCGCCCACCGTGTCGACCACCTCGACATCGAGCAGGTACGCGCACTGGCCGGCCGATTGCGCACCGAACACGGCCACATCGACATCGTGGTCAACGACATCTGGGGTGCCGAGCTGCTCAAGGGCCCGCCGTCGAGCTGGGACCGGCCGATGTGGCAGCACGATCTGGACGACGGGTTGCGCATCGTCCGGTTGGGTGTGGACACGCATCTCATCACCGCGCACTGCCTGCTTCCGCTCCTGGTGGCCCGGCCTGGCGGCCTGCTCGTCGAAATCACCGACGGCACTGCCGATTACAACGCCGACAATTACCGGATCTCGGTGTTCTACGACTTGGTCAAGTGCGCCGTCAACCGACTGGCGTTCAGCCATGGCCACGAGCTCGCACCGTTCGGCGCCACCGCTGTCGCCGTCACCCCGGGCTGGCTGCGGTCGGAGATGATGCTCGACAACTACGGCGTGACCGAAGCCGACTGGCGCTCGGCGCTCCAGCCGGATCGCCCCGGCGGTCATCCGACGGCCCCGCCCGGTTTCGCCGAGTCCGAGACGCCGCGCTACGTCGGCCGGGCCGTGGCCGCAATCGCCGCCGACACGCGCAGGCACCGGTGGAATCAACGCTCGGCGACCTCCGCCCAACTCGCCCGCGAGTACGGGTTCACCGACATCGACCACCGCCAGCCCGACGGATGGGCCGACTGAAGGCGCAGGTCAACGCCTCAGTAGACAAATCAGCGAATCTGTTCACTGGAAGCGTTGACACCCGCCGCACCGGGACTGTTCTATGACATCGTGACCTACGACACGATCATCGCCAACGGACGCTGGTTCGACGGCACCGGCGCACCCTCGGCGATCCGCAACATCGGTATCCGCGACGGCCACGTCGTCACCATCACGCCCGACGAACTCGACGCCGCCGGATGCCCCCAGGTCATCGACGCCACCGGCAAATGGGTGATCCCGGGCATGCTCGACATCCACACCCACTACGACGTCGAGGTGCTCGAGGGGCCGGCCCTCACGGAATCGCTGCGCCACGGCGTGACGACGGTGATGCTCGGCTCGTGCTCCCTGTCGACCATCCACGTCGACGGCAACGACGCGGGCGACCTGTTCGGCAGGGTCGAGGCCATCCCCCGCGAGCACGTCATCGCCGCGGTGGACCGGCACAAGACCTGGACGACGTGCGACGAGTACGTCACGGCACTGGAGTCGCGACCGCTCGGCCCGAACGTGTGTGCGTTCATCGGGCACAGCGACATGCGGACTGCCGTCATGGGCCTCGACCGCGCCACCCGTGGGACCGAGCGCCCGACCCGCGGCGAACAGGCCCGCATGGAGGAGATGCTCGAGGAAGCGCTGTCGGCCGGATTCGTCGGCATGTCCTCCCAGCAGCTGCTGTTCGACAAGCTCGACGGCGACACGTGCCGCTCACGCACGCTGCCGTCGACCTACGCCAAACCGCGCGAACTGCGCCGTCTGAAGTCGATGCTGCGGCGCAGTGGGCGGGTGTTGCAATCCGGACCCGACATCGCCAACCCGCTGAACCTGGGATCGCAACTGGCGCAGTCCCTCGGCCTCTTCCGCAACCCGCTCAAGACCAGCCTGCTCTCGGCCGCCGACGTGAAGTCGAACCCGTACGCGATCAAGATCCTCGGGCCGGTGGCCCGCGCGGTCAACCGGCTAGGCGGTAACTTCCGGTGGCAGCATCTGCCCGTGCCGTTCGAGGTGTACGCCGACGGTATCGATCTGGTGGTGTTCGAGGAGTTCGGCGCGGGCGCGGCCGCACTGCACCTGCGCGACGAGGTCGAACGCAACGCCTTGATGCGCGACGAGGACTACCGGCGGCGCTTCCGCAAGGACTACGAGAACAAGATGGGCGTGCGGGTGTGGCAGCGCGACTTCTTCGACGCCGAGATCGTCGACAGTCCCGACGCGTCGATCGTCGGCAAGTCGTTCGGCCAGGTCGGCGTCGAGCGGGGGCTGCACCCCGTCGACGCCTTCCTCGACCTGGTTCTCGAGCACGGTCGCGAACTCCGTTGGCGCACCACGATTTCCAATCACCGACCCGATGTCCTGAAGAAGTTGGCCCGCGACTCCGGCATTCAGATGGGCTTCTCCGACGCCGGCGCACATCTGCGCAACATGGCGTTCTACAACATGGGTCTGCGGCTGCTGTGCCACGTGTACGACGCGCAGAAGGACGGCCGGCCGTTCATGAGCGTCGAGCAGGCGGTGCACCGGCTCACCGGTGAACTCGCCGACTGGTACCGCATCGACGCCGGCCACCTGCGTGTCGGCGACCGGGCGGACCTCGTGGTGATCGACCCGGCACACCTCGACGCGAGCCTCGACGAGTACGCCGAGGACCGCGTCGACTTCTACGGCGGGCTCGAGCGCATGGTCAACCGCAACGACAGCACGGTGAATCTGGTCATGGTCAGCGGGCACGCGGTGTTCCGCGACGGCGCGCCAACCGGCCTCGTGGGCAGGAAGCGCACCGGGCGGTTCCTGCGCGCCGCCCACCGGGCGCCTGCCGTGCCCACCTCGGCCACGGAGTTCGCCGGTGTCCGTTGACGATACGGTGCTCGGCATGTGGAAGTCGCTGTCCGCCAGGGACTGGGAAGCGGTGAAGGCCCATCTGTCCGACGACTGCATCTACGCCGACATGCCCGTCGGTCCCGCGCTGGCCGCCCGCGGTCCCGAGGACATCGTCAAGCGGCTCAAGGTCGGGCTCGAACCGCTCGCCGGCTACGAGAACCACGACGGCCTGCTCGTGACCAACGGCGCCGACGTGATGTACGAGCACTCCGAGACGTGGCGGTGGCCGACCGGCGAGACCGCGGTGCTGCGGTTCGTCACCGTCCACCGGGTCGAAGACGGCAGGATCACGCTGTGGAAGGACTACTGGGACATGTCCGGGCTGACGGCCACCGCACCGCCTACCTGGCTCGAGGATCTGGCCACTGCCGACACCTCCTGGGTGTTCGACGCGACCGGCTTGATCTGAGTGTCACCCGCGCGGGGTCAGACACTCCACGCCATCCGGAACCTGTCGGCCTGCTCCTCCGGCGCCAGGGCGCCGAAATGCTCTGCCTCGTAACGCCGTACCGCGACCACGGCGTCGACGACCGCGTCCCCGAGGATGCGGCGCATCGACGCGGAACCCTCTAGGGCGCGTAACGCGTCGAGCTGCCGGGCGGGTAGCAGGACCGTACCCGCCTGTGCCCGTTGGGCTTCCGTGAGCGACGCCGGATCCACGCCGGTCTCCGGCGGCAGCGTCGATTCATGCTCGATCCCGTCAAGCGCCAGGCCGAGGATGGCCGCCGAGGCGAGGTATGGGTTCGCCGATGGGTCGATGACCTTGACCTCGACATTGCCGCCGTGCACGTTGCCCGGACCGCCCTGCAGGAACCGCACCGCGGCTTCGCGGTTCTCGGTGCCCCAGCAGATGTAGGCCCCCGACCAGTGGCCCGGCTGGATGCGCAGACCGGACAGCAGCGAACCGCACAACACCCCCTGCGCTTCCGGCAGTCCGGCGACCAAGCCGGCGACGGCGGACTCGCCCTCGGCCGTCATACCGTGGGCCCCCGAACCGTCGGAGAACAACGGGACACCGTGGCGCCGCAACGAGAAGTGCTGGTGCGCACCGTTACCGACGCTGCCTGCGAACGGGACGGGCGACAGGCTGACCCGCATCCCGTACCGGCGGGCGACCCGGCCGATGAGGATCCGCATCAACACCAGCGAGTCGGCAGCCGCGACCGGCGGCAGCGGCGACAGTGAGATCTCGAACTGGTTGGCCCCGTACTCGGGATGGAACTGCTCGATCGGCACCCCCGAACTCGTCGCCGCATCGGTGACGTCACGGACGAAACCCTCGTATTCGAGCACCCCGGCCAGGCCGTACTGCGCCCACAGCGTCGACGGCAACCGGCCGCCGTCCGGACCGACCAGGACGAACTCCATCTCGTGGCCCACCGAGGCGGTCAGTCCCGCCGCCGACAGCCGGCGCTCCACCCGGCGCAGCGCACCCCGGCTGCAGAACGGATCGGGCCCGCCGTCCTGATCGAAGAATCCGCCCGGGGCCCATGCCAACCCGTCACCGAGGATGTGCAGCGCACCGAGGTCGATCCGGATCCGCTGATCGCCGACCACGCTGATGGAGTCACCGAACACGATGCCGGACTGGTCGATGGTGAACGCGTGCCAGACCGGGCTGGCCCCGAGGCCGGGATCGGCGAAGGCGCCCATCCGGCGCAGGGGAACCGTCTTGGCGTGCGTGAGTCCCGCCGGGTTGACGACCGTCCCGATCAGGGTGGCGACGCCGTCGGACTCCAGTTGCGCGATGGCGGCTGCGGCGAGGGGTTTGGCTGCCATGACGACCATTGTTCACCGAGTGGCCGCCCGGCGGCGCCCGGAATCTACAGAGTGATCTTGCAGCTCTGCCCGATGTCGAGCGTCCGCAGCACCCGGCCCATCCCGACCCACATGGCGCAGGACAGCGCGAGGTCGGTGATCAGGTCGGCGTCGAAGTGCTCGCCCGCCCTGGCCCAGAAGTCGTCGTCCTCGCGCAGGCCGGTGTGGTCGGTGGCGAACCGGTGGGCGAACTCCGCGGCGACGCGTTCGGCGGGGCTGTATCCCGGCCACGTGCGCCACTGGTCGCTGTACCGGTAGAGGTCCTCGTCGACGCCGGCCGCCTCACCGTCGGAGTCGCGGGTGTTCTGGCACACCACACACTCGTTCGCGTTCGCGATGACGACCCGGGCCAGTTCCCGTACCCGCAACGGCAGGCGGCCCTTGGTGTAGACGGCCTGGCTGAAGGTGGCCATCGCCGCCCCGAGATCGGGTGAGCGGACAGCGAAGGCCGTCACGTCGTCATCGGCGAAGTCACGGGAGGCGTCCCCGATTCGGCTCATGGCCGCATGCTACGCGCAGACCGGGGTCACTGAGTCCGTTCGAGTTCGTCGTCCCACTCCCATTCGCGTTGCACGAGCATGCGGTGGGTGATCCGCTCGAGCGCCGCCTCCACCTGCAACCGGTCGGGCCGTCCCTCGAACGTGGGTGACGTGGCGAGCTTGTCGACGATCATGCCGACGAAGGCCGACGACACGGCGTCGACCTGTCGGGCCCCGGACTGGCTGAGCCACAACAGGTCTCCGGTCCGGACGGCGTATCCGGTGGCCACCAGATCGTCGAAGACCGGTTCGACCACCTCGCAGGGGATGCGCAGCCGGTCGGCGATCTCGCTCAACCTGGCCGAACCGAAGACCTGGTTGTGGCGGTAGATCTGCAGGAGCGCCCACAGCCGCGCGACGTCGAGTTCGCACCCAGGCCGTCCGGCCAACGACCGCAACCGGATGTCGGGTGAGTTGCGCAGCAACCGGCCCACCGCGGATTCGAGCATCTGCTCGGAGGATTCGGCACCGGGCATCGCGAAACCCTCGCCCAGGTCGACGGCGGCGCCGGTCTCCATCTCCCGCAACGGCACCTCTTTGAGCAGCAGGGCCACCAGGAAGCCGACTGCCGCGACCGGGGCGGCGCAGAGGAACACCAGGCCGAGCGAATCGGCGTA
Organism: Mycobacterium sp. IS-1496; assembly: GCF_001499995.1. Classification (GTDB taxonomy): domain Bacteria; phylum Actinomycetota; class Actinomycetes; order Mycobacteriales; family Mycobacteriaceae; genus Mycobacterium. The sequence goes on from NZ_LQIU01000007.1 coordinate 103,235, forward strand.
CGCGTCGACGATCGGCGCCGCGACATCGGGTGCCAGCCGATGCAGCGCCTGCGGTGATTCGGCGGCGACCGGCGGCGCGCCGCTGCGCAGCAGGGCGGCCCCGATCCGGTCGTCGAGGAAGTTGGCGAACAGCGATCCGAAGATGGCCGCACCGAACGAACTGCCGATGGTGCGGAAGAACGTCACCCCGGAGGTGGCGACGCCGAGGTCGTCGAAGGTGGCGGTGTTCTGCACGGTGAGCACGAGCACCTGCATGCACAACCCGATGCCGGTGCCGAGGACGAACAGGTACAGGGACTGCTGCAGCAGGTGTGTGGTGGCGTCCATCCGGGACAGCAGCAGGAATCCCACCGTCATGATCGCGGTGCCCAGGACGGGGAAGATCTTGTACCGCCCGGTGCGGCCGACGATGACACCGCTGCCCATCGAGGTGATGAGCAGTCCCGCCACCATCGGCAGTGTGCGCAGGCCCGATTCGGTGGCCGAGACGCCGTCGACGAACTGCATGAAGGTGGGCAGGAAGGTCAGCGCTCCGAGCATCGCGAAGCCGACGATGAACGACAGGATGCAGCAGACCGTGAACACCGGGCTGGCGAACAGCCGCATCGGCAGGATCGGTTCGGCGGCGCGCCGCTCCACCTGGATGAACACCGCCAGCGCCACCGCGGAGGCGACGAACAGGCCGATGATGACCGGCGACGTCCACGCGTATTCGGCTCCGCCCCAGCTGGTTGCGAGCGTCAGGCCGGACGCGCCGAGACCGACGAACACGATGCCCGCGTAGTCGATGTTGGGCCGGCCGGACCTGCTCAGCGCCGGGATCGCCGCGGCGGCGACGAAGAACACCACGACGCCCACCGGCACGTTGATCCAGAATGCCCAGCGCCAGGTGAGGTGATCGGTGAAGAAGCCTCCGAGCAGCGGTCCGATGACGGTCGTGACGCCGAAGACGGCACCCAGCGCGCCCTGGTAGCGGCCGCGCTCCCGCAGCGGGATGACCTCCCCGATGAGCGCCATGGCCGTCACCATCAGCGCACCGCCGCCGACACCTTGCAGCGCCCGCGCGGCCACCAGCATGCTCATCGAGTTCGCGAGCCCGCACAGCACCGATCCGGCGAGGAAGAACAGCACCGCCGCCTGGAAGACCGTCTTGCGACCGAACAGGTCGCCGAGCTTGCCGACGATCGCGGTGACGATCGTCGAGGCCAGCAGGTAGCTCGTCACCACCCAGCTCTGGTGGCCGGCGCCGCCGAGATCGGCCACGACGGTCGGCAGCGCCGTCGCGACGATCGTCTGGTCCAGCGCGGCGAGGAGCATGCCCAGGAGGACGGCGACGAAGACCAGATTGCGCCGCTGCGGGCTGATCAACGCGCCGCCCGGCTCGGGTGGTGCTGAGGTGGGTGCGGGTGAACTCGCCATACGTGCCTTCCATGGAAATGCCGACCGCTATATCGTTAGCTTGTCTATAAAAGTTACGGCGGCCCGGTTCATTCCAGGTGTGACCCTTGACACGAACCGACCCGCGCCTCCGGTTACCCCGGAACGGCGCGGGTCAGTCAGTGGGTACGGCGGCGCGGCGCTACTGCGGCGGACGCGACACGCACTGCGCCGCGTAGAGCTGCTCGCCGAGCTTGTCCATCAGCTCGAGTTGCGTCTCGAGGTAGTCGATGTGCTTCTCCTCGTCGGCGAGGATGGTCTCGAACAGGTTGGCGCTGGTCGCATCGCCCTTCTCCCGGCACATGACGATGCCGGGCTTGAGCCGGCCGACCACCTCGTATTCGATGGCGAGATCGGCCTCGAATTGCTCGCGCAGGGTCTGGCCGACCCGCAGCGAGAAAAGTCTCTGATAATTCGGCAGACCGTCCAGGAGAAGAATCCGGTCGGTGATGGCCTCCGCGTGGCGCATTTCATCGAACGATTCCTCGCGGGTGTGACTCGCCAATTCGGTGAAGCCCCAGCTTTCCTGCATTTTCGAATGGAGGAAATACTGGTTTATCGCCGTCAATTCGCTTGTTAACTGCTCGTTGAGCAATTTCAGGACGTCGGGATCGCCTTGCATGGACCTCTCCTACTGACTGTGGTGGCCGCTCGGTCTCACTGTTTGCCGTACCACTGCAATCTAGCCCCAACGAGAAGCGGAAGCGACCCGTTTAGCTTGTTAGCGGCGTGTTTTGGGCGCGCCTGCGGACCCGGGGCCGTTGCTGGCCGCATCGCGCACCGGGTTCTCTGGACTGGCTGTCCTAAGTAAGGTTAGACTGCACTAACATGCGGGCGCGTACCTCTGACAGGCGGGAAACAATGGGTGAGTATGACCTCCACTCACTCATTCTCGCGTGCGATTTTCGCGTCGACGATCCCGAGCGAATGTGGGCCTGGCTGGAGACGAAGAAAGCCGGTTTGAGTGCGATTGGCGCACACCATGTGGTGGTGTACAAATCGATCTGGGAGCCCGGACGTGTATTGACGACGATCGGCATTCGCCATCCGAAATCCGTTCGGGAGGTCCTGCGATCGCCCGCGATATTCGAATTGTTCGACATCTCCGGGGTCGACGACATCCCGCCCGTGTTCGGCGGGGAGGTGGTCGAGAAGATCGACCTGGACGGTCCGTCCTCGCAGCGCCACGTCGCCGGGGTCATCGTCGGCGCGATGGCCGCGGTCGACGACGTGGAGGCGCTGATGGTCAAGGTGCACGACGGTCTCGACCGGTTCCGCGAGGCCGGTGTCTGCAAGGTGTGGGTGTATCAGGCCCTCGACGACGGGCAGGAAGTCATGATCCTGCAGGAGGTCGACGACGAGCGCAGTGCCCGGCAGTGGATCGACCACCCGGACGCCTCCGCCGAATGGATGTCGAGGGCCGGCCTCGGCGCCTACCCGACGCTGTTCGTCGGCAAGCTGGCCCACGTCATGGCCGTGGACGACGAGGAATAGCGGGGTCCGCAGTGTTCGTCTGCCTGTGCATGGGAGTCACCAGCCACGTCGTCAACGACGTCATCGCCGCCGGCGCCTCGACGTCCAAGGAGATCGCCGAGGCCTGCGGCGCGGGCAGCGAGTGCGGCCGGTGCCGGCGCACACTGCGGGCGATCATCGAGGCCCACAGCGTCGACGGCTGCCCGGCGCACTACAACGGATGCCCGTCGCGGATGCGGGCGAACTAGTCCTGCTGTCCTGTCGCGTCGCTCGCCCCGCGGCCGGCGAAGGCGGCGAGCGCATCGGTGTTGGCCGCCTGGCCGAGCAGCACCTCGAATTTGGCGTATTCACGGGCGAGGGCGGCCTTCACCTCGGCCCGCGTCGGCTCGACGATGGTCTCCTTGACTGCCATCAGGCTCGGGATCGGCCGGGACGCCAGGACCGCGGCGTGCCTGCGGGCCTCGTCGAGCAGATCGTCCGGCTCGCAGACCTGCCAGGCGATGCCCATGCGCTGCGCATCGGCGGCCGACACCCAGTCCGAGGACATCAGCAGCCAGGCCGCGTTCTGGCGCCCCATCAACTGCGGCAGCAGATAGCTCGACGCCGCCTCCGGCGCCACGCCGAGGCTGGTGAACGGACACTTCAACCGCGCCGTCGTCGCCATGAACACCAGGTCCGCGTAGCCGAGGATCGTGGTGCCGATGCCCACAGCGAGCCCGTTCACCGCACACACCAACGGTTTACGGAGGTCGAGCAACGCCTCCATGAGTCCGGGGAAGCCGTGCTCCCCCGGCTGGAAGTCCGGATCGGTGACGCGGGCGGCCATCTCGTGGAGGTCGTTACCGGCGCTGAAAGCCCGACCCGCCCCGGTGAGCAGCACGACGGCCACCGAAGGGTCGGCGTCGGCCGCCCGTAACGCCACCGTGGTCGCGTCGTAGAGCGCCTCGTTGAACGCGTTGAGCGCCTCCGGCCGGTCGAGCGTGACGGTGCGCACCCCGTCGGCATCGTTGATCTGCAGGGTCACCGCAGCAGCGTAACGTCAGCCCGCCACGAAGGGGCTGCGCATCACGTACCGACTGGTGGGCACCGTGTCGATGTCGCGGTTGGCGCCGAACGCCTCCGTGCTCGCCAGCATCCTCTGCATCCGGTCGGCCAGGTCGGCGTCGTCGGCCGCACCGAAGAAGGCGTGCAGATCCGACACGGCCGCAAGGGGAAACAGCTCCTCGACGATCGCGGCGATCTCCGGTGCGTCGTCGGTCAGCGCGCGCACGACGGTGTTCTGGACGTAGCCGAACGTGGCCTGGGTGGCGATCGCGACCGGTGTGTGGTCCCGCTGCCAGCGGTCCCGCCATGTCGGCTCGTCGAGGTCGGCCGGCCGGCGCAGCAGCGCGATGTTGGCCAGCCCCTCGGTGCGCTCCCCCGGTTCCGTGGCCGGGGCGGGCATCGGCGCCGACTCGGTGACCAGATAGGCCGCCACCGCATCGCATTCGGGCCTCACCGCGTCGAGGGCGCCGCGGACGTCGTCGCCGTAGGACTGTTGCGTCCACAGGCTCACCACCGCCACCACCGGCGGGTCGAGCGTGGTGAGCGTCATCAGGGAGTCCCGTACCGGTGCGTCGCGGACGTTCACCGTGAGTCCGGGCACGCCGAGGTCGAGCAGTCGCGGCGCCACGTCGGTGCGCAACCGGGTACACCAGGCCTCGTCGGCGTCCGAGGACTGCAACGTGATCATCACCTTCTCCACGCCTGCAACCTACTGACACCACCGCCCGCGCGAGTCACGACAGGCTGGCGGCGCCTCGGGGGGAGAATGATCGCGTGCACGTCGACAGCCGGATGATGGACACGGTTCGGCTGACCACGCCGGGAGTCGGTGCGGTCGTCCGCAGCCTCGTGGGCGTACTGGCGCTGACAGCGCTGGCGCTGTACGCGATTTCGCCGACGGCGGCGATGTGGACCGCCGGGGCCGGCATCATCGCCGGCGCGATCGCACTGCAGGACACGCCCGGGCGGCGGCTGCCCATCGTGCTCATCGCGTCGGTCGAGGTGGGCGCGGCCGCCCTGCTGGGCTCGTCGAGCACCGGCCACGACGCCGTGTTTGTCGTCGTGGTCGCGTGCTGGTGCTTCATGGCGGGAATGCAGTGGGCCCTGGGGGCGAACGCCGGGTTCGTCGCCGCGGCCGCGGCCGGCCTGCTGGTGATCACCCCGCCCGAGGCGATGTCGCTGCCCGACGTGCTGGCCACCGTGGCGCTCACGCTGGCCACCGGTCTGGTGCAGGCGCTGCTGGTCTGGCTGCGCCCGCCGCAGCGGTGGCGTGCGCAGCAGCACGCCCTCACCCGTGCGCACAGGTCGCTCGCGCAGGACGCCAGGAGACTGGCTTCGGACACCGGGGCACCGCTCGACCCGGCACAGCTGACGTGGCTGCGGGAGGTGTTCACCACCATTCCGCAACACCAGCGCCCCAAGGCCTACCAACTCGGCTACCAACTGCCCGAGAGGATCGCCGCGACGCTGGTCGCGCTGCGCCGCACCGACGCCGATCTCACGGAACTGTCCTCGGCCGCCGGCGAGTTCCTCGACGCGATCGCCGAGCACGGGGTGGCCGCGCACCGCGGAGCCGATCGTGCCCTGCATCGCGTCGACGCCGCGGCCGCGGCCGTCACCGGTCCGGGCGCCGCTGCCGCCCAACGTTTCTCCGAACAGTTGCACGAGGCGGCGGTGTTGCGTTTCGGCCGGCTACGGGGATCGGATCTGAGGGGTTCGCTGTCCGGGTCGGCGAGTGTGTTGCGCCGTCATCTGACGTCGACGTCGCCGGTGCTGCGGCATGCGATCCGCCTCGCCGCGGCCACCGCAGTCGCCGTGGCGGTGGCGCGCTTCACCGATCTCCGTGAGCCCTACTGGATGGCGCTGACCGTCCTGTTGATCCTGCGGCCCGAGACCGCGCACACGTACACCCGGTGCGCCGGGCGACTGGCCGGAATCGCCGGGGGCATCCTGGTCGCGTCCGCGATCAGCCTGCTGTGGCCGCCGACGGGCATCGTCGCGGCGATCAGCGCGGCGGCGTTCGTCGGAGTCGCGTACGCGGTGTGGGGTTTCGGGTACATCGCGGTCAGTGCGGCGCTGGCCGCGTCGGTGGTGTTCCTGCTCGGGATCGTCGATCCGGTGCAGGGCACCGCGGCGGTCCACCGCCTGGTGGCGGTCGCGATCGGCGGCGGACTCGCGCTGATCGCCCACGTTTCGCTGCCCGACGACGCCATGATCAGGCTGCGTCAGCGCGCGGGGGAACTGCTGATGACCGAGATCGACTACGCCGCAATGGTGGTCCGGGCCTTCGTCCACGAACTCGACCGGCCGGCGGACGCGCTGGCCGCGGCGTGGCAGCGGGCCTACCGCGCCCGGGCGGCGTTCGAGGCCGCCTCGGGCGCCACGCGGCTGCAAGATCCGATGCAGCGGCAGTGGCTGCGGTCCCTGCGGACGGCGCTCAACGCGATCACCGGCGCCTGCACCACGATGGAGAGCAATCTGCCCGCCCAACCGGTGGCACTGAGCCCGGAGTTCGTCGCGGCGGTCGACGACTACGTCGACGCGTTGCGCGGGGCCCCGCCCAACCCGGCCGCGCTGTGGACCGTGGACCTGCCCGAGCTGATGGCGGCCGACCGCCGGGTCCGCGAGTTGGCGGACACCGTCGCGGCCAGCAGCGGTGCCCGTGTGCTCGTCACCGAGCTGGCGGCGATCACCCGAAGCCTCGGGGCGATCACGCCTATCCCCGCGCCCACCTGGGCTTGATGAACACTCCCTCGGCCTCGACGGTCACCCCGTCGTCGTCGGCGAGATGGCCGACGACGAAGGCCTTGATCCCCTCGACCCGCGCGATCTGCGCCTCCGCGTGCAGTCGGCCGAGGCGCGTGGTGCGCAGGTAGCGCATCGTGATCGTGCCGGTGAGTCGCGGCTGGCGCTGGTCACTGGCGGCCTCACCCAGCACGTGGTCGAGCACCAGTGCGGCCACCCCGCCGTGGACGTGGCCGGGCGGACCCTCGTAGGCCGCGCCCAGGTCGAAGTCGGTCGACACGCGGCCGTTCTCGTCGCGGTGGAGCACCAGCGGGGGCGCGACCGGGTTACGCACCCCGATGACGGGGTTGCCCCAGGGCATCTGGTCGCCGTCGGAGGTGAACTGCACCCCGAAGGCGCCGTCGAGCTGTCTGCTGCGCAGGCGCGCGGTGGCCGCGTCGATCTCGGCTTTGGCGGCGGCGACGGTCTCGGCGTCGACCTGGGTGCGGATGGTGGCGTCGATCAGCGCGCGCACCGACTCCGTCAGCGGTTCGTAGGTCTCCCGCAACCGGGCGACGTCCGCCGAGCTCAGACCCTCGATGTGGGTGTACTCCAGCACCTCTGCACTAGAACACGTTCCAGCAGCCGGTGTCGAATCGCATGTCAGGCCGCGACGAACGCCACGTCGACGTCGTCGGCGAGCACCACGTACATCCGCCGCCAGGGATCGGTTCCCTCCAACCGCCACTTGTGTCCCGACCCCGCGGTGTCCTCCGCCAGCAGCACGTCGCCCGGTCCGAGTTCGAACTCCTCACCGTCGCGGGTGGAGAACACCAGCGACCCCGCCAGGGTCACCACGAGTTGGCGTACCGGTGCGGTGTGCCACGCGAGGGCTCGTCCGGCCGCGGTCTCCTCGACGGTCACATGGGTGGACGGCATCACCGCGGAGACGAGGTCGTCGTTGCGGCCGGGGCGCATGTCGAGGCGCCCGATCTCGAAGTGCGACGCGTCGTCCGCCCCGGTCCACAGCCGCACACACCGGATCATGAGTCTCTCCTATGTCAAGCCGCTGCCATTTGGCAAGGCTTTTGACGGTGGTTGTGGTCTGTCTGCAAATGGCCGAAGA
>NZ_LQIU01000008.1 GCF_001499995.1 Mycobacterium sp. IS-1496
GTCGACGGCCGGTAGCGGGGTTCGGGTGGGGCGTCGCCGGGGTGGATGATGGGGCGGATCGTGGCGCGGTCGAGGAAGGCGGCGAGCACGGTCGCATTGGTGACGCCGGCGCCGAAGACGAATGCCGGTGCCGGGCAGGGTGATTGCCGCGGCGCGGACGCCGACTTCGGAGCGGTGTTGTCGGTGGTCGCGTCCTCGTACTCGGGAGTCGCGGTTTCGGCGTCAGACTCCGGCGCATCGTCACCCGCAGCCTCGGCCGTTGAATCTCCAGCGGCGCTGAGGTCCTGGGCTTGGGTGAGGGTGTCTTGGGTCGTGATGACGTGCATGACCACGTCTTTCGCGGGGCGCGCGTCGCCGGTGGTGGCGGGGCAGTCGGGGTGGTCGCATTCGCAGTGGAGTTGGGTGCCGGTGGCAACGGCGGCCATCGCGTCGTTACGGCGTTCCTCCGCGGTGCGGGGATCATCAGGGCACAGGGTATGGGTCATGTCGGTGACGCGTTGTTCGAACGCCGCGCCGTCGGGGGCGTACATGCGAGCCCAGACGGTCATGAACCCGGGGGCGTCGCTGAGGAATCCGAATTGGACGTCGCGGTCCTTCTCGCAGTCCTTGATGCGCCGTAGGGCGCCGGGGTCGTGGATCTCGACGATGGCGTCGATGGCGGCGACCGTCTTCTTCTGCGACTTCGGTCCCCAGGCGGTGATCTGGGCGGCCAGGTCGGCGTCGACGGCGGCCATCAGGGTGGGGTCGGTGATCAGGGCGGTGCGGGCCACGATCGCACGTACCAGCAGGTCGCTGACCAGCCCGGCGGCGAAGAGCGCGGCCACGCGGGGGAGGCGGTCGCCGAGCATGACGGCGCGGTGGGTTTGGCCCATGGCCAGCGATTCGGTGATGTTGTGAGCGGCGGCCAGTTCGCTGATGGCGTTGGCGTCGGGGTCGACGAACCAGTTGTTGCGGTCGGCGGCGTCCTCGCAGCCGGTGCGGCGGCGGAACACCTCGGCCATAGCGGCCAGTTTGCGGGCCGCGGCCGCCGATTCGACCCGCCCCCACCCGGCCGAGGCGGCCACCAACTCCGCATCACTGAGTGCGGAGAAGTCGCCAATCTCGGGCAACGAACCATCGAACATGTATTCGATTTTGTCAGGCGGCGCCAACATGGGCAGCCGGAAAAACCCGGCCTGTGGATGAAGCTGCCGCTGTGGATAACCGGTCGCACCGCACCTGCCGTCGGGGTTCTGGGACAATCGTCGGCGGTGACATGACCATGCAGACAACCGAGACCACCACGACAACCGAGACCACCACGACGATGCCCACCGCCCAGGTGGTCGTCGACCTCGACGCGATCGCGCACAACGTGGCCCTGCTGCGCGAACGTGCCGGTGCCGCGCAGGTGATGCCGGTGCTCAAGGCGGACGGATACGGGCACGGGGCCACCGAGGTCGCCAGAACGGTGCTCGACGCGGGCGTCACCGAGCTCGGCGTGGCCACCGTCGGCGAAGCGCTCGCACTGCGTGGCGACGGCGTCACCGCACCCGTGCTGGCATGGCTCCACGGCCCCGGCACCGACTTCGCTCCGGCGCTGGAAGCCGACGTCCAACTCGCCGTGTCCTCCGTACGTCAGCTCGGCGAGGTTCTCGACGCCGTGCACCGGACCGGCAAGACGGCCACCCTCACCGTGAAGGCCGACACCGGGCTGAGCCGCAACGGAGTGAGCCCGGCCGAATACCCGGCGCTGCTCGATCAGCTGGCCCGCTCCGTCGCCGAGCACGCCGTGCGGGTTCGCGGCATCATGTCGCACCTGGCATGCGGTGACGAACCCGACAACCCCACCAACGACCGGCAGGCGCAGCGCCTGACCGAGATGCGAAGCCAGGCCGCCGACGCCGGTGTGAGGTTCGAAGCGGCGCATCTGTGCAACTCGCCCGCCGCGCTGACCCGGCCCGACCTCGCGTTCGACATGGTCCGCCCGGGGATCGCCGTGTACGGGCAGACCCCGATCCCTTCGCTCGGCGACATGGGCCTGCGGCCGGCGATGACGCTGAAATGTCCGGTCGCGCAGACCCGCTCGATCAAGGCGGGTGACGGGGTGTCCTACGGCCATACCTGGATCGCCGAACGGGACACGACGGTGGCGCTGTTGCCGATCGGCTACGCCGACGGGGTGTTCCGAACGCTCAGCGGCCGCCTGCAGGTGTTGATCAACGGCCGGCTGCGGCCGGGTGTCGGGCGGATCTGCATGGACCAGTTCGTCGTGGACCTCGGGCCGGGACCCGTCGACGTCACCGACGGCGACGAGGCCATCCTCTTCGGGCCGGGCGCCCAAGGCGAACCCACCGCCCAGGACTGGGCCGAGACAATCGGCACGATCAACTACGAGATCGTCACCAGCCCCCGCGGCCGGGTCGTCCGCACCTATCGACGGGAACGCCGTTGACCGACAACGACATCAAACGGCACACGAATGCCGGGTGGCTGGCCGGTGCCGCGGGCCTGGCGGCGGTCGGCTCACTGGCCGGAGTTACCGTGGCCCGTTCGATGACACGCCGCGTCACCGACGACGACCTGTACGCGGCCGAGGATTTCGAGCTGCTCGACGCCGACCGCAGCTCGGTGGTCACCACCACAGACGGGGTGCCGCTGGCCGTTCGCGAGGTCGGTCCCGCCGATGCTCCGCTGACCGTCGTCTTCGCCCACGGCTTCTGTCTTCGCATGGGCGCCTTCCACTTCCAGCGCGCCCGCCTGTCGGAGCAGTGGGGTGATCAGGTCCGGATGGTCTTCTACGACCAGCGTGGCCACGGCCAATCCGGCGAGGCCCCGCCCGACACCTACACCGTCACCCAGCTCGGACAGGACCTCGAAGCGGTGCTGGCCGTGGTCGCCCCGCGCGGACCGGTGGTGCTCGTCGGCCACTCGATGGGCGGTATGACGGTGCTCTCGCACGCGCGGCAGTACCCGCAGCGCTATCCCACCCGCGTCGTCGGCGCCGCGATCATCTCCTCCGCCGCCGAGGGAGTCTCTCGTTCCCCGCTCGGCGAGATCCTGAAAAACCCTGCCCTGGAGGCGGTTCGATTCGCGGCGCGGTACGCCCCCGGCACGGTGCACCGCACCCGCGGCCTGGCCCGCGCCGTGATCGGACCGATCCTGCGCGCGGCGTCCTACGGTGACGAGAAGATCAGCCCGAGCGTCGTCGCGTTCTCCGAGAAGATGATGCACGACACGCCGATCGCCACGCTGGTCGAGTTCCTGCACGCGCTCGAGGTGCACGACGAGACGGGCGGCCTCGCCACACTGGCCAAGGTCCCGACGTTGATCGCCTGCGGCGACCGCGATCTGCTCACGCCGATGGAGTACTCGCAGGAGATGGCCGCCGCACTGCCCAAATCCGAGCTCGTGATCGTCGACGGCGCCGGCCATCTGGTGCAGCTCGAGCAGCCGGAGGAAATCGACGACGCGCTGGTCCGGTTGGTCGAACGGGCCACCCCGTCCAAACTCGTCGCGCTGACACGGCGAATCCGTGACCGGGCGAGGTCTCGTGGCTGACCGGCAGAGCGGTACCGCCGAACTGGCCACCGCCGAGGACACCAAGGCGCTGGGCGTTCAGCTCGGGGCGCACCTGCACGCCGGCGACGTCGTCGTGCTGTCCGGACCGCTCGGCGCGGGAAAGACCGTGTTGGCCAAGGGCATCGCCGAGGCGATGGACGTCGAGGGGCCGGTCACCTCGCCCACGTTCGTGCTGGCACGCGTGCACCGCGCACGTCAGCCCGGCCGGCCGGCGATGGTCCACGTCGACATGTACCGACTTCTCGACCACCCCGGCACCGACTTGCTCGCCGAACTCGACTCACTGGACTTGGACACCGATCTCGAGGATGCGGTCGTCGTCGTCGAATGGGGGGAAGGTGTCGCTGAGCGACTCTCCGACCACCACCTCGACATCCGGCTCGAACGCGGCGTGGACACCGAGGCGCGCACCGCGATCTGGCAGTGGAGCGGACGATGACCGCGCTGATCCTGGCCATCGACACCGCCACGCCAGCCGTCACCGCGGGGGTGGTGCGCCGCAGCGACGACGGGGTCACCGTGCTCGCCGAGCGGGTGACCGTGGACCCTCGGGCGCACGCCGAACGATTGACGCCCAACGTCCTGGCCGCCGTCCGTGACGCCGAGATCACCGTCGACGACTTCACCGCCGTGGTGGTCGGTTGCGGGCCCGGCCCGTTTACCGGTCTGCGCGTCGGCATGGCCACGGCCGCCGCCTACGGACACGCGCTCGGCATCCCGGTGTACGGGGTGTGCAGCCTCGACGCCATCGGTGTCGCGACCTCCGGCGAGGCGCTCGTCGTGACCGATGCCCGCCGCCGTGAGGTGTACTGGGCGCGCTACCGCGACGGCGTCCGAGTCGACGGTCCCGCGGTCAACGCAGCCGCTGACGTTCCGCCCGGCGCCACAGTGGCGGCCGGATCACCGGACCACGCAGCACTTTTCGACCTCACCGTCGTCGGCCCCGAATATCCGTCGGCCGAAGGTCTGGTGCGCGCCGTCGCCGACTGGACCGCCGAACCGGACGCGCTGGTGCCGCTGTACCTGCGCCGTCCCGACGCGACGCCGCGCGCAGAACAGGCCCGCCGGTGAGTGTCACCTACGGCGCGCTCACCGAAGACGATGCCGCCCGCTGCGCCGATCTCGAGGCCCAGCTGTTCCCCGGCGACGATCCCTGGCCCGCACGGGCGTTCCTCGCCGAACTGGGCGCCCGGCACAACCACTACGTCGCGGCACGTGCCGACGGTGTCCTCGTCGGTTACGGCGGAATCGCGCGGCTGGGACGAAATGAGCCGTACGAGTACGAGATCCACACCATCGGCGTGGACCCCGCCTATCAGGGCCGCGGCATCGGCCGCCGGATGCTCGAGTCGTTGCTCGAGGTCGCCGGCGGCGGCGTGATCTTCCTCGAGGTGCGTACCGACAACGCGCCGGCCATCGCGCTCTACGAGAGTGTCGGGTTCACCAGGGTGGGGCTGCGCAAGCGCTACTACCGGGTCAGCGGCGCGGACGCCTATACGATGAGGCGAGACCCACCCAGCGTTGCGAAGCGAGAAGCGCCGTGATCATCCTGGCCATCGAGAGCTCCTGCGACGAGACCGGTGTCGGTATCGCCGAACTGTCCGACGACGGCACGGTGACGCTGTTGGCCGACGAGGTGGCCTCCAGCGTGGACGAGCACGCGCGGTTCGGGGGCGTGGTGCCCGAGATCGCGTCGCGAGCCCACCTCGAGGCGCTCGGCCCGACCATGCGGCGCGCGCTCGACACCGCGGGCGTCCGGAAGCCGGACGTGGTGGCCGCCACGATCGGACCCGGCCTGGCCGGCGCACTGCTCGTGGGAGTCGCTGCGGCCAAAGCCTATTCGGCGGCCTGGCAGGTGCCGTTCTACGGCGTCAACCACCTCGGGGGACATCTGGCCGCCGACGTCTACGACCACGGACCGCTGCCCGAGAGCGTGGGCCTGCTGGTCTCCGGCGGCCACACCCACCTGCTGCACGTGCGGTCGCTGGGGGAGCCGATCATCGAGCTGGGCAGCACGGTCGACGACGCGGCCGGCGAGGCCTACGACAAGGTGGCCCGGCTGCTCGGACTGGGCTACCCGGGCGGCAAGGTGCTCGACGACCTGGCGCGTGAAGGGGACCGCGACGCGATCGTGTTCCCGCGCGGTATGACCGGACCACGCGACGATCCGTACGCGTTCAGCTTCTCGGGTCTGAAGACCGCGGTCGCCCGGTACGTCGAAAGTCACCCGGAGGCGTCGCAGGCCGACGTGGCAGCGGGCTTCCAGGAGGCGGTCGCCGACGTGCTCACCCGGAAGGCGGTGCGGGCGGCCGAGACGCTCGGGGTGTCGACGCTGCTCATCGCCGGCGGGGTCGCGGCGAATTCGCGCCTGCGGGAACTGGCCGAGCAGCGGTGCGCCGAGGCGGGGTTGACCCTGCGGATCCCGCGGCCGCGGTTGTGCACCGACAACGGCGCGATGATCGCCTCGTTCGCCGCCCATCTGATCGCCGCGGGCGCGCCGGCCTCACCGCTGGACGCGGCGAGTGATCCGGGGCTGCCGGTGGTGCGGAGCCAGGTGGCGTGAACAGGGCCGAGCACGTCCTGGCGATCCACGAGCTGCTCTACCGCTACGCCGAATTGGTCGACGCCGGGGACTTCGACGGGGTGGGGCGACTGCTCGAGCGGGGGTCGTTCGCGGGCGTGGCGGGCGCCGGATCGATCGCGACGCTGTTCACGGCCACGACCAGGCGATATCCCGATCACGGCAACACCCCCCGCACGCGTCACCTCGTGCTCAACCCCGTCGTGGAACTCGACGGCGACACCGCGGCGGCCCGGTCGACCTTCTGTGTCGTGCAGGCGACCGAGACGGTGCCGCCGCAGCCGATCGTCGTCGGGCGCTATCACGACACCTTCGCCCGCGACGAGGAAGGCTGGTACTTCACCGCGCGGCGGGTCGACGTGGAGCACGTCGGGGACGTCTCGGCCCACCTCCTGATCAACCCGCGTGACTTCGGCGGACAGGCACCCACCCACCCTTGAGTGCTAGCACTCGCATGTATAGAGTGCTAGGTGGCAGGCGGCCAACCCTGTGTCGGCACCCGCGACGACGGCGCTTGGGACCGGACGCATGCCGGACATCTGTAAACGCTGGAAACATTCAGGTCCGGGACCACCTGGACCTACACCGAACTAGTGGAGGGCTCCATCGTGGCGAGCGTGAACATCAAGCCACTCGAGGACAAGATCCTCGTCCAGGCCAACGAGGCCGAGACCACGACCGCTTCCGGTCTGGTCATCCCGGACACCGCCAAGGAGAAGCCGCAGGAGGGCACCGTTGTCGCCGTCGGCCCCGGCCGCTGGGACGACGAGGGCGAAAAGCGGATTCCGCTGGACGTGTCCGAGGGCGACACCGTCATCTACAGCAAGTACGGCGGCACCGAGATCAAGTACAACGGCGAGGAGTACCTGATCCTCTCGGCCCGCGACGTGCTGGCTGTCGTCAACAAGTAAGCACCCGTGTCCGCCCCGGAGATCCCCGTTTTACACGGGTGATGTCCGGGGCGGCATGCGTTGCACGCCCAATACAGGAAGACACATATGAGCAAGCAGATCGAATTCAACGAAACTGCGCGCCGCGCAATGGAAGTCGGCGTGGACAAGCTCGCCGACGCGGTGAAGGTGACCCTCGGGCCGCGCGGTCGCAACGTGGTGCTGGCGAAGTCGTGGGGCGGCCCGACCGTCACCAACGACGGTGTCACCATCGCCCGGGAGATCGACCTCGAGGACCCGTTCGAGAACCTCGGTGCCCAGCTGGTCAAGTCCGTGGCGACCAAGACCAACGACGTCGCCGGTGACGGCACCACCACCGCGACCGTGCTGGCACAGGCGATCGTCAAGGCCGGTCTGCGCAACGTCGCGGCCGGCGCCAACCCGATCGCCCTGGGTGCGGGGATCAGCAAGGCCGCCGACGCCGTGTCCGAGGCGCTGCTGGCCGCGGCCACCCCGGTCGACGACAAGAGCGGCATCGCTCAGGTCGCCACCGTCAGCTCCCGCGACGGGCAGATCGGCGAACTGGTCGGCGAGGCGATGACGAAGGTCGGCCACGACGGCGTCGTGACCGTCGAGGAGTCCTCCACGCTGAACACCGAACTCGAGGTCACCGAGGGCGTCGGGTTCGACAAGGGCTTCATCTCGGCGTACTTCGTCACCGACTTCGACGCCCAGGAAGCGGTGCTCGAGGACGCGCTGGTGTTGCTGCACCGCGAGAAGATCAGCTCGCTGCCCGACCTGCTGCCGCTGCTGGAGAAGGTGGCCGAGGCCGGTAAGCCGCTGCTGATCATCGCCGAGGACGTCGAGGGCGAGGCGCTGTCCACGCTCGTCGTCAACGCGATCCGCAAGACGCTCAAGGCCGTCGCGGTCAAGGCGCCGTTCTTCGGTGACCGCCGCAAGGCGTTCCTCGACGACCTCGCCGTCGTCACCGGCGGTCAGGTGATCAACCCCGACGTCGGCCTGGTGCTGCGCGAGGTGGGGCTGGACGTGCTGGGCACCGCGCGCCGCGTGGTGGTCACCAAGGACAGCACCGTGATCGTCGACGGCGGCGGCAGCGCCGACGCCATCGCCGACCGGGCCAAGCAGCTGCGCGCCGAGATCGAGGCGACCGACTCCGAGTGGGATCGCGAGAAGCTCGAGGAGCGGCTGGCCAAGCTGGCCGGCGGCGTGGCGGTGATCAAGGTCGGGGCGGCCACCGAGACCGACCTGAAGAAGCGCAAGGAAGCCGTCGAGGATGCGGTCGCCGCGGCGAAGGCGGCCGTCGAAGAGGGCATCGTCACCGGCGGCGGTGCCGCGCTGGTGCAGGCCCGCAAGGCGCTGGCCGACCTGCGCGGCTCGCTGTCCGGCGACGAGGCGCTCGGTGTCGAGGTGTTCAACTCGGCGCTGTCGGCTCCGCTGTACTGGATCGCCACCAACGCCGGCCTGGACGGTTCGGTCGTGGTGAACAAGGTCAGCGAATTGCCTGCGGGACAAGGCTTCAACGCCGCGACGCTCGAATTCGGCGACCTGCTCGCCGACGGCGTCGTCGACCCGGTCAAGGTGACGCGGTCGGCGGTGCTCAACGCCGCGTCGGTCGCCCGGATGGTGCTCACCACCGAGACCGCGGTCGTCGACAAGCCGGCCGAGGATGAGAATCACGGGCACGGCCACCACGGCCACGCCCACTAGCTGATTCAACGACGGGTCCCATCCCGGCTTGTCGGGATGGGACCTTTCGTTTGCCGATTTCCTGATGCGCGACGGCCGTATTCTCTTGCGATGAAACGCGTTCAGATTCTCGCCGCGATAGCGGACGAACGTCGTCGGGTGGCCGATCTCCTGGACGAACTGGACGACAGTCAGTTGGCAGCCCCGAGCCTCTGCGCTGGCTGGGATGTGAAGACAGTCTGCGCCCACTTGTTGAGCTTCCTTGCTGAGGGCACCCTCAGAATGACCCTGTTGGGCGTGCGCCGCGGCAGTCCGGATCGCGCCATCGACGAGCTGGCGCGACGCAGAGCCGAGCTGTCGGCCGGTGAGATCGCCGCAGGGTTGCGTAGCCTCGCCGATCAGCAGTACTGGCGACCTCCGCCGCGAGCGCCCGGATTGCTCGCCGAGGTGATGGCGCACAGCGGTGATATGAGAATTCCGCTCGGGTTCGCTTTCGAACCTGATCCCCAGCGGACCGCAGTTGCACTCGATTTCCTCACGGGCCCGGTTCCGATCGGGCTGGTGCCGTTGCGGCGCCTGCGCGGTCTTCGTCTGCGAGCAACCGACATTGACCGGGCATGGGGTACGGGGCCGGAGATTCGCGGGCGAGCAGGCGAATTGATGATGGCTGCCGTCGGGCGGGTTTCGGTCTTCGACGAGCTGGAAGGACCCGGCTTATCGGTACTGCGCCAACGACTGCGGTGACGCCTGGCTCATATCGGTGACCACCGGAACCGCGGTCGTCGACAAGCCGGGCCCGAGCGGGGTGGTCGCCTGCGCATGTGCCCCAAGGCCTTCAGGAGAACCGTAGATGGGCGCCGACAACTCGTGAGCCTCCGCGAGCCGGCCATGCCGTTGCCATAGCCGACCCATGCTCATCGCAGCGCGCAGTTCCCAGGACTTCGCGTGCTGCTTACGCGAGACAGCCTGCCGGCGTACGTCGGCGCGGGGACCGCGGGACAGCGCGGAGCCACTACACGGGTTGCACACCGAGGCTTCGCTGCAGATCCGGCCGCATCTGCTGCAGCTGCTGAGCCCAGTATCCCCAGTTGTGGGTGCCGTTCGGCGGGAAGTTGAACACGCCGTTGCGCCCACCCGCCGCGACGTAGCGATCGCGGAACTTCTGGTTCGATTCGATCGCGAAGCCTTCGAGGAAGCCCTCACCGGCCACCGGAGCGGGGTTGGCATACGCGACGTCGGTGGGCGAACCGTTGCCGCAGTACATCCAGACCCGGGTGTTGTTCGCGACAAGCCGAGCGACGTTGACGGTCGGATCGTTGCGCGTCCACGCCGGGTCGCTGGGCGGGCCCCACATCGCGGCAGAGTCGAACCCACCGTTCCAGTTCATCGACAGGTCGACCAACCCGGGCCACGGCCCTTCGGAGAGATTGGGGAACGCCGACAGCGACCCGGCATAGATGAACTGCTCGGGGTGGAAGATGGCCAGGGTCAGCGCCGCCGAGCCACCCATCGACGCGCCCACCGCCGCGTTACCTGTCGGGGCGACGTCTCGGTTCGCGGCGAGCCACGCGGGTAACTCACGCGCGATGAACGTCTCCCACTTGTAGGTGACCGTGCGCCCGTTGCCGACCGCGGGCTGATACCAGTCACTGTAGAAACTCGATTCGCCGCCCACCGGCATGACCACCGAGAGTCCCGAGCCGTTCAAGATGTCGAACGCAGCGGTGTTGCGGTCCCAGCCGCTGATGTCTTCGGGCGCCTCCATGCTGTCGAGTAGGTACACCGCGTGCGAACCCGTTCCACCGTTGAGGAATTCGACTCTGATCGTGCGGTTCATCGCTGCCGACGGCACGTCGAGCTGCTCGACGGGCAGATCCGGACTGGAGAACGCCGGCGCCGTGGCCGATCCGCCCCGGACGGCGACCAACCCGGGCATGACGGCAGCAGCTACGGCGGCAACGGCCAACCGGTGCAGCAGGATTCGTGACAAGTCAACAAGTGCCATCTCATGCTCCCCTGTGAGCTCCGATGTCGCGAGAGAGTACGCCTGACATCCGTGGACCGGAGCTCATCCGCGCGAATGCGGGCATCACTAGGGTTGGCGCGTCGTGGAACCGTTCGGGGTCGTCGCTAGTCATCGCCGACCAGTGACCAATGGCCCTTTCAGCATTCGCAAGGTCGGGCGCACTCTCGATGAGGAGTTTTTAGCTGGATCGTGAGGAGCGAGATCATGGCCGACAGCAGCGAGCAGAAGTCCGCGGCCGAACGCGCGTCAGACCTGACCGAACGAGCGGGAAAGCTGTCCGACGAAGTGCTCAAGTCGGTCGAATCCGGCCAACGAAGCGCGATCGAGGCGGTGCGCAAGTTCGTCAGCGCGGTCGAGGAGTCGCTGCCCTCGCGCGGCGAAGACCATCCGTCCAAGCGCGACACCATCATCGACGCCGCCTTCGACATGGCAGACAAGCTCGTCACCACGCAGTACGAGTTCATTCGAAGTGTGGTCGGCAGTGCGAGCCAGACGCTGAGAAAGGACGAAGGCGACAAGCCAGGTGCTGAGTAGGCCGGCCCACGCGTTTCCACAGTCCGGGATTCCTCACGTCAGTGAGAAGATGACTGTCCCAGACATGTTCGTCTGGAGTCGCCGCGACACAGAGCTCCTGCTCGAATGGTTGGCCGCCCACCCCGGGTGAGACGCGCTCGGCGGTTGAATCGCCGCTTGGTCAACCCTCGTGCGGATTGCGTTGCATGAACTTGTACAGGTGGTGGCTGTACACCTGCAGACCCAGGAACGCCTCGACGAATTCGCGACGCTCGGCCGTCGTCACCCCCGCGCTGAGCGCGTCGATCCTGTCGAGGCGCTTCTGCAGCTCCTTGTGCAGTTCGGCGGACAGGAAGGCGTGCAGATCGTCGACGGATCGCTGCTCGATCGCTCGCTCCGCCATCGGGATCACCGGCCCCACGTCGAGGCCGGCCGGTTTGAGCCCGGTGAACGGTGCCCCCTCACCCGCTCGATGCAGGCGGACCACGGTGTCGAAGAAGTACAGATCGGCCACCTCATGCGCGAAGTGTCCGCCTTCGGCCTGTGCGGCGCGTGTGCGGTCGAACGCCTCCCTCACCTCCTGTTCGGCACTTTCGGGGACGAACGGCAGGACCAGGTCCACATCCGCTTCCGCCAGGGCCGCCTTGGCGGCGCTGACGACCGGACCGTCGAGAGAATCGCAGTGCGGAGGCATACCACGATTCTTCGCGGTTGACGGCTCTCGGCCAGAGGCGAAAGTCCCGGGCCGCGCGGTACGTTCGGCCCACCGCCCGCCGGCTTTCCGGCGATCACTGACCGGTGGTGTAGCCTGTCCGCGTGACCATCGGTGTGCGTGCCAGCTATTGGCGCTTTATCAAGGCTCCGGGCGGAGCCGATAAAGCGCAGCGCTAAGCACGCATCCACCCGGAGCCCAGGCAGTGACCACACGGTCGCTGCCTTTCGTCATTCAAGGGCACCGGAACACCCACGCAGGTGCCCAGATCCAGAAAGGCACCTCGAAGATGAACCTGGCGCAGATCGCCACCCCGCCGGCCACGTCCGACCGGCGCATCCGCAGCTTCAGCGCGATTCCCAGCCCGCACGAGGTGCTCGCCGAGTTCCCGCTCGGCGCCCGGCGCGCCGAGCGGGTGGCCCGCGACCGCAACGAGGTCGCCGACATCCTGGCCGGACGTGACGACCGGCTCCTGGTCGTGGTGGGTCCGTGCTCGGTGCACGATCCGGTCGCCGCACTGGACTACGCCAGCCGGCTGGCCAAGGTGGCGGGCGAACTCGGCGACCGGCTCAAGATCGTCATGCGCGTGTACTTCGAGAAGCCGCGAACGACGATCGGCTGGAAGGGCCTGATAAACGATCCGGGGATGGACGGCACGTTCGACGTGTCCCGCGGCCTGCGCACCGCCCGCCAGTTGCTGCTCGACATCATCGACATCGGCCTGCCCGTCGGGTGCGAGTTCCTGGAACCGACCAGCCCCCAGTACATCGCCGACGCCGTCGCCTGGGGCGCCATCGGCGCTCGCACCACCGAATCGCAGGTGCACCGCCAGCTCGCCTCGGGCCTGTCGATGCCGGTCGGGTTCAAGAACGGCACCGACGGCAACATCCAGGTGGCCGTCGACGGGGTCAAGGCGGCTGCCGCCCAGCACGTCTTCTTCGGGATGGACGACTCCGGCCGGGGCGCGGTGGTCAGCACCGACGGCAACGAAGACTGCCACGTGATCCTGCGCGGCGGTACCGACGGGCCCAACCACGACGCCGACGCGGTGCGGGCTGCGGCCGCCAAGCTGACCGCCGCCGGACTACCCGGCCGAGTCGTCGTCGACTGCAGTCACGCCAACTCCGGGAAGGACCACGTCCGCCAGGCCGCAGTGGCCGCCGAGGTGGCACAGCTGATCCGCGACGGACTCCCGGTCAGCGGCGTGATGCTCGAGAGCTTCCTCGTCGGCGGCGCACAGTCCTCCGAGTCGCGGCCGCTCACCTACGGGCAGTCGGTCACCGACAAGTGCATGGACTGGCCGACGACGGACCTGGTGCTGCGAGAGCTGGCGGCACGCTAGGCCGCTCGGTTAACGTAATGGCGGAGGTCACGATGCGAATCGCGGTGGCCGGCGCGACCGGCAACATCGGTGCCCGCACGGTGTCGTTTCTCGAGCGGGACGGGCACGAGGTCGTCCGCATGAGTCGCTCGCTCGGCACCGACCTGCTGACAGGCGACGGGCTGGACGCCGCGCTCGACGGCGTCCACGCCGTCGTCGACGCGATCAGTTCACCGCCGATCAGCCCCGACGAGACGCGCCAATACTTCGCGACCACCACGAGGAATCTGCTCGCCGCGGAGGAGCGGGCAGGGGTGTCCCACCATGTGCTGCTGTCGATCGTCGGAATCAGCCGGATGAGCGACGGCGGTACCGCGCACTACGCGGGTAAGCGGGAACACGAGCGTCTGGTCGAGGAAGGCGCCGTGCCGTGGACGATCGTGCCGGCCACGCAGTTCTACGACTTCGCGGCTTTGGCGGCCGGTTGGACCGAACGCGACGGTGTCGCCACCATCGCCCCGCTGCTGGTGCAGCCGATCGCCCCGGACGACATCGCCGCCGTCCTGGCCGAGATCGCCGCGGGAGAGCCGCAGGGCCGCTACGTCGACGTCGCCGGTCCCGAGACCCAAGACCTGGTCGACATGGCCAGGCGCACCAACGCCGTCCGCGGGCACATGGTCAAGCTGGTGCCCACCTGGTCGGGGCCCCTCGATCTGTCCATGGCCGGCAACGTCCTACTGCCCGGGGACAACGCGCGCATCGCATCGACGACGTTCGACCGATGGTTGGCGGCCGGCGCCCGCTGAGCCGACCGCCGGGATTCGTCGTCCAGGAACGGAGACGCCCCATCTCGGTGTTTGCTGAGATGGGGCGTTTCCGTTCGCTGAGTGGCGTCGTCAGGCGGTCCGGCGGATACCGCGCTTGAGCAACATCTCCCGTTCCGATTCGCTCAATCCGCCCCAGATTCCGTAGGGCTCGCCGACGGCGAGAGCATGCGAGCGGCATTGCGCGATCACGGGGCAGCTCCGGCACATTTCCTTGGCGCGCATTTCGCGCTGGGCGCGGGCCCGGCCGCGCTCGCCATCGGGGTGGAAGAACATCGAAGAATCGACACCCCGGCAAAGTCCGTGCATCTGCCAATCCCAGATGTCGGCGTTGGGTCCGGGCAGCTGCTGCGGCTGAGGCATGGGAAAACCCCTCTCTAAACACCCATTTTGGGGAACGCAATAGAGCGTGCGTCGTGGAACAGATCCGAGCACTTGTCGCCGATGACCACTCGTGCACACAACGTAGAAGGGCAAAAGAATTTCCGTCAATAGCCCGATCATGTGCTCAATCGCATAACCGCAGCTCAAGAATTTACGTCACGTTCATCCTTCTGACTTGCCGTCGGCGCGAAACGTGCTAACCACCGGGGTGGCGCCGCATCTGACGACGGCATTCCGGCAGTTCACGCCCATTGGCCAATGGCAGCTTCGGAGCGCTTCTTAACGCCGCCGTAACTCGTCGCGCACAAAGAGTTAACCGCTCGACGGTCATCGCTGCACCCTGGTTTGCCACTCACGCCGCCGTTTCGCCGTTGGTAGCGTCGCAGAGCCATGACCAGCCCGCTCCTCGACGCCGCGTTCGGCGACCGGCCCGACATGTGGCCGCTGCCCGCGCCGGCCGACGCGCAGGAGTGCTGGCTGCGCGCGGTGGCCGCCGGCGGGCAGGGCCGCTACGCCGCCGCCTTCACCGACCTGGCCGCCCTGACCCGGTCCGCCGGGTCAGCCCCGGTTTCCCTGGCGCTGAGCACCAGGGCGTCGTTTCTGCGGCAACTGGGCGGCCATCGATCGGCCGCCGGATGGGACGGCCGCGCGCTCCATGCGGCGGACACGGACACCGCGGTCGCCGACGCGCTGATCGGCCTGGCGGCCGATGCGCTGGGAGTCGGCCGCTTCACTGCCTCGCAGCGGCTGCTCGACCGCGCGGCCGCGGTCGTGGAGGCCGCGGGCGATGCCCGCCTGCCCGTGCGCCTGGAGTGGGTCAGCGCGGAGCTCGCGATGGTGCAGGGGGACGGGGCCACGGCCGTCGAGCACGCCGAACGCGCCGTCGCGGCGGCAGCGGCGTTCACCTCGGTGCGGCATCGCGTCAAATCCGACGTGGTGCTCGCCGCGGCGCTGTGCAGCCACGGCGAACTCGAACGTTGCCGGGCGGTCGCCGACGCCGCACTCGACCGGACGGGCGCGTTGGGACTGGTGCCGCTGCGCTGGGCGCTGGCCAGCCTGCTCGCCGACATCGGCAGCGCGGCGTACACGCCGGGCCAGGTCACGGACTTTCGCGACACCAGCGCAGATACTGTCCGAGACAGGGGCGGTGTGTGGTCTGTTCGCTAGTCCGGGTGGCGCCCGTAGGCATCGTTATTGTTTAGCTGAGCCAGATCATTTGATACGCCGTTCGTAACGTTGGAGAACACACCCACGATGACACTTTCGGGAGATCGTCTCGATGCTGTCGTCGCTGAGGCAGTGGCGGGCAATCGAGATGCACTCCGGGAAGTGCTGGAGACCATTCGACCGATCGTCGTGCGGTACTGCCGAGCCAGGATCGGCGCGACGGAACGCAGTGGCCTCTCCGCAGACGACGTTGCGCAGGAGGTGTGCTTGGCCGCCATCACGGCGCTGCCGCGCTACAAGGACCAGGGACGACCGTTCCTCGCCTTCGTGTATGGCATCGCAGCGCACAAGATCGCGGACGCCCACCGTGCGGCGAGCCGAAACAAGTCGGACCCCACCGACGTGGTGCCCGAACGGTTCTCCGGCGAGGCGGGACCCGAACAGCTGGCCATCAACGCCGAATCGTCGGCGCGGATGGAGAAGCTGCTCGGTGTGCTGCCGGACAAGCAGCGCGAGATCCTCATCCTGCGCGTCGTCGTCGGCATGAGCGCCGAGGAGACCGCCGAGGCGGTCGGGAGCACCGCGGGGGCCGTGCGCGTGGCGCAGCACCGCGCCCTGGCACGGCTCAAGGCCGAGATCATCGCAACGGGGCACGACCATGCCTGACTTCACACGTCGAACCGTCAACGGGGGCGATCCGTCGCTGCCCGAGATCAACCAGACCGACCGTTTCCTCGATGCGCTCGCCGGCGAACAGCCGGTGTATTCGAACGACTCCGGCGAGGCCGAGCTGGCGTATCTGTTGGCTGGCTGGCGTGACGAGGTCCGACAGCCACCGATGGCCTCCGTCGTCACCCCGCGGGATGCGGCGATCGCGCTGGACCGCGCCACCACGACCACGGCGCGCCGCCGGTTCTCGCTGGCCGTCGTCGGCTCCGTCGCCGCGGCGGTGCTGTGCCTCGGCGGCTTCGGCTCGGTGGTCTATGGCGCCGGGCCGGGCGATCCGCTGTACGGCGTGCGCACCATGCTCTTCGGTGAGCAGACCGCCACCCGCGACGATCAGGTCGCGTTGGCCGCCCAGACGCAGATGGCCGAGGTGCAGCAGCTCATCGAGCAGGGCGAGTGGACCGCCGCGCAGGACAAGCTGCAGACGCTCACGACCACCGTCGCCGCGGTGGAGGACACCAGCCGCCAGCAGGAGCTCGTCGACCAGTGGCAGCAGCTGTCGGTGAAGGTGGAGACCCGCGATCCCGCCGCGACCGTGCCGCCGGACGCTCCGCCGGTGGTGCTGCCCGAGGTGCCCTCGGACCTGCCGCTGCCCGCGCTGCTCTCCCCGGACGTCACGTCGCCGTCCGACAGCACCGCGCCGGCCACGACACCCCCATCGTCCACGGACCCGTCGGTGCCGCCGTCGACCACGCCGCCCGCTCAGACGACCCCGCCGCCGGCGAGCACGTCCTCGCCGCCTGCGCCGTCAGCCACCTCGCCGACGGCGCCCACGCTGGCGCCGTCGTCGCCTGCTTCGGCGCCCCCGGGAACGACGACCACCCGGGCCCCCGTCGAACTCCCGCCGTCGTCCGCACCGGTGACGACCACGATGCCCACGACGTCGCTCGCACCGACCACGACTGTCGCGCCGCGGACCACGACGGTCGCCCCGCCGGTGGCGGAGTCCGAGGTGGAGGTGGAGGTGCCGACTCAGTCGGCGCCGACCGTTGAGCGGCCGGAGGTGGTGGCGCCCGTGGTCACGACTACGGTCGTCTTACCGCTGCCGGGTAACGCCGACGCTGCAGAAGAAGAGTGACGAACCGCTCAGCGGTAGCCGTCTGAGTCCGACGTCGCTTCGTTCAGCGAGGCGTCGGCGTAACCGCGGCAGTAATCCCACGTGACATAGGCGTCGGGTTCGGGATCGTAGGCCGGCTCGTGGGGCCGAACCGTGCCGTCGACGAGCAGCTGCAGCAGGTTGGCCCGCAGCATGTCCCAGTCGTGGTAGTGGTCCTGCTGGCATTCGTCACAGCAGACGACCAGACCGCGGATTCCCTTGTGCGCGAGCAGCGCCTCGTAGACCGCGAGGTCGGCGAGGTCGGCCTCGACGGCGGTGCGTTCCTGCGGGTCCAGCGGCTGACCGGGTTCGAGCGCGTCGAGTGCCGCCGAGGGATCGCAGGGATCGTCGGCGAACGGGTCGGGCGGCAAACCAGGTGGCAGATGGTCTCGCACGGGTCCCACATTACGCAGCCCCCCTGTGATCACGCCAGCCGTCACCGGTGTGGCGACCGGTGTGCGGGGCCGAGCCGCCACCGCCGCAACCGATAGGATTGAGTATCCGCCCAAGTGCCTATGGAGGCCCCGCCCATGTCGATCGCTGAACGCAGCGTTCCCATCGCCGTACCGGTGCCGACCGGCGGCGACGACCCGACGAAGGTGGCCATGCTCGGGCTGACCTTCGATGACGTCCTGCTGTTGCCCGCCGCCTCCGACGTCGTGCCCGCGACGGCCGACACCTCGAGCCAGCTGACCAAACGCATCCGGTTGCGGGTGCCGCTGGTCAGCTCGGCGATGGACACCGTCACCGAATCCCGCATGGCCATCGCGATGGCGCGGGCCGGTGGCATGGGCGTGCTGCATCGCAACCTGCCCGTGGCCGAACAGGCCGGCCAGGTCGAGACCGTCAAACGATCCGAGGCCGGGATGGTGACCGATCCGGTGACCTGCTCGCCGGACAACACGCTCGCCGAGGTCGACGCGATGTGTGCGCGCTTCCGCATCTCCGGTCTCCCGGTCGTCGACGACCACGGCGCGCTCGTGGGGATCATCACCAACCGCGACATGCGCTTCGAGGTGGACCAGTCCAAACCGGTCTCCGAGGTGATGACCAAGGCGCCGCTGATCACCGCGCAGGAAGGCGTGTCGGCCGAGGCCGCGCTCGGACTGTTGCGGCGCCACAAGATCGAGAAGCTGCCGATCGTCGACGGTCACGGCAAGCTGACCGGGCTGATCACCGTCAAGGACTTCGTCAAGACCGAACAGTTCCCGTTGGCCACGAAGGACTCCGACGGCAGACTGCTCGTCGGCGCGGCGGTGGGCGTCGGCGACGACGCGTGGGCCCGCGCGATGACGCTGGCCGATGCCGGCGTGGACGTGCTGATCGTCGACACCGCCCACGCGCACAACCGCGGTGTGCTCGACATGGTGCACCGCATCAAGACCGTGCTCGGCGACCGCGTCGAGGTCATCGGCGGCAACGTGGCCACACGCGCCGGAGCCGCCGCGCTCGTCGAGGCCGGTGCGGACGCGGTCAAGGTCGGTGTCGGTCCCGGCTCGATCTGCACGACGCGCGTCGTCGCGGGCGTCGGGGCGCCCCAGATCACCGCGATCCTCGAGGCGGTCGCGGCGTGCGCACCGTCCGGTGTGCCGGTGATCGCCGATGGCGGGCTGCAATACTCCGGTGACATCGCCAAGGCGCTGGCCGCGGGGGCGTCGACGGCCATGCTGGGCTCGCTGCTCGCGGGCACCGCCGAGGCGCCCGGCGATCTGATCTTCGTCAACGGCAAGCAGTTCAAGAGCTACCGCGGCATGGGATCGCTCGGCGCGATGCAGGGGCGCAACGCCGCCGGTGCCACGCGCGGGTCGTTCTCCAAGGACCGGTACTTCCAGGACGACGTGCTCTCCGAGGACAAGCTGGTTCCCGAGGGCATCGAGGGCCGGGTGCCGTTCCGGGGCCCGCTGGCACAGGTGATCCACCAGCTCACCGGCGGTCTGCGCGCGGCCATGGGCTACACCGGGTCACCCACCATCGAGGCGTTGCAGCAGGCGCAATTCGTGCAGATCACCGCGGCCGGGCTGAAGGAAAGCCACCCGCACGACATCACGATGACCGTCGAAGCGCCCAACTACTACGCCCGCTGACGGACTGGGAAACAGCACTGTGCGAGACATGGTCGAAATCGGTATGGGCCGCACCGCCCGCCGTACGTACGAACTCCACGACATCAACATCGTGCCGTCGCGCCGCACCCGCTCGTCGCAGGACGTGTCGACGGCGTGGCAGCTGGACGCCTACCGGTTCGAGATCCCCGTGGTGGCGCATCCGACGGACGCGCTGGTGTCCCCGGAGTTCGCAATCGAACTCGGCCGCCTCGGCGGGCTCGGCGTCCTCAACGGTGAAGGGCTGATCGGCAGGCACGCCGACGTCGAGGAGAAGATCCAGCAGGTCGTCGAGGCCGCCGACAAGGAGCCCGATCCGTCGGCCGCGATCCGGCTGTTGCAGCAGTTGCACGCCGCACCGCTGGACCCCGAGCTGCTCGGTGCGGCGGTGTCGCGCATCCGCGATGCGGGGGTGACGACGGCGGTGCGGGTGAGCCCGCAGAACGCTCAGGCGTTGACCCCGGCGCTGCTGCAGGCGGGCATCGACCTGCTCGTCATCCAGGGCACGATCGTGTCGGCCGAACGTGTCGCCTCCGACGGCGAACCGCTCAATCTCAAGACCTTCATCTCCGAACTCGACGTGCCGGTGGTCGCGGGTGGCGTGCTGGACCACCGCACCGCGCTGCACCTGATGCGCACCGGTGCGGCCGGAGTGATCGTCGGCTACGGGTCGACGTCCGGCGTCACCACGAGCGACGAGGTGCTCGGCATCAGCGTGCCGATGGCCACCGCCATCGCCGACGCCGCCGCCGCGCGTCGCGAATACCTGGACGAGACCGGCGGACGTTACGTGCACGTGCTGGCCGACGGCGACATCCACACCTCGGGCGATCTGGCCAAGGCCATCGCCTGCGGCGCCGACGCGGTGGTGCTCGGCACACCGCTGGCCAGTGCGGCCGAGGCGCTGGGCGGCGGCTGGTTCTGGCCGGCGGCCGCGGCGCATCCGTCGCTGCCCCGCGGTGCGCTGCTGCAGGTGGCGCTCGGCGAGCGGCCGTCGCTGGAGCAGGTCCTCACCGGACCGTCGGATGATCCGTTCGGTTCGCTCAACCTTGTTGGCGGGCTTCGCCGTTCGATGGCCAAGGCCGGCTACTGCGACCCCAAGGAATTCCAGAAGGTCGGTCTGACCGTCGGCGCCTAGGAGCACTGCTCGCGGGTTAGGCCGACCTGTCTAGCTAGTTACCCATTGGTAACCCATACTGGTGTGATGCAGCCTGACTACGACGTCCTCATCATCGGTTCGGGGTTCGGCGGCAGCGTCACCGCGCTGCGGCTCACCGAGAAGGGCTACCGGGTAGGTGTACTCGAAGCGGGCCGCCGCTTCGCCGACGAGGACTTCGCGAAGACCTCGTGGGATCTGCGCAACTTCCTGTGGGCCCCGCAACTGGGCTGCTACGGCATCCAGCGCATCCATCTGCTCCGCGACGTCCTCATCCTGGCCGGGGCCGGTGTCGGCGGCGGATCGCTCAACTACGCCAACACCCTCTACGTGCCGCGCGAGCCGTTCTTCAACGACCCGCAGTGGAAGCACATCACCGACTGGAACGAGGAGTTGCTGCCCCACTACGAGCAGGCCCAACGGATGCTCGGCGTGGTCACCAACCCGACGTTCACCGACGCCGACCGCATCGTGAAGGAGGTCGCCGAGGAGATGGGCGTCGGCGACACGTTCGTGCCCACGCCGGTCGGGGTGTTCTTCGGACCCGACGGGCAGAAGACCCCGGGCAAGACGGTTCCCGACCCGTACTTCGGCGGCGCGGGCCCGGCCCGCCGGGGCTGCATCGAGGTCGGCGAGTGCATGACCGGCTGCCGCCACAACGCCAAGAACACCCTGGTGAAGAACTACCTCTACCTCGCCGAGCGGGCGGGCGCCGAGGTGCATCCGCTGACCACGGTGACCAGCTTCGAACAGCGCGACGACGGCGTCTGGGAAGTGACCACCGTGCGCACCGGCCGCAAGGTGCGGCGCCAGAAGCGGACGTTCACCGCCACCAACATCGTCCTCGCGGCGGGCACGTTCGGCACGCAGAAGCTGCTGTTCAAGATGCGTGACGCGGGCAAGCTCCCCGAGCTGTCCGACCGGCTCGGCATGCTGACCCGCACCAACTCGGAGTCCATCGTCGGCGCGGGCCGCTTCGAGGCCACCGACGACCTCGACCTCACCCACGGCGTGGCCATCACCTCGTCGATCCACCCGACGTCCGACACCCACATCGAACCGGTGCGCTACGGCAAGGGCTCCAACGCGATGGGGCTGCTGCAGACATTGATGACCGACGGCTCCGGCCCGGAGGGGACCGACGTCCCGCGCTGGAAGCAGTTGTTCGTCAACGCCCGTCAGGACCCGCGTGGCACGGTCCGGCTGCTCAACGTGAGGCGGTGGAGCGAGCGGACCCTGATTGCGCTGGTCATGCAGAACCTCGACAACTCCATCACCACGTTCACCAAGCGCACGAAGCTGGGCACCCGCCGGCTGACGAGCAAACAGGGCCACGGTGAGCCCAACCCGACGTGGATCCCGGTGGGCAACGAGGTGACGCGGCGGATCGCGAAGAAGATCGACGGCGTCGCGGGCGGCACCTGGGGCGAACTGTTCAACATCCCGCTGACGGCGCACTTCCTCGGCGGCGCCGCCATCGGCGACAACCCCGAACACGGCGTCATCGACCCGTATCACCGCGTCTACAACTATCCGACGCTGTACGTCACCGACGGTGCGGCCATCTCGGCCAACCTCGGTGTGAACCCGTCGCTGACCATCAGCGCGCAGGCCGAACGGGCGGCCTCGTTGTGGCCGAACAAGGGCGAAGAGGATCTGCGGCCCGCGCAGGGCGAGGGCTACCGCCGCCTCGACCCGATCCGGCCCGCGCACCCCGTGGTGCCCGCAGGCGCGCCCGCGGCCCTGGACTGGAACGCCAGCCGCGACGAGGTCAATCGGCGCGATCCCACGACGGCCGAGGCGCAGGGCGCCTGACCACTAGCCCGGTTCGGTCAGGCGGCGCCGCAGCGGTTCGCGGCCCGGCGGCTGCGACGGTGGCGGCAACAGCGGTGTGCGGTGCCGCACCTTGACCGTCGTCGGCCCCTGGGTGGACAGGACGATCTCCTCCCCGGCATGCCGGATCGCCAGCCGGCCGTCCGGCCCGTCGCGCAACGTGTAGGTCACCTCGTCGTGGCGCGCGTGGACGGTCAGCCGGAAGTCGCGCCAGCGCAACCTGAATCGCAGGCACGACAGCGCGTCGGGTAGGTGCGGGTCCAACGACAGGATGCCCTCGTCGTCGCGCAGACCGCCGAACCCGCCGACCAGCGCCGTCCACGCACCGGCCAGCGACGCCATGTGCAACCCGTCGCGCGTGTTGTGGTGCAGGTTGCGCAGATCGATCATCGCCGCCTCGAAGGCGTAGTCGTGGGCGAGGTTCAGGTGTCCGACCTCCGCGCACAGCACCGCCTGCGTGCACGCCGACAGCGACGAGTCGCGCGTGGTGCGCCGCTCGTAATAGTCGACGTTGCGGGCCTTCTGTTCATCGGTGAAGGCATGGCTCTGCCACTGCATCGCCAGCACCAGGTCGGCCTGTTTGACCACCTGCGCGGGATAGAGCCGCACGTACGGTTCGTGGAGCAGCAGCGGGTAGGAGGTGTTCTTGGTGAAGTTCCACTCGGCCAGTGTCGTGAACCCCTCGCACTGCGGGTGCACGCCGAGGTCCTCGTCGTAGGGGATGTTGGCGGCCGCGGCCGCTTCACGCCACGTCGCCGTCTCCTCGGTGGTCACCCCCATGGCCCTGGCGATCTCCGAGCGCCTCTCACAGGCCTCGGCCGCCACCCGCAGATTGTGGGCGGCCATCAGGTTCGTGAAGACGTTGTCGCGCACCACCGCCGTGTACTCGTCGGGACCGGTGACCCCGTCGAGATGCCAGACGCCGTGCCGGTCGTGGTGTCCGATGGACATCCACAGCCGGGCCGTGTCGACCAGCACCGCGAGGCCGCACTCGTCCTCGAGTGAGTCGTCCCCGGTGACGGTGCGGTAGCGGTCGAAGGCCATGGCGATGTCGGCGTTGACGTGCCAGCCCGCGGTCCCCGCCGGCCAGTACGCCGAGCACTCCTCACCCCGGATGGTGCGCCACGGAAATGCGGCCCCCTTCAGATCCAGTTGTGCCGCACGCTCTCTGGCCAACGGCAGGGTGGAGGCCCGCCACCGCAGCGCGTCGGCGGCCGCGGAGGGTTTGGTGTAGGTCAGCACCGGGAGCACGAAACCCTCGGTGTCCCAGAAGGCGTGGCCGTCGTACCCGGCGCCGGTCAGACCCTTGCCCGGGATGGCGCGACGTTCGGCGCGGGCGCTGGCCTGCAGCACGTGGAACAGTCCGAACCGCACCGCCTGCTGCAGGTCGGGGTCACCTTCGACCTCGACGTCGGCGCAGTCCCAGAACTCGTCGAGGTATGCGCGTTGCGCGTCGAGCAGCCCCTGCCAGCCGACGTAGCGTGCGCCGGTGAGCGCGGCCGCGGCCTGATCGCGCAGCGCCGGGCGGGAACGCAGGCTCGACCACCCGTAGGCGAGGTACTTGACGACGCGCAGGCGCTGGCCGGGGCGCAGCCCGCAGATCACGGTGGTGTGGGCGAGGTCTTCGCGGGCGTCGGTGCTGATCTCGACGCGTCCGGGGACGTCGACCTCGTGGTCCATCGCGGCGGCCATCATCAGGGCGCTGCCGCGGGTCCGGTGCACCAGCAGCGCGCTGTGGTCGGTCTGCTCGTGGTGGACCGCTTCGAGGGGTTTGCGCAGAACCGCCGCCACCCGTGGGTCACCCGACTCCTCGGGCTGGTCCTCATTGGCGACGAGCTCGGATTGCACTGTGACACGGACGAATTCGTCGATCGCCTCGACGACGTACTCGATGGCCGCGACCCCACGCTGCGCCAGCGACACCAGGCGGGTGGACAGCACCTTGACCTGCTTGCCCGCCGGTGACCGCCAGTGCGCCCGACGGCTCAAGGTGCCGGCCCGCAGATCGAGGGTCCGTTCGTGGTCGATGAGCTCGCCGTAGCGGACGTCGAACGGTTCGTCGTCGACGAGCAGTCGCACGATCTTGCCGTTGGTGACGTTGACGATCGTCTGACCCGCCTCGGGGTAGCCGTAGCCCGCCTCGGCGTAGGGAAGTGGCCGGATCTCGAAGAAGGAGTTCAGATACGTACCGGGCATGCCGTGCGGTTCGCCCTCGTCGAGGTTGCCGCGAAACCCGATGTGCCCGTTGGACAATGCGAACAGCGACTCGGACTCGTCGATGAGGTCGACGTCGAGCCGGGTCTCGCGGACCTGCCACGGTTCGACGGGGAAGACGTCGTAGGGGATCACGGTGTGGTCTCCCGCAGGTCGGCGAGGTCGGTGACGACGATGTCGGCGCCGTTGCGGCGCAGTTCCTCTGCCTGCCCCACGCGGTCGACCCCCACCACGTAGCCGAACTTCCCCGCCCGTCCCGCGGCCACCCCGGCGAGCGCATCCTCGAACACGGCGCCCTGATCCGGTGTGACACCGAGCAGTTCGGCCGCCCGGAGGAAGGAGTCCGGTTCGGGTTTGCCTGCGATGTGCTCCTCGCGCATGGTGACCCCGTCGACGCGGTGCTGGACATAACGCGCCATCCCGGTGATGTCGAGCACCTCCTGGGTGTTCGCGCTCGACGAGACGACGGCGATGCCGAGGCCGGCGGCGCTGGCGTCCTCGAGGTAGCGGCGTGAGCCCTCGAACACCTCGATGCCGTCGCGGCGCAGCGTCTCGTGGAACATCTCGTTCTTGCGGTTACCCAGCCCGTGCACGGTTTCGGCGTCGGGCGGGTCGTCGGGTCGACCGTCGGGCAGTTCGACCCCGCGGCTGGCGAGAAACGACCGCACGCCGTCCTCGCGGCGCTTGCCGTCGACGTAACGCTGATAGTCGGCGCCCGCGTCGAACGGTACGAACGGCTCACCGGTGCGCTGCGCCCTGTCCCGCAGGTAGTCGTCGAACATCGCCTTCCACGCGCGGGTGTGGACGCTGGCGGTATCGGTGAGCACGCCGTCGAGGTCGAACAGGCAGGCCGTTATCCGCTCGGGCAGACCCAGCACAGCGGACCTCGTTTCCTCGGATCGGGTTCCCTGCTGGGATAACCATTGCCGCCTCGACACTAACGTGACGGGCGAAATCGGGCCGCCACTAGACTGGGGCGGTGAATTCCCCATCCCCGCGGCCGGTCCTGGTGGTCGACTTCGGCGCGCAGTACGCGCAGTTGATCGCGCGCCGGGTCCGCGAGGCCCGGGTCTTCTCCGAGGTCGTCCCGCACACCGCCACCGTCGAGGAGATCAAGGCCAAGGACCCGCAGGCGATCGTGCTGTCCGGCGGTCCGGCGAGCGTCTACGCCGAGGGTGCCCCGCAACTCGACCCGGCGCTGTTCGACCTCGACGTCCCGGTGTTCGGCATCTGCTACGGATTTCAGGCCATGGCGCAGGCGCTCGGCGGCACCGTCGCGCACACCGGCACCAGCGAGTACGGCCGTACCGAACTCAAAGTCGCTGGCGGAGAACTGCATTCGGACCTTCCCGCCACCCAGCCGGTGTGGATGAGCCACGGTGACGCGGTCACCGAGGCGCCGTCCGGTTTCGAGGTGGTGGCCACCAGCGCCGGTGCGCCGGTCGCGGCCTTCGAGAACCGGGCGCGCCGGCTGGCCGGCGTGCAGTACCACCCCGAGGTGCTGCACTCGCCGCACGGCCAGCAGGTGCTCAGCCGCTTCCTGCACGACTTCGCCGGCATCGGCGCGAAATGGACCCCGGCCAACATCGCCGACGCGCTCGTCGAACAGGTGCGTGAGCAGATCGGGGACGGCCGGGCCATCTGCGGGCTGTCCGGCGGGGTGGACTCCGCGGTGGCGGCCGCGCTGGTGCAACGCGCCATCGGCGAGCGGCTGACCTGTGTGTTCGTCGACCACGGTCTGCTGCGCTCGGGGGAGCGGGCGCAGGTGCAACGCGACTTCGTCGCCGCCACCGGCGCCCATCTCGTCACCGTCGACGCCGCCGACCGGTTCCTCGAGGAGCTGTCGGGGGTGACCAACCCCGAGGGCAAGCGCAAGATCATCGGCCGCGAGTTCATCAGCGCCTTCGACGGCGCGGTGGTCGACATCGTGGGCGACAGCGGAGCGCCGGTCGAATTCCTGGTGCAGGGCACGCTGTATCCCGACGTCGTCGAATCCGGCGGCGGGTCGGGTACGGCGAACATCAAGAGCCACCACAACGTCGGCGGTCTGCCCGCCGACCTGAAGTTCACGCTCGTCGAACCGCTGCGGCTGCTGTTCAAGGACGAGGTCCGCGCGGTCGGACGTGAACTCGGCCTGCCCGAGGACATCGTTGCGCGCCAACCGTTCCCGGGGCCGGGTCTGGGTATCCGCATCGTCGGTGAGGTGACGCGCGGGCGGCTGGAGACCCTGCGGCACGCCGATGCGATCGCCCGTGAGGAGCTCACCGCGGCCGGCCTGGACAATCAGATCTGGCAGTGCCCGGTGGTGCTGCTGGCCGATGTCCGGTCGGTGGGGGTGCAGGGCGACGGACGCACCTACGGACATCCGATCGTGCTGCGGCCGGTGTCGAGCGAAGACGCCATGACCGCCGACTGGACGCGGGTGCCCTACGAGGTGCTCGAGCGGATCTCCACCCGCATCACCAACGAGGTGCCCGAGGTGAACCGCGTCGTGCTCGACGTCACGAGCAAGCCGCCCGGCACCATCGAGTGGGAGTAGGGACGACCTAGCGACGACCTGGCGCACAAGCCCGGCGGGGGACACCTGCCGGGCTTGACGCTTGTCGGTGGGTCGGTGTTTACTCGTCGTATCGAACATGAGTTCGAATGACGAGTGTTCCTGGTGATGTCGGAGGTGCTGTTGTGACAGCTGCGACCGACCTGACCCAGCGTACCCGTGCTGAGCAGGTCGAACACCTGCGCAAACAGATGGCCGCGGTGGCGGGCAAGGTGGGCTCCGGCAGGCGTGGGCCGACCCCGGCCGCCGACCCCACGCCGGTCTCGGAAAGTTTGCTGCCGCTGCCCGAATCGCTGGCTGAGCAGCTGCCGAGGTCGTTGCCGCGCGGCACGGTCGCAGTGCTCTCGGGTGCCCGGTCCCTGCCGCTGGGCATGGTCGCGGCGACGACGGCGGCCGGTGGTCACGCCGCCATCGTCGGTCAGCCCGATGCCGGTCTGCTGGCTGCCGTGGAGATGGGGGCGGACCTCAGCAGGCTGGCCGTCATCCCGGACCCGGGCGGCGATCCGGTGGAGGTGGCGGCGGTCCTGATGGACGGGATGGATCTGGTGGTGCTGGGGCTGGGCGGTCGGTCGGTCCCTGCGGGCCGGGCCCGTGCGGTGACGGCCCGGGCGCGGCAGAAGGGCTGCACCCTGCTGGTCACCCACGGTGACTGGCCCGGAGCGACGGCCCGGCTGGAGGCCCGGGTGTGCGGTTACGAGGTGGCCGGCGCCGTCGCGCCCGGTGCGCCGACGCCGGGATGCGGACGGATCAGCCGGGTGCGGCTGGCGATGCGGGCGAGGGGCCGGGGGCACGGCCCCGCCCGTGCGGTCGGTGAGTAGCGTGGCTCGTTCCTCTCGAGCGGCCGCCCGGGTGCTGGCCGTCTGGTGCATGGACTGGCCCGCGGTCGCCGCCGCCGCGGCGGCGAACCTGGACCCGACGGCGCCGGTGGCGGTCACGCTGGCCAACCGGGTCATCGCGTGTTCGGCATCCGCGCGGGCCGCGGGGGTGCGGCGGGGGCTGCGGCGCCGGGAGTCGCAGGCCCGGTGCCCACACCTGCATGTCGCCACGGCGGATCCGGCCCGCGATGCCCGCCACTTCGAGAACGTCACCGCGGCGGTCGACGACCTGGTGCCGCGGGCGGAGGTGTTGCGGCCGGGTCTTCTCGTGATGGCGGTGCGCGGCGCGGCCCGGTACTTCGGCTCCGAACAGGCCGCCGCCGAGCGGCTGGTCGACGCGGTCGCCGCGGCCGGGGTGGAGTGTCAGGTCGGTATCGCCGATCAGCTGCCCACCGCGGTGTTCGCCGCACGGGCCGGCCGCATCGTGGCGCCCGGTGAGGACGCCGGCTTCCTGTCCGCGCTGTCGATCCGCCAGCTCGCCACCGAGCCGAGCCTGGCCGCCCCCGGCCGCGATGAGCTCGCGGACCTGTTGTGGCGCATGGGTGTTCGCACCATCGGCCGGTTCGCTGCACTGTCCCGGACGGATGTGGCCTCCCGGTTCGGGGCGGACGCCGTCGCCGCGCACCGGTTCGCCCGGGGTGAGCCGGCCCGTGGTCCGTCGGGACGGGAACCGCCGGCCGAGCTCGATGCGGTGATGAACTGCGACCCGCCCATCCACCGGGTGGACGCCGCCGCGTTCGCCGGCCGGTCGCTGGCCGGGGAACTGCACCGCAGCCTCGAGTCGGCGGGGGTGGGCTGTACCCGGCTGGCGATCCACGCCGTCACCGAGGACGGCAAGGAGCTGGAACGGGTGTGGCGGTGCGCTGAACCGCTGACCGAGGACGCCACCGCCGACCGGGTGCGCTGGCAACTCGACGGCTGGCTGAACCGGCGCAACCCCAACGACCGGCCCACCGCGCCGATCACCGTGTTGCGGTTGCGGCCGGTCGAGGTGATCTCGGCCGAAGCGTTGCAGTTGCCGCTGTGGGGCGGCGTCGGAGAGGAGGACCGGTTGCGGGCCCGCCGCGCGCTGGTGCGCGTCCAGGGCCTGCTCGGACCCGAGGCGGTGCAGGTCCCGGTGCTCAGCGGCGGGCGCGGTCCGGCCGAGCGGATCATCTTCACCCCCTTCGGGGATGAGCCGGTGGCGCATGCCGATCCGCGGCAACCGTGGCCCGGGCAGCTGCCCGAACCGTCGCCCGCGGTGCTGCTCGATGATCCGGTGGAGGTGCTCGACGCCGAGGGCAATCCGGTGCGGGTGACCCCCCGCGGACTGTTCTCCGGCCCGCCGGCGCGGCTTGACGGCGGCGGATACCGCGGTGATCTGGCCTGGTGGGCGGGGCCCTGGCCGGTCGACGAACGGTGGTGGGACCCCGGCCGCGCCAAGGGCCGCACCGCCAGGGCGCAGGTGCTACTCGACGGGAGCAAGGGGCAGGCGGCGCTGCTGCTGTGTTATCGGCAGCGCCGCTGGTATGTGGAGGGTGCCTATGAATAGATGACAATAGAGTTGTGCGCAATCTAATTGCGCGCTACTGTTGCCGGTATGGCTGCGCTCCGCCTCGATCAGCATCTGTGCTTCGCGCTGTACTCGGCGACGCGTGCCATGACGGCGGCCTACCGGCCGGTGTTGACCGAGCTGAACCTCACGTATCCGCAGTACCTGGTGCTGCTGGTGTTGTGGGAGGAAGGGTCGGTGACAGTCGGTCGGCTCGGTGAGCGGTTGCATCTGGATTCCGGCACCCTCTCGCCGCTGCTGAAACGACTGGAGGCCAACGGCTTTCTCGAGCGGCGCCGGTCGCGCGCCGACGAGCGTCAGGTCGAGATCGTCCTCACCGACGCCGGGCGGGCGCTCGAGGAACGCGCCCAGTGCATTCCCGAGGAGCTGTTCCGGGCGACCGGCCTGTCCGTCGAGGACGCCGAGCAGTTGCGCGACGCCGTCCGTCAGTTGAACGACGTGCTCATCCACGGCACCGGCACCTCGGTGCGCAACCGGAAGGAACCGACATGAAGCCGCTCTACACCGCAGAAGCGCTGGCCACCGGTGAAGGCCGCGACGGCCACGGCCGCAGCTCCGACGGCCGCCTCGACTTCGACCTGGCGATCCCCAAGGAGATGGGCGGCAGCGGTAACGGCACCAACCCGGAGCAGCTGTTCGCGGTCGGCTACGCGGCCTGCTTCCACTCCGCGCTGCGCCTGGTGGCCCGTCAGGAGAAGGTCGACGTCTCCGATTCGACTGTGGGCGCCCGGGTTTCGATCGGCCAGCTCGACAACGGTGGGTTCGGGCTCGCGGTGGAGCTGGAGGTGGCGCTGCCGAACGTCGACGAGCAGACCGCTCAGGAGATCGCCGACAAGGCGCATCAGGTGTGCCCGTACTCCAACGCCACGCGCGGCAACATCGACGTCACCGTGACCGTCACCGACGACTGACGTCAACCCAGGCGGCGGGCGAACGGCCCCACCCGGTCGATGAACCGCTCGAAGAAGACGCCCGCGTCGACGCCGATGCCGACCAGGGCATTCGGCGGTCGACCCCACCGCCCGTTCCAGTCCGCAATCGTCATGCCGCGGGTCAGCGTCCCGGTCAGCTCGACGTCCACCGTCGTGGGCCGGCACTGCACCAGATCGGGGTCGAGGGCGACGGCCGCGGCCAGCGGATCGTGCAGGTGCGCGAGGTAGCCCTCGCCCTGGTCGAAGTGGAATTCGAAGTAGAACCGCAGCGCGTCCTCGAGGACGCGGATCAACGGGTTGGCGGCCACCGAACGGGTGCCCCGGTCGTCGAGCACGCTCATCGGCGCGGTCGGTGACTGCGCGGCGGCCGCCAACCTGGTCAGCAGCGTCGGGGTCAGCGCGATGTGCTCGGTCAGATTGAGGCCCAGCACGATCGGCAGGGTGAGGCCCGAGGCGCTCCACGCGGTGAACACCTCGGCGGCGGCCTCCGGATCGACGCTGACATTCCACTCCGCCACCGCGGTGGTGTTGCCCCGGTAGTCGAACGCGCCGCCCATGATCACCAACCGGCGCAACAGGGTCGGCAGCGCCGGTTCGGCGCGCAGCGCCAGCGCCACGTTGGTCAGCGGCCCCACCGCGATGCCCACCAACTCGCCGGGGTGCGCCCGGGCGGCGCGCACCCACGCCTCGGCGGCGTCGTACGTGGTCACCGTCGACCCACTCGGCGGCAGGTGCGCATAGCCCAGTCCCTCCGGGCCGTGGGTGTCCTCGGCGGTGCGCAGCGCCGAGGCGATCGGGCCCTGAGCGCCACGGGAGACGGGAATGCCCGCCGCCCCGCACAGGTCGAGCAGACCGAGGTTGTTGTGGCATACCTGGTCCACCCCGACGTTGCCCGCGGTGGAGGCGATCCCGACCAGGTCGGCGTCCGCGCTGGCGAGCAGGTACACCAGCGCCATCGCATCATCGACCCCGGTGTCCACATCGGCGAAAACCGGTACCGGAGCGCAAGACTCGCTGTGCTGGGTGGTCACGGGCAGAGGATACGCCCGCTCCGGTCACCCCCTCGTGGTGTGGACGTAGCTCTCGACACAGCTCAGTGCCGCCAACTGGTCCGGGGTCAGGCCGGCCAACCCGAACTGGGCGGCCGCCAGCGTCGCCGTCGCCGCGTCGGTCAGTGTCCGCCCCTCGTCGGTGATGCTCACCAGCGTCGCCCTGCGGTCGGTCGGGTGGGGATGGCGCACGACCAGCTCGCGCTCGGTGAGCCGCTCGGTGGCGATGCTCACCGTGGTGGCGTGCACGAACAGTTCGCGGGCCACCTCGCCCAGCAGGCAGGTCCCGGTGTCGGTGGACTGCAGCTGCTTGAGGAGCTGGAAGTCGATCAACCGAAGCCGGAAGCCGTCCTTGAGCTCCTGGTCGACGACCGCCGTCATCGACCGGCAGAGCAACAGCACCGAGCGCATCGCCTGCCAGCCCGCGGGTTCGGCCATGGCCTAATCGGTATCCAGAATTGCGCCGTTCAACCGGAAAGATAGGGTCCGATTTCACGCCGAGAAGGGAGTGTCCATGCCGATCGATCCCGATGCCGTTGGCCGCAGGTCCGAGCCGGTGCTCCACGAGTGGACCGACCGGGAGACGTTGCTCTACGCGCTGGGCGTCGGGGCGGGCACCGCCGACCTGGCGTTCACCACCGAGAACAGCCACGACGTCGAGCAGCAGGTGCTGCCCACCTACGCCGTCATCGCCTCGCCGGCCTGGGGCGCGGTGGGCGCCGTGGGCTCGTTCACCTTCAGCAAGCTGCTGCACGGGTCGCAGCAGATCCGGTTGTTCGCACCGCTCAAACCGGCCGGGCGGCTGAGCGTGGTGTCCGAGGTCGCCGACATCCAGGACAAGGGCGAGGGGAAGAACGCCATCCTGGTGTTCAAGGGCACCGGCACCGACCCCGACACCGGCGAGGTGGTCGCCGAGACGATCTCGACGGCGGTGATCCGCGGTGAGGGCGGGTTCGGCGGGCAACCCGGGACGCGCCCGCAGGCGCCGGAGATTCCCGACCGCGAGCCGGATGCGCGTATCGCGCTGTCCACACGGGAAGATCAGGCGCTGCTCTACCGGCTCTCGGGGGACCGCAACCCGCTGCACAGCGATCCGTGGTTCGCCCGCGAGCTGGCCGGGTTCCCGCGGCCGATCCTGCACGGGCTGTGCACCTACGGGGTCGCCGGACGCGCGCTGGTCGCCGCACTCGGCGACGGCGACGCCACGCGGATCACCGCGATCGGCGCCCGCTTCACCTCGCCGGTGTTCCCGGGCGAGACGCTGACGACGTCGATATGGCGCACCACCGAGGGGGAGGCGGTGTTCCGGACCGAGGCGTCCGCCCAGGACGGATCCGATGCCCGGCTGGTGTTGGAGGACGGCACCGCACAGTATCGACCTTGATTTCGCTGAAGCGCCGGTGAGAACCGCTCCGGATTGACAGGATTGGAATCCGCGGCGTTCGCCGGACGTGCGAGATGGGCGGTGGTTCGGTCATGAGGTTGGTCGTCGGTTATCTCGCCACCCCCGGTGGCGCGGACGCCCTCGCACTGGGTGTCCGCCTGGCTCGCACGCTCGGCGCCGAACTCGACGTCTGCATGATCCTGCCGTCCGACCGGGCGCTGCCCGCCATGGTCCCGACCGGGGAGCACGACGACCTGCTCGGCAGTCAGGCCGAGAAGTGGCTGGCCGACGCGATGGCGTCGGTGCCCGCCGATGTGTCGGCGCACAGCCACATCGTGTTCACCGACTCCGCCGCCGACGGACTGATCACCGAGGCGGGACGGCTCGGCGCCGACGCGATCGTGGTCGGTGGATCGGGCGGCGGGCTGGCCGGCAGCTACACACTCGGATCGGTGGTCAACCAGCTGCTGCACTCGGCGCCGATGCCGGTCGCGGTGGCGCCCCGCGGAATCCGCGACTCACCGGTCGAGCGCGTCCGTGAGGTGACGTGCGCGATCGGCCGCCGCGAAGGCGCGGACCTGCTGCTCGAGCACGCGGTCCGGTTCAGCTCGGCGGCGGGCACACCGCTGCGGCTGGTCTCACTCGTGGCGCTCGACCCGACGTTCGGTGTGTTGCGCGGCGACGTCGACGCGGTGCGGAACCGGGCGCTCGAGCACGCTTCCCAGACGCTGGACGCAGCGAAACACGGACTGCCCGAGAACATTCCGGTGACCTCGACGATCGTCGACGGACGCGGCGTCGAGGACGCGGTCGCCAAGCTGGACTGGCATGACGGTGACCTCATCATGGTCGGCTCGAGCCGATTGAGCGCACCGCGGCGACTGTTCCTCGGCTCGACGGCCGCCAAGATGCTGCGCGTCCTGCACGTGCCGATGGTGGTCATCCCGCGTGATCAACTCACGCCCGAGGATCTGCCCTAACCGCGCAGCCCGTGGTCGCCGTACTCGTGCAGCAGCGCCAACGGGTCGAGGGTGTCCCACACGGTGCTGTAGAACTGCTCCTTGAGCAGGCGGGCCTCGTACTCCATGTTGGCCAGGTCGGCGATCTGGTCGTAGCCGTAGTACAGCAGTGACACCGGGCCCGTGGTCTTGAGCAGTTCGTTGATGATGATCTGCGCGCCGACCTTGTTGCCCTGCGCGGCTTCGATGAAGGCCGGCACGATCTTGTACGCGGGCACGACGACGTTGACCCACGGCACGATCTGGCTGCCGCGGTACACCGCCTCCACACCCTCGCGGATGTAGGGCCGGAACTCCGGGCCGGCCGCGCCGACGAGCAGATCGCGCAGCGTGAGCACCGCATCGGGCATGTCGTCGGGATCCGGATCCTCGGGCCGGAACGGGTCGGGGCTCCACGGGGCCGGCGCCGCGGCGGCCGCTGCGACGGGCTCGTCGACCGGCTCTTCGGTGGGCTCGTCGGCCGGCTCCCCGGCCAACCGGGCCTGCGCCGTGGGAACGTCGGCCTCGTCGTCAGAGGCGTTGTCGCGCTTGGCCGCCGGCTCGTCGTCCGCATCCTTCTCGACGTCGCGGGGCGTGAACACGGCGCGCAGCGTCTCGACCTGCTCGGCCTCGAATTGCTTCGCCGACTGCCTGAGCTTCTTGCTCAGCGACGGCTTGTCGTCGGCCTTCTTGTCCGCCGTGTCGGTGTCGTCCGCCTTGGCCGTGTCCGCGCCCGAGTCGGCGTCCGGTTTTTTCGGGCCGGCGTCGACGGCACTCGACGACTGTGAGCCGCTCGCGGATTCCGAAGCGCTCGACGGCGACGCGGTTTCCGCGTGAGCGGTGCCCTGGCCGGCGACCGCGACCGCGGCGCCCACACCGACTGCGACCGCCAGTCCGCCGACGTAGCCGATGTATTTTTGTGACGCCATTCCCCGAGTCCCTTCCTTAGGCAAAGACATCGTAGAGGTCACCGCGGCGTTCGGCAGCGCGGCGGGATCAAGCCCCGTCGCGGGGGGCGCCGAACCAGTCGGTGAGCGCGGCGAGGAGTGGCGGGCCCGCTGTGCCGATCGCCTCGTCCACCCCCGCGGCCCAGGCGATGTAGCCGTCCGGGCGCACCACCAGTGCATCCGCGGGTCGCTGATCGGTTCGCGCGGTGAGGATGTCGGCGCGGTGACTCCAGCCGCGAGCCGCGGCACACAGGTCGCTCCGATCGGCGAGGTCGAGGAACACCGGCCGCCCCGTGTGCAGGTGCAGCGGGAGGTCTGGGAGGAAGGTCCCCGTCAGCGGATGTCTCCCGACCCCGTGGGTCGGGTAGGTGATGTCGTCGCCCGCGAGAAGCCGGCCGATGCGGTGCAACGGTTGTGCGTCGAGGAGCAGTTCGCCCACGAGTTCCCGCAGCGCCTCGGCCGCGGGGTCGGCGCCGCGGCGCAGGGCCACCTGGGCCTGGGTGTGCAGCAGCGTGCGCGCACCGGCCCGGTGACGCTCGTCGTGGTAGGTGTCCAGCAGGCCCTGCGGTGCCCAGCCGGCGATGTCCGCGGCGAGTTTCCAGCCGAGGTTCACCGCGTCGAGCATCCCGGCGTTGACGGCCACACCGCCGGCGGGGAACTGGTGGGCGGCGTCGCCGGCGAGCAGAACCCTTCCGGCGCGGTAGTTTTCGGCGTGCCGGGCGTGATAGGTGAAGCGCGTCATCCGGGTCGGCTCGCCCAGAGGCACGTCGGCCCCCAGTACACGGCGGATGCTGGCCGCGAGCTCGGTCACCGTCATCGGGGTGTCGTCGTCGTAGCGTCCCGGATCGTCCTCGCTCGTGTAGATCGTCAGCTCGTCCTGGGTCATCGAGGCGATCGCGAACACGCCGCGCTCGGTCTGGGTGTATCCCGCGGGCAGGCTCCCGATGCCGGGGATCTCGTAGTCACCGTCCTCGCGCAGCGTCACCGACGCGGGCCTGGCGACGTGGGCGAGGCGGTTGACCTCCGGATAGGTGATCCCGGGAAAGGGGATCCCGGCCAGGTCGCGCATCCGGCTCCGGGCGCCGTCGCAGCCCGCCACGTGACGTGCGGTCACCCGGTAGCGGCCGCCCGGCCCGTCGACGTCCACGGTCACCGACGCCGGGTCGTCGGCCAGTCCGACGACCTCGTGTCCGCGACGAACGTCGGCGCCGGCGTCGCGCACGTACTCCTCGAGCACCGCCTCGATCTGCGGTTGGGGGAGCAGCGGGGCCTCCATCGGGGGATCGGCCAGGCGGGTGAAGTCGGCCTCCAGACCGCCGAAGGGAAAGCGCGGCGTGGGCCGGGGCCGGCCGCTGGCGGCCTCGAAGCGCTCGAGCAGACCCCGGTAGCGCAGCACGTGCAAAATCTGCCCGCCCAGACCACCCGCCCTCGCGACGTCGTTGATCCGCGGGCGCCGTTCCAGCACCAGGGTCCGTACCCCTGCCAGGCGCAGCTCCGCGGCCAGCATCAGACCGGTCGGGCCTGCGCCCACGACGATCACATCGGTATCCGTCACTCGACCTCCATTTACGCAGGTGAACGCTTCGGCCAGCGAGTGTGCAGCACACCCCGGGGCTTGCCGCAAGCCCCCCGTCGCGCTATAGATTGAGAGTGGGAAGGAGCCGTGACTCCTTCCTTTCTCGTTTCCCGGGACCATCGTCTGTCGAACAGACGTTCGATACACTCGAGGGGTGGGTTTCTCCAACGGGCCGACGTGGCCGGAGATCGAGCGGGTCTTGAACGGCAAGCCCCGGCGCCCCGGCGAGTCTCTGCGCGAACCTCCCGGCGACGGTGGCGACAGCCCGGCGTGGTCGCGTAAACGCGGTGCTTACCAGGCGCCGGAGTTGCCGCGCTCGGGCGGTGCGGTGCCCTACGCCGAACTGCACGCCCACTCGGCGTACAGCTTCCTCGACGGCGCCGGCACTCCGGAGGAACTCGTCGAGGAGGCCGCCCGGCTTGACCTGCGGGCCATCGCGCTGACCGACCACGACGGGCTCTACGGCGTCG
This sequence comes from Mycobacterium sp. IS-1496, assembly GCF_001499995.1. Classification (GTDB taxonomy): domain Bacteria; phylum Actinomycetota; class Actinomycetes; order Mycobacteriales; family Mycobacteriaceae; genus Mycobacterium. Next base: position 37,154 of record NZ_LQIU01000008.1, read on the forward strand.
TCCGATTCGCCGAGGCGGCCAAGGAACTCGACATGCGCACGGTGTTCGGCGCCGAGCTGTCGCTGGGCAATGTCGCCCGCACCGAAGTGCCCGATCCGCCCGGCCCGCATCTGCTGGTACTGGCCCGCGGGCCGGAGGGATACCGGCGGCTGTCGCGTGAGATCGCCAAGGCGCACCTGGCCGGGGGCGAGAAGGGTAAGCCCCGCTACGACTACGACGCGCTCACCGAGGCTGCGGGCGGGCACTGGCACATCCTCACCGGTTGCCGCAAAGGCCATGTCCGGCAGGCGCTCTCGGAGGGCGGGCCTGAGGCCGCCGAGAAGGCCCTCGCCGATCTGGTGGACCGGTTCGGTCGCGACCGGGTCAGCGTCGAGCTCACCCACCACGGCCACCCCCTCGACGACGAACGCAACGCCGCGCTGGCCGAACTGGCACCGCGCTTCGGCCTGCACGTGGTGGCCACCACCGCAGCGCATTTCGCCGAACCGTCACGCGGCCGGCTGGCGATGGCGATGGGCGCGATCCGGGCCCGCCACTCGATCGACGAGGCCGCCGGCTACCTGGCCCCGCTCGGTGGTTCGCATCTGCGTTCGGGGGAGGAGATGGCCCGGCTGTTCGCGCACTGCCCGCAGGTCGTCACCGCCGCCGCCGACCTGGGGGAGCAGTGCGCGTTCGGGCTGGCACTGATCGCCCCGCAGCTGCCGCCGTTCGACGTGCCGCCGGGCCACACCGAGGACAGCTGGCTGCGGCACCTGGTGATGCTCGGCGCACGCAACCGCTACGGCCCGCCGGAACGGGCTCCGCAGGCCTACGCCCAGATAGAACACGAACTGCGGGTCATCGAGAAGCTGTCCTTCCCTGGCTATTTCCTCGTCGTCCACGACATCACCCGGTTCTGCAAGGAGAACGGCATCCTCGCCCAGGGCCGCGGCTCGGCGGCGAACTCCGCGGTCTGTTACGCGTTGGGGGTGACCAACGTCGACCCGGTCGCCAACGAGCTGCTGTTCGAACGGTTCCTGTCCCCGGCCCGCGACGGGCCACCCGACATCGACATCGACATCGAATCGGACCTGCGCGAGCAGGCGATCCAGTACGTCTACGACCGCTACGGCCGTGACTACGCCGCCCAGGTCGCCAACGTGATCACCTACCGCGGGCGCAGCGCCATCCGAGACATGGCCCGTGCGCTCGGTTTCGCGCAGGGCCAGCAGGACGCCTGGAGCAAACAGCTCAGCAAGTGGAACGGGCTGGCCGACTCCCCGGACGTCGAGGGCATCCCGGAGCCGGTGGTGGATCTGGCGTTGCAGATCTCGAACCTGCCGCGGCACATGGGTATTCACTCGGGCGGCATGGTGATCTGCGACCGGCCGATCGCCGACGTGTGCCCGGTCGAGTGGGCCCGCATGGCCAACCGCAGCGTGCTGCAGTGGGACAAAGACGACTGCGCGGCCATCGGCCTGGTGAAGTTCGACATGCTCGGGCTCGGCATGCTTTCGGCGCTGCACTACTGCATCGACCTGGTCCGCGAACACAAGGGCCTCGACGTCGATCTGGCCCGGCTCGACCTGTCCGAAGCGGCCGTCTACGAGATGCTGCAGAAAGCCGATTCGGTCGGCGTGTTCCAGGTGGAGTCCCGCGCGCAGATGGCCACGCTGCCGCGGCTGAAACCCCGGGTGTTCTACGACCTGGTGGTCGAGGTCGCGCTGATCCGGCCGGGACCGATCCAGGGCGGGTCGGTGCACCCCTACATCAAGCGGCGCAACGGGGAGGAGCCCGTCACCTACGACCACCCGTCGATGGAGAACGCGCTGCGAAAGACGCTGGGGGTGCCGCTGTTCCAGGAGCAGCTCATGCAGCTGGCCGTCGACTGCGCCGGGTTCACCGCCGCCGAGGCCGACCAACTGCGCCGCGCCATGGGGTCGAAGCGGTCGACGGAGAAGATGCGCCGGCTGCGGGGCCGGTTCTACGACGGTATGCGCCAACGGCACGGCATCACCGGCGAGGTGGCCGACCGGATCTACGACAAGTTGGAGGCGTTCGCGAATTTCGGCTTCCCCGAGAGTCATTCGCTCAGCTTCGCGTCGCTGGTGTTCTACTCGTCGTGGTTCAAGCTGCACCATCCCGCGGCGTTCTGCGCCGCGCTGCTGCGGGCACAGCCGATGGGCTTCTACTCACCGCAGTCGCTGGTGGCCGATGCGCGCAGACACGGCGTCACCGTGCACGGGCCCGATGTCAACGCCAGCCTCGCTCACGCCACACTGGAGAACCGCGGGACGGAGGTGCGGCTCGGGCTCGGTGCGGTCCGCCACATCGGCGACGACCTCGCGGAGCGCATCGTCGAGGAACGAGAAGCCAACGGCCCCTTCGGAAACCTGCTGGACCTCACCGGCCGGGTGCAGCTGTCGGTGCCGCAGACCGAGGCGCTGGCCACCGCGGGTGCGCTCGGCTGTTTCGGCGTCACCCGCCGCGAGGGACTCTGGGCGGCGGGCGCGGCCGCCGCCGAACGGCCCGACCGGCTGCCCGGAGTCGGCTCGGCAGGCCAGATCCCGGCGCTGCCCGGGATGAGTGAGCTCGAACTGGCCGCCGCCGACGTCTGGGCCACCGGGGTGTCCCCGGACAGCTATCCCACCCAGTTCCTGCGCGACAGCCTCGACGCGATGGGCGTCGTCCCCGCGGGCCGACTGCTCGAGGTGCCCGACGGCACCCGGGTGCTGGTGGCCGGCGCGGTGACGCACCGGCAGCGTCCGGCCACCGCGCAGGGCGTGACGTTCCTCAACCTCGAGGACGAGACCGGGATGGTCAATGTCGTGTGCTCACCGCAACTCTGGTCGCGCCAGCGCCGCCTGGCGCAGACCGCGCCGGCGATGGTGATCCGCGGCATCGTGCAGAACGCGACCGGCGCGGTCACGGTCGTCGCCGACCGGCTGGGCGCGTTGGACATGCGGGTCGGCTCGAAGTCGCGTGACTTTCGCTAGCCTCGGCCGTCGGTAACCTCGACCCATGACCCTCAACCTGACTGTCGACGAACTCCTGACCACCACCCGCTCGGTGCGCAAGCGACTGGACCTGGAGAAGCCGGTGCCGCGTGAGGTGATCATGGAGTGCCTGGAGCTCGCGCTCCAGGCCCCGACGGGCTCTAACGCCCAGGGCTGGCAGTGGGTCTTCGTCACCGACCCCGAGAAGAAGAAGGCGCTGGCCGAGATCTACCGCGTCAACGCGAACGCCTACCTCGACCTGCCCAAGCCCGATTACGACGACGTGCGCGGCGAGCGCATGGAGCTGGTCAGCGACTCCGCCCGCTACCTCAACGACCACTTCCACGAGGTGCCGGTGCTGATGATCCCCTGCCTCGAGGGTCGGCCCGACGGCGCACCCGCCGGGATGTCCGCCTCGTTCTGGGGTTCGCTGCTGCCCGCCGCCTGGAGTTTCATGCTGGCGTTGCGCTCCCGCGGCCTCGGTTCGGCCTGGACGACGCTGCACCTTCTCAACGACGGCGAGAAGCAGGCCGCCGACCTGCTCGGCATCCCGTTCGACAGGTACAGCCAGGCCGGGCTCTTCCCGATCGCCTACACCAAGGGCACCGACTTCAAGAAGGCCAAGCGCCTCCCCGCCGAGCAGCTCACCCACTGGGACGCGTGGTGAGGCGGGTCTAGACGGCTCCGGCGAACCCGTGTTGGCGCCACGCCTCGTAGACCGCGACGGCCGCGGCGTTCGACAGGTTCAGTGACCGCCGCCCGGCCAGCATCGGGATCCGCACCTGCGCGGTGACGTGCGGGTCGGCCAGCGTCTCGGCGTCGAGCCCCGTGGGCTCCGGCCCGAACATCAGCACATCGCCCGGCCGGTAGGCGACCTCGGCGAACGATCGGGTCGCATGCGCGGTGAACGCGTAGACCGACGCGGGCAGCACCGCATCCCACGCGGCGCGCAGATCGTCGTGCACGGTGACCGACGCGAGGTCGTGGTAGTCCAGCCCGGCCCGGCGCAGCTTGGGCTCCGACAGGTCGAAACCCAACGGTCGCACCAGATGCAGTTCGCAGCCGCTGCCCGCCACCATGCGGATGGCGTTGCCGGTGTTGGGCGCGATCCGGGGTGAATAGAACATCACCTTGAACACAGCGATAATGCTCGCATGGCCGAACCCAGTCTCTGGATGCAGAAGGTCGCGGCCGATCCCGGTCATTCGCGGTGGTACATCGAGCGGTTCCGGGCGATGGCGCGCGCCGGGGACGATCTGGTCGGCGAGGCCCGACTCGTCGACGCGATGGTGCCGCGCGGCGCCCACATCCTCGACGCCGGTTGCGGCCCCGGCCGGGTCGGCGGCTACCTGGCCGCGGCCGGTCACCGGGTCGTCGGGGTCGACGTCGATCCAGCCCTGATCGAGGCGGCCGAGCAGGACCATCCCGGCCCGCGCTGGCTCGTCGGGGACCTCGCCGAACTCGACCTGCCCGCGCGCGGCGTCCCCGAACCGTTCGACCTCATCGTGTCGGCCGGAAACGTCATGACCTTCCTCGCCCCCAGCACCCGTACCCAGGTGTTGCGCCGGTTGCGGGCCCACCTCGCCGGCGACGGACGGGCGGTGATCGGCTTCGGCGCGGGCCGCGACTATCCGTTCGACGAATTCCTCGGCAACGCAGCAGATGCCGGTTTCGTCCGCGATCTGCTGCTGTCCACCTGGGACGTCCGGCCCTTCACCGACGACTCCGACTTCCTCGTGGCGATTCTGCGGCCCGATTAGCTGGTCTTTGCTCGATTACCACACGGACGCGCATCGGTCTGGTCACGAACTCTGTCTGTTCAGTAAGAATTGTGGAAACCCCAGCTGGCGGCTGTCATACTCGTCGAATTGCCAGGCGTACCAGGCGCGATACCGCGTCCCGCAGACAGGTGCGAACAGCAGGAAACCTCCATGAATGACGCTTCAGTACTGACACGCGCATCCTGGGCCGGCGACGCGGTCCAGCGCCGATGACTGCGCCGCCCCAACGGCCGTCGCGCTGGTCGCCGGCGAACTGGCCGGTGCGCTGGAAAGTGCTCGCGATCGTGCTCGTCCCGCTGGTCCTGGCCGGCGTGTTCGGCGGCTCGCGCATCGCGGGCAATCTGCAGCAGGCCGGTGAACTGCGGTTGGCCGCCGAGCGCGCCGAGCTCATCCCGGACATCAACACCTACATGGACGCCCTGGAGACCGCCGTCGTCGCCGCGACCGAGGGGCGTGAGACGCAGTCGGCGCTCGCGGAGTACGACACCGCCAAGGCGGCGTTACGCCAGCAGCTCGCGGCCACCGACGTCGTACCCGACGTTCGGCAGGCGGTGACCGACCTGCTCGATCCCGGACAGGACCTGGTCAACAAGGTCATGGCGAATTCGATCGACCTGCGCCAGCGGGTGATGACGTATGCGCCGCTGTTGCTGACCGCCGAGACGGCGATCACCGGATCGGCCCGTGGCGACGAGCAGCGCGTGCAGTTGCAGGCCGAAGCTCTATCCCGCGCGATCGGTGCACGCGGTCAGATGGCGATGCAGAAGATGCTCGTCACCCGCGGCGCTGACGTCCCCGAACCTGAACTACGCACGTCGATGAACACGCTCGCGGGCACCGAGCCGTCGACCGTGAACGGGATGGCCGAACTGCTCGGCGGCGCCTCGGAGGAGGCCAACACGCTGCGCGGCGAGATGGTCAAGCGCATGTCGATGATCTCCAACCCCGCGGTGGCATTGGTCGGCAACCCCGAACTGCTGCAGTCGCAAGCCGTGACCGCAGGCATCGCGGACACCATGATCGCCGACACCACCGACGCCATTCCGGCGGCGGTGAACAGCGCGGCGGATGCCGAGCGGTCCGCCGCGATCCGCGATGCCGTGCTGATCCTGCTGGTGTTCGTCGCCGCACTCGTCCTCGTGCTGCTGGTGGCGCGTTCGCTGGTGCTTCCGTTGCGCCGACTCCGCGACAGCGCCCTCAAGGTCGCCCACGAGGACCTGCCGGGAGAACTCGACCGGGTCCGCGCCGGCGCCGAACCCGCCCCGGTCACCCCGATCCCGGTGTACACCACCGAGGAGGTCGGTCAGGTCGCCCACGCCGTCGACGAACTGCACGAGCAGGCGGTGCTGCTGGCAGGTGAGCAGTCGCGGCTGCAGCTGCAGATCAGCGACATGTTCGAGACGCTGTCGCGGCGCAGCCGATCGCTGGTGGACCAGCAGCTGTCGCTGATCGACCGGCTGGAGCGCGACGAGGACGATCCCGAACGCCTGCAGAGCCTGTTCCGGCTCGACCACCTCGCCGCCCGGATGCGCCGCAACGGCGCCAACCTGCTGGTGCTCTCCGGTGCGTCGGTCCCCCGCGACCAGGCCGAGCCGGTCCCGGTCGCGACGATCATCAACGCCGCCGCCTCCGAGGTGGAGGACTACGCCCGCGTGGTGACGGCCACCGTGCCCGACAGCCGGATCGTCGGCGCCGCGGCCGGCGACCTCGTGCACCTGCTCGCCGAACTGCTCGACAACGCGCTGCGGTATTCGCCCCCCATCTCCCAGGTGCGGGTGTCGGCCGTGCACACCGGTAACGGTGGCCTCGTCGTCGAGGTCAGCGACACCGGTCTCGGGATGGCCGAGGCCGACCTGCGGATGGCCAACGCCCGCCTGCAGTCCGGCGGCGAGGTCACTCCGTACACCGCCCGCCACATGGGTCTGTTCGTGGTGGGGCGGCTCGCCGCCCAGCACGGTTTCGTCGTCCGGCTGCGCAGCACCGTCGTCGACGAACCGGACTCCGGCACCACCGCGGGCGTGTATGTCCCCGCCCCGCTGCTCGCGCACACCGACACTCCCGCACCGATCTACGCGCCGCCCGCCGAACCGTACGCCGCCGCGCCCGCGCGGCAGGAAACCGTCGAGCACTCGCGTCACCACCGCCCCGAACCGGCCGGCCGGGAGCTCAACGGCCACAGCGAGCTCGCGGCCGGCGGGCTGCCGCAACGCAATCCCGGCGCCAGCGGGATCACCGGCACCGCGGGGGAGCAGACCGACCCGCGCCTGCCGATCCCCGCACCCACGAACACGTCCGCCTTCTTCGCCTCCCGGGCGCAGGCCGCCGCCAACGGCGCACACGAGCGACCCGAACCGAAACCGGAGCCCGAAGCCGCACCGGCGGCCAGCCCGACCGCAGGCGCCGACGACGCGATCTACCAGTCGATGCTCTCGGAATGGCTGGTCGATCCGACCGAACTCGGCAAGAGCGCCGACCTGGACTGGAAGTCGGTGTGGGACCACGGGTGGTCGGCGGCCGCGGCGGCGGACGAGGCCCCGGTGCGGGAGCGGACCGACGAGGGACTGCCCGTACGCGACCCCGGTGCCCGGCTGGTGCCCGGCAGCGGCGGCGGAGCGCACCGCAGCGACGACACCGAGGAGCAGGTAGCATCGGCGGCCGGGGCCGACGCCCCGCCCCGACGCGATCCGGAGGCCATCAGGGCCAGCATGAGCAGCCACTTCGGTGGCGTGCACGCCGGCCGCGCCCACTCCCGAGAAGTCAGAGGAACAGATCTCGAATGACCTACCCGGCACGTTCGACGCAGCGCGAATCGCTCGACTGGTTGGTCTCCCGATTCGCCCGCGACGTGTCCGGGGTCACCCACGCGGTGCTGGTGTCCGCCGACGGTCTGCTGATGGCCGCCAGCGAGCACATGCCGGTCGAGCGGGCCGACCAACTCGCCGCGGTCGCCTCAGGGCTGGCGAGCCTGTCGACCGGCGCCGCGCAGTTGTTCGACGGCGGGTACGTGATGCAGTCGGTCGTCGAGATGGAGAACGGATACCTGCTGCTGATGCGGGTCGGTGACGGCTCCAACCTGGCGACGCTGGCCACCCGCTCCTGCGACATCGGGCAGATCGGCTACGAGATGGCGATCCTCGTCGAGCGGGTCGGCACGGTCGTCCAGTCGCAGCGGCGAACCCCTCAGCACTCGTGAGTGCGCCGTGGACGAACCCGAATCCGCCGCCCGACCCAGCCTGGTACGGCCCTACACGCTGACCGCGGGGCGCACCGACTCCCGCGTCCCCCTGCCTCTGGAAGCGCCCATCGAGACGCTCGAGGGGGCTCGGCCGCCGCGGTGGCCGGCCGGCGACGTGCGCGGGGACATCCTCGCGCTCTGCGCGCACCGGCCGTCTGTGGCGGAGATCGCTGCACGTTTATCGGTGCCGCTCGGCGTGGCGCGCGTGCTTGTTGGGGACCTCGTGACGCAGGGTTATCTACGGGTGCACGCCACCCTCGACCAATCGGCGACCTCCGACGAACGCCGCGAACTCATAGGAAGGACCCTGCGTGGCTTACGAGCACTCTGACAGGCGGCGCTCGAGCGCGACGAAGATCGTCGTCTCCGGCGGATTCGGCGCCGGGAAGACGACGTTCGTGGGTGCGGTGTCGGAGATCATGCCGCTGCGCACCGAGGCGCTGGTGACCAACGCCTCGGCGGGCGTGGACGGCCTCGACGCCACCCCCGACAAGCGCACCACCACCGTGGCGATGGACTTCGGCCGGATCACGCTGGGCGACGACCTGGTGCTGTACCTGTTCGGCACGCCGGGGCAGCGGCGGTTCTGGTTCATGTGGGACGACCTGGTGCGCGGCGCGATCGGCGCCATCGTCCTCGTGGACGTGCGCCGCCTGCAGGACAGCTTCGCCGCTGTCGACTTCTTCGAGGCCCGCAACCTGCCGTTCCTCGTCGCCATCAATGAATTCGACGGCGCGCCACGGCATCCTACCGATGCGGTGCGGAAGGCGCTGGCACTGTCCGAACGCACCCCGGTCATCACCGTCGACGCCCGCAACCGCGATTCGGCCAAGGCCGCGCTCATCGCGGTCACCGAATACTCGCTCGACTGTCTCTCGGCACTGCCGGGCTGACGTGGCGCAGTGGACCGATGAGGAGTTCATCGACCGGGACTTCCGCGACGAAGATCTGAGCCGGCTGCGCACCGAGCGGGTGGTGTTCGACGGATGCGACTTCAGCGGGGTCGACATGTCGGAGTCCGAGCACGTCGGCTCCGCGTTCCGCAACTGCGTATTCCGCCGATCCTCCCTGTGGCACAGCACCTTCCGGCACTGCAGCATGCTGGGCTCGGTCTTCACCGAATGCCGGCTGCGGCCGCTGACGCTGATCGAGGTGGACCTGACGCTCGCGGTGCTCGGCGGATGCGATCTGCGGCGCGTCGACCTGTCGGACTGCAGGCTGCGCGAAGCCAACCTGGTGGGCACCGACCTGCGGGAGGCGGTGCTGCGGCGCGCCGACCTGCAGGGTGTCCGCGTACAGAGCACGCGCCTCGAGGACGCGGATCTGCGAGGCGCCCGCGTGGACCCGACGTTCTGGACCACCGCCGCACTGCGCGGGGCCCGTATCGACGTCGAGCAGGCGCTCGCCTACGCCGCCGCGCAGGGACTCGACGTCCACGGCGAGTGACGGGTGTGCCTCAGCGGCGTCCGCCGCGTCCACCGCCGCCGCGCCCGCCGCCCGGCAGGCTGTTGTCCGGGCGAGCGCCGGGACCGCCGGGCCGGCCCAGGTCGCCACCGGGTGGGTCGACGTCGAGGATCAGGTCGACGCCCCAGTCGTCGCAGTAGTAGTCGTACTCGCACGGGTAGGGGTAGTAGGGCCCCGTGGAGCCGCCTGTACCGCTGCCGGTGTCGGAACCGCGCACGTCACCCTGCGCGCAGACCGTCACCCCACCGGCATTGGTGCAGTCCGCGAGCGCCGGAGCGGCCGACGCCAGTGCCCCCATGGGCGCAAGTGCACCGACCGCTCCCGCGGCCAGCAGGCGTCGCGTCGGATGCATCTCAGCTATTGTGTTGCGCCGCAGCGGTTTCGGAAGTCGACCATCGGCTGCCGGATGCCCTGGAGATCTGCCCTCACCTGTGGGTTGGCGTCGGCGTACTCGGCGACTCGTGCGCGAACCTCTTCCCTGGGGAGACCCTTGAGGGTGGTGAAGAACGCGTTGACCTCCGGGTGGGTGAACAGGTAGGTCGAGGTCGCCGCGGTGACACCCGCCGCGACGCCTGACATATCCGCCGCCGTGCAGTTCGGTGGCGGTGGTGGTGGCAGAGGTGGCGGCTGTGCCGACGCGGTGGCGCCGCCACTCACGAGCGCAACACCTACCGCGGCGCCGACGGCGACTGCGGCGCCGAATGCGCGGAATCTGATCGTCATGTCACTCCTCTCGAAGAGGTCGGGCTTCACCGCCCGCCGATACCTCCGCCGCCACCGGGTCGGTCAGGCCGGTCGCCGGGACGGCCGGGTAGGCCGATGTCCGGCCGCCCCGGTTCGGGCGGCCTGACGTCGTTGTCGGAGTCGTAGTCGAAGACCGACAGGCCGTCGTCGCAGAGGTAGTCGTACTCGCATGGGTACGGGTACCACAGGTCCGCTTCGGCGGGTCCGGTGTCGGCGCGCCGAACTTCGTTCTGGCACATCGTGATTCCACCGGTTTCGGTGCACTCGGCGGAAGCGGGCGGGGCGGTGAAGACCAGGTATGACGGGAGAACCGTCACCATCGCCGCGCCGAAGGCCGCGCACTGTCGAAGAATTCGCATGGCCGTTCCTCCCCGTTGAAGACGCCCTGCAGCGAGAAGCTTAGGCCGGTGCGGGTTCGCTTATCGGATATTGACGAACAAAGAACGAAATTCGGTTCCGACCGGTGAGGTGCTTGACGCTTCAACGGACTCTGGCTTTCTCGCGCTCGGGCGGCGAATACTTGGGCGGTCGAGGAGGTCTCCATGACCGAGAACTGTGATGTCTGCATCGTCGGTGCCGGCCTGGCCGGCCTCAACGCCCTCTATGCCGCGAGCCGGCACCTCGCGCCGGATCAGCGGATCATCCTCGTCGACCGCAGGCGGCGCGTCGGCGGGATGTGGGTCGACACGTACCCGTATGTCCGCCTGCACCAGCCGCACGGCATGTTCACCGCGGGCGACATCGCCTGGACGCTCGGCCGCGATCGGTCGTACCTCGCGACGAAGGACGAGGTGCTCGACCATATGCAGCACTGCCTCGACGAGATCCGCACGCGTGTGCGGGTCGACGAGTTCTACGGCTGGGACATGGTCGACGACGTGGAGGCCGGTGGCCGGGTCCGCGTCTCTTGCCTGTCGGCCGACGGCGCATCGCTGGAGATCGACGCCGCGAAGCTGGTGAAGGCCTACGGTTTACGCGTCACACCGAACGATCCGCTGCCGATCTCGAGTGAGCGCGTGCATTCGGTGTCCCCGGACTACTGCGACGTGCACACCGGCGAGATAGCCGACGGCTCAACGCCGGTCTGGATCATCGGCGGCGGGAAGACCGCGATGGACACCGCCCACGCGCTGATCACTCGATGTCCCGGACGGGAGGTCAACCTGGTCGCCGGTGGCGGCACGTTCTTCCAGTGCCGCGACAAGTTCTTCCCCACCGGGGTGCGGAGGTGGGTCGGCGGAACCCTCGTCAGCACGCTGGGAGTTCAGGCGTCCCGGCGGTTCGACGGCACGAACGAGGACGAGGTCTGGCGCTGGCACCGCGCGCGGTACGGCACCTGGGTCACTCCCCGCACCACGAACTTCCTGCTGGGCGTGTTGTCGGAGGCCGAGTGCAAAACCATCGCCGAGGGTCTGCACTCGGTGACCATGGACTACTTCCTCGACGCCGTCGATCGAGGCGACGGGGTCGAGTTGACGTTCCGCAGCGGTGAGGGCATCCCCGTCGCACCCGGAAGCTGGATCGTGAACTGCACGGGGTACCTCACCCACCGTGACGATCCGTACGAACCCTACGTGTCCGCGGGCGGTTCGGTGCTGTCGATCCAGGTTCGTTCGGCGACAATGCATCTGAGCTCATACATGGGTTACTTCCTGACGCACATGCTGATGCTCGGCCGGCTGCGTGACACCCCGCTCTACGAACTCGACGTCCAGGACCTGACGAACAAGTCGCGAACGGCGTTCCCGTACACGCTGCTGACCCTCGCGCAGTACAACCTCAGCCTCATGGCGGATGAACTGCCGATGAAGGTGTTCGCCGAGTGCGGGCTGGATTTCGACCTCTGGTACCCGCTGCCGCGCCGGTTGGCGGCGACGGCCAGGTTCATGCTGACGCACCGCAGGCACCGCGACCACCAGCGCCGGGCCCTGGACACGGTCAGGGAGCGGTTCGACCTCCGGTGCGGTCCGCTGAACCAGGGAACGGGCGTGGTGACGTGACCGGTCGAACACCGCTTCGATCAAATCCCGCCACGTCGACACGTGTGTGATTCGCCCCGGCGCGTCACCGGCTCTCGCGCTGCGCGCACACCCGATCGGCACCAGACTGGGCCGATGCCCCGCGACACCATGAGCCGTACCGTCGGCGCCGAACTCGAGATCGAGGTCACCGCACCCACCACGCTCGAGTTCCAGATCGCGCTCGCCGCCCATCCCGGCGCGGACGTGACCGAAGCACTGACGTTCCGTCACAACGGCACATCCGTCGAGGCGCAGGAACTCAGCGGCGAACACGGCACCCGCATCCACAAGTTCGACGCCGCGCAAGGCACGGTGACCGCGTCCTACGAGGCGACGATCCGGGGTCTCGCCGAACCGCCCGAGGTCCGCGAGATCGATCTGTCGACCTATCTGCGACCGAGCCGCTACGCAGAGGCGGACAAGTTCTTCGGCTTCGCCGCAACGGAATTCGGCGACGTCACCGACTCCGGAGCCCTACTGGAGCGGGTGTCGTCGTGGGTGGGTGCCCGCCTCGACTATGTACCGGGATCGAGCGATCCGATCGACGGCGCCGCGGACACCCTGCTGGCCGGCGCGGGGGTCTGCCGTGACTACGCCCACCTGGTCATCGCGATGCTGCGCGCGCTCAACGTCCCGGCCCGCCTGGTCTCCGTCTACGCGCCCGGCTGCAGCCCGATGGACTTCCACGCCGTCGCGGAGGCGCACGTCGACGGGCAGTGGCGGGTGGTCGACGCCACCTGCCTGGCGCCCCGGCAGTCCATGGTGCGCATCGCGACCGGACGCGACGCCGCCGACACCGCGTTCCTCGACAACCACGACGGGTCGATCACCCTGCAGAAGATGACGGTCACCGCGGTGGTCGACGGTGAACTGCCGCGGGACTCGGTGTCCGACCTCGTCACTCTGCGGTGACGCCCAACCAGTGCACCAGTCGGTCGTAGATCTCGGGATGGTTGAGCAGGTCGAAGTGATGCAGACCCGTCATCACCAGACCGTTGTCCGCTTCGAAGGGGATCCGGCGATGTCGTCCCCGCCCGGACGCGCTCGCCGGCCGCACCAGGTGATCGCCCAGAATCAGGCCCACCGGACGCGGCGCGGCCGACGTCGCCACGAAGTGGTAGGACGCACCGGGCAGGAACGGCACCTCGTTGCAGCGGTCCCGCAGGAACTCGTCGGGATCCGCCTCGGCCCAGTCGTCGTCCAGGCAGGCGCCGAAACGCAGATCCTTGATGCCGTCGCTGCGCAGGTTGAGGAAGTCCGCCAGGGCGCGGGTCTCGCGTAACCGGGCCAACGCCCACGCCGCGGCGTTGACGCCCTTCTCGAGGTCGGCGCCCAGGTGTGGCGAGCCCAGGCACACCACCTGGCGCACCCGCCGGGTCCAGTCGTCGCCGTTCTCGTCGCCGTAGTGGCACGCGCTGCGCACCACCAGCCCGCCCATCGAATGCCCGACCAACGCGAGGTCGGACACCGGGACCGGCCACGCCTCGGTCAACGACACCAGCAGTTCGTCGAGCGCATGCCCGTTGTCCGAGATGTGCAGGCCGGTGTTGTACCGGACGTCGACCGGGGTGAAGCCGAGGTCGTCGCGCAGCCGCGCACCGTACGGCCGCGGGTCCGGCGCCTCGACGGACGCACGCGGGGGCCGCCGCCACGACGATTCGGTCTGGCACAGGCCGTGGACGAAGACGACGATGCGGTCCGTCGCCTCGGGAAACGCCTCGGCGAGCGGCGCAGGCGCCGGATCCACGCTGCGCCCGTCGACCCGCACCGCCATCGTCGTGGCCAGCGCATTGCCGCGGGAGGCGAGTTCGTCGCCGTAGATGCCGTTGAGCGCGGCGATCGCCTCCGCGACGGCAGGTGTCCGGTCGATCGGCGTCTCGTCGTCGAAGCGTGTCGCCGCAAGCGCGCCGACAGCCTGGGGCACGCGTTGCCCCGTGGTGCCGATGGCGGTGTAGACGGCCTGGGCGATCGCGTCGTGGATCATCTCGACCGGCCGGGCGGCGGGGCCGACGGAGGCGAACACCCGACTCGCGATGCCGGTGTGCATGCCCCGGACGATGTCGTGCAGGACGGTGACGCCCTCGGCGGCGACTTCGCCGAGGGCCCTGATCTCAGTGGCGCGCATGTCCCTGTGTACCCGGATACGGGTGCCGGTCACGGTCGATCGCCAATGGGCTCAGCGCCAGGCCGGTGAGGAAGGCGCTCAGGTGACCCACCTCGGTGAACGTCGGCCGGACGACCGCGTTGGCCGCGAGCACCGCCACCCCGGCGGCCCGCGCACGGGCCCGGTGCCGGCGCGGCAGGTACGCAAACAGCGTTCCCGCGACGCCCAGCAGGAAATAGCTGACCCCCACGTCGTGGGCGTCGGCCAGCCGTGGCGGCGCCTGTTCGGCGCGGATGGACCGGCGCAGGTATCCCTGCCCGAGATAGGTGCCGGTGATGTGCGCGGCGGTGCCGACCATGAGCCACCGCTGGGTTCCCAGGCGACGCTCGGCCGGGGCGAGGACGGCGGCGAACGGCGGGACATACGGCCACCACCTCCGGCCGTCGAGCCAGAACAGGCTGGCCGCCAGCACCCGCGTCGGCTCCTCGGAGAGGTGGTGCAGATTGGTCGACTGGCTGCGCAGCAGTTGTGCGCGCGAACCGCCCGCGGCCCGCTGCACCCGCGTGGTGACCGCGAGGACGGCCAGCCATATGAACGTCGCCGGCGCGCCGGCCAGACCACGTCCGACCACTCCCCGAGCACGTGCCACCTTGTGAATCTACCGGTCAGCCGGCGTGCAGCGTCTCCTGCGGATTCTGGCCGTAGGAGCCGCGGTAGAGCTCCTCGAACGTCGGCAGATATGGGAAACCCCAGCGGGCGGCGATCGAGAAGACCGACGTCGACTCCGGGTCGTGGTCGAGCAGGTCCCGGTGGGCACGATCGAGCCGGATGCGGCGCAGATGGTCCAGCGGACCCACCCCGAGATGGCGCCGGAACAGATAGATCACCCCGTCGGGGGTGAGCTCGACCGCGGCGGCGATGTCTGCCACGCCGATGTCCGTGGCGGCGCGGTCCTCCATGTAGGCGATGGCCCGGCGCAGGTAGTTGGGGACCAGCCGGCCCGGGTGTTCGGTGCCGGGTGTCCTGGTGACGGGGAAGATCTCGAGCACCCGGGCGGCCAGCATGCGGCCGGCCTTGCCCAGCGTGATCGGGTTGGCGGTGTCCGGGTCGTCGAGCAACCGCTCGACGGTGTCGAGCGTGGCCACCCACTTCGCGGCGGCGGCGGCGTTGACGGGGTTGCCCGACATGAATCGCAGCGACGACGGCGCGACGCCTGCGGATTCCGCCAGCACCCGCACCGGGATCGTCACGGTGTGCGACGAGGCGTGATCGGCGTGGCACCGGTAACGCGCGCCGGGGAAGTTGGACATGAACACGTCGCCGCGCCGGTAGGAGACACCGTGAGCGTCGCTGTTCGCGGTCACCGTCCCGGCTTGCAGCGCCGCGATGACCACGCCGCCGTAGTCCTCGACGTCGAACTGCAGGTTGGCGGGCAGCCGCACATCGTGACACTCGAACGTGGAGGTCTGGCGACGCTCGACGCTGAGCTGACGGGTGGCGGCCCTCGACTCGCGCAGCACGAGGCTGGCGCCGTATTCGGCCTGTAGGTGATCGTGGGCCTCGGCGAGGTCGGGAGTGGCCCACGATGCCCGGCGGACGAGGGTTCCGGTGTGTGTCTGCACTCCGCCCCCTTCCACGGCGGCCGATCGATCAGCGGGTCAGCCGCGCACGGTGATCACCATAACCGCACTCATGGCGGGAACGCGAAAATTTGCCCAAATCTTGTCGAACTCGAAATCAAGCGCTCTTGAGCCGGATCTTCCAGCGAACGAACCCGACGTAGGCGAGGCTCAACACGGCCAGCATGCCCATGTCGAACCACCACGCCGACCCGGTGTGCTCCCAGTGCGAATCCTTCGGTGTCAGCGGACCGGGGACCAGCTTGATCAGGTCCACCGTCGATGCCGACGCGGCGAAGCCCCACCGCGCGGGCGTGATCCAGGACAGCTGGTCGAGCACCAGCCGGTCGGTCACCGGGATCATGCCGCCGGAGAACACCAGCTGGCTCATCACCGCGACGACCAGCAGCGGCATGATTTGCTCGTTGGACTTCGCCAGCGCCGACAGTGCCAGGCCCACCATCGCCGCGGTCACCGTCGTGGCGGCCATCACGACGAACAGCTCGGCGGTCGGGCTGAGGAACGTCAGCGCCCCCTGGGTGGGTGCCCCCTTACCCGCGATGGTGATCGCCGTGACGATCGTGGACTGCAGGATCGCGAACACCGCGTAGATGCACACCTTGGCCAGCAGGTACGCCGTGGTGGACAGGCCGACGGCCTGTTCCCTCCGGAAGATGGCTCGCTCGCCGATGAGGTCGCGGACCGTCAGCGCGGTGCCCATGAAGATCGCACCGACGTTGAGCAGCACCAGGATCTGGCCGGGTTCGTTCGGGGCGTCGCCCATCGGATCGGGCACCCCGAACCCGACGGTGCCGGGCACCGACAGCGACAGCACCCCCATGATGAACGGCAGCAGCGCCAGGAAGATGAAGTAGCCGCGGTCGGAGACGATCAAGCGCATCTGGCGCCGCGCGATGGTCGAGAACTGCCGTCGCAGGCTCGTCTTCGAGGGTTCGCCCAGGTTGCTGGGTTCGTCCTCGGTCGCCGGCTGGTCCGGTGGCGGACCGTTCAGCGCGAGGAACCGCTGATTGGCCCCCTCCGGATCGCTGGCCACCGAGCTGAAGATGTCGGCCCAGTTCGTCGTGCCCATCGAGCGGCCGATCTCACTGGGCGGACCGCAGAACGCGGTCTTACCGCCCGGCGCCAGCAGCAGCACCTGGTCGCAGACGTCCAGATAGGTCAGCGAGTGGGTGACCACCAGCACGACGCGGCCCGCGTCGGCCAGTTGCCGCAGCATGGTCATGACCTGGCGATCCAGCGCCGGGTCCAGCCCGGACGTCGGCTCGTCGAGGATCAGCAGCGACGGGCCGGTCAGCAGTTCCAGCGCCACCGAGGCACGCTTGCGCTGGCCGCCGGACAGCTTGTCCACGCGGGTCTCGAGGTGCTTGGTCATCTCGAGTTCCTCGAGGACCTGCATGACGACCTGTTCGCGGTCCTCTTTGGTGGTGTCCGGGGGCAGCCGCAGTTCGGCCGCGTACATCAGCGCCTGTTTGACGGTCAGCTGACCGTGCACGACGTCGTCCTGGGGCACCATGCCGATCCGTGACCGCAGCGAGGCGTACTCCGCGTGGATGTTGTGGCCCTCGAACGTCACCGATCCCGCGGTGGGATGGGTGTAGCCGGCGACCAGGCGCGCGAACGTCGACTTGCCCGCGCCGGACGGCCCGATGACCGCGGTCAGCGTGCCGGGACGGGCGGTCAGCGAGATGTTGTCCAGCAGCGTCTTGTTGTTCTCGATCGTCCATGTGACCGCGCGCGCGTCGAGGCCGCCGGTGGCGGTGGCGGCGGCGGTCTCCGTCCGCCGGGCCAGCGTGCCACCGCTGAAGACCAGGTCGATGTTGCCGATGGTGACCACGTCGCCGTCGTGCAGCAGTGCCGACTCGACGCGGGCACCGTTGACGAAGGTGCCGTTGATGCTGCGGGCGTCGATGATCTCGGTGCCGCCGGCCGCGGGCACCAGCGAGGCGTGATGGCGCGAGGCCAGCACGTCGGGGATGACGATGTCGTTGTCGCTCGCGCGGCCGATCTTGATGGCTCCGGCGGGTGCCTCCGGCGCCCGGCCCGGCCGCAGGATCTTGAGCATGCTCGTGGCGAGGTTTCCGCCCGCGTCACCGGAGCGCGGAGCGGCCGTCGGGCCCATCCGGGTGACGGGTTCGAGCGCGGCCTGCTCGGACAGCGGCGGCGACATGGCGGCGGCGGGGGCCGGTGGGCGCGTCCGCGGCTGCGGCCCGGACGGATAGTGCGGCTGGGGTCCGGACGGATAGTGCGGCTGGGCCCCGGTCGGGTAGCGCGGCTGCGGCCGCGACATCGGGGGAGGCGGGGGCGCCGACGGTGTCCACCCTCCGGTGGCGGCCCGCGCGACGGGGACGGCGGTGGTCTGCGGCGGCCGTCCCGCCGAACCCTGGTGGCGGCCGACATCGAACGTCAGCTGCGGGCCGTCGGGGTTGCCGATGTTGAGGCTCTGCCCGTCGCGGATGTCGACGGCGGGCACGCGCCTGCCGTTGACGAACATGCCGTTGAGGCTGCCGTTGTCGATGGCCACCCAGCGGCCCTGGTCGAATCGCAGCACCAGGTGCGCGCGCGAGATCAAGGGGTGGGCGATACGTACGTCGGCCCGCAGATCCCGGCCGATGACAACGTCGTTGCCAGGGGCGAACGTGCGGGTGGATCCTTCGTACCGAACGGTCAGCGCAGGTGGGGACGGTCGGCTCATCGGGACCAACTGTATAGGTAGCGCAGGCGAACCCGGCTCATGATCACCTCGCGTCGGCGAGGCTCGGCACCGCGGCCTCCGGGTAACGGTCGCCGGCGTCCCACACGTCCCACGTCTGCACGCCCCAGAACACGGCGAACTCGACGATCAGGGCCAACTCGACGAGGAAGACGCCGAATCTCACGTCGGCCAGCAGGAGTACGACCGCGAGGACGACCGTCGCCAGCATCACCGTGGCGTGCGCGGCGTAGAAGCGGGCCCGCCGGTGACGGTCGGCGGCGCGGGCGTAGCAGGCGTGGTAGACGGCCACCAGCACGATGCCGAGGAAGAAGGCGACCGCGGCGATGATGTGCGCGTGGTCGAGGAACCAATCCCACAAGGACAGCGGTGCGCCGGCGACGAAGAGCACGAACAGCGCCTTGGGCAACCACGGCTCGATGCGCAGCAGCACCGCGGCGATGCGCTTCCACACCGAGGGGGCCGACGCGCAGTCGAAAGGTTCGGCGGTGGGCCCGGGCTGTGGCGCGCGCCACCGCTGCAACGCCAGGTACAGCGCACATCCGGCGCCCGCGGCGGCGAACAGCGCGACGATGTTGTTGGCGACGGCGCCGAACGGATCGGTCTCGCTCGGCAGCCACGGCTGGCACAGCCCCTCGGCGTCGGTCGGGATCAGCGCGACGACGAAGGCCAGGAAGCCGGAGAAGTTCAGCAGCGCGTCCTCGCCGAGACGGCTGCCCTGATAGGCGATGAGGCAGATGCCGGCGGCGCACAGCGCGGCGACGAACACGGCGTGCGTGCGTGTGTAGTAGAACGCACTGATCGAACTCTGCAGGCAGGTGTCCTGCCAGGTGAGGCCGACGGAGACCAGCAGGAAGACGACCAGCGCGACCAGGCCCACCCGCACGTAGCGGTAGGTGACCATGGCGTCGCGGTCCGCCTTCACGGCGTCAGCCGAGCACGGGCAGCGAATCCGGCGCGCCGGTCACCACACAGTGGGTGTGGCTGTAGATCGTCGCCATGCACTTGTTGCAGTGCGTGCACGCCGAGCGCACCGAGCCGGGAGCCGCCTCGGCCTTGATCCGGTTGATCAGGTCGGGTTCGGCGAGCAGGGCGCGGCCCATCGCGACGAACTCGAATCCCTCGGCCATCGCCAGGTCCATCGTCTCGCGATTGGTGATGCCGCCCAACAGGATCAGCGGCATCGTGAGCTCGGCGCGGAACTTCCTGGCCTTGTCCAGCAGGAACGCCTCGCGGTAGGGGTACTCCCGGAAGAACTTCTTGCCGGTCATCCGGATGCCCCAGCTCAGCGGCGGCTTGAACGCACTGGCGAACTCCTTGACCGGAGCGTCGCCGTGGAACAGGTAGAGGGGGTTCACCAGCGAACTGCCCGCGGTGAGTTCCAGGGCGTCGAGGCCGCCGTCCTCCTCGAGCCACTTGGCGGTCTGCAACGACTCCTCGAGCGGGATCCCGGCGCGCACACCGTCGGTCATGTTGAGTTTCGCGGTGACCGCGATCTGGTTGCCGACGGCGTCCCGCACGGCCCGCACCACGCCGCGCGCGACCTTGGCCCGGTTCTCCAGCGATCCGCCGTACTCGTCCCTGCGCTTGTTGATCAGCGGGCTCAGGAACGAGCTGGCCAGGTAGTTGTGGCCGAGATGCACCTCGACGGCGTCGAATCCGGAGTCGATCGCCAGGCGTGCGGCGTTGGCGTGCGCCGCGGTGACGTCGGCGATGTCCTGGCGGCTGGCCTTCTTGGCGAAGCGCATCGACAGCGGATTGAAGAACCGCACCGGCGCCAGCGCCTTGGCCTTGTTGGTGCGCGAGTTGGCCACCGGGCCGGCATGCCCGATCTGTGCGCTGATCGCCGCGCCTTCGGCGTGCACCGCGTCGGTGAGGCGGCGCAGGCCTGGAATCGCCTCGGGCCGCATCCAGATCTGCCAGCCGTCGGTCCGCCCGCCGGGCGCCACCGCGCAGTAGGCGACCGTGGTCATGCCGACGCCGCCGGCCGCAGGCAGCCGGTGATAGTGGATGAGGTCGTCGGTGACCAGCGCGTTCGGCGTCGCCGCCTCGAAGGTGGCGGCCTTGATGATGCGGTTGCGCAGGGTCACCGGGCCGAGCTTGGCCGGGGTGAACACATCGGGCTGGGTGTCCATACCGGCAGCCTGCCACAATGTCTGGCGTGGGTGCGATAACGCTCGATGGGAAAGCCACGCGGGACGAGATCTTCGTCGACCTCAAGGAACGGGTGGCGGCGCTCACCGAACAGGGGCACACACCGGGGCTGGGGACGGTCCTGGTCGGCGACGATCCCGGTTCCCAGGCGTACGTGCGCGGAAAGCACTCCGACTGCGCGAAGGTCGGCATCAACTCGATCCGCCGCGATCTGCCCGCCGACATCGGTCAGGCCGAACTCGACGCGACGATCGACGAGCTCAACGCAAACCCCGAATGCACCGGCTACATCGTGCAGTTGCCGCTGCCCCGACACCTCGACGAGAACGCCGCGCTCGAGCGCATCGACCCGGGCAAGGACGCCGACGGTCTGCACCCGACCAACCTGGGCCGGCTGGTGCTCAACGAGCCCGCACCGCTGCCGTGTACGCCGCGCGGGATCGTCCACCTGTTGCGCCGGTACGAAGTCGAGATCGCCGGCGCGCACGTCGTGGTGATCGGCCGCGGCGTGACGGTCGGACGCCCGCTCGGGCTGCTGCTGACCCGCCGGTCGGAGAACGCCACGGTCACCCTGTGCCACACCGCGACTCGGCACCTGCCGCAGCTCACCCGCGAGGCCGACATCATCGTCGCCGCCGCCGGGGTGCCGCACATGGTGACCGCGGAGATGGTCCGTCCGGGTGCGGCGGTGATCGACGTCGGGGTCAGCCGCGACGACAGCGGCAAGCTCGTCGGTGACGTCGCCCCGGACGTGTGGGAGGTCGCCGGGCACGTGTCACCAAACCCCGGCGGGGTGGGTCCGCTGACCCGGGCGTTCCTGCTGACCAACGTCGTCGAACGCGCCGAGGTGCTCGCGCGCGCGTGACGCTGCGATGACCGCAAAAGAATTCGCCCGCAAGGTGTTCGCGGGACAATGGCCGATCCTGGCGGTCGGCCTGATCGTCGTGACGGCGTTCGGCCTCGTGGTCGCCGGTTACTGGCGTCGTGGTGCGCTGGTCCTCGCGGTGGGTGTGGGAGTGGCTGCGGCGCTTCGCATCTCGTTGACCGACGAGCGGGCCGGGCTTCTCGCGGTGCGCAGCAAGGCAGTCGACGTCGTGACGACGGCGACGGTCAGCGCGACCATGTTCTACGTCGCGTGGACCATCGACCCGCTGGGCACCAGCTAGATTGAGGCTGCCCTTTCGCCGAGCGTGAGCTCGTGTGCGAGTCCGGGCCGGATCCTCGCGCACAAGCTCACGTTCGGCCGGAGGGTCTACCCCGTCGAGCGGTGCTGACGTTCCGGAGCGACCTCAGGCCACCGTCGCCCTGATGCACACCGTCACGTACGGCAGCGCGAGCCCCGTCGTGTTCACCAACGCAGGATGGGTGGCCAGCAGCTCGCGCACCCGGTCGAGCGTGTGGGTGCGCACGTCCGCGGGCGAGGTGATGCAGTAGCTGCGCGAGGCCACCAGGTCGATGAGCGCCTGGGGTGTCAGGTAATTCGTCCACTCGACGTGGTGGCGCTCCGGGTCGGTGAACGGGCCCGGCAGCGACACCTCGTCGGTGAACGGGTCGTTCTCGTGGCCGATGATGCGGCCCAGATCCTTGACCCAGCCCATCCTCTCGTCACGGGTGTTCCACACCAGCCCGAGCCGCCCGCCCGGCCGCAGCACGCGGGTGACCTCCTTGACGGCGCGTTCCGGGTCGAACCAGTGCCAGGCCTGCGCGACGAGCACCGCGTCGACACTGTCGTCGGCCAGCGGGATCTCCTCGGCGGTCCCCAGCAGCGCCGGGGTGTCGGGCAACGACCGCGTCAGCACCTCGAGCATCTCCGGGATGGGGTCGACGGCGATGACGTCCAGCCCGCGCTCCACCAGACGGGTGGTCAGTTTGCCGGTGCCCGCACCGAGGTCCAGGACGGTGTGGGCGCCGCGCGGCAGCAACCAGTCGATCGCGTCCGGCGGATACGACGGCCTGCCGCGTTCGTAGGCCGCGGCCTGCTCCCCGAAGGACAGCGACGGGTCGGTCACCGGGCCGCCAGCTCCAGCGTGCGCCGGATCAGCTTGCCGACGGCCTCCGTCTCGACCAGGAACCCGTCGTGGCCGTAGATCGAGTCGACGACCTCCAGACCCGGACAGGCCGGCAGCAGTTCGGCCAGCTCCTCCTGCAGCCGTAGCGGGTAGAGCCGGTCGGAGGTGACGCCGCCGACGATCGTCGGCACCCGGCAGCTCTGCAGGGCGGCCCGCACCCCGCCGCGGCCGCGGCCGACGTCGTGGCTCGAGAGCGCGTCGGTCAGCGCGACGTAGGTGCCCGCGTCGAAGCGCTCGACCAGCTTGGCGCCCTGATACTCCAGGTAGCTCTGCACGGCGTACCGTCCGCCGGTCGTCGGGATCTCGTCGCCCTGGGCGTCGTTGCCGAAGCGGTCGTCGAGCTCCAACTCACCGCGGTAGGTCAGATGGGCGAAGCGGCGGGCGATGGCCAGTCCGGTCGACGGCGTGCGCCCCGTGTCGTGGTAGTCGCCACCGCGCCAGTCGGGGTCGGCCTTGATCGCGGCGACCTGGGTGCTCTGCGTGCCGATCTGGTCGGCCGTCGCGCGGGCACCGACGGCGAGGACCAACGCCGCACGGACCGTGTCCGGATGGCCGACGATCCACTCCAGCGCCCGCGCGCCGCCCATGGATCCGCCCACCACCGCGGCGACCTCGGTGATGCCGAGCGCCTCCAGCGCGGCGAGGTCGGCGGTGACCTGGTCGCGGACCGTCACCGCGGGGAACCGCGAGCCGTACGGCCGGCCGTCGGGGGCGATCGAGGACGGTCCGGTGGAGCCGCGGCAGCCGCCGAGGACGTTGGTCGAGACCGCGCACCAGCGGTCGGTGTCGATCGGGGCGCCCGGCCCGGCGACGCCGTCCCACCAGCCCGGGGTGGGGTGGCCGGGTCCGGCGGGTCCGGTGACGTGCGAGTCACCGGTCAGCGCATGGAGCACCATCACGACGTTGTCGCGGTTGGGGGACAGTTCCCCCCACCGCTGCACGGCGATCGACACGTCGTCGAGCACCGCGCCGCTCTCCAGCGTCAGCGGGCCGATGTCGACCACGCCGATCTCACCCTCGGCGGGCAGTGTGGTGATGGGCACGTCAGAAATCGTCACTTGCTGTCTCTTCGGGACTCAGGCGATCGCCTTGGCGGCGGCGAAGCCCTGCTCGAGGTCGGCGAGGATGTCGTCGATGCCCTCGATGCCGACGGCCAGCCGCACCAGGCCGGGCGTGACGCCGCTGGCCAGCTGCTCCTCGGGGCTCAGCTGCGCGTGCGTGGTGGACGCCGGGTGGATCACCAGCGAGCGCACGTCACCGATGTTCGCGACATGGCTGTGCAGCGTGAGCGCGTTGACGAAGGCCTTGCCCGCATCGACGCCGCCGGCCAGCTCGAAAGCCAGCACCGCGCCGGTCCCCTTGGGCGCCAACTTCTTTCCGAGCTCGTACCACGGCGAGCTCGGCAGCCCGGCGTAGTTCACCGACAGTACGTCGTCGTGGCCGGCCAGGTACTCGGCGACGCGCTGGGCATTGGCCACGTGGCGCTCGACCCGCAGGCTCAACGTCTCCAGACCCTGGGCGATCAGGAACGCGTTGAAGGGTGCGGCGGCGCTACCGAGGTCGCGCAGCAACTGGACGCGCGCCTTGAGCGCGTACGCGGGCGCGCCGAGGTCGGCGAACACGACGCCGTGGTAGCTCGGGTCGGGGTCGGTGAAGCCGGGGAACTTGCCGTTGGTCCAGTCGAACGTGCCGCCGTCGACGATCACCCCGGCGATCGCGTTGCCGTGCCCGCCGAGGTACTTGGTGGCCGAGTGGACGACGATGTCCGCACCGTGGGACAGCGGCTGGATCAGGTACGGCGTGGCGATGGTGTTGTCGACGATCAGCGGCACACCTGCGTCATGCGCGACGCCGGCGACCGAAGGGATGTCGAGCACGTCTATCTGCGGATTGGAGATCGTCTCACCGAAGAACGCCTTGGTGTTGGGGCGCACCGCGGCCCGCCACGACTCGAGGTCGTCGGGGTTCTCGACGAAGGTGACCTCGATGCCGAGTTTGGGCAGCGTGTAGTGGAACAGGTTGTACGTGCCGCCGTAGAGCCGCGGGCTGGACACGATGTGATCGCCGGCGCCGGCCAGGTTGAGGATCGCGAAGGTCTCCGCAGCCTGCCCGGAGGACAGGAACAGCGCCGCCACACCACCTTCGAGCGCGGCGATCCGCTGCTCGACGACGTCGGTCGTCGGATTCATGATCCTGGTGTAGATGTTGCCGGTCTCGGCCAGCCCGAACAGCGCCGCGGCGTGGTCGGTGTCGCGGAACGTGTAGGAGGTGGTCTGGTAGATCGGCAGCGCGCGGGCGTTGGTCGCCGCGTCAGGCGTCTGGCCGGCGTGGACCTGTTTGGTCTCGAACGACCACGAGGCGATCAGGTCTTCTGGCGTGCTCATGCGAAACGGACCTCCATCTGTGTCTGGGGGCCCGTCGGTACGGACCCGCGCTTGCCGCGTAGCCGTCACGGCTACCCAACCTGGTCATCACCCGGGGCACCCCACCGCGGTTGGAGGGTTGCCGGCCAGCAAGCCGGGGCTTGACGCTGGCACTCATGACCGCCAGGAAGCTTATCTCACCGCCCGCCGCCCCTGCCACCAGTGATCCCGCGGTGGGCACCAACTGCAGGGAGCCGTGTCTGCGCGGGTGCCTGCCGGGTAGCGTCGTATCCGACAATGCGGAGCTTCGATCTGACGCCGGGAGAACACCACATGAGCGCCGAGCAGCCGACCATCATCTACACGCTGACCGACGAGGCGCCGTTGCTGGCGACATACGGGTTCCTGCCGATCGTCCGGACGTTCGCCGAGCCGGCGGGTATCGCGGTGAAGACCAGCGACATCTCCGTGGCGGCCCGCATCCTGGCCGAGTTCCCCGAGCGGCTGACCGACGAACAGCGCGTCCCGGACAACCTCGGTGAGCTGGGCAAGCTCACCCAGGATCCCGACACCAACATCATCAAACTCCCGAACATCAGCGCCTCGGTGCCGCAGCTGCTGGCCGCGATCAAGGAGCTCAAGGCCAAGGGCTACGACCTGCCCGACTACCCCGGGGATCCCAAGACCGACGAGGAGAAGGAGATCCGGCAGCGCTACGCCAACTGCCTCGGCAGCGCGGTCAATCCTGTTCTGCGCGAAGGTAACTCGGACCGCCGGGCGCCCAAGGCGGTCAAGGAGTACGCCCGCAAGCACCCGCACAGCATGGGGGAGTGGAGCCAGGCGTCACGCACCCACGTGGCGACCATGAAGCACGGCGACTTCTACCACGGCGAGAAGTCGATGACCGTCGACAAGGACCGCAAGGTCAAGATGGTGCTCGAGACGAAGAGCGGCGAGACCATCGTCCTCAAGCCCGAGGTCAAGCTCGATGCCGGCGACATCATCGACAGCATGTTCATGAGCAAGAAGGCGCTCTGCGAGTTCTTCGAAGAGCAGATCGAGGACGCCTACAAGACCGGCGTGATGTTCTCGCTGCACGTCAAGGCCACCATGATGAAGGTCAGCCACCCGATCGTGTTCGGCCACGCGGTGAAGGTGTTCTACAAGGAGGCCTTCGCCAAGCATCAGAAGGTGCTCGACGAACTCGGCGTCAACGTCAACAACGGCATGTCCGACCTCTACGACAAGATCGAATCGCTGCCCGCCTCGCAGCGCGAGGAGATCATCCAGGACATCCACGCCGTCCACGAGCACCGGCCCGAACTGGCCATGGTCGACTCGGCCCGCGGCATCACCAACTTCCACTCACCCAGCGACGTGATCGTCGACGCGTCGATGCCGGCGATGATCCGGCTGGGCGGCAAGATGTACGGCGCCGACGGCCGGACCAAGGACACCAAGGCCGTCAACCCCGAATCGACGTTCTCCCGGATCTACCAGGAGATGGTCAACTTCTGTAAGACCCACGGCCAGTTCGACCCGACGACGATGGGCACCGTGCCGAACGTCGGGTTGATGGCGCAGAAGGCCGAGGAGTACGGCAGCCACGACAAGACGTTCGAGATCCCCGAAGACGGTGTCGCGAACATCGTCGACATCGACACCGGTGAAGTGCTGCTGACGCAGAACGTCGAGACCGGCGACATCTGGCGCATGCCGATCGTCAAGGACGCGGCGATCCGGGACTGGGTGAAGCTGGCCGTCAACCGCGCGCGGGCGTCGGGTATGACCGCGCTGTTCTGGTTGGACACCGAGCGTCCGCACGAGGCCGAGCTGCGCAAGAAGGTCAAGGAGTACCTCAAGGACCACGACACCGAGGGCCTCCACATCCAGATCATGCCGCAGGTGTGGGCCATGCGGTACACCCTCGAGCGGGTGATCCGCGGGCAGGACACCATCGCCGTCACCGGCAACATCCTGCGTGACTACCTGACCGACCTGTTCCCGATCCTCGAGCTCGGCACCAGCGCCAAGATGCTCTCGATCGTGCCGTTGATGGCCGGCGGCGGGCTGTACGAGACCGGGGCCGGTGGCTCGGCGCCCAAGCACGTCCACCAGCTGGTCGAGGAGAACCATCTGCGGTGGGATTCGCTCGGCGAATTCCTCGCGCTCGGGGCGTGCTTCGAGGACATGGGCGCCAAGACCGGCAACAAGCGCGCCATCCTGCTGGGCAAGACCCTCGATTCGGCGATCGGCAAACTGCTCGAGAACGACAAGGGCCCGTCGCGCAAGACCGGCGAGCTCGACAACCGGGGCAGCCAGTACTACCTGGCGCTGTACTGGGCGCAGGAACTCGCCGCCCAGACCGACGACCAGGAACTCGCCGACCACTTCGGGCCGCTGGCCACGTCGCTGGCCGACAACGAGGAGACCATCGTCACTGAACTCAACGCGGCCCAGGGCAGCTCGGTGGACATCGGCGGCTACTACTACCCGGACCGGGAGAAGACCACCGCGGTGATGCGGCCGAGCAAGACCCTCAACGAGGCGTTGGAGGCCGCGACCGTCGCACCGGTCACGGAGGACTAGCGGCCGACGGCCCGGTCTTCGTCGGCCGGGCCGACCACGCGGTCGACGAAGTCGACGATCAGCTTCGCGACGCGGTCCGGCGCCTCGAACATCGGGATGTGGCCGACGCCGTCGAGGTGGCTGAACTTCGTCTCGTCCGGCAGGTGCTTACGGAAGTGGTTGACGAACCGGGGATGCGGCAGTACCCGGTCCTTCTCGCACACCACGAGCTGGGTCGGCACGCCGGTCTCGGTGAGCTCCATCAGCCCGGGCAGCAGCAGCGCCTTGACCAACAGCTGGTAGTAGGCGGCACAGTGGGTGACGTCGTCGATGATGTCGCGCAGATCGTCGTCGTCGATGCCGTCCGGGTAGGCACTGATCGCGACGAACGCCAGTTGCCGGGCCCCCGGCAGCCGCGCCGCGCGCTCCCCGAGCAGCTTGGCGATCACGTACACCGGCAGACCCGCCACGAACTTGGCCACGATCTCGTATTTGGCCGGTGACCACCGGTGCCACCCGCCGGCCGGGGCGATGCCCATCAGCGAACGGGCCCGGCCGCGCCGCTCGAGTTCGAAGGCGACCCAGCCGCCCAGCGAGTTCCCGACGATGTGGGCGGTCTCCCAGCCCAGTTCGTCCATGCGGCGTTCCACGTCGTCGGCCAGTTCGGCGGTGTCGAGGAAGAAGCGGCCTTTGACCCCACCGTTGTGACCCGGCATGGTCGGCGCATAGACCTCGTAGCGGCCGGTGTCGGCGATCGCCGGCGCCACCTTCTTCCACACGTTCTGCGACATCATGAACGGGTGCAGCAGCAGGATCGGTTCGCCGGATCCGACGTGGATCGGTGCGCGTTCGGTCATGCTGCCCGACACTAAAGGTGATACCGCCGGTACCGCAAGGCGGCCGGTCGTGACGCGGGGCTAGGGTCTGGCGCCGTGATAGTCAGCACCATCAACGTCAACGGCATCCGCGCCGCGGTCAGACAACGGTCCCCCGAGAACCTGGGGCTGCTGGCGTGGCTGAAGGAGACCACCGCCGAGGTGGTGTGCCTGCAGGAGACCCGCGCCGACGACGACCAACTGGCCGACGCGCTGGCTCCCGCGCTGGCCGACGGGTGGCACCTCGCCTCGGCCAGCCCCCATGTGAAGGGTCGCAACGGTGTCGCCGTGCTGTCCCGGCACGCCGTCACCGAGCACCGCCGGATGGAGTCCGACGAATTCGGCGACCACGGCCGCTACCTCGAGGTCGACACCGGCGGGCTGACGGTCGCCAGCGTGTACGTCCAGACCGGAGAGGCCGAGACCGACCGGCAGCTGGAGAAGGAACGGTTCATGGCAGCGCTCGCGGCGCGGATGGCGGAGATCCGCGGTGCCGACGCGGTGGTGTGCGGCGACTGGAACATCGCCCACACCGAGAACGACATCAAGAACTGGAAGGGCAACCTCAAGAAGTCCGGATTCCTGCCCGGCGAACGGCAGTGGCTCACCGACCTGCTGGCCACCGGATGGGTGGACGTCGTCCGCGCGCTGCACCCCGACGTCGCCGGACCGTACAGCTGGTGGTCGTGGCGTGGGCGGGCGTTCGACAACGACGCGGGCTGGCGCATCGACTACCAGCTGGCCAGCCCGTCGCTCGCGCCGCGGGCCCACGTCGCCCGGGTGGAACGCGCCGACGCCTATGCGCTGCGGTGGTCGGACCACGCGCCGGTCACCGTCGAATACTCGTAGCCGTCGGCGCGTGGAAGGATCGAGTCACCATGAACTCCCCAGTCGAGACCCCGCCCGCCGTGCCACGTGTCGTCTTCTCGGGTGTGCAACCCACCTCCGATTCGCTGCACCTGGGCAACGCGCTGGGGGCCGTCACGCACTGGACGGCCCTGCAGGACGACTACGACGCGTACTTCTGCGTGGTCGACCTGCACGCGATCACGGTGCCGCAGGATCCCGAGACGCTGCGGTACCGCACGCTGGTCACCGCCGCGCAGTACCTGGCGCTCGGCATCGACCCCGCGCGCAGCACCGTCTTCGTGCAGAGCCACGTGCCCTCCCACACCGAATTGGCCTGGGTGCTGGGCTGTTTCACCGGGTTCGGGCAGGCGTCGCGGATGACCCAGTTCAAGGACAAATCGCAGAAGCAGGGTGCTGACGCCACGACCGTCGGCCTGTTCACCTACCCGGTGCTGATGGCCGCCGACGTGCTGCTCTACGACACCGATCTGGTGCCCGTCGGTGAGGACCAGCGCCAGCACCTCGAACTCGCCCGCGACGTCGCCCAGCGGTTCAACGCGCGGTTCCCGGACACGTTCGTCGTCCCCGAACCGATGATCCCGAAGGCGACCGCGAAGATCTACGACCTGCAGGATCCGACGGCGAAGATGAGCAAGTCGGCGGGCACCGACGCCGGCCTGATCACCCTGCTCGACGATCCGAAGAAGACGGCCAAGAAGATCCGCTCGGCGGTCACCGACAGCGAGCGCGAGATCCGCTTCGACCGTGAGGCCAAGGCGGGGGTCTCGAATCTGCTCACGATCCAGTCCGCGGTCACCGGCACCGACGTCGGCGCGCTCGTCGAGGCCTACCAGGGCCGCGGGTACGGCGACCTGAAGAAGGACACCGCCGACGCGGTGGTCGAGTTCGTCACCCCCATCAAGAACCGCGTCGACGAACTGCTCGCCGATCCGGCCGAACTCGAGGCCGTGCTGGCCGCGGGCGCCGAACGCGCCCGCGATGTGACTGCCAAGACGCTCCAGCGGGTATTCGACCGGCTGGGATTCCTGCCCGCGCGGGCGTAGCGACTGGAGGCTGGGGTGGACGAGGAGCCGGCCAAGCCAGGGGTGGTGGACCGGCTGCGGGCCCGATACGGCTGGTTCGACCACGTCATGCGCGCCCAGGGGCGTTATCAGGACAGCAAGGGCGACTTCTACGCCGCCGGTATCACCTACTTCACGGTGTTCGCACTGTTCCCGCTGATCATGGTCGGCTTCTCCGTCTGCGGCTTCGTACTCGCCAACCGGCCCGGCCTGCTCGCCGACCTGGAGGACCGGATCCGCACCGCGGTCTCCGGCGACATGGGCCAGCAGGTCATCCAGCTGATGAACTCAGCGATCGATTCACGCACGTCCGTCGGTCTGATCGGCCTCGCGACCGCTGCGTGGGCGGGTCTGGGGTGGATGAACAACCTGCGCGAGGCGCTCAGCCAGATGTGGGGTCTGCAGCGCGGCGAGAGCCCCGGGTTCGTCCGCACCAAGCTCTCCGATCTGCTCGCCCTGCTGTCGACGTTCGCGGCGCTCGCGGTGACGATCGGCCTCACCGCGCTGGGCGACAAGCAGCTGATGCGCAAGGTGCTGGCCTGGCTGCAGATACCCGAACTGCCCGGGCTGAGCTTCGGCCTGCGGATCGCCTCGCTGGTGGTGTCGATCCTGGTGTCGTGGCTGCTGTTCACCTGGATCATCTCCCGGCTTCCGCGGGAGTCCACCAGCTTCCGCAGTTCGGTGCGGGCGGGACTGCTGGCGGCGGTGGGGTTCGAGGTGTTCAAGCAGCTCGGCTCGGTCTATCTGCAGTCGGTCATCAGCGGTCCGGCCGGTGCGACGTTCGGGCCCGTCCTGGGCCTGATGGTGTTCGCCTACATCACCTCCCGGCTGATCCTCTTCGCGACCGCGTGGGCGGCCACCTCGCGCGAGAACATGCTCGCCGCTCCGGTGGAACCGCCCAGCCCCGCGCAGATCACCACCCGCGTGCAGGTCCGCGAAGGCGTCGGCGTGCCCGGCGCGGTCGCCGCCGCGGCCGTGGGAGCTATTGGCGCCGTTGGTTTTTCGCGGTTGCGCCGGCGCTAGTGGCCCTGGCTGACCAGCTGCAGGCCGACCACGCAGCCGACGATGCCCAGCATGAGCGCCACTTTGACCACCGAGGCGCTCTCCTCACCGGTCGCCAGCGAGTAGGCGACGGTGAGCGCCGCGCCGACGCCCACCCACACGGCGTAACCCGTGCCGACGGGGATGTCGCGCAGCGCGTAACCCAGGCCACCCATCGAGATCACCACGGCCACACCGAAAACCGCGATGGGGACCGGACGGGTGAAACCCTCCGTCTTGCTCAGCGCGACAGCCCACACCGCCTCGAACGCACCCGAGATGATCAAGATCAACCAGGACACGGCATACCTCCGAAGCGCCGTCTTGTCGCTGGCCGGGTACGGTGCCGCTCGTCCGGTGTCAACTGGTGACCTGTCCACGCTAGCAAAGCGGTAGCGTCGCACCCGATGCCACCGTCCAAGCCCCTGTCGACGCCCTGGTGCCGGGCGATGGGTGTGGACGTGCCCATCGTCAACGCCCCCATGGGCGGCGCCGCCGGGGGCCGGCTCGCCGCGGCGGTGTCGCGCGCAGGCGGCCTGGGGATGGTCGGGATGGGCAGCGCGGCCACCGCCGACCAGCTCGGCGCCGAGTTGGAGGCGCTGGGCACGCTCGACCGTCCGTTCGGCATCGGGCTCGTGCACTGGGTCGTCGAGGCGCGGCCGGATCTGCTGGAGCGGGCCCTGTCGGCCCGGCCGGCGCTGCTGTCGGTCAGTTTCGGCGAGGACTGGTCGTGGGTGGAACGCGCCCATGCGGCGGGCGCCGCCGCCGTGACCCAGGTCGGCACCGTCGCCGCGGCGCTGCGCGCGGTCGACGCCGGCGTCGACGTGCTGGTGGCCCGGGGCGCCGAGGGCGGCGGGCACGGCGAGCCGCGGGTCGGCACGCTGGCGTTGCTGACCGACGTGCTCGACCGCGTCGACGTGCCGGTGCTCGCGGCCGGCGGCATCGCCAACGGGCGTGGCCTCGCGGCTGTGCTCGCCGCGGGCGCCGCGGCCGCGTGGATCGGCACCGTCTTCGCCGCCTGCCCCGAGGCGACGACCCGGCCGGCCGCGCGGGAGGCCATGGTGGCCGCCGAGGGCAGCCAGACCACGCTGACCCGGGCCTTCGACGTCGACAGCGGCTACCCCTGGCCGGCGCACCTTCCCGAACGTGTGCTGACCGACGGCGCGGGCTTGCCGACACCGGTCAACGCGGGGCAGGGTGTGGGCATGGTGGCGGAGGCGGAACCGGCCGCCGACCTGGTCGCGCGCCTGTGCGCGGACGCCGAAGCGCTGCTGCGCCGGTGGGCGTGACCGTCAGTACTGAGGACGCCGATTGAGCGAGCGGGCGGCCATGATCAGCGCGAACACGATGATGCTGCCGATCACGCCCACCCCGACCCGGACGGGCATCGCGTCCGCCGCGGGCAGCACCGCCGCCGCCTGCGCGGCGGCCTCCGTCTCGGCGGTCTCCGGGGTGGGGTCCAGCGACGGATCCGGTTCGATCAGCGACCCCACCTTGGTGCCCTGCGGCAGGCCGAAGCCGTAGTCGAGCAGCCGGGCGGCCTGTTCCCACGGGGCGATCGGCTGACGGCTGCCGCGCAGCAGCACTGCCACCAGGCGGCGGCCGTCGCGCTCGGCGCCGCCGACGAAGGTCTGTCCGGCGTCGTCGGTGAAACCGGTCTTGCCGCCGAGCGCACCCGGGTAGTTGTAGAGCAGCTTGACGTCGTTCTCGATCGGGTAGGGCGGGTTGCCGTCACGGCCCGGGAAGTCGTACGTGCGGGTGGCGACGATCTCGGTGAAAGTCGGGTTGCGCCAGGCGTATCGGTAGAACAGCGCGATGTCGTAGGCCGACGTGCTCATACCCGGGCCGTCGAGGCCGGACGGGGTGGCCACGCGGGTGTCGCGGCCGCCGAGCTTGCCGGCCAGCTGGTTGAGCTTGAGCAGCGCGGTGTCCATACCGCCGAGCTGGCGGGCCAGGGCGTGGGCGGCGTCGTTGCCGGAGTACATCAGCAGCCCGTGCAGCAGATCGTTGACGGTGTAGAGGCCGCCGACGTCCACACCGACGCTGGTGCCCTCGGCCGCGGCGTCCTCGGCAGTGCCCGGCACGGCCTTGGCGAGGTTGAGTTCCTTGAGCGACTGGATCGCGGTCAGCACCTTGATCACGCTGGCCGGGCGGTGGCGGCCGTGCGGATCGCGCGCGGCGATCACGTCGCCGGTGTCCATGTCGGCGACCAGCCACGCCTCGGCGGACACGTCGGCGGGCGCGGGCGGGGCGCCCTGCGCGGTGATGATGCCGCAGCCCGAGAGCGCCTCACCGCCGAGCGGGGTCGCGGGCACCGGCAGCGCGACGGGCGGATCCTGCCCGGGTTTGGGCACCTCGGAGGCGTCGACGGCCGGCGGCGTCGTGACGCGGTACGGGCACGTCGTGGACTGCGGGGCGGGCTGCGCGTCGGCACCCGGCGCGGCGACCAGTGCGGGCGCGATCAGCGTCGACACCGCCGCGGCCAGCGCCGCGACGCGCGTCGTGAGGTTCCGTGAGGCGGCCATCACCGCGGAGATTAAGTGATCGGCGCCCGGTTTGCCCGGAGGCTCGCTGTGACGGATGTGGTCAGTGTGACTCGAAGCGTCGTCAGAGCGTCACGTCGTCAAGGGCGACATGCGCCAGCGCCGACGCGCCGATGCACCCCATCCACAGCCGTCCACCCGACTCGACGAGTCCGGTCACCATCCCGAAGTCGGGGTGGGTGGTTCGCAGTCCGGCGACCACGTCGCCGCTGTCGGGATCGAAGGCCACCGCCCACACCTCGGCGGCGAGTTGCGGGGCGAACCGGTCGGGCAGCAGCCACAGGAGCCGGCGCAACACCGGCGCCCGTGGCGCCAACCCCTCGGCGGCGGCGTTCGGGGGTGAGACCATCGCGACCCAGATCCGGCCGTCGGCGCCGGTCGAGAGGTTGTCGGGGTAGCCGGGCAGGTTCGCGACGAGCGGCGTGACGGTCCCCGCCTGCGGACCGGTCAGCCAGAATTTCGACAGCCGGCGGCCGAGGGTCTCGGCGAACACCAGGGCCGAGCCGTCGGCCGTCACCGTCACGCCGTTGGTGAAGTACAGCCCGTCGGCCAGTGTCGTCACCGTGCCGTCGGGATCGCGGCGGAACAGCCCGCCCCGCCCGCGCGCCTCCAACGCCGCACCTTTGAAGTGCGCATAGGTGAACGCGCTCGTCGACTCGGTGAAATAGATTGTGCCGTCCGATGTTTCGGTGACATTGGAGCAGAACTGCAGGTGGCGACGTCGCGCCGAGTCTGCGGAGCCGCGACCGACGTGCTCGTCGACGTGCTCGACGAGCGGCTCGAGCTCACCGGTCTCGGGTTCCAGTGCCAGCAGACCCCGCGGGCTGTCGCAGATCAGCAGTCGCCCGTCGCGGGCCACCGCGAGGCCGAGCGGGCGTCCGCCGGTGTTCGCGACGACCGTCGGCTCGCCGCCGTCGGGTGCCAGACGCAGGATGCGGCCGTCGTCGACCCCGGTCCACAGCCGGCCCTGCGCGTCGACGACCACGTCCTCGGGCGCATGGCCCGGCACCGGCACGACGGTGACCGCCGGCGCGCGGAGCGGCGGCAGCTCGTCGATCGGCGGCGGCTGCCAGCGGACGGGGGAGATCGGCGGCTTGCGCGTGAAGGCCACGCCGCCGACGCTACGCCGTGGGCCGAGCCCGCGGTCGCGTTCGGATCAGAGCCGGCGGGCCGCCTCGCTGAGCACGCCGTGCAGGATCTCGTAGATCGCGTCGAACTCGGCCTGCCCGCTGATCAGCGGCGGGGCCAGCTGAACCACTGGGTCGCCGCGGTCGTCGGCGCGGCAGTACAGCCCCGCCTCCCACAGCGCGGGGGTCAGGAAGCCGCGCAGCAGCCGCTCCGACTCGTCGTCGTCGAACGTCTCCTTGGTGGCCTTGTCCTTGACCAGTTCGATGCCGTAGAAGAAGCCCTCGCCGCGGACGTCACCGACGATCGGCAGGTCGTAGAGCTTCTCCAGGGTGGCCCGGAACGCCGGGGCGTTCTCCTTGACGTGGTCGTTGAGGCCCTCGCGCTCGAAGATATCGAGGTTGGCCAGCGCGACCGCCGCCGACACCGGATGCCCGCCGAAAGTGTAGCCGTGGCCGAAGGTGGTCTTGCCGTCGTTGAACGGTTCGAACAACCGGTCGCTGGCGATCATCGCGCCCAGCGGCGAGTAGCCCGACGTCAGACCCTTGGCGCTGGTGATGATGTCCGGCACGTAGCCGAAGTCGTCGCAGGCGAACATCGAACCGATACGGCCGTACGCGCAGATCACCTCGTCGGAGACCAGCAGCACGTCGTATTCGTCGCAGATCTCCCGGACCCGCTCGAAATAGCCTGGGGGAGGCGGGAAACAACCGCCCGCGTTCTGCACCGGCTCGAGGAACACGGCGGCGACGGTGTCAGGACCCTCGAATTCGATGGCCTCGGCGATGCGGTCCGCGCAGTACTGCCCGAACGCCTTGGCGTCGTGGGCGTACGGTTCCGGCGCACGGTAGAAGTTCGTGTTGGGCGCGCGGAAGCCGCCGGGGGTCAGGGGTTCGAACGGCGCCTTGAACGCCGGGATGCCCGTGATGGCCAGCGCCCCCTGTGGGGTGCCGTGGTAGGCGATCGCGCGGGAGACCACCTTGTGCTTACCGGGTTTCCCGGTCAGCTTGAAGTACTGCTTGGCCAGCTTCCACGCGCTCTCGACCGCCTCGCCACCACCGGTGGTGAAGAAGACGCGGTTCAGATCGCCCGGCGCGTAATTCGCGATGCGCTCGGCCAGTTCGATCGCGGGCGGGGTGGCGTACGACCAGAGCGGGAAGAACGACAGCGTCTCGGCCTGTTTGGCCGCCGCCTCGGCGAGTTCCCTGCGGCCGTGGCCGACCTGCACCACGAACAGTCCCGACAGCCCGTCGATGTAGCTGCGGCCCTTGTCATCCCAGATCCGCACACCCTCGCCGCGGGTGATGATCGGCGGCGTGATGCCCTCACCGTGGCGGGCGAAATGCCCCCACAGGTGGCGGTTGGCTTTCGCTCCGAGTTCGGTCGTGACGGGTTCGGTGATATAGGACTGCGTCATCGTGTTCCCCAATTATATTGCTGCTTAACCAGTTTGAGATATACCAACGTCTCCGTGGATACCACTCCCGGTAGCGCGCGGATCCTCGTGTTCAGAAGGTCGAGGAGGTCGTCGTCGTCCTCGCAGACCACTTCGGCGATGGCGTCGAACGAGCCGGCGGTGAGCACGACGTAGTCGACGGACGGGATGGCGGCCAGCTTCTCCGCGATCTTCGTCGTGTCGCCGGTGCAGCGGATGCCGATCATCGCCTGCCTGGCGAAGCCGAGCTGCATCGGATCGGTCACCGCGACGATCTGCATGACACCGGCGTCGACCATGCGCTGGACGCGCTGACGCACCGCGGCCTCCGACAGGCCCACCGCCTTGCCGATGCCCGCGTACGAGCGCCTGCCGTCCTGCTGGAGCTTCTCGATGATCGCTTTGGACAGCTCGTCGAGCTGGAAGTACGCGCCGGGGCGCGACTGGCTCACGCGCAGCGACACCGGCTGAATGTCGTGCTCGCCCTCGGGGTTCGCCATATGTGGCATTGTGCACGGAATTCGTCGTCTGCGGCAACCAGATCTATGAAATCGTTTGTTTGGGCCGCGACGGTATGCGGGATGCGTAGCAGAGGGGAAGTGGGTCCGATAGCGTTGGACCCATGACAACGCTCGCGTCGAACTCCGTGGCCAGCAGCTGGATCGACGGTGCGCCGGTGCAGACCGGCGGCGGTTCGTTCCAGATCGTCAACCCCGCGACCGGTGCGGTCGTCACCGAGTATGCCCGCGCGGCGAACACCGACGTGGATGTGGCGGTCGCCGCGGCGCGCGCGGCCCTGCCCGGATGGGCGACCGTGACCCCGGCCGAGCGCTCAGCGGTCTTGGCCAAGCTCGCGAAGCTGGCCGACGAGCACACCGAGGCCCTGGTCGCCGAGGAGGTCAGCCAGACCGGGAAGCCGGTGCGGCTGGCCCGCGAGTTCGACGTGCCCGGCAGCGTCGACAACATTGACTTCTTCGCCGGGGCGGCCCGGCACCTCGAGGGCAAGGCGACCGCCGAGTATTCGGGCGACCACACCTCGAGCATCCGGCGCGAGGCCATCGGCGTCGTCGCGACCATCACCCCGTGGAACTATCCGCTGCAGATGGCGGTGTGGAAGGTGCTGCCCGCGCTCGCGGCCGGCTGCTCGGTCGTCATCAAACCGTGCGAGCTGACGCCGCTGACCACGCTCACGCTGGCCCGGCTGGCCGGCGAGGCGGGTCTGCCCCCCGGCGTGCTGAACGTGGTCACCGGGCTGGGCGCCGATGTGGGCACCGCGCTGGCGGGCCACCCGGGTGTCGACCTGGTGACGTTCACCGGGTCGACGGTGGTGGGCCGCAAGGTGATGTCGGCGGCGGCGGTGCACGGGCACCGCACCCAGCTCGAACTCGGCGGCAAGGCCCCGTTCGTGGTGTTCGACGACGCCGACCTCGACGCCGCGATCCAGGGCGCGGTCGCCGGTTCGCTGATCAACTCCGGTCAGGACTGCACGGCGGCGACCAGGGCCATCGTCGCGCGCGACCTCTACGACGATTTCGTGGCCGGCGTCGCCGAGGTGATGGGCAGGATCGTGGTGGGCGACCCCGAGGACCCCGACACCGACCTCGGGCCGCTGATCTCCACGGCCCACCGCGACAAGGTGGCGGGCATGGTGTCGCGTGCCCCGGACGAGGGCGGCCGCGTCGTCACCGGCGGGACGATCCCCGACCTGCCCGGCTCGTTCTACCGGCCGACGTTGATCGCCGACGTCGACGAACGTTCCGAGGTATACCGCGACGAGATCTTCGGCCCGGTGCTCACGGTGCGTTCGTTCACCGACGACGACGACGCGCTGCGACAGGCCAACGACACCGACTACGGGCTGGCGGCCTCGGCGTGGACCCGCGACGTCTATCGCGCGCAGCGGGCGTCGCGCGAGATCAACGCCGGCTGTGTGTGGATCAACGACCACATCCCGATCATCAGCGAGATGCCGCACGGCGGTGTCGGTGCTTCGGGGTTCGGCAAGGACATGAGCGACTACTCCTTCGAGGAGTACCTCACCATCAAGCACGTCATGAGCGACATCACCGGGGTGGCCGACAAGGAGTGGCACCGCACGGTGTTCAAGAAGCGGAGCGGATTGAACCATTAGCTCCGTCAAGAAGCGGTAGTCAGCAGTCGAGGTGCACGATCGCGGTCGACACGATCTTGTTGGCGACCGCGAGCGAGGCGCCCGTGTACTTCAGGTGTTGCTGCACCATCGGGACGATGTCCGAGGAGCCGATCCCGCTTCGCGCCGCCCGGCACGCCCAGTAGCCCTCCCTCAACAGCTGGTCGGTGGTCAGGAACGCGAACTGCGGCTGCAACTCGAGCAGCGGGCCCTCGTCGGCGGCCGCCGGAGGTGCAAGGCCCAGGGCCGCAGTCGCGACGACGATCGAGGCGAGGAACGGGCGCACCATGGTGACCTCCGACGTTCAGTACCGCTGGGTCTCCAGGGGATTCTCACTCGCCGACGTGCTGAAACCTCGGCGAACCGGCGAATTCGCGTCGGGTCGCCACGTCAGCCGGTTCAGCGCCCACGCCGACGGGACGGCGAACAGCAGCGTCAGGGCGAACAACCCGGCCAGCGAACCGCCGAACAGCGGCCAGTCCAGCGCGTGGACGAGGACGGCCATGACGAGTACATGCAGCAGGAACAGCTCGTACGACACCTCACCCAGCCACACGGCCGGCCGGCTCGACAGCACACGCCGGTAGACACCCCCGTCGCCGAGGGCCAGCGGAGCGACGACGAGCGTGGCGATGGCCGCATAGAGCAGGCTCTTGGCCAGCGGAGCCCACACCGGCACCGGACCCATCGTGATCTCACCCGCCACCGGCGTGCTGACGAGGAGGAAGAGCGCAACCGCCGTCGGTATCGCCACCGCGGCGCGGCAGCGGACGCCCATGCACTGCAGGGTCGCCAACGCCATGCCGCCGGCGAACCAGTGGAGATGCGCCGGCAGCCACATGGCGGCGGAGTTCGGCAGCCACTCCGTGGTGTGGACGAGGGCCAGCCACACCGGGCCGACCGCGGCCATCGCCGCGAGACCGCCCAGCAGGCGCGCGGGACGCCACTCCCGGCGGCACCACACCCTGAGCAGCAGATACGCCAGCACCGGCAGGGCCGCGTAGAACGACACCTCCACCGCCAGGCTCCACGTCTGCGACAGGCCGTGGTGCAGATATGCCAACAGGTAGTCGTCGGTGTAGATCTGCGTGAGCGTGAGATGGCGCACCAGCCCCGCCCAGCTCTGCCCGGGGGTGTCTTCGACCGACCACAGCGCGAAGACGAGGTAGGCCAGCAGCACGGTGGCCACGTAGGCGGGCATGATGCGCCGTGCCCGGCGCCATGCGTACCGTTCGACCGACGGTGCGGGCGTGCCCACGGCGGCGGCGCGCACCCACGGCTGGAACAGCAGGAGTCCGGACAGGACGAAGAAGATCGCGACGCCGACTTCGAGGCGCGCGTAGACGGAACCGAGGTATCCGTGCGGGAGCTTGCCCGTCGCGAACGCCGCGTGGGTGGCCACCACCAGAAGGGCCGCCAACCCGCGCACACCGGTCAACGACGCTACCCGGTCGGACTGCAGTAGCACCCCGCCGAGACTACGGTTCCTGACCGATTTCCGCCGTAACCGATCACCGACCGTAGTCTCGCGGTCGCTTCTACACTCGCCGTATGACCGCGAGTGCGCGGGTGGACGAGTTCGAGAGCCTGCGACCGTATCTACTGGCAGTCGCCTACCGCCTGACGGGTACGGTGGCCGACGCCGAGGACGCCGTACAGGACGCCTGGCTGCGGTGGCAGGGCAGCGGCGACAGAGCCGACATCGCCGACCTGCGCGCCTGGTTGACCACGGTGGTCAGTCGGCTCAGCCTCGACCGGCTGCGTTCGGCGGCGCATCGCCGGGAGACCTACGTCGGGGAGTGGCTGCCCGAACCGGTCGTCACCGGATTCGACCGTGCCGACCCGCTGGCTGCGGTGGTGGCCGCCGACGACGCCCGGTTCGCCGCCATGGTGGTGCTCGAGCGGCTCACCCCCGACCAGCGGGTGGCGTTCGTCCTGCACGACGGGTTCGCGGTGCCGTTCACCGAGATCGCCGAGGTCCTCGGCGTCAGCCCGGCCGGCGCCCGCCAACTCGCGACGAGGGCACGGCGAGCCGTCGCCGCCGCCGAGGCGCCCGCCCGTGACCCGTCCCACGACGAGGTCGTCGGCAAGTTGATGGCGGCGATGGCGGCGGGCGACATGGCCGCCGTCGTCGAACTGCTGCATCCCGACGTCACCTTCACCGGGGACTCGAACCGCAAGGCGCCCACCGCCGCTCGCGTGATCCGCGGCCCCGACAAGGTGGCCCGGTTCATCTTCGGGCTGGCCCGCCGCTACGGCCCGCGGTTCTTCGAGGCGGGCGACCTCGCACTCGTCAACGGCGACCTGGGGCTCTACACCTCGGGCCTGGCCGCCGAGGGGCAGTGGCCCGAGATGGCGCCGCACATCCAGGCGCTGACCGTGCGCGACGGCAAGGTGGTCGCGGTGTGGGACATCGCCAACCCCGACAAGTTCACGGGTTCACCGCTCGGTCGGCCCACGGGACCCGGCAGGCGTCCGTGCTGAACCCCTGCTCGGTGATGCCCAGCGCCGCGTACATCCGGGCCCGCATGTTCTCCACCCCGATCTGGTAGGTCAGCTCGATCACCCCGGCGTCACCGAAGCGGCGGCGGAGATCGGCCACCTGATCGTCGGTGACGGTGTGCGGATCGGAGGTCATGGCGTCGGCGTAGGCGATGGCCGCGCGCTCGTCGTCGGTGTAGCGCGGTGAGGTGACGTAGTCGTCGATGTCGGTGAGCCGTTCGACGTCGAGGCCGTCGAGCCGCTGCAGCATCGAGCCGAAGTCGACGCACCACGAGCAGCCGACGGTGCGGGCGGTCCAGAACACGGCCAGTTCGCGGACGCTCGCGGGAAGCTTCTTCGACCCCGATTGCAGCAGTCCCTCGTGCACGATGTTGGCGACCATCAGCCGCGGATGGTGGGCGGCGACCGCGAACGGTTCGGGCACTTCGCCGAAGCGGCGCTTGGCCATTCGGT
The DNA here is from genome assembly GCF_001499995.1 of Mycobacterium sp. IS-1496. GTDB lineage: Bacteria > Actinomycetota > Actinomycetes > Mycobacteriales > Mycobacteriaceae > Mycobacterium. The sequence continues at coordinate 79,036 of NZ_LQIU01000008.1, forward strand.
AGAGCAGCTTGGTCAGCAGCGATGCGCGTTGCGGTGGGATGGGTTCGATGCGTGATGTCGTCATACCGTGCAGACGAGACAGCCCGCCGAAGTGTGACGGCGCTTGTCGCATGGCACATCGGAGGCCGATAATCTATGCAGGGGTCAATATCGAGTCGGGGCGACTGGGTCAGTTTCATCAGACAAGGAGTCGCACAGCATGACCTTCAAGAGGATCGTCGCGGGAGGCATCGTCGCCGGTGTCCTGACCGCGGCTGCGGCCGGGTCCGGTATCGCACCGGCCGGCGCGGACCCGGGCTGGAAGCCCGACAAGGACCGCGAGTGGGTGGATCGCGGTGGACATGATCACGACCGCGCATGGCGCGGCTACGACCGGGACTGGGACAAGTGGTGGCGCGACAACAGGTGGCGCAACGACGACCGGCCGCCGTGGGGCTGGGGGCCGCCTCCGCCGTTGCACTGGCGAGGGCATCCGCCACAGTTCGTCGACTACTGGGGTTACCGGGTGAGCCCGATCTGGGATCCCGGCTTCCGGGCCTGGGGATTCTGGCTGTTCGGAGTCTTCATCCCGGTGATCGTCATCTAGCCCAGCAGACACAGAATCGCCCTTCTCCACGCGGAGAAGGGCGATTCTGTGTCTGCTCGCGGGAGGGAGTCAGCGCGCGAACATCAACGCGCGCTTGACCTCCTGGATCGCCTGGGTGATCTGGATGCCGCGCGGGCACGCCTCGGTGCAGTTGAACGTGGTGCGGCAGCGCCACACGCCGTCGGCGTCGTTGAGGATGTCGAGACGCTCGGCGGCGCCCTCGTCCCGGCTGTCGAAGATGAACCGGTGGGCGTTGACGATCGCGGCCGGGCCGACGTACGACCCCTCGGTCCAGTAGATCGGGCAGCTCGTGGTGCACGCCGCGCACAGGATGCACTTGGTGGTGTCGTCGTAGCGGGCGCGGTCGACCTGGCTCTGGATGCGTTCCTTGGTCGGCTGGTTACCGCTGGTCATCAGGTACGGCTTGACCGCGCGGTAGGCGTCGAAGAACGGCTCCATGTCGACCACGAGATCCTTCTCCACGGGCAGACCGCGGATCGGCTCGATGGTGATGGTCAGCTGCTTCTTCGGATTCTTCGGCAGCATGTCGCGCATCAGGACCTTGCACGCCAGCCGGTTGACCCCGTTGATCCGCATGGCGTCCGAGCCGCACACCCCGTGCGCGCACGACCGGCGGAAGGTCAGCGTGCCGTCGAGGTACCACTTCACGTAGTGCAGCAGGTTGAGCAGGCGGTCGGTGGGCAGGCACGGGACCCGGAAGCTCTGGAATCCGGCGGCGTCGGGATCCTCCGGATTGAACCGGGCGATCTTCAGCGTCACCATCACCGCGCCCTCGGGCACGGGCGGGGTGGTGGCTTCGTCCTTGGTGATTGCAGGCGCACTCATCAGTATTTCCGCTCCATCGGCTCATAGCGGGTCTGCACCACGGGCTTGTAGTCCAGGCGCACGTCGGAGAGCAGGTCGGTGCCCTCCTTGTAGGCCATGGTGTGGCGCATGTAGTTGGTGTCGTCGCGGTTGGGGTAGTCCTCGCGGGCGTGGCCGCCGCGGGACTCCTTGCGGTTGAGCGCGCCGACGACGGTGACCTCGGCCAGCTCCAGCAGGAAGCCCAGCTCGATGGCCTCGAGCAGATCGCTGTTGTAACGCTTGCCCTTGTCCTGCACCGTGATCCGCGAGTACCGCTCCTTGAGCGCATGGATGTCGGTCAACGCCTGCTTCAGCGTCTCCTCGGTGCGGAACACCGCGGCGTTGTTGTCCATCGACTGCTGCAGCGCTCCGCGGATGTCGGCGACGCGCTCGTTGCCGTGTTCGGAGAGGATGTCGCCGACCCAGCCGACCACCATCTCGGCGGGCCGCTCCGGCATCTCGACGAAGTCGTGGCCGTTGGCGTAGTTGGCCGCGGCGATACCGGCGCGGCGGCCGAACACGTTGATGTCGAGCAGCGAGTTGGTGCCGAGGCGGTTGGCGCCGTGCACCGACACGCAGGCGCACTCGCCCGCGGCGTAGAGCCCCGGCACGATCGTGGTGTTGTCGCGCAGCACCTGACCGTTGACGGTGGTCGGGATGCCGCCCATGACGTAGTGGCACGTCGGGTAGACGGGCACGAGTTCCTTGACCGGGTCGACGCCGAGGTAGGTGCGGGCGAACTCGGTGATGTCGGGCAGTTTCGCCTCGAGGACGTCCTCGCCGAGGTGGCGCACGTCGATGTAGACGTAGTCCTTGTTCGGCCCGGCGCCGCGGCCCTCGAGCACCTCCAGCACCATCGACCGGGCGACGATGTCGCGCGGCGCGAGGTCGACGATCGTCGGGGCGTAACGCTCCATGAACCGTTCGCCGTCGCCGTTGAGGAGCCGTCCCCCCTCACCGCGCACGGCCTCGGAGATGAGGATGCCGAGCCCGGCCAGGCCCGTCGGGTGGAACTGGTGGAACTCCATGTCCTCCAGCGGCAGACCCTTGCGGAAGACGATGCCCAGCCCGTCACCGGTCAGCGTGTGCGCGTTGGACGTGGTCTTGTACATCCGTCCCGAACCGCCGGTGGCGAACACGATCGCCTTGGCGTGGAAGACATGGATGTCTCCTGTCGCCAGCTCGTACGCGATCACGCCGGTCGCCACCGGACCGCCGGGGGTCTCGGTCAGCGAGATGTCCAGCGCGTAGAACTCGTTGAAGAACTCGACGTCGTGCTTGACGCAGTTCTGGTACAGCGTCTGCAGGATCATGTGGCCGGTGCGGTCGGCGGCGTAACAGGCCCGGCGCACCGGGGCCTTGCCGTGGTCGCGGGTGTGCCCGCCGAAGCGGCGCTGGTCGATGCGGCCCTCGGGGGTGCGGTTGAACGGCATCCCCATCTTCTCGAGGTCGAGCACCGCGTCGATGGCTTCCTTGCACATGATCTCGACGGCGTCCTGGTCGGCGAGGTAGTCGCCGCCCTTGACGGTGTCGAAGGTGTGCCACTCCCAGTTGTCCTCTTCGACGTTGGCGAGTGCGGCGCACATGCCGCCCTGGGCCGCGCCGGTGTGGCTACGGGTGGGGTACAGCTTGGTCAGCACCGCGGTGCGCGCGCGGGGGCCCGCCTCGACCGCGGCGCGCATACCCGCTCCGCCTGCCCCGACGATGACGACGTCGTAGCGATGTTCAATCAACATGTGAGCCGAGTCCTTACGAGATGTTCGCGTCGAACGTCAACAGCACGTAGGTGCCGAGGACGAGGATGAAGATCATCGACAGCGCCAGCAGCGAGTTCAGCCAGAACCGCGTGGAGTCCTTGCGGGCGTAGTCGGAGATGATGACGCGCAGGCCGTTGCCCCCGTGCAGCTGGGCCAGCCACAGCAGCAGCAGGTCCCACGTCTGCCAGAACGGCGACGACCACCGCTGCGCGACGTAGTTGAAGTCGATGCGGTACACGCCCTCATCCCACATCAACATGATGAAGAGGTGGCCCAGCGCCAGGAACACCAGCACGAGGCCGGAGAACCGCATGAACAGCCATGCGTACTTCTCGAAGTTCGGCATCCCGCCTGCGCGTTTGGGCGCGCGCGGGTTGTCCAGGCTCGGCGGCCGGTCGTGGCTGCGCTGCAGGACCGGTGCGGGGCCGCCGCGGTCGGTGACGTGGTCGTAGGGGTTCTCCGCCACAGGACTCATAGGAAACGCTCCGCCATGTGCATGCCGATCACGCCGAGCGACGCGATCATGACTGTGATGAACACGCCCGCCACGACCCACAGCATCTGCCGCTGGTAACGCGCGCCCTTGGACCAGAAGTCGATCAGGATGACGCGGATGCCGTTGAGGGCGTGGTAGAGCACCGCGCCGACCAGGCCGATCTCCATCAGACCGATGATCGGGGTCTTGTACGTCTCGATGACGGCGTTGTAGGCCTCGGGGCTGACCCGCACCAGCGCCGTGTCGACGACGTGGACGAACAGGAAGAAGAAGATCGCCGCACCGGAGATACGGTGCAGCACCCACGACCACATCGCCGGGTCACCGCGGTAGAGGGTGCGGCGGCGGGATGGTTTGGATCGCGGCGACGGAACGTCGGTATCCGCTGTTGTCGCAGTACTCATTGGTCCTCCAACGCCATCGGTGGACGCTTGGGGCGGGTGCGAGAACCTCTGCTGGCCTCAACCGCTGCCCCAAACCTCGGGGCGACTCTAATCCCCTTTGTACTGCTGAACGAACTAGCGTGTTGCCGTATGCCCCGCTCAGAGGGCAGAAGTTAGGGTCGCCTATCTGCTGCGAGGGCTCGTCCGGTGTGCCTTTCGGAATCCATTCAGAGGCGGGGTGAGAGAGCGGAAATGACTGCCGAAATCAATTGGGAAGCGTTGCGGCACAAGGCGATAGAGGCGGTTGGGCAGGCTTACGCGCCGTATTCGGGTTTCCCCGTCGGGGCGGCGGCACTGGTCGACGATGACCGAATCGTGACCGGATGCAATGTGGAGAATGTCTCATATGGCCTGGGTCTCTGCGCCGAGTGCAGTGTGGTCTGCGCCCTGCATTCGGGCGGCGGGGGAAGGCTGGTCGCGCTGTCCTGTGCGGGCCCCGATTCCGAGGTGCTGATGCCGTGTGGCCGCTGCCGTCAGGTGCTGCTCGAACACGGCGGACCCGGACTGCTGATCGACCATCCGCTCGGCCCGCGACCGCTGGGTGAACTGCTGCCCGACGCGTTCGGACCCGACGATCTGGCCCGGCGGAACCGGACCCCGGCCGCCGGGGAGAAGCCGTGACCCACTTCACATTCGACGCGCCGACGGTGATCCGCACCAAGCGCGACGGCGGTGTTCTGTCCGAGGCCGCGATCGACTGGGTGATCGACGCCTACACCCGCGGGCAGGTGGCCGACGAGCAGATGTCGGCACTGCTGATGGCGATCTTCCTGCGGGGGATGACCGGCGAGGAGATCGCCCGCTGGACCGCGGCGATGGTCGCCTCGGGGGAGCGGTTCGACTTCACCGATCTGCGACGTGACTCCGACGGCCGTGCGCTCGCCCTGGTGGACAAACACTCCACCGGCGGGGTCGGCGACAAGATCACCATCCCCCTGGTGCCGGTGGTGATGGCCTGTGGCGGCGCGGTCCCGCAGGCCGCCGGCCGCGGACTCGGCCACACCGGCGGCACCCTCGACAAACTCGAAGCCATCCCCGGGTTCTCCGCCGAGCTGACGAAAACCCAGATCCGCCAACAACTCCGGGGGATCGGCGCGGCGATCTTCGCCGCCGGTGAGCTCGCCCCGGCCGATCGCAAGATCTACGCGCTGCGCGACGTCACCGCCACCACCGAATCGCTGCCGCTGATCGCCAGCTCGGTGATGAGCAAGAAGATCGCCGAGGGCGCCCGTGCGCTCGTGCTCGACACGAAGGTCGGGTCGGGGGCCTTCCTGCCCACCGAGGCCGAGGCCCGCGAACTCGCCCGCACGATGGTCGAGTTGGGCCGGGCACACGGTCTGGTGACCCGGGCCCTGCTGACGGACATGTCGGTACCGCTCGGCCGCGCCGTGGGCAATGCGGTCGAGGTCGTCGAATCGCTGGAGGTGCTGGCCGGCGGCGGTCCCGACGACGTCGTGGAGCTGACGCTCGCACTGGCGGCCGAGATGCTCGACGCCGCCGGACTCGACGCCACCGACCCCGCCGAGACGCTGCGCGACGGCACCGCCATGGACTGCTTCCGCGCGCTCGTCGCCGCCCAGGGCGGTGACGTCACGACCCTGTCGCCCGAGTCGGCCGCCGCGGCGTTGCCCATCGGTGTCCACTACGACACCGTCACGGCACCGCGCGGTGGCACCATGGGTGCCATCGACGCGATGGCGGTGGGTCTGGCGGTGTGGCGGCTCGGGGCGGGCCGCTCGGCCCCCGGTGAGCAGGTGCAGTTCGGCGCCGGGATCCGCATACACCGTCGGCCCGGCGAAGCGGTGCGCGCGGGCGACCCCCTGTTCACCCTGTACACCGACACCCCGGCCCGGCTCGGGCCCGCGCGCGCCGAACTCGACGGCGCGTGGACCGTGGGGGACGGTGCCCCGCCGGAGCGTCCGCTGATCATCGATCGGATCACCGCGACACCTCTGACGACGCCGAATGTGAGGAATACGTGCCGATGACGACACCGCTGACGCTGGAGAACATCCGCCAGGCGCCCAAGGCGCTGCTGCACGACCACCTCGACGGCGGGCTGCGACCGTCGACGGTGCTCGACCTGGCCGGACAGTACGGGTACGACGACCTGCCCGCCGACGACGTCGACGAGCTGGCGACGTTCTTCCGCACCGCCGCCCACAGCGGTTCGCTGGTGCGCTACCTGGAACCGTTCGCCCACACCGTGGGGGTGATGCAGACGCCGGAGGCGCTGCACCGGGTGGCGTTCGAATGCGTCGAGGACCTCGCCGGCGACAACGTCGTCTACGCCGAGGTGCGTTTCGCCCCGGAACTGCACATCGAGGGCGGGATGAGCCTGGACGCGGTCGTCGACTCCGTGCTGGCCGGATTCGCCGACGGGGAGAAGGCCGCGGCCAGTGCGGGCCGCACGATCACGGTGCGCTGCCTGGTCACGGCGATGCGCCATGCCGCGCGCTCGCGGGAGATCGCCGAACTGGCCATCCGGTTCCGCGACCGCGGTGTCGTCGGCTTCGACATCGCCGGCGCGGAGGCGGGCTACCCGCCCACCCGTCACCTCGACGCGTTCGAGTACATGCGAGGCAACAACGCGCGCTTCACGATTCACGCCGGCGAGGCGTTCGGCCTGCCGTCCATCCACGAGGCCATCGCGTTCTGCGGCGCCGACCGGCTGGGCCACGGTGTCCGCATCGTCGACGACATCACGGTGGCGCCCGACGGTCAGGTCAAGCTGGGCCGGTTGGCCAACATCCTGCGGGACAAGCGCATCCCGCTGGAGTTGTGCCCGAGTTCCAACGTGCAGACCGGCGCGGTCCCCAGCATCGCCGAGCATCCGTTCGACCTGCTGGCCCGCACCCGGTTCCGCGTCACGGTGAACACCGACAACCGGCTGATGAGCGACACCACGATGAGCCAGGAGATGCTGCGCCTGGTCGAGGCCTTCGGCTACGGCTGGAGCGATCTCGCGCGGTTCACCATCAACGCGATGAAATCGTCGTTCATCCCGTTCGACGAGCGGCTGGCACTGATCGACGACGTCATCAAACCCCGTTACGCGGTGCTGGCCGGGTGAGTGGGCGAACGGCGGCGTGACCGACGACGAACGCCGGCTCGACCCGGCGCAGCGCCGCGCGTGGTTGGCCTACATGCGGGTCTACCACCGGCTCGAGTTCGAGATGAACCGACAGCTGCAGGCCGACAGCGGGTTGTCGCTCGCCGACTACACCGTGCTCAACGCTCTGACCAACGCTCCGCGGGACCGGGCCCAGGTCAATGTGCTGGCGACGACCATCGGCTGGGAACGCAGCCGGCTCTCGCACCACCTGCAGCGGATGAGCCGGCGTGGGCTGGTGGAGCGGTCGGTGTCCGACGGGGACCGGCGGGCGACGGACATCGTGCTCACCGACCACGGCCGCCGGGAGTTCGAAGCCGCCGCGCCCGGGCACGCCGCCCGGGTGAAGGCGCTGTTCTTCTCCGATCTGAACCCCGCGCAGAACGACGCCCTGGCCGACATCCTGGAGGCGGCGTACGAGTCGATCCTGCGGCACGGCACGCTACCTCGGCCCGACATCGACGAGGAGCGGGCGTGAATCAGATCTGTTCGGCGCCGCCGTCGACGAACAGTTCGCTGCCGGTCGCGAAGCTGCTCTGGTCCGACGCGAGGAACACCACGGCCGCGGCGATCTCCTCGGGCCTGCCGAGCCGGCCGAGGGGTGTGGCGGCGGCCATCTCGTCGAGCAGTCCCTGTTCCTGACCTGCCGGCGCCAGTCCCTTGAGCCCTGGTGTCTCTGTCGATCCGGGGGTCACCGTGTTGACCCGGATCCCGCGACCGGCCAACTCCGCCGCCCAGGTTCTGCCGAACGAACGGATGGCCGCCTTCGATGCCGCATAGGCGCTGAAGGCCGGTGTTCCGTTGTGTGCGGAGGTCGAGCCCGTCAGCACGATCGATGCGCCCTCGTTGAGCAGCGGCAGCACCGCCTGCACCGTGTAGACCGTGCCGAACACGTTGGTGCCGAACGTGTTCGCCAGGTGCTCGGGCGTGATGTCGGGCAGTGCGGCGAACTCACCACCGCCGGCGTTGGCGAAGACGACGTCGAGACCGCGGCCCCGCGACCGGATCGCCGTGACCACCGCTTCGAGGTCTTCGGGCCGCGACACGTCACCGCGTACTCCGGTGGCGGCATCGCCGATCGACGCGACGGCCGCGTCGAGTGCCTGCCGGCGGCGGCCGGTGAGGAAGACGTGGGCGCCCTCGGCGGCCAGTCGCTGTGCGGTGGCCAGCCCGATGCCGGACGTGGCGCCGGTGACGAGTGCGGTCTTGTGCTCCAGAAGCTTCATGACGTGTCTTTCGATCGTTGGGTGCGGACACCTGTCACAACGATCGGTGACATGTCACCTATTCCGCCGTGCGCGGCTCACTCCTGGCGCAGGCGGGACTCCACGAAGGCCTCCAGCGCCTCCCACTGCTGGACGGCCTCGGCGTACGGCGGTTCGGGGCGCTCGGCGGCCTCCGGATCGAGCGCATGGGCCACGAACGACCCGAGCGCGGTGCCGGGGTCCAGTGTCTTGTCGACGGTGTTGTCCTCGGCGTACTGGCCGACGTCGCGGAGCAGTTCGAGCGCCAGCTCGAGCTGGTCGCGGTCGATCGTGTCGGGGCCGTCGGCGATGTCGTCGGCCAGGCCGCTGAGCACGTAGACGTTCTCGTCGATCACCTCGACCTCGAGAGAGCCGTCGGTGGCCGCGGTGCGGATGTCGTCGTAGGTGGCCAGATCCGACAGGTCGTGGTCGTGCTCGTCGGCGAGATAGCGGGCCAGCGCGCGCTCGGAGCCGAACACGCTGATGCGCCCGTTGCGGCCGAGGAACACCGGCTGGTCGTCGAGGTAGCAGCGCAGCGTGTAGAAGGTGCCCGACCGGGTCATCAGCCGCACCGGGTCGATGCCGACCTTGAGCCAGAAGTCCTCGTCGCTACCGAGTACCGCTGCGGCGGCGGGTGATTCGAGAGCGTCGGACTCCGTGGCCGCCGGTTCGGCGTCCTCGGTCTCCTCGGCGGTGGCCGCCGCGTCGGTGGCCTCGTCCTCTTCGGGCTCGGGCGCCGGCTGTTCGAGTTCGTCGGCGGCCTTCTGCGACGCTGACGCATCGACGTCGGGGACGGTGACGATCTCGTCGATCGCGTCGAGCACACCGTCCCAGCTGCGGGCGATCACCGCTTCGATGTCGGCCCAGCGTTTGCGCCCGCTGCGGCCCTTGAACGCCTCGACACCGCCGCCGACCGAACCGAGCTGCGGGTTGCCGTTGAAGAACTTCGTCACCGCGGGCAGATCGCACACCGAACCGATCGACGAGGCGATCGCGAGGGTGCGGTGCAGGGTGTCGACGACCGTCTCGCTCGCCTTCTCGGCTGCCGCCTCCGGCACCCCGACGAGGTCGTATTCGCGGTCCTCGGCGGGCTTGAGCCGGTGCGCCGACGCCCCGGTCAGTTTCTCCCAGGCCGGATGGTCGGTCAGGTCGTGGTCGGTGTTGGTCCGCACGAAGGCCACCAGATCGGCCACCGACTCGAAGGCGTAGAGGTCCTCGTCCTTGCCGAGGAACGCCTCCCATTCGTCACCGGCGTCCCGCCAGCGCGGAGCCCACAGTGTGTACAGGTCGCCCTTGGTCAGCCCGAGCCGAACCGGCACGATGTCAGCAGCCATGCGGCACAGCCTAACGACCGAGGTCTGCGACCACGTCGCCGAGCACCGCCTGCCGGTGTGCGCAGGCCGCACGCGCCGCCGCCTGCGTCGTCTCGACGACCAGTGCCGCGATGCGTGAAGCGGGCAACCGGGTGACCGACTCGGCCAGTGTCACCGACACCAGCAGACCGCCGCCGTCCACCGCGGCGCGGACATCGCCGTCCGGCGACGTCGCCTCGGCCCGAAGCCCCGCCAGTGCGTCGACGGCCGCCGACAGTGCCTCGGCGTGCATCAGTGCGCGTGCCAGCGTGTCGTCACAGGCGCGGGCCAGTTCGTCGAACATCAGTGATTGAGACGTCGAACGCGTGCGGGTGGTTCCCAAACTCGCCAAACCGCTTCCTGCGGGCGCCAGCGCCCTATTGTTGGTACCGATCGACAGCGGCGGAAGCCGGGTGATGACGGTGAGAAGTGTGCCGGATGTGCGGTACCCGAATCCTCCACGCCGGGGCGTGGACCGAGGCGATCCGGTGACGACCGGCACCGGGCCCCGCGGCCGCGACCGCGGCGCCACGATCGACGAGTTGCTCGACCGGGCAGTGGCGGCCATCAACCGTGGGGATCGTGCCACCGCGACGGTGTTGGCGGCGACGGTGCTGGCTGCCGACGGCGCGAACGCCGAGGCCGAAGACCTGCTGGCCGTGCCGGATCAGCCTGGCCAGATCCGGCGACTGACGCTCCTCTTCGCGGATCTGGTGGATTCGACCGTGTTGTCGACCCGGGTGGAACCCGAGACCTACCGGCTTCTGGTCGGCCGCTACCGCGAGACGGTGCTGGGTGCCGTGACCAGATACGGGGGTCACATCGGCTCGACGGCCGGTGACGGGCTGCTGGCGGTCTTCGGCCACCCGATTGCCCACGAGGACGACGCCCGACGCGCGGTGCAGGCCGGATTGCAGGTGGTCCGGGAGGTGGCCCGGTTGAGCGAGCAGGCCCGGCGCCGCTTCGGGGTGCAGGTCCAGGTCCGCGTCGGGGTGCATCGGGGACCGGTCTACCTCGACACCGCGCAGGACGATGTCTACGGGCTGGCGGCCAATCTCGCTGCCCGCGTATCGGGGCTGGCGTCTCCCGGCGCCCTGGTGGTCTCCGACGCGATGGCGGCGTTGATCCGGCACGATTTCGAGTTGGAGACCGTCCCCGCCGCGTGGGTGAAGGGCGTCGGGGAACCGATCGTCCACCACCGGGTGGTGGCCGAATGCCCGTCGGCGTCCGGCTCGGGCCGAAGCCCGTTGGTCGGCCGTGACACGGAACTGGCGTGTCTGCGGGCGGCGTGGGCGCGTGCGCAGTCGGGGACGTTGACGACGCCGGGTCTGCTCCTTCGGGGCGAGCCGGGCATCGGCAAATCGCGCCTCGCGGCTGCGGCCGTCGACATGGCGGCGGAGTGCGGCGCCGTGGTGCTGGAACTGGCCGGCTCGCCTCTGCAGACCGACGCGGGTCTGCACCCGATCCGGGCGTTGTTGGAGCGCCGCTGCGGCATCGCCCGCGAGACCGGCGAACCGGACCGGCTGCGACGGCTGGCCGCCGAGTGCAGCGCGCGCGGACTGGACCCGGGCAGCGCGGTGCCGTTGTTGGCGCCGGTGCTGGGCATCGAGGCGCGGGCCGGGTACGCGCCCGTCGCCGCCGAGGGTGACGAACTCTACGAACTGGTCGCGGGGGCGGTGAACGCGTATTTGCTGGCGTGCCTCGACGGTGCCGGCCTGGTGGTCGCCGAGGATGTGCACTGGTTCGATCCCTCGACCCGCGAGGTGATCGGCGCACTTCTCGACTCGGCCGACGGCCGGGTGCTGGTGGTGATGACCGGCCGGCCGGGCGGATGGCTGCCATCCGGTTCGAGGTTCGAGGTGTGCGACCTCGCACCGCTCACCGGTTCGCAGTCCGATGCGCTGATCGCGGCGCTCGATCCGGCTCTCTCCGCCGATCAGCGGGCCCAGGTGGCCGAGCGATGCGACGGTGTCCCGTTCTACATCGAGCAGGTGGTCAACGGCCGCAGTGAGATCGGCGTGCCGGAAACGCTCTACGAACCCCTGCTGGCCCGGCTGCGCGCCAGCCCGCAAGCGGTGCCTGTGGTCGAGGCGGCCGCAGTGGTCGGCCGCCAGTTCGACGGCGAGCTGCTGCGGGCGTCGGTGGACATCCCGTGTGCCGAATTCGACCGCGTCATCGCAGAGCTCGAAGAAGCGCGGGTCCTGGAATCCTGGGAAGGCGGCTGGCGGTTCCGCCACGAGCTGCTGCGCGAGGTCGCCGCAGAACTCGCGCCGCCGAGCGTGCGGCGCGGTCTGCACGGCAGGGTCGCCGACTTCCTGATCCGGTCCGGTGAACCGGAGTGGCGGCTGGTCGCCGAGCATTACGAGCATGCCGGCCGCTTCGGCGACGCCGCGGCGGCCTATCAGCAGGCGTCGGCCGATGCGCGGCGGCGCGGGGCCCTGGCCGAGGCCCGTGCCCACCTGACCCGCTCGCTCGCGCAGCTCGAGGACGCTCCTCCTGGTGGCGAACGGGATCGTCTCGAGGCGGCGCTGCGCCTGGAGCGGGGGTCTCTCGGCTTCGCCGAGGACGGCTATCAGAGCCCGGAGGCCGCCGCCGACTTCGAGCGCTGCCTGCAGCTCGGCCACGCCCACCTCCGCAGCGACGAGCTGTTCGAGACGCTGACCGCAGTCGCCAACTACCATCTGATCCGGGCCGACCTGCGCCGGGCGGACAACGTGATCGCGGTGCTGCGCAGGCACTTCGGGGCGCGACAGTGCGCCGGCCCGGTCATCGAGGCCCTGTCCGGGACGGTGGCGTTGCTCCGCGGCGACTGCGACGCCGCGCACCACCACCTGCGCGGCGCGGGTGACGAACTCGCGACAGGCGGGCGGATCGACGACGACCACGGACGTGTCGTCGCCGAGTCGAAGGCGCTGGCACGGCTGTATCTCGCTCTCGTCGCGCTGATGCGAGGCGACATGGACGGGGCCGAGGACGAACTGGCGCAGGCGGCACGCCTGGGCTCACGTCTCGGCTTTCCCGGAACCCCCTACCTGCACGCCTACACGCGCTCCATGACCACGTGGCTGTGCATCGAATCCGGCCGGCTCGATCACGCGGCGGAGGTGGCCGTGGACACCATCGATCACGCCGAGCGGTACGGCCTCGACATGTGGCTGCGGGTCGGAGCCACGTGGCTGAGCGCCGTCGACGCGTTGGCGGCCCTGGACGATGAGCGCTGCGATCCCAATGTGCTCGCCGCGCACGGCGCCGCGCTCGCCACCCACCTCGACAACCTGCGCTCGCTGGGGGTGTCCATGTACACCACCATCTTCGACGCCGTCATCGGACGGTTGCTGATCGCCGCGGGCGAACCGGAGTCGGCCCGCGATCGCCTGCAGGCGGGTCTGGAACTGGCTCGGGACACCGGGATGCGGTTCTATGACGCCGAGTTACTGCGGCTCCGTGCCCTAACCCAGCACACTCCGGATGCGCGCCGTGCCGACCTCGAAGCCGCGCGGAACCTGGCGCGGCGCCAGGGTGCGCGATTGTTCGAAATGCGGTGCAGCGTAGACGATCTCGAATTTGAATAGGCGCTTCGATCGCTGCCTGGGCCGACGTCGCGAAGCCGAAAGTCTTTGCGAACGTTCGCAACAGCGCAGCCCGAAGCATCGGCACCTGAGGACGGCGGCTCGATAACCGGCATGCCGGCCCGGTGCGCGGCCTATCCTGGGGAGGCCCGGAGTGGTCCGGGCCGACGTGCGGAGGGTCGGATGACGACCTCGACGGCGTGCCGCACCTGCGGCACCGAATATCTGGACGGCGCCCGGTTCTGCCACGGATGTGGCGCGCCCGTGGGTCCGGCCGCGACACATGCCGAATACAAGCAGGTCACGGTCCTGTTCGCCGATGTCGTCCGCTCGATGGACCTCGCGGCGGCGGTCGGCGCCGAACGGCTGCGCGAGATCATGGCCGAACTGGTCAACCGGTCCTCGGCGGTGGTGCAGCGGTACGGCGGGACGGTCGACAAGTTCACCGGGGACGGGATCATGGCGGTCTTCGGCGCGCCGATCGCGCTCGAGGACCACGCGGTCCGGGCGAGTTTGGCGGCGCTGGGTATCCAGCGGCAGGCCGGGCAACTCGCGGCGACCGTCGAGCGCACCGACGGCGCGACGCTCGCACTGCGGATCGGCCTGAATTCCGGGCAGGTGATCGCGGGTGACATCGCGTCGCCGACGCTGGGTTTCACCACGGTCGGCGAGCACGTGGGCTGGGCGCAGCGGATGGAGTCCGCGGCTACGCCGGGCGGTGTGCTGCTCAGCGACTCGACGGCACGCCTGGTCGAGCACGTCGCGATGCTCGGTGGACCGGAAGAGGTTTCGGTGAAGGGCTGTGACCGGCCCGTTGCGGCACGACGCCTGATGGGCATGGGAGCACCCCACGCGGTGGCCGGACGCGGCGAGCCGAAACTCGTCGGGCGGCACTGGGAGATGGCGGCCGCCGAAGGGATCCTCGAACGGTCGATCGACGGCGCCGGGACGGTCGTCGCCCTGGTGGGCCCGCCCGGAATCGGCAAGAGCAGGATGGCGCGCGAGATCGCCACGGCCGCGGCGGCCCGCGGCGTCGAGGTGTTCTGGTCGTTCTGTGAATCCCACATCAGCGACGTCCCATTCCACGTCGTGGGTCAGCTCCTGCGCACGATCGCCGGTCTGCCCGGCCTCGACGACGAGGTGGTCCGAGCGCGGCTGCGGGCGCGTTTCGACGACGCCGACGAGCAGGATCTGCTGCTGTTCGAAGACCTCCTGGAGATCCGGGACCCCGATGCCGCGCTGCCGAACATCGATCCCGATGCCCGACGCCGCCGGCTGTCGCGGATGGTCAAGGCCGCCGCGGTGTCCCGCGGCTCGCCCGCTCTCTACATCGTCGAGGATGCGCACTGGATCGATGAGGTCAGCGATGCGATGCTCGCCGACTTCGTGACGGTGATACCGCAGACACATGCGATGGTGCTGGTCACCCACCGCCCGGATTTCCACGGGGCCCTCAGCCGGGTTCCGGGTGCGCAGACGCTGACCCTCGCGCCGCTGAGCGATCCCGAGTCCGCCACCCTGGCCCGCACCCTGCTGGGCGCCGATCCGTCTGTGGTGGACCTGGCGGTGACGGTCGCGCAGCGCGCCGCGGGCAACCCGTTCTTCGCCGAAGAGATCGTGCGCGACCTCGCTGAGCGAGGGCTTCTCCGTGGCCGGCGTGGCGCGTACGAGTGCCGCGCCGACGTCGCCGAGATCAGCGTGCCCGCCACGCTGCAGGCGACGATCGCCGCGCGCATCGACCGCTTGGAGTCGCCCGCGAAGGACACACTGGGCGCGGCCTCGATCATCGGTATGCGGTTCGACACCGACCTGTTGGCCTCGATGGGGGTGGCGCCCGTGGTCGACGGTCTCCTGCGCGCCGAGCTGATCGACCAGGTGAAGTTCACGGGCCACGTGGAGTACGCCTTCCGTCATCCGTTGATCCGAACCGTCGCCTACGAGTCCCAGCTCCGATCCGACCGTGCGGCGCTGCACCGGCGGCTGGCCGACGCCATCGCCCGACAGGAGCCGTCGATCGACGAGAACGCGGCGCTGATCGCCGAACACCTGGAGGCCGCGGGTGACCCGCGGGCCGCGTACGAGTGGCACATGCGGGCGGCCGCGTGGTCCCAGCGGCGGGACATCCGTGCGGCGCTGGTGAGCTGGGAGCGTGCGTCCGTGCTGGCCGATGCGCTTCCGGCGGACACCCCCGATCAACTCCGCATGCGCATAGCGCCTCGAACGCTTCTGTGCGCCAATGGATTCCGGAATCGCATACCGGCCGCTGGCCGACGATTCGACGAATTGCAGGAACTGTGCGCGGCGGCAGGCGACAAGGCGTCGGTGGCGATCGCCATGGCGGGTCTGGTCAACGAACAGCTGATCGACGGAACGTTGGCGGAAGCGTCCCGGCTGGTCGACGAACAGATGGTCATCCTGGAATCGATCGGCGACCCTGCGCTCACCGTGGGGCTGACGCTGTTCCCGGCCGCCGTCAAGATCCTCACCGGCGAGTTCGTGGAGGCGCTCCGGTGTTGCGACATGGTGATCGACCTCGCCCACGACGATCCGGCCCTGGGGGGTTACGTGCTCGGGGCTCCGCTGGCGTTGGCGTACGGGATGCGGTGTACAGCGTGCTGGTGGCTGGGAAGGCCGGGGTGGCGGCGGGACTTCGATCGCGCGGTGGAGATGGCGCGTGAGGCCGACCCGATATCGCGGACGGCGGTCATCGTCTACACCTATGCGAACGCGATCGCCAGCGGCGTGACCCCGGCCGACGACGCCGCGCTCCGCACCAGTGACGAGGCGCTGGTCATTGCGCAGGATTCGGCCGACGACATCGCCTACGGGTTCGCGTTGTTCGCGTCGGCGGGCGTCCTTCTCGCCCACGCTTCCGGCCAGACGGCCCGTGCGGTGGAGTTGCTCGGACAGGTGCGGGAGATGGCGGTGGACGGGAGATTCTTCTCGACGATGGTGCCGGTCATCGACGCGAGGCTCGCGGAGCAAGCGCTGGCGCAGCGGGACTGGTCCGCGTTGCCGCTGCTGCGAAGGTGTGTCGAGGCCGTATACGAGAGTGGGCTGTTGTCCTACGCGCCGTGGGCGACGACGATACTGGCGGACGCCCTGATCGAGCGGGGGGCGGACGGTGACCTGCCCGAGGCCGAAGAGGTGCTGGCGCGCCTGTGCGGTCAGCCACAGTTCGAGGGCGCGGCGTACTGCGACCTCTCGCTGCTGCGGTTGCGCGCGCTGCTGTCGCTACGCCGCGGTGACGAGACCACCTACCGGCACTACCGCGATCGGTACCGGGAGAAGGCGAAGGCCCTCGGCTTCGAGGGGCAGATGACGTGGGCCGAGGCGATGCCGTAGCACTCACGCGGTCGGCCGCCAGAAGCCTTGAAAACCCTGTCCGGCATTGCTCGTCCGGATCGGCGAGAGTTTGACCGGATCGCCCGCCTCGACCATGACACCGTCGCCGACGACCATCGCGACGTGTCCGTCCCACACCGCCAGGTCGCCGGGCCGCAGCGACCCGGCGTCGACGGCGGCGCCGACATCCTGCTCCTGCGCGAGCCGGGGCAGGTCCAGGCCGGCCTCGCCGTAAGCCCACTGCGTCAGCCCGCTGCAGTCCAGGCCGACACCGGGGGTGGTGCCGCCCCACTGGTACGGCACCCCGAGCTGAGTCAGCGCGTGGCGCACCGCGTCGGCGGCGACCGCGTTCGGCGCGGTGGCCGTGCTGCCGTCGGGCAACCGCACCGCCACGCCGTCGCCGAACACACCGGGGTCGGGCTGGGCGGCCGCCGCGCGGCGCGAGGCCGCCTCCACGGGCATGGCCGCCTCCGCCGGTGCGGCCCCCGAGGCTCGGGACGCCATCGACGCCAGGGACCCCATCGGGGTGGCGGTGCCGAGCCCGCCCGGCGCACCCCCGCCGAAGCCGGCCGGCACCGTCGGCACCGGCGGCGCCGCCGGTGCGGCACCGGGTGCGCTGAGCGCACCGGCGTGGCTGTCGAGTTCGGCGCGCAACTCCTCGACGACGGCGACGGCCTCGCGCAGGGCACGCCGCGCCTCGGTGAGCAGTTCCTCGGCGACGCCGGGGGTGTCCAGGTGATGCTCCAGCGCGGCCGCCCGGGACTCGAAGCGCTCGACGATGTCCTGCAGGCGGGCGGCGGCGCGCGCGACGGCGGCGCCCGCCTCGCGGGTGCCCGCGGTGAGCCGGCCCGTGCGGTCGGCCAACTCGGTGACCGCTGTGGTGGTGGCCGCGGCGAACGCGCCCGCACCGTCGGCCGCCGTGCCCGACCAGTTCTCACCGGTGCGCTGCCACGACGTGCGCGCGGTGGTGGCCACCCCGGTCAGCGCGTCCCGCACCCCCGCCAGCGCCGCGCCGGGCGGGCCACCGGAACCGTCGGGCCAGCCGGGGCCGACGAGGTTGCGCACCTCGCGCAGCGGCGCCGAGAGCGCATCCACCAGCGTGCCCGGCACGGTCAGCCCCCGAGAAGTGCGGTGGCGCGCAGCTGCGCCTCGTCGTACGCCGTCGCCGATGCCCGCGCGGTCGCCGACCCGCCGGCGACACCGTCGGCGAGGGCGGCGGCCCTGGCGGATTCGGCGGTGGTCGCATCGGACAGCGCGGCGAGGAAACGCGCACCGACCGGGCCCAGCGACGCCGCTGCGGCGGTGACCGGGACCCCGGCCAGCGCAGCCGCCGCGGCCGCGAGGTCGGTGGAGTGCGCGGCGTCGGTGCGGGCCAGCGCGCGGATGGCGTCGGTGTCGGCGTGCATGCGATTACGACGCCGTGGACGGCCGGACGGTTCCGCCGTCGAGCGAAATGGGCGGCTGGCGCTAAGGTCGGCGCCATGGATGTGCGCGTCGTCGATCACCCGCTGGCCGCCGCGCGGCTGACCACGCTGCGCGACCAGGGCACCGACAACGCGGCCTTCCGTTCCGCGCTGCGCGATCTCACGCTGATGCTGGTGTACGAGGCCACCCGCGACGCCGCCCGCGAGGACGTCGAGGTGCGCACCCCGCTCGCGGTGACGACCGGGGCGCGGCTGGCGCGGCCGCCGCTGCTGGTGCCGGTGCTGCGGGCCGGGCTCGGGATGGTCGACCAGGCCCACGCGCTGATCCCCGAGGCGCGGGTGGGTTTCGTCGGCGTGGCGCGCAACGAGGAAACCCACGAGCCGACACCGTATCTGGAGTCGCTGCCCGCCGATCTGAGCACTCAGCCGGTGTTCGTGCTCGACCCGATGCTGGCCACCGGTGGATCGTTGGCCCACACCGTCGGGCTGCTGCAGGCGCGTGGAGCCGTCGACATCACCGCCATCTGCGTGGTGGTTGCTCCGGAGGGCATCGCCACCCTCGAGAAGGCCGCGCCCGCCATGCGCCTGTTCACCGCGACGATCGACGAACGCCTCGACGAGGCCGCCTACATCGTCCCCGGACTCGGCGACGCGGGGGACCGGCAGTTCGGTCCGCGCTGAGGGCTACCCGTCCGTCACCACTGCTGCGCCACGGCCACCAGTTCGTCACGCAACTGCTGCGCCTCGGCGCGCACCCGCGGCAGGTCGCCGGCGCAGGATCGCCGAATCTCGATGTAGGACTTCACCTTCGGCTCCGTGCCGGACGGCCGCACGACCATCCGCACCGAGGTGTCGGCGTCGCCACCGGTGAAGATCAGCGCATCCGAGCGCATCGGCTCGGGTGAGGTGTTCAGGTCGGTCACGGTCACCTCGTGTCCGGCGAGGCGGTCCGGCGGGGTGTCGCGCAACCGGGCCATCACCCCGGCGGCTTCGTCGGCGTCGGCGACCGGGCGGCTGACGGCGGCGGTGACGTGGACGCCGTGGCGCAGAGCCAGGTCGTCGAGCACGTCGAGCACCGTGCGGCCGTGTTCCTTCAGCACGCCGACGAGGTCGCAGAACAGCACCGCCGTGCTGATCCCGTCCTTGTCGCGGACCGCGGCCGGATCCACACAGTGGCCGATGGCCTCCTCGTAGGCGTACACCATGGTCTTACCGGGCAGTTCCTCGTCGGCGCGGGAGAGCCACTTGAATCCGGTGAGCGTCTCGACGAAGTGGGCGCCGTGCGCGGCGGCGATCGCCGCGAGCATCCGTGAGGACACCACGGTGCTGGCCACCACTGTCGCGTCCATGACCTCGCCGGGCTCGACCTGGGTGAGGATGTAATCGCCCAGCAGCCAACCGGTTTCGTCGCCCGAGAGCATCCGCCAACCGTCGGGCGTCGGCACCCCGACAGCGCATCGGTCGGCGTCCGGGTCGAGCGCGATCGCGACGTCGGCGTCGACGTCGGCGGCCAGTTCGAGCAGTGCGTCGACCGCGCCGGGCTCCTCGGGGTTGGGCAGTTCCACGGTGGGGAAGTCGGGGTCGGGGGAGAACTGTTTGTCGACCACGTGCACGTCGACGATGCCGGCGCGGACGAAGGTGTCCATCGCGTACTCACCGCCCACTCCGTGCAGTGGGGTGAACGCCACGCGCACGGGCGCTTTCGCGTGCCGGACATTGGCGGCCCGTTCGACGTAGTGGGCGATCTCCTCCATGCCGCCGGTCTCCACCTCGGCCCTGGGGATCTCGTCGGCGAACGGCGCCTCGGCGATCGCGGCCTCGATCTCGGTGTCGGTGGGGCCGATGATCTGCAGACCCTCTTCGAAGTACACCTTGTAGCCGTTGTCGCTCGGCGGGTTGTGCGATGCGGTGATCTGGATACCGGCCGCGGCGTGCATGTGCCGCACGGTGAACGCCACTATCGGGGTCGGGACCGCCGCCAGCAGCAGCACCACCTCGAACCCCTGTGCGGCGAGCACTTCGGCGGCGGCGCGGGCGAATTCGTCGGAGCGGTGCCGGGCGTCCCGGCCGACGACGACCTGCGAACCGGCCATACCGCGGTCTTTGAGCACCTTGGCCACCGCCCACGTCGTGCGCAGCACGACGGCCAGGTTCATTCCGTTCGGGCCGCCGCGCAGTGGCCCGCGTAGCCCTGCCGTCCCGAACGTCAGTGAGCGGGAGAACCGCTCGTCGAGTTCCTCCGGACTGCACTGGGACAACTCCTCCGCGGTTTGCGGGTCGGGGTCGTGAGCAATCCATTCCTGCACGGTCGTCGAGATCGCCGAGGAAGTCATGGAGCAAGTGTGCCCGCTTTGGCATCAATTAATGCCAGCTTGCGGAGCACTGGTGCGACGAGCATGAGCAGGTCGAACTCCAGGTCGGTCAGCGTGTCGGCCATGGCCCGGTGCAGCCATGCGTCGCGCTCGGCGCGGTCGGCCTCGAGCAGTGCGGCGCCGGCGGGGGTCATCTCGATGAGTTGCCTGCGCCGGTCCCGGTCGTCGGGGCGACGCGAGATGAGGCGTCGGGCGAGTAGTTCGTTGATGCTCTCGGTCAGCGACTGCGCGCGCACGTGCAGGCGGGCGCCGAGTTCGGCCGGGGTGGTGACGCCGGAGCGGCTGACCTCGCCGAGCAGTTCGAGCTGGCTCAGCGTGAGCCCGTGGTCGGGGCGGTGTCGTCGCATCTGGCGGGCGACCGCCATGATCGCCTCGCGGAGCTCGGTGGCGGGTGCGGCACGTTCGGTCATGAACAAGTTATACCTTCACACTTCTCGTCTCGACAACGAATTCGTGCGGGTTGCGTCGCTGAAATACGAAGGACATACTTGGCAGCAACCGGTGGGAGATCTGATGCGGCGAATCCTGAAGTGGGTGGTGCTGGTGGTGGCGTCGGTCGCCGTCACCGTCCCGCTGACCCTGGCCGGGGTGCCGTCGGCCGGTCTGTTCGCGGCGCTGGCCGTCGGCGTCGCACTCGCGCTGCTCTCGCTGGCGCCCGCCGGAGTGCCCCGCCCCGCGGGCGTGGTGGCCCAGGGGGTGCTCGGCGTCTACATCGGCACGATGGTGCAGCGCGACGCGTTCAGCGCGCTCGGGTCGGACTGGCCGTTCGTCGTGGGCGTCGCCGTCGCGACCCTGCTGCTGAGCGTGGCCGCCGGCGCGCTGCTCGGCCTGCACCGCGACGTCACCCCGCTGACCGGGTCGCTGGCCCTGACGGCGGGTGGCGCCTCCGGTCTGGTGGCCATCGCCCGCGATCTCGGCGGCGACGACCGCGTGGTGTCGGTGGTGCAGTACCTGCGGGTGGCCCTGGTGACGGCGTCCATGCCGGTGGTCGTGGCCCTCGTCTTCCACCCCGGCCAATCCCGACCCTCCGGCGACATGACCCAACACGTCACGGCCCCTTGGTATCTGAGCCTGGCCATACTGGCCGTCCTGGTGCTGGTCGGCAGCGCGGGTGGACGGCTGCTGCGGTTACCGGGTGCCGGCCTGCTCGGACCGATGGCGCTGACCGTGGTGCTGCAGCTGACCGGCTTCTCGTTCGGGTTGTCGGTGCCGGCGGTGCTGGTGCAGGTCGCCTACTTCGTCATCGGCTGGCAGGCCGGTCTGGCCTTCACCACCGAGTCGCTGCGCGCGATCGCCCGGATCCTGCCCGCCGCGCTCGGGCTGATCGCCGTCCTGGGCGTGGCGACGGCCGGTCTCGGGGTGGTGCTCGCCCACTACACCGCGCTGACGCCGCTCGAGGGATATCTCGCGACCAGCCCCGGCGGGGTGTACGCGGTGCTCGCGACGGCGGTGGAGACGGGTTCGAACGTCACGTTCATCATCGCCGCGCAGGTGCTGCGGGTGCTCCTCATGCTGTTCGCCTCACCGCTGCTGGCCCGCTTCGTGGTGTGGGCGAGCCGGCGGTTGAGCCCGCGGCCCGCCGATCAGAGCGACGCGACGACGCCGGCCAGCAGCGCACCCATCCGCGTCGCGGACTGACGGCCCGCCTCCAGCACTTCCTGATGCGACAGCGGCTGCCCGGTCATGCCCGCGGCCAGATTGGTCACCAGGGAGATCGCCAGCACCTCGGCGCCCGCGGCGCGCGCGGCGATCGTCTCGTGCACCGTCGACATCCCGACCAGGTCCGCGCCGAGTGTGCGCAGCATCCGGATCTCGGCCGGGGTCTCGTAGTGCGGACCCGGTAGACCGGCGTAGACGCCCTCGGCCAGCGTCGGGTCGATCGTCTTCGCGAGGGTCCGCAAGTGCGGTGCGTAGGCGTCGACCAGGTCGACGAACTGCGCCCCGACCAGCGGCGAGCGGCCGGTGAGGTTGAGGTGGTCGCTGATCAGCACCGGCTGGCCGACGACGAAGTCGTCGCGCAGGCCGCCGGCGGCGTTGGTCAGCACCACCGTCCGCACCCCCGCCGCGCACGCCGCCCGCACCGGATGCACGACATGGCGAAGATCGTGGCCCTCGTAGGCGTGGATGCGCCCGACGAGCAGCAGCACCCGATGCCCGCCGACCTGGACGGACGACACGACCCCCCCGTGGCCGGCCGCCGTGGGCGGGGTGAACCCCGGCAACTCGGCCATCGGCGCGGTCGCGGTGGCGGTGCCGAAGGCGTCGACCGCTGGCGCCCAGCCCGATCCGAGCACCACCGCGACGTCGTGCTCGTCGACTCCGCTGCGGTCGCGGATCGCCGCCGCCGCTTGCTGGGCCACCTCCGCCGGGCTGGTCACGGTGTGCGAGCTTAGCTGTCGAAGTCTCGGCGTCTGGGCAGTGAGATACTGCGTCAATGCCCTCCGCCACCGCGTCGACGAGCGTCGAAGACGCCGTCCACCGCCGCCGCGGAGACCTCGTCGAGTTGTCACACGCGATCCACGCCGAGCCGGAGCTGGCGTTCGCCGAGTACCGCAGCTGCGCCAAGACCCAGGCGCTGGTCGCCGAGTACGGCTTCGAGATGACCTCCGCGGCCGGTGGCCTCGACACCGCGTTCCGTGCCTCGTACGGCAGCGGCCCGCTGGTGGTCGGCGTCTGTGCGGAGTACGACGCGCTGCCCGACATCGGGCACGCCTGCGGCCACAACATCATCGCCGCCTCGGCGATCGGCACCGCGCTGGCGCTCGCCGAGGTGGCCGACGACCTGGGCCTGACGGTCGTGCTGGTGGGCACCCCCGCCGAGGAGGCGGGCGGCGGCAAGGTGCTGCTGCTCGAGGCCGGGGTCTTCGACGACATCGCCGTCGCGGTGATGCTGCACCCCGGGCCCGTCGACATCGCCGCCGCGCGGTCGCTGGCGCTCTCGGAGGTCGACGTCACCTACACCGGCCGGGAGTCGCACGCGGCGGTCGCTCCGCATCTCGGGCTCAACGCCGGCGACGCCGTCACCGTCGCGCAGGTTTCCATCGGGCTGCTGCGCCAGCAGTTGGCGCCGGGACAGATGGTGCACGGCATCGTCACCGATGGCGGCCAGGCCACCAACGTCATCCCGGCCCGCACCCGGCTGCGCTACACGATGCGCGCCGCCGAATCGGCCGCGCTGCGCGAACTCGAGGGCCGGATGGCGGGTTGCTTCAAGGCGGGCGCCGTCGCGACGGGTTGCGACTTCGAGGTCGCCGAGACCGCACCCGCCTACGCCGAGCTGACCCCCGACCGTTGGCTGGCCGAGGTCTTCCGCGACGAGATGGAGCGGGTCGGCCGCGCACCGGTGCCCGCCGAGGTCGAGGCGGCGCTGCCGCTCGGGAGCACCGACATGGGCAACGTCACCCAGGTCGTGCCCGGGATTCATCCGGTGGTGGGCATCGACGCCGGCGGCGCGTCCATCCACCAGCCGGCGTTCACCGCCGCCGCGGCGGGACCCAGCGCCGACACGGCCGTGGTCGAGGGTGCGATCATGCTGGCGCGCACGGTGGTCCGTCTCGCCGAGACCTCCACCGAGCGGGACCGGGTGCTGAAGCGGCAGGAGAGGCGGGCGTCATGAGCGTGCTCAAACACGCCGCCGCGCGCTGGCTGTCGGCCCACTACGGCGAACTGGTCGACTGGCGCCGCCACATCCACGCCAACCCGGAACTGGGCCGCCAGGAGTTCGCGACCACCCAGTTCGTCGCCGCCCGCCTCGCCGACGCCGGGCTCAACCCGAAGGTTCTGCCCGGTGGAACGGGGCTGACGTGCGACTTCGGCCGCGAGGACGGTCCGCGGATCGCACTGCGCGCCGATATGGACGCGCTGCCCATGGCCGAGCGGACGGGGCTGCCGTACTCGTCGACCGTGCCGAACGTGGCCCACGCCTGCGGTCACGACGCGCACACCGCGATCCTGCTGGGCGCGGCGATGGCGATGGCGTCGGTGCCCGAACTACCCGTCGGGGTCCGGCTGATCTTTCAGGCCGCCGAGGAGTTGATGCCCGGCGGCGCGATCGACGCCATCGCCGCCGGCGCCTTGAGCGGGGTGTCGCGGATCTATGCGCTGCACTGCGATCCGCGGCTCGCGGTGGGCCGGGTGGCGGTGCGGCCGGGGCCGATCACCTCGGCGGCCGATCAGGTCGAGGTGACGCTGCACTCGCCCGGCGGGCACACGTCGCGCCCGCATCTGACCGGTGACCTGGTCTACGGGCTCGGCACGCTGATCACCGGCGTGCCGGGAGTGTTGTCCCGCCGCATCGACCCGCGCAACAGCACGGTGATGGTGTGGGGGGCGGTCAACGCCGGGGTGGCGGCCAACGCGATCCCGCAGACCGGCACGCTGGCCGGCACCATCCGCACCGCGTCCCGGGAGACCTGGCTGACGCTGGAAGACATTGTGCGCGAGATCGTTTCGTCGCTGCTGGCGCCGCTGGGGATGGAGCACAGCGTGCTGTACCGCCGCGGTGTGCCGCCGGTGGTCAACGAAGAGGTCTCCACGCGCATCCTCACCCACGCGATCGAGGCGATCGGCCCGGAGGTGCTCGCCGACACCCGTCAGTCCGGCGGTGGTGAGGACTTCTCGTGGTACCTCGAGGAGGTGCCGGGGGCGATGGCGCGGCTGGGCGTGTGGAGTGGCCGCGGACCCCAGCTGGATCTGCACCAGCCGACCTTCGACCTCGACGAGCGCGCGCTGGGGGTGGGCGTGCGGGCCATGGTCAACATCGTCGAACAGGCCGCCCTGCTGTAGCGCTCATCCTGCGAGTGTGCGGGCACCTCCCGCGAGCGTGCGGGTCTGCGCACGACACGCCGCGCTTTTCCACGCACTGTGCGCACACTCGCGCGGCCGCGAGCGTGCGCGTTCAGTCGTCGAGGTCGATCACCGGCATCGGCTGCGTCGGCACCTCCGCCACCGCCATCTTGGCCGCCGAATCCGGCGGGATGACGTCACGGGCCAGGGCGACGAGTGCGCGCTCGGTCCCCACGTCGCGGCCCGCGCGTTCGCTGAGCAACCACCGCACCTCGAGCAGGTCGCAGAACGCCTGGATCGGTGTGCCGGCACGGCCGATCGCCTCGTGGGCGCGGTGCATCGTCGGCGTGGCGACCTCCATGACCCACAGCTGCGCGGCCGTCGAGTCGTCGACGTCGTGGCCGCTCTCGCGGCTGAGTTGCGCCTGGAAGGTCTGCAGATCACCCAGCAGCGTGCGGGCCTGCCCCTCGCCGACGTCGAGGCCGGTCAGTTCGCGCAGCCGTTCGGCGTGGAAGCGGCGGTCGCCGACGCCGACATGCAGTCGTAACCGGTCCGGCGCGGTGTCGCTGACCGGTTGCAGCGTGACCTCCTCGACGGCGAAGCCCAGCTCGTTGAGCCGCCGGATGGTGCCCTCCACGCGATAACGGTCGCTGAAGTCGAAGACCGGTTCGGCGTGCAGCACATCCCACAGGCGCTGATACCGGTTCGGGATGTCCTGCGCCTCGGCGATCAGCGCATCCTCGAGCTCCTCCGACGAGCCGAGGTAGGCCGCCAGGTCCATCAGGTCGGCGGCGACGTTCTCGACGAGGATGTCGAGGTCGTGGCCGCGCTGACCGTCGGACAGCCGCGGGTGGACCTCGGAGGTCTCGGCGTCGACGAGCCACGCCTGCAGCACCTGGCCGTCGCGGGAGAACAGCGTGTTGGCCAGCGAGCAGTCACCCCAGAACACGCCGTGGCGGTGCAGTTCGACGAGCAGGCTGGCCATCGCGTCGAACAACCGGGCACGGTGTTTGGGCTCTTCGGGCGGCAGCCTGCGGAACAGCCGCCGGTACTGCCACGACCCGTCGAGGAAACGGGTCAGCAGGAGCGAGGTGTCGAAGTCGGGTTGGTGCACCAGACCCGCCCGCCGCACGGCAGGCAGGCCCAGATCCTCCAGGGCGCCGAGCACCCCGTACTCCTTGCGCGCGATGCGGGGTGGGAGTTCCTTGACCGCCCACAGCGCACCGTCGCAGGCGACGAACTTCACCAGGTGACGGCTCGGCCCGACGGCGATGTCGCGCAGCGGCACCTCCGGCACCGCCCACTCCGCCAGCGGGCGGTCCCACGGCAGCGCGAGCAGTCCGGCACCCGGAGTGCGCAGCCGGAGTTCGGGTACGGCCATCACGCCAGACTGTCACCGTCGCGGGCCGCGAGGGTGCGCAAACCACCGGGAAATCCGCGGCGTTTCGTGTGCAGACCCGCACGGTGGCCGGACAGGGGATCAGCCGGGAGTCCCGGGACCGACACTGCGCGACGGGCGGGTCCGCAGATCGTGCACGTAATCGGCTGGTGCGCCCGCGATCTCGGCCGCGTCGGCCATCACCCCGAGGTAGCGCGCCGACGGCAGGCCGCCCTCCCAGGCGTCGACCACGTAGAGCCACGCCAGCACCGGTTCAAGTGGGGTGTCCGTCGAGAACCCCGTCACCCGGTCGACCCGGCAGCGGATCTTCTTGTGGACGCCGAGCTCGGAACCCTCCCAACGGTCGAGGGTCTCCTCGTCCTCTTTGGTCATGTCGTAGAGCACGACGAACACCTTCGACAGGGGGTCCTCGACGACGGTGGCCAGCGCGCCCTCCCAGCCGATGTCCTCGCCACCGAAGGTCAGCCGCCAGCCGTGCAGCCAGCCGGTCCCGGCCATCGGCGAATGCGGTGCACGCTCCATCATCTGCTCGGGATGCATGTTCGACCCGTAGGCGGCGTAGAGCGGCACGGTAGGAGAGCTTAACCGGCGACCGCGCCGCCGCGACCGGAAGCGTCCGCCGAGAGCGAACGGTTAGATTGTGCTCGTGGCAACCCGCATCGTGATCATCGGCGGCGGGCCCGCCGGATATGAGGCGGCTCTTGTCGCCGCGGGCAGAGGCCCGGACACCCACGTCACCGTCATCGACTCCGACGGGGTGGGCGGCGCGTGCGTGCTGTACGACTGCGTGCCGTCGAAGACCTTCATCGCCTCGACGGGTGTGCGCACCGAACTGCGACGCGCGACCGGCCTGGGTTTCGACATCAGCATCGAGGACGCCAAGATCTCGCTGCCGCAGATCCACAACCGGGTCAAGACGCTGGCTCGATCGCAGTCCGCCGACATCGGCAGCCAACTGCTGCGCGAGGGCGTCACGGTGATCGGTGGCCGCGGCGAACTGGTCGACGACGTGCCCGGACTGGCGCAGCACCGCGTCCGCGTGACGACGCACGACGGTAAGACCGGTGTGCTGAAGGCCGACGTGGTGCTGATCGCCACCGGCGCGAGCCCGCGGGTCCTGCCCAATGCGGTGCCCGACGGCGAGCGGATCCTCACCTGGCGCCAGCTCTACGACCTGACCGACCTGCCCGAGCACCTGGTGATCGTGGGCTCCGGTGTGACGGGCGCCGAGTTCTGCAACGCCTACACCGAACTCGGCGTGACGGTGACCGTGGTCGCCAGCCGCGACCAGATCCTGCCGCACGAGGACAGCGACGCCGCCGCCGTGCTGGAGGAGGTGTTCGCCGAACGTGGCGTCACCCTGGTCAAGAACGCCCGCGCCGAATCGGTGACCCGCACCGAGACCGGGGTGAGGGTGCGAATGGCCGACGGCCGGTGTGTCGAGGGCAGCCATGCGCTGATGACCGTCGGGTCGGTGCCCAACACGGAGGGCCTGGGCCTCGAGCGCGTCGGCGTCGAACTGGGTCGCGGCGGTTACATCCCCGTCGACCGGGTGTCACGCACACCCGCGGCCGGGATCTACGCCGCGGGCGACTGCACCGGTCTGCTGCCGCTGGCGTCGGTGGCCGCGATGCAGGGCCGCATCGCGATGTACCACGCGCTGGGCGAGGGGGTGGCGCCGATCCGGCTGCGCACCGTGGCGTCGGCCACGTTCACCCGCCCCGAGATCGCCGCCGTCGGCATCCCGCAGACCGCGATCGACGACGGCAGTGTGCCCGCCCGCACGCTGATGCTGCCGCTGAACACCAACGCCCGCGCGAAGATGTCGCTGCTGCGGCACGGCTTCGTCAAGATCTTCTGCCGGCCGGCCACCGGCGTGGTCATCGGCGGTGTCGTGGTCGCCCCGATCGCCTCGGAGCTGATCCTGCCGATCGCGCTGGCGGTGCAGAACCGGATCTCGGTGACCGACCTGGCGCAGACCCTGTCGGTGTATCCGTCGCTGTCGGGTTCGATCGTGGAGGCGGCACGTCGCCTGATGGCGCACGACGATCTGGACTGATCCCCGCGGACGCGAGGAGCAAAGAAAAAGCACGTAGCCTGGGAACGGTGAGTGACCCGATCCCCAGCAACGGGCAGACGTTGCTCGGACCCGAGCAGCGGGCCGAGGCCTGGCAGCGGCTCGGTAGCGAGCAGTTCGACGTCGTGGTGATCGGCGGGGGTGTGGTCGGCGCGGGCGCCGCGCTCGACGCCGCCACCCGTGGACTCAAGGTCGCGCTGGTCGAGGCGCGGGACTTCGCCTCCGGGACGTCCAGCCGCAGCAGCAAGATGTTCCACGGCGGCCTGCGCTACCTCGAACAGCTCGAATTCGGGCTGGTGCGCGAGGCGCTGCACGAACGCGAGCTGTCGCTGACCACGTTGGCGCCGCATCTGGTCAAACCGCTGCCGTTCCTGTTCCCGCTGACCAACCGGTGGTGGGAGCGGCCCTACGTGGCGGCGGGCATCTTCCTCTACGACCAGCTCGGCGGCGCGAAATCCGTTCCCGCGCAGCGCCACCTCACCAAGTCCGGGGCGCTGCGGCTGGCGCCCGGACTCAAACGCAGCTCGCTGATCGGCGGCATCCGCTACTACGACACCGTCGTCGACGACGCCCGCCACACGATGACCGTCGCCCGCACGGCCGCGCACTACGGCGCGGTGGTGCGCACATCGACGCAGGTGGTCAACCTGCTGAGGGAAGGCGACCGGGTGATCGGTGTCGCCGTGCGCGACAGCGAGGACGGGTCGGTCACCGACGTCCACGGCCACGTCGTGGTCAACGCCACCGGGGTGTGGACCGACGAGATCCAGGCGCTGTCGCGCCAGCGCGGCCGGTTCCGGGTCCGGGCGTCCAAGGGCGTGCACATCGTCGTGCCGCGTGACCGCATCGTCAGTGAGGTGGCGATCATCCTGCGCACCGAGAAGTCGGTGCTGTTCGTCATCCCGTGGGGTACGCACTGGATCATCGGCACGACCGACACCGACTGGAACCTGGACCTGGCGCATCCGGCCGCGACCAAGGCCGACATCGACTACATCCTCGAGACCGTCAACACGGTGCTCGCCACGCCGCTGTCCCATGACGACATCGACGGCGTCTACGCCGGTCTGCGCCCGCTGCTGGCGGGGGAGAGCGAGGAGACCTCGAAGCTGTCGCGCGAGCACGCGGTGGCGGTGCCGGCGCCGGGGCTGGTCGCGATCGCCGGCGGCAAGTACACCACCTACCGGGTGATGGGGGAGGACGCGATCGACGCGGCTGCCGAGTTCGTCCCGGCCCGGGTGGCGCCGTCCATCACCGAGAAGGTGCCGCTGATGGGCGCCGACGGGTACTTCGCGCTGATCAATCAGACCGAGCACGTCGGCAAACACTACGGTTTGCATCCCTACCGGGTGCGTCACCTGCTCGACCGGTACGGCTCACTGATCAGCGAGGTGCTGGCGCTGGGCGAGGGCAGACCCGACCTGCTCACCCCGATCACCGAAGCGCCCATCTACCTCAAGGTGGAGGCCGCCTACGCCGCGGCCGCTGAGGGGGCGCTGCACCTCGAGGACATCCTGGCCCGCCGTATGCGCATCTCGATCGAGTACCCGCACCGTGGCGTCGACTGCGCCCGTGAGGTCGCCGAAGTCGTTGCGCCCATTCTGGGTTGGAGTGCCGAGGACGTCACCCGTGAGGTGGACACCTACTGTGCCCGCGTCGACGCCGAGGTGCGCAGTCAGCAGCAGCCCGACGACGAGTCCGCCGACGCACTGCGCGCGGCGGCGCCCGAGGCCAGGGCGGAGATCCTCGAACCCGTCCCGTTGCGATGAGCCGGGTGCGGCCCGCGCCACTTCCGGTGCGCGACGGGCTCGGACCCGCGCGGGTGCGTCTGCGCGGGGGCGCCGTCCTGGTCGAGTTGGCTGACCGCTTCGGAGAGTCGGTGGCGGCCAAGGTGTTCGACGGTGGTGTGTTGACCGCCGACGGACGCGTCGTCACCGCGGCCACCGTGTTGCCGCCGGGCGCGCACGTCTACCTGTATCGGGATCTGCCGGCGGAGGTTCCGGTGCCGTTCGAGATGCCGGTGCTGTACCGCGACGAGAACATCGTGGTCGTCGACAAACCGCACTTCCTGGCGACGATGCCGCGTGGCCGCCATGTCGCCGAGACCGCGGTGGTGCGGCTGCGTCGCGCGCTGGACCTGTCGGAGCTCTCACCTGCGCACCGGCTGGACCGATTGACCGCGGGGGTGCTGCTGTTCACGGTGCGCCGTGAGCTCCGGGGCGCGTACCAGACGCTGTTCTCCGACGGCGCGGTCGCCAAGGTGTACCTGGCGCGTTCGGCCGGTACCCCCACCGTCGACCTGCCGACGATCGTGCGCAGCCGAATCATCAAGCAGCGCGGACGATTACAGGCCTTCGAGGAGCCGGGGGAGCCCAACGCCGAGACGCTGGTCGAACACCTCGGTGACGATCTCCACCGGCTGACGCCGCGGACCGGCCGCACACATCAGCTTCGGGTGCACATGGCGTCGCTGGGCCTGCCCCTGCGCAACGATCCGCTGTACCCGGACGTCGTCGACATCGCGCCCGACGACTTCACCAGTCCGCTGCAGCTGCTGGCGCACAGCATCGCCTTCGACGACCCGCTGACCGGTACCCGGCGCTGCTTCGTCACCGAGCGCGCGTTGTGACGTCGGTGTGTCCGGTTGCGCCGGGCGCGACCGAATACGCCGAATCCGCCCGAATGTGATGCCACAATCGGCGAGTGCGAAGAATATGGCCGTTGTCCGGCGCGTGCGCAGCGGCGCTGATGTTCGGGGCGACCCTGACCCCCACCGTTCCCACCGCAGACGCCACGCTGTGCGGATCGGTCGGTGGCCGGTTCGTCGACGTCAGCGGCTGCTCGGATCCGCTCGCCTATCTCAACGACGCGCTTCCGCCACCACCGCCGCCCCCC